>OY762707.1:930000-2185685 GCA_963666295.1 Burkholderiaceae bacterium | reverse complement strand
CGAGGCAAAGCAGGTGGCCGGAGCCTTCACCACCAAGAATCCAGCCGCGCTCCTGCAATTCTTCCAGCACGTAACGATCCCCTACCCTGGCGCGCGCAAAGCCGACGCCCTCTTCCCTGAATGCCACTTCGAGCGCCATGTTGGTCATGAGTGTGCCAACCACACCCTCAAGCTTTCCGGATACGGCACGGTCTTTTGCCATCACATATAAAAGCTCGTCGCCATAATACAAACGGCCACTCGCGTCTGCCATGATCAGGCGGTCGGCATCGCCATCCAGCGCAATGCCAACATCTGCCTGATGCTCCTTGACCGCCTCTGCCATTGCTTCCGGTGCTGTTGCGCCGCAAGCTTCGTTAATGTTGATGCCATTGGGTTGCACGCCAATCGGCACAACGTCTGCGCCCAGTTCGTGCAGCACACAAGGCGCGATATCGTAGGCAGCACCGTGTGCGCAATCAACCACGATCTTCATGCCACGCAAATCAAGCTCATTCGGGAAAGTGCTCTTGCAGAACTCGATATAACGACCCTGTGCGTCAGCCAGACGCCGCGCCCTGCCAACACGATCATTAACCGCACAATCCATCGGCTTTTCCAGCATTGCCTCTATATCCAGCTCCAGTGCGTCAGGAAGCTTGTTGCCGGTAGAAGAAAAAAACTTGATGCCGTTGTCAGGATAGGGATTATGGGAGGCAGAAATCACAACGCCTGCCGACAGACGCAGGGCTCGCGTCAGGTATGCAATGGCAGGCGTTGGCATCGGCCCGGCGAGCATGACGTCCACGCCCGCAGCGGCGAATCCTGCCTGCAGTGATGCCTCCAGCATGTAACCAGAGACGCGCGTGTCCTTGCCGATCAGCACCACCGGCCGCCCTTCTGCTGTTCTTGAGCGCGTTAGTACCTTACCGGCGGCATAGCCCAGCTTCATCACAAAATCTGGCGTAATCGGCATTTCGCCAACGCGACCGCGAACGCCATCGGTTCCAAAATATTTACGAGACATTTTTCTCCAGTTCCTGTTAATTTCTGGCTGCCTGCCAGATCGTCAATGCATCGACCGTTTCTGCCACATCATGCACACGCACGATGTTTGCCCCCTTGCTTACCGCAACCATGGCAGCGGCAATGCTGCCCGCCGTTCGCGCAGTCATTCCTTTGCCGGTGAGCGCGCCAATCATGCCTTTTCTTGAAAGACCCGCCAAAAGGGGCAATGCCAATTTTTCACAAACCACACCCAAGTCTTTAAGCAAAGCGAGGTTATGTTGCTGTGTTTTGCCAAAGCCAAAACCCGGGTCAACACACAATCTTTCCCGCGCAATGCCCGCTGCTTCCAGCGCGGCAACGCGCTCAAAAAGGAAATCGACCACATCATCGACCACGTCCGAATATGATGGATCGGCCTGCATGGTTTGCGGTGTTCCTTGCATGTGCATGAGGCATAAACCGCACCGACTGTCCTTCACGGCATCTGGCGCGCCGTCTGCACGAAAGCCATTCACATCGTTGATCATGTCTGCGCCAGCAATAAGAACCTCGCGCATCACCGCAGGCTTGTAGGTGTCAACCGACAATGGCTTGCCGCAATCACGCAAGGCATACACCACCGGCATGACGCGATCCAGTTCCTGCTGCAGTGAAAGCGCCTCAGCGCCGGGTCGTGTTGATTCTCCACCAATGTCAATAATATCCACCCCGTCAGCGATCATGCGTTCGGCATGATTTATCGCTGCTTCCAGTGAAAAATGGTGGCCTCCATCTGAAAAGGAGTCTGGCGTCACATTCAGGATGCCCATGACCAGAGGGCGGTCGTGGCTACCGCCCAGACGGAATGTGTAGCGCCCACACTGAAAATGAAAACTCATAGCCTGAGAGTTATAGAAAAAGGGAGGATTATCCTCCCTTTTATTCTTGTGCAATAGATCAATTATGCCGGTGCCGGTGCATTGGGTGTCACGTCTTCCGGTGCATTGCCAGATGGCGGCTTGCGTATTGAGCTGCCCTCCTTGGGTGGACGAGGATCACGGCCATCCATGATGTCATTCACCTGTTCGGCATCAATGGTTTCCCACTCCATGAGTGTTAAGGCCATGCGCTCAACTTTATCGCTGTTTTCAGACAACAATTTACGGCACAGCGCGTACTGTTGATCCAGAATACTGCGAATTTCTGCATCCACTTTTTGTTGCGTTACTTCAGATACCGTTTTGGTCGGTATGCGGCCGACATACATCTCATGATCGGTGTCTTCGTAAACCATCGTTCCGAGACTGTCAGACATGCCATAGCGTGTCACCATCGCACGCGCCAGTTTGGTCGCACGCTCAAAATCGTTCGAGGCGCCGGTCGACATCTGATGCATGAACAGTTCTTCGGCAACACGGCCGCCAAACAGGATGGCGATCTCTTCAAGAATCTTGTCCTTGTACATGTTGACGCGATCATGTTCAGGCAATTGCCAGGTCAGGCCCAACGCCATGCCACGCGGCATGATGGTGACCTTGTGTACAGGGTCGGCTTTCGGCAACAATTTGGCCACTACCGCATGACCGGCTTCATGGTATGCCGTATTCAGACGCTCTTCCTCGCGCATGACGAAGGATTTGCGTTCCGGCCCCATCATGATCTTGTCTTTGGCGTCCTCGAAATCGATCATCTCAACCAGGCGCTTGTTGCGGCGCGCCGCAAACAGGGCTGCCTCGTTCACAAGGTTCGCCAGATCCGCGCCGGAAAAGCCCGGCGTACCACGCGCAAGAATACCTTGTTCAACGTCCGGCGCAATCGGCACCTTGCGTGTATGCACATTCAGAATCTGCTCACGCCCCCTGATATCCGGCAAGCCGACGACAACCTGTCGATCAAAGCGACCAGGACGCAACAAGGCCTTGTCCAGCACATCTGCACGGTTCGTTGCGGCCACAACAATAATCCCTGAATTCGGCTCGAAACCATCCATTTCAACCAGCAACTGATTCAAGGTCTGCTCACGCTCGTCATTACCGCCGCCCATGCCAGCGCCGCGATGGCGACCTACCGCATCGATTTCATCAATAAAAATGATACATGGCGCATGTTTTTTGGCGTTCTCAAACATATCCCTGACACGGGAAGCACCCACGCCCACGAACATTTCGACGAAATCAGAGCCCGAGATCGAGAAAAATGGCACCTTGGCCTCGCCCGCAATTGCGCGCGACAGCAGGGTCTTACCCGTTCCAGGGGGGCCGACAAGCAGCAAGCCCGTTGGAATACGACCACCGAGTTTCTGGAACTTGCCCGGGTCGCGCAAAAACTCAACCACCTCGGACACTTCTTCCTTTGCCTCGTCGCAACCCGCCACATCGCTAAATGTGACCACATTGCTCTTTTCGTCGATCATTCTCGCCTTGGATTTACCAAACGAGAATGCACCTTTCCCGGCACCGCCGCCCTGCATTTGACGCATGAAAAATATCCATACACCGATAAGCAAGATCATCGGGAACCAGGATATGAAAATTTGCGACAGTAAGGATTGCTCCTCTGGCGGCTTGACGTCAAAACGAATGCCGTTGTCCACAAGGTCGCCAATCAGGCCACGGTCCAGGTAGGTAACCGAAGTTTTGACCTTTTCGCCACTATTGGTCATGGCAATAATCGTTCGATTATCGATCACCGCATGTTTGATGCGCTTGGCCTTGACTGCATCCAGAAAATCGGAATAGGTAATTTGCGCCGCACCACCCGTATTTTCACCGCGACTGTCAAAATACTTGACGGCTACCATCATGATAACGGCTGACACCACCGCCCAAATTCCAAATCTGGCAAATCTGTTATTAAACATTAAGGAATCCCCAGAACAAATACACTTTGGATTGTACCGTTAATCCAGAACCCATGCCAAAGCTGTTTGGCTGGGTGCGCAATAGTTTCTCTTCAGGTACATGAATTGAACAAATAGATGGGGGTGATAGACAAAAACTCAAGCGCGTTACGCCCTTATTCGTCGTGGTGCTTCGGATAATCAAAGAATACCGCCCTGCCCTGATTTTCCTCTAGCATTTCCCATTGATCAATGGGAAATACCATGCAGCAGACTCCGGCTGTGGGCAAATTAACGCCTTCCTCCGGCTTTTCAGCCAGCAACATGTCAGCAAGAATCGACAAGTCCGGATTGTGACCAAAAACCATGACTCTCTCATGCTGATCGCCTTGCGCCCGCAGCAGCGCATACAGGTAAGCCGCATTGGAATCATAAATTTTCCGATCAAACTGAATTTGCGCTTTTGGATAACCCAGTTCATCTGCAACCAGCTTTGCTGTTTTTTTGGCTCTTTTGGCAGGGCTGGACAGTATGAGGTCCGGGAAAATATTCTGCTCCCGAATTTTTTGCCCCATAAAAACAGCATCCCTTTTACCGCGCTCTTCCAGCGTGCGGTCAAAATCCAACATCCCGAACGCGCCCTGACCGGCTTTCGCATGCCTTACCAGAATAACCGTCTTCATGCTTCCTCCTCGTCCTCAAAGAGAGCCCACCTAGTTTTTCAATGATTTGCCAAGCAAAAACACTTCTGCAGACTTGTTGCGACTGGCCTTCGGCTTTTTAGTCGAAACATTTTTAAACGCCGCTCTGAAACCAGCAACAATTTCATCATACGCCTGGCCATGAAAACATTTAATCAATAATGCACCAGAAGGCTTCAAGTGTGTTTGCGCGAAAGTAATGGCCAGTTCGGCCAGATACGCCATTCTGGCTGCGTCTGCATCCGCAATACCGGACAGGTTAGGCGCCATGTCAGACAACACCAAATCAACTTTTTGTCCACCAAGAACCGCCTCTAACTGCGCCAGCACGTCATCTTCCCGAAAATCACCCTGAATGAAATGGACATCCGCAATTGCTTCCATGGGAAGCATGTCCAATCCTACGATCGTTCCCTGCACACCTTCTGCGCCCTTGCCCGCTAGCTTGTTTCGAATATACTGCGACCAGCTACCCGGTGCACAACCCAGATCGACGATCACCTGCCCCGGCCTGATCAAGCTTTCCCGCTCATCGATTTCCATCAATTTATAGGCTGCGCGCGCACGATAACCATCCAGTTGCGCCTGCTTGACGTAAGGATCATTAATGTGACCTTGCACCCAAGGTTTATTGGTCTTATTTTTTGCCATTCGCGTAAAATACGGTTTTGAAAAGGATAACAATGTTAACGATTACTGCCGCCCAACGCCGCGAGCTTCGCGCCGAAGCCCATTCACTCAGCCCTGTTGTCATGATTGGCGACGCCGGCCTGACATCGGCTGTCATCAGGGAAATCGAAGCCAGTCTGAACGCCCACGGTTTGATCAAGGTTCGCGTTCTCGGCGATGACCGTGAAGAACGTATTGCAATCTATGAAGGCATTTGCAGACAACTCCACGCAGCCCCTGTCCAGCATATAGGCAAATTGCTAGTTATCTTCAGACCTAAAAAAGAAGTGATTAAAACGCCTGACACGCCCAAAGGAAAAGGGGTACGCGAGGTGACGATCGCAAGACAACCTGCTGATGGCACCAAGCGCCCGGTCAAAATCCGTGCCTCAGTTAAAGGCAACCAGCGTGTCACGAAGGGCGGATTGATAAAACGTGCCAAAACGCGCCAAACCAGTGCAAAGAAGGCTGCATTAAAAAATTGAGCCTTCTGAACTCAGACAAGGTTCGGTGAACCGCCGGATTTTGAGCGAAAATCTGACTGGCAAAAACAATCAGATGTAGAGCACTTCCAGAATCTCGTACTCACGAATTCCTGATGGTGCCTGAACCTCAACCACGTCATCGGCGGTTCTGCCAATCAAGGCGCGCGCAATGGGCGACGTAACCGATATTTTCGCTTCTTTCAGGTCGGCCTCGTCAACGCCAACGATCTGGTATTGCACTTTTTCCCCTGACTCCAGGTCTTCAAGCCTGACCGTGACACCAAACACGACGCGCCCATCCCTCTCTAGTTCGGTCGGATCAATAATTTGCGCCGACCCCAACTTGCCTTCAAGCTCTGCGATACGACCTTCGATGAAACTCTGGCGCTCTTTCGCTGCATCATATTCCGCGTTCTCGGAGAGATCTCCGTGTGATCGCGCTTCTGAAATCGCAGCAATGACTTCGTAACGTTCCTTGGTTTTCAGTCGATGCAATTCTTGACGCAACAGCTCCGCGCCATGCTTGGTAAGGGGTGTTGTGCTCATAATCGTTATTATTAAAAATCGTTAAGGCCACAAGAAGCAGGAATTCGAACTACCCTGCTCCTGTGACCCATGAATGCCAGAATTTAATGGTCTCAGTTTAAGGTTTTGTGCAAGCCTTGTAAATCATAGACGTGAAGCTCGTCCAGGTATGCCACACCCTCAACTGCCGCTTCCGCGCCTGCAATCGTCGTCCACGTTGGCACACGGGAGGCCAAGGCTGATGTGCGAATTGCCCCCGAGTCAACAATGGCACTGCGCTTTTCTTCAACCGTATTAACCACCAAATCAATCTCGCGGTTCTTGATCATGTCCACCACATGTGGCCGCCCTTCCACCACCTTGTTGACGGTCTTCACCGGAACCCCAGCAGCCTCAATGGCCGCCGCTGTTCCTCTGGTTGCCACAATGGAGAAGCCGAGTTTCTCGAAATCCTGAGCAACCTTGACCGCACGCGGTTTGTCTGCATCACGAACACTTAAAAATACCGTGCCGGAACTTGGCACAATAGTGCCCGCACCCAGCTGCGACTTGATGAAAGCCTCGCCAAATGTCTTGCCGACGCCCATCACTTCACCCGTTGACTTCATTTCAGGCCCCAGGATGGTATCCACACCAGGAAACTTGACGAATGGGAATACGGCTTCCTTGACACTGTAATAAGGCGGCACGATTTCTGTCGTAATGCCCTGCGCATCGAGGGACTGACCTGCCATGCAACGCGCCGCAATCTTGGCCAGCGGCAAGCCCGTCGCCTTGGAGACAAACGGGACAGTGCGCGAGGCGCGCGGATTCACTTCCAGCACATAAACCGTGCTTTCGATTTTGCCCTCTCGCTCCACATTTTGAATGGCAAACTGCACATTCATCAGGCCGACCACATTCAGACCTTTGGCCATCAGCGCCGTCTGGCGTTTCAATTCCTGAATCGTTTCATCAGAAAGCGAATATGGCGGCAGCGAACAGGCAGAATCACCCGAGTGCACACCCGCCTGCTCGATATGTTCCATCACGCCACCAATGAAGGTGCGCTGTCCGTCGCACAGGCAGTCTACGTCCACTTCAATCGCATCATTCAGGAAGCGATCCAGCAATACCGGTGAATCATTCGACACCTTGACAGCTTCGCGCATGTAGCGCTCAAGATCACGCTGCTCATGAACGATTTCCATTGCCCGGCCACCCAATACGTACGAAGGGCGCACAACCAGCGGATAACCGATTTCTTCAGCCAATTCCAGTGCTTCCTGCTCGTTACGCGCCGTACGGTTTGGCGGTTGTCGCAAGCCGAATTTATTCAGCATTTGCTGAAAACGCTCACGATCTTCCGCCGCATCAATCATGTCCGGCGTCGTACCGATAATCGGCACGCCATTCGCTTCCAGATCCAGTGCCAGTTTCAACGGCGTCTGCCCGCCAAACTGAACAATCACGCCAACCGGTTTTTCCTTGTCAACAATTTCAAGCACGTCTTCAAGAGTCAACGGCTCGAAATACAGACGGTCAGATGTGTCGTAATCCGTCGAGACGGTTTCCGGGTTGCAGTTAACCATGATGGTTTCGTAACCATCCTCGCGCATCGCCAAGGCGGCATGCACGCAGCAATAGTCGAACTCGATACCTTGACCGATCCGGTTCGGGCCGCCGCCCAGCACCATGATTTTTTTGTTGTCTGTCGGTTCCGCCTCGCATTCTTCATCGTACGTTGAGTACATGTAAGCGGTATTGGTGGCAAACTCGGCGGCACAGGTATCGACGCGCTTGAATACTGGGCGAACATTTAGCTCGATGCGCTTCTCACGCACCGCCGTTTCGGTTGTTTTCATCAGATGCGCCAAGCGGCGATCAGCAAAACCTTTTTGCTTCAAACGGTACAGCATTTCCCGATCAAGCCCGCCCAGCGTCTGCGTCTCCAGCCACAATTCGATGTCGACCAGTTCCTTGATCTGGGCCAGGAACCACGGGTCAATCTTGGTCAACTGAAAAACTTGCTCCAGCGAGAAACCTTGCGCAAAGGCATCGCCAACGTACCAGATACGATCCGGCCCAGGCTCACCCAGTTCTTCAGCAATTTTGTCTGTGTCCGTTGTGAACTGATTCAAGCCATCCGCGCCCACTTCCAGTCCGCGCAAGGCTTTCTGGAAGGATTCCTGGAAAGTACGACCAATCGCCATGACTTCACCCACCGCTTTCATCTGGGTTGTCAAATGCGGATCCGCATCCGGGAACTTCTCGAATGTAAAGCGCGGCACCTTGGTCACGACGTAATCGATCGTCGGCTCAAATGAGGCTGGTGTGGCGCCACCGGTAATGTCATTTTTCAATTCATCCAGGGTAAAGCCCACCGCCAGCTTAGCCGCCACCTTGGCAATCGGGAAGCCGGTTGCCTTGGAGGCCAGCGCCGAAGAGCGAGATACCCGCGGATTCATTTCGATCACGATCATGCGCCCGTCTTTTGGGTTGATCGAAAACTGGACGTTGGAACCGCCCGTATCAACTCCGATTTCACGCAAAATCGCGATCGATGCATCGCGCATGATCTGGTATTCCTTGTCGGTGAGCGTCTGGCTTGGCGCCACCGTAATCGAATCGCCGGTGTGTACGCCCATCGGGTCCAGGTTTTCAATCGAGCAGACGATGATGCAGTTATCCGCCTGATCGCGCACCACTTCCATCTCGTACTCTTTCCAGCCAAGCATGGATTCTTCAATCAGCAACTCTGAGGTTGGAGACGCTTCCAGACCGCGCTGGCAAATGGTGACGAACTCTTCTTCGTTGTACGCAATACCGCCGCCTGAGCCGCCCAGAGTAAACGAAGGGCGAATAATGATCGGAAAACCAAGATCCTTTTGCACTGCCCAAGCATCCTCCAAAGAGTGTGCAATGCCGGAACGGGCAGAACCCAGACCGATCTTGGTCATGGCGTCCTTGAATTTCTGGCGATCTTCAGCCTTGTCAATCGCCTCTGGTCTTGCACCAATCAGCTCAACGCCATACTTGTCGAGAACGCCGTTGTTATGCAGGTCCAGCGCGCAATTCAGTGCAGTCTGGCCACCCATGGTCGGCAAAATGGCATCGGGTCGCTCTTTTTCAATAATGCTCTCAACGACCTGCCAGGTAACCGGCTCGATGTAAGTGACGTCGGCCATTTCCGGGTCCGTCATGATGGTGGCCGGATTGCTGTTTACGAGAATAACTTTATACCCTTCTTCACGCAAAGCCTTGCAGGCCTGCGCGCCGGAATAGTCAAACTCACACGCCTGACCGATAACAATCGGGCCAGCGCCAATAATCAGGATGCTTTTTAAGTCTGTACGCTTAGGCATTTTTCTCTTTCTCCATCATCGCCACGAAGCGATCAAACAGGTAGGCAATGTCATTCGGACCCGGGGATGCTTCCGGGTGACCCTGGAAGCAGAAGGCAGGGCGATCCGTGCGTGTAAAACCTTGCAGAGAACCGTCAAACAGCGACACATGCGTCACACGACAATTAGCAGGCAGCGTATCGGCGTCAACCGCAAAGCCATGGTTTTGTGACGTAATCAGAACTTGCTTGTTATCCAGATCCTGAACCGGATGATTCGCGCCGTGATGGCCGAATTTCATCTTGAGGCTTTTTGCCCCCGAGGCCAACGCCATGATCTGGTGCCCCAGACAAATGCCGAATGTCGGATATCCCTTGTCAATCAAGGTGCGTGTCGCTGAAATCGCATAGTCGCAGGGCTCAGGATCACCAGGCCCATTAGACAGGAAAATGCCGTCTGGATTCAAGGCCATGGCGTCTTCGGCTGTTGACTGTGCCGGCAATACGGTTACCTTGCAGCCACGCTCGGCCAACATCCGTAAAATATTGCGCTTGACGCCATAATCAAAGGCAACCACGTGGTATTTTGGTTCCGTTTGCTGGCCATAGCCCTTGCCCAGCACCCACTCCGTTTCCTTCCATTCATAGGACTTTTCTGTCGTCACAACTTTCGCCAGATCCATGCCCGCCAGACCTGGGAAGGAGCGCGCCATTGCCAGTGCCTTGTCAGCATCAGCGCCTACCAGAATCGCACCGCTTTGCGCGCCTTTCTCACGCAGGAGACGTGTCAGACGACGTGTATCGACCCCTGCAATCGCAACGATGTTTTCTGCAATCAGGTATTCGGATAAGGTTTGCGTCTTGCGAAAGTTTGAAGTCAAGAGCGGCAAATCCTTGATGACCAGACCAGCTGCCTGAACTTTCGCGGATTCCACGTCTTCTGGATTAACGCCCGTATTGCCAATATGCGGATAAGTCAGCGTCACAATCTGACGGCTGTAACTGGGATCGGTCAGAATTTCCTGATAGCCGGTCATCGAGGTATTGAACACAACCTCGCCAATTGCATGACCCGCAGCACCTATTGAAATCCCCTTAAAAATAGAGCCATCAGCAAGCGCTAATAAGGCAGGGGTGGCATTGCCAGATAGAAAGGGTAGCAAGAGTAACTCCTGATGTTGTTTTCACCTACACCCACAAGCCTCTGCGCGAACAGAAATTGCCTTGACGTATGGATGAAAATCCCGCGAAGGCACGCATTCAGCAAAAAAGACGAAGTGATAAGGTGGATTTATTGAATGAACTTAACCGCACATTTTAGACTAACCAGCCTAACTCGGCAAACAGCTTTAACTCAAAAATTACTAATTATTGATTCGGGCAGTTGAAGTTTGAAGTATTCAAGTTTGTCCCCTGCGGCGCTCCCTCCAGCCCTGCCCCATCTTGCTCGCAGATTTCTTCAGTGATCCTAATAATTCTCGTACTGATTATTGCGCAACAATTTAAGCGTACACGCCTTCTGAGTTACGATTCCCTGCTTCTTAAACGCTTCCATGGCGGTCTCGTCTTCTGTTCCGGGATTAAAAATGACACGCTTCGGTTTGGCAGCGACAATTTCCGGCAAAAGGTTCGTAAGGATTTTCGGCGCCACATATATCGTTACCGTATCTACTACTCCTTGATATTCGGACAGACTCTTGTAGCAAGGTGCGCCTTCAATCTGTTCATAACGCGGATTTACCAGCACAACATGGTGCCCTTTCCGCTCCAAGGCATCCATCGCTGCATATGAATATCCTTCATAGTCGTCACTTGCTCCGAGTATGGCTACCGTTTCTGTCATGATTATTTCCTCTTCCTTTTGATCCATATACAGTTCTTGAGTTTACATCATGACGACAACGCACAAAAAAGCAGGATGCCCCTTTTAGGAAACATCCTGCTCACGTGAACGGCCAATAAAATTAATCAAGATGCCAATATCTTTTTCGCACGATCCACCATATTGGGATACAAATCGGCTGGCACACCAACTTTACCTCGCACTTTAAAAACCATGTAGCGAGCACACTGCGCACTATCACCCTGGCAATATTTCTTTTTGTAAATCGCCCCAATGCCAGCGCTGTCGCTCATCTTGTCGTTAAAAAACGGGCAGCCCAGCAAGCACTCACAGTTCGCCATAACTCACTCTCTCCTTAAAGACCCAACACAAACTATTGAAGCCATAAAGTTGAATAAAACTAGTTGCTTTAACTATAACGACAAAGCAAGAAAAATTATTACCTCGCAAACTGTAAGGCCATTATTGATTCGGCCAGTTGACGTGTGAAGTATTCAAGTTTGCTCCCCTTGCGTCGCTCCAAAAATTCAATGCGAACTTCAGCACAAAGGAAGGATCAAACTGCTGGTTAACGCGTACTCGTAATCAGCCTGAGCGCCAGACCGGCAAACACCGTTCCGGCAACCCGATTCATGATGACTTGCGTCCGCTTTGAGCGCTGGATCCAGTCACCCAGAAAGCCTGCTGCCCATGCTATTGAACCAAAAATCATGAGCGCGGAAATAATGAACACGAGCCCCAGCAGAAGTATCTGGAACGTCAAGTCCCCTCTCGCCGGGTCGGCAAACTGCGGCAAAAAGGCCATGAAAAAAATCGCAACCTTGGGGTTGGTCATATTCATGACGACGCCTCTGACGTAAAGCTGCCTGTTGCTCAGGGAAGCCTCTTTATTTTCTTCGAGTTCGGAAGCACCCGCTCGAAATGACATCCACGCCAGATAAACCAGATAAGCGGCACCAACAATCTTGAGTGCGTTGAATGCAATTGACGATGTCTTGAAAATAACCGCCACCCCGAGCGCAACGGCGGCCGTGTGGAAAATCAGTCCGGAGCAAAGGCCCAAGGTCACCAAAATGCCAGCGGCGCGCCCCTTCATGGCTGAAAGCGTCAAAACAAATATGTTGTCAGGCCCCGGGGCCAGCGCCAGTGCGATGGAAGAAACAAAAAAAAGCAGTAATACGTCAGCAGGAATCATCGTTATCAGTCCACCAGAAATAGTTCTTGCAAATCATTCAGAAACTGCCGGCCCAATTCGCTAGGCCAAATCCGGGCCGAGTCCCGACAGAGCAAACCTTTGGCTTCAGCTTGTCGGAGTTTTTTCTCAATGAAATCCAGCGAAAGTCCTGTTCGCTCAGAAAACAGGCGTGTCTCAAATCCGTTATTCAGGCGCAAGGCATTCAACATAAACTCAAACCCCAGATCTTCCGGCGCGAGCGCCGTTTCCTGATGAACCGGTTGCATTGCCAATGCGTGTTTCATGTAGGCTGCTGGCTGCATGTAGCGCATTTGCCGGATGATGCGATCTGGAAAAGAAATTTTGGCATGCGCACCGGCACCAATGCCGAGGTAATCGCCAAACTGCCAGTAATTCAAGTTATGCCTTGACTGCCTGCCGGGCTGTGCGTAGGCCGACACTTCGTAATGCTGATAGCCGGCATCTGCGGTTTCCTGCCAGATCATTTGCTGCATGTCAGCGCTTTCTTCTTCGTCCGGCATGGCTTCCGGCGGGTATTTGGCAAAATAGGTGTTGGGCTCCAGCGTCAGATGGTAAAGCGAGAGGTGTTGCGGGCCAAAGTCGACGGCTGTCTTGATATCTTCATGTGCCTGCGCAACCGTTTGCAACGGCAAGGCATACATCAGATCAAGGTTGATATTGTCAAAGTGTTTTTGGGCGATGCCGATGGCACGACGCGCTTCATCCCCATCATGCACGCGCCCGATTGCCTGTAAATGCTGGGCATTGAAACTCTGAATACCGATTGAAAGGCGGTTGATGCCGCTTTCCCGATAGGCCTGAAACTTTTCAGCCTCGAATGTGCCGGGGTTGGCTTCCATCGTGATTTCTGCCATCGGATCAAGCTGAAGCAACGAACGTACATCAGTCAGCAAACGATCCATGCCCGCCGAGGAAAGCAGGCTCGGTGTGCCACCCCCAATGAAAACCGTCAGGATGCGCCGCCCCCATACCAGCGGCGCAGAATATTCCAGGTCAGCGCGCAATGCATCCAGATAGGCGTCTTCCGGCAGGCCACTTCCGGCCTCAAAGGAATTGAAGTCGCAATACGGACATTTGCGCATGCACCATGGAAAGTGGATGTACAGCGATAACGGCGGCAAAACGGAGAGGCTTATCGCTTCTGGTTGTTTTGGTGTCGAATTCGCCATCTGCTGCAATCCCTTCGCCTTCAAGAAATCTGTCGCAACTTTTTAACCAGCGCCTGAAGCGCTATCCCACGGTGAGAAAGGCGGTTCTTTTCTTGTGGCGACAACTCGGCCGCGGTGCAATTCCATTCCGGTAGCAGAAAGTATGGATCGTAACCAAACCCGCCCTGCCCGCGTGGCGTGTCTGTTATCTCGCCAAACCATCTCCCTTCTGCGATGACTGGTTGCGGGTCATCAGCATGACGCACATAGACCAGTACACAATAGTAATTGGCCGACTTATCTGTATGTGAGGCCAGATCGGCGATCAGTTTCTCGTTGTTGCGCGCATCCGATTTCGGCTCTCCTGCGTAATGCGCAGAATACACTCCAGGCTGGCCGCCGAGCGCATTGACGCATACGCCCGAGTCGTCGGCCAGCGCGGGAAGGCCGGTCAGGCGTGACGCATGTCGCGCCTTTTGCAGCGCGTTTTCGACAAAGGTGTGAAACGGCTCCTCTGCTTCCGGCACGCCATATTCGGCCTGCGGATGGACTTCATAACCGGCGGGGGCCAGCATCTGATTCAGTTCTGCCAGTTTGCCTTTGTTGTTGGAAGCGAGAACGATTTTGCGGCTCATTTTACTTCCGCTTGATCTCCCGTCAGCCCCAGCACATCGCGTTGCATGTCCACCAGTTCCAGAATGCCTTTTTGTGCATAATCGAGCATCTGGTTCATCATGACGCGATCAAAGGCCTCCCCCTCCGCAGTTCCCTGCACTTCGATGAAATGCGCCTCATCCGTCATCACGACATTCATGTCGGTATCGCAAGTAGAATCTTCCGCATAATCCAGATCCAGCAATGGCACGCCATCATGGACCCCGACGGAAATGGCCGCGACAAAATGCTTGAGCGGAATACTTTCCATATGCCCGTGCTTGACCATGAAATCAAACGCATCGTAAGCCGCAACCATGGCACCGGTAATCGCTGCCGTACGCGTGCCACCATCTGCCTGAATCACATCGCAATCCAGGTTTAGGGTATGCTCACCCATTGCATTCAAATCAAACGCAGCGCGCAAGGAACGACCAATCAGGCGCTGAATCTCCTGAGTACGCCCAGTCTGTCTGCCACGTGCCGCTTCCCGATCCATGCGTGAGTGCGTTGAGCGCGGAAGCATGCCATATTCCGCTGTCAGCCAACCTTGACCCTTGCCTCTCAAAAAGCCAGGCACGCCCTCCGTAATGCTGGCTGTGCAAATCACGCGCGTATCCCCAAATTCAATCAATACCGAACCCTCTGCGTGCTTAGTGAAGTGGCGAATTATGCTAATCGGACGTAGCGCATCGTTTGCGCGACCACCGGAGCGAGTCAGGTCTGTCATGGTATTTCCTTTTTTTTCAGATATCAAATTAACGGTGAAACGCAATCGCCGGCCTGAACGGCAAAAATCAGCGCCACTGCTTCTGCGGCAATCCCTTCTTCACGGCCGAGATAGCCCAGTTTCTCATTCGTCTTGGCTTTCACATTGACCTGGCTCACCTCCACACCCAAATCGGCGGCAATATTGCTCACCATTTGTGGAATGTACGGCGCCATTTTAGGCGCTTGCGCAATGATGGTGGCATCAATATTGCCAACAACGTAACCTGCTTCTGCCACGCTCTGCATCGCTGTGCGCAGCAACAGGCGCGAATCGGCACCCCTGAACACCGCTGAAGTATCCGGAAAGTGGCGACCAATATCCCCGAGACCCGCCGCGCCCACGATGGCATCGACAATCGCATGCAGTAACACGTCCGCATCGGAGTGTCCTTGCAAGCCTGTCTTGTGCGGGATGTCCACACCACCAATGATCAATTTACGACCTTCAACGAGCGCATGGCAGTCGTAGCCTTGTCCAATGCGAAAAGGAAACATGCTCTCGATCCTCTCAATCAGTTTTCTTTAGCCGCCAGATACAGGCTGACCAACGCCATATCTGCCGGTAAAGTGACCTTGCTGTTGCACACATGGCCATGCACCAGCCGTGGCGTCAGGCCCAGCGCTTCGATAGCGCCAGCTTCATCGGTCACGTCTTCATTGGCCTGCAACGCCTGCTTCAACTGCGCGTAGCGAAACATCTGCGGCGTTTGCGCCAGCCACATGCCATCACGTGACACCGTCTCTACTGCACCAGCGACAACACGCTTGATCGTATCTGCAACCGGCAGCGCCAAAATACCTCCCACGGCATCATCACCAATCTCCATAATCAGCTTTTCGATCAGGGATGGCGTTAAACCAGGACGCGCCGCATCGTGCACCAACACCCAGTCATCACTTGTGAGTTGCTCCTTAATTGCCTCAAGCCCATTTAAGACCGAATCGCGCCGCATGGCACCGCCACAGCGCAGCACCGTCACATTCGGCAAATCCTCTGGCAGCACGCTGTCCACCCATTCGTCCTGCGCACTGACAACAACGAAGGTGTGCGTGATCTTGTCACAAGCAGCAAACGCTTCAACCGTATGTCGTAGCATCGGCTTGCCCGCAAGGGGCAAATACTGTTTCGGAATGTCGGCACCTAGGCGGGCACCAACGCCAGCGGCGGGAATCAGGGCAAAGTATCGTGCTTGAGTCATCAGGTCGAAGGTAGATTTCTTTGCGGCGGTATAATTGCGCGTTTACGTATTCAAGCCTGAATTCTAACCCCGAAAGGGGTGGCGCTAACCGTTTGCGACATGTCGTTTAATCTGAAAAAATCTTTATCGAAACCTGGCCACCGCTTTGCCCTGCCGGAATTACACGGCTCTGGCGACGCTTATGTGCTCGCAAATGCGGCCATCGCCCTCAAGGCGCGTGATCAAATGATGGTGGTAATGACTGCAAGCGCGACCGATGCCAAACGCTTGCTTGAAGAAATCCCATGGTTCACGACACCGGAAGACAAGCTGCGCTGCTACCTGCTTCCTGACTGGGAAACCCTGCCCTACGATGCTTTTTCACCACATCAGGATCTGGTTTCAAGACGACTGGAAACGCTGTACGAGGTGCAGCATGGACATTGCGACCTGCTGATCGTACCCGCCACTACGGCCTTGCTGCGCATGGCGCCACCCGCCTTTCTGGCCGCGCACACGTTTTATTTCAAGCAAGGCGAAACGCTCAATGAAGGCAAGCTGCGTACGCAACTCTCGCTGGCAGGCTACAACCATGTCTCGCAGGTGATGTCCCCTGGCGAATACTCTGTGCGCGGTGGCCTGATCGACCTGTTCCCAATGGGTTCCGTGCTTCCCTATCGGCTTGATCTGTTTGGCGACACGATTGAAACCATCCGCACCTTTGATGCCGATACGCAACGTTCGCTCTATCCAGTCAGCGAAGTACGGCTCCTGCCAGGACGTGAGTTTCCGATGGAAGAAGACGCACGCGCGGGCTTCCGCAGTCGCTGGCGCGAAATGATTGAAGGCGATCCGTCGCGCTCGATCATTTATCGTGACATTGCCACCGGCATCGCCTCTGCCGGTATCGAGTATTACCTGCCGCTATTTTTTGAAGAAACAGCAACACTATTCGACTATTTCCCAAAAGACGCTCACATCACCCTGATCGGTAACGTGGATGATGCGATTCGAAGCTTCTGGACAGACACGAAAAGTCGCCACGATTTTTTAAAGTATGACAGTGAGCGCCCGATCCTGCCGCCACAAATACTGTTTCTGACCGATGAAGATTTCTTTTCTCTCGCCAAAACGCATGGCCGCTGGGCCATTCAGAAAGGAGCAACTGCTTCCGAAATTTCGTCACCTATTCCAGATGTAGCCGTTAACCGGCGTGCCAACGACCCGCTAGCCCAGCTGCGCGCCTTCATTGCCAACACTGGAAAACGCGTGATGATTTGTGCCGAATCAAACGGACGGCGCGAAACCATGCAGCAGTTCTTCAACGAATATGAGCTCTCCGTTACCACCTGTGAAAGCTATGCCGACTTTGCTGCATCTGAAGCCAGTCCGATGTTCGGCGTCGCGCCACTGCAAGCCGGCTTTGCGCTGGACGAGGCACTGGGCAACCTGGCATTCATTACCGAAACCGAAATTTATGCTGGTTCTGGGCGACGTGCTGGCCGACGAAAACAAGATAACGCCACGCATGTCGATGCAATGCTACGCGACTTGTCCGAGCTCAAGATCGGCGATCCGGTTGTTCACATCAAGCATGGTATTGGCCGCTACCGTGGCCTGATCAGCATGGACATGGGGGAAGGCGAAACCGAATTTCTGCATATCAGTTACGCGAAAGAGGCGCAGTTATATGTGCCGGTTTCGCAATTACACGTCATCTCGCGCTATTCCGGCGTCTCGCCCGACGCTGCACCACTGCATGCACTGGGCTCCGGCCAATGGGAACGCGCGAAACAAAAAGCCGCAAAACAGGTACATGACACGGCTGCTGAATTACTGGATATCTATGCCCGCCGCGCACTACGTCAAGGCCATGTCTTTCAGTATTCAATGCGCGACTATGAAAACTTTGCCGACAGTTTCGGCTTTGAAGAAACGCCAGATCAAACCGAATCGATCAATGCCGTCATAAAGGATATGACATCCGGCCAACCAATGGATCGACTGGTTTGCGGCGACGTCGGCTTTGGCAAAACTGAAGTCGCTTTACGCGCGGCCTTCATTGCCGTCATGGGAGGCAAGCAAGTTGCCATACTGGCACCGACCACACTGCTGGCCGAACAACATTCGCAAACTTTTGCCAACCGCTTTGCAGACTGGCCGGTACGCATTGCTGAACTGTCGCGTTTTCGGACTGGAAAAGAAGTCAAGAAAGCCATCGAAGGATTGGCTGACGGCTCAGTTGATATCGTCATCGGCACGCACAAACTGCTTTCGAAAAGCGTGAAATTTTCGCGCCTCGGGCTGGTGATCATTGATGAGGAACACCGCTTCGGCGTGCGCCAGAAAGAAGCCCTAAAAGCCTTGCGCGCTGATGTAGATGTGCTCACTCTGACCGCAACCCCCATTCCACGCACGCTCGGCATGGCGCTGGATGGCATGCGCGACCTGTCCATCATCGCAACCGCGCCGCAAAAACGCCTTTCGATCAAAACCTTCGTACGCAGTGAAAATGACGCCATCATTCGTGAAGCTTGCATGCGTGAACTCAAGCGTGGCGGTCAGGTGTACTTCCTGCACAATGAAGTCGAAACCATCGAGAACCGGCGAGAACGTCTGGAAACATTGTTGCCAGAAGCCCATATTGGCGTGGCACATGGCCAGATGAATGAGCGCGAACTGGAGCGCGTGATGCGCGACTTTGTCGCCAAACGCTACAACATCCTGCTGTGCACGACGATCATTGAAACCGGCATTGACGTTCCTAGCGCAAACACAATGATCATGCACCGCGCTGACAAGTTCGGCCTGGCTCAACTCCATCAGTTGCGCGGGCGTATCGGACGTTCGCATCATCAGGCCTATGCCTACCTGCTTGTGAATGACGTAAACACGCTATCCAGACCAGCACAACGCCGACTGGACGCCATTCAGCAAATGGAGGATCTCGGTAGCGGCTTTTTCCTGGCGATGCAGGATCTGGAAATTCGGGGTGCAGGCGAAATCCTGGGAGAAAATCAATCTGGTGAGATGCAGGAAATCGGCTTCCAGCTTTACTCTGAAATGCTGAAGGAAGCCGTACGCGCGTTGAAAAACGGCGAACAGCCCAATTTCGACGCCCCGATACACCATGCCACTGAAATTAACCTGCACATTCCTGCCATATTACCGAACGACTTCTGCCCCAGCGTGAATGAACGCCTGTCGATCTACAAGCGCTTTGCCAATTGCGATACGCAAGACGCGATCGATGATATGCAAGAAGAACTGGTGGACCGTTTCGGTGAGTTGCCAGAACAAGTGCGCGCCCTGATCGAATCGCATCGCTTGCGTTTACTCGCCAGTAAAATCGGCATCGACAAGATTGACGCCCATGAAGAAGCGGCCATACTGCATTTTCAGGAAAACCCGCCCATCGAAGCAATCCGCATCATTGAGCTTATCCAGCAAAACCGCCACATAAAGCTTCACGGACAAGACAAGCTGCGCATCACGGCCAACATGCCAGATCTCAGCGCGCGTATCTCGCAATTGAAAGCCACGATAAGATTGCTTTCGAGCTAAAGTACCCGGCCAATCAAGGCAGGCTTCGCGGCATTGCAAGCAAATGTAAATCTGTTTTCCATTGGCAGCGAATTCAGGATAACCTAAGGTTTCCAAGAATCGGCGCAATCTGTGAATAAGCTCATGACCAACGAACTGGAACTCGACCCGCAAACGCTATCCATCAAGAACTTTGCCTGGTGGCTGTATATCTTGCATGGCATCAGCCTGGTTGCATCACTGGGATTGCTCTCTTTTATCCCGCTGATCTTGAACTATCTGAAGCAAAGCGATGCGGCAGACACCTTCGTCTACAGCCATCATCGCTGGCAAATTCGCTCATTCTGGTGGTATCTGGCCTGGATGACGTTTGGATGGGTGCTGTTCCTGACTTTCTTTGGTATTCCACTGGCCGCCTTAGTGTGGGCGCTCGCCTGGCTGTGGAAAGCGTACCGACTGCTTAAAGGGATTCTGGACTTAAATGCCAACAAGACGATGCCAATGCGTCAGCCTTAAGTTTCACCGCCGATAACGACCGAATCTTCCGACACACCCATTTTCTTGGCGACGTCAGCGCGATGAATGGTCTTGAAGGTGCCGATAGCCTTGGCGACCAGCCGTTTGCCGTTCCAGACCTCGCCTTCGCAAAAAAACATCGTCGTCGACTTGTGCAAGACACGCCCTTTGGCAATGACACGTTGTCCCTGCTGGCCTCCTGGCTGAAAAAAACTGACCTTCATCTCGACGGTCGCAGCGCCCGTCGCGCCGGGGTCTTGCGAGCGTGCCGCGCGCGCCATGCAAACGTCCAGCAAGGTCATCGTCACGCCGCCATGCATCACTCGCCAGCTGTTACCGTGCTTTTCTTCGAGAGTCAGTGCAATTTCCGACTCACCGTCTTTGAAATCGAGAATCTCAAGGCCAAGTTCTCTCAGAAAAGGAATGTCCGACATAAGCCTATAACTCCAAACTGATTACTCTTTATCTGCCTTGGCGGCTGCCTTGGCAGGCTTGATGATTTCTGTTTTGACGCGCACCTTCAGCGCCTCAAGATAAGCCAGCATTTCCTGCTGAGCCAGCAGGTTCGAAATTTGCCTGGCTTCCGCTTCGCGACGCGCCTCTTCAATTTTTGGCGTTGCTACTCCGGTAATGCGGTAAATGCCATAGCCATGCATCGGCAGTTCCATACCCACATAAGCGGGCAACTTGCTGACATCGGCGCTCATCAGCTTACGCAGCAATTCAGGCGATGTGCCACCTCCGGCAGCACGCGATACCTGCCTGATCGAACCAAAACCCGTCACATTACCGCCTTGCTGCAGCTTGGCCAGTTTCTCCTCGCCATCTTTGGTCGCCATAACGGTTGCCGCAGCAAGTTTCACTTGCTCACTGATGTACGATTTCACCTCATCGAAAGGCTTCACCGATTTTGGCATGTACCCGACAACACGCCCGGAAATCAGCGTGTTTTGGCCCACTTCAACTGCCTCGGAGTTAAGCTTATTCTTGATCACCTCATCCGAGAATAGCGCATTCAGGAACTTTTCCTGGTTATACGGCGCGTCCTTGTCCTTGACGCCCCCTTTGCGCGTCAGGCCGGAAACGGTCTTGATTTCCAGATTGAGCGCTTTGGCAACCGGTTGCAGGCTATCTGCATGCTCGTAAACGGTGTTGGTAAAAATTTCGGCGGCTTCTGCAAACTTCTTCGACAGCAACTGGCGCTTGATTGCATCAACAATTTCAGCCCTGACGTCATTCATTGGCTTGGTCGCAGAAGGCTTGACCCCAGTCAGTTTGATAATGTGATAGCCAAAATCTGTTGCAACCAGGCCACTTAACGCCTCGTTTTTGAGCTTGAATACTTCATTTTCGAACGGCTTGACCATCATGCCTTTGCCGAAATAACCGAGATCGCCACCTTTGGAAGCAGAGCCAGGGTCTTGCGAATGCTGTTTCGCCAGCGCTGAAAAACTGGCCGGATTCTGCTGCAACTGTTTCAGAATTTCTTCAGCCTTCGCTTTGGCGGTTGCTTTTTCCGCCGCTGAAGCGGCTTTATCCATTTTGATCAGAATGTGGCTGGCGCGACGCTGCTCAGGCGTCTCGTAGCGTTTTGCATTTTGTTCGTAGTACGATTTCACATCCGCATCGGAAACAGATATGTCTGCCTTGACCGCGTCCATGTCAAGAACGACATATTCGGCTTTCATTTGCTCCGGCACTTCAAACTGCGCCGCATGCTTGCGGTAATAGTCTTCCAGCATGGCATCCGTCACCATCACTTTTGACAGAAAATCCGCAGATTTGATGAGCAGGGGCGCCACATCGCGCGTTTGCGCCGCAATGCCCGAAATGCGGTTCGCCACTGTCTTTGGTACGAAGGCGCTCGCCGGAATTGCCGAGCGCACCTGTTGCATCGTCAGGTCATGACGCAAACCCGCCTCGTAGCCGGCTTCTGTATATCCCTGCGCCTTTAGAAGCGATTTGTAACGTTCATGATCGAAAGAACCGTCTTCTTTCGTCAAACCGCGAATGGACATGATGGACTTTTGCAGAACATGGTCTGGCACCATCATGTTGCGGCTTACAATTTCAGCGGCAATCGCGCGCTTGACGATCATGTCGTCCAGAACATCGTTCTTGAACTCCGCGCTTTCAAAAATCTTGGCATCAAAATGTTTGCCCAATACTTTTCGCATGCGCTGAACCTGATCGCGTTGCGCAGCATCCCATTCTTCCTGGGTAATTTTGTAGCCCGCCACTTTGGCAACGACATTGCCATCATTACTAAAACTGCTATATCCCTGGACACCGACAAAAACGAAAGAAGGGACGATGAAAATCAGCAAAAGCAATTGTGCGATACGCTGGTGAGTACGAAAGAAATTTAACATGGCAGCTTATTTATCAAACGTGTAACGATTGAGTCCTGCATATGAAAAAAGGCGAACTCGCGTTCGCCTTTTTATGTTGGCGGAGTGGACGGGGCTCGAACCCGCGACCCCCGGCGTGACAGGCCGGTATTCTAACCAACTGAACTACCACTCCTGAATTCTTTTTGTTCGGCATTACTGGTGGGTGCTGAGAGGGTCGAACTCCCGACCTACGCCTTGTAAGGGCGCCGCTCTACCAACTGAGCTAAGCACCCTACGAACGCCAAGTCAGCCGAACTTTTTATCGATTGCCACCTCGACAAAGACGCTAGTTTACAGCATCTTTCAGCGATTTACCAGCCTTAAATTTAGGAATTTTTGCTGCTTCGATTTCGATTACTTCACCCGTACGCGGATTACGGCCCTGGCGCGCCTCACGCTGCCCGACACTGAATGTTCCAAAGCCGGCAATAGCAACTACACCCTCTGAACCAAGCGTCGTTTTTACTGCATCAATCATCGCATCCAGCGCGCGTGCCGCTGCCGCTTTGGAAATATCCGCTGATGCCGCAATATGTTCAATCAGTTCCGTCTTATTCACGCCTCTCTCCTTAACTAGGTGGTTTTACAACCACGTAAACCATCACACCCCTGTGCCTGAAACATTTTTGTCCAGGCTGAAAAACACAAGCCTTCATTTAACAATCGTGCACGAAATGTGTCAATGCGGTTTGCCAAGATTTCTCAAGCCATACGCGAATACACCACAAAAAGTCGGCATGGCCGCGTCACGGTATATTCATTCTTCCTAACTGGCGTAAAAGGCCGATTTCATTGATCGCGAGGGCGACCAGCACACAGACGCCTCCCAGCAACGATGTACTAGCCGGCACTTCGCCTGCCCCAATCCACGCCCAGAACGGCCCCAGAACCACCTCCAGCATTGCAAGCAATGCCACTTCCGGTGCAGAAAGCGATCGGCACGCAATAATCAATAACACACATGCCAAACCCAGTTGAAACACTCCTAGAACCGCCATGATGCCAATGTCGTGCAAAGAAGATTTAAATGGCATCGCCAGCGGCAACATGATCAATGCAGAAAAAATCGCGCCAAGCAAGACTGAAGGAATCAGATCCAGTTCGCGGCCCGACTTCTGGAAAATAACAAAATTGGCTGAGGCGAAGATCGGCTGCATCATCGCCACACTGATGCCCAGCAAATGAGACCGACCAAACTCCATCAGACTACCCGCAAACATCACAACAATGCCTGAAAAAGCAATGGCAATCGCTACCCATGTTCGCCTTGGCGTGCGCTGCTTCAAAAATACCCAGGCAAAAATCGCCGTCACCAACGGTGTCAGGCTGCATATGACCAGCGTGTTGGCCGTTGTTGTCAGGGTCAGCGACAGCATGAAGCCAATGAACATCATGGCCCAGCAAAATCCTGAAAAAACACCAACCCATCCGGCTTTCTGAATTTTCGCCAACGTACCGCTTCGGTGCTGACAGGCCAGAACAACCATCATGAATATTGCGGCAAACACACTGCGCCAAAAGGTAACCTCAAAACTGCGTGCCTCCTCCAGGTGGCGGGTAAATACGCCAGCAATGCTCCAGAGCGTCGCTGCACAAATCATGAAGACTAGCGCGCGTCGGTGTGTGAGAGGCTTATGCAAAATACAGAGAAATCCTGTGTGGCAAGTTCCGATCTTTAGTGGGCTTCCCGGCTGGCGCGTTTCCGTTCGTGCTCTTTCAGGAAGCGTTTGCGTAAACGAATGCTTTTTGGCGTAATTTCCACCAGTTCATCATCGTCGATAAATTCAACCGCATATTCAAGCGTCAACTGAATCGGCGGTGTTAGACGCACCGCCTCATCAGATCCGGATGCACGCACGTTTGTCAACTGCTTGCCCTTGATCGGATTGACTGTCAAATCGTTGTCGCGCGCATTGATGCCGATGATCATACCCTCATAGACAGGGTCGTTGTGGCTAACAAACATTCGCCCACGCTCCTGCAGCTTCCAGAGCGCGTAACCCACTGCTGCGCCGTCGTCCTGCGACACCAGCACACCATTTCGACGACCGGGAATCTCGCCTTTGCCAGCATCAACGGGCGCGTAACCATCAAAGATATGGCTCATCAGCCCTGTACCGCGCGTCAAGGTCATGAACTCACCCTGAAACCCAATCAGCCCACGCGCCGGAATGCGGTAGTCCAGGCGAACCCGCCCTTTCCCATCCGGCTGCATATCCTGCAATTCGCCTCGGCGACGACCCAACTCTTCCATGACACCGCCCTGGTGCCCTTCTTCAATATCGACTGTCAAAATTTCATACGGCTCGTGGCGTACGCCGTCAATCTCCCTGATCACCACGCGCGGACGCGACACGGCCAGTTCATAACCTTCCCGACGCATGTTTTCCAACAGAATGGTCAGATGCAGCTCGCCGCGTCCGGACACTTCAAACACAGTATCGTCATCCGTCGGCAAGACGCGCAAAGCGACGTTCGCTTTCAATTCACGCTCAAGGCGCTCTCGCAATTGGCGACTAGTCACGAACTTGCCTTCACGTCCAGCCAAAGGTGATGTGTTGACCATAAAATTCATCGTCAGCGTCGGTTCATCCACCGTGAGCATCGGCAATGGGTCTGGCGCATCCAGTGCGCAAACCGTCGAGCCAATGCCAATCTCCTCAATCCCGTTAATCAGTACAATATCGCCTGCTGCGGCTTCTTGAACCAGTTCCCTGTCCAGACCCTTGAAATGAAGCACCTGATTAATGCGCGCCTTGATTGGTGAAGCCCCCGGCCCATCCACGATCAGAACATCTTGCGCAGCCTTGATACGTCCACGATTAACGCGACCGATCCCGATTTTTCCGACATAAGAAGAATAGTCAAGGGAACAAATTTGCATCTGCAGCGGTCCGTCAGGATCATCATTGCGCACCGGCACATGTGCAAGAATCGCTTCGAAAAGAGGATCCATCGTACCCTCACGAACCTCCGCCTCCAGACCGGCATAACCGTTGAGCGCCGACGCATAGACCACAGGAAAGTCGAGTTGTTCTTCGGTTGCGCCGAGCTTGTCAAACAAGTCGAAAGTAGCATTAACGACCCAGTCAGGGCGTGCGCCCGGACGGTCTACCTTGTTTACGACCACAATCGGCTTTAATCCCAACCCAAGCGCCTTGCGCGTCACAAAACGCGTTTGCGGCATCGGCCCTTCAACAGCATCAACCAGCAACAATACGCTATCCACCATCGATAGCACGCGCTCGACTTCGCCACCAAAATCAGCATGGCCAGGTGTATCGACGATATTGATATGCGTGCCCCGGTAATCGATAGCGCAATTTTTTGACAGAATCGTGATGCCACGCTCTTTTTCCAGGTCATTGGAGTCCATTACGCGCGCATCAACCTGCTGATTTTCGCGAAAGGTGCCTGATTGCCGCAGCATCTGGTCAACCAGTGTCGTCTTGCCGTGGTCAACGTGGGCAATAATGGCGATATTACGTATGGCGCGTTCTGATTTGTTCATCTTTGAAATTACTTTTGAAAAGCCGTGATTGTAGCCGCGAATGCGTTGGGCGCGGCGTTTTATTAAAAAGCAAACTGAAAAGCAACTACTCTTGCGTCGCTATCAATCTCTCAGGTGCCAACACACCATAGGGAGAAATCACACCGGTACCAAGCAAAGCATAATCGGATGCGCGATAAACACGCACCCGGCCCTGTAACTCCAGAATATCCGTACCGTCTTCGGCGAGTGGCAAACGCTGGCCATGCAGGTAGCGCCTGGTCAAATCTGGGTCAAGCTCGATGACTGGCAAAGTCGAAAGCAAACTGTCGACAGGCTGGAGCAATGCCTCACGCTCCTCTGCCAATACATTTTCCAGTTCTGCCAGTTTGTGCGCGCCTTCCAGCGTCAAATGCCCAACCTGCACACGCCGCAAAGCTTTCAAGTGCGCGCCGCAGCCAAGATATTCACCAATATCCTCCCCCAATACACGAATGTATGTCCCTTTACTGCAATGCACATGCAGACGAAGATACGGCGGGGTGTAATCGAGTAGTTCCAGTGAATGAATCGTCACCTTGCGCGCTTTCCGTTCCAGCGTCACACCTGCGCGCGCATATTCGTAAAGCGGCTTGCCTTCGAATTTCAACGCGGAGTGCATGGGCGGCACCTGTTCAATGTCGCCCCTGAATGCAGCCAGAGCCGCCTCAATCTGGTTGGCATCGACATCAACAACATCCGTGCCAGTCACATCGCCTTCGGTATCGCCTGTCGACGTCGTGACGCCCAGATGCACCGTCGTCTCGTAGACTTTGTCTGAATTCAGCAGATCATGAGAAAACTTGGTAGCTTCACCAAAACACAGTGGCAGCAGGCCGGTCGCAAACGGATCCAGCGTGCCAGTGTGTCCGCCTTTTCTGGCGTTGAGCAATCGCCTTGCCCTGGTCAGGGCATCATTACTGGAAATCCCGTCCGGCTTGTCCAGCAGCAAAACGCCATTAACGATGTCGCGTTTTTGTTTTTGTGAGGATTTTGCCATTTTCCGCTTTGCCCCTAGCACCGGGCTAGCAACGATTACTGTTCGTCAACGTCACTGACTCGCTCGGCGTTAGCCTGATCTATCAGATTCGACAAGGCCAGGCCACGCATCGTGCTCGTGTCGTGAATGAAATTCAGCTGCGGCAAAGTGTGAATGTGCAGTCGTCGCGACAACTGGGTACGCATGAACCCGGAGGCCTTGCGTAACCCGATCAGCGTTTCCTGTATTGCCTCAGGATCATCCGTCAAGGTCGTGAAATACACCTTGGCGTGCGCATAATCCGGCGTAACCTGAACCTCGCTGATCGTCACCATGCCCACTCTTGGATCTTTCAGTTCCAGGGCAATGATTTCAGACAGGTCGCGCTGGATCTGGTCTCCGACCCGCAACCCCCTGCCCGGCATTGATTTCTTGCGCTTAGCCATAGTTTTCGACTTTACAGCGTCCGTGCAATTTCCAGAATCTCGTATACTTCGACCTGGTCATTTACCTTGATGTCGTTATAACCCTTCAGGGTCAAACCACACTCGAACCCAGACTTGACTTCACGTACATCGTCCTTGAAGCGCTTAAGCGTATCAATTTCACCGTTCCAGATCACGACATTGTCACGCAGCAGACGAACAGGCGCGCCACGACGCACAAGCCCTTCAAGTACCTGACAGCCTGCAATGGCACCCACTTTACTCGCCATGATGACCTGTCTGATCTCTACCAGACCAATAACCTGTTCACGCTTCTCTGGCGCCAACATGCCAGACAAGGCTGACTTGACCTCGTCAATCGCGTCATAAATGATGTTGTAGTAGCGGATATCAATTCCGTTGTTTTCAGCCAGATTGCGCGTCGACGCATCGGCACGCGTATTAAAGCCGATAATGATCGCATTGGAAGCCACTGCCAGATTGACGTCCGATTCGGTAATACCGCCCACACCTGCATGGACAACCTGAACGCGCACCTCATCCGTGGAAAGCTTCTGCATTGATTGCACCAGCGCTTCCTGCGAACCCTGAACATCCGTCTTGATAATCATCGGCAGATTCTGAACCTGGCCTTCAGAAATCTGGTCAAACAGATTTTCCAGTTTAGCCGCCGCCTGCTTGGCCAGTTTCACATCACGATACTTGCCTTGACGGAACAGACTGATTTCACGCGCCTTGCGTTCCTCAGCCATGACAAGCACTTCTTCACCGGCCGCCGGCACACCAGTCAAGCCCTGGATTTCGACCGGAATGCACGGGCCAGCCTCGGTAACGGCCTTGCCATTTTCATCCAGCATCGCACGAACACGGCCGTACTCGTTCCCCGCCAGCACCACGTCACCGCGTTTCAGTGTGCCGGACTGAATCAGCACCGTCGCAACGGAACCTTTACCCTTGTCCAGCCTCGCCTCAACCACCAGCCCTTTAGCCGGTGCATCGACTGGTGCCTGCAATTCCAGAATTTCAGCTTGCAGCAAGACGTTTTCCAACAAATCGTCAATACCCGTACCCGCCTTGGCAGAAACTGGCACAAATGGTGCGTCACCGCCGTATTCTTCTGGTATCACACCTTCGGCAACCAGCTCCTGTATCACACGGTCCTTATTCGCACCGTCCTTATCCATCTTGTTGATCGCCACAACCAGCGGCACACCAGCTGCCTTGGCATGAGCAATTGCCTCTTTCGTCTGCGGCATCACTCCATCGTCAGCCGCAACAACAAGAATGACGATATCAGTCGCTTGCGCACCGCGGGCACGCATGGCTGTAAACGCCTCATGTCCCGGCGTATCGAGAAAGGTAATCATGCCGCGCTCTGTGCGCACATGGTAAGCACCAATATGCTGCGTAATACCACCAGCCTCGCCAGAAGCAACCTTGGTACGACGAATGTAGTCCAGCAATGACGTCTTGCCATGGTCAACGTGACCCATGACGGTCACAACGGGAGCGCGCGGCAACATGACATAGTCTGCCTGAGAGCCCTCTTCCGTCAGCAATGACTCTACATCGTCCAGTTTTGCTGCATATGCCTTATGCCCCATTTCCTCAACCAGAATCATGGCTGTTTCCTGATCCAGCACCTGATTAATGGTGACCATCTGGCCGAGTTTCATTAATTGTTTGATAACTTCGGTCGCCTTGACAGCCATGCTGTGAGCCAATTCAGCAACCGTGATCGTCTCTGGAACTTGAACGTCATGCACAATGGCTTCTGTCGGCTGCTGGAAATTGGTCTGGCGGTCTTTGGGAGGCGCGGCCCTGCGCCCTTTGGGCCCACTGCTACGCCATGCATCGTTCTTCCCTGCCTCGTTACCGCCGCGACCCTTAGCGCCCGGACTGCGCTTCTTGGCGCCCTCTTCCTGCCAGGAAGAGGCTATCTTGGCTGACTTGACCGACTTCTTGTCAACAGGCGCCTTTTTGTCACCAGCAGGTTTCTCACCCGCTTTTTTATCTGCCTTCTCTTCCGGCTTGCGGATAGTCCCTTCCGGTTTTTTAGCCACTTCCTGAGCCGGAACTTTCTTGGGTGCAGGTTTTGCCGGCTTACGCGCCTCGCTCATCATCGCCTTGATTTGAGCGACCTCATCTTCCACCGCCTTACGCGCCTTTTCAGTCTGAACCGCTTGCTTTTCAGCCTTTTCAGCCGTTTTTTTCGCTTCTTTTGCCGCTTCTGCCTCTCTGGCTTTTTTCAATTCTGCAGCCGCCGCTTCGTCTACCTGCTGATTCTTCTTCAAACTTTCTTCTTCCTCAAGCACCTGACGCGCTTGCTCAGCTGCCTCTTCCTTTGCCTTTTGCGCGGCATCTGCCTGCGTCTTCTTCTCTTCTTCCAGTCGCGCCAACTCTGCTTTCTTGGCTTGCAGATCCGCTTCCTGGCGTGCAATCAGTTCTGCCTGGCGCTTCGCTTCCTCCGCGCGACGCTCACGTTCTGCCTCGTCGATAATTGGCGCCACCTCCGTAGCTTGAACCCTTGTGGCAACCTGGTCATCACGCTGAACAAAAGTACGCTTTTTGCGCACCTCGACCTGAATCGTGCGCGACTTCCCGGAAGCATCTGCCTGCTTGATTTCTGACGTTTCCTTGCGCGTCAACGTGATTTTCTTTTTTTCCGTTTTCGCAGATGCTCCATGAGCGCGCCGAAGATGACTCAAGAGCCTGTCCTTGTCATCATTAGTCAGGGTATCGTCTGCAGACGTTTTTTCCACGCCCGCCGCACGCAACTGCGCCAGCAAAACGTCTGCTGGCATTTTCAATTCAGTTGCAAATTGCGCTACTTTGTTACTCGCCATTCAGTCCTCTTTATTTGTATGACTTAGCGTATTTCCGTTTTTTCAAAACACCCGGAATTATTCTGCCTTGGATTCTGCCTCAACCAGGCTCCAGACATGTTCTTGCAAAGCCTTTGCCTGATCGTCATATTTAGCGTCAATCAGATCCATTTCCTCATCGGTGACATCTTCGAAACCGTTTTCGATCAATTCACGCGCCCGCTCCGCTGGTAACGCGAGAATCGCACCGAACTCATCGTAAGCCAATTCTGAAAACGCTTTCAGTGTCTTGACGCCTGCCAAGCCCAACTTAACGGCAATATCTCTTTCCATGCCTTCAAGCTGCTGCAGCGATTCTTCCATACCGCCAAGGCTTTCTTCCGAAACAATAGCCACTGTAATCAATGCATCACGCGCTCTGTTACGAAGCTCGTTGACGGTTTCCTCATCAAACGCTTCGATTTCAAGCATCTCCGACAAGGGAACATAGGCCACTTCTTCCAGTGTCGCGAAGCCTTCATCAATCAGAATATCTGCCACTTCCTGATCAACATCCAGTTTCGTCATGAAGAGCTGGCAGATATCTTCTCTTTCGCTGGCCACTTTGTTCATCGACTCTTCGACCGTCATGATGTTGATTTTCCATCCGGTCAGATCCGAAGCCAGTCGCACGTTCTGCCCGCTGCGTCCAATCGCAATTGCCAGGTTATCCTCGTCCACGACCACATCCATCGCGTGCTTTTCTTCGTCAACCAGAATGGAAGAGACATTGGCTGGCGCCAACGCACCAATGACAAACTGAGCAGGGTCTTCCGACCACAGCACAATATCGACTCGCTCTCCGGCCATTTCCGCCATAACCGATTGCACGCGAGAACCACGCATGCCTACACAGGTGCCGATCGGGTCGATGCGACGGTCATCCGTGTGCACGGCGATCTTGGCGCGCACGCCAGGATCACGCGCTGCCGCCTTGATTTCAAGAGAGCCTTGTTCGATCTCCGGCACTTCCAGCTCAAACAGTTTCATGATGAACTCTGGCATCGTGCGCGACAAGATCACTTGCGGGCCACGTGTCGTATGATCAACTTTCTGAATATAGGCACGTACACGATCACCAATACGCAGGTTTTCCTTTGGAATCATCTGATCGCGCGGCAAACGGGCTTCGACCTTGCCGCAATCCACAATCGCATCACCACGCTCCATGCGCTTGATAATGCCACTAACCAGCACATCACCCCGATCCAGAAAATCACTCAAAATCTGCTCGCGCTCTGCGTCACGTATACGCTGCAGCACGACCTGTTTGGTGTCCTGCGCAAACCGGCGGCCAAATTCAACCGACTCGATCTCTTCTTCGATATATTCGCCAATCTCGATATCTGGATATTCTTCCTTGGCCTCGAAAAAAAGAATTTCCTGATCCGGCATCTGCAAACCGGCTTCATCAGGCACCACCAACCAGCGGCGATACGAATTCAACTCGCCCGTCTCACGGTCAATCGCCACGCGAATATCTGCTTCTGCGTCATAACGCTTTTTGGTCGCCAGCGCCAGCGCGTGCTCGAGCGAACCGAACACGATATCCTTGTCAACATTCTTTTCGCGAGCAAGTGCATCTACCAATTGTAGAATTTCGAGACTCATGCTTTGCGGCTCCTAAAATCCACTTGTGGCACCAAACGTGCCTTGTCAATGTCAGCTAGCGTAAACTCCAGCAACGCTGCCCCTTCTTTTGTTTCAATTTCCAATTTCAATTGGTCGCCTTCCGGTTCATGCAAAATGCCCTGATACGATTTGCGATTCGTGCCGTCCACTGGCACCCGCAATTTGATGCTGGCTTCATGACCGACAAAGCGTTCAAAATCAATTAACCTTTTTAACGGCCTGTCCAGACCTGGCGAAGACACTTCCAGACGCTCGTAATCGAGATCTTCAACCGCCAGGACATGCGTCAACTGACGACTCACCTTCTCACAATCCGAAACGGTAATCGTGGCCAGTTCAGCATACTGCGGCAAGACGTCAATATAGACCCGCAAATGGCCACCAGCTAACATTTCAACATCGACAAGGTCATAGCCCAGCCCGTTCACCGTTGTCTCAATTAAAGTCGACAGTTGCAAACCTGCCCTCCAAACCACATCTCGCTATAGAGACGCAAATAGCGCGCATTTGAACGCAATTCATACACTCAAAAAAAAATGGGCAAACGCCCATTCTTCACTTCAGCCTGTGCCGACCACAAATACTGGACAGCAGCGTTTGTAATTAGTCTGCGATTATATCTGATAGAACTTTATGCTGCAACGTGAAAACTTCTTGCCTCTCTCGCAACCAAGACCCATTTTTTGTGGCCCCTCACAAAAACAGGTATTTTTGTCTGCTCACGCGGCGACATATCCTGCGAGGCCGGCAAAAAAGAACGTCATGCAACGTAGCCGTTTGCCCTCGCAAACCTCTTTCAGCCATTACCGAAGCAAAACGCCCTTTTCAAAATATTTTCAGAATTGACCACGCAACGGTTTTTCGTGGTGAAATACGGCCTTGCAGAAACAGCCTGCAAGGGCGCTTGGAAAATGGGTGAACGTGCTGAGATCCAGAGCGCATGGCAGGCAGAATCCAGAACATCTCAATGAAATGGGCGAGGAGGCGAGCACTACGCAACCTGGCAGATTGCTCGTGTATGCATTTGATCAGCACCTCCCGAATAAATACAAGAAACATGCGCTTCCACAAGCAAACTGAGCTGCCCATTTTTTAATCACACCAGCACACACCTTGAAAAATCTCGCTTTTTTGACCAACATCAAGCTTTTATCCACAAGTTCTGTGGGTAACCTTATTTTATTGACTCATGGCAACACGCAAATCTGACTATAGTGAATCTTCAATCCGCGTCCTGAAAGGACTGGAGCCGGTGCGCCAACGCCCCGGCATGTACACGCGCACAGAAAACCCGCTTCATATCATCCAGGAAGTGATCGACAACGCCTCAGACGAGGCACTGGGCGGACACGCCAAGCAAGTACGTGTCACCCAAAATACTGACGGCAGCATCAGCGTTGAAGATGATGGGCGCGGCATTCCGGTTGGTCTGCATCCGGAAGAAAACATCCCGACTGTGGAAATCGTCTTTACACGCCTGCACTCGGGCGGAAAATTCGACAAAGGTATCGACGGCGCCTATGCCTTTTCCGGCGGGCTGCATGGCGTTGGCGTCTCGGTCACCAATGCGCTGTCAAATCGCCTTGAAGTCACCGTCTGGCGAGAACGGCAAGTTCACCAGATCACTTTCGTCGATGGCAATGTTGCCAAACCACTCACGTCGCGTCCAATTGCTCGTGATGAAAAAAAATCCGGCACGCGCGTCACCGTCTGGCCCAACCCCAGCTATTTCGATTCCGCCAATATTCCACAGGCTGAGTTGCAACACCTGCTGCGATCCAAAGCGATCCTGCTACCCGGCGTGAGCGTCACGCTCCTGAATGCAAAAACAAATGAAGAAAAAACCTGGCAATATGAACAAGGCTTGCGCGGCTATCTCATTGAGTCTCTGGAGCAAACGGCTTCCGGCGAGACCCTGATTCCGCTGTTTGAAGGCGAGCATTACGCCACCTCTGAAAACGAAAGCTTCGCCGAAGGCGAAGGCGCAGCCTGGGTTGTTGCATGGACGGAAGAAGGGAGCGTGGTACGCGAATCCTACGTCAACCTGATTCCGACTTCCTCAGGCGGCACCCATGAAGCCGGACTGCGTGACGGCTTGTTCAATGCCGTCCGGAGTTTCGCGGAACTCCATTCCCTGCTGCCCAAAGGCATCAAGTTACTTGCCGATGACGTATTTTCACGCGTTTCATTCGTTCTTTCAGCACGTGTTCTGGATCCGCAGTTTCAAGGACAAATCAAGGAGCGCCTGAACTCGCGCGATGCCGTGCGGCTGGTTTCTAATGCCGTGCGTCCAGCGCTTGACCTTTGGCTTAATCAAAACGTCGAACACGGACGCAAACTCACCGAATTCGTTATCCGCCAAGCGCAAGCTCGCGTGCGCTCTGCGCAAAAGGTTGTCAAGAAAAAAGCATCTGGTGTTGCCGTCTTACCAGGCAAACTGACCGACTGTGAATCGACTGACATCACGCGCAATGAATTGTTTCTGGTCGAAGGCGATTCCGCCGGCGGCTCAGCCAAAATGGGGCGCGACAAGGAATTCCAGGCCATTCTGCCCTTGCGCGGCAAAGTACTCAATTCATGGGAAACCGACCGTGACCGCCTGTTTGCCAACAATGAAATTCACGACATCTCGGTTGCCGTCGGGGTGGACCCACACGGCACCAGGGACAATCCAGACTTGAGCGGTTTGCGTTATGGTCGCATCTGCATTTTGTCGGATGCCGACGTGGACGGCTCACACATTCAGGTTTTGCTGCTGACGCTCTTTTTCCGCCATTTTCCGCGCCTGATAGAGCGCGGACACATCTATATCGCCCGTCCACCGCTTTATCGGGTGGATGCCCCGGCTCGCGGGAAAAAACCCGTGCAAAAGCTCTATGCGCTAGATGACAACGAACTGTTATCTATCGAAGACAAGCTGCGTAAAGAGGGGCTCAACGCCAACTCCTGGTCTATTTCACGCTTCAAGGGACTGGGAGAAATGAATGCCGAGCAACTGTGGGAAACCACGATGAACCCGGATACGCGCCGCATGATGCCGGTCGCGCTCGGCGATATGGATCAGGCCGCATCCGAAGCCCGTTTCCGCATGCTGATGGGCAAAGGCGAAGCAGCAGCTCGCCGCGCATGGCTGGAAGCGCACGGCAATGAAGCCGAAGCCGATATCTGACACCTGAAATGCAAACAAGAACATGACCGCACAAGCCAACCTTTTCGAAGAAGCCAACAAAGCGCCGGATGAAGAAGCGCTGACGCTCGCCGCTTTCGCCGAGCGTGCCTATCTGGATTACGCCATTTCGGTCGTCAAAGGACGCGCCCTCCCAGATGTGTGCGATGGCCAGAAACCCGTTCAGCGCCGCATCCTGTACGCCATGCACGAACTGGGACTCGGCGCGAATGCCAAGCCACGCAAATCCGCTGCCGTTGTCGGTGACGTGCTGGGCAAATTGCACCCGCACGGCGACCAGTCTGTTTATGATGCCTTGGTACGCATGGCACAAGATTTCATGCTGCGCTACCCGTTGATTGACGGGCAAGGCAATTTCGGCTCGCGCGACGGTGATGGTGCCGCAGCCATGCGATATACCGAAGCGCGCCTGACACCGATTGCACAACTCTTGCTGGATGGCCTGGAGCAAGACACGGTCGATTTTCAGCCCAATTACGACGGCTCATACGAAGAACCCAAACTGCTGCCCGCGCATTTACCGATGGTGCTGTTGAATGGCTCGTCCGGCATTGCGGTGGGCATGGCGACCGAAATCCCGTCGCACAATCTGAATGAGGTGGCCAATGCCACGGTTGCACTCATCAAGAACCCAAAACTCACGCATGAAGAATTGATGGCGATGATACCCGGCCCGGACTTCCCTGGCGGCGGCCAGATCATCACACCACCTGCCACGATTGCGGATATCTATGCCAGCGGTCGCGGCAGTGTCAAAACACGGGCGCGCTGGGAAGTCGAAGACCTGGCACGAGGACAGTGGCAAATCGTCGTCACCGAATTGCCGCCTGGCACATCGACGCAAAAAGTGCTCGAAGAAATCGAAGAGTTGACTAATCCGAAAATCAAATCCGGAAAAAAGGCGCTTTCACCGGAGCAAGTTGCACAACGACAACTGATTCTCTCGGTGCTGGATGGCGTGCGCGACGAATCCGGGCGCGACAAACCGGTACGCATCGTGTTCGAGCCGAAGTCGCGTAATCAGGATCAGGACGAATTCATGCAGTTGCTGCTGGCGCATACCTCGCTGGAAAACAATGCCACGATCAACCTCGTAATGATAGGCGGCGACGCACGCCCCAGGCAGAAATCCATCGGCGAAATTCTGCGCGAATGGATTATTTTCCGCTTTGAAACCGTCACACGCCAGACAAAGTGGGGACTGGAGCGCGTCAATAATCGCATTCATATTCTTGAAGGACGCGAGCAGGTACTGCTCAATATTGACGAAGTAATCCGGATCATTCGTGAATCGGACGAACCCAAAGCTGCACTGATGCAAGCATTCAATCTGTCCGAGCGGCAAGCCGATGACATTCTGGAAATTCGCTTGCGCCAACTGGCACGGCTGGAAGCTATCAAAATCCAGCAGGAACTCACACGCCTGCGCGACGAAAAGCTGCAACTGGAAGAATTGCTCGACAAACCAGCGACCATGCGCCGAAAAATCATCCGCGATATCGAGAACATTCAAAAGCAGTTTGGTGATGCGCGCCGCACGCTGATCGAAGAGGCCGAGCGCGCTGCAATCGAACATAAAGTGGTGGATGAACCCGTGACCGTGATCGTTTCGAAAAACGGCTGGGTACGCGCCCGCAGCGGACACGGCCACGATGCGCTACAAACGCACTTCAAGTCAGGCGATGATCTCTACGGCGCTTTCGAATGCCGTACTATCGACCACCTGCTGGCATTCGGTGCAAGCGGTCGCGTTTACTCAACGCCCGTCTCGACACTACCCAATGCTCGCGGCGACGGCGTGCCAATCACCACGCTGATCGACGTCCACAACGGCGATCGTATTGCGCATTATTTCGCTGGCCCAGACGGTATACCCTTGTTCCTTGCCACCAATGCTGGTTATGGCTTCGTCGCGCAAGCGAGTAATATGCTTAGCCGCACAAAAAGCGGCAAAGCATTCGTGACGCTTGAAAAGAATCAGGCTCTGCTGGCGCCACAACCTGTCAGCACCGATAGCAATATGATTGCCTGCCTGTCAGACGGCGGCTATCTGCTGTCTTTTCCAGTGAGCGAAGTCAAAACACTGGCAAACGGCGGGCGCGGCATCACGCTGATGGGATTGCGTGAAGGCGAAACGCTACTTGCTGCGCAGCCGATTAACGCGAAAGGCGTGCTGGTGTCCGGCAAGTTGCGCAACGGCAAGGCGCAAGAAAGCCGCCTGCACGGCGCGGCACTGGAAGCGCATGTTGGCAAGCGGGCGCGCAAAGGGAAAAAGCTGGGGTTCCGGTTTACACCGGCAACGCTAAAAGGCGCGGAATAACGCCATGTCGGTCAACCACTACGAAAATTTTCCGGTTGCCTCCATCCTGCTGCCCAAGCGCTTGCGCCCTGCGGTACAAACCATCTATGCCTTTGCGCGCAGCGCAGACGACATCGCCGACGAAGGCAATGCCCCGTCGGAATTACGACTCGAACTGCTGACCGCCTACGAAACCGCGCTAGATCGCATTGAACAAGGTTACGCCGCCAAATCCCCCCTCTTTCGCGACCTGGATGACGTCATCGACTATTACCGTCTGCCCTTGCAGCCATTCCGCGATCTGATCAGCGCCTTCAAGCAGGATGTCGTCAAGACGCGTTACGCCAACTTTGAAGAGCTGAAAGATTACTGTCGTCGGTCGGCCAACCCGGTTGGCGAACTGATGCTGCACCTCTATGGCGCGGCGACGGAAGAAAACCTGAAAATGTCGGACGCGATTTGCACCGCGCTGCAACTGATCAATTTCTGGCAAGACATCGCCATCGACTGGGAAAAAGACCGCATCTACATCCCGCAGGATGACGTGCTCACCTTTGAAGTGACCGAAAGCTATCTGGATGAGCGCCTGTTAGACACCAACTGGCGCGCACTGATGCGCTTTCAGGTCGAGCGCGCCCGTGACATGATGCTCTCAGGCGCCCCACTGGCAAAACGTCTGCCGGGGCGCATCGGATGGGAGCTACGGCTCGTTGTGCAAGGTGGATTACGTATTCTGGAACGTATTGAAGATGTGGAGTATGACGTTTTCAGGAGAAGGCCGAAACTTGGGAAGTTTGACTGGTTGGTTATGGGGAAACGGGCGTTCTTCTAAGGAAACGCTAGCCCAAATGTCATTACGGCGAAGGCTGGAATCCGGTGTCTTTATGATTTTGGTCGAGCCTTGTTTTAGAAACTCATTAGCGACTCAGGCTTGCCGGGCTACCCCCTTGCAAAATCAATCAATTATTCGTAATGAATAATCCGTCGCCTTCACATCCTTCGTCAAAGCCCCAATCGAAATCCGATCCACGCCCGTTTCCGCATAGGTTCGCACACTGAACAAATCGACGCCGCCGGAAACCTCAAGAACTGCAATGTCCTTGCTGATTTCGACCGCCTTGCGGATGTCGTCCAGCGTGAAGTTGTCTAGCAAAATCAGCCGTGCCCCTTCTCGAATGGCTTCTCGAAGCTGGTCCAGGCTTTCCACTTCTACCTGCACCGGCACGTCTGCATCAAGCGCTTGCGCCGCTTCCAGCGCAGCCTTGATACTGCCTGCAGCGGCAATATGATTTTCCTTGATCAAGATGCCGTCATAAAGCGCGATGCGCTGATTCATGCCACCGCCAACGCGCACCGCATATTTTTGCGCCAGACGCAAACTTGGAAGGGTTTTGCGCGTATCCAAAATCATGGCGTTCGTGCCTTCCACCATATCTACGAACTTGCGAGTTAGCGTCGCCACGCCGGAGAGCAGCTGGAGAAAGTTCATTGCGGTACGCTCCGCGCACAGAACCGAACGAGCTGGCCCGGCAATCTGGCACACCGTTGTATTAGCGCCCATGCGCTCTCCTTCGGCATACTGCCAGTTGAGTTCAATGCGCGGGTCAACTGCTTTCATTACCGCCTCAAACCAAGGTGCGCCACACAAGACAGCCTCTTCACGAACAAGCAGGAACGCTTCAACAAGCTGATTTTCTGGAACCAGCATGCCGGTCAGATCGCCAGTACCAACATCCTCCTCCAGCGCCGCCTTTATGTTGGCGTGCATAGCTGCGGCCAACGCCTCATCAAAAGCAGCGAACGGATTATGTAAATTACTCATGCCGGCCCAAGTGAAAATGGCTTGTTCATTTTTTCCTTGTGCTGGGCAGCAAAAGCCAGCATGCGGTCAATGCAAGTGTGTGCCTTGCGACTAATTTCAGGATCGACGAACACTTCGTTATTGCCCGTCTCCAGCACCGCCGCGAGATTTTGCAAGCCATTCATCGCCATCCATGGGCAATGCGCGCAGCTCTTGCAAGTCGCGCCCCGCCCCGCTGTGGGTGCTTCCAGAAAGATCTTGCCGGGCGCAAGCTGTCTCATCTTGTGGAACAAGCCGTTGTCCGTCGCCACAATAAATTCTGGCGCATCCATCGTTTGCGCTGCGGTCACCATCTGCGATGTGGAACCGACCATATCGGCCAGCGCCACTACAGCAGCTGGCGATTCAGGATGTACCAGCACCTTCGCATTGGGATGCTCCTTCATCATCAATTTCAGCTCCGTCGCCTTGAATTCGTCATGCACGAGGCACGAGCCTTGCCACAGCAGCATGTCTGCCCCGGTTTCGCGTTGAATGTAAGAGCCGAGATGCTTGTCTGGTGCCCACAGAATCTTTTTACCCTGTTCGTGTAAATGTCTGACGATTTCCAGTCCAATCGAAGACGTAACCATCCAGTCTGCGCGTGCCTTGACGGCCGCACTGGTATTGGCATACACCACCACCGTGCGGTCTGGGTGTTCATCACAAAAAGCGGAAAACTCCTCCGCCGGACAACCCAGATCAAGCGAGCAGGTCGCATCCAGATCCGGCATCAGAATGGTCTTTTCCGGGCTAAGTATCTTGGCCGTTTCGCCCATAAACCGCACACCAGCCACGACAACAGTTTTCGCGGGATGATCACGCCCAAAACGCGCCATTTCCAGTGAGTCAGCTACGCAGCCACCCGTTTCGTCTGCCAGATCCTGCACATCAGGGTCAACGTAATAATGTGCCACCAGCACCGCCTCACGCTCTTTCAGCAAACGCTTGATGCGCTCTTTCAGTGACCGCTTTTCATCACCTGTCGGCACATCCAGCACTTTCGCCCAAGCTTGTGCCACACAGCTTGAACCAACATCCATTTGGGGATATTCGTACTCAACCGTTTTAATTTCTGACATCGTTCTCGCTACCAATCAATGGGTAAAACCATAGTATGGTGACTCCACTCGCGCCTTGCAAGAACCGCCCTCAAAATCAGTAAACAAACTGCTAAATATCAAGTGTTCCCATTCAAGCTTCCGCAAACCTTGGCCCTTACTCATCTTGCCTGATACAAAAAAACAGCACACTCATCATTTATTGCCTTAAGACAACTTGATGTGCGTTAATTTCTGGTACTGTTATACTAATTTTCAATTTCAAGCGATGACAACGTATTTTATCTAGTCTGGGTGTTGAACCATTATCATGAAAGCAACATGCCGTCGTAGATTGGCTGTTTTTTTAACAGGCCTGCTGCTCGCCATGCTCGCCACGGCGACGCATGCGGAATACGTCTGGATAGACAAAAAGAATATTCGCAACTACTCCGACTGGTCACCGCCAGCTTCCACGCCCATCAAGCGCATTTTAAAAGCACCGCGCCAATCCAGTTGGGCTGAAGAGTTGTATAAAGAAGAAACAAAAGCCGAGCCCTCACCAAAGGAAGTGCTTGAAAATTCAAGTGTTGCCCAACGGGAAGCCGAATATAAAAAAAGGCTGCAGGAACAGGCAGAGAAAGATAAAGAAGCCCAGGAAGCACGAAAGCTGGCAAAGGAAACGGCAAGACGCTGTTCCCGCGCCAGAGAGTATCAAGCAACACTCCAGTCTGGAATCCGGATAACGCGCATGTCCCAGGACGGGCAACGTTCCTTTATGACAGACAAGCAACGCGCACAGGAATTAAATGAAATCAAGCGCGTTCTTGCTGATTGCTCCAAAAACTAGGCAGCAAGCCAGAAAAATAACCGCGCTACTCTGCCATACTGTTTTTCTTCACACTTTCTTTGCTGTCATCAAGAATCTGAACAAAAACCTCGCCCTTTTTGACCATCCCCAACTCGTAACGTGCCCGTTCTTCCAGCGCTTCTGTTCCCGCCTGCAAGTCATTTACTTCCGATCTGAGTTTGTTGTTGCGTGCCTTTAACTCCTCATTGTTCTTTTTGGCCGCATCGACCTGACGATCCAGTTCCCAAACACGCAGCCAACCGCCTTTGCCGAGCCACAACGGATACTGGATCACCAACAGCAAGGCTGCCAGAATTATGGTCAGAGGGCGCATGATGCTGAACATCCATGAGGCGATGACCCCATGGACGGCGGGTCACCACCTGCACGGCAGGATTATTTGAGGTTGTAATATGCACCGCGGCCAGGATAGCTGGCAATCTCTCCCAGATCCTCCTCGATGCGCAACAACTGGTTGTATTTGGCAACGCGATCCGAGCGTGACATGGACCCAGTCTTGATCTGCAACGCGTTGGTGCCGACGGCAATGTCGGCAATCGTCACATCTTCGGTCTCGCCTGAACGGTGAGAAATCACAGCGGTATAGCCAGCGCGTTTTGCCATTTCGATGGCTTCGAACGTTTCTGTCAGCGTACCAATCTGGTTGATCTTAATGAGAATCGAATTGGCTATGCCTTTCTGAATCCCTTCCCGCAGTATCTTGGTGTTGGTCACAAACAAATCATCGCCAACGATCTGAACTTTCTTGCCCAGACGATTACTGGCAACTGCCCAGCCATCCCAATCGCCCTCAGCCATCGCATCTTCAATCGAAATAATCGGATATTTGTCACACCAGGATTCCAGCAAATTCGTGAATTCCTCCGCCGACAGCGACATGCCTTCGCCGTCAAGCTGGTATTTCCCGTCTCTGTAAAACTCGCTTGCCGCACAATCAAGCGCAATGGCTACCTGCGATCCGGGCTCGTAGCCAGCCTGTTCAATCGCGGCGATAATCAATTGAATCGCTTCCTCATGGCTCTCAACAGAAGGCGCAAAACCGCCTTCGTCACCCACAGCCGTGGTCAAGCCCTTGCTCTGAAGAATTTTCTTCAAAGCCTGAAACACCTCAGATCCGCAGCGCACGGCTTCCTTGAAGCTTGGCACACCCAGTGGAACAATCATGAATTCCTGAATATCGAGATTGTTGTCCGCGTGGGCACCACCGTTAATGATGTTCATCATCGGCACCGGCATTTGCATTGACCCTGAACCACCAAAATAACGATACAACGGCAAGCCTGCCTCTTCGGCCGCCGCCTTGGCGACTGCCATCGAAACTGCCAGCATGGCGTTTGCACCCAGACGGCTCTTGTTTTCGGTGCCATCCAGTTCAATCAGGGTACGATCCAGAAAAGCCTGCTCACTGGCATCAAGCCCTATAATTGCTTCCGAGATTTCAGTATTAATATGCTCACAAGCCTTCAATACGCCTTTGCCGCCGTAGCGCGACTGGTCGCCGTCACGCAGTTCGATCGCTTCACGTACTCCGGTCGAGGCACCCGATGGAACAGCTGCGCGCCCCATCACACCGGACTCCAGCAGCACATCACATTCAACAGTCGGGTTGCCGCGAGAATCGATCACTTCACGACCGATAATATCAACGATTGCACTCATATTTGCTCTCCTGAATTGCAGTTATTTATGTTAATTCGGCTTCAATAAACCCCGTCTTTTTGATCACGCGATCCAGTTCGACGAGGGTTGTGAGTACTTCTTTCATTCTTGACAAAGGCAGCATGTTCGGCCCATCAGACAAGGCCTCTTCTGGCCTGGGGTGCGTTTCCATGAACAGTCCGGCAATACCGGTTGCTACGGCCGCTCTGGACAAAACCGGCACGAATTCGCGTTGGCCGCCCGATGATGTTCCGTGCCCGCCTGGCAACTGCACCGAGTGCGTCGCATCAAAAACGACCGGGCTGCCGGTCTTGCGCATGATGACCAGTGAACGCATATCCGAGACGAGGTTGTTGTAGCCAAACGATGCGCCACGCTCACAAACCATGAAATTATCTTCCTTCACGCCCGCTTCTTTAGCGGCAGCGCGTGCCTTGTCGACCACATTCATCATGTCTTCGGGTGACATGAACTGACCTTTCTTGATATTCACCGGCTTGCCCGATCTGGCGCATGCTTCGATAAAATCTGTCTGACGGCACAAAAAAGCCGGCGTTTGCAATACATCGACTACTGACGCCACCTGCGCCACTTCCTGTTCCGTATGCACATCCGTCAAAACAAGCACGCCAATTTCCTTGCGAATGTCTGCCAGTGCCTGAAGGCCGCTATCAATACCGGGGCCACGAAAAGACTTGCCGGAAGAGCGGTTGGCCTTGTCGTACGATGCCTTGAAAATGTAAGGAATCCCCAACTCCGCCGTAATCTCTTTAAGATGACCCGCAATGTCGAACGCCAGTTGACGCGACTCAAGTACGCAAGGGCCTGCAATCAGAAAGAAAGGGGATTCAAGTCCTACGTCGAAATTACAAAGTTTCACGCCTCGTCTCCCTGATGAACAGCTTGCGCCGACTTATGCGCCAGTGCTGCCTTGATAAAGGACATAAACAGTGGATGGCTGCCACGAGGTGTCGATTTAAATTCCGGATGATATTGCACCCCCATGTACCACGGGTGCGCATGATCACCCTCCCTCGGCAACTCCATGATTTCACACAGGTTTTCAGTTGGTGTACGCGCAGAAACAATCAGCCCGGCATTCTCGATACGCTCAAGATAAAAGTTGTTTGCCTCAAAACGATGGCGATGACGCTCTGTCACCACATTGCCGTAAATTTCAGCCGCCAGTGTTCCCGGCTTTACGGCGCAAGCCTGCGCACCCAGCCGCATCGTGCCACCGAGATCGGAATCTTCATCGCGGCGCTCAATCTTGCCCTCGTGGCTCTGCCACTCCGTTATCAGCGCCACGACCGGTTGCTCGGTATTCTGGTCAAACTCCGTTGAATTGGCCTTTTCCAATCCTGCCACATTGCGCGCGTATTCAATCAATGCCACTTGCATACCCAGGCAGATGCCGAGATAAGGAATCTTTTTCTCACGCGCCAGCTTGGCAGCCGCAATCTTGCCTTCAACGCCGCGTTCACCAAAGCCGCCGGGCACCAGGATCGCATCGTACTTTTCGAGGTGAGCCGTTCCCTTTTCCTCGATTTCTTCGGAATCGATATATTCGATATCCACCTGACATTGCGTATGAATCCCTGCATGGCGCAAAGCCTCAATTAGGGATTTATAAGACTCGGTCAAATCCACGTACTTGCCGACCATGCCAATGCATACCTGATGCTCTGGATGTTCAAGTGCATAGACCAACTTACTCCAGACGCCCAGGTCCGCAGGCGGCAACGAAATGCCAAGTTCCTTGCAAACGATTTCGTCCAGCCCCTGGTCATGCAGCATTTGCGGGATCTTGTAAATCGTATCAACATCCCAAACGGATATCACCGCATCCTCCGGCACATTCGAGAACATTGAAATCTTGGCGCGCTCTTCATCCGGAATCGGACGATCCGCGCGGCACAGCAGTGCATCTGGAGAAATGCCGATTTCGCGCAATTTTTGCACGCTATGCTGCGTCGGCTTGGTTTTCAACTCACCGGAAGATGACAGAAATGGCACCAGCGTCAAATGCACAAATACCGTCATGTTCCTGCCAGCGCGCAGGCTTAACTGGCGCGCCGCTTCCAGAAACGGCAGGGATTCAATGTCACCGACCGTTCCACCAATTTCAATCAGCGCCACGTCATAACCATCCGCTCCACGATAAATGAAATTCTGGATTTCATTCGTGATATGCGGAATCACCTGCACGGTCTTGCCCAGATACTCGCCGCGACGCTCCTTGCGAATCACGGATTCGTAAATTTGTCCGGTCGTGAAATTGTTGACCTTGCGCATTTTTGCCGAGATGAAACGTTCATAGTGACCCAGGTCCAGATCGGTTTCAGCGCCATCATCTGTCACGAAAACCTCGCCATGCTGGAAGGGGCTCATCGTACCCGGATCCACATTAATGTACGGATCGAGTTTCATGATGGTGACTTTCAGACCACGCGATTCAAGAATAGCGGCCAGCGATGCAGCAGCGATTCCCTTACCCAAAGAAGAGACAACGCCGCCAGTAACGAATACGAATTTAGTCATTTTTGAATTGCCGAACGGCATGAGCAGGAAACCAAAATTATAACGCAAACCACCTGCGCCCCCTCAGGCAAACCTCAAGAAACAAGAAAATCCTTCGTGGCAACATAAATTATCGCTGCCACAAGATATATCCAACCTCAAGGGGAACTGACACACCACTAAGGTGCGGCATCAGGCGTGGCGTGAAATCCATTTCAGGGCGATTGGCCGGCACCCTTGCCTGATAGGCATAAGCATTCACCGCGCCCACCAAATCTTGCACCCGGGTCATTTCCAGTCTTACTGATTCTTCCCCATCACGCGCATCGGCATAAAGTTCAACCCGTACCAATTCCGGCTCGAGTTCTCCCAGGTAAACCTGTACCTCAAAAAGGTGCTGCTCCTGTTCTGTCGTAACCTGTAGCTGGCCGAAGCGCAATGCATGCCAGCCTTGCTGCAACTTGCGCTGCCAATCCACCACCTGCACACCAAATGCCCCATTGTCTTGCGCTCTTTGCTGGTAACTGTTTGCCGCAGGCAAGTAGTAGTGTTGCGTATATTCACGCATTGAGCGACATGTTGAAAAATGCGGCGTCAAATGTGCCATGCTCTCACGCATCCGCGCCACCCAAGCAGTGGGTACACCCTGCTCGTTGCGCGTATAAAATTCTGGCAGCACGTCGTTTTCCAGCAAGTCATAAAGCTGCGATGCATCCGCTGCATCCCACAAAGCATGATCTTCATGTTCCTTGCCATCTCCCAGCGCCCATCCGACCTCGGGGCGATAAGCTTCAGCCCACCAGCCATCCAGTACGGAAAGGTTAAGGCCTCCGTTGACCAGAATTTTCATGCCGCTGGTGCCACACGCCTCCCATGGGCGCCGCGGCGTATTGAGCCACACGTCCACACCCTGCACGAGGTGTTCGCTCAAAAGCATGTCGTAATCGTGCAAGAAAATGATTCTGTGCCGCGCTTCTGGGCGATGAATGAACGCCATCCACTGATAAATCAGCTCCTGGCCTTCCACATCAGCCGGATGCGCTTTCCCCGCAATAATGATCTGCATCGGACGCTCAGCATGATTAAGCAGACTCAAAAGGCGCTCCGGATCATGCAACAATAAATTCGGGCGCTTATAGCTCGCAAACCGCCGAGCAAAACCCAACGTCATGATGTTGGGATCAAACATATGTCGCGCCTCTTCGATTGCTTCGGCAGGAGCCCTCAGCGAGGAGCGTTGCCTTGCCAGACGGGTACGAGCATAGTCAATCAGCGCCACCCTTGCAGCGCCCCGGAACTTCCAGAAAGCGTCGTCGGAAACCTGCTCCATATCATGCTCCAGCACTTCGCCAGGTGCCAGCCAGCGATCCTTGCCATTAACCTGCGTCCAGAGCGCATCGGCTTCTGCCGAATCCCAGGTCGATACATGCACGCCGTTGGTAACATGCCCAACCGGCATCTCATCCTCCGGCCAGCCCGGAAAAAGCGGCCTCACCAGTCGCCGACTGACATGGCCATGAAGCTGGCTGACACCATTAACGGCACCGCTACCGCGAAGCGCGAGAAAAGCCATATTGAAATGATCTTCATCACCATTCTGGCCCATCTTCACCAATTCTCGAGGTGTAATACCCAATTTCTGTACGGCATAATCACCAAGACAACGCTCTATCTCCGTCACGCTATACAAGTCAAACCCGGCTGGCACGGCCGTATGAGTCGTAAACAAATTCCCGGCCCGCGTCACAGTCAATGCCACATCAAAAGGATGCCCGGTCTCACGCATGTAACTGCGTGCACGTTCCAGCACCACCAGTGCGGCATGCCCCTCGTTCAAATGACAGACTTCCGGATTGAGACCCAGCTCTTGCAACAACTGCCAGCCACCAATACCCAAAACCAGCTCCTGCATCAGCCGCATGTTTGAACCGCCGCCGTACAATTCGCTGGTAATACCGCGATACAACGGGAAATTTGCGGGATCATTACTGTCTAGCAGATACAGTCTGACCCCGCCAACCTGAACTTGCCAGGCTCGTATCCATATCGGGTGTCCTGGAACGTCCAACTGCAAACGCAGCCATTCACCGTCCGGGCGGCGTAACGGTGTGATTGGCAACAAGCCGGGATCGTTATACGGCTGAACGACTTGTTGTCTCCCTTGCTGGTCAATTTGCTGGTGGAAGTACCCCTGCTGATATAACAGCCCAACCCCCACCATCGGCAAACCCATGTCGCTGGCAGCCTTGAGTTGATCTCCTGCGACATTGCCTAGCCCCCCCGAATAAATAGGCAAAGCTTCGCTTAGCATGAACTCCATGCAAAAAAATGCGATGCAACTAAGGGGCGATTGCGGGTATGTCTGCTGAAACCAGGCAGGCGCTTCGGCACGACGACGTTTGGCCTGCACCAGACCATTCACCATTTGGCAAAACGCGGGGTCTTCGAACAGTTGCTTGATTTCCTGGCGGGAAGCCGCCTGTAACACTAACCAGGGATTCTGCGTTGCCGCCCACAAATCCGGATCAAGCTGCCGCCACACTTTATCCGTTGCGTGGTTCCACGACCATCGCATATCCAACGCCAATTCTGCCAATGACGTAAATCCTTCAATATCACTAGGCAGCAAGTTGTAAAGCGGGTTTGACACCCGCGCGTGTCCGTCCGTATCTACCTTGCTCATTGGCATACTCTCTTAATGGCCGAAAATAACACGACGACAGATGCCCCGTGATGAAACGCCGCCTGCATTCATTCTTGACGATTCTGCGCCGCTTCGATGCAATTTCATCTTTGAATTCAGCCTGGAAATGATTTCCATCAAACAGCTAGACACACACTACCGCAGTTATCCCGTCGGCATCAACTTTAGCGCTGATGCCAATAGCGCGCCTCCTCCTTGCGATATTTGTAAACGTCAAGCCCAGCTGAAAAGTGCAGGCGTATGGCACCTGACTCATCTGTACGCAGCATTTTTATGCCCATTTTTTGGTAGCGCGCCAAAACGTCAGGGCGAGGATGACCGTAAGGGTTGAGATAACCTACCTGAAACAAACCAAATTCCGGGCTTACCGCTCGCAAAAATGCTGGCGACGAGGTTTTGCTGCCACCGTGATGCGGCGCCAGCAAAACCGTCGACTGCAAAGCCTTCCCATAACGCGCCACCAGGCGCTGCTCTTGTTTCTTGCCGATGTCGCCTGGCAACAAAATTGCGTGATCACCAGCCTGAATGCGCAGCACACAACTGCGTGCATTATTATCCATTGCAGAGAAGGCATAATCCGCACTTTCCGGGGACAACAACTCAAATTGCACGCCGTCCCACGTCCATTTTTGCCCCGATTCGCAGCGACGGTATGAAACTGGATTGATCGCCAACCCGTTCTCCGCTGGCATTGAGCTTAAAACGGATCCAACATCGAGAGCAGCCAAAACAGATGCCGCACCGCCAGCATGATCCTGATCACCGTGCGTCACCAGCAACTCGTCCAGCACATGGATGCCTCGCCCATACAAGTAAGGCAGAATCACGCGCTGTCCCGCATCAGAATGTGACGAATATTGCGGGCCGGTATCAAGCAACATGCGGTGCTTTTCCGTTTCAATCAGCAAAGCTGATCCCTGGCCGACGTCAAAGGCTGTCACCCACATTTCACCAAAAGCCGGATGGTTCGGTGCAGTCGTAAATAAAGGAAGCCAGCAAAACACCCCTAACCAGCGACTCGGCCACCCTCTCGGCGCGAGCATCCAAAAGGTACCAGACAAAGCCAGCATGACCACCCATAAAGCGGGCGTGGGAGCCTGCCAGACAGCAAATGAAAAATCACTTAGCCATGCAAGCGCAGCAACAAGCCATTCAATTAACTGATGAACCCATGTCAGCACCCAGGTGACAAACGGCTTCGGCAATATACTCCCAACCAGTGCCAACGGCATGATCAAAAGCGTAACCAGTGGGATAGCCAATGCATTTGCTAGCGGACTCACCAGCGATATCTGCCCAAACAGCAACACCGTCAATGGCACCAATCCCAGCGTAATCGCATACTGCGTCATGCAGGCGACCCTAATCTTGTGGCGCCACTTGCTTGCCCATGAGGATTCATCGCCCGAGAAATCTTGCGTTCGTCCAACAGAGGCATACAGAATCACCGCAACCGCACCAAATGAAAGCCAAAAACCCGGCCACAGCGTAGCCCACGGGTCAAGCAACACCGTCACGCCCAGAGCAAGCGCAAGCACGTGCGTCAAACTCGTCACGCGACCCAACCACAATGCCGCAGCCACCACCAGCAGCATGGTCAAACTGCGCTGGGCCGGTACCCCAAAGCCCGATATGGCGGCATACAACAACGCTGCCACGGCACCGGTCAACACGGCAGCTTTCTGAGCAGGCAGAATGAGCGGCAATTGCGCGCGCGTAAAAAAAGATCGGCGCCACAATGCCAGCATCAACCCGCCTGAAAGACTGGCAAACAACGTGATATGTAATCCTGATATGGCGAAAAGATGTGAAATGTTGGTGCGCCTGAAAACTTCCCAATCCCGCTGGCTTATGGAGCGCTGATCGCCCATCACCAGCGCAGCAATCATCCCCGCGTATGCTTTTTCGGGCAGCGCGTCATCAATGCGGTCTCGCAGCCATCCGCGAGAACGGTGGAGCAGTGAACCGGCACCCAGAACAAAAGCGTCGAGCCGTTGGTTCTTGTACGACAGCTTTTTATCCGGTCGCACATAACCAGTCGCGCGCACGCGCTGCCCCAGCAGCCAGGCCTCATAGTCAAAACCATACGGGTTCGCGTTACCGTGCGGACGCTTCAAACGCACGGTCAGCTGCCACCGCTCTCCGGGACGAACAATCGGGAAGTCTTTTGAGCGCGGCATACCAAAACCTGCATACCAGGAAAGCGCCAGCCGCGTGGGAATATCGGCAGCACCGGCGGCGCCTGTAAGCAGCCGCTCCACATTGAAATGAAAGCGCACGCCACGCTCAAAATGATGCGGCAAACTGTTGATCGTGCCGATCACAGTCACGTCACGCCCTTCCCACTCCTTCGACAAAGACTCCGAAAGATAATGGCTGGCAATCAGGGATGTCCAAATAATGCCAAATAACGCACCGCAAATGGTGCGCGCAAGCCCGCTGGCATAAGCTTGACTGCTTCTTCGAACCAGAATAACGCCGGTCAGCGATATGGCGAAAAGTACCGAAAGAATCAGAAAATCAGGCAACGCTGCCTGTTGCTGCAACCACACGACACCGATCACAAAACCGGCGACGAGGGCTCGCATCTCAGGCCTGCATCAAGACTGCCAGTCGTGGCAGCACCGCCAGGGCATTGGTGGTCGTAGCCAGCGCCAACGTCTCAGGCGCCATGCCTCGAAGTTCTGCCAGCGCTTCACCGATTCTTGGCAATTCCTGTGGCGTGTTCGGCCTCGCTGACAGCCAGGCGGGCGGCAAATCCGGCGCATCCGTTTCCAGCACAATCGTTTCCAATGGCAGCTCCGTTGCCAACCGCCGTAATTGCTGCGCGCGCTCGTGCGTAAACGTGCCACAAAAACTCAGCTTGAAACCCAAATCGATGAAGGCCTGCGCCTGCTGGAAACTGCCGTTAAATGCATGCGCGATGCCGCCAGGCGGCCGTATGCGACGCAAATGCTTGAGCAAGACATCTTGCGCACGACGCAAATGCAACAAAACCGGAAGATTGAATTCTCGCGCCATCTTCAATTGCTCGACCAGAAAATACTCTTGCTTCTCGCGCAACGGTGACCACTTCAGTTCCGGCACGAAAAAATCCAGACCGATTTCCCCGACGGCAACCAGATTCGCATCCTCACGTGCCCGATCGAGCGCTTTCCGCAAGGTGCTGAGGTCGCCCTCGTCTGCCTGCGGCACGTACATTGGGTGTATGCCCAGTGCGTAGGAACAATTTGAATTGCGCTTCGCCAAGGCTGCTACCGAAGCGAAACTGGCACAATCCACAGACGGAATCACAATCTGCAACACGCCCGACCGCGCGGCGGTCAGCGCATACCGGTCGCCTTCACCGGCAAACTCCTTCGCTTCGAGATGACAATGGGTATCGATCCACATGATTGTAAATATAACAACAATCCAACGTGGTGCAAATGTAAAATTTGGGAAAAGCCAAAGAAATCGATGAACGCAATGAGATGCAAAACGCGCCCCAATGTCTTTTGACTACCCGCCCATTATGAAACACTCACAAGACAGCACGAACCCCCTATAACGATTACGTCTTTTTTAACCTATCTCTGCAGGCCATGCTCTGAAAGATGCAGAACGCGATCACAACGGCTAGCGAGTTCAACATCATGGGTCACGATGACAAAAGCCGTTCCCATTGTGTGCGACAACTCCAGCATCAGATCAAAAATCTGTTGTGCCGTATTGCGGTCGAGATTGCCCGTCGGTTCGTCTGCCAGCACGCAGGCGGGTTGTGTCACCAGCGCACGCGCCAAAGCCACGCGCTGACGCTCCCCACCAGATAACTCTCCTGGCACATGCGTAACACGGTGTCCAAGGCCGACGCGCTCCAGAATCAACAATGCTATTTCGTGTGCTTCGGCACGTCGGATGCGACGGATCATCAATGGCATCGCCACATTATCCAATGCCGAAAATTCGGGAAGAAGATGATGGAACTGATAGACGAAACCCAGCGCCGTATTGCGCAATTCACCGCGTGCATGCTCGGCCAGCGTTGCAAAATCCTGCCCCTGCAACTGCACAACGCCACCCGTTGGCACATCGAGTCCACCCAGCAAATGAAGCAGGGTTGACTTACCCGAACCGGAAGCACCGACAATAGCGACACGCTCCCCATGAAAAACATCCAGATCAATATCCTCGAACACCTTTACTACATATTCGCCCTGTCTGAAGGTTTTTCCCAGGCCGCGACAAGACAGCACGATCTCACTCATAGCGCAACGCCTCCGCAGGATTCAGGCGCGAGGCATTCCAGCTTGGGTAAAGCGTCGCCAGAAAAGCCATCAGAATCGCCGAAGCACCTATCGTAAACACGTCCGACAAACGCAAATCGGACGGCAAGGCGCTGATGACATAGATTTCTTTCGGCAAGAATTGAATGCCGAGAATGCTTTCAACAAGAGGAACGATCACATCAATATTCAGCGCCACTGCCACACCCAATGTAACGCCGACTGCCGTGCCGAGAATGCCAGCAAAGGCTCCCTGGATCATGAAGATTTTCATAATGGATCGCGGCGAAGCACCAAGTGTGCGCAAAATTGCAATGTCAGCCCGTTTCTCGGTAACCGTCATTACCAGGGTGGAAACCAAATTGAAGGCGGCTACCGCAATAATCATCATCAGGATGATGAACATCATTTTTTTTTCAGTCTGCACTGCGGCAAACCAGTTCTGATTCATTTTTGACCAATCGCGTATCAATACCTGACCGGTCAATAGAGCGCCTAATTCTCGTGCCACATACGGCGCACGCTGCATGTCATCAATGCGCAAGCGCAAGCCGGAAGGCGCATTCAGACGGTACAGACGCTTCGCATCCTCAAGATGGATAAAGGCCATCGTGGAATCGAACTTAAAGTGTCCCGCCTCAAAAATGCCGACTACCCGAAACTGTTTCAGGCGCGGCACCACACCTGCCAGCGTCACCTGCCCTTCCGGCGAAATCACCGGCAAACGATCCCCGACGTTTACACGCAATCGACGCGCCACTTCTCTGCCGATCACGATATTGAATTTGCCAGGCTGCAACTGATCAAAACTACCCCATTTGACCTGTTTGGCAACGTCGGATACTTTCAGCTCTTCTTCAGGCAACACGCCACGAATCACCACGCCAGACACACGATTGTTGCGCACCAGCATCCCTTGTCCCATCACATAAGGTGCCGTTCCCTTAACCGCTTTATGCTGTAAAGCTTCCTGCGCCGTTTTCTGCCAATCCGGAAGCGCGCCGGTGTAATCGTAGACTTCGATGTGTGCCAGCACGGAAAGCATCCGGTCGCGCACCTCTTTCTGAAAACCATTCATGACTGAAAGGACCACGATCAGCGCTGCCACGCCCAGCGCGATGCCCGCCGTTGAAATCAGTGAAATGAAGGAAATGAAGCTATTGCGCCCGCTGCGGCGACCCGAGCGCGTATAGCGCAAGCCAATCAGCCATTCGAAAGGAAGATTTTTTATCAAGCTCAAATTCGTGCTCCAGATAGAAGGTCGCAGTTTGCCATACAATGCCAGGATGCGACACATGGAAATCCTCATTCCGCACGGTTTGCCCCATCAAGCGCAAACTTTTGAGCTAATGCAGTGCGCGCCACCCTCCGCGCTGATAACTTTGATTTCTCGCGCAAAGACTCGTAGCTGCACTGCCCAATTTGACGCATCGCCGCGATCACTGCCCCACAGCGCCTGGCTGGCGCACCAGTTCGGACTGACCGCAAACATTGAATTCCGAAACAGTCCCCCCGTTGCCAGCGCCTTGATGCAAAGATATGACCTGAAGCCCGATGACGGGTTCTGGTTTGTGGTCAATCCCGTTCATCTTGAAGTTGGCATGAGTCAGATCGTTTTGACTGATCCGTCTTGTCTCTCGCTTGATGAAGCGGAAGCGCACGCGCTGTTCGACGCCGCCAAACCTGTTTTTGATGATGCAGGCATGGAACTGCGATACGGTGATACCGAAACCTGGTTTATTCGCGCCGATAACTGGCAAACGCTACGCACCGCGATGCCAGAGGCTGCCACTGGCCGCGACATTCGAAACTGGCAACCGGAAGGTGCGACCGAGCTGGCATGGCACAGGCTGCAAAATGAAGTGCAAATGTGTTGGCACGCGCATCCTGCCAACTTGCGACGGACTGAAAACGGCAAGCCAGGCATTAATTCGCTCTGGCTTTGGGGCGGCGGACCAACCACATTGACCAAGCTGCCGCAAACTGCCCCATACACAATGACCTACAGGCTTTCTGGCTGGATGGGTGCCTTGACTCAGCGCTCCACGCTAAACTGGACCGATTGCAGCGTTGACGACATCATCACCTCACCACCTGAGCACGGCCTGCTGCTGCTGGAAGAATTAATGCCGTCAGCGCTAACACTTGACTGGCCAGCATGGTTAAACACCTGGCAAGAAATTGATGACAACTGGCTTACCCCTCTGATCAAGGCAATCAAAGATCGACAGATGGAACGCTTGACGCTACATCTCGGTCATGACACACGGCTAATTTCATTTGTGCTGGACAGGACTTCCCTGCGAAAATTCTGGATCAAAAAAAATCTGGGCCCCTTATTCATATGAGCCGAATCGTCACCCGCCCCTACTCCTTCCGCACCTCTGAAATCTTGCGGCAAGGTGGCGTCCACCCAGTACTGGCACGCCTGTTTGCCGCGCGCGGCTTGCACGACACCTCGGAACTTTCCGTAGAAACTGACGCCCTCATTCCACCTTCGGCGCTTAGCCAGGTCGATTCCGCCGCCCACTTCCTGGCCGATGCCATCAGCACAAACAAAAAACTTCTGATCGTGGCAGATTACGACTGCGACGGCGCCACCGCCTGCGCGATCGGTATTCGAGGACTGCGCGCCTTGGGCGCGAATGTCGATTACATCGTGCCCAACCGCTTCGAATACGGTTACGGACTTTCACCAGAAATCGTCGCGCTTGCTGCAAACACCAAATCGCCAGATATCATTATTACGGTCGATAATGGCATTGCGAGCCTGGAAGGGGTGGCCGAAGCAAAGCGCCGCGGCATTGATGTCCTCATTACCGACCACCATCTGCCAGGCGATGCCTTGCCCGATGCACGCGCGATTGTGAATCCAAACCAGCGAGGCTGCAAATTCCCAAGCAAGCATCTGGCGGGCGTTGGCGTCATGTTTTATGTCTTGCTGGGATTGCGCGCAGAAATGCGCCAACGCGGAATTTTTGACACTTCCAGCCAACCGCGTCTGGACGCCCTGCTTGATCTGGTTGCGCTCGGCACAGTCGCCGACGTTGTCGCGCTTGACGCAAACAACCGCATACTGGTTGCGCAAGGGCTCAAACGCATGCGCAGCGGTCGCATGCAAGCTGGTATTGCGGCGCTGTTCCGCGCTGCTGGTCGCAATCCGCGAACAGCCTCCGTTTCCGATCTCGGGTTTGCCATTGGCCCGCGCCTGAATGCTGCAGGTCGGATGGCCGACATGGCACTCGGCATTGAATGCCTGATCACCGATGACGAAGGCAAAGCGTGGCTTATCGCTCACCAGCTTGGCGAGATTAACCTTGCACGGCGCGATAAGGAGCTTGAAATGCAAGACAGTGCGAAAGCTTTGCTGGAAAGCGTTGAAGTGGGCCATCAAGCAACATTGTGCATGTATGACAAAGACTGGCATCAGGGCATTGTCGGCTTGCTCGCCTCGCGCCTGAAAGATCGTTTTTATCGCCCAACCATCACCTTCGCACCAGCAGATAACGGTTTAATGCGCGGTTCGGGTCGTTCAATTCCCGGCTTTCACTTGCGCGATGCACTGGATCTGATTTCAAAGCATGCGCCCAACCTGATCGAAAAATTCGGCGGGCACGCAATGGCTGCCGGGTTGACGATTCGCGCTGAAGCGTTCGATGCGTTTAACGAAGCCTTTGAAAAAGTGGGGCGCGCTTGGCTTTCGGAAAGCCAGCTTGAGCAAGTCATTGAAACGGATGGCCCACTGGAAGCGGCCTTTTTTAACCTTGACTTCATCGCCCTGCTTGAAAGGCAAGTCTGGGGACATGGCTTTGCCCCTCCCCTGTTCGCTGATGAATTCTCTATCGTCAACCAGCGCCTCGTAAAAGAACGACACTTGAAGCTGACACTGGAGAAAGACGGATGCCAGCACGACGCGATCTGGTTTGGGCACTCGGAGGGTTTGCCGAAAAAAGCAACCATCGCTTATCGACTGGATGCCAATGAATTCAACGGAAAAACGACTGTGCAGCTCATCGTCGAGCATGCAGAAACAAGCGCCTGACAAATTGCGCAAGCTTGAAAATATTTAAAAGGGAGAAGTAGCGAAAGGGGGGAGAAGAGGGAGAAATTATGGGGAGATCACTTTCGAAATCTCCCATGAGCATGCAGTTTTTTGTTCTTAAACAAACAAAGAATAGCCAACGCCACCAAAAGCGATGGCAAGAACAATAGCTGCAACCAAATTTCCTTTAGACATAACACTTCCTTTAAAAATCACAGCCAGCCACTACTTTCGAAAACCGAACACAGCTTAAAACTGACTGCACCGTGATCATACGCCTCAAAAATGGGCTTGTCAGCATAAACACGCACAAAAAAACTGTTATTCCTCCAACACGCAATCGCAATTATTTACATATGAGCGAAAATAAAGGGACGGCTGGTTTATTCGGTTTGTCAAGCACATAGCGATGTAACCAATTGATTTTATTAACGTAAAAAAGCAAAATATAAACAAACCAACACTTCCAAAAATATGTCTTACCTCATATCAAGCCGCATAAACCTGGCAATGGCATGACAGTGATATTACAAATGGAATATAGTGGCGCTTACACTGTCGCTTTCTGATCCAATTGAAAAAATGAATACTCTGAAATTTGATGCTGTTGTTGTTGGCGGTGGATTAGCCGGTTTTACGGCTGCGCTGGACTTGGCCGAAAACAACAAGGTCGCCCTTATTTCCAAAAGTTCACTGCAAATGAGTGCCAGCAATTGGGCGCAAGGCGGCGTCGCTGCAGTACTCGATCCAGAAGACAGTTTTGAGCAACACATCCGGGACACGCTCGTCGCTGGCGCAGGCCTGTGCGACGAACCAGCTGTCCGCCACATTGTTGAGCGCGGCCCGGAAGCTATTCAATGGCTCATCAACATGGGGGTGCCGTTTACGCAAGACGAAACCTCGGGCAGTGGTTATCACCTCACCCGCGAAGGGGGCCACAGCCAGCGACGTGTCATCCATTCGGCTGACGCCACTGGACAAGCCATACAAACCACGCTCGAAGAAAAAGTTCGCACGCACCCCAACATCAGCCTGTTTGAAAATCATTTTGCCATTGATCTGATCACTTCCTGCAAACTTGGCATTGATTCCAATACACGACGCTGCTACGGGCTTTATGTCCTGGATGAGCAAACCAGAACCGTCATCACGTTTGCGACTCACAATACCGTGCTGGCAACAGGCGGCGCAGGAAAAGTTTACCTGTACACGACCAACCCGGACATATCGACAGGTGATGGCGTTGCGATGGCATGGCGTGCGGGGTGTCGTGTTGCCAACATGGAATTCATCCAGTTTCACCCAACCTGTCTGTATCACCCATACGCCAAATCCTCGCTAATTTCCGAAGCCGTTCGTGGCGAAGGCGGCTTGCTTAAACTTCCCCCTGAGGCAGGCGGGACGCGCTTCATGCCGGAGCACGATGAGCGCGCGGAACTGGCGCCACGAGATGTCGTCGCGCGCGCCATTGACTTTGAGATGAAAAAGCGCGGCCTGGACTTCGTACACCTTGACATCAGCCACAAGGGTAAAACCTTCCTATCCGAGCATTTTCCGAACATTCAAGCGTCTTGCCAGAAATTTGGCATTGACATGACGCAGGAGCCGATTCCGGTCGTGCCTGCCGCCCACTATACTTGCGGCGGCATTGTCACCGACCTGGACGGGCAAACTGACATTGTTGGCCTATACGCCATAGGAGAAGTCGCCTACACCGGAATGCACGGTGCAAACCGCCTGGCAAGCAATTCACTGCTGGAATGCCTGGTAATGGGACAAGCAGTTGCTCACAACATCAAGCAGCAAGAAAAAATGGCCGTCCCCCCACTGCCGGACTGGGATGAAAGCCGCGTAAGTGATGCTTATGAGGAAGTTGTCATCTCTCACAACTGGGATGAACTGCGCCGTTTTATGTGGAACTACGTCGGCATCGTGCGCACCAGTCAGCGCCTGCAACGTGCCGAAAAACGCATTCAACTGCTGGAGGGCGAAGTGGACGAGTATTACGCCAACTACCGGATAACCAGTGACCTGCTTGAGTTGCGCAACCTGGTTGCCGTCGCATCCTTAATTGTACGCAGCGGCAAGGCGCGCCAGGAAAGCCGTGGCTTGCACTTCAGTCGCGATTATCCGCAAACTCTGGCCAAAGCACTTCCAACCATCCTGATACCGGAACAGCGCCTTCCGTCCATACACCCGGCCACCGACCCTTCCTGACAGCAGAAAACCAATCGAACGGACCCGCTTGGCTCACCTCATCGGCGGAAGATTTTCATTTAACCAACCCGCCTCGGGCGGATTCGCCATAACACGCTCAACAAACGCGCGTCGTTCACCCTCACGCATTTTATCAAGCCGTGCCGTCATGCCTTCTGCGATATCGGTGTGCCCGTAGGCTTGCGCCCAATCAATCACGCTTCGCCCGTCAAGGTCTTTTAGCGCCGCATCTGCGCCATGATCAAGAAGAAGCTTGACCGTGTAGATTTTCCCGTTGCGTGCCGCCATCATCAGCGGCGTGATATGCCGCGGAGAACGCGCATTGATATCGGCACGCTTATCAAGTAGCAACGTCACAATCTCAGTGTTGCCCTTGGCGGCCGCATAATGCAGTGCCGTCCAGCCACGCTGGTTAACATACGCGCCCTGCGCAATCAACGCCCTGACCGCCTCGGCATTTTCCTTCCATGCCGCAATCATCAATGCCGTATCGCCATTGGCCACGCGATGATTCACGTCGACTCCTTTGGCATTCAGAAGTACACGAAATACATTCATCGCATTTTCGCGCAGTGACAGAATCACGCCCGTGTCGTTACGCTGTGGTTCCGTCAGGTTCGGATTGACGCCATCCTTGAGCATGGCCGCAATTTCCGGGCCACCGTCGAGCATGACTTGCCGGAAAAAATCATCGCGTATATCGGCCAGAGACGCCTGCGGCATAACAAGGAAAAAACAGGTCAGGATCAACGCTCGAAAAAAGCGCTGCCAGCCTTTTCCTTCGCTACTTGTATGCCGACTTTGCCTCATCAATGTGTCATTTGCTTACTTTGAACAGATCCAGGAAATTTTGTGTCGTATGGTGCGCCACCTGACCCAGAGGCACCTTCTTCAGTTCAGCAATCCGGCGCGCCACAATGCGCAAATTGGCTGGCTCATTATCCTTGCTTCGATTCGGCTCCGGTGTCAGGTAAGGCGCATCCGTTTCAATTAGCATACGCTCCAACGGCACTTTCCTGGCCACTTCATGCAATTCACGGGCCGCCTTGTAGGTCACAATGCCGGAAAAGGAAATGTAAAAGCCCATATCCATTGCCTGCTCGGCCATTGACCAGGAATCGGTAAAACAGTGCATCACGCCACCTGGCCCACCCTTGTCCGTACCCGCACCCTCTTCACGCATGATACGCAATGAATCCTGCGGTGCCTTTCGTGCATGGATAATCAGTGGCTTGCCACACTCTTTCGCGGCACGAATCTGAATACGGAAGCGCTCGCGCTGCCACTCCAGGTCGCCCTTGTGCCGGTGATAATCCAATCCGGTTTCACCGATCGCGACAACCTTGGGATGATCTGCCAGCTTCACCAATGTCGCCACGTCTGGCTCGACCGTATCCTTGTAGCCTGGATGAACGCCCACAGACGCATAAATGTTCGGGTACTTTTCTGCAATTTCAAGAATCCCGGGGAAAGCGGGCAGGTTCACACCTGCGCAAAGTGCGTGTGTGACCTGATTTTGCCTCATGCGAAGCAGCACTTGCGGCAACTGATTAGCCAGCGCCGGAAAATTAATGTGGCAGTGTGAATCAATGAGCATAATGATTATGGGCGAACTCGCCAGGACAGCTTTTAAATTGGATTAGAAAAAGGCCGAAGCCAGAATAGTGGCATCAGAAAAGTTGAACTTCATCTGAGCGACAATGTGAAATTATAAGGTATGTGTGCGACGACCACTGTGCAAGTCCGAACCGATATGCTTCTCGATGCTTTGCCTGAGGTGTACCGCTTCTTCGCTCTCTGGAAAGTGAACGCCAATGCCCTGCACTTTCCCCTGATTTGCCCCGGCAGGGGTAACCCACGCTACCGTGCCAGCAATCGGGTATTTGTCAGGGTCATCCATCAATTCCAGCACGAGAAAAATTTCATCGCCAATACTGTATGCATGCACCGTTGGCACAAAAATGCCCCCGTTTTTCAGGAAGGGGAGATAGGCGGTATACAAGGTTTCCTTTTCCCTGATGGACAAGGACAGAACCGACGGACGATTCACCGATGCCGGTTTAACCGAGCCATCTAGTGATCCATTTCCGTTCGTATGTGGCATTCAAACCTCACTCAGGCACACAATTCCAGATACTCCAACAAGGTGTCTTCAATGAAAAGACGCATTGCCAAAGGGTGATCGACAATTGACTTGCGTGAGCCAACCGATTTCTGTATCTGCAACAATTTTTCAGCATCTACACGCTTTGCCAATGCAACGATCTCTTTTTGGTAGCGCGGGTAGTAACGTATCCGACCTGCAAATTTCGTCGAAAATATATCATACAGCCACCGTTGCAACCAGATGATCAGCTCCCTTGAAGGCGCTTTCTGCCACTGAGTGGCTGTTTGCAGTGCGCCTTCTACAGTCGGATTGGCAAGTTGCCTCAAAAAAGCGTCCAATTCATCGCGCTTGCCGGTTTGCGACAAAGAAAGCGCCAGCAGGGGTGCGCCGCCCTGCTCAGCCAGCCAGGCATCAGAATCTGAGACGCCTTGAGATTCCAGCCAGGACAGTGATATATCTGTTGGCGGCATCGCAACCGGAAACTTGAGGCAGCGCGAGAGAATTGTCGGCAACAAAGCATCTGCATTGTTTGCCACCAGAATCAAGGCCGTTCCCGGCAACGGTTCTTCCAGCATTTTCAGCAAGGCATTCGATGATTCGGTATGCAACGCCTCTGCCGGGTAGAGCAGGACAACACGCCGCCCACCCTGATGGGTCGAAACATTCATAAAATCAGCCAGGCCGCGTACCTGCGCAATGCGAATCACCTTGGACGCCGTCTTGGAAGCTGCACCATTATTTTCTGCATCAGCCTCGTCATCCTCAGCACCGGCCTCATCCAGCGCACCCGGGCGCACCCTGCGGTAATCAGGATGGTTATATTGCGAGAACCAGCGGCACGAGGCACACTGCAAGCATGCAAAGCCATTCGGCAGCACCGACTCACACAATAGCGACTGAGCGAAACTCTCGGCCAGCTCCGTTTTCCCGATACCTTCCGGGCCGTGGATCAGAATGGCATGCGGCAACTGGGCGCGCAGCCTATGAAGTCGCGCCCAGGCCTCACCTAACCACGGATACAGTCGATCATTCATTCAGCCTCTGCCACCTTCTCCGTCTTTCTCAAACCTGCGAATCAGCGTTTTCAACTGTTCCTGAATTTCAGCAATCGTATGCTGTGAATTGATGATGACAAAGCGCTCAGGAAATTCGGATGCGCGCTCCAGATAGGCAAGTCGCGTCGCCTGAAAAAAACCGGCCTTTTCTCGCTCAAACTTATCGAGGGCAAGCGACGCTTCCAAGCGCGCGCGCGCAATTTCGAGCGGCACATCAAACAGCAAAGTCAGATTCGGCTGACGATCCGGATGCACCCACTGCTCCAGTGCGCGCAACTTCTCCTTGCCCAATTTGCGGCCGCCGCCCTGATAGGCAAAGGAAGCATCCGTGAAGCGATCCGAAATCACCCAGTCTCCGCGCGCCAAAGCTGGCTCAATCACTTCGGCCAAGTGTTCACGGCGTGCAGCAAACATCAGCAAGGCTTCCGTTTCCAGGTGCATTTTTTCATGCAACAGCAACTCACGCAGCTTTTCCCCCAGAGGCGTGCCCCCAGGTTCGCGCGTCACAACGACATTAATGCCATCTTTGCGCAACAAACTGGCGACGAATTCGATGTGCGTCGATTTGCCTGCACCATCTATGCCCTCAAAGGTAATGAACTTGCCTGTTGCCATTTATTTGTTCTTTCTCCGTAGCTGATATTTTGCAACTGCCCGATTATGCTCGGGAAGTGTTTCCGAAAACTGGCTGCCACCATCGCCGCGCGCCACGAAATACAACGCCTTTGTCTTCGCAGGATGGAACGCCGCATGCAAGGATTGTGCACCCGGCAATGCAATCGGCGTTGGTGGCAAGCCGCGTCGCGTATAGGTATTGTACGGCGTGTCCCTGAGCAAGTCGCGCTTTTGTATATTGCTTCCTTTGTACGCCACACCCATGCCGTAAATTACGCTCGGGTCGGTTTGCAGCAACATACCCTTTTTGAGACGGTTCACAAATACGCCGGCAATCATGTCGCGCTCCGCGCTTGCACCAGTTTCTTTCTCGACAATGGACGCCATGATCAACGCCTCGTAGGCCGACTTGTATGGCAGTGTCTTGTCACGCTGCGCCCAATGATGTTGTAAGCGCGCCCTCATCTCCGTGTATGCCTGACGGTAAATTTGCAACTCACTCGTGCCTTTCGCAAACTGGTACGTATCAGGGAAAAAGAGCCCTTCCGGAAAATCGTACGTTGCGCCTACCTTTTCTAACAACGCTTTATCCGACAGACGTGCCGCATCGTGCTCAAGGCCAGAATGCTCCGCCAGCAACTTGCGCATCTGTGCAAACGTCCAGCCCTCGATGAGGGTCAATTGTTCCTGCACCACGTCGCCGCGCGTCATTTTCCCCATCAAGCCCATTGGCGAAGTACCTGCCTCCAGTTCGTAATACCCCGCCTTGATGTTCCCGCTATTGCCGCTAATACGCACCAGCAATGAAAACAGGGTTGTATTCAATGGCACGCCGGACTGATTGATCTGCCATGCTGCTGACTTGACGCCACTACCCGGACGCACCGAAAACGACACGGTAGCGGCATCATCTGGAAGAATGGACTGATTCGCCCAGAACAGCATGACAGAAACCAGAAGCACAATGGCTGCCGTCAGGCCAATAAGGATTTTTTTCAGGGAAGACATTCCGAAATCAGAATTAACAGGAAATTGGCGAAATCACTATAATCGCAGAAAGCGTAATCATAACGGGTGCGAAGCCCGCAACCGCAATTTTATGGAGTTAACGATGAGCGCAACGCAACATTTCCTAACGCAACAAAGCGACATCCATGACTTGACTGACTTTGACGCCATGCACTCAGGATTCGTCATTCCTTTGGCTGATACGGGATTAATTGCGCTTTCCAACACTGACGCAAGTACGCTGTTACAGCGTTTGCTGACCAATGATGTTGAACGCATGAAACCCAGCGAGGCTTGCCTCAGCGGCCTGTGCTCACCGCAAGGACGGCTACTTGCCACTTTCCTGATTTTCAAAACGGATGACAGGATAGTGTTGCAACTTCCGATAGAAATACAGGCAAATATACAAAAGCGCCTGCAAATGTACGTGATGCGCGATCAGGTTGACATTGCCGATGCGAATGAGGAATATGCGCTGCTCGGCATCGGAGGCAGCAATGCGGACACCGCCCTGAAAAACTGGTTCCCGCAACTGCCATCCGAACCCTATGCATTAATCCAAAACGATTCCGGCATGCTGATTCGCGTTGCCAACGCCTTCGGTACCGCGCGCTACGAATGGGTATTATCACCAGCCATGCTCGACGCAGCCTGGCCTACGCTAACAGCCAGTCTCACGCCACAACCCGATGCCGCGTGGCGCCTGGCAAACATTGATGCCGGCATTCCGACCATCCTGAGCGCCACGCAGGAACAGTTTGTGCCGCAAATGGTCAATTTCGAAGTCATTGGCGGCGTCAGCTTCAAAAAAGGCTGCTTCATTGGACAGGAAGTTATTGCTCGTACCCAGTATCGGGGCAGAACACCTCGCCGCATGCTGGCCGCAAGCATCGAGGCCTCACTCGACCAAGCACAGGCTGGCACGGCTGTGTATGCTTCAAACGACCCGAGTCAACCCTGCGGCATGATCGTCAATGCCGCAAGAAGTATGGATGACACCATCGCCTGTCTCGTCTCGCTGCGACTTGACACCACCGAATCCAGCACGGTGCAACTTGGCGAAGCGGGCGGACCAACACTGCAACTTAAACCATTGCCATACGCACTCCCGCAAACAGAAGAGTAGCCCCAACAGACTTTTACTGAAAAATGTGCCTGATTGTTTTTGCCTGGAAAGTTGAACCACACAGTCCTCTGCTTGCCTGTGCCAATCGAGACGAGTTCTTTGCGCGTGCGAGCGCGCCCGCTCACCACTGGGCAGAACAGCCCAACATTTACGCAGGACGCGATTTGCAATCAGGCGGCACATGGATGGGAATTACCAGTAACAACCGTTTCGCTACCACAACCAATATTCGCACTCCAGCTGGAGAAAATCCTGATGCGCGATCACGTGGTCATCTGGTCAGTGATTATTTGAGTTCAGACATATCGCCACAGGCATACATACAGCACATCTCAAGAACGGCCAGTAACTACAATGGCTTCAACCTGCTGGTTGGCGACCAGGAAACCCTGATCTGGTATTCCAACCGGGGACATGGCAGAGAGGAAAACGGTCAAGCCCTGAAGCCGGGGATTTACGCCCTTGCGAATGCCCTGCTGGATGACCCCTGGCCGAAAGTAACCCGGGTACGCGCACATTTTGATCATCTGTTGCGCCAGCAGGCAGAAGAAAAAGCCTATTTAGACATGCTTGCCGATACGACCCGCGCCCCGGATGAAGATCTGCCCGACACCAACTTTGACCTGGAAACGAAACGCATGCTGTCGTCCATCTTTGTCGCGTCTCCCCATTACGGCACACGCAGTTCCACGCTCGTCCGCCTTCACACATGCAAACCACCAATCCTGAAGGAAAAAATCTTCAAATAAAAAAATGCCGATTTCATGCATAATCCCCTTGGTATGAAAAGCGAAACTGAAAGCACCGTACCTGCAAGATCGCAATGGGGGTCCCGTTTTGGCTTCATTCTTGCGACTGCCGGCTCCGCCATCGGCCTGGGCGCCATCTGGAAATTCCCCTATGTCGCCTCGCAAAACGGGGGCGGCGCGTTTCTGCTGATCTTTGTCGGCTTTGTCTTTACCCTTGGAATCGTCCTGATGATGGCAGAAATGGCCATCGGACGCGCCTCTAACTCAAGCCCTGTCGGTGCCTACCGCAGGCTCGGCGGGAAATACTGGCAAGTCGTGGGTTACGGAGGCGTGCTGGTCAGTTTTCTCATCCTGTCGTTTTACAGCGTTGTCGGCGGCTGGACCATCGCCTATATCGTCAAATCCATGACCGGCGAAATCATCAAGCACAACCCAAAACTGCTCGGCTCGCTATTCTCCCGTTTCATCACCGACACCAGCGAACCTGTGATTTACCATGGCATTTTCATGGCGCTCACCGTTGGCGTCGTACTCGGCGGTGTACAAAAAGGCATCGAAACCGTTTCAAAATATCTGATGCCGGCACTACTGATCATTATGCTGATCCTGATTGCGCGCTCACTGACGCTTCCAGGTGCACTGGATGGACTGGCTTTTTTCCTGACACCGGATTTCAGCAAGGTTACCAGCGCATCCTTCATCAATGCACTAGGACTGGCCTTTTTCACACTCTCGCTCGGTATGGGTGCAATGATCACATATGGCTCCTACGTTACGGCCGAAACCTCAATTCCGGCTTCGGCGGCATGGGTCGTCATGCTGACCACACTGGTATGCTTCCTCGCCGGACTCATGGTCTTGCCCGCTGTCTTTGCCTTTGGATTCGACCCGGCTGCTGGTCCAGGCCTGACCTTCATTACCATGCCAGCCATCTTTGCAAAGATGATGGGCGGCCAGCTTTTTGCAATCGCATTTTTCATCCTGCTGCTATTCGCCGCCCTGACCTCATCTGTCTCCCTGATGGAAGTCTCCACCAGTTTCATGATCGACGAATTCAGCTTTCCGCGCATTCCTTCCGCACTTTCGATGGCCTTTTTCATTTTTGTGCTAGGCATTCCGGCCTCGCTATCGCTAGGCATCTGGAGCGACTACACCTTGTTTGGCATGGGCGTGTTCGACCTGCTGAATTACATCACTGAAAAACTGATGATGCCCATCGGCGGCGTACTGGTATCTCTGCTGGTCGGCTGGAAAATATGGGATCGGGTGGAAGAACAGCTCCAGCATGAAGGCCGACAGATTATGGCGCTACCCGTCATCCGTTTTGTGTGCCGTATCGTCGCGCCAGCGCTGGTTGCCTTTATTCTGTTTTACAACCTGTAAGTCCAGCGGACTCTTTTTCACTTTCGCGCCACATCGTTTCAGTGCTACGATACAAAGCTGTAAAAAGAGAATCGCACCATGATTCATGAAGAACTTAAAGCGCAACTAGCGCATCTTGCCGAAGATAACCTGATACGCCAGCGACGCACGCTGGAATCCCCATGCACCACCAACGTCGTCGTCAACGGGCGGCAACTGCTGTCGTTTGCCAGCAATGATTACCTGGGACTGGCTGCAGATCCGGCACTGATTGAAGCCGCACAACAAGCGGCCACGAAATGGGGTGTTGGCGCAGGGTCGTCACATCTGGTCAGCGGCCACATGATGCCGCACGATCAACTTGAGCAAGCGCTGGCGCACTTTGTCGGCGCTAACCGCGCACTGTATTTCAGCAGCGGCTACATGGCGAATCTGGGCGTCGTACCTACCCTGGTTGGCAGAGGCGACGTCATTTTTGCCGACCGCCTGAACCACGCCTCGCTGATTGATGCGGCACAGCTTTCCCGCGCCGAACACATGCGCTATGCACATAACGATCTCGCCATACTTGAGCGACAACTAAGCACCAGCCATGCCAGGCGAAAACTGATTCTGACCGATGCCGTTTTCAGCATGGATGGCGACCTAGGCGATCTGCCGAAACTGCTGAAACTGGCAGAGCGTTTCGATGCCTGGCTGGTTGTTGACGACGCACACGGCTTTGGTGTGCTCGGACAAAACGGACGCGGCTCGCTATCTCACTTCGGCATGAATTTCACACCGCGGCTAATCTACATGGGCACACTTGGGAAGGCTGCTGGCGCCTCAGGCGCATTCGTGGCGGGGGATGCCGACGTGATTGAGTGGCTGGCTCAACGCGCACGTTCGTATATTTTCACCACTGCCTCCAGCCCGATCATTACCTGCGCACTGTTGGCAAGTCTCACGCAAATTGAAGATGGGGATGCGCGCCGTGCCCACCTGAAAGAAATTACGGAACAACTCAAGACTGGCCTGCAAAGCAGCGCGTGGCAACTGATGCCGTCTGACAGCGCGATCCAACCCATCATCATCGGCAGCAATGAAGATGCACTGCGCATATCCCGAGCGCTACTTGATCGCAACATCTGGGTGCCGGCTATCCGCCCGCCGACCGTTCCGAAAGGTACGGCGCGCCTGCGCGTATCACTTTCTGCCGCGCATAGCAAAATGGACATTGACCAATTAATTGAAGCACTGAAGGAAATAGGATGAAGAATCTGGTTTTATGGCACGGATGGGGCATGTCATCGTGCTGGAACGCGCTTTCGGAGCAACTGGGCGACCACTGCAATGTGCGTATTCAACCTCTTCCCGGCTACCAGGAAACCCCGACAGCAAAACCGTATGCACCTGACGTTATCGTCGACAAGCTCGTCGCCAACCTGCCGTCGCCGGTCACCCTGTGCGGATGGTCCATGGGCTCAATGCTTGCCATGCAAGCGGCCCTCCGCCATCCAGAAAAAATCGAACGCCTGATTCTCATCGGTGCCACCCCCAGCTTCATCCTGCGCGATGGGTGGGAGCAAGGCATGGAACCCTTACTGCTCACGAGCTTTTCAACTGCGATCCGCTTCAACGTGCTAGAAGCCTTTCAACGCTTCATCGCGCTTTTCAACCACAATGACACGCAAAGTAAGGACATTGTGCGCGAACTGATGAAAGAAAACTTGCCACCAACGGACATACTGCTCGCCGGGCTGGATTTACTGCGCAATACGGATTTGCGTTTTCAGGCTGCCAGCATCAGGCAGCCAACTTTACTCATTCACGGGGTTAAAGACCCACTCATGCCGCTCGGCGCCGCCCAGTGGCTGGCAAACACCCTGCCCAATGCGCGCCTTGAAGTGCTAAACAATGCCGCCCATGCGCCATTTCTGTCAGACACGCCGTACTGCGCCTCGCTGATTAAAGACTTCCTGCATGAGTGGAATTGATAAAAACAAGGTTAGCGAGGCGTTTGACCGCGCAGCCAACCAGTACGACGACACCGCTCAATTTCAGCATCAGGTCTGTCAACGCCTGCTGGACTTTCTTCCCTCCGATCCGGGAATGGCTCGCATACTGGATGGCGGCTGCGGCACCGGATTTGGTGCTGAAATGCTGCAGCAACGCTGGCCGGATGCACAGATCATCGGCTGCGACCTTTCGCCTGGGATGGTGCGTCAAGCTCAGGCGCGCGGCATAGTCGCGATTTGCGCCGATCTGGAAGCGCTCCCCTTTGCTGAACAGAAATTTGACCTGATCTGGTCCAACATGGCGTTGCAATGGTGCCAACCCGAACGTGCCTACCCGGAATTGCATCGTCTGCTCAAACCACATGGAAAACTGGTCTTCACCACCCTGCTTCCCGGCACGCTGCGTGAGTTGGAAACCGCTTTTTCCGGCATCGACGAACACCGGCACGTGCTGTCATTCCCAACGCAACAGGAGGTACAGGCCGAACTCAAAGAAGCCGGATTCGACCACACCCGGATGACGCACGAAACCTGGGTCACCTATCACGATGACTTCCGCACCCTGCTCACCACCATCCGCGGCATTGGTGCCAGTCACAGCGGCAGCGAACGCCGCCGTTCCCTGATGGGAAAAAAGGCGTGGCAAACCGCGCTATCACGTTACGATGCCATGAAAAACGACGCAGGAAAACTGCCGACAACCTATGAAGTGATGTTTGTTCAAGCTCAAAAAGTAGCCTGAGCCGGAAAGTAAAAAGTAGCGAACTCAGACACGGGCTCTCGCTCGGTATGCAGTTGGTTGACTGGTGCATCGGCATCTGGATACCCTAAAGCCATACCCCCTATCAGCATTTCTTCTGCTCCGAATTCCAATTCCGTAGAAATAACGCGGTGGTAATCACACCACGCTGTCTGAAAACAGCTGCCCAGGCCGTGTCCTTGGGCAGACGTCATGACGTTTTGAAGGAATGCACCATAACCAATCAGGGATGATGCCGGCAAATTACGATGAACCGTAAAAAGCAAGCCGACTGGTGCATCAAAGAATTCAAAGTTCCGGCGCTGCTGCAAGCGCGTACGTTCTTTATCCCCTTTGGGAACGCCAGCCAATCCATACATCGCAATCCCCATTTTTCTGCGACGAGACAAATAGGGATCAAACTGCTGGTTGAGTACGTGTTGGAATTCGCTGGTGTGCTGTCCCGGTTCATGATCAAAGGCATGACATACGACATCAACAATGCGCTGAAGCGTTGTTCCTGTCAGCACATAGACGCGCCATGGTTGAAAGTTACACCCCGAAGGGGCGCGCGATGCGACTTCGAGGATTTTCCTTATCAAATCTTCAGGTACAGGAGTATGCTCAAACGCTCGAATTGACTTCCTTGCCTGGATGGTTTTATCAACAAAATGAGAATCCTTTTTTAACATGAGGCGATCCTTTTAGATACAACTTCAGAAAATCAAATTCAATGACTGCTCTTGCCACCACCTTCCACTATGATCTAATCATCGTCAGCATCATTTTGAATCTGCCAACACCTTTTAAGGCGTGAGGTTCACCAGCTGGCATGACGATAAATTCACCCTCCTTGACGCGGAATGGATGGCCTGAAATCGTGATTTCCACCTCTCCGTCTAAAACCTGCACCATCGCATCAAAGGGTGCTGTGTGTTCGCTTAAACCTTGGCCTTCATCAAAAGCAAATAGTGTGACGGTTCCCGTACTCTTTTTAATTAAGGTTTTGCTCACTATCGAAGCACCCTGGTATTCCACCATGTCCACCAACGCACTTACTTTCAGATCACTATTCATATTGCCTCCTGGCACACTGTTGCTTTAATAAATAAGGAATGGTTACCGGTTATTAGGCAACCTTCATGCCAACTCGTAACACACTGTAAATAAAGGATAAATAATTGACGTGGTTTTATAAACCGTAAATAAAGGGTTTTAAAAACCATTCTTACGGTTAGATAAACCCTCGATCTATTTATCCAGGTGATTTAGCGCCACTTCCGTACAGAAGTAGCCTCACCTTGTCGGAACACGGCATCGATACGGTTACACATTTCCAGAGTTTTGTGATTGACTGGAAACAAAGCCATGTGCTAACCAACGATATTTGCGCCAATTTTATTGGGCACGCAAAAATTATGTGCAAAAGGTTAATTCAACCTTTATATTGATGGTTTGTTTCACCCTCAATCAGGCACTGCATCCATGCTGAACGAATCTTTGTTGGCAGACCTTGTTAACCCCTTTCCCCATGGCATCCGCCTACAACGATTAGTACAGGCGATACGAGATGAGTTTCGCTGCGGCGCGGTCGCACTGCTCAAGATCGAGGACGGCACTTTGCGCCCCGTAGCGACCGAAGGCTTGACGCGCGAGGCATTGGGTCGCCGATTCGAAGTTGTGCAGCATCCGCGCCTGACGAGAATACTGGCATCCAATGCACCGGTCCGATTTTTACCGGGTGACCCACTTCCAGATCCTTATGACGGCTTGTTAGACAATCAACACGGACAACCCATGCCAGTACACGACTGTATGGGCATCAGTGTTTATGTTGACGGGCGGCTTTGGGGTGCCCTGACACTTGACTCACTTCAGGCAGGCACTTTTGATGATGGTGCGCAAATGGCGCTGCAGCGCAACGTAATGATCGTAGCGGCGGCTATCCGCATGTCACAACTTGAGCAAGAAAATGCCAGCCTACGCGCCGGTTATAACGAAGCAGGCACCAGAAACATGACGCCCCGAGGTGAAATTGAAATTATTGGACACAGCAAGGTGCTGAAGCGCTTGCTACATGAACTGGATGTCGTGGCGGATACTGAATTGCCCGTGCTACTGATGGGGGAAACGGGCGTTGGCAAGGAGCTCTTTGCACGCCGCCTACACTTTCATTCACGCCGAAAAGAGAAACTGCTGGTACACGTCAATTGTGCCGCCCTCCCGGAGTCACTGGTTGAAAGTGAGCTGTTTGGCCATGTAAAAGGCGCATTTTCTGGCGCGACCACCGATCGTCCGGGGCGTTTCGATGCCGCCAATGGCGGCACCTTATTCCTTGATGAAGTTGGCGAGTTGCCATTACCCGTTCAAGCCAAGCTGTTGCGCGTTTTGCAAAACGGCGAGATTCAACGCCTTGGCTCTGACCACACACTGCGCGTGAATGTGCGCGTCATAGCCGCGACAAACCGTCAACTGCACGACAGCGTGAAAGAAGGTGCATTTCGCGCAGATTTATACCACCGCCTTTCCGTCTACCCGGTTCAGATCCCACCTTTGCGCGAGCGCGACAATGATGCACTGGAAATTGCTGGCTACTTTCTTGAGTTGAACCGGTCACGCCTGGGGTTGCGCAGCCTGCGTCTTTCATCCGCATCAGAACAAGCATTGCTAGCTTATGACTGGCCCGGCAACGTGCGCGAGTTGGAGCATGTGATCAGTCGCGCCTCCTTGCGCGCTGTCAGCAAAGGGGCGCGTCACACCGACATCGTCACACTGGAACCTGAACTCCTTGGGCTGGATATAAGCACCGCACAGACAACTATCGGCACTGTTTCTATTAATGGAGAAGCTTCGGTCGCATTGCCGTCCATGAAAATCGCCATGGACGCTTGCCAGCGCCAGATGATTCACACAGCACTTGACCGCAGCCACGGCAAATGGGCGGAAGCAGCAAGATTGCTTGATCTGGATGCCAGCAACCTGCACAAGCTGGCAAAAAGGCTGGGAATAAAATAAGCTTGGCTGTGAGCGCCGTTTATATCCAGTACCTCGGATAGTTGCGCACAGAACTGGCGGACAGGTTGTTCACCAGTACGGCAACAAGCAGCATGATGAGCGCGCCAACCAGCACTGGCGCTAGCACGTAGCCAAACCCCAGATTATGAATGGATGTCCCGCTGATGACTGCAATGAGTGCTGTCGCCCCGCCTGGCGGGTGCAACGTGCGCGTTACATGCATCGCGACAATTGCCAGTGAAACAGCCAACGCCCCAGCCAAAGCAATGTTGCCGGAGAACAGCTTGAACATCAGCACCCCGACCAGTGCCGAAACCACGTGCCCACCGACCAGATTGCGCGGCTGCGAAAAATCGGCCGCTGGCGCGCCATAAATCAGCACAGCCGACGCGCCGAACGAGCCAATCAGATACAGGCTGTCACTTTCGGCAATGCCAATCCACCCGTTTACCGCATGGACCGCATAAATGCCGACAAACGAAGCCAGCCATGACCAGAATATTTCTGAGGCAGGCCTACGTGGTGGCGATGACTGCCCTGGCTGCCCAAGAAACTTTTCAAAATATCGTTTCATTTTGATTTGAGAGGTCGTGGTGTCTGAGTGGCTGATTATACCGCCCGACATCAACCCAGCTCGATTTCGACATCCCCTCGCGCGAGCGCGCTGCACGCCAGCACATAACCCGCCTCTACTTCTTCTGGCGTCAACGTCTCGGTGCTGGTGCGCTCCACCTCACCGGCTGTTACCTTGCACTTGCAAGATCCGCATATACCGGAGCGACAGGCAGCAATGATCGGCAGCCCTTCTGCCTCCATGATTTCTATCAGCGGCTGTCCGTCTAAAATGGTCGTGGTTACGCCAAATGCAGGCACACGCATCTGGAAAGTCTTGCCACTGCCGTCAACTTCTTCCTTCTCAACAGGCATAAAGCTTTCCTTGCGCAGGTTGGCGTTCGGATAATCACGCTCCTGATGCCACACCTCGATCATGGCCATGTAATCGGGATGACCGCACATGTAGATGTGAGAATTTGCTGCGTCGTGCAACAGATCACCCAGACGTTCCGGGGTGAGACGCCCTTTGTGCACCTCAATCTCGCTCTTTGGATTCGAGACAAAAAACTCAAGCTGCAAGTTACCGTGACGCATTTCCAATTCTCGCAATTCGCGATGAAAAATCAGGTCGCGCTCACTACGTGCGCTGTGGATGAAATGAATATGCGCCTCGGTGCGGTGCTTCAGCAACCAGCGTGCCATTGACATCACCGGCGTAATACCACTGCCTGCCGAGAGCAGCACCAACCTGTCAGGCACCTGGTCAGGGTGAAGGTGAAACTCTCCCGCCGGAGGCAATGCCACCACTTCGTGTCCAACGTGAAAATTATCAAGCAGATGGTTCGACATGATGCCGCCCTCGACACGCTTAACCGTGATGGCAATCCGATCCGATTGCGTTGGGCAGGAGGATATGGAGTAAGCGCGGTAGTGCCGTTCTCCGCCGACATCAAGACCAAGCGTAATAAACTGCCCCGGAAAGAAATCAAAACGGACCGGCGATTCTGCAGTTAACACAAACGTGGCGCAATCATGCGTTTCATCGCGCCGAACAATACACTGCAACGAACCTCCCTGCCAGGCAGGATGCAACTGTGCGTCTACTTGTACATTCATACTGATCTCACTCGAAAATCCATAGAGAGAGTAAAAGGAAGCGGAAAACGCCCCCTTTGCCACACATCAAGCTGCTTTGAGGATATCGTTAAGATCTTCCTCGACAGTTGAAATCAGTTTCAGGCCGAATTGCGCATTCAAGATACCAATCAGGTTCGTGGTCAGGAAAGCAGGCGCCGTCGGACCAACACGAATGTCCTTGATGCCGAGTGCGAGCAATGTCAGCAAAATCACGATCGCCTTTTGTTCGAACCAGGAGAGTACCAGTGACAGCGGCAGGTCATTGACACCACATTCAAAAGCATCGGCCAGTGCCAGCGCAAGCTGGATGGCAGAATAGGCGTCGTTACATTGCCCGACGTCGAGGAAGCGCGGAATGCCGTTGATATCGCCAAACTCCAGATCGTTGAAACGGAATTTGCCGCACGCAAGCGTCAGGATAATACTGTCATCAGGCACTGCCTTCGCCAGATCCGTGTAATAGCTGCGCTCCGCCTTGCTGCCGTCACAACCGCCAATCAGGAAGAAATGCTTGATATTTCCTGCCTTGACCTGGTCAATCACGGCCGGCGCGGCTTGCATCAGCGCATTGCGCGCAAAACCGGTCGTTGTGTAGTGCGGTTCTTCATCGGCATCAAAGCCCGGCATTGCCAGTGCGGCATCAATCGCAGCTGAAAAATCGTCGCCTTCAATGTGCGTCACGCCCGGCCAACCCACGATGCTGCGCGTGAATATGCGCGAACTGTACTGGCCAACGTTCGGGTTGATAATGCAGTTTGACGTCATCACGATCGAACCCGGGAAAGCGGCAAATTCCTTTTGCTGATTTTGCCATGCCGTGCCGTAATTTCCGACCAGATGCGGGTATTGCTTGAATTCCGGGTAGGCATGGGCAGGCAACATTTCACCGTTGGTGTAAATGTTGATGCCCTTGTCTTTGGTCTGCTCCAGAAGCAGTTTCAGGTCATGATAATCGTGGCCAGAAACGAGAATCGCCTTGCCCTTGACCGGCCGCATGTTCACGCGCGTTGGCTCTGGGTGGCCAAAGGTATCGGTTTCACCAGTATCAAGCATTTGCATGATGCGGTAGTTGAGTAGGCCAATATCCATTGCGCACTGAAAAAGCGCACCCATATCGGCTGGATCGGCGGCCAGATAAGCCATAAAGTCATGGAACTTACCCGCCACTCCCACATCAGTCTGACCAAGCACACGCGCATGCTCCATGTAAGCCGCTGCTCCTTTCAAGCCATACAGGCACAGCAGGCGCAAGCCGATGACGTCTTCACCAACTACATCCTTTTGCCGGTTAAGTGCGAACTGGATCGAGTCGCTCAGCATCACCGTCTTTGCGTTTGGCAATCTGTAGGCAGCGGCGGCAGGAAGCACCTCAGGTGCAGTACCCCGCGCTGCGCATTCCGCTTCATAACGAGCTTTCAGAGAATTGCGAAAAGCCTCAGCGCGTTCCGAAAACGCAATAATGCGCTCAGGGTCGAAATTCACGTTGGTAAGCGTGGCGAAATATGCCTGCGGAACATATGCATCAATTTCGGGGTCAATGATGCCGACTTTGCGCGCAGCTTGCGCATACAGCGAGACCGCTTGCAGTAGATGAACCAGCATATCCTGCAAATCAGAGACTTCGGCAGTCTTGCCGCACATGCCTTGCGCATAGCTGCAGCCACTGCCTTTGGGGGTAACAATCGTATGTTCACACTGGACACAAAACATGAAATGCTCCTGGAAGTTAAGAAATAATCTCTTTCCATTTCGCAAAACCCATGCCTGAACATAAACTGTTGTAATTTAAGGAAATAAATTTTCAACAAAATAAATAGGGTAATAAAAACCAACCAATAAACGGTTTATAAAACCACACAAAGGTTATATTTACCCATCGCATATTGCATAGCAATCTGCCCTCAGCCACTACCACAAGACAGCCACTTAAAAGGCAGCTTTGATAGCAATCAAAGTGCATAGCCGAAAAAAACCAGGATTGTGCCACTACCCCTTAAGCTGGATGCATCACCACGCATGCAATGAGGAGTTGCCATGAATACCGGCGTCTGCGATCTGACCACAAAGAGGTGCAAACCTTGCGAAGGTGGAACACCACCAATGAACAATAAGGAAATCGCGGATTTACTGGCCAAGCTAAACCAGTGGGAAGACCTGGGTGGAGAAATAGTCAAGACCTTCCAATTCAAGAACTACTACCAGACGATCGCTTTCGTCAACGCAATCGCTTGGGTGTCACACCTTGAAAATCACCACCCTGACCTTGAAGTCAGCTACAACAGTTGCAAGGTTCACTACTCTACACACGCCATTGATGGGCTGTCCGAAAACGATTTTATCTGCGCAGCAAAAGTTGATCAGCTTGCTGCCATAAAGCCGTAGTGCTTCTGCCAAGACCTTCGGAAACAGTGTCTGCTTACAGCTATAACTAGGCGCCATTCACCGCAAGTTTTTCTACAGCCTCCATCAACGATTTTGATCGCGGGTCATCAGGTGACAACTGATTAGCCAATTGCAAACACCTACGCACTTCGGCAGCGAGTTTTGCATCGACGCCATCTTTTTGCAACTTGGTGACGAGTACGTGAATAAAGTTAAATAACACGCGCACATTGCGCGGCATGGTCTCATGTGCATTGCGCATCCAGACTACCGCATCTTCAAGCTTGCCTTCACGAAGAAGCAGAACGCCACGGTTCATCATATCAACAGCTTCCTGACGCGAAGTTTTAACGAAATTTTCACCTTCATCGCTCATATCCGCCTCATCGAAGATTCCCAGAACCTCTTCGTGGAGCCTCGTATTATCCGGGTTGTTCTGCACTTCGCGCCGCAGTACTACCCTTGCAATTTCAGGGTTGTTCGTCGCAAGCAGCAAGCGCGCAACCTCTATCGCGGTTTCGCTATCTGTTTGGGCACCAGTTTCTGTTGCAAGTTTGGCCAACTCTTTTGCAACTTGATTGGCAAGATCAACATTACCGCTCCGGCAATGCACCTGGCCCTCGACAACCATTGATTTCAGACGAACCTCTTCGCTGTCGAATACCTTGTTGAGGTTACTGAGAACACGCAGCGCTTCCTCCGGACTGTCTTTGGTTGAACAGACCTTCGCGAGCCCGATATAGGTGTCAGGCGTTTTGAGCACGGAGTGTTCGCCGAGCGAAACACTTTTTCGGTAGGCTTGTTCTGCTTCGTCAAGTTTGCCCAGTTTGAACGCTAGATCACCGCGTGCTTTCTGACGCACAACCGAGTTGGGAGACAAGCGCGTCGCACGCTCAAGAATTTCTTCTGAAGCTTCATTTTCCCCCATCGCTTGCAAGGTTTTCGCTAAAAAGTCGTAAGCTTCAAGAAAGGCACGATTATCCCTGACCGTCTCCTCCAGCAACTTTTTGGCATTTTCAAAGTCATGGTCTTGATAATAAATCTTCGCCATGCCCAGCTTTGCCCACGGCGTGTCACGCACGGCTAGGGCCTCAGCGTAACATTGCTTAGCCTGCTCGAGATCACCACTCGCAAGCAGCAATTGGCACTTAAACCGCTGCAAGTCAGCCGCATTGGCCTTATCGACCGCCAACCGCTCATCACAAAGACGGATCGCCTGAGCTTGATCACGACGGGCCAGTGCTTTATTTATCTCTGAAAAAGCCTCCTTTTTTTTCCACACCCTAGCCAATCGCGTACGCAGCGCTGCTTCAGTGAGCGGCTTGATCAGGTATGCATCCGGCTGATATTCGGCGGTACCGGTAACAGCATCCGTCGTTTTTTCAGCAGTAACCATGATCCACGCGCACGCCGGGCCGATCAATTCACGAACCTTCGCTTCCTCAAGGATCTGCTGGCCGTTCTGTCCGCTTCCCAGATTGAAGTCGCACAGAACAACGTCAAATTTCCCGTTCGCCAGATAACGAATGGCTTCACTACCGTTAGCCGCCACCTCGATCGACTTCGACTCAGCCCCACACCCCCGAAGAATGTCGCGCATTGTGCTACGCATGCCCTGAAAGTCATCAACAATGAGAAATCTTTTTCCTGCGTAATCCATCTCATCTGAATACCCAGCCATCATGTCGTACCCTGTCCAGTTTTAAACATAGAAACAATTACGGCAGCCGAAGAATAAAGCAAGCGCCACCTAAAGTGCCGCCGTTTTCAAGCAATATCTCGCCTGTTCGGCCACGATTGCGGTGCATTCCAGCCGCCACCGCCGAAAAATGCAGGCCAAGACCTGTGCTTCCGCTCAAGAAATCGACGCCACGCATGGCCTCTGCTCCCGCATCAAGAATCTTTTGAGGGTACCCCGTTCCATTGTCCTCAATGCGCAACTCCAGAAAACCATCATTTTCTTGCGCTATCAGGCTAATGCGGTCCTGCGTGTAGCGAATGGCATTGTTGAGCGCATTGCCGATCACCCCGCTAATCAGGTCTTCGTCGAACTCCCAATAGACGTCGTCTTTGACGAACAATTCAACGGTAATTCCCTGCGATGAGAGCACTGGTACGTTCTGTTCCCTAATGAGGAAAAGAAAATCACTCACCGCCTGACTTTGCGGATCAAACGGATACATCTCATTGTCAGTCTTGTAGAGCGACAACAACTGGACCAGATTGTTGTTGATCCGCTTCGTTTCATAAATCATGCGCGTTATGTCTGCATGATCTGCAAACACATCCGGATCGAATCGCAGCAACGCATTTTCCAGGCCGGAAATCAAAATGCTTACCGAGTTTTTCATGTCATGTACCGACGAAGCCAGGAAAAATTCCATGCTAGGCTGGCGTCCACGATCATCCATATTTCCCTCCCTGGAATATTTTGGCATGACGCGTTTTTTGCTGTTGCCACTCAATCTAAAGCTAACGTGCTTTCTGGCCGTCTTCATTGAGATTCATCACGTCTTGGCAAGTCACTTTCAGTTTGGCCATGATTGCGAAACCGCCAGCAACAAGCGTGAACAAAGACAATCGCAAGAAGCAAGCGCAGTTTTCCTGTGTCGAGCGTGGCTTTGAAGAAAACGCCAATCTGGTCGGCACAATGAATATCTTAGCGACAGGGCATGCTTTGACTGCCTGTGGAAGAAAGATGCTCTTCGTGCGTAACGCCTTATGAATCCGCGTCGTTCACGGCGGGAAGGACGTCAACAAGGCTCACATCAGAATGATGTCGAACTGATCCTGCGCGTAAAAGGACTCTACCTGCAATGAAACCGGTTTATTAATGAAATCGGAGAGCATCGCAAGATGTTGCGACTCTTCATCAAGAAACATGTCGATCACCGTTTGCGAAGCCAGAATGCGGAATTCGCGTGGACTGAATTGGCGCGACTCGCGTAGCACCTCGCGTAAAATGTCGTAACAGATTGTCCTTGCGGTCTTGATCTCGCCTTTACCGTTACATGTTGGACAGGTTTCACGCAGCACTTGTGCCAGCGATTCGCGTGTACGCTTGCGCGTCATTTCCACCAACCCCAGCGATGAAAAATTGCTGACCGACGTCTTGGTACGATCCAGCGCCAGTGCCTTGTTCAATTCCGCCAGCACGGCTTCACGATGCTCCTGGTTTTCCATGTCAATAAAATCAAGAATGATGATGCCGCCCAGATTGCGCATGCGAAGCTGGCGCGCAATGGCTTGTGCCGCCTCCAGATTGGTCTTGAAAATCGTGTCGTCAAAATTTCGCCCACCAACAAAACCGCCGGTGTTCACGTCTATCGTCGTCATTGCTTCTGTCTGATCGACGATCAGATACCCCCCTGATTTCAAATCAACCCGTCGCGCCAGCGCACGCTGAATTTCTTCGTCTACGCCGTAAAGCTCAAACAACGGGCGCTCGCCGATGTAATGCTGGATCTTGTTCAGTAAATCCGGGGTATATGCCTTTGCAAACTCAAGCAGTTGTTGATAGGTCTTGCGCGAATCGACAATCACGCTATTCGTATTGTCATTGACGAAATCCCGCAAAACGCGCTGCGTCAAGCCGAGGTCTTGGTAAAGCAGATAGGGGGCTGGCTGCGTTCGTGCCATTTCACGCACTTCGTTCCAGGTCTTGCGCAAATAATTGATATCTGCCTGCAATTCTTCATCGCTGGCATCTTCGGCAAGCGTACGAACGATACACCCGCCCTTCTCATCCGTGGTGAGCAGATTTTGTACGCGGGTTCGCAAGGTTTCGCGATCCGTTTCATCCTCGATTTTCTGGGAAATACCAATATGTGCGTCGCGCGGAAGATAAACCAGCATCCGCCCGGCAATCGAAATCTGTGTTGAAAGACGCGCGCCCTTTGTGCCGATCGGGTCTTTGATCACGCGCACCATGACCGTCTGCCCGACGTGTAAAATTCTCTCGATTGGCGTCTCTGGTGGCCCACCTTGCCACTGGTCATCCCAAATATCCGCCACATGCAGGAAGCCCGCACGCTCCAGCCCGATATCAATAAAGGCAGACTGCATGCCAGGCAGCACACGCGCCACCTTGCCAAGGTAGATATTGCCCGCCAGCCCGCGCAACAAGGTGCGCTCGATGTGCAATTCCTGCACGATACCTTGCTGAATCAGCGCAACCCGCGCTTCCTGCGGCGTAACATTGACAAGAATATCTTCAGTCATAGCACCCGTATTCCCGCGTCACGCAACAATTGTGTCGTCTCGAACAAAGGCAAGCCCATGATGCCGGAATAGCTGCCCTCAATGCTTTCGATAAATGCAGCCGCCATGCCCTGAATGCCGTAAGCACCCGCCTTGTCGTACGGTTCGCTGGTGGCACAATAGGCATCTATCGTTTCAGCGTCCAGATTGGCAAATGTCACTTTGGAAACCTGGGTTATTTGCCGCAAATCCTCTTCGGTTTTCAGCGCGACACTGGTAATGACTTCGTGCGTTCTGCCGGAAAGCGCATGTAACATAGCTTTTGCCTCCAAGGCATCAGCGGGCTTTCCCAAAATTTTTTCATCCATCACGACCGTCGTATCAGATGCCAGCACTGGCCGCACGGGAAGGCGACGCATGTGCAGCACCTGCCAGCCAAAATCCGCCTTGGCGCGGGTGACCCGCTCAACGTAATCCAGCGGCAGCTCCTCCGGCAAGGCCTCTTCATCCACATCCGCACCGCGCGGAGCCAGACCGCGAAGGAGTACAACACCGAAATCCACCCTGATCTGACGAAGCAATTCTCGACGTCGCGGACTCTGCGATGCCAGATAAATATGCTGTTGTTCTGCTTTTGCCATGTTTCTATACTCGGTGATAAGGATGATTTTTAGTAATTGACCACGCCCGGTACAACTGCTCGACAAGTAGCACACGCACCATCGCATGCGGCATGGTCATACTGGAAAGTCGGATCATCGCATCTGCAGACGCCTTCAATCCGGCATCCAGGCCGTCTGCACCGCCGATGATGAAAGCAACATCGCCCCCGTCCTGCATCCACTGATCAAGCTGGTTTGCCAGTTGCATCGTCGTCATATCCTTGCCGCGCTCATCCAGTGCAATCACCCGCGCATTTTTGGGTAGCGCCGCTTCAATCCGGCTACGCTCCTGCTGCATGACCGTTTCGGCTGTTCTGCTGCCTGAGCGTTCAACGGGGCGCACTTCCTTGACCACGACACGACACTCGGGCGGCATGCGTTTTACGTACTCACCCACCGCCGCGTCAACCCACGACGGCATTTTGTGACCAACGGCAACGATGGCGAGCTGCATAACAAATTATTCAGCGGCTTGACGCTTGGCGCGGGTCCGCTTGACGGGCTCAGCCTTGGGTTTGCTGGCAGCCGATTTTGCTGGCGTTTTGGTCGTTACAGACTTGACGTCCTTTTTGGCGGGCGCTTTGCGCGTTGCTGGTTTTTTTGGGACAACCTCGGATTTCTCAGAAGCCGCCTTGCGCGGCTTGCGCTTCGCCGTTGTTATGTTGACTTCCCTTTCGCCCCAGATTTCCTCAAGTCGGTAATAGTCGCGAATCGCCGGTTGCATGACATGCACCACCATATCGCCCAAATCGACCAGCACCCACTCGCCAACCTTTTCGCCCTCCATGCTCACGACCGTGCCGCCCGCTTCCTTCACCTTGTCACGCACGGACATCGCAAGTGCGCGTGTCTGACGATTCGATGTGCCGGAGGCAACCAAAATCCGATCAAACATGCTGGTTTGTGCGGTAGTATCAAACAGGCGGATGTCGCGCCCTTTTACGTCTTCAAGTGCATTGATGACGATTCTTTGCAGATCTTTAATGTCCATTTAATTCCTGTACAGGTGAAATTTCTCGATATAGTCTAGCACTGTCGGCGACACCCACGATGTCGGCCTTTCTCCGCGCTGCAGGCTGGCACGAATTTCTGTCGCAGAAACATCAACAGCCAGACCTTCCAGCAGCACGCACAAGCCCTTTGGCGTGTGGCGAATCTGCTCGAACGTGCCTACCCTCGATGCGAACGCCTGTGCCACTGCCTCTGGCAAAACCGCTTCATTCATTGAGTAACCAGGGCGCGCGCCGACGCACAAGTGTGCATAATCAAACAGCAGATGCCAGTCACGCCACGTATTCAGCTTCTCCAGTTGGTCAGCGCCGAGGATAAACACAATGGATGTCTGATCACCCAGTTCTTGACGCAATTCACGCAAGGTTTCAATCGTGTAAGTCGCGCTTTCGCGCCGAATCTCGCGCTCATCAATCGTGACTGGCAAGGCGTGCTCGGCGAAAGCGCGCAGAATCATTTCCACACGCTGTGCGGACGTTGCCGCCAATTCCCCTTTTTGCCACGGGTTACCGGCCGGCATCACGCGCAATTCATCTGGTTGCAAACGCTGCCAAACGGTTTCAGCCAGCGCCACATGCCCAACATGGATCGGGTCGAAACTGCCACCCAGAATGGCCACGCAGCGCGTCATCTGCACCAGCCTTATCGAACGGCCCGCCAACCGATGTCGGTACGATATTGCGCCCCATCGAATTGAACGCTTTCAATCACGTCGTAAACCGACCTCTGCGCCATTTTGACGGTATCCCCCAGACCAACTACGCACAACACGCGCCCCCCGGATGTCACCAGTTGTCCGTCGATCAAGGCCGTACCAGCATGGAAAGTAATACAATTTTCAGTTTCAGCAGGGATGCCGGTAATAACGTCACCTTTACGTGGCGTTTCAGGGTAATTGGCCGCCGCCATCACCACGCCCAAAGCCGTACGCCGATCCCACGCCAACTCAACCTGATCCAGCGTACCATTGACGGCATGATTGAAGACCGGCAGCAAATCGCTCTTCAAGCGCGCCAAAATCGGTTGCGTTTCCGGGTCGCCCATGCGGCAATTAAATTCCAGCGTCCGTGGCGTACCCGCGCTGTCGATCATCAGGCCTGCGTACAGAAAACCGGAAAATGGCACGCCATCTCTGGTCATGCCTTCTACCGTCGGGCGAATCACTTCGCGCATGATACGCGCATGCAGTTCTGGCGTGACAATTGGCGCAGGTGAATACGCGCCCATACCACCGGTGTTCGGGCCTTCATCACCATCCAGCAAGCGCTTGTGATCCTGACTGGTCGCCAGCGGCAAGATGTTCTTGCCATCAACCATCACAATAAAACTGACTTCCTCGCCATCAAGATACTCCTCGATCACGATGCGCGCACCCGCATCGCCCATCTTGTTATCGACCAGCATCATGTCCACGGCTGCGTGCGCCTGATCCTCTGTCATCGCCACAACCACGCCCTTGCCCGCCGCCAGTCCATCGGCCTTGATCACGATCGGCGCGCCTTCCTGACTAATGTAGTCGTGCGCCGCCTTGAGGTCAGAAAAAGTCTGATACTTCGCCGTTGGAATGCCATGACGGAACATGAATGCCTTGGCAAAATCTTTCGAGGATTCCAGCTGCGCCGCCGCCTGAGTCGGCCCGAATATTTTCAGTCCCTTGCTAATAAAAAGGTCAACAATCCCCTCTGCCAGTGGCGCCTCGGGGCCAACAACCGTTAGCCCAATCCCTTCCTTCAAAACAAAGTCAGCCAACGCAGCGGGATCTGTCAGCGCGACGTTTTGCATGCGCCTGTCCTGCGCCGTACCGCCATTGCCGGGCGCAACAAAAACAAGCTGAATCTTGGGAGACTGGGCAATTTTCCAGGCCAATGCGTGCTCACGACCGCCACCGCCAACAACCAGAACTTTCATATTTATTCTCTACTTAACTTGATAAGGCCAAAATACTGCCAGCACAATCATAGCGGAACGCTGAAGAAATCGGTGAGCGAGATGAGGTGCAAGGCGCACGGCGCGCAGATTCCGAAGACATATCAACTTGATAGGCAAGGAAGCGAGCACCGCGCAACGCAGCAAATCGCTCGCGCAAACATTTATTCAGTTAATTTTCCATGCTGACGTTGGTATACACTTCCTGCACGTCATCAATATTTTCCAATGCATCGAGCAGCTTCTGCATCTTCCCGGCGTCCTCGCCTTCCAACTCGGTCTCGTTGTCGGCACGCATGATCACTTCTGCCAACTCAGCCTTGAAACCAGCATTCTCCAGTGCCTCCTTAACCGCAGAAAAGTCATTGGGCGGACACAACACCTCAATGCCACCATCATCATCCGTAATGACGTCTTCCGCACCCGCCTCCAGCGCCGCTTCCATCAGCGCATCCTCATCCGTACCCGGCGCGTAATAAAGCTGACCGCAATGCTTGAACATAAAAGCAACCGAGCCTTCCGTACCCATGTTGCCGCCAAACTTGGAGAAAGCATGGCGCACATCTGCAACCGTGCGCGTGCGATTGTCCGTCATGCAATCCACGATCACCGCAGCACCATTGATGCCGTAACCCTCGTAGCGCACTTCCTCGTAATTCACGCCCTCCAGGCTGCCAGTACCGCGCTGAATCGCACGCTGAACGTTATCTTTCGGCATGTTGGCATCCGTTGCCTTGTCGATCGCCATGCGCAAGCGCGGATTTGCTGCCGGATCGCCTCCGCCCAAACGAGCCGCTACCGTAATTTCCTTGATGACGCGCGTCCATATCTTGCCCTTCTTGGCGTCTGACGCTGCTTTTTTATGCTTAATATTCGCCCATTTACTATGTCCAGCCATGTTTACTCTTTCGGTCAAAAGTTAGCAAAAATAACCCGCTGATTTTACCATAGGCACCCCCCTCGAATCTTCACATATGACACGCGCCACCCAAAAAATCAGGCAACCGGAATATGAATTTCATGGATACCAAACCCTTGCATTCGCTATAAAGCCCCGATTTTGGCAACGAAGTGATTCAGGTTTCCCGACGACCTTTAGAATCTCTCTCACCTAAATATCATTTGATCAACGCTAAGGCTGGCCCTGCTCAGGAAGGTAATATTCAATAAAAAATGAGCCAGCGTGATTTATAAACAGCTATCAGGTGGCCGTTTTAATTCCTGTATTATTTATAAACCCGCTGAAATCATAAACAACGCGACGGCCGCTTTAAACCATAAGGAAAATCTTGCGATGAGTCTGACTCTTCTACTTTTGCTTATTCTTCTCAATGGCCTGTTTGCCATGTCGGAAATTGCCGTCGTTTCTTCCCGCAAAGCCAAACTTCAGATTATGGTGGACAACGGCGCCACTGGATCCATTGCCGCACTGTCACTTCACCAGAATCCTTCCAGTTTTCTGTCCACCATCCAGGTCGGCATCACCTCTGCCGGCATTCTGATCGGCGCCATCGGCGAAGACACCATCTCTGAGCCGCTCGTGGAGATACTCACGAAAATTCCCCTGCTAGCACCCTACTCCGAGGGGATATCACTAACGATTACCGTGATCACCCTGACCTATTTTTCTGTGGTCATGGGCGAACTGGTTCCCAAAAGACTGGCACTGCTCGCACCCGAATCCATTGCCTCGCTGGTGGCACGGCCCATGTCGATCCTGGCACGGCTGGCGCATCCACTAGTCAGCCTGCTCACGGGATCTTCGACCTTTATCCTGACGCTTGTCGGAGCGCGCCGCAAGGACGAACCCCCGGTTACGGACGAAGAAATCAGGGCCATGATGGAGCAGGGATCACAAGCCGGCGTTTTCCATGAAAACGAGCAAGAGATTGTCTATAACGTACTGAGACTGGATGAGCGCTGCGTCGCTTCTATCATGACGCCGCGACACGACATGTTTGTCATTGATCTGGAAGAAGGAGAGGAAACCGTCCGTCAAAAAATTATCGATAGCGAACACTCCCGCATGCTGGTCTGCCGAGACGGCCTGACGCACGTTACAGGAGTCCTGCAGACCGGTGATTTACTCAAAAAAGCAATGCTCGGCCATAGCGTGGCCATTAATGATATTGAGGCGGTACTCCATCCACCGCTCTATGTACCCGAATCCATAACGACCGCCAAACTGCTGGAAAATTTCAGAATGGCGCGCCTCCAATTTGCACTCGTGGTTGACGAATATGGCGCCATACAGGGCTTGGTAACCATGGCTGATGTGCTGGCCGCCATCGTGGGCGAGATATCCAATCTCCAGTCACCCAAAGAGCGCAACATACTGCGCCGGGATGATGGCTCGTGGCTGGTGGATGGCGACGTTAGCATTGAGCGCATGAAATCTGTGCTGGAGATTGATAATAATCTCCTGAACGAGGACCGGAATAATTTCAATACACTTGGCGGATTTATCATGCACGAACTCGGGCACATTCCCATCGCTACTGATTATGTAGAGAAAAACGATTGGCGCTTCGAAGTCATGAACATGGACCATAACCGGGTCGATAAAGTGCTTGTTTCTCGCCTCTCCTCAATGAATTTATAGCTCTTGTCAACTTGGCAAAAGTCAGATGAACTGACCGTCAATGTGTCCCAGAACAAACACTAACGGGGAGATGAAAAATATCGCCAAGGCACGCTTTTTGCGCTTCACCAGAAAAAACCAGATGCACTTTGGTCGATCGTCCGAACGTAATCACAAGGGAAATTTATGGCCAGATTTTTAAAGAATAAAACTTTATCCATGGGAAAGGCTCCCGGAGAACTTGTTTTCATTGGCGACAAAAAAATGGAAGAAGTTTCCATTCGGTTGATTGACTACGATAATGAACATCTGACCGAATGCGAATTGCGTGACATCAAAGAAGCTGCTCGTTACAAAGAAAGCAAAACCGTAACGTGGATCAACTTCCACGGCTTGCACGACACCGAGCTGATTCAAGCCGTTGGCGACAGTTTTGAGCTTCACCCTTTGACACTTGAAGATATCCTCAACACCGGACAACAACCAAAACTGGAAGAGCATGCCGACTATGTTTTTATCGTTCTCAAAATGATGAGATACGATGAAACCACCGGGCACGTTAAAAGTGAGCAGTTAAGCATGGTTCTTGGAGAAACATTTCTGCTGACTTTTCAGGAACGTCCGGGCGATGTTTTCGAGCCAGTAAGAGAACGCATCCGTAAACAGAAGGGACGAATACGCAGTTGCGGGCTTGATTACCTGACGTACTCCCTATTGGATACGATTGTTGATAACTATTTCCACATCGTCGGACATTTGGGCGAAAAAATTGAAGACCTGGAAGAAGTTATTCTCGAAAACTTGTCGAAGGGTATTGCAACGGACATCTATACCTTTAAGCGAGAAATGAATTACCTGAGGAAAAACGTACGTCCAGTCAGAGAGTTTGTTCAACGTTTGCCAAGGCTTGATTCAGATATTTTCCATGAGCAAACAAAACCTTTCCTCAAGGACTTACTCGACATTTCGAATCAGGCAATGGACGCCATTGATCTTTATCGGGACATGCTTTCCGATCAGCTGAATATCTATAACACAGGTATTGGCAACCACCTCAATGAGATCATGAAGTTCCTGACCATTTTTTCGGCGGTCTTCATTCCCATGACTTTTATCGCGGGAATTTATGGAACAAATTTTGAATACCTGCCAGAGTTGAAATATCACTACAGTTATTTTATTTTTTTGGGTTTCCAACTGCTTATCGCCCTCACAATGCTAGGCTTTTTCAAGCGTAAGCGCTGGTTGTGAAACAAAGCCATTGGCAAGAGCAAAGTGCCGAATGCCTGGCTGGCCGCTAACTGGGTTATAGGCTTCTGATTCGTATAAAATCGAAGCTAGCTAGGCTAGCCAAACCAAACACCCATCACTGTCCAAATGGAAGCAACATGTCTGAACTCGTCAAAACAGAACGCCAGGGCTTCATCGCCACCGTCACCCTGAATCGTCCCGACAAACACAATGCCATCTCGCAAGAAATGTGGAAGCAATTGACGAACGAAATTGAGGCCCTGTCCTTTGACGACACGCTACGCTGCATCATCGTTCGCGGCGAGGGTAAGCACGCGTTTTCAACGGGGTACGACATCAGCGAATTTGAGACGCTGCGTGCTGACAAAAAACAGGGTATGGCGTTCGGCTTGGTTTCTCATACCGCCATGGCCACTCTTGCTTCCTGCCCGCATCCACTGGTGGCGCAGATTCATGGGCTGTGCGTCGGTGGCGGGCTGATCATTGCTGCGCTTTGCGACATCCGAATCTGCGGAGAATCGAGTCGTTTCGGCATTCCGGCCAATAAGCTGGGAGCCACGCTGGCCTTCCCGGAAATCACACCCATCATGCGCCTGACCGGGCCGGACGTGGCACTCGAATTACTCCTGGAAGGGAGAACATTCGGGGCGCAAGAAGCCAAGGAAAAGCGACTAGTGAGCCGCATCGTGCCAGATGAGAAAGTGGCAGAGGAAGCACAAGCCACAGCACTGCGCATCGCCGAGAGCGCACCGCTTGCCGCGCACTGGCACAAAAAATTCGTGCGCCGACTAAGCGATGGCAGTCCACTCACGACAGAAGAGTATCTGGAATGCTTCGCCTGTTTCGACACCGAGGATTATAAAACCGGACGCATGTCGTTCATGCAAAAGAAAGCGCCCAAATTTTCTGGGCGCTAGCCGACTCATTCTTCAGGCTCTTCCGGTGCGCCCCAGGGAAAGAGTGCTTCGGTGAAGCCGAAGCGTTTCAGATCCGGCATACGCATCGGGTAAAGCATCCCTGCCAGATGATCGCACTCATGCTGCACCACGCGCGCATGAAAGCCATCCGCTTCAGCGCTAACCGGGTTGCCTTTCTGGTCAAAACCCTCGTAGCGTACTTTCGCCCAACGCGGCACCACGCCACGCATGTCCGGTACGGAAAGACAGCCCTCCCAGGCCTCTTCGACTTCATCGCCGATTGGTGTGATCTTCGGGTTGATCAGGATGGTCCTGGGTACGACTTCCGCATCCGGGTAACGCTCATTTCGTTCAAAACCGAAAATCACTACTTGCAAATTCACGCCGATTTGCGGCGCAGCCAGCCCGGCACCTTCTGCGTCATACATCGTCTCGAACATATCTTCGATCAGTTCATCCAGTTCTGGCGTATCGAATCGGGTAACCGGCCTGGCCTGACGCAGCAAGCGCAAATCCCCCATGATCAAAATCGGTCTAATGCTCATCGTTTAATCCGCTGTACTCAGTTCATCAATATATTCGGCAAATTCGCTACCTACTTCCGGGTGCTTCAGGCCCAACGCAACGGTTGCCTTCAGGTAGCCCACCTTTGAACCGCAATCATAGCGTCGCCCGCGATAGCTATATGCCACCACTGGCTCGATTTTCAAGAGTGACTCAATGCCATCCGTCAACTGAATTTCACCACCCGCCCCTTTGTTGCTCTCGGAAATGTAATCAAAAATCTTGCTGCTCAAAACGTAGCGCCCCACCACAGCCAAGGTTGATGGCGCCTCTTCCGGTTTCGGTTTTTCGACAATGCTCGTCATGCGACCAATGCGCGGCTTGTAATCAGAAACACTGACAATACCGTACTGGTGAGTATTTTCTCGTGGCACCTCCTGCACCGCCACGACGTTGGCCTGCTCTTCCTCATAAACCTGCAACATTTGCTGTAGCACGTTCGGCGAGCCTGCTTTCACGTCCATCAGGTCATCCGCCAGAATAACGGCAAAGGGTTCATCATTAACGGCTGGCTTCGCACACAGAATGGCATGCCCCAAACCGAGCGGTTCGGACTGGCGGATATAAATGCAAGTCACGTTCTTCGGCAAGATGTTTTGCACCCGCTCCAGCAAATCTGTCTTGCCCGCCATCTCCAGCTCGTTTTCCAGCTCATAAGCCTTGTCGAAGTGATCCTCAATGGCGCGTTTGCTGCGACCTGTAATAAAGATCAGTTCAGTAATGCCTGCTGCCACGGCTTCTTCAACAGCATACTGAATCAGGGGCTTATCGACCACGGTCAGCATTTCTTTCGGTTGCGCCTTGGTAGCGGGGAGAAAGCGGCTGCCAAAACCCGCCACCGGAAACACAGCTTTAGTGATTTTTTTCATTATTTTCTTTCACAAGTGCAAGTAAATTTTGCTCATCCAGTATGGTAATCCCTAATTCGCGCGCTTTGGCGAGTTTTGAACCGGCTTCCTCGCCAGCCACAACAAAATGGGTTTTTTTCGACACCGAACCCGCCACCTTGCCGCCCAAAACCTCAATCATTTCCTTCGCCTGATCACGCTTTAGCGTTGGCAACGTGCCCGTCAACACGAAAGTCTTGCCACGCAAAGGTTTCGCTTGTGCCGTCGCTGGCTCGCTTTCATTCCAGTGCAGTCCGGCTTTTTGCAGGCTGTCAATCAAGCCATTGTTCAGCGGATCAGCAAAAAAGTGAACGATCGCCTGCGCCACCACTGGCCCAACATCATTCACTTCCAGCAACGCCTCCTCCGACGCCACCCTCAATGCGTCCAAACTGCCGAAATGCGCTGCCAGCGCTTTCGCCGTGGATTCACCCACGTGCCGAATCCCCAACGCATACAAAAAACGCGGCAAAGTCGTTGACTTGGACTGTTCGAGCGCATCCAGCACATTTTGCGCCGACTTTTCCGCCATGCGATCCAGTTTCGCCAGCGTTTCCAGTTCAAGTTGATATAAATCTGCCGCCGTGGTCACAAGATGCCGATCCACCAGTTGCTCGATCAACTGCTCGCCCAGCCCTTCGACATCCATCGCCTTGCGCGACGCAAAATGCTGCAAGCCACCCTTGCGCTGCGCGGCACAGCGTGTCCATCCACCGGAACAACGCGCTACTGCCTCGCCTTCCGAGCGCTCAATCACTGAACCACACACCGGACAGGTGGTTGGCATGACGAATTCCCTCGCATCGGTCAGTCGCTTTTCGGGCACATAAGACACCACTTCCGGAATCACATCGCCTGCACGTCGAACGATCACAGTATCGCCAATGCGGATGTCCTTGCGCCGAATTTCATCTTCATTGTGCAGCGTGGCATTCGTAACCGTCGCACCGCCGACGAACACCGGAGCCAGACGCGCCACCGGCGTGATCGCACCGGTACGTCCAACCTGCACTTCGATATCCTGCACGATCGTCAGCGCTTCCTGTGCCGGGAATTTGTGCGCAATGGCAAAGCGCGGCGCACGCGATACGAATCCCAACCGCTGCTGCTGATCTATTCGATTGACCTTGTACACCAGCCCATCGATTTCATAGGGCAAGTTCTCACGCCTCTCACTCTCCTGCGCATAAAAGGCCAGCAAGCCCTCGACGCCGCTGACAACGGCGCGCTCCGAGCACACCGGAATGCCTATTTCAACAAACCAGTCCATTAACTCACGATGTGAGCCCGGCATGGTTGCACCTTCCAGTGCGCCAATGCCGTAGGCAAAAAAACGCAAGGTACGCTGCGCAACAATGCGCGAATCGAGTTGCCGCAATGATCCGGCAGCCGCATTGCGCGGATTAACGAATTCCTTTTGTTGCGCGTCACGCTGACGTTCATTCAGGCGTGCAAAGTCTTGCTTGAACATCAGCACCTCGCCACGCACGTCCAGCAAGGTCGGCGGACTGGCCGTATTCAACTTCATCGGAATAGACAGGATAGTGCGAACATTTTCACTGACGTCTTCGCCGGTTTCGCCATCACCGCGCGTCGCGGCCTGCACGAACATCCCATTTTCGTAACGCAAATTGATCGCCAGTCCATCAAATTTCAGCTCCGTCGCATACTCCACCGGATCGACCTGCAAACCATCGCGTACACGCTGGTCGAAGGCACGAATTTCCTCCTCGTCAAAGCCATTTCCCAGAGAGAGCATCGGCACATCATGCGACACCTGAGCAAACTGTGACAACGGCGCACCACCAACCCGCTGCGTCGGCGATTCAGCGCTAATCAGTTCGGGATGTTCGGCTTCCAGTTCCTGCAATTCGCGGAACAGTCGATCGTATTCAGCATCGGGGATCGTGGGTGCGTCCAGCACATAATAAGCGTAATTGTGCCGGTTCAATTCTCCGACCAGACTGGCGGCACGTTCGCGCCAGTCTTCCTTTGGGTTTGCGGTATTCTCGTCAGGCTGGTTGCCATCAGAGGAAAACAGATCACCCTGATTCATGCTCACGCCCGTCAGACAAACAGGCGCAATGCGCGCGCCGAGCCGGCTGGGACACCGGCGCTTTCCATGTCCTGATAAAACGCCTGCACCTGATCGTCAATCTGTGCCAGCATATCGTCCGTCAAAAGCTGGTCGCCATCATCAACGACCAACCCATTCAGGCGCACCGCCAACGCTTTGGCGCAAGTGCTCATTAATCGGAAACCGTCTTGCTCTGGTGCTACGCGCGGCACATCCAGCAACAGCGTCAACCTAGACGTATATTCCGCCGCCACGTTTTCATTGGTAAGCAACGTAAACAACGGCGCGCCGGTGGCATCCAGCATCTCGAATCGGCCATCCGGGCGCACGCCGAAACCCTGGCGCTCCAGCACCGCCAGCAAGGTGCTGATTTCCCATGATTCTCCATTCGAGCGAATATTGACACTCAGCTTGGCGTCGTGATCGATCACAAACTGGCGCAATTCTCTGGCCTGAGCCATGACGTCAGACATATCGGGAATATCCGGTTCAGCACTCAATTCATCAGCAATTTCACGTACACGCACCAGCAATTCAGAATATTCGATTTCACCCAGTGCGCTGGTACGGTTCGCCATTTGCACGCCCACCTGCAAACCCTGATACACAAGACCGTGCACAATCGGCTGCCAGTTTCCAGCCGGATTTTCCGCATCACTGACCAGTCCCATGAAATGCACGGATTTATTGCCCACATGGCGCAGGCTTTGCAAAATCGGCAAAATCCGTTCTCCTCGCACCCCTTCCTCGAAGGGAATCGGAATGGTGCAATCAATACCGGGGTCGATAATGGGTGCCTTGCCGGTTGGCGTACTTGCCACGGGTATATCGCCCGCGTCTTCATTTTCCGCCTCTACGTCGCGCTCACTCGCCGACTCTTGCACGCCCGCACCTTGGCCTGCCGGCTCGTCCTGCATTGAAGCATCCGGTTCATCATCGTCAAAAAACATCGGCTCCACCCGCGCTTCTACCGCTAGTGTCTGGGCTTCCGGCTCCGCCACCTTCGGCGTCATCAAGACATCTTCCGGGTCGTCTGAAAACGCGCGCTCTACATTCTTTCTGGCACGGCTCTCCTGCCATTTGTTATAGCCAAATACGCCGCCGACAATCACGACGCCCAGAACAATCAAACTGATTTGCAAATCTGTCATGCTGCTTGCCCCTCGGTAGCAAAATCAACGGCAGACTCCAGGCCCACCGCAACCACTCGCGACACACCCTGCTCCTGCATTGTTACACCCACCAGTTGCTGCGCCATTTCCATTGCCAGCTTGTTGTGCGAAATAAACAGAAACTGCGTCTTGTCAGACATTTTTTTCACCATATTGCAATAACGTTCGGTATTGGCATCATCCAGCGGCGCGTCAACCTCATCCAGCAAGCAAAACGGTGCCGGGTTCAACTGGAACAGAGAGAATACCAATGCAATCGCTGTCATCGCCTTTTCGCCGCCAGACAATAAATGAATAGTAGCGTTTTTCTTGCCTGGCGGCTGCGCCATCACTTGCACGCCGGAGTCCAGAATTTCAGCGCCAGTCATAATCAACTGAGCCTGTCCGCCACCAAACAGAACCGGGAAGATTTCAGAAAAATGCCGATTGACTTCATCAAATGTATTCTTGAGCAAGTCGCGCGTTTCACGGTCAATACGGCGAATCGCATCTTCCAGCGTGTTGACTGCCGTCGTCAGATCAGCTTGCTGCGCGTCGAGAAATTGCTTGCGCTCGGATGCGCTGGCCAATTCTTCGAGCGCAGCCAGATTCACTGCCCCCAGACCGTTAATCGCATTAGTCAAACGCGCAACTTCGCCTTGCAGCCAGGACGCTTTTATCTCCGGCTTCAATTTCTGCTTCAATTCCTCTTCGTTAGCTTCTGCCTCTGCCAGTTGTTGCGCATACTGCTCCTGATTAATGCGCGCAGCCTGCTCCTTCAACTGAAGCCCGACAATCCTGTCACGTTGTGGCAACAAGTCACGCTCTGAGACCAGCCGTGCTTCTTCCAGTTCACGCAATTGCTGGGCGCAGTGTTCCACCTCATTGCGCGCCTCAGCCAGCACCCGCTCCTGATCAGTGCGTTGAGCCAGCAGCGCCTGCAAGTTGGCTTGCGCCACTTCATCGTCCAACCCCTCGAGCTCCAACTCGCCCTGCTGCATTTCTCGCTGCAGCTTTTCCGTTTGCTGCTGTGCGGTGGCGATATTACGCGTCAGCTCGTCGATTCGACTGCGTTGTGAACGCAACATGAATTCACTTTCATGCACAGCGCGCTCACAATCGCGCAAAGCCTGACGCGCCTCATTCATTTGCTGTTCTTTTTCCAGCAAAACCGTCTTGCGCGCTTCGTACTCGCCCTGCGACTGCGCCAGATCGACATCCAGCGCCTCCATTTGCTGCTCCGCGTCCGCCATTTCCTTGCGACGCTGCGCTTCCTGTTCGGCAATCTCGGCTTGCTCGGAACCAATCTGCGTGCTGCGCTGTTCAAAGTGCTGCTGCATTTCGTTCAATTTCACCTGACGCATCTGCAAGTTGTGCACACTTTCCGTCAACTGCTGAATTTTCTGATGCCCTTCCTGCAACTGGCGAACGGTTTGCGCCAGCTGCGTTTCTTCCTGCGACAAGGCTGCCCTGACTTCATCCACGCGCCGCTGCTGCCTGACTTGCTGCTGTTCCAGATCATCAATTTCGCGCTGGCGCTGCATCATACCATCCTGCTCGGAGTCCGGCGCATAAAAGCGCACACTGGCCCGGTCAATCAAATGACCGTCCTGAGTCACAAAACAAGCCGCAGGTGGCAACTTGTCTCGCGACGCAAACGCAACGGCCGGATCTTCAGCGACAAACACCCCGTGCAACCACTCCTGCATCATTGCGGCCAGATTTGGCTCTGCCAGTTTGAGCAAACTGGACAACGGCACCAAACCCTCTGGCGCGCGTCCTGACTGTAGTCCTGCTTGCGCGTCCGGCGCAAAAAATGCCAGCCGAGCCGGCGGTGCGTCATTGAAAAAGGCCTTGGCCCAGTCGATGCGCGACACTTCCAGCGCCGACATGCGCTCACGCAGCACCGCTTCCAGCGCGCGCTCCCAACCCGATTCAAGCTGCAGCTTTTTCCAGAGGCGCGGCAAGCCATCCAACTCATGCTTCGCCAGCCAGGGTTGGACCTTGCCCTGCGTTTGCACATTTTGTTGCAGTTGCTTCAGCGCGGAAAGCTGCGCCCGCACTTGCGCCAGAATCGCATTTTCTGACTCAAACAGGGATTGCGCGTTACGCCGTCTTTCTTCCCGTTCCACCCTTTGAGAGCGCGCCAGTTCAACAAGCTGCTGTGTTTCGAGCAACCCGGCACGCGCCTGCTCAAGTTGCACCTCCAGTTGGGCACGCTCTGTTGTGTCCGGTGCCTGTATGGCATCGCTTTCTCGTGCGAGCCGTTCACGGCGAGATGTCAGCGAATTCAAAACGTTGGCCGCATTACGATGGTGCGCCGAAGTCAATTCGATGTGTTTCTGCACCTGCATCACCGCTTCACGCTGTTCGCTCGCACTTTGCTGTGCCGCGCGCATCGCATGTTCAAACTCCGGCATGATGTCACTTTGTGTGCGCGAGGCTTCCTGCGCCTGCGCCTGCGACACCACTAATTCCTCCAGCCGCTGCTGCGCCTCTTCTAATGCACTTTGATGCTGACTGCCTTGGCGCCGCCACTGTTCCTGCTGCTGTCCCAAAGCGGTGATTTGCGCCTTCATGCGTGTGCGCGATTCGATCACGAAACGAATTTTCGCTTCCAGACTACCGATTTCCGCGTTTGTTTCGTACAGCTTGCCCTGCGCATCATGCAGTTTGTTACCCGCGTCATAATGCAACTGACGCATCGCTTCGAGTTCAGCTTCCTTCTGACGCAAGCTGGCTGTGCGCGCCTCCAGTTCATTTTGCGCACGCTCAATGTCGCGCATGACACGATAGCACTCTGCAACAGCATCTTCCTTGCGCATCAGCCACAGGAGTTTTTGCTTTTCATCCTGCTCGGCTTGCAACGCATGGAATTTTCGCGCCACCCCAGCCTGCCGCTCCAACTTGCTCAGGTTACTATCGAGTTCTTGCAAAATGTCTTCCACGCGCTGTAGATTTTCGCGCGTATCGTGCAAGCGGTTTTCCGTTTCTCGGCGACGCTCCTTGTAACGCGACACACCGGCTGCCTCTTCCAGAAAAACACGCAATTCATCCGGTCGTGCTTCAATCAGGCGCGAAATCATGCCTTGACCGACAATGGCATACGCACGCGGCCCCAGGCCGGTGCCAAGGAAAATGTCGTGTATATCGCGGCGACGCACCGCCTGGTTGTTGATGTAATAAACGGAAGAGCCATCTCGCGTCAGCGTGCGGCGCACGGCAATCTCCGCATACTGCCCCCACTGACCGGAAGCGCGCCCTTCGCTATTATCAAAAACCAGTTCGACTGACGCGCGACCAGCGGACTTGCGACTGCTGGTGCCATTGAAAATCACGTCTTGCATCGATTCGCCGCGCAATTCCGACGCACGCGATTCACCCAGCACCCAGCGCACCGCATCAATCACATTCGATTTACCGCAGCCGTTCGGTCCAACCACACCCACCAGCCTACCCTGCACCATAACGTTGGTTGGATCGACAAAAGACTTGAAACCGGAAAGCTTGATGGAAGTGAGTAGCACGAGATCGACAGTTGGCTATAAAAAAGAGAGTGAAAAGCAACAAAAAAGGCCGCGCAATTGAGGCAGCAGATGCCTCGTATCATACCATTTCACCCGGCGCAAAAACCAACAAATTCAACCTCCCACCCGTCTGCAAAGCCTGTTTATCCTGCCTCGTCCATACCGCTGTCACAAACATTCAGGCAAACGAGTGCCCTCTCAATTCTGGCTGCCTTCCGTTGTGCAGAGCACCCCCTTCGCGCATAATGTCAGGGAGTATCCTCAGGGTGATTGAAACCAACTGGCAAAACGTCAAGAAAGCAGGCACCACGTGAATCCGCTACTAGCCAAACTGCAAACCTATCCGTTTGAAAAACTGCGCGCGCTTTTTTCAGACGTTAAACCGAATCCCGACTATTCTCACATCAGTCTCGGACTGGGTGAACCGCGCCATCCGACACCTGCATTCATCAAGCAGGCGCTGGTCGACAACCTGAGTGGCCTAGCAAGTTATCCAGCCACGATCGGCAGCGAACCACTGCGCGAAGCCATCGCCCGCTGGCTGGAACAGCGATACGATTTAGCCAACGTCGATCCGGCTACGCAAATTCTGCCAACGCTGGGCGCGCGCGAAGCGCTGTTTTCGCTGGCGCAGGCTGTCATCGACCCGACCCGCGATGCACTGGTACTGTGCCCGAATCCGTTTTATCAAATCTATGAAGGCGCGGCCTATCTGGCGGGCGCACAACCGTATTTCGCCAATTCCGATCCAGCGCGCAATTTCGCGCCGGACTACCAGAGCATCCCCGAAGCGGTCTGGGCACGCGTACAAATGCTTTACCTCTGCTCACCCGGTAACCCAACCGGTGCCGTGCTGACGATGGAGGACTGGCAGGAACTGTTTGCACTGTCCGATAAATATGGCTTCGTCATCGCTTCAGACGAGTGTTATTCCGAAATCTATTTTGGCAACAACCCACCAGTTGGCGGACTGGAAGCGGCGCAGCGATTGGGGCGTGTCGGCTTTGAGCGCCTGATTGTGCTTTCCAGCCTGTCCAAACGCTCGAATGTGCCGGGCATGCGCTCCGGCTTCGTTGCGGGCGATGCCGCCATCATCAAGCAGTTTTTGCTGTACCGGACTTACCACGGCAGCGCAATGAGTGTGCCGGTTCAGCAAGCCTCAATTGCAGCCTGGAATGACGAACAGCACGTCATCGAAAACCGTAAACAGTACAGCGCCAAGTTTGAGCACATTACGCCACTCATGCAGGAAGTGCTGGATGTATCCTGGCCGGATGCCAGCTTTTACCTGTGGGCAAACGTTCATACGCGCACAGGACTGTCCGATACGGAATATGCGAAGCGGCTGTACGCCGAATATAATGTGACGGTACTACCTGGCAGCTATCTGGCGCGCACCGCACATGGCGTAAACCCGGGTGAAAATCGCATCCGGATCGCGCTGGTCGCGGAAATGAACGAATGCCTGGAAGCGACCCGCCGCATCATCGAATTTACGCAAAACCTGACCAAGACCTGATTAACCCCCTTTAACCAAAACGATTAAGACATGACTCAACAACTCGAAAAAATCATTGATGAAGCCTGGGAAAACCGCCTGGACTTTTCCCCAACGACCGCGCCATCCGAGGTAAGCGAAGCCGTCGATCACGTTATTGAGATGATTGACAAGGGCACGCTGCGCGTGGCTGAAAAGGTGAATGGCGACTGGATCGTTCACCAGTGGGCGAAAAAAGCCGTGCTACTCTCGTTTCGCCTGACTGATAACGCCCCCATGCCGGATAATGCCAGCGGTCTGCACGGCATGCAGTTTTACGACAAGGTGCCAACCAAATTTGCCAATTACACGGCGGAAGATTTCGCCAAGGGCGGTTTCCGGGTCGTACCACCTGCTGTCGCCCGTCGTGGCAGTTATATTGGTAAAAATGTCGTCCTGATGCCGTCTTACGTCAACATCGGCGCCTATGTCGATGAAGGTTCAATGGTCGACACATGGGCCACTGTTGGCTCTTGCGCACAAATTGGCAAAAACGTTCACCTTTCCGGTGGCGTCGGCATTGGCGGCGTACTGGAGCCAATGCAGGCCAATCCGACCATTATCGAAGACAACTGCTTCATCGGCGCACGCTCCGAAGTCGTCGAAGGCGTCATTGTGGAAGAAAATTGCGTTATCTCAATGGGCGTTTTCATCGGGCAGTCGACCAGAATCTATAATCGTGAAACGGATACCGTGACTTATGGTCGCGTTCCGGCCGGGTCGGTCGTGGTTCCTGGCAGCCTGCCTTCGGAAAATGGCAAGTACAGCCTGAACTGCGCCGTAATCGTCAAACAGGTTGACGCCAGCACACGTGCCAAAACAAGCATTAACGAACTATTACGCGGACTGGATTAGTCAATCAAAAAGGGGCGTGGAAAAAGCGGCGTCCCTTTTAAATCTGGCGAAACGAAAACCGGCAACAGCTTTCAGGGGTCATCATGGCGATAAAAAAATTGTTTTACCTGATGCATGAAAAAAACGCATCGGACATGTTTTTTTCGGTCAACTCGGAAATCCACCTGAAAATCAATGGTGACGTCGTTCCGATCAATGACCAGAAGATGGATTTGCCAAGCATCCGCAAACTGCTTGCTTCCGCCATTTCCGGCGAAGACATGCAAAAGCTACTTCGGGAAAACGAACTCAACATCGGCATTTCTGTCGCTGATGTAGGTCGCTTCCGCCTTTCTGCCTTTTGCCAGCGCGGCAGCATCTCTGCCGTATTTCGCTTTATTCCGTACGAAGTGCCGAAAATGAGTGCGCTCAACCTGCCCCCAATTCTGGAAGAGCTGATCATGCTGAAGCATGGCCTGATTCTGATTGCGGGCGCCACCGGCTCTGGCAAGTCATCTACCATTGCGTCAATGCTGGATGCCCGAAATGAAAAACAGACCGGGCATATTCTGACGCTGGAAGACCCAATTGAATTCCTGTTCCGCAGCAAGAAATCCATCGTCAACCAGCGCGAAATCGGCACGGATACCGACTCTCTGGCACTGGGCTTGAAAAATGCACTACGCCAAGCCCCTGACTGCATCCTGATCGGCGAGATACGCGACAAAGAAACGATGGCGGCATCCCTTGCCTATGCACAGTCCGGGCATCTGGTTGTGGCAACCATTCATGCCAACAACAGCTACAACGCAATGAATCGTATTCTTGGCTTTTACCCACTGGAAGTGCGCAATGCCCTGTTACAGGATATCGCAACGACCATGCGTGCTGTCGTCTCCCAACGCCTGATACGCAGTACCCGAGGTGGCCGCATACCGGCTGTCGAAATCATGCGAAATACGCAATATGTCAGCGACCTGATTGAACGCGGGGATCTGGATGCAATCCGCGATGCGATTGAGAAAAGCCTGTCGCCCGGATCGCAAACCTTTGAACAAGCGCTCATCAAACTGATCCATGAAGGTTTGATTACGCATGAAGAGGGCCTCCAGAACGCCGACTCTGCAACCAACCTGCAATGGATGCTGGACAACAAGAAACGCACAACAACGCAGAGCGCCGAGCACACCAAGGTGAAGGGAAAAGATGAAAATCACGGCGAAAACGGCGCGCCTGACTTTGGCAATTTCTCCATCAACCAGTAACCTTTGCGGTTCCCAACCGCACAACACCATGCGCAGTCACGACTGCGCATTTTTATAAACATCACATGTCTGCCTCGAACAAAACACTAAAACTTGCAGAAGAACTGATTGCCCGCCCCTCCGTTACCCCGGACGATCAAGGTTGCCAGCAAATTCTAATGGATCGTCTTGCCCCGCTAGGCTTTGAGTGCGAAATCATTCAGTCGAACGGCGTAACCAACTTGTGGGCAAAGCGCGGTTCGGCACAACCACTCGTCGTCTTGGCCGGACACACCGATGTCGTTCCAAGTGGGCCAGAAGAACAATGGCAATCCGCGCCCTTCACACCTACCCATCGTGACGGCAAACTTTACGGGCGCGGTGCTGCCGACATGAAAACCTCCATCGCGGCGATGATCGTCGCCGTTGAAGAGTTCGTGCAAGCACATGCAGACCACAAAGGTGCCATTGCCTTCCTGATTACTAGCGATGAGGAAGGGGCTGCCACCGACGGCACCGTCATCGTTTGTGATCGGCTTCAAGCGCGCGGCGAACAACTCGACTACTGCATCGTCGGTGAACCAACCTCGGTCAACAAGCTGGGCGACATGGTCAAAAATGGGCGGCGCGGCTCGATGTCTGGCAAGTTGACTGTCAAAGGCATACAAGGCCACATTGCTTACCCGCGTCTGGCGCGCAATCCGGTGCATCAAGTCGCACCGGCACTGGTTGACCTCACCAATGAACAATGGGATACCGGCAATGAATACTACGACCAGACCTCATTCCAGATTTCGAACATTCACGGCGGTACGGGTACCTCGAATGTCATCCCGGGCGAAGTCGTGATCGACTTTAACTTCCGCTTTTCCACTGCCAGCACCGTCGAAAGCTTGCAAGCACGGGTAACAGCCATTCTTGACCGCCACAAGCTCGAATATCAACTCGAGTGGACAATCAGTGGTTTGCCTTTTCTCACACCGCGTGGCGAACTCAGCCAGGCGCTTGCTCTGGCCATCAAGGATGAAACCGGGCTTGAAACCGAACTTTCCACCACCGGTGGCACGTCAGATGGGCGTTTCATCGCGCAAATTTGCCCGCAGGTCATTGAATTCGGTCCACTTGCCGGTAGCATTCACAAGATAGACGAGCATGTCGAACTGGCACACATTGAGCCACTAAAGAACATTTACCGCCGCACACTGGAAAACCTGCTGCGCTAATCCACCCAAGCTTTGCCAACTCAGGATTGATCCATGCCTGCCAACACTTTTACCACCGTCCGCGACCTAGTGCGCTACGCCGTCACCCGTTTTGAAAGCGCGGGGCTTTACTTTGGCCACGGCAGCACGAACGCCTGGGATGAGGCGGTTTACCTGATTCTGCATACACTGTCATTACCGCTGGACAGGCTGGAACCGTTTCTTGATGCCCACCTCCTGCCAGACGAAATCACCCGCGTGCTCAACATCATCGAGCGCCGCACGAAAGAGCGCATCCCGGCAGCTTACCTGACCCATGAAGCGTGGCTAGGAGAATATCGCTTTTACGTCGATGAGCGCGTAATCGTGCCACGCTCCTTCATCCACGAATTGATTCAGGATGGACTTACCCCCTGGATTCCGAACCCGTTTGCTGTCGAAAACGCCCTCGACCTGTGTACCGGCTCCGGCTGTCTGGCCATCATGCTGGCCGACGCATTCCCCAGCGCCCACGTCGACGCTGTCGACCTGTCGCTGGAAGCGCTTGAAGTCGCACAACAGAATGTTAACGACTACGGGATGCAAGATCACATTTCCCTGATCCAGTCCGACCTGTTTGCGCAAATGCCGCCACAACAGTACGACCTGATCGTTACCAACCCACCTTACGTCAATGCCAACTCGATGGAAGTGCTGCCAGACGAATACCTGAAAGAGCCGCAAATGGCGCTGGCAGGCGGCGCGGATGGCATGGATCTAGTGCGCCGCATCTTGGCCGAAGCGGCTAACTGGCTCACACCGGAAGGCGTATTAGTCGTTGAAATTGGTAACGAATACGAACACGTCATCGCCGCCTTCCCCGAACTGGAAATGACCTGGCTGACAACCAGCGGTGGCGACGACCGCGTGTTTTTGCTGATGCACGAACAATTGAAAAACGCCGGTTTCTGATTTTTCACATGATAAGAATTCAGAATGCTAGCCTCATGCGCGGCACCAAGCCGCTTTTCGATGGCGCCGACGTCACCCTCAATCCCGGCGAGAAAATTGGCCTGATCGGCTCGAATGGCAGTGGCAAGACCAGTCTTTTTGCACTGCTGCGCAACGAACTGCATGTGGATCAGGGCGAAATCAGCATACCCACGCAATGGCGCCTTGCTTATGTCGCGCAGGAAACCCCTGCGCTGGAGCGGGCCGCGCTGGAATATGCCATTGATGGCGATCAGAACCTGCGCACGCTGGAAGCCGAACTCACGGCACTGGAAGCGCAACCAGAAAACGAAAAAAACGGCGTCCGAGTTGGCGAACTGCACAGCGCACTGGCAGATGCCGATGCCTACACGGCAAAAGCGCGCGCCGGACAATTGCTGCTTGGCCTCGGCTTCACCATGGAACAGCTGGAACAACCAGTCTCACAATTTTCCGGCGGCTGGCGCATGCGCCTCAATCTGGCGCAAGCGCTGATGTGTCCATCCGACCTTTTGCTGCTGGACGAACCGACCAACCATCTTGATCTGGACGCCATCATCTGGCTGGAAGACTGGCTCAAGCGCTACACCGGCACGCTGATCATTATTTCACATGACCGCGACTTTCTCGATGGCGTGGTCAGCGTCATCCTGCACATTGACGCGCAAAAGCTCCGACGCTATGCCGGCAATTACTCCGCCTTCGAGCGCCAACGGGCGGAAAGGCTGGTACTGATGCATGCGATGATCGAAAAGCAAAGTCGGCAGCGCGCCCATCTGGAATCCTTCATCAACCGCTTCAAGGCAAAAGCCACCAAAGCCAAACAGGCGCAAAGCCGCATCAAGGCACTGGAAAAGATGGAAGAACTGGCGCCCCTACGCGCCGCCGCAGAATTCTCGTTTGAATTTCGCGAACCAGCGCGCGCGCCTAATCCGCTGCTACGCATGGAAGCCGTTGATGCAGGCTATCCAGTCAGCGATAAAAATGGCGGTATCGTTGGCAGCGCAACCATTATCTCGAACATCACTTTTTCGCTTCAAGCGGGACAGCGGATCGGCCTGCTGGGCGTCAACGGCGCCGGCAAATCCACACTGATCAAAACCATTGTCGGCGAACTTGCGCCCCTTTCCGGCAAGCTCACCACCGGCAAAGGACTGAATATCGGCTACTTCGCACAGCACCAGGTCGAAATGCTGCGCCACGATGAATCACCACTCTGGCACCTTAACAAGATTGCACCCGACACCCGCGAGCAGGAATTGCGTAACTTTCTGGGTAATTTCAATTTTCGGGGCACCATGGCAACCAGTCCGATTGCACCGTTTTCCGGAGGCGAGAAAGCCCGCCTGGCACTGGCCATGATTGTCTGGCAGCGGCCAAACCTGCTATTGCTGGATGAGCCGACCAACCATCTTGACCTCGAAACCCGCGAGGCGCTCACCGATGCGCTGGCGCAATTTGACGGTACGCTGATTGTCGTCTCGCATGACCGCCACCTGCTGCGCGCCACAACCGACCAGTTCATCATCGTTGCCGATGGAAAATTACAGGACTTCGACGGCGATCTGGACGATTATCGCGACTGGCTCTACCAGACCAAACTTGGCAGAGGCACGGATGTTCTGCCGTCAGCAACAGCCTCGGGCACGCCCTCGGCAACAGACAGACGCGAGCAGAAAAAACTTGAAGCAGAAGAACGGCAGCGCCTGTCCAAACTACGCAAGCCACTGGAGGCACGGATTAAGCGGCTCGATGAACAGATCACCAAACTCAGCGAGAACAAGGCTGGAATCGAAGCGCAACTGGCCGATCAATCACTGTACGACGAGGCCAACAAGGAAAAACTGAAGGCGCTACTAACCGAACAGGCTTACTGCGTGAAAGAACTCACGCAGCTTGAAGAAGAATGGCTGGAAAAACAGGAAGCGCTGGAACAGATTGCATAGCGGCAACACCCCTGCACGCGCACCATAAAAACATCCCTGCCACACTTTTGCACGGCAGGGATGTTTAAAAACCCGTCTGGTTTTAATGGCTTGTTACTGGCCCAGACTGGATTTCAGTATCCAGATTTCCTTTTCGAGCCACGCAACAAGTCCATTCAACAGGTCTTGCGTTCCGGTGTCGCCTTCCGCAAGGTCATTCACCTTCTTGCATGAACCAAGTAAGGCGTTGAAATCTGCCAGGATGTTCTCCAGCACATACGTTGCATCAAATTTGGTGCCTTCGTCTTCGCTAATCGTGGCCAGTTCAAGATAGCCCTTGACCGTGCTGACCGGCTTGGCGCCAATTTGCAGCACACGTTCTGCTACCTCATCGTACTGTTCGAAAAAGTAATCGTAGTAGGCTTCCGTTGCATTATGAATGGCATGGAACTGCATGCCGGAAACGTTCCAGTGATAGTTGTGCAGTTTGACAATCAGAATATGGATATCTGCAAGAATCTGGTTGAGTGATTTGCTTACTTCTGTTTCTGCCATTGTTCTTTTCCTTATTGTGTTGGAAGTTTTGCGCCGTTGCGCGTCAAGCGTATCACGATGAAGCGCCCCTGACGGGCGATCGTATACCGAAAACGATTCTACACGGTTTCACTATTTGCCGGACTGACTTCCCCCCGGCGTGTGCGCATTCATGAAATCCAGAATCGCCTTTACCGTATGCGGCGATTTACATTGGCGCGGCACGGTGACAAAACCGGAAAAACGCCGCCACACTTCATGTGAACAATCTGGCGAATGGAACAGGTAACGAAAACCAAACAGCTTTAGTTGCGGCAATAGCGAATCAAAATGTCCCGACCCCGTTTTCATGATGATGGCCACTCCAGTACCGGCCATGCAGGGTTTCTCCCCCTGACGAAAAAGGTCGCCACGTCACGAAACACACGCTCGGTTTCTGCTATCAGCGCTTGCGCCGTGTCTGCTTCGCAAATCAGCCCTGGCAAATCCTTGCTGGTCGCAATGTACACATCCGCGTCCTTGTCATGCATGATGTCCATTCTGAACGTTTGCCTGAGACCAAAACGCGCCTTGATCGCCCAAAACGGATGGTCAAAGAAGCTCATTGTTGTCCTTGAAACAAATACAAAAAAGGAAAATTATAGCGCTGCAATTCAGCCCTGGCTGAAAATGCTGCCAGTTGACGTTAGTTGCTAAAGCACTTCAACGCGATTGCGCCCGTTATTTTTTGCGCGATACATGGCATCATCTGCGCGGCTAAGCGCTGTCTCGAACGAATGATCAGACTCGATCATGGCCGTCAAACCAAGGCTGGCGGTATAGGAAATGGGCGTGCCTTCAACATCAATGACCGAATTTGCGATCTCCTGCCGCAGGCGCTCCGCAAAATGGTGCGCCTGCTTGATTGACGTTTCCGGCAGTAAAATCCCAAACTCTTCGCCACCTAGCCGGCCGGAAAAATCACCGAGCCGAAGCGTATTGCTCACCGTGGCGGCCAAGTGCTGGAGCACAAGGTCACCCACACCGTGCCCGTAGGTATCGTTAATCGACTTGAAGTGATCAAGATCAAGCATGATCAGCACAGCCGATTTTTCCTTACCACGCTTTATACGTGCCAGTTCAGCTTCCGCAATGCCAAAAAAACTGCGCCGATTCGGTAGGCCCGTCAGCATATCGGTACTTGCCTGGGAGCGCAGCTCTTGTTCCATGCGCTTGCGTTCACCAATATCCTGCTTGACGCCGATATAGTGATGTACCTTGCCAGATGCATCGCTAACTGGCGTAATAATCACTTCTTCATCGAACAGACTGCCGTCCTTGCGGCGGTTGACAAACTCCCCTCGCCACGGGTTACCTTCAAGCAAAACCGCCCACATCTTTTCATAGAATGCGGCGTCATGGTGACCTGACTTCACTAATTCCGCAGGGGTGTGATCTATCACTTCTTCGAACTCATAGCCGGTCATTGCGCAAAAGGCCGGGTTGACCCATTCAATGTTGGTATCCAAATCCGTAATCACAATCGCATTCGCGCTGGCCTCCAATGCCGTTACCAACAACAACGTCTGCGCTTCCGCTTCCTGCTGCCGGGTAATATCCCGGAAGCTGATAACCCTGCCCCAGACAACGCCCTGCCTCTCAATCGCAGTCATCAGCATGGCCACCGGAAAGCGGCTGCCATTTTTGCGTACCAACCAATCCTTAACCAAGGGCTGCGCCCCATTTTCGACACCGATGTAAACTTCCGATTCTCCTTCTGAGCGACCCGAACCGGCGTCACTCTTCTTGTCCATCACTATATTGAGCTTCTCTCCTACCAGCTCTTTCTCTGTCCACCCCAACATTTCCAGTGCCCTGGCATTCACGAATAAAATGCGTTCCTGCAAATCTATACCCAAGACGCCCTCGCCTAATGAGGACAGCACCTGCATACGCAAATCAGATTCATAGGCAAGCGCTTCTTCAAGTTGCTTGCGCTCCGTGATGTCCATGACAAAGCCTTGCCAGAGAATACTGCCATCTGCCTGCCGGGACGGCAGCGCAACGCCTTCACGCCAGCACACACGCCCGTCTGGAAGAATCACACGATACGCCCCCTTCCACGAACTCAAGGTTCTGGCAGATTCGCGAGCACACTCGCAATATGCCTCCACATCATCCGGGTGCAGCCTCGAAAAAAAAGGCGCGGCGTCTTTCTTCAAGTCCTCAGGATCGAGTGCGAAGAGCTCATGAGCTGCCTTGCTGGCATAGGGATAATGCGAACTGCCATCCGGCAATTGGCGATATTGATATATCATGCCCGGCAGATGCTCTGACAATTCTTCCAAACGTGCATTGCCAACCTCAGCGTGCATCCTGAGCACATCCAGGCGACGGTTGAAACGAGTCAGTATGGCAAGCAAAATCAGAACAATGGCGAAAAAAAGACTGCCCGCGATCATCTCAATGCTGTATTTCAACCAGATATCGTTAAATGAGAAAGTAGGCGTTTTGTCAAAGGGGGCGTGTCGCAATGTGCGCAACAACACCTCAACCCTGCGGTAATCGGCAGGCACAACAAAGCCATGAATGCCAATTTCTTTTGCAACTTCCCCGTCATGAGGAAACTGGAACAAAGCCGTTGCCACATCTACGGCAACGCGCTCGCCCAAATGCGGCAAAGCTGCCACAGGCCATTCCGAATAGAGATCCGTTGAAAGCGCATATGGAAAATCGGTCTCTTTTCGCGCATTCAGAACGTGTAATTGCCCTTTTCGAATCACCCCCCCTTTTTCCATCGCCTCTATCACACCCGCACGCACAAAGGCCGCATCAACTTTTCCTGCAAGCAAAGCCATGACCACGTCATCGTGCGACATGCCAATCTCAATTAACTGCCGCTTTTCAGGTTGTGGCAAATTCGCCTTATGAAGTTCGTATAACTGAGCAAGGTAACCGCCAAATGAGCGCCTGCTGGGAATGCCAATAGTGCGCCCATTCAGGTCGGACAGATTTCTCAAGTCCTCGCGTGCTGATAAAACGGCTATGACCCCGCCGTAAGAATAAAGATGGGTGTTTTCATACGAATTGACCATTGTCGCAATCGGGGCACTCAAGGCGTGTTGATGGCCCATCAGCACATAATGCGCTGGCTGAGTTAACACCAGATCAATCTCCTTCGTGCCGATAGCCGCTTCCATCTCTTCAAAATCGAGCGCACGCAAGCGAATTTCTTTGTTCGGAAGCGCTTTATTTAAATAGCGAACCAGCGGTTTCCATCTGTTTTCGGTAGCGGCTTTGGAGTGGTAGGCGAGTACGCCCAGCACAATTGTTTTTTGCGGCGCCGATGCATGCGCAAAAAACGAGGTAGCCTGCATCACTATCAGGATACAAAGGCCAGCAATTACAGAAACGGCTTTTCGGCTCATTGAACCTCGCGCTCAAACCAGAACTAACGTATCTCGCCTTTCTGAAAGCATATTAAATATGAGATGCGAAACACATATTGAGTCTAACCGACATTAACGTGCGCGGTTTGACTCAGGATAAACCCCGCCACGCATTTCACTTGAAATGTGCCGAAAAGCAACACTTGACACGATCAAAAGAAGGCAATTTCACGGGGTGATTCCGTTTTGGGAAAGCATGGCGGTTCCGATAAGCTTGAGCCGCTGCCTCCATACCATTACGTTACACTCCGCTACGATCCAACGCCACGATTGGCGAGCTCATCGGCACGCTCATTGCCATCGTGACCGGCGTGGCCTTTTACCCAGCGCCAGTCAATTTTGTGCCGCGCTTGTGCTTCATCCAGTTCACGCCATAAGTCAGCATTCTTCACCGGCGATCTGGAGGCGGTTTTCCATCCGCGCGCTTTCCAGTTATGTATCCACTCGGTAATGCCTTTTTGCACGTACTGGCTGTCGGTGTGCAAAACGATTTCGCAAGGCCGCTTGAGCGCCTTCAGCGCCTCAATGACGGCCATCAGTTCCATGCGGTTGTTGGTGGTATTGGCTTCACCGCCAAAGAGTTCTTTTTCGTGCTGACCGGAAACCAGCAGCGCGCCCCATCCACCCGCGCCGGGATTACCCTTGCAGGCACCATCTGTAAATATTTCAACCTTGTCCATTTTTCTTGTGTTGGTGTTTTCCGGCTACCGGAACATTGACAACATTCGGCTTCTGCTTCTCCCACGCCGGGCCTACCAGCGTCATCCCGCGGACGCGCTTGACTGCTTGCAGAATGTAGGCGCCACCAAACGACGGCCACCAACGATCCCCAGCCTTATCCATAAAGGCATAACGTTTTTGCGCTTTTTGTGAAGAACATGGCGGCAAATAACAGCCGCAATAGCCACGATTGGCTTCCAGGTTCAGCAGTTTCAGCCAATCTTTCATTCGCCGCAGACTGATAAATTCACCATGACGCGGCAAGAAATGGGCTCCCGTCATACGCCCGACTTTCTGCCTCAGCCCCCACAAGCTTAGTGGATTAAAACCGCAAATAATCAATTGCCCCTCAGGAATCAGCACACGCGCTGCTTCACGCAGAGTCTGGTGTGGTTCAGGCGAAAATTCAAGCGCATGCGGCAAAATAACCAGATCAAGGCTTTTCGATTCGAACGGAAAATCCAACAAATCGTGAACGAGTGCAGGCTTGTACTCCCAGACATCACATCCTGCCTCTTCATATGGCACATCAATACAAGACAACCAGCGGTGCTGCATACGGTTGTTTCTCAAACCTTTTATTTCCGGCAAACCCACCTGTAGCGCGTTAAAACCAAAAATATCTGCCGTCAACGCATCCAGCCTTGTCTGCTCCCACGTTTTGACATAATTGCCCAACGGGGTTCCCAGCCAGTCTCCGAGCGTTATAATTGACTTTTTTTTGATCGACGAATTACTCATGGCTCCGAAATCTGCAAACTCTCTTGCTGTGCTGACCGTGCCAGCCTTCAACGATAATTATGTATGGTTAATCCATGACGGAACCCACGCAGTAGCAGTTGATCCCGGCGAAGCAGCGCCCGTTCAGGCAGCCCTGACAGAAAACCGTCTATCGCTCTTGGCCATTGTACTGACTCACCGACATGATGACCACACTGGCGGTGTTAGCGCCTTGCTGGAAGACAAACCCGTTCCCGTTTACGGACCGCGCGATGAAAAAGTAGCCATTCCAAGCGTGACGAATCTAGTTTCTGAGGGCGACAAAATCCTTGTTCCGGAAATGAACTTACAGCTTGAGGTACTGGATGTGCCAGGCCATACCATCGGCCATGTCGTTTATGTAGAGCACAACAATCACTGGCTGTTTAGCGGTGACACCCTGTTTGCTGGCGGCTGCGGACGTTTGTTTGAAGGCACCCCCAAGGAAATGGCCGAATCGCTGGCCAAGCTGGCGGCACTGCCTGACGATACCTTGGTTTATTGTGGACATGAATACACGATCTCAAACCTTCAATTCGCCATTGAAGTCGAGCCACACAACCAGGTGCTGGCAGAGCGGATGAAAGAAGCAACCGCTTTGCGCAAGAAAGGCTTGCCAACCGTTCCATCCACGATAGCACTTGAAAAGGAAACCAACCCGTTCCTGCGCTATGCCGAACCTGCAATCATGGCGCGCCTGATTGCCAATGGGCGTCTGGACAAGAAGGCCGATCCGGTGGATTCCTTTGCGGCAGTCAGAGAGTGGAAAAACAATTTTTAACAAGGCAATGAATACGTGCCCCCCCTTTCGAGTAAGCGTCTAGCTTGGTCGGCATTCAGGAATAGGGCTGAAATAAGGTGATTTTGATGATTAAAGGCGGTTCTCTCTGGAGAAACCGCCTTTTTGTTTTGTACGAAGCACAATTGAGTCATCGCCCCAAAGCATTTATTGGTTCCCCAAACTTACACGTGCTATAAATTGCATATTAATGGTTGTGACTATTTTCGCACTCAGTCCCGAATTTTGTTTTCATGCGCTTATGTCCAAAGAGTTAGCCCAAAATACATTTCCCTTGGTTAATGCCGAATTTCTCCACAGCCTTGGCGCACTTCTTGGTAGCACGGCCATGGTTGGCGTCAAGGACAAAAAGTTTCGTTATATCTATGCAAACAACTCCTACGAAGCGCTTTTCAGGACTGATCCAGGAGCACTGATCGGCACCACAATCAAGAATTGGGTTACCAAGGATCATGCCGCTGAAATTGAGTTAAGAGATGCTCAGGTGCTTGATACAGGGGAAGCATTAAAATTCCTGGAGCAATTTGATTTTGATGGAAGGAAGGTCAATTGCGCAACCATCCGCTTTCCATACAAGGGCGCGGACGGCAGCACAATAGGCGTGGCTGTCGTAGCGATTGCCTTGGCCGACGAAACACAGAGTTCCGCCAGGAAGCTGAATTCAGAGCTGGATAAGGCAGCGAGAGTGATTAGCGATCTTCAGCAAACCGTCTCGCAATTAAGGGAGCAAGTGACTACGGATCAACTGACGGGTGTTTGGAATCGCGCTCATATTGAAACCAGCGCAAAGCGCGAGATTGAAATGTTCAACAGATACGGCCACCCTTTCTCGGTCATATTTGCAGACATTGACCATTTCAAAAACGTTAATGATAAATGGGGCCACGCCACAGGCGACGAAGTCATCAAGGCATTCTGCGCTGCGGCTCAAACCGCGTTGAGATCGACAGATATACTCGGGAGATGGGGCGGCGAGGAATTTGTGGTGCTTTTGCCAAACACCGGACGGATGAGCGCCAGCCTTACGGCTGAACGCATGAGGGTAGCCATTTCTGATCAAGACATCCCGGAGGTTGGTCAGATAACCGCAAGCATCGGGATTGCGGTAAGTTCCATAGGGGATACTTTTGAATCCTTGCTCGCGCGCGCCGACAAGGCCATGTATAACGCCAAGGAAGCTGGGCGCAATCGGGTTGAAATTGAATCCGCGATTAGCCTGGATGATCCGGGCGGCATGGATGACTACTATGAAGTGGTAACGCCAAATTTTGTTGGCCTCATCTGGCGCTCGGCTTATGAATGTGGTCACCCACTCATTGACACACAACATCGCGTGTTATTTGAGCAGTCTAATGAGTTGATGGGCGCCGTGCTGGCAGGGCAGCCCAAAGATGTCATAACCAGCCAGATTTCTGCGCTCTTGGCAGAGGTTGTACAGCATTTCGAAGACGAAGAAGCTATTTTCAATGAAACGGAATGGCCGCTGGCGAAAGAGCACCATGATATTCATCAGAATTTAGTCGCCCAGGCATCAGACCTTGCCCAGAAATACGAGAACGACCAGTTGGAAATTGGGGAACTCTTTTCCTTTCTTGCGCATGAGGTGGTTGCCAAACACATGCTTGCCGATGATCGGAAGTTTTTCCCGTACCTCAAGTGAGGGCCAGCCTGAACCGCCCCGGGTTTTGATGAGGCTTTCTTCTCTCTGAGAGAATCGAGTCTGTCCTGCACCCCATGTGCTAACTGATAAACCGGACGCTTACTCAGCCCAGCTCTCGCAACCGCATAAATGCCTCATCAATCCGCTCAACCGGCACCACTCTCATACCCGCGATCGGTTTTTTTGGCGCATTTGATTTTGGAATAAGCGCAATCGAAAAACCGAGCTTGGCCGCTTCACGCAAGCGCTCCTGCCCACGCGGAGCCGGGCGTATCTCGCCTGCCAGTCCAATCTCGCCAAACACGACCAGCCCCCTCGGCAACGGCTTGTTGCGCATGGAAGAATGAATCGCCAGCAACACAGCCAAATCAGCAGCGGGCTCGGTAATCTTTACACCACCAACGGCGTTGATGAACACATCCTGATCGAAGGCAGCAATGCCGGCATGGCGATGCAGCACCGCCATCAGCATCGCTAGGCGATTGTGCTCTAACCCAACGGATAAGCGACGCGCATTTGGCAAGTGTGACGAATCCACCAGCGCCTGAATTTCAACCAGCAGGGGGCGTGTGCCTTCCTGTGTGACCATCACGCACGAACCCGACACCTGACTGCCATGCTGCGACAAAAACAGCGCAGAGGGGTTGGAAACGCCTTTCAGCCCCTTTTCAGTCATGGCAAACACGCCCAGTTCGTTAACCGCGCCAAAACGGTTCTTGAACGCGCGAATCAAGCGAAAGCTGGAATGGGTATCGCCTTCAAAATACAGTACGGTATCAACAATATGTTCCAGCACACGCGGCCCGGCTAGCGTGCCTTCCTTGGTGACGTGCCCAACCAGAATGACGGTAATGCCGGATTGCTTGGCCAGGCGCGTCAGTTGTGCCGCACATTCGCGCACTTGCGCCACCGATCCAGGCGCAGAAGTCAGCGCTTCGGAATACAAGGTCTGGATGGAATCGATCACCGCAACCTGCGGCTTTTGTTCCGCCAGTGTGGCGAGAATCTTTTCAAGCTGGATTTCAGCCTGGAACTTCAACGCTTTCGCATTAATCACCAGCCGCCTGGCCCGCAAGGCAATCTGCGCGCCAGATTCCTCACCGCTAACATACAGCACACTCATAGCCCGCGACAGGTTTGCCAGCGCCTGCAGCAGCAAGGTCGATTTTCCGATGCCAGGGTCCCCGCCAATCAGCACCACCCCACCCGAAACCAGACCACCACCCAATACGCGGTCGAACTCTTCGATACCGGTACCAAAGCGCGGCACATCAACGGCTTCGATTTCGGAAAGGGTTTGCAGCGGTGCGGCGGGTGCCAGGCTTTGTGGCGACATGGCATATCGGTGCGTGATTGTTTCGATAACTGCTTCGACCATCGTGTTCCACTGCCCGCAGCCCGGGCATTGCCCTGTCCACTTGCCGCTGGTGGCGCCACATTCTGTGCAACTGAAATTGGTTTTTGCTTTTGCCATCGCCCACTTATTGATTGTCAGAAGAAACGACGCTTGTGCTTACGCGCCTCCCGGAGAAAATCAGGTCTTGCACGGGTGTAGCGCTGACTCAGCGCTCCTCAACCCGGACGCGCAAGGATAATGCGCACATCAATTCATAACCGACCGTGCCGGCTGCATTCGCCACTTCCTCAATTGGCAAGCCTTCACCCCACAGCGTTACCGTGCTGCCCACGTGTGCCTGCGGCACAGGCGTCAAATCAACCGTCAGCATATCCATCGAAACCCGCCCGAGCAATTGGGTGCGCACGCCCTCCACCAGAATCGGGGTACCGTTTGGTGAGCGTCGCTGGTAGCCATCCGCATATCCGCAAGCCACCACACCAATGCGAATCGGATGGTCCGCCACGTATCGGCTACCATAACCAATCGATTCCCCTGCATCCAGTTCCTGAATGGCGATAATCTTGCTTTTGAGCGTCATCGCCGGCTTCAGGCCATACTCTTCTGCAGTTTTTCCACCAGGCGTGCCGCCATACAGCATGATACCGGGACGCACCCAGTCAGTCGCCAACTCAGGGTGCACCAACACCGCCGCAGAATTGGAGAGGCTGCGCTCACCTTCCAACTCTACCGTCTCGTTATCGAAACGCCGCAGTTGTTCGGCAAAAGGCATCGGATTGCTTTCCAGCATTTCTGCATTGGCAAAGTGCGTCATGAAAGAAATTTTGCGCACCGCGGGAATGGCACGCAATCGTTCGTAAGCAGAACGCCACAACTTTGGCTTGAAACCAAGCCGGTTCATGCCGGTGTTCATTTTGAGATGAATGTCGAGCGGCGCTGAAACGCGGGTTTTCTCAAGCATCTCGATCTGCTCATTGCAGTGTATGGTCAGTTCCAATCTCTCATTCACAATGGTGTGAATGTCTTCCGATGCAAAGAAACCTTCCAGAATCAAGATCGGCTTTGTCCAGCCCATCTCACGCAGCTTTACCGCGCCTTCAATTTCAACCAGCGCCATGCCGTCAGCCTCCTCAAAAGCGCGCACACTGCGCTCAAGGCCGTGCCCGTAAGCGTTCGCCTTAACAACGCTCCATATTCTTGATTTTGGAACACAGGATCGAACGACAGCTAAATTGTGCTGCATCGCAGCAACATCCATAACGGCGACAAGGGGTCTGAACATGTTGATTCTTTATGATGGCGTAAACCTTCGCAAACATAAAATTTGAAAGGCAATGCACCATTTTACCGGACACAAGCCATCAAAGGCGGCTGTTGGCTTCAAAGTTTCAGACTTAGGCTGCTTTCATGGTATAAAGCTTGCGGACCTTCTTTGCAATCTCTTGGCTTATCAATGAACCGCGGCTTTTACAACATCATGGCGGCCGAGTTTTTTTCCTCGCTCGCTGACAATGCACTCCTCATCACAGCTATCTTCCTCTTAAAGAGTATCGCGGCACCCGCCTGGATGACGCCGTTATTAAAGCTGTTTTTTGTGACCTCGTATGTCCTTCTGGCTGCATTTGTTGGCCCTTTTGCAGATTCGATGCAAAAAGGCAAAGTGATGTTCATCACCAACCTGATCAAGGTCGTAGGCTGTTCGATGCTATTTTTCGATGTACACCCGCTACTTGCGTATGGCATCGTCGGCTTTGGTGCCGCCGCTTATTCTCCGGCCAAGTATGGCATCCTGACCGAACTGCTGCCGCCAGAAATGCTGGTTAAAGCCAATGGCTGGATCGAAGGCCTGACCGTAACGTCCATCATCCTTGGCACGGTCCTGGGCGGCACCCTTATCAACGCAAAAGTATCGGCTTTTCTACTCTCACTCGACTTCCCGTTTTTCACGACAGGCATTGATACGACCGGCGAGGCGGCACTTTGCGTCGTGGGGTTTGTCTATTTTCTTGCTGCTTTCTTTAACCTGTTCATTCCAGACACCGGTGCGCGCTATGAAAGGCAGCACCGCAATCCCGTCAAGCTGGTTGCCGGTTTTGCTGTCGCCTGCAAAACGCTCTGGTCAGATAAACTGGGACAGATCTCGCTGGCCGTCACCACGCTATTCTGGGGAGCTGGCGCCGCTCTGCAATTCATCATTCTGAAGTGGGCTGAAGGCCACCTTGGCCTGCAACTCGACAAGGCCGCTTTCCTGCAGGGGATTGTTGCCTTCGGGATTATCTTTGGCGCGGTAGCCGCTGCGCGCGTCGTCAAGTTAAGAAAAGCGCTCTCCGTTATGCCACTAGGTATGGCGATGGGGTTTGTCGTCATGCTGATGGTCGTCATCTATAACATTTGGTTTGCCTACCCTGTACTGGTACTCGTCGGTGTATTGTCCGGCTTCTTCGTCGTACCAATGAATGCTCTGCTTCAGCACAGAGGTCATGTACTCTTGAGTGCTGGCCACTCCATCGCCGTTCAGAATTTCAATGAGAATCTTTCAATTCTGGTGATGCTGTTACTGTATGCCGGGATGATTTCCTTAGATTTTGGTATCAATACCGTTATCCTTATCTTCGGTTCGTTCGTGGCTGGAATGATGTTCCTGGTGATGCGCTGGCATGCCGCCAACCAGCGCGTGGAAGATTCGTTACACCTGATAGGCAAAGGCAAGCACTAAGCCATATTCGGCAGAGTCAACATAAAAAAACCAGGCTTGCAGTGATGCCGAGCCTGGTTTTGAGTGTTTCTGGAGCGCTTACTTCATCGCCGCCAGTCTTTCTGAGGCCGTTTTTGCAGCCTCTGTCTCAGGATAACGCTCAACGAGATTTTCCAGCGTTTTCTTCGCCGATGACTTGTCCTTGAGTTGAATATGGCAAGTTGCAATGTTCAACATGGCATCCGGTGCGTGTGGCGTGTCTGCATAGCTATCCACTACAACCGTATGCGCCTTGCTTGCTTTATGACAGTCACGTTGCGCAAAAAAAGCATTGCCCAACCAGTAATGTGCTGAAGCCGCATAGGCTGAATCTGGATAGCGATTCAAGAAAGACGAGAAAGACCACCCGGCCTTCTGATATGCCCCCTCCTTGAAACGCGCCATGGCCGCTTCATATGCTTGCTGTTCGCCCGGTTCAACGCTTACCTCTTTGCCGTCAATAACCTTGCTTCGGGGTTCCAGCTTGCGCAAGCGCTCATCCAACTCAACATAAAAATCCTTCTGTCGATGCTGGGCTTTCGCCAACTCGTTGGATAACAGCTCAACCTGACCGCGCAAACGGGCCACTTCCTGCTTTAAAACCTCATACTGATTGGCGAGCTCAAGCACACTTGCCTTATCCGCCTTGGTTTCAAGCTTGACGCGCAAATCGAGAATGGCACGACGCGCCTCATCATCCGCAAAAAGCGCCGCATTGGCCTTGAGCGGCAGCAGCGCCGCAAACAGCGCCGCTCCCAGAATGCTCGTGGATCGAGTCAGCATGCCAAAAATCAATAAACGAGGTCAGCGCGACGGTTTTGCGACCATGCTGACTCGTCGCTGCCCATTGCCTTCGGCTTCTCTTCGCCATAGGAAACCGCTTCAACCTGTTGATCCGACACACCCAGCAGAGACATCATCTTGCGCACCGCTTCCGCACGCTTTTGACCCAATGCGAGATTGTATTCTCTGCCACCGCGCTCGTCAGTATTGCCTTGGATCACGATCTTGCGTGCAGGATTGGATACTAGGTACTTGGCATGTGCATCTACAACCGGGCGATACTGCTCCTTGACGACAAAACTGTCAAAGTCGAAATAGATGCTGCGATTGGCCAGCACGCCTTGCGGGTCGTTGAGCGGATCAGAAGATGTTGCATTTACCGTGGATACGGAGCGGGAATCTGCTGCTGAACCAGCGCTACCGTCTGCTGCGCTATCGTCGAGCTTGACGGACGAGCCGCATGCACTCAACACGAGTACGCTTGAAAAAATAATTGCCAAAGTCTTGAAATGTCGCATTGCCTTTTCCTTGTTGGTTAAAACGTGAGAATTACTTCATGAATGGGCCCCATGTCGGCTCCCGAATATCACCCGCCTGCATAGACAGGCTGTGTTTGACGCGGCCATCTACAGAAACTACCGAAAGCGCGCCGCGGCCTCCAGATTCGGTTGCATACATAATGTACATCCCGTTAGGGGAGAAGCTGGGTGATTCATCATTGTCCGTCTCTGACAACGGTAATTCCTGACCGGTTTCCAGGTCAAGCAAATACAATTGATAGCGCCCTTCACGACGCGAAACGAATGCCATGGATTTGCCGTCCGGCGAGATGCGCGGACTGACGTTGTAATTGCCATAGAAAGTCACGCGTTCAGCGGGACCGCCATTGACGCTCATACGATAAATTTGTGGCCCGCCGCTGCGGTCACTGGTGAAGTACAAAGACTGGCCGTCCGCGGAAAAGCGCGGCTCGGTATCAATCCACGAGGTGCGCGTCAAACGGCGTAAACCGCGCCCGTCTGCATCCGCCAGATACAATTGGGTCAATCCCTTGCGCGCCAGCGCCAGCGCGAGCTGCTTCCCATCAGGCGACCATGCCGGCGCAGAGTTGCTGCCACGATAATTGGCAATCACGGTACGCTTGCGAGTTCTCAGATCCTGCACGTACACAACCGGCTTTTTGGATTCAAACGAAACGTAGGCCACCTTAGTGCCGTCCGGCGACCATGACGGTGACATGATCGGCTCTTTCGATACCAGTGCAAACTGCCTTCCGTACCCGTCCGCATCGGCGATTTCCAGCTTGAACTGGGAGCCCGCCTTGGCGACATAAGCAATGCGTGTTGAGAAAATGCCCGGCACGCCAGTCAGCTTTTCATAGACGTCATCCGCCACTTTATGGGCCGACAATCTCAAATAATGCTGACTGACAGCGATCGCCTGCGCCGAAAGCTGCGTCGAACGCACGGTATCAAACAGGCGATAACGCACTTCAAAACGACCGTCTGCATGACGCTGGACACTGCCAACCAGCAGGGCATCCGCTCCGCGTGCACGCCACTCGTCATGATTGACCGTATCATTTTCGGAAATCTCGCTGCCCGTATGGACAATCCTGAACAGCCCACAACGCGCCAGATCGGCCTTGACGATTTCGCTGATTTTCTGTGGAATGTCCGCCTCATTGGCAAAACGCGCAACGGCTATCGGAATCTGATTTGCGCCAACCCCCGAAATTTCAATGCTGAGTTGCCCCCATGCCGGCGCACAGATCACGGAAGCCAGAAAAAGCACCATTGCGGTCAGAGAGCGAAGAAAGGAAGGCATCGTTAGTCCGTTTAATCTTTTGGTTGGTGAATAATCGTCAGTTCAGGCGGCACCTTGCCCGATTCATCACGCGGAAATGGCACCGATTTGGCGATGGCCCTTGCTACCGCCTGATCAAATCCCGATACGCCGGACGATTTCAGCTTTTCCGGCGGACGGCGCAACGTTCCATCCGGCAACAATTTGATAGCATATTGCACATCGGGGTTGTCGTTCAAGCCGGGCGGCACCGTAAATACCGTGTTGGAGCGAATCTTTGCTCTTAGTTTCGCTTTGTATGAATCACTCAAGCGACCAGCAGAGCGAGCAGCAATGCCCCTGCCACCGCTACCCGCAACGGCCATAATGCGCTGCATCTGTTCCTCGCGCAATTTCTCAAAAGAAGCTTTCTCTTGTGCTTGCTGCTCGGCCAATTCACGCTTTTTCTTTTCTTCGGCCAATCGCTGCTTGCGTCGTTTTTCTTTCTCCCTTCTCTCGGCCTCTCGCTTATTCTCAAGCGCTTCCCGCTTTTTTCTTTCTTTTTCCTTCTTTAATGCAATTTCAGGATCAATCTTCGGCTTGACCAGCTCGTTGGCAACCGGCTTTTCAACGATCTTTTCACGCACTGGCGGTGGCGACGGCGCCTTGGCCGGCATAGGAGCGGCATCTTCAAATTTGAGGTTCCAGACTTCGGCATCAACGCCAGCTGTGTGGTCGCTTTGCCAGGAAACACCGATCCAGAGAAAACCAATCAGTAAAAGATGCACCAGCACCGCCAACAACAGGCCTTTGCCGCCATTTGAATCTTGCGGTATTTCGTAGTGAATGGTGCCTGTCATGCAATCACCTCACCATGACTATTGGGTTGCCAGCCCGACGCGCGAAATCCCCATTTTCTTGGCGTCGGAAATCACGCGGATGACATCTTCATAGCGGCTTGCCTTGTCAGCCGCAATCAATACCGGATATTTCGGATTCCGGTTATGCAAGTCACGCAATTTGTGCATCAGCTCAGTCCGACTGGCAACGGTTTCCGTGTGGCCGCCCCCGCCCTGCTGCTGCTTTATCCCAATCTTCGATTCCGCATCCGGGCGCAGCATGATCTGGATATATTCGGTCGGTGGGCGCGTGCTTTTTTCAGCAGTTGGCAGGTCAACGATGCCGGGCGTGGTCAGCGGCGCAACGACCATGAAAATCACAAGCAGCACCAGCATGACGTCAATATAGGGGACCACATTGATTTCAGACTTGAACTTGCGTGAACGCCCGCCGCGCATGAAGCCTTTCATCCCAGTTCCCTGGCAGATTGCCGCTGCAAAATGTTGGAGAACTCTTCGATGAAGCTCTCGAAGCGGATCGAAAGCCGGTCAATATCATGCGAGTAGCGGTTATAAGCGACCACCGCCGGAATCGCTGCAAACAGGCCAATCGCCGTTGCCACCAGTGCCTCTGCAATACCGGGTGCCACCGCTGCCAGCGTGGCCTGATGTACATTGGCCAATCCGCGAAACGAATTCATGATGCCCCAGACCGTTCCGAACAAGCCAACATAAGGCGAAACGGAGCCAACTGATGCCAGAAAGGCGAGGTGCGATTCCAAGCTATCCATCTCGCGCTGATAGGCGGCGCGCATCGCGCGGCGCGCGCCATCCACCATGACCGCCTGATCAAGATTCGATTTATCGTTTGCGCCGCCTTTGGTCTTTATATATTCGCCCATACCAGATGCAAAAATGCGCCCTAACGCACCTTGCTCCGCATCCCGACCGGACTGTTGGTACAAACGTTGCAGGCTACCTCCCGACCAAAAGGCGCGCTCAAAGGCTTCGGTTTGCACACGCGCATGGCGAATGGCAAACAATTTGCGGAAAATGTAGGCCCAGCTCATGACTGAAACAAACAACAACAGCGCCATCACCAGCTGAACAATCAACGAAGCGCCCGTAATCAGGGAAATAAGAGAGAGATCTTGCGAAACAGTCATGATGTGGTAAAAATCAGGGTCGTCATTAAAAAGCCAAAAAGAGTACCGCAATCCTCAAGCAAGGCTTGAGCCTGCAATGCCGATATTAAATGCCTATGACACGGTCTGCATTTTTATCCGAACCGACTCCGGTATCGGCTTTGGACGCAAGGAATCAAATGCGACACAGGCCACGCTGACCGTTGCCGAAGCAAGCAGCACGTCGTCGCGCCATGCCTCTTGCACAAAACGAATCGATACGCGCCCAAGACGATCGACTCTAGAAGCAATCCTTATTTCGTCATCCAGACGTGCCGGCGCACGGTAATCGATCGAGGCACCTGAAACCACGAAAATCGCGTCATGCTGACCAATCAGATCCGCCTGAGAAATGGAAAGCATCCGTAACCATTCGGTTCGGGCGCGCTCGAAAAACTTGAGGTAATTGGCATAATAAACAACGCCGCCGACATCTGTATCTTCAATGTAAACCCGGATCGGCCAGGTAAAGGTATGCGGCGCTTTTTGCATGACTCGTTACACCCTCATTTTTTGCTACGCACGACATCATCGTACATGGGCACAAAGGCTAGCGTCGCCAGAATAACTGCCAGCGGAATGGTCGCGTAGTACCTGACAAATAAAAAGCCAAAGGCGCCGACGAGGCCACCCAATAAAAACATGACCCACAACCCGCCAAGCAAATACAGTTTCTGGCGATTGGCGCGAATATAGGCCTCATCTGCTTGGTCGACCCTGCGATTCCAGAAAAACATGCGCCCGAATTCAATGCCTACGTCAGTCAGGATTCCTGTTACATGTGTGGTACGGACCACAGCATTGGAGATGCGGGTAATGATGGCATTTTGCAGCCCCATCGTGAAGCACAGTAACATGACCGTGATTGATACAAACAGCCCCGTGTACTGGCAAAAAAACTGCCCCAAACAACCAAATATCAGCAACAGCACCGCCTCGACCATCAAGGGAAAGGCATATTCGCTATGAAGTTCGTTGTTGCGTCCCCAGTTAATGAGAATTTCCGAAAATGCCGCGCCAGCCAAGAAAGAGAGAATCGCACCCACGCCAGCCAGCGCAAATTTGTAGTCCCCTTCGATGAAGCCATGTGCGATGGAGCTGGTAATCCCCGTCATGTGCGTGGTGTATTGCTTGACTGCCAAAAAAGCACCTGCATTCATCGCGCCGGCAACAAATGCCAGGGAAAAGCCCAGATGGCGATTCGTCGCCTCGCTACGCTCTCTCCCTGTTATGCGGCGCAAATAATAAATTGGCATTCAGTGCTTTTTCCTGCGAAAAATAATAGAAAATTGCTTACGCTTTCGGCAAAGTCACCCCAGTTTGCCCCTGATATTTGCCACCACGGTCCCTGTACGAAGTTTCACAAATTTCGTCGCTTTCGAAAAACAGCACTTGCGCACAACCTTCCCACGCATAGATTTTTGCCGGCAGTGGCGTCGTATTTGAGAATTCCAACGTCACATACCCCTCCCACTCCGGTTCGAACGGCGTCACATTCACGATGATGCCGCAGCGCGCATACGTGGATTTACCCAGACAAACCGTTAAAGTGCTACGTGGAATGCGGAAATACTCAACCGTTCGCGCCAAAGCAAATGAATTTGGCGGGATGATGCACACATCGCTTTTGATATCGACAAACGAATTTTCGTCAAAATTCTTCGGATCAACAATCGTGCTGTTAATGTTGGTAAAAATCTTGAACTCATCGGCGCAACGAATATCGTATCCATACGAAGACAAGCCATAAGAAACAATCCGCTGATCGTTCACGGAGCGAACCTGCCTCGGCTCGAACGGTTCAATCATGCCATGCTCTTCCGCCATGCGGCGAATCCATTTGTCGGATTTAATGCTCATTTTTTGCCCGATTAAAAGATGGATGAATAACTGAAAAGCCTGATCTGACCCGAAAAAAACCAATGCGGAAAACGTGCTAATTTTACGCGAAAAGTAGCGCCCCGTGCGGTCACGAGCGGCATAAAATCCGCCCAAACGTACCGTTCAAGTACGGTTTTTGCAAGGCTTGCCAGACAGCACGTCGAAATTTGAAACCGGGAACATGAATAAAAAACGCAGACTTTCCGTGTGATGGAAAGTCTGCGGAAATTCTTGAATATCTAAAACGACCTGGTTGCGCTCACTGCACAAAAGTCTGCTGGCATTTAAGCCCAGGCAATTCTTATTTGGCAGAAGGAAAAAACAGTTGCTTGCCATTCACGCGGAATGCCGCAATCATGTCCTGCCCTTCCTTGGACGTAATCCATTTAATCAGCTTCATGGCACCCTCATAATTGGCGCCCGGATGATTCTTCGGATTCACCGCAATGATGCCGTATGGGTTAAACATTTTCGGATCACCTTCCGTCATGATGCTCAGGCCGGTCTTGGCACGGTAGGCAATGTAGGTGGCACGGTCACTCAATGTATAGGCCTGCATTTCCGCCGCCATCGTCAATACTTCGCCCATGCCGCGACCCGCTGCAATGTAGTTTTCACCGCTTGGCTTGACGCCCGCTTCTTTCCAGTAAATCTGCTCTTTTTTCTCAGTGCCTGAATTGTCCCCCCGGGAAACGAAGCGTGATTTACTGCTTGCGATTTTGCTCATGGCGGCGATCACGTCTTTCGAGCCCTCGATGCCGGCTGGATCGGAATCCGGCCCAACGACCACAAAGTCATTGAACATGACGTCACGACGATCAACGCCATGGCCGGCTGCGACGAACTTGTCTTCGGATGGGCGCGCATGCACCAGCGTCACATCCACATCACCGTTTTCTGCCAGTTTCAGCGCCTTGCCGGTACCGACCGATATCACGTGCACCTTGCTGTTGGTCTTGGCCTCAAACGCTGGCAGCAAATGGCTCAACAACCCGGAGTTCTCCGTGCTGGTCGTCGTCGAAAGCTTGATGATGTCCTGTGCAAAACAACTTGCCGAAAGCAGCATCGCGCCCAGCAAAATTGCTATTTTTTTCATATTTTTCATGGAACTACACCTCTCAAGTAAATAGCGTTCAACACGCAAGTGAGAGATGTTAAGTCTGAAATATGGGGGATGCAATATTACCTAATAAAACCATTAATAATGCAATTCATTGCATATTCGCAAGCGCATTAACGTTGCATGGCATCCCACATCTTCTGCAAGCGTTTCACGGAAACCGGCATCGGTGTTTTCAGTTCCTGTGCAAAGAGCGAGACGCGCAATTCTTCCAGCATCCAGCGAAACTCGCGCATTTTCGGATCGCTGGAATAACCGCCTCGCTCTTTTAAAGCACGTTGAAATTTGCTGGCAAGCTGCTGCCACTCCACCATCTGCCGTGCATCGCGTGTCGGGTCGTTGCGCAACTTGTCGATACGCACGCCGATCCCTTTCAGATAGCGCGGAAAGTGACTCAAGCGGGCATAATCGTTTTCCGAAAGGAAACGCTTGTTCATCAGCGCCTGCAACTGGGATTGAACATCGCTGGCTGCCTGAGCATTCGCCTTGATGCTCTGCAACTTGCGCTGCAAGGCGTGATACTCGATCAATATAGCTGATACCAGCTTGGCAACCTCATTGGTAAGCAAGCCAATCCGCATGCGCCCCTGCTCACGGCGAGCTTCAAATTTTTCGGCATTCCTTGGCAAGGGTGTCTGCATGCAAGCCAGATCAAGTACCGCCTCAATGATCTGATCGCGCAATTCTTCCTGCGTGCCCAGCGAAATGAAATGCATCCCCATCTGCTGCAGTCCGGGAATATTTTTCGTCAGGTATTTGACCTGATCCTTGAGTTGCAGCGCAAACAGGCGGCGCAAACCCGCGCGGTGCGTGCGCTCTGCCACGTCCGGATCGTCAAACACTTCGAGCCTGCAGTGTGTTCCCTGATCAACCAGTGCCGGATAGCCCATCAGCGTTTGTTTCCCGCGCGAAATTTCCAGTAATTCCGGCAATTCACCAAAATGCCAGGACGTAATGTTGTCATATTGCGACTCTGCCACTACATCAACTTCCAGCACTGATTCCGATGCAGATTTCTCCTTGCCTTTTACCGGACGCTGTCGACCTTTTTCTGCCAGTTGCTGAAATTGCTCGCGCGCCTCGCCACTCAGTGTTGCGCGCAAGGCGGCGAGATTGCGCCCCATATCAAGCTGGCGTCCATGCTCATCGATTATCTTGAAATTCATGGACAAGTGCGCGGGCAGCGTCTCAAGTTTGAAATCGCTCTGCTTCGCATTCACCCCACGCTGTTCACGCAAATCCGCCATCAACACATCCAGCAACGGCACCTTGCCATAGCGTTCATCCGCCTGCATGCGTTCGGAAAACTCGGCCGCGCACTGTGGCAAAGGCACGCAATGGCGGCGCAACTTTTGCGGCAGCGATTTGAGCAGCAATTGCACTTTCTCCTTCAGCATGCCGGGCACCAGCCACTCGCTACGCTCGGCCGATACCTGATTCAAGGCATAAAGCGGCACTGACAGCGTCACGCCATCACGCACGCTGCCCGGTTCGAAATGGTAGGTCAACCCCATGTCCGTGCCGGCCATTTTGATGCGCTTCGGGAACAGGTCCGTCGTCACGCCGGCCGCCTCGTGACGCATCAAATCGTCACGATTCAGGAACAAAAGTTTCGGCTGTTTGGCAGCGATGTCCTTATGCCATTTCTCGAACGAAATACCGTTGAAAACGTCGTCCGGCAGGTACTGGTCGTAAAACGCAAAGATCAGTTCGTCGTCGACCAGCACATCGAAACGGCGCGCCTTGTGCTCCAGTTTTTCGATTTCGCGCACCAGTTTCTGGTTATGCGCAAAGAATGGCGCGCGCGTCTCGAAATCCCCCTCGACCAGCGCCTGCCGAATGAAGATTTCACGCGCATGCTCCGGGTTAAAGCGTGCGTAATCCACGCGCCGCTGACTGTAAACCACCATGCCATACAGCGTTGCCCGCTCGAAGGCCGACACTTGCGCGCTACGCTTTTCCCAGCGCGGGTCGCCATAGGACTTTTTCAGCAAATGACCACCCACGCGCTCCAGCCATTCCGGCTGAATCTGCGCCACACAGCGCGCATACAGCCGCGCCGTATCCACCAGCTCAGCGGCGACCACCCATTTGCCCGCCTTTTTGCCCAGCGACGAACCCGGCCAGATATTGAACTTGATGCTGCGCGCGCCGATGTAATGCGGGGCATCGTCCGCTTTGAAACCAACATTGCCAAGCAAACCTGCCAATAGCGCGATATGCACCTGCTCGAAGGTTGCGGGTGTCTCGTTCAGCCGCCACTTTTGTTCGCGCGCAATGGCCAGTAATTGGGAGTGCACATCGCGCCATTCTCGCAAGCGCATTTGCGACAGAAAATTTTCCCGGCACTGTTCCTGCAATTTTCGGTTCGATTTCTTGTGCTCAATCGCCTCCTCAAACCAGTTCCAGATTTTCAGGTAGGACATGAATTCGGAGCGCGGCTCATGGAATTTTCTGTGCGCATTGTCCGCCGCCTCCTGCGCCTCCATCGGACGATCACGCGGGTCCTGCACCGACAAGGCAGAGGCAATAATCAGCATTTCCGTCAGGCAGACATTGTCTTTTGCGGCCAGGATCATACGCCCGATGCGCGGGTCAAGCGGCAGTTGCGCCAGTTGCCGCCCAACTGGCGTCATGTTGTTTTGCTCGTCCAGCGCGCCCAGTTCCTGCAAGAGCTGATAGCCATCCGCAATCGCACGACCCAGCGGCGGCTGAATGAACGGGAAAGTTTCCACATCGGTCAGGCGCAGGGATTTCATGCGCATGATGACCGCAGCCAGCGAGGAGCGCAGAATTTCCGGATCGGTATAAGCAGGACGCTGCTCGTAATCCTGCTCGCTGTACAGTCGGATGCACACGCCAGCCGCGACACGTCCGCAACGACCGGCACGCTGGTTGGCGGACGATTGCGCAATCGGCTCGATCTGCAACTGCTCGACCTTGTTGCGATAACTGTAACGCTTCACACGCGCCACCCCGCTATCAACCACGAAGCGAATGCCCGGCACCGTCAGCGAGGTTTCCGCCACATTGGTTGCCAGCACGATGCGTCGCCGGTTGGTCGTCTGAAACACACGCTCCTGCTCCTTGGCAGACAGGCGCGCATACAGGGGCAATATTTCCGTATGAGCCGGGTGATGCTTGCGCAATGCTTCTGCCGTATCGCGAATTTCACGCTCGCCTGGCAGGAACACCAGCACGTCGCCCTGCCCGAGCATCGCCAGTTCATCCACTGCATCGGCCACCGCATCAATCAGGTCGCGCTGCTCTTTCTGCTTTTGCGCCAGACTCTTGCTGGCATCGCCCGGCTGATCCGCGTTTCGCGCCATCGCTTCAACCGGCCGGTAGCGAACTTCCACCGGATACAGGCGGCCAGATACTTCAATCACCGGCGCGGGCTTGTTATTTTGCGCAAAGTGGCTCGCAAAGCGCTCGGCATCAATCGTCGCCGAGGTGATGATCACTTTCAGGTCTTTACGTCGCGGCAGCAGTTGCTTGAGATAACCGAGCAGAAAGTCGATGTTCAGGCTACGCTCGTGCGCCTCGTCGATGATGATGGTGTCATACTGCCGAAGCAATGGATCGGTTTGCGTTTCCGCAAGCAAAATACCGTCGGTCATCAGCTTCACAGATGCGCCATGCGCCATCTTGTCCGAAAAACGCACCTTGAAGCCCACGTTTTCGCCCAGCGGCGTTTTCAGTTCGCTGGCGATACGCCGGGCGGTCGAGGTAGCCGCAATCCGGCGCGGCTGAGTGTGGCCGATCAGGCCGGCCTTTCCGCGCCCCAGTTCCAGACATATCTTTGGTAATTGTGTTGTCTTGCCCGAACCGGTTTCACCGCTGACAATGATCACCTGATTGGCTTCCAGCGCGCGCGCAATGTCCTCACGCCGTGCGGAAACAGGCAATTCTTCCGGATAGGCAATAGGCGGTAGCGGATAGCGAAACGGCGGTTCGGACGGACGGCGTTTTTTTCCTGTACGGGAGGAACTATTCTTCTGTGTAGCGTTGCGATCGGACATGACAGGGGCGATTATCCCAGAAACATTGCTTTTCGTGCCAACCGCCCTTTTCTGACGATGCCTTATTGCTGTATTTGTTGCATCTGCTCCGATACGGAAAGCGGTGCCGACCCACCGTCCCACACCTCTGGCTCTCTTCTCAAGTCCAGTGTCATCGGATAATCGGGGTTTAGCCCTTCACGCCGTATGACCATGGTTCCCGGCGTGTGGCCATGCGGACTGAAGCGCGCAAAGCGCCGCGCCTCTGCCTCATTAGAGTTCACAGGGAAGGCGTCGTAACTGCGCCCTCCCGGGTGGACGACATGGTAAGTGCACCCCCCAATAGAACGGTTATTCCACATATCGACCAAATCGAATACCAACGGTGATTGCACACCAATGGTCGGATGCAAGGCTGAAGGAGGACTCCACGCTCGGTAACGCACCCCGGCTACGAACTCGCCGCGCACGCCGGTTGCAGACAGTGGCAATGGACGACCGTTGCAGGTCACGACATAGCGCGCATCGTTGATGCCGCGCACCCGCACCTGCAAGCGCTCGACCGAAGAATCAACATAGCGCGCCGTTCCTCCTGCGCTCACCTCCTCACCAAGCACGTGCCAAGGCTCAATAGCCTGACGCAACTCGATCTCGATGTTGTTATACACAACCGTGCCATAGCGCGGAAAACGGAACTCCAGAAAAGGCAGAAACCATTCAAACTCAAACGGGTAACCTGCCTTTTGCAAATCCAGCACAACATCCTGCATATCCTGCTCAATAAAGTGCGGCAGCATGAAGCGGTCATGCAATTCCGTCCCCCAACGTATCAGTCGCCCCTGATACGGTTCCCTCCAGAAGCGCGCAATCAGCGCGCGCAGCAACAGCATCTGCACCAAGCTCATCTGCGGATGAGGCGGCATCTCAAAGCCACGAAACTCCACCAGACCCAACCTTCCCGTTGGACTGTCTGGCGAGTAAAGTTTATCAATGCAAAACTCGGCACGGTGCGTATTGCCGGAAATATCGATCAGCAAATTGCGCAGCAAGCGGTCCACAAGCCATGGTTCCAAGCTTTCCTCGCCAGCATTCAAGCGCTGCCGCATTTGCTGAAAGGCAATTTCCAACTCGTACAGGCTTTCGTGACGTGCCTCATCCACACGCGGCGCCTGGCTAGTCGGACCGATAAACATACCGGAAAACAAGTAAGACAACACCGGATGATTCTGCCAGTAGCCAATCATGCTCATCAACAAGTCGGGGCGACGCAAACAGGGGGAATCGGCTGGTGTCGCCGCTCCTATCGTCACGTGATTACCACCGCCAGTGCCGGTATGCCGACCGTCCAGCATGAACTTTTCCGCCCCTAGGCGCGCCAAGCGCGCCTCCTCGTACAACGCATGTGTATTTTCAACCAGTTCGCCCCAATTTCCTGAAGGGTGAATGTTCACCTCAATCACCCCCGGATCCGGTGTGATCTTGAACACCTTCAATCTCGGGTCTTCTGGTGGCGGATAACCTTCGAGACGTATCGGCAAAGCAAGCGCGGTTGCACTGGTTTCCAGTGCAGACACCAGATCAACAAAGTCTTCCAGATGATTTAGCGGCGGCAGGAAAACGTGCAGCACGCCGCCCCGCACTTCAATGCACAAGGCCGTATGAATCACTTCGCGTGCATCGACTTCTTCAGGAACCGCTTTTTTCTTTGGCTTGCTTCGCTTGCCTGCTTTCGGTAAATGTCCGCGGATATCAAAGGGGTCGCGCACATAGTCTTCCTCACGATCTTCAGGCAGTACCCATGGCAGTGATGCAAGTGGCAATCGTAACCCCGCAGGAGAATCACCCGGCAGCAAATAGAGGTGTTCACGACGCAAAGGCCACAGACTGGACCGCCATCCTGGTGAAGCCTTTTTCTTTTTACTGGAACCCGCCACCGGCTTGAGCGGCAACACAAATCCCGCCGGTTCGCGCAAATCACGCTCAATCAGGCGCGCCAGACGCCGACGCTCGTCAGCATCGTCCAAACTGGCTTCCAGCGGATCCAGATTATCCGGCCAGCCCTGTTCCTGGAAAATGGCATGCGCCACATCCTCATAGGCCAAAATTACATATTGCGACGACAACCCGAGTTGCTCACACAGAATTTCCGCAAAACGTGCCGCATCAAGCGTTTTACACTCAATCTCCGAGCCATCATGATCAAGCAACTCGGAATGACGCCACAGCGGCTCGCCGTCTTCGCGCCAGTAGCATGCCAGCGCCCAGCGCGGCAGGGGCTCGCCCGGATACCATTTCCCTTGTCCAAAATGCAGCAATCCGCCCTTTGCGAAACGTGCCTGCAGCCGCTTAAGCAAATCGTCCGCCAACTCAAGTTTTTTGTCGGAGAGTGCTGTGATATTCCATTCGGGGCCATCCATGTCGTCGATGGAAACGAAGGTAGGCTCCCCTCCCATGGTCAGCCGCACATCATGGTGGGCAAGCTGCTTTTCGACCTTAGCACCCAGATTTTCAACAGATTGCCACTGCTCCGACGTGTATGGCTTGGTCACACGCGGATCTTCATGGATTCGTGTCACCGTCATCGTGACATCGAATTCCGATTCACATATATCTGTTGCACCAATCACCGGTGCAGCAGACGATGGCGCTGCAGTGCATGCCAGCGGGATATGCCCTTCTCCTGTCAGCAGGCCCGATGTCGGGTCAAGACCGATCCAGCCAGCGCCGGGGATATATACCTCTGTCCATGCATGCAGATCGGTGAAGTCCTCTTCTGGCCCGGATGGCCCATCAAGCGCTTTTACATCCGCTGCCAACTGGATCAGATAGCCTGATGCAAAACGCGCAGCCAGACCGAAGTGGCGCAACACCTGCACCAACAACCATGCAGAATCGCGACAAGAACCCATATGGCGCTCCAGTGTTTCTTCCGGTGTCTGTACGCCCGGCTCCATGCGCACGACGTAGCCAACGTCGTTTTGCACACGTTGATTTAGAAACACCAGAAAATCATTGATCTGCATGCCCTGAAGGCCAATTTCAGCGCGAGTGGCTGCCAGCCATCTAGAAAGCAAAGGGCCTGCTTCTGCCTTTTCAAGAAACGGGTGCAGTTCCACCGCCAGTTGAGACTCATAAGTAAACGGGAACCGCTCTGCAGACTCTTCGACGAAGAAATCAAACGGATTGATAACGGTCATATCAGCCACCAAATCAACTGTGACCGTTAAAGCCTCTGCTGGCTCAGGAAATACCAACCGGGCCAGCCAGTTACCATACGGATCCTGCTGCCAGTTGATGAAATGTCCTTGCGGCTCGACGCGCAAGGAATAACTGGATATAGGTGTTCTAGAATGCCCGACGGGACGCAAGCGAACCTGATGCGGCCACAATTGTACGGAGCGATCGAAACGATACCGTGTTTGATGGTGGAGTGCGACACGAATCGTCATAATGTTTCCTTTTGGGAAGCAACGCTACCAAGCACACCTCCCTTCATCCGCAAATTCAACCCCACTGATTCAAGTTCGGCGAGGGAAGATGCACAAACGCCTGCCTTACCCCTTCATTCCAGTCACTTCTCAGGGCTCGCATGTACTCATCATCCTCGTCAAAGCATCGTACCATCCTCAACGCCAAGCTGTTTCGCTCGTAGCACACCATGTCAATCGGAAAGCCGACTGTCAAATTACTGCGCATGGTCGAATCAAAGGAAACCAGAATACATTTCACCGCGTCATCCAGCGTGGTTTCTGCGGTGATGACGCGATCAATAATCGGTTTGCCATATTTGATTTCCCCAATCTGGAAGTAAGGCGTTGACGGCGTGGCCTCAATGAAATTGCCTTCGGAATACACCATGAACAAGCGCTGGTCTTCACCCGCAATTTGCCCACCCACAATAACGTTGGCACCCGCATCAATATTGCTTTCCTGTAAAAAAGGGCCGTCGCGCAAGCGCACTTCCCGCAAGGCTGCGCCAAACAATTCCGCCACCTCATACATAGAGCGCACATTCATGATGGACGGCGAGCCATCGTTGCGCCGTATAGCCTGATCAATCAGGTTATACATTGACTGCGTTACGGCCAGATTTCCGGAACACATGGAAACTAAAACCCGTTCACCGTGGTTTTGATAGGTGTGCATCTTGCGGAAGGTGGAAATATTATCCACGCCAGCATTCGTTCTTGAATCAGAAGCCAGGACAAGCCCGGCATCAATCATGGCAGCAACACAATACGTCATTTTTTAACCTGCTCATTGGATATGCAAAAGATATGGACGCATATCGTAACCGGCCTTCAATCAACAAGCAACGGACATCTGTTATGTATCCATTGGCCAGAAGTACGTCATGTTGATCTGGTCGCCAAGCTCATAGATGCGCTCCAGAAAAATGGTCAGGTATTCATGCAAGCCAAATGCGATAATGTCCTCAATCTGACCATAACGCAACTCTGAGTGCATGCGCCCTATCTGCCGGTGCAATGACCAGGGTGTGCGACCACTGATTTCCTGTAGCAGGCGGTTCACCTCAGCCATGCAAAAATGCAGCGAGCGCGGCATATCCGGACGCAGGATGAGTAAGTTGGCAACGCGCTTCGGCGTAATGGCATCGCGATAAACCTTGCGAAAGGTTTCCAGCGCGCTAACGGAACGCAGAATGGCACTCCAATGGTAAAAATCGGCAGCACCACCTACATCCTGCGGACTAGGCATCAAAACATGATATTTAACATCAAGTATGCGTGCAGTGTTATCTGCACGTTCCAGAAAGGTGCCAAGCCGCAAAAAACGAAAAGCATCATCACGCATCAGAGTGCCATGTGTAATGCCGCGAGTCAGATGTGAACGGTCCTTGACCCACGCAAAAAAGCTGGAAACCCCATCTTCAGGAATGCCCTGACTTTTAACGGTACACATATCAAGCCAGGTATGGTTGATCGCCTCCCACATTTCGGAAGTAATTGTGCCCCGCACAGCATGTGCGTTTTCACGCGCCGTTCTGAGGCTGGAAATGATGCTCGCCGGATTTGATTGATCCAGCACCATGAAGTGCAGGATATTGTCCGCATTGAGTTCCGAATGACGCCCACTGAAAAGCTCCTGCAACCCACTGATACTCAGCACTGCGCTCCAGTTCTGATAAGGATCGATAATCTCCTGACTGACCATCGACATGCTGTAAGTAACATCGAGTGCACGGGCTGTATTTTCAGCACGCTCCATACTGCGCGCCATCCAGTAAAGGTGATCGGCTGTGCTTGATAGCATCTTGTTATCCCTCTCTTATTTTTCCAGAACCCAGGTGTCCTTGGTGCCCCCACCCTGAGATGAGTTGACAACCAGCGAACCCTCCTTGAGGGCAACACGCGTCAGCCCGCCAGGCACCATCGTAATTTCCTTGCCGGACAGCACATAGGGACGCAAATCAACATGGCGTGGTGTAATCCCCTGCCCCACATAAGTTGGGCAGGTTGAAAGTGCCAGTGTCGGCTGCGCAATGTACCGACTGGGATCGGCAACAATCTTTTCCCGGAAAATACGCAGCTCATCCCGACTTGCGGCCGGACCGACCAACATGCCGTAACCCCCAGAACCATGCACTTCCTTGATCACCAGTTCATCAAGGTGATCCAACGCATAGCGTAGATCTTCCGGCTTGCTCAATTCGCGCGTGGGCACATTTGAGAGGATTGGCTCCTCGCCGCAATAAAACCGGATCATCTCCGGCACATGGATATACATGGCCTTGTCATCCGCAATTCCGGTACCAATCGCGTTGGCAAGCGTCACATTACCTGCTTGATAAGCTGCAAACAGCCCTGGCACTCCCAACATTGAATCCTCTCGGAACGCCAGTGGATCAATGAAATCGTCATCAATGCGGCGATAGATCACATCAACACGCTCTGGGCCAAGTGTGGTGCGCATATAAACGGTATGGTCGCGCACGAACAAATCCTTACCTTCAACTAATTCAATCCCCATTTGCCGCGCAAGAAAGGCATGTTCGAAAAACGCACTATTGAAATGACCCGGCGTCAGCAGAACAACATTCGGTTCAGCCACACCATCGGGCGCCACCGCTCGCAAATTTTCCAGCAGCAAGTCCGGATAATGATCGACTGGCGCTATCGCCTGCCCTGCAAATAAGTCTGGGAACAAGCGCACCATCATTCTGCGGTCTTCCAGCATGTAAGACACTCCGGACGGCGTACGCAAGTTATCTTCCAGCACATAGTATTTGCCATCACCAGCACGTACCAGATCAACACCAGAGATGTGCGCGTAGATTTCGCCAGGAATATCTACACCTATCATTTCCTTACGGAATTGCGAGTTGTTCAACACCTGCTCTGCGGGGATGCGCCCTGCCTTGAGAATATTCTGCTCATGGTAAATGTCATGCAGGAATGCATTCAGCGCTGTAACGCGCTGCCGCAAGCCGCTCTCAATCAACTTCCACTCATCCCGTGGAATAATGCGTGGCACAATGTCAAAAGGAATCAGCCGCTCTGTGCCAGCGTCTTCTCCATACACGGTAAACGTAATCCCTACCCGATGAAAAGTCAGATCTGCTTCAGCGCGCTTACGCTCAATGGCCGACTCAGGCACATTCTGCAACCAGCGCGCATAACGCTCATAGTGTGCTCGTACTACTTCAGGCCCTGCATACATCTCGTCATAAAAATGCTTCACAGTAGACCCCCCTTTTTCGTTTCTTGACATATTAACAAATGAAGCACAATCCATACCAGAACCTTACAATAACTACCGCCACCCTCTTGCACAACATACGCTCACACATCAGATGAATATTGCACCAATATGGAGAGACAGCCTGTTCTTACAGTGTAAAGGCGTCTGTTTGCTACAACGCCTATATCAAACCAAGTGCATTTCAAAGTGATATTCATTAATTGCTTCAGCATATAATGAAAAACATGGAAAATACTGAACAATTCGTCCGCTGGTTCCGCTCTGTCGCGCCTTATATTCACGCCTTTCGTGGCAAGACTTTTGTCGTCGCTTTTCCGGGCGAGTTGGTCAAATCCGGAGCTTTGCCGGTTCTGGCACATGACCTCTCTTTGCTGAATGCGCTCGGCATCAGGATTGTGATCGTGCATGGCTCTCGTCCACAGGTCGAAGAGCAACTTGAGCTGAGAAATATCGAATGCCGTTATTTCGGAAATATCCGCATTACGGACGCGGAGGCTTTGCAATGCGTCAAAGATGCGGCTGGCGAAATCCGGCTTGATATTGAAGCAGCATTCAGCCAAGGGTTGCCGAACACCCCGATGGCACACGCCTCCATGCGCATCATTTCCGGCAATTTTGTAACAGCCAGTCCACTCGGCATCCTTGAAGGCGTGGACATGGAATTGACGGGCAGGGTCCGCCGCATCGCACACAAAACCATTTCATCCGTTCTGGATGCAGGCGCATTGGTGCTACTTTCGCCACTGGGCTTCGCCCAGACGGGCGAAGCGTTCAACCTGTCAATGGAAGACGTTGCAACCTCAGCCGCCACCGCTCTGAACGCAGAAAAGCTGATTTTCATCACTGAAAATCCGATGATTCAGGATGCCAGCGGCAAGGAGGTGCGCGAATTATCCAGCCCGCAAGCAAAGGCGATACTGGAAACCACCACCTTGCTCCCAAGCACCGCCTATTACTTGCGCTCGGCAATCAAGGCCAGCCGCGCCGGCACGCCGCGCACGCATATTCTTTCGTCATCGATTGACGGCTCGATATTGCTGGAACTGTTTACCCACAAAGGCGTGGGCACGATGGTCACCTATGAGGCGCTGGAAAGCCTGCGCGTAGCCAACGTCGAGGACGTTGGCGGCATTCTGAAGTTACTTGAACCCTTTGAGGCTTCGGGCGTACTGGTCAAGCGCGGCCGTGAATTGATTGAGCGCGAAGTCGATCACTTCTCCGTCATTGATCACGACGGGATTATCTTGGGCTGTGCCGCCCTGTATCCCTTCCCGACTGAAAAAATGGCGGAAATGGCCTGCCTGATTGTCAGGCCTGAAGGGCAGGAACAAGGTAACGGTGAACGCATCTTGAAGCACATGGAAAGCCGTGCGCGCGCAGCCGGGTTTGACAAGCTTTTCATTCTGACAACGCAAACTGCACACTGGTTCCTGAAGCATGGGTTCAAGTACGCATCCATAGACGAACTGCCAGAGAATCGGCAGGCTATGTATAATTGGCAGCGGAAGTCACGCGTTTTGATCAAAAAGCTGTGATTGACAAGCTTATGATTTTAAAGAGTTAAAATACTGGATTACTTATGACACGCATGGTTCACTGCATCAAACTGAACACCGAAGCTGAAGGCCTGGATCGCCCACCTTACCCTGGAGAACTCGGCCAAAAGATTTACGAGCATGTTTCCAAGGAAGCATGGGCAGGATGGCTCAAGCTGCAAACCATGCTGATCAATGAATACCGTTTGAACCTCGCTGACACGCAGGCCCGAAAATACCTCACCACCCAGATGGAAAAGCATTTCTTTGGTGACGGCGCCGAGGCGGCGTCTGGATTTGTTGCACCATGAAGCCTGAAAGCATCATCCCATCGGGTGCATTCATGTGCAAACAAGCCTGTTTTGCCGCCCTGCCCCCGCCGTGAAGGTCCGATGAAATTAGCAGTACCAGCTAAAGCCACCACGCCAGTGAGCAAATTAAGGCGCACACTGGCGCTGTTTTTGCCATTTGCTTTTCTGGTTTGCAGCGGGGCTTACCTGCTTTACCGTGCGGAAGTTCAAAAATCGCACGACCAACGCGCGCGCAAAGAGCGCGAAACAATCATCGCCGGCACTGAATCCATTGGCTATTCGCTGCAAGATGCCGGGCGAGATTTGCTTTTCCTCGTTGCACACCCTAACAGGCGTACCGCCCTGAACGATGCCAGCGAACAAAATCTGGCAAAACTCGCCAGTGACTGGATCGCCTTTTCCAACGCAAAACAAGTGTATGACAAGATCCGCTGGATAGATGAGCACGGCATGGAAGTCTTGCGTGTTGATTACGAGCCACACGGCGCGCTCGTTATCTGGAAATCAGCATTGCAAGACAAAGCAAACCGCTATTTTTTCACCGAAACGAACAAGCTGGACAAGGGGCGGATATTCGTCTCTCCCCTTGATCTGAATGTCGAATTTGGTGCGGTGGAAACCCCGCACAAACCCACAATTCGCTTGGGCGCGCCGATTTTTGACGATAATGACAAGCGACGCGGCATATTGCTGATCAATTACGCTGCAGCCGAATTACTGGAACGTTTTGCTCAAACCACCCGCCTCAGGGGGCGCTCAAACTGGCTGGTGAACCAAAATGGCTACTGGCTGAAAGGCAACCAGCCGACAGATGAATTCGGCTTCATGCTAAATCGCAAAAACGCCACGCTGGCACAGCAATACCCGCAAGCATGGCAGCAAATCAGCCGCAAGGAAGAAGGACAGTTTGAAACCGCAGCCGGCTTGTGGACTTTCTCTACCATTCGCCCCTTGCAAGAACTGGCAGCCCGTCGCAACGCCTTTGGAAAATCAAACCATAACACTCATGCTTTTTCGGATTACGCCTGGAAGCATGTCTCGTTCATGCCCGCGGAAGAATATAACGAAGGCACCCTCAACTCTGGTGCCAAACTGGCTGCTGGCACGCTTCTATTTTTGCTGCTTTTCCTCTGGGCCATCATACGCAAGGTCAATACGCGCATTGAAAAAGAACAGGCCAGCCTGGAGCTAGCAGAACAAAGCGCGCACTTAAGCAGCCTACTCGACACTATCCCCGACCCCATCTGGCTTAAGAACGCAGATGGCATTTTCCTCGCTTGCAATCAAGCAGTTGAAAACCTGCTCGGTGTGCCCGTCGACAAAATTCTCGGTCACACCGAAAGCGAATTCCTTGATCCTGAGCAGGTTGAACATGTCCGCGCCTACGATCAGGAGGCGATCCAGGCAGGTAAGTCCATCACAAAAGAGCAGTGGGTCGTCTTCGCAAGCAATCATCGTCAAGCATTGATGGAAACCATCAAGACGCCTGTCCTCACCCCTGGCGGGCAAATGATTGGCGTTCTGAGTATCGCGCGCGACATTACGGAACGCAAACGAACCGAAGAAGAGCTGCGCCGTAACCACCAACTTCTGGTCAACCTGACGAATCACTCCCCGGGTGCAGTCTATCAATTCCGGATGTTTCCAGACGGGCGCTCCTGCCTCCCTTATGTCAGCGCCGGATTCTCGTCACTTTTCGGTCTCTCCCAAGAGCAGGTTCTGGAAGATGCTTCGCCCCTTCTCGACCTCATCCACCCTGACGATGTGACACGATTTCACGATTCAGTCAGAGTTTCGGCAGAAAGTGGACAACTCTGGCATTTGGAGTGGCGCATGCAACTACCGATGCCCAAAGGCATCCGCTGCTTCCGGGGAGACTCGTCGCCCGAAAAACTTGAAGATGGCAGCACACTGTGGCATGGCTTTGTTATCGATATTACTGCACAGCAGCAAGCCGAAGAAAATCAGCGCCTGGCTGCGCTGGTTTTCCAGTCCAGCAGTGAAGCCATTATCGTTACCGACAAACACAACAAGATCATCTCGGTCAATCCAGCCTTTGAGTACATGACTGGTTTCTGCCGCAATGAAGTGTTTGGCAAAGACCCGAACATCCTCAATTCCGGCCAGCAAAGCAAGGATTTCTATAATGCCATGTGGAAGATTCTGCTTTCATCCAATTTCTGGGAAGGGGAATTCATCAACAGGCGCAAGGATGGAAAGCTGTATGTCGCCCAGATGATGATCAACACGGTCCGGGACGAAGACGATGCCATTCGATACCACGTTGGACTCGCCACGGACATCACGCACCGGAAGGAGTCCGAGCGCCTGATCTGGCAACAAGCCAACTTTGATGCCGTGACAGGCCTGCCAAACCGCACCATGTTCCGCAACCAACTCGAACTGGAGCTGAAAAAGTCGGATCGTTCGAACCTGAAAACCGGCCTGCTTTTGCTCGACCTAGACCACTTCAAGGATGTCAATGACACGCTGGGACACGATATGGGCGACATGCTGCTTAAGATGGCCGCGCAGCGCCTGCGCGCCTGTGTGCGCGATTCGGATATCGTGGCACGCCTGGGTGGGGACGAGTTTGTTGTCATCCTGGGCGAGCTTTCCGAAACCAGCAGTGTAGAGCGCGTCGTCAACAGCATTCTCGAAAAAATGTCTACCCCCTTCGATCTGGTCGGCAACCAAACCTACATCTCAACCAGCGTCGGCGTCACCATTTACCCGGATGATGCCCTTGAAATTGACGACCTGATCAAAAAAGCCGACCAGGCCATGTATGCAGCAAAACATGAGGGGCGAAACCGCCGCAACTACTTCACGCAATCAATGCAGGATGCAGCACTGACAAAAATGAAGCTCATCGCAGACTTGCGCATAGCAGATACCAATCGTGAGTTCCAGTTGCATTATCAGCCGATTATTGACCTCGCCACGGAGGAAATCTACAAAGCCGAAGCACTGATTCGCTGGGAACATCCGACGCGCGGATTAATCTCGCCAGCTGAATTTATTCCGGTTGCCGAAGAAACCGGCATCATCAATGAAATTGGAAACTGGGTATTTTATGAGGCATCCCGGCAGGCAGCAAAATGGCGCCAGACACAACATGCGGACTTCCAGTTGAGCGTCAATATGTCGGCCATCCAGTTCAGACAGCCGTATGAATTCTTTGAAAACTGGCTCGCACACATGAAAAAAACCGGTCTTCCTGGCGCGGGCGTTGCACTTGAAATTACGGAAAGCCTGCTGCTTGACGCAAGCAAAGACGTAAATCGATTACTGCTTGCTTTTAGCGAGGCTCAGATACAGGTGGCTATTGACGATTTTGGAACCGGTTATTCCTCGCTATCCTACATCAAGCAATTTGACATTGACTACATCAAGATCGACCGCTCGTTCACCGCAAACCTGGCACCGGGCTCAAGCGACCTGGCCCTGTGTGAAGCCATCATCGTCATGGCGCACAAACTGGGCCTGAAGCTCATTGCAGAAGGCGTAGAAACAGAAGAACAGCGCGCGCTGCTAAAAGAAATTGGCTGTGACTTCGGGCAGGGTTATCTGTTCTCGCGTCCACTTCGAGCGGATGAATTTGAGGAAATGATGCGATCAAAAAAAAGGGGGGTAGCACCTAGACTTCGGTCGTCGGACGCTTTCTAAACACTAGATCCCACACACCATGGCCCAAACGCACGCCGCGATTCTCGAATTTCGTAACCGGACGATAATCCGGGCGTGGCGCATAACCAGCAGCCGCATTCTCCAATAGCGGCTCTGAGGACAGCACATCCAGCATTTGCTCGGCATAATCCTCCCAGTCCGTAGCACAATGCAGATAGCCACCCGACGCCAGACGAGAAGTGAGTAATTGAACAAAGGGCGGCTGAATCAGTCGGCGCTTGTTATGCCGTGCTTTGTGCCACGGATCAGGAAAAAACACATGCACGCCAGCCAGCGATTCAGGCGCGATCATGTCCCGCAACACCTCAACGGCATCGTGCTGAATCAGTCGTAGATTCTGCAGACCCCGCTCACCGATTTGCTTCAGCAAGCTACCCACGCCGGGCGTATGCACTTCCACGCCGATAAAGTTGGTCTCCGACATGCTGGCAGCAATCGTAGCCGTGGTTTCTCCCATGCCGAACCCAATTTCCAACACGGTGGGGGCCGTGCGGCCAAACACCTGAACGAAATCCAGCACCGACTTTTCATACGCCAGACAATAGCGCGGCCCTAATTCTTCCAGCGCCCTTGCCTGGGCATCCGACAACCGACCCGCACGCGTGACAAAGCTGCGAATCCGGCGTTCCGTCGGATCATAAAGCATGCGTTTTTCGATGGCTTGTTCAGATGGATGGTCTGGCATGTTGAAAGCAATTCAGAAAATAAAAAAGCGCCACTCTGTTAGGCGCATTCACGATTTTGGATTGGAGCGGGTGAAGGGAATCGAACCCTCGTCTTAAGCTTGGGAAGCTCCTGCTCTACCATTGAGCTACACCCGCCAACAGGCAAGATTATACGGTGAAACTGTGCTGCCATACACAACAAAGCAACCAGATTATGGCGCATTCAATGACAGGACGCGCAAGTGAACCATTTTCTTCCGTGATACCGATTTTTCCATTGTTAAACGCGCTCAAAAAAGATTGATCAGCAGAAATATATGTTTGAGAATTCATATATAATCAAGTCATCAGGAAAGAATTTGTCATTATGATTTTGGCACGATGCCTCGCCGTTTCGCCAGTTTCAAAAGAGCAAATCAGGCACCCCTTGACCGAACACGAAAGCGTTACGTTGATGGCAGCATATGACATGGAAGCTAAAGCTGGAATTGAAACGGCAGATGATGTAGCGGCATTACGTACTGAAATTAAGCGCCTGGAAAAAGCACTGGCTGAACGCGAAGCGCATATCAGTTCATTGGTACGCAACATTCCAGACCTTGTTTGGCTAAAAGATGAAAATGGCATCTATCTTAATTGCAACCTTGCTTTTGAGAATTTTTTTGGTGCACCAGAAAAAGAAATTGTTGGCAAGACAGATTACGACTTTGTTGACAAGGATCTGGCGGATTTTTTCCGCAGCAATGATCGCGCTGCCATGCTTGCCAATAAAGCGCGCACCAATGAAGAGTGGGTCACTTTGGCTGCTAGTGGGCAACGTGTACTGCTGGAAACCATCAAAACGCCGCTTCGAAACGCAGAGAACGAATTGATCGGCATTCTGGGTATTGGTCGCGACATCACCGAGCGCAAAGCAGCCGAAGAACTGCTCAGTATGACGAAATTCTCAATTGAGCAAGCATCGTTCCCCATCATGTGGGTAACCAGCGAAGGGCGCTTTCACTTTGTAAACGATGCGGCTTGCCGGATGTACGGGTATTCCAAAGAAGATTTTGGTAATCTTTCAGCAGCTGAACTTAATAAGTCTTATACGGAAGAAGTGTGGCGGGATTACTGGCAAAAACTAAAGGAAAAAAAATCTATTGTATTTGAAACGATTAATGTCACTAAAGGAAACAGGGAAATTGCTGTTGAAGTGAACTCAAATTACCTTGTATACAATAATCAGGAATATAACTGCGCCTATATTCTAGACATCACCGAACGCAAGAAACATGAAGCGGAACTCCACCGAGTTGCCAATCATGACATGGTGACCGGCTTGCCTAATCGGCGACTTCTCACAGACCGCCTCGAACAGGCGGTAGTCCGCACCCGGCGAAACCGGAAAAATCTAGCCGTGTGCTATCTTGATATTGACGATTTCAAGCCAGTCAATGATATGTACGGTCATGCGGTCGGTGACCAACTACTCTTGGCACTCACACAACAGCTCAAAGGTGTATTGCGTGCCGAAGACACTTTGGCACGTCTGGGGGGCGATGAATTCGTCCTGCTCTTTAATGAGCTTGAGAATATTGTGGATTTGCAAACCATTCTTAATCGTGTGCATGCCATTGTAAGCACCAAAATACGTGTTGAAGATATCACATTCAGACTTTCGGCAAGTATCGGCGTTGCTCTTTATCCAGACGATGATGTCGACCCTGACGCCCTTCTCCGGCACGCCGACCAGGCAATGTATATTGCCAAAAGAGCCGGAAAGAACCAATACCATATATTTGACACAATTCATGACAGGGAAGCGCAGCAACGCCTCGACAATCTCCAGCAACTGCGGATGGCACTGGAGAAAAATGAGTTCGTTCTTCACTACCAGCCGAAGGTTAACCTTCTCAGTGGCAGAGTGATTGGTGCCGAGGCATTGATCCGCTGGCAACACCCTGAACGTGGCTTGCTTTCTCCCGCTGATTTTCTCCATTATCTGGACGGTAGCGACCTTGAAATCGCCGTTGGAGGGTGGGTCATTGATTCTGCCCTGAAGCAAATCGACGCCTGGAACGCCGACGGACTGTCTGTCCCTGTCAGCGTCAACATTAGCGCCGGTCATCTTTTGAGCGTTGATTTTACGGCGCGTTTACACGCAATGCTGGACCAGCATCCTAACGTGAAACCCGGGTATCTTGAACTGGAAATTGTTGAAACAGCTGCGCTCTCCGACATGTCCCAGGCTGTTAACACACTCACCCGCTGCCGTGAACTGGGAGTAAAGATCTCGCTGGATGACTTTGGCACAGGCTACTCTCCACTCACCTATTTGCGGCAACTACCGGTGGACATCCTGAAAATCGATCAGAGCTTCGTGCGTGACATGCTTACCGACCCGTCCGACCGCGGAATCGTCATCAGTGTAATTCAGTTGGCCAAAACCTTTGATCGAACAGTCATCGCAGAGGGGGTTGAGACACTTGAGCAAGGCATCATGCTCATCAACCTCGGTTGCCGAATAATGCAAGGCTATGGCATTGCCCGCCCCATGCCTGCGCAGGAAATCCCCAACTGGTTAAACCAGTGGCGCGCCAAGGCCGTCTGGCAAAGCCTGAATACATAATTTATTTTTGACCGCAAACGGGGGAGCGTGGTCTTGTTTGTCAGTTAGGAACGATTACCAGATCAAGCGATGAGAAAATATTTGCCAGGCATTTGTGGAAAATCGCCGACACCAAGCAGAATGAACTGGCTGCAAAAAGCAACCGGTTATGCCCGTAAACGCAAGCGCGTATTGCAAAATCAGCATATATTGCTGATTTTCAAGCCCCTGATTCATACGCCATCTAGCATGCAAATTACCGTTCACAATGTCAGAACCTGTTATCAAGAAAATCGATATTAGCCAGCTCAAACTGGGCATGTATATCCACGACCTGAATTGTGGCTGGATGGAGAACCCTTTTTTCAGAAAACAGTTCAAGCTCTCGTCTCAAAAGGAAATCGACTCTATTCAGGAAGCGGGAATCCGCAACGTCTATATTGATGTCAGCAAGGGACTAGATGCCAAGCAGGCGCCTACGCGTGAAGAAGTTCGCAATAATCTGGAGGACGCAATAATCCAGCTTGCAACAAAACCACCCGAAGCAGCAATTAGAACTTCCTTGCATGATGAGTTGGCACATGCTCGACATGTCAAAGATCAGGCACAAAAACAAGTCGTCAAAATGATGCAGGATGTGCGCTTGGGAAAAGCCATAAAACTGGATGAAGTCGAACCAGTCGTCGAAGGCATCACTTCCTCAATCCTGAGCAATTCCAGCGCGCTTACCAGTCTGCTGCGCATCAAAACCGGGGATGACTATACCTTTTTGCATTCCGTCAGCGTCTGCGCCCTGATGATCACTTTTTGCCGCTCTGCCGGAATGAATAAAGAAACCATCCGGCAAGCCGGCATTGGCGGACTGTTGCACGACATGGGCAAATCCATGATTCCCGACAACATTCTTAACAAACCAGACAAACTGACCGACAAAGAATTTGACATCATGCGACAGCACCCGCAAATCGGCTATAACCTGATGGAGCGCATGCCGGGGATTGGCCCCATTCCTCTGGACATTGCCTTGCACCACCACGAAAGAATGGATGGCAACGGTTACCCGGAAAAACTAAAAAGCAGAGAAATTAGCCAATTATCGCAAATGGCTGCTATCGTTGACGTGTACGACGCAATTACGTCCGACCGCTGTTATCACAAAGGCATGACGGCGGCTCAAGCCTTGCGCCGTCTTTTCGAGTGGAGCGACTTCCATTTCGACCCGCAAATGATTCATGCCTTTATCCGTTGTGTCGGCATCTACCCGGTCGGCACCCTGGTGATGATGGAATCCGGCCACCTGGCGGTGGTTTCGGAACCAAACGACGCTGATTTGCTGGCGCCTTGCGTAACGCTGTTTTTCAATACCAAATCCAACGTCTACATCACACCGCAAACTATCGATTTATCCAAACCGCTTGGCGCTGGGGGTGGAGACAGAATCATTGGCCATGAATTGCCGGAGAAATGGAACGTAGACCCCATGCGTGCGCTTAATTTGGTTTGACACCCCTTGATAAAAACACCTGATTCTACAGCGCGACACAAACAAGCTGTGCTTGCATTTTGACACTCCTTGCTGACACAGCCGCAAACTGGACGCATCTGACTGGTGTACTGCGGCAGCATCTGAAAGAACAACGAATGGGCCGAAAAGCCTTGTGCACCACTCAATAACGTCGCACTTCCTGAACACCTTTCACGTCGCGAATCGTATTAATCGCTTTTTGAAGTTGCTCGGTCGACGTCACCTCGGCTGTAAAAGACATGCGCGCCTGTCCCTTTGCACTTTGCGTACTCACGCCAACCACATTGATTTTTTCACGCGAGAAAACCTCTGATATGTCCAACAATAAGCCCTGACGATCTAGGGAAAGAACAAAAAGATTGACCGGATAAAGTGTGTCCGGCGCTGATGCCCCCCAGTCCGTTTCAATCACCCGCTCAGGATTTTTCCTCTCCATTTCAATGAAGTTCTTGCAGTCTGAACGATGAATGGAAACACCCTTGCCACGCGTAACAAAACCAACAATATCGTCCGGTGGCGCCGGCTTGCAGCACTTCGCCATCTGCGTCATCAGACCCTCCGTGCCGACGACCAGCACACCGGTTTTGGCTCCCTGCGCCACACTGGATGCCCGACTCTTGCGCGTGACGATGACATCTTCTTTAACGGGGGCCTTGTCTGGCAATTCGCCGTGCAACGCCTGTTCAATCAGACGCGAGCTGAACTTTTCTCTGCCAACGGCATTAAAAAACTCCTCCAGCTTGGCAAAACCCAGCTTGCGCGACAGTTCCTCCAGATTAACCGCTGTCTTACCTTCGCGCTGCAAGACCTTTTCTACCATGGCACGGCCTGCTGCTTGCGACTCCTGATATTCAATCGCATTGAACCAGGCGCGCACCTTGGCGCGCGTTCGCGAACTTACCGCATAGTCAGGATTCAACCAATCTCGTGATGGTCCCTGCGTCGCACTTGCGCCTTTCGCCGTAATAATTTCAACCGTCTGCGCATTTTTGAGCGGCGTGTTGAGTTGCACCATCATGCCATCCACTTTCGCGCCACGACAACGATGTCCAACATCGCTGTGCAAGTGGTAAGCAAAATCAATCGGCGTGGCATTCTTGGGTAATTCGATCACACGCGCATGCGGCGTCAAAACATAAATACGCTCATCTAACCGAGTTGATTTCAGCTTGCTGGCCAACTGATCCTGCTCCGAACCGGGCGTAGCTACGGTGTCCTTAATTTCGGTTTGCCAGGCAAGCAACTGCCTTAACCATGCAATCTTTTCATCGTATTCCTGATCTGCTGCTCCCCCACCGCCGGACTCCTTGTAACGCCAGTGCGCCGCGACGCCATACTCGGCAAAATGGTGCATCTCATGCGTGCGAATCTGCACCTCTAGTGGCAAACCATCTTCGGCAACAACAACGGTATGCAATGACTGGTAACCATTGGATTTCGGACGTGAAATGTAGTCATCGAACTCTTCCAGCATCGGTGTCCAGAGTTCATTCACCATGCCCAATACGGCATAACAATCGTTGACGTTATCCACGATTACGCGAAAAGCGCGCACGTCGTACAGCTCCTTGAAATTGAGGGATTTACCTTGCAGCTTGTTCCAGATGCTGTAAATATGCTTGGGACGCCCAGAGACTTCTGCCTTGATCCCCGCATTGGCGACCTCTTTCTTGAGGCGTTCGATGGAACTGACAACAAAGCTTTCACGCTCAATGCGTTTTTCTTCCAACATCTTGGCAATTTCGCGATACGTCTCTGGCTTCAGAAAGCGGAAAGAAAAATCTTCCAGCTCCCACTTCATCTGCCAGACACCCAGACGGTTGGCAAGCGGCGCATACAAATCCATTGTCTCCTGCGCATATTTCTGAACGTCTTCCCCTTCCATCTTGTTATCTGCAAAATAACGCAGCGTCGTCACGCGCGCTGCCAGTTGAATCAATACAACGCGCATGTCAGAAGCCATCGCAAGCAGCATCTTGCGCAAGGTTTCCACTTGATCAACGGCTAGTTGCGTTGCATTCTTCCCTTTGAAAACTTCTTGCGCGCCCGAGGTAATGTCTCGCAACCGAAGCAGGTTTAGCAGATTTCTGATCAGGTCGGCGACCTCCTTGCCGAAATGCTCGACTGCCTCATCCCCTGCTTTTTGATCAAGTCTGAACAACTGCGACAAAACACAGGCAATTCTAGTGTCGGCATCGCTATTGAGCATTGCGAGCGTGGATACCATGCCATGCACAAATTCCAGCATATTCTGGCCGCTACGCGCTTCGTTATCGGAATAAAAGGTTCTTACGCGAGCTAACGCGTCCATCAACCTGTCTGCATCTTCCCTGGAAAGGCCATCGGCAAGATGGGCTTGCGCCTCTTTATGAAGATCTGCTTTGGAGAACATAAATCCGTAATATCAGTAAGTGGTGCCTAAAGGCAAATTTTTTACGTTATTGGGAAGCTTATAAATAGCTTATCTATGCTGCATTTTTCATTATTCAAGATCGGTAAGCTCAAAATGCCATCGACAACAATAGTAATACGACCATCCAGAGCAGCAATGCTCGCCGAACCAAACTGAACATACTTTGCAGCGCGCCTGGCATGGGCACTTCGCCAGGCATAGTCTCTGACTCAGGCTCATCATCCCCTCCCGACCCTTGCCCCACAGAAGTCACACTTGCCGCCCCCGCCTCCGGCGGTTCCCAAACGTATACCAAGTGCCCCACCGCCTGCAGCAAGAATGATGCCCGTTGCCTCATCATTCCAGCGATGTGCAAAGCGTCGCCAGGCATAAATCGCATCTTCAAAATTACCAACAATCGCAAAAGAGGCCGCCGTCACCCGCGCCGGAAGCCATTCGATCCAATAAAAAGCGTGCCTGGCAAATTGTCCGAAAACCTCATCGTGCATATGCGATGGCTCGTTCCAGACACGCGCCAGATATTCGCTCACGCGATACAACACCGCGCCAAGCGGGCTCGGCAAAAGAAATAACCAGAACACCAGTCCGAACACCTGCCGATGCGACGCCAGCAATGCTTTTTCCATGGTCAGGCGCGTCATTTCTTGCGCATCCATTCCGCTCGCATCCACACCGACCCATTCGGTCAACTTGTTTTGTGCCACCCACTCCTCGCCTGAAACCAGCGCAATCTGGACTTCCCTGAAATACTGGCTGTTTCGCTGAAACCCCACCGTCAGATAAACCACCAGGATATTCCAGGCCAGTTCGAACAAGGGGTGCAAGCTCCCCAGCAACCAGGCAATTAGCAGCGTTGGAACAAGAAACGCCGCCATGACGAGAAACCACGCCATTCGACCGTGCCAGTAGTGTCCGGCATTGCACCATGATTCGACACGCCACGCCATCCTGCCAAACCAGCCAAGCAAGCGATTATTCGGGCACAATGGCTTGAATTGATCAAACAGTAAAGCGCAAAGAATGGTGAAAAAAGTCATTCCTCACCTTTTTATCGAATACCGTCAACATGCCATAAAAAAATCATTGCCTTTCAGGCACGCAAGAAATGAAACAGGTTTCGAAGCATGGCTGCCGTCGCCCCCCAGATAAAATGATGCTGATAAGGAATGGCGTAAAAAGTACGATGCCCCAATCTCGGAAACTCGCCGGAGCGGCGCTGGTGGTGCATCCCATTCATTAAGTGCGACAGCGGAATTTCCATCACTTCGGCCACTTCAAAAGGGTCGGGATTCAATTCAAAGTGCGGCTGAACGATGGAAACGAACGGTTTGACTTGATAACCCGTTGCAATGATATGGTCCGGCAGCGTTCCAATGATCTCGATATATTTGCGATCAACTCCGGTTTCCTCTTCCGTCTCACGCAGTGCCGTATCAACGGCGGATTTGTCTTCTTTGTCGGTTCGCCCGCCGGGAAAACTGATTTGCCCAGGATGGTGATGCAGATGATCGGTGCGCTTGGTCATCAAAACGTACAGCTCATCCTCTCGATCAACAATCGGAATCAACACGGAGGCGGGAACCGGCCAGTACGGCGCTGGCTTAATGGGCTTCTCTGCCTGAATTTCCGGCACCCACTTTGGTGGATTGCTAAAACGAGAGCGAATCGCCCCAGGCTTCAGACGCTCCAGGGCGATTGCCGGTTCCCCGGCAATCGACTCCAGTTCCAGGTTTATAGGGTCGAAGGGCACGTTGGCCAAGGTAATACTCCAGCAAAAAACAAAAAGGGCGCCCCTGGGCGCCCCTCATAAGAAAAATTAGCTCACGGTCCCGACCTATTCGGCCGTTTTCTTGACCCGACGGGCAGGCAACTTTTCCTTGATGCGCGCAGCTTTACCGGTACGGCCACGCAAATAGTACAGTTTTGCACGGCGAACATCACCGCGACGCTTCACCTCGATTGATGCAATCAGCGGTGAGTATAACTGGAAAGTACGTTCCACGCCTTCACCCGAAGAAAGCTTGCGCACGATAAAGTTGGAGTTCAAGCCACGGTTACGGCGTGAAATCACAACACCTTCGTATGCCTGAGTACGTTTACGCGTACCCTCAACGACGTTCACATTCACAACAACGGTATCACCCGGTGCAAAGTCAGGGATATCTTTGCCCAGACGAGCAATTTCTTCCTGTTCTAGTTGCTGAATCAAATTCATGTTAACTCCTATAACCATCGTGCCAGCGCATCTATCCATATATGTGTGCTTTGAAGCACTTGCCTGACAGAGGATGGGATTCTACAAATGCGAAATTTCGTTCGCGCCATTTCCGCTTGAAATTACTTCACAAATCAGCGAAAGCGATTATTTTACTTCAAACCGCTTTTTCAAACCACTTAAATAATATTCGTCTGTTGACGATAACAAGCCAGCGAGTCTGGCCTTTTCAATCAGGTCGGGGCGCTTATCCAAAGTAGCCCGTAAAGCCTGCTCCCTTCGCCATTGCGTGATTTGCCCGTGATGACCGCTCAACAGTACCGGCGGCACTTCCATATCTTCATACACTTCAGGACGGGTGTAGTGCGGGCAATCCAGCAGGCCGTCCACAAAGCTATCATTTTCCGCAGACGTTTCATCCTGCATGACGCCTGGCAGCAAGCGTATTGTCGCATCCATCAAAGCCATGGCCGGAATTTCTCCGCCAGACAAAACGAAGTCGCCAATACTGATTTCTTCATCTACACAGCGGTCAATCAGGCGCTGATCGACTGCCTCATACCTGCCGCACAGCAATACCAAACCCGGTTCTGCAGCCAGCTGCTTCACGCGTTGATGTGTGAGCGGTTTGCCTTGGGGTGACAGATAAATCACTTTCGGCTCGGGCAAGCCCGATTCAGCCTGGCGCTTTTTGGCCGCTTCAACGGCATCCTCCAGCGGCTTGACCTGCATCACCATGCCAGGTCCACCGCCATAAGACCGGTCATCGACGGTACGATGGCGATCATGCGTGAAGTCGCGCGGATTCCACAAGGACAAATTACAGATGCCACGCGCAAACGCACGACCAGTCACGCCTGACTCCGTCAGGGCAACGAACATTTCGGGGAAAAGTGTCAGCACATCAAATTGCATCGCACACGCTCCTGCATCAAGCAATCTTGTGCAATTTAATGGGAGTAGTCTCGCTCCCAATCGACCGTAATGACCTTTTCTTTCTGGTCAACTGTCGGCACGAATTTTTCAATAAAGGGGATCAGGATCTCCTGCTGCCGCTTGCCAGCTTCTTCTCCCCCTTCCGGCACCACACGCAAAATCGCATGCGCGCCGCTTTCCATCACGCCAGCCACCGCTCCGAACAACTCGCCCTGCAAGTTCCTGACGCTCAGGCCAATCAGGTCTACCCAGTAAAACTCGTTGTCTTCCAGCAGCGGGAAATGGCGACGGGATACATGCAGCGTGCTGCCTTTTAGTGCTTCCGCAGCTTCGCGACTGACGATACCAACCAGTTGCGCGACCACTTCTTCGCCATGCATTTTTGCCTGGCGGAGATCGAATTCGCGTACCCCTTCTTTTTCAAGCCACCAACACCGCGCATTCAGCAGGGCGTCAGCATGGCGCGAATAAGGCCGAACCCGCACCCATCCGTTAACCCCGAAAGCGCCCGTGATATGTCCCACGAGCACGAGGTCATCGGGAGTGGCTACCCCACCTGTAACTCTTGGCGACAACTTCAGGCAGCTTGCTTCTTGGAAAGAGTAGCCAGACGAGCAACGGCAGGCGACATTTGTGCGCCCACACCTTGCCAGTACTCCAGGCGGTCTTGCGCAATACGCAATGACTCTGCCGAACCGGAAGCTACCGGATTGTAAAAACCAAGACGCTCAATGAAGCGACCATCCCGACGGCTGCGGGAATCAGCAGCAACAATGCTATAGAAAGGGCGCTTCTTGGAGCCCCCACGTGCTAAACGAATGACAACCATATTATTTCCGAAAAAATGTTGGGATAAAGAAAAGCTCTCGATTATAGCTTGTTTTAAATCGTAACGAAACTGAATAATTCGCGTAAATTTTAGTACCGCACTCAAGGAAGCGTTGAAGAAATCGCCCACGCAAGCGTTTGCTCGCGACTACTACACCTTAACGCTTCAGATTCGCCAGATCCCGCACGGCCCCCCTGTCGGCAGAACTCGCCAATGCTGCGTAGGCTTGCAATGCTTGCGACACCTCGCGCTGACGCGCCACCGGCTTCCAGGCATCGTCACCTCTGGCTTCCATATTGGCGCGACGACCAGCCAACTCGGCTTCACTGACCTTGAGATGGATTCTGCGCTCAGGAATATCGATTTCGATGGTGTCCCCACCCTCAATCAGTCCAATCGTGCCACCGGATGCCGCCTCAGGCGAAGCATGCCCAATCACCAAGCCTGAAGAGCCGCCGGAAAAACGCCCGTCAGTAAACAGTGCGCAGGTTTTCCCCAGCCCTTTGGACTTCAGATAAGACGTCGGATACAGCATTTCCTGCATCCCCGGACCACCCTTTGGCCCCTCGTAGCGAATGATGACCACATCACCATCCTTGATCTGGTCACCGAGAATCGCGTCAACAGCCTCTTCCTGACTTTCAAAAATACGCGCTTTACCCGTGAATTTCAGAATGCTTTCATCCACACCTGCGGTTTTTACGATGCACCCATTTTCAGCGATATTGCCATACAGCACGGCCAGACCGCCATCCTGCGAAAAAGCATGTGCCTTATCGCGAATGCATCCTTCAGCACGATCATTGTCACTCTCTTCGTAGCGCTTGTTTTGAGAGAACGCAACCTGCGTCGGCACCCCACCCGGCGCAGCCTTGAACATCTGATGCACCGCTGGATCATCTGTAACCATGATGTCATTGGCGGCAATCGCCTCGCCCAATGTGGGGCTGTGAACCGTGCGCGCTGACAAGTCCAGCAACCCTGCGCGCGACAATTCACCCAGAATGCCCACGATGCCACCGGCGCGATGCACATCCTCGATATGATATTCCTGCGTCATGGGTGCCACCTTGCACAAGCACGGCACCTGACGCGAAATGCGGTCAATGTCCGCCATTGTAAAGTCCACGCCGGCCTCGCTCGCCGCAGCCAGCAAATGCAGTACCGTGTTGGTTGAACCACCCATGGAAACATCCAGTGCCATCGCATTCTCGAATGCCGCCTTGGTCGCAATGTTACGAGGCAGGACGGATTCATCATCTTGCTCGTAATAACGCTTCGTCATATCGACGATCAAACGACCAGCACGGAGAAATAAATCCCGACGATCCGCATGAGTCGCCACCAAGGTGCCATTACCCGGCAGCGCCAAACCCAGGGCCTCACACAAGCAGTTCATCGAATTTGCCGTGAACATGCCCGCACATGAACCACAAGTCGGGCACGCAGAACGCTCGAATGCCATCACCTCATCATCCGTCACACTTGGGTCGCCCGCCTGAATCATGGCGTCAATCAAATCAATTTTGACCATTTTTTGCTCGCCTTGCGGCTTGCCGTGCGCCGCTTCCAGCACCTTGCCTGCTTCCATCGGACCACCGGACACGAAAACAGTCGGAATATTCAATCGCAAAGACGCCATCATCATTCCTGGTGTGATCTTGTCGCAGTTAGTGATGCAGATCATCGCGTCGGCGCAATGTGCATTCACCATATATTCGACTGTGTCAGCAACGAGTTCACGCGATGGCAGCGAATACAACATGCCGTTGTGCCCCATTGCAATACCATCGCAAATCGCGATCGTATTAAACTCCCTTGCCACACCACCTGCCGCCTCAATCTCGCGCGCCACCATCTGACCCAAATCTTTCAGATGAACGTGTCCCGGCACAAACTGGGTGAATGAATTCACCACAGCAATGACTGGCTTGTCAAAATCACCATCCTTGCTACCACAAGCGCGCCAAAGTGCGCGGGCACCCGCCATGTTGCGGCCATGCGTGGATGTATGTGAACGATATTGCGGCATTTTGTTACTCTCCATATTTATTGTTCGCTCCACTACTTGAGTTTTTGAGTTTATTAAGTGCAAAAGCAAGCCAAAGACAACATTGACGATCCATACAACTATTTGGCCAACGCGAAAAACCAAGCAATGAATTTACTGCGGAAGAATACCAGAGTGCCTTGCGTTATGCAGCATGTCAAATATATGATGCATCACCAAAGTTGCAGCTAAAACCCTTTCCTCGGATAGAACACTCCAAAAAAATCATGCTGATTCACCCACTGCCAGACCCAGTGCTTTTAAAAATTGGACCACTATCGATTCAGTGGTACGGCGTTATGTACATGGTTGCTTTTGCACAATTCATTGCACTTGGCAGGTTGCGCATTCGTCAGTCACACATGGCTGTTGCGGGCTGGAAAAAGCAGGACCTGGATGACATGCTGTTTTATGGCGCGCTGGGTGTCGTCATCGGTGGGCGCTTGGGGGAAGTGCTGTTTTATCACCCCGCCTATTATTTTTCGCACCCACTAGAAATTTTGGCCATCTGGCATGGTGGCATGTCCTTTCACGGCGGCTTTATTGGCGTCATGCTGGCCATGTGGTTTTGGGGACAAAAATCACAACGCTCTCTCATTTGTACACTGGATTTCATTGCGCCGCTGATACCGCTAGGCTACGCGGCTGGTCGCATCGGTAATTTCATTAACGCCGAGTTGCCAGGCCGCATTGCCGACCCCTCCTTACCGTGGGCGATGATTTGGCCAAATTACGATGCACTGCCGCGCCACCCATCTCCCATCTATCAAGCATTAGTGGATGGTCTGCTGATGTTTGTCATTCTCTGGCTTTACGCACGCAAGCAACGGCCTGATTTTGCAGTCAGTGGCATGTTTTTGTTGCTATACGGTTGCGCCCGTTTTTTTACGGAATACTTTCGTATCCCAGATTACGAAGTCGCGTTTCTTGGTATCACGATCTCTGCCGGACAAATGCTCTCGCTACCGATGATTCTGGCTAGCAGTGTTTTCTTCTGGATGGCATATCGCAAAAAACAAACATCGCAGTAATCCAGACCCTCAACGCAATCAAGAACGACACTGGCGCGGTCAAAATATTGATTCGGCCAGTTGAAGTTTGAAGTATTCAAGTTTGCTCGCCTTGCGTCGTCCCAGCACCAGCCCGTAGGGTGCACGACAGCCGAAGGCTGGTCTCGCGAAGCGAGATGCAGCAAGGCTGCACACAGGCTGAGGTCCAGTTTTAGAGTTTCTATTTGCCGTCACCCCAGCGTAGGCTGGGGCCCAGTGGCTTTGCTTTGCAGCAAAAGCCTGAGACTCAAGCGGCATCTTAACGACAACAGATGCCAGCCTGCGCTGGCATGACATGAGCATATTTCAAATTTATTCGTGCCGCATCAATAAAACTGCGCAAGGCCCCAGCATTTCTACTGCGCAATCAACGCTCGATATTTTCGGACTCTGTTTGCATTGCCAGCTTAATCGCACTGTGAGAAAAGCCTCTCTGCTGAAGGAAACGCATCTGCCTGGCGCGCTCTTTAACATCGGTTGGCGGTTGGCCAAACTTCTTGCGCCACACTTCAACCGCACGCTCACCCTCATCCCTTTCAAGGCTTTGCTTGATCTCCTGAAGCGTCACACCGTCTATGCCGTGCGTACGCAATTCATGCAGAATACGGCTATTGCCCATACGCGTCGAACGGCGACGCACCATTGCGTCGGAAAAGCGCGCGTCAGACAACCACCCAGCCGCCTCCAGTTCATTGAGCAAAGCGTCGACATCCTCACCGTCATTGGCATACCGGCCCAACTTGCCAGCCAGCTCTTGACGACTGTGCTCACGCGCAGACAGATAGCGCAATGCCCGCGCTTTCAGGCTAAGGAGTTGTCTGCTCACGACGCAAACACTCTGGACGTCATGCCTCTGCTTTTCCCGCTTTTTCTATTGACGGCATTTCGCGCACGCCATAACTCATACGAACCCTGTTTTCGATCTCGCGCGCCATGTCAGGATGCTCTTTCAGGTAATTGCGAACGTTGTCTTTACCTTGACCGATGCGCTCTCCTTCATAGCTATACCAGGAGCCGGCTTTGTCAACAATTTTGGCATCAACACCTAGCTCGATGATCTCCCCTTCGCGCGATGTACCTTCGCCATACAAAATATCGAACCGCGCCTCCTTGAATGGCGGCGCCACCTTGTTTTTGACAACTTTGACACGTGTTTCGTTGCCAACCACTTCATCGCCAGACTTGATGGAGCCGATACGGCGGATATCCAACCTGACCGATGAGTAAAACTTGAGTGCATTTCCACCCGTCGTTGTTTCAGGGTTGCCAAACATCACACCAATTTTCATTCGAATCTGGTTAATGAAAATGACCGTCGTATTGGTGCGGTTAATACTCGCGGTTAACTTGCGCAAAGCCTGTGACATCAAACGTGCCTGCAAGCCAGGCAACGAATCGCCCATATCCCCCTCGATTTCTGCGCGCGGCGTCAAAGCAGCCACCGAATCAATCACAATCAAATCCACGCCGCCAGAACGTACCAGCGCATCCGTAATTTCCAGCGCCTGCTCTCCGGTATCCGGTTGAGAAATCAACAACTCGTGCAAATTGATGCCCAGCTTTTGCGCATAATTCACATCCAGCGCGTGCTCGGCGTCGATAAACGCGCAAGTCCCCCCCATTTTCTGCATTTCAGCAATTACCTGTAGCGTCAGTGTCGTTTTGCCGGAAGATTCCGGCCCATAAATTTCAATCACACGCCCGCGCGGCAAACCACCAACGCCCAACGCAATATCCAGACTCAATGAGCCGGTAGAAATGGAAGGCACCTCTTCGGCCACCGCACCAGCGTCCATGCGCATGACGGAACCCTTACCGAATTGCTTGTCAATCTGTGCCAACGCTGCAGCGAGCGCCTTACTTTTTTCTGCACTCTTTTCAATTTTCTTCTTATCCATGATGTTCTCTCAGGTCTGTGTAGCGTCGAAATTATGCTCAAAATTCAGAATTCGAATTACTGTATAAAAAAACAGTACATCTGGCAAGCTTAATTTGCGACACCAAATTCAGAAAGGCACAATTGACCACGCCTTTCCGTTCTGTTTAGCCACACACCTACAAACTTAATGCGCCATATCAGGAGGGCAACCTAGTGAAAGAGCAAACTCATTTTTGCGAAAGATCAACGAGGTTGCAAAACAGCGGAAATTAGTACCTAAGTGCCATTTTTTTAAGCAGCAATCCCATCTATATTAGCCAATAATGGAGAAATGAAAGACCGTATCCGTGCGGCCGTTTATTTCAGTTTTATCAAAAAAATACCAAATAAGAACAAGAGAGGAATAAAAGAATTAGTCGAATAACCAAAGCCTGCGAGGAGACACGTCATGGCAACCAGCACTACGACCGGCACCTTCAACACACAATCTATCGGAACCATAAGGGGTCTGACAGGAACTGCAACTGCAACAGATACCCAAGGCGTGACTCGGGCACTGCAAATTGGCGACGTCGTGTTTGCTGATGAAGTGATTCAAACAGCAGCGGGCAGTACTGTTCACATAGAGTTCATCAATGGCGGTTATGCTACCGTCGCAAGCGAAAGCACACTCGCGCTAGACAACACTGTATTCGACCCTGAAGCACAAACGGCCACAGAAGGCACAATTGCCGATATTCAGGCTCAAATTGCCGCTGGCGCGGATCCAACTGAAGTCGTTGATCCAGCCGCAGCCGGACCAGAAGCTACCCAGGAAGGGCATACCGCCGTATTCGTTGAACAAGATGCTGCTGCCGGTGCGCTGACACCCGGATTTGATACGACAACCTTCGCCACAGAGATTGTGGAACCACCAGAGGGGGCCGGATTTGTCGATTCTGCGCCAACCGCCGAAGATACGATTGCTGCAGTCGATGATGAAGGCCTTCCGGGCGGCATACCAGGTGATTTAGCACAAGGCGACATTGACGCCAATCTTGCCGGAGACACAAATCCCAGCGAAGCCATTTTCACAAGCATTCTCCCCTTCGATTACGGCGGCGATGGGCCTGGTACTGTTGACTTTGCAATCATGGACGGCACCACTGCCTCAATTGGCCAAGAAACCGTCACCTATAGCTGGGATGGTGGTACGGGGACGCTGACAGCAAACATCACAACAACGCCAGATGCCGCGCGCCAAGACACCACGCTTTTCGAAGCAAAGATAGATGACCCAATCACGGGCAGCTATACAGTAACACTAATGGAGAATATTCTTCATGAGGTTGGTGGCAATGAAAACAATACCGCAACCAGCTTGATCTATACCGTTACTGATTCAAATGGCACAACTGCCGATGCCGTATTAGCAATCACTTTCAATGATGATCGCCCTAATGCGTCCTCAAACAATCAAGTAGAAGAAGTCGCATCAGCTACGCTAGATGAAACCGGCGGCCTGGATAGCACCACCATTCTGGCAGCCGATATTGCTGCCCTGTTTGCCACGCCTTCTTATGGCGCAGACGGTCCAGGTAGTGTCGACTACACCCTCAGCGCCACCGCAGGCGCACAGACCGGATTGTGGCTGACCGGCCAAACCGGCGCAGGCAATGAAATCCTGCTGATCAAAGTCTCCGACTACGTCTATGAAGGGCGCGAAGGCGGTGCTGGCGGCACACTAGCTTTCACCATCTCGATTAATGGCGCCACCGGTGAAGTCACTGTCACGCAAAATGCCACCCTTGAACATCTCTCCGATGGGGCCACGCCAGCAGCACACGATGACTCGCTAGCTCTGAGTGAAGCTGCAAGCATCAGCATTACGCAAACTATTATTGACGCAGATGGCGACTCAGAATCAGTAAGCAGCCCATACGCGCTGGACATTACCTTCTTGGATGATGGACCTAGCATTAACATCAGCGTCACCGATGGCAACACCATCTTGCTCAACACGCAAGATGCCGACACCGAAGGGACCGCGACCGATACCGACAGCACCAGCTTTGCCGCGGCCTTTACCCTGACCAGCAGTGATTACGGCGCCGATGGCGCCGGATCGATCGGGGCCGTTAGCTATGATCTGGAAATCACCGCCACCCCGGTCGCCGGCCTGGTCGATTCCGGCCTGACGAGCGATGGCAGCGCCGTCTATCTGTATGAAGTCGGCGGCGTCATCATCGGCTCAACCGCCACCACCGCACCGGCTTCTGCCGCAGATGCGTCCGTGGTCTTCACCCTGGCAGTCAACACCGCCAACGGCAATGTCACCCTGTCTCAAATGCAGGAAATCGATCACGGCGCGCCGGGCGATACCGCCGCACCGTATGACACCCAGGAAGCCGTGCTCGGCACCGACCTCGTCGGCCTGACCGCAACACGCACCATCACCGATGGCGATGGCGATACCGCAACCGATAGTGAAACCCTCGACTTGGGCGGCAACGTCTCATTCGACGATGATGGACCTAGCATTAACATCAGCGTCACCGATGGCAACACCATCTTGCTCAACACGCAAGATGCCGACACCGAAGGGACCGCGACCGATACCGACAGCACCAGCTTTGCCGCGGCCTTTACCCTGACCAGCAGTGATTACGGCGCCGATGGCGCCGGATCGATCGGGGCCGTTAGCTATGATCTGGAAATCACCGCCACCCCGGTCGCCGGCCTGGTCGATTCCGGCCTGACGAGCGATGGCAGCGCCGTCTATCTGTATGAAGTCGGCGGCGTCATCATCGGCTCAACCGCCACCACCGCACCGGCTTCTGCCGCAGATGCGTCCGTGGTCTTCACCCTGGCAGTCAACACCGCCAACGGCAATGTCACCCTGTCTCAAATGCAGGAAATCGATCACGGCGCGCCGGGCGATACCGCCGCACCGTATGACACCCAGGAAGCCGTGCTCGGCACCGACCTCGTCGGCCTGACCGCAACACGCACCATCACCGATGGCGATGGCGATACCGCAACCGATAGTGAAACCCTCGACTTGGGCGGCAACGTCTCATTCGACGATGATGGACCTAGCATTAACATCAGCGTCACCGATGGCAACACCATCTTGCTCAACACGCAAGATGCCGACACCGAAGGGACCGCGACCGATACCGACAGCACCAGCTTTGCCGCGGCCTTTACCCTGACCAGCAGTGATTACGGCGCCGATGGCGCCGGATCGATCGGGGCCGTTAGCTATGATCTGGAAATCACCGCCACCCCGGTCGCCGGCCTGGTCGATTCCGGCCTGACGAGCGATGGCAGCGCCGTCTATCTGTATGAAGTCGGCGGCGTCATCATCGGCTCAACCGCCACCACCGCACCGGCTTCTGCCGCAGATGCGTCCGTGGTCTTCACCCTGGCAGTCAACACCGCCAACGGCAATGTCACCCTGTCTCAAATGCAGGAAATCGATCACGGCGCGCCGGGCGATACCGCCGCACCGTATGACACCCAGGAAGCCGTGCTCGGCACCGACCTCGTCGGCCTGACCGCAACACGCACCATCACCGATGGCGATGGCGATACCGCAACCGATAGTGAAACCCTCGACTTGGGCGGCAACGTCTCATTCGACGATGATGGACCTAGCATTAACATCAGCGTCACCGATGGCAACACCATCTTGCTCAACACGCAAGATGCCGACACCGAAGGGACCGCGACCGATACCGACAGCACCAGCTTTGCCGCGGCCTTTACCCTGACCAGCAGTGATTACGGCGCCGATGGCGCCGGATCGATCGGGGCCGTTAGCTATGATCTGGAAATCACCGCCACCCCGGTCGCCGGCCTGGTCGATTCCGGCCTGACGAGCGATGGCAGCGCCGTCTATCTGTATGAAGTCGGCGGCGTCATCATCGGCTCAACCGCCACCACCGCACCGGCTTCTGCCGCAGATGCGTCCGTGGTCTTCACCCTGGCAGTCAACACCGCCAACGGCAATGTCACCCTGTCTCAAATGCAGGAAATCGATCACGGCGCGCCGGGCGATACCGCCGCACCGTATGACACCCAGGAAGCCGTGCTCGGCACCGACCTCGTCGGCCTGACCGCAACACGCACCATCACCGATGGCGATGGCGATACCGCAACCGATAGTGAAACCCTCGACTTGGGCGGCAACGTCTCATTCGACGATGATGGACCTAGCATTAACATCAGCGTCACCGATGGCAACACCATCTTGCTCAACACGCAAGATGCCGACACCGAAGGGACCGCGACCGATACCGACAGCACCAGCTTTGCCGCGGCCTTTACCCTGACCAGCAGTGATTACGGCGCCGATGGCGCCGGATCGATCGGGGCCGTTAGCTATGATCTGGAAATCACCGCCACCCCGGTCGCCGGCCTGGTCGATTCCGGCCTGACGAGCGATGGCAGCGCCGTCTATCTGTATGAAGTCGGCGGCGTCATCATCGGCTCAACCGCCACCACCGCACCGGCTTCTGCCGCAGATGCGTCCGTGGTCTTCACCCTGGCAGTCAACACCGCCAACGGCAATGTCACCCTGTCTCAAATGCAGGAAATCGATCACGGCGCGCCGGGCGATACCGCCGCACCGTATGACACCCAGGAAGCCGTGCTCGGCACCGACCTCGTCGGCCTGACCGCAACACGCACCATCACCGATGGCGATGGCGATACCGCAACCGATAGTGAAACCCTCGACTTGGGCGGCAACGTCTCATTCGACGATGATGGACCTAGCATTAACATCAGCGTCACCGATGGCAACACCATCTTGCTCAACACGCAAGATGCCGACACCGAAGGGACCGCGACCGATACCGACAGCACCAGCTTTGCCGCGGCCTTTACCCTGACCAGCAGTGATTACGGCGCCGATGGCGCCGGATCGATCGGGGCCGTTAGCTATGATCTGGAAATCACCGCCACCCCGGTCGCCGGCCTGGTCGATTCCGGCCTGACGAGCGATGGCAGCGCCGTCTATCTGTATGAAGTCGGCGGCGTCATCATCGGCTCAACCGCCACCACCGCACCGGCTTCTGCCGCAGATGCGTCCGTGGTCTTCACCCTGGCAGTCAACACCGCCAACGGCAATGTCACCCTGTCTCAAATGCAGGAAATCGATCACGGCGCGCCGGGCGATACCGCCGCACCGTATGACACCCAGGAAGCCGTGCTCGGCACCGACCTCGTCGGCCTGACCGCAACACGCACCATCACCGATGGCGATGGCGATACCGCAACCGATAGTGAAACCCTCGACTTGGGCGGCAACGTCTCATTCGACGATGATGGACCTAGCATTAACATCAGCGTCACCGATGGCAACACCATCTTGCTCAACACGCAAGATGCCGACACCGAAGGGACCGCGACCGATACCGACAGCACCAGCTTTGCCGCGGCCTTTACCCTGACCAGCAGTGATTACGGCGCCGATGGCGCCGGATCGATCGGGGCCGTTAGCTATGATCTGGAAATCACCGCCACCCCGGTCGCCGGCCTGGTCGATTCCGGCCTGACGAGCGATGGCAGCGCCGTCTATCTGTATGAAGTCGGCGGCGTCATCATCGGCTCAACCGCCACCACCGCACCGGCTTCTGCCGCAGATGCGTCCGTGGTCTTCACCCTGGCAGTCAACACCGCCAACGGCAATGTCACCCTGTCTCAAATGCAGGAAATCGATCACGGCGCGCCGGGCGATACCGCCGCACCGTATGACACCCAGGAAGCCGTGCTCGGCACCGACCTCGTCGGCCTGACCGCAACACGCACCATCACCGATGGCGATGGCGATACCGCAACCGATAGTGAAACCCTCGACTTGGGCGGCAACGTCTCATTCGACGATGATGGACCTAGCATTAACATCAGCGTCACCGATGGCAACACCATCTTGCTCAACACGCAAGATGCCGACACCGAAGGGACCGCGACCGATACCGACAGCACCAGCTTTGCCGCGGCCTTTACCCTGACCAGCAGTGATTACGGCGCCGATGGCGCCGGATCGATCGGGGCCGTTAGCTATGATCTGGAAATCACCGCCACCCCGGTCGCCGGCCTGGTCGATTCCGGCCTGACGAGCGATGGCAGCGCCGTCTATCTGTATGAAGTCGGCGGCGTCATCATCGGCTCAACCGCCACCACCGCACCGGCTTCTGCCGCAGATGCGTCCGTGGTCTTCACCCTGGCAGTCAACACCGCCAACGGCAATGTCACCCTGTCTCAAATGCAGGAAATCGATCACGGCGCGCCGGGCGATACCGCCGCACCGTATGACACCCAGGAAGCCGTGCTCGGCACCGACCTCGTCGGCCTGACCGCAACACGCACCATCACCGATGGCGATGGCGATACCGCAACCGATAGTGAAACCCTCGACTTGGGCGGCAACGTCTCATTCGACGATGATGGACCTAGCATTAACATCAGCGTCACCGATGGCAACACCATCTTGCTCAACACGCAAGATGCCGACACCGAAGGGACCGCGACCGATACCGACAGCACCAGCTTTGCCGCGGCCTTTACCCTGACCAGCAGTGATTACGGCGCCGATGGCGCCGGATCGATCGGGGCCGTTAGCTATGATCTGGAAATCACCGCCACCCCGGTCGCCGGCCTGGTCGATTCCGGCCTGACGAGCGATGGCAGCGCCGTCTATCTGTATGAAGTCGGCGGCGTCATCATCGGCTCAACCGCCACCACCGCACCGGCTTCTGCCGCAGATGCGTCCGTGGTCTTCACCCTGGCAGTCAACACCGCCAACGGCAATGTCACCCTGTCTCAAATGCAGGAAATCGATCACGGCGCGCCGGGCGATACCGCCGCACCGTATGACACCCAGGAAGCCGTGCTCGGCACCGACCTCGTCGGCCTGACCGCAACACGCACCATCACCGATGGCGATGGCGATACCGCAACCGATAGTGAAACCCTCGACTTGGGCGGCAACGTCTCATTCGACGATGATGGACCTAGCATTAACATCAGCGTCACCGATGGCAACACCATCTTGCTCAACACGCAAGATGCCGACACCGAAGGGACCGCGACCGATACCGACAGCACCAGCTTTGCCGCGGCCTTTACCCTGACCAGCAGTGATTACGGCGCCGATGGCGCCGGATCGATCGGGGCCGTTAGCTATGATCTGGAAATCACCGCCACCCCGGTCGCCGGCCTGGTCGATTCCGGCCTGACGAGCGATGGCAGCGCCGTCTATCTGTATGAAGTCGGCGGCGTCATCATCGGCTCAACCGCCACCACCGCACCGGCTTCTGCCGCAGATGCGTCCGTGGTCTTCACCCTGGCAGTCAACACCGCCAACGGCAATGTCACCCTGTCTCAAATGCAGGAAATCGATCACGGCGCGCCGGGCGATACCGCCGCACCGTATGACACCCAGGAAGCCGTGCTCGGCACCGACCTCGTCGGCCTGACCGCAACACGCACCATCACCGATGGCGATGGCGATACCGCAACCGATAGTGAAACCCTCGACTTGGGCGGCAACGTCTCATTCGACGATGATGGACCTAGCATTAACATCAGCGTCACCGATGGCAACACCATCTTGCTCAACACGCAAGATGCCGACACCGAAGGGACCGCGACCGATACCGACAGCACCAGCTTTGCCGCGGCCTTTACCCTGACCAGCAGTGATTACGGCGCCGATGGCGCCGGATCGATCGGGGCCGTTAGCTATGATCTGGAAATCACCGCCACCCCGGTCGCCGGCCTGGTCGATTCCGGCCTGACGAGCGATGGCAGCGCCGTCTATCTGTATGAAGTCGGCGGCGTCATCATCGGCTCAACCGCCACCACCGCACCGGCTTCTGCCGCAGATGCGTCCGTGGTCTTCACCCTGGCAGTCAACACCGCCAACGGCAATGTCACCCTGTCTCAAATGCAGGAAATCGATCACGGCGCGCCGGGCGATACCGCCGCACCGTATGACACCCAGGAAGCCGTGCTCGGCACCGACCTCGTCGGCCTGACCGCAACACGCACCATCACCGATGGCGATGGCGATACCGCAACCGATAGTGAAACCCTCGACTTGGGCGGCAACGTCTCATTCGACGATGATGGACCTAGCATTAACATCAGCGTCACCGATGGCAACACCATCTTGCTCAACACGCAAGATGCCGACACCGAAGGGACCGCGACCGATACCGACAGCACCAGCTTTGCCGCGGCCTTTACCCTGACCAGCAGTGATTACGGCGCCGATGGCGCCGGATCGATCGGGGCCGTTAGCTATGATCTGGAAATCACCGCCACCCCGGTCGCCGGCCTGGTCGATTCCGGCCTGACGAGCGATGGCAGCGCCGTCTATCTGTATGAAGTCGGCGGCGTCATCATCGGCTCAACCGCCACCACCGCACCGGCTTCTGCCGCAGATGCGTCCGTGGTCTTCACCCTGGCAGTCAACACCGCCAACGGCAATGTCACCCTGTCTCAAATGCAGGAAATCGATCACGGCGCGCCGGGCGATACCGCCGCACCGTATGACACCCAGGAAGCCGTGCTCGGCACCGACCTCGTCGGCCTGACCGCAACACGCACCATCACCGATGGCGATGGCGATACCGCAACCGATAGTGAAACCCTCGACTTGGGCGGCAACGTCTCATTCGACGATGATGGACCTAGCATTAACATCAGCGTCACCGATGGCAACACCATCTTGCTCAACACGCAAGATGCCGACACCGAAGGGACCGCGACCGATACCGACAGCACCAGCTTTGCCGCGGCCTTTACCCTGACCAGCAGTGATTACGGCGCCGATGGCGCCGGATCGATCGGGGCCGTTAGCTATGATCTGGAAATCACCGCCACCCCGGTCGCCGGCCTGGTCGATTCCGGCCTGACGAGCGATGGCAGCGCCGTCTATCTGTATGAAGTCGGCGGCGTCATCATCGGCTCAACCGCCACCACCGCACCGGCTTCTGCCGCAGATGCGTCCGTGGTCTTCACCCTGGCAGTCAACACCGCCAACGGCAATGTCACCCTGTCTCAAATGCAGGAAATCGATCACGGCGCGCCGGGCGATACCGCCGCACCGTATGACACCCAGGAAGCCGTGCTCGGCACCGACCTCGTCGGCCTGACCGCAACACGCACCATCACCGATGGCGATGGCGATACCGCAACCGATAGTGAAACCCTCGACTTGGGCGGCAACGTCTCATTCGACGATGATGGACCTAGCATTAACATCAGCGTCACCGATGGCAACACCATCTTGCTCAACACGCAAGATGCCGACACCGAAGGGACCGCGACCGATACCGACAGCACCAGCTTTGCCGCGGCCTTTACCCTGACCAGCAGTGATTACGGCGCCGATGGCGCCGGATCGATCGGGGCCGTTAGCTATGATCTGGAAATCACCGCCACCCCGGTCGCCGGCCTGGTCGATTCCGGCCTGACGAGCGATGGCAGCGCCGTCTATCTGTATGAAGTCGGCGGCGTCATCATCGGCTCAACCGCCACCACCGCACCGGCTTCTGCCGCAGATGCGTCCGTGGTCTTCACCCTGGCAGTCAACACCGCCAACGGCAATGTCACCCTGTCTCAAATGCAGGAAATCGATCACGGCGCGCCGGGCGATACCGCCGCACCGTATGACACCCAGGAAGCCGTGCTCGGCACCGACCTCGTCGGCCTGACCGCAACACGCACCATCACCGATGGCGATGGCGATACCGCAACCGATAGTGAAACCCTCGACTTGGGCGGCAACGTCTCATTCGACGATGATGGACCTAGCATTAACATCAGCGTCACCGATGGCAACACCATCTTGCTCAACACGCAAGATGCCGACACCGAAGGGACCGCGACCGATACCGACAGCACCAGCTTTGCCGCGGCCTTTACCCTGACCAGCAGTGATTACGGCGCCGATGGCGCCGGATCGATCGGGGCCGTTAGCTATGATCTGGAAATCACCGCCACCCCGGTCGCCGGCCTGGTCGATTCCGGCCTGACGAGCGATGGCAGCGCCGTCTATCTGTATGAAGTCGGCGGCGTCATCATCGGCTCAACCGCCACCACCGCACCGGCTTCTGCCGCAGATGCGTCCGTGGTCTTCACCCTGGCAGTCAACACCGCCAACGGCAATGTCACCCTGTCTCAAATGCAGGAAATCGATCACGGCGCGCCGGGCGATACCGCCGCACCGTATGACACCCAGGAAGCCGTGCTCGGCACCGACCTCGTCGGCCTGACCGCAACACGCACCATCACCGATGGCGATGGCGATACCGCAACCGATAGTGAAACCCTCGACTTGGGCGGCAACGTCTCATTCGACGATGATGGACCTAGCATTAACATCAGCGTCACCGATGGCAACACCATCTTGCTCAACACGCAAGATGCCGACACCGAAGGGACCGCGACCGATACCGACAGCACCAGCTTTGCCGCGGCCTTTACCCTGACCAGCAGTGATTACGGCGCCGATGGCGCCGGATCGATCGGGGCCGTTAGCTATGATCTGGAAATCACCGCCACCCCGGTCGCCGGCCTGGTCGATTCCGGCCTGACGAGCGATGGCAGCGCCGTCTATCTGTATGAAGTCGGCGGCGTCATCATCGGCTCAACCGCCACCACCGCACCGGCTTCTGCCGCAGATGCGTCCGTGGTCTTCACCCTGGCAGTCAACACCGCCAACGGCAATGTCACCCTGTCTCAAATGCAGGAAATCGATCACGGCGCGCCGGGCGATACCGCCGCACCGTATGACACCCAGGAAGCCGTGCTCGGCACCGACCTCGTCGGCCTGACCGCAACACGCACCATCACCGATGGCGATGGCGATACCGCAACCGATAGTGAAACCCTCGACTTGGGCGGCAACGTCTCATTCGACGATGATGGACCTAGCATTAACATCAGCGTCACCGATGGCAACACCATCTTGCTCAACACGCAAGATGCCGACACCGAAGGGACCGCGACCGATACCGACAGCACCAGCTTTGCCGCGGCCTTTACCCTGACCAGCAGTGATTACGGCGCCGATGGCGCCGGATCGATCGGGGCCGTTAGCTATGATCTGGAAATCACCGCCACCCCGGTCGCCGGCCTGGTCGATTCCGGCCTGACGAGCGATGGCAGCGCCGTCTATCTGTATGAAGTCGGCGGCGTCATCATCGGCTCAACCGCCACCACCGCACCGGCTTCTGCCGCAGATGCGTCCGTGGTCTTCACCCTGGCAGTCAACACCGCCAACGGCAATGTCACCCTGTCTCAAATGCAGGAAATCGATCACGGCGCGCCGGGCGATACCGCCGCACCGTATGACACCCAGGAAGCCGTGCTCGGCACCGACCTCGTCGGCCTGACCGCAACACGCACCATCACCGATGGCGATGGCGATACCGCAACCGATAGTGAAACCCTCGACTTGGGCGGCAACGTCTCATTCGACGATGATGGACCTAGCATTAACATCAGCGTCACCGATGGCAACACCATCTTGCTCAACACGCAAGATGCCGACACCGAAGGGACCGCGACCGATACCGACAGCACCAGCTTTGCCGCGGCCTTTACCCTGACCAGCAGTGATTACGGCGCCGATGGCGCCGGATCGATCGGGGCCGTTAGCTATGATCTGGAAATCACCGCCACCCCGGTCGCCGGCCTGGTCGATTCCGGCCTGACGAGCGATGGCAGCGCCGTCTATCTGTATGAAGTCGGCGGCGTCATCATCGGCTCAACCGCCACCACCGCACCGGCTTCTGCCGCAGATGCGTCCGTGGTCTTCACCCTGGCAGTCAACACCGCCAACGGCAATGTCACCCTGTCTCAAATGCAGGAAATCGATCACGGCGCGCCGGGCGATACCGCCGCACCGTATGACACCCAGGAAGCCGTGCTCGGCACCGACCTCGTCGGCCTGACCGCAACACGCACCATCACCGATGGCGATGGCGATACCGCAACCGATAGTGAAACCCTCGACTTGGGCGGCAACGTCTCATTCGACGATGATGGACCTAGCATTAACATCAGCGTCACCGATGGCAACACCATCTTGCTCAACACGCAAGATGCCGACACCGAAGGGACCGCGACCGATACCGACAGCACCAGCTTTGCCGCGGCCTTTACCCTGACCAGCAGTGATTACGGCGCCGATGGCGCCGGATCGATCGGGGCCGTTAGCTATGATCTGGAAATCACCGCCACCCCGGTCGCCGGCCTGGTCGATTCCGGCCTGACGAGCGATGGCAGCGCCGTCTATCTGTATGAAGTCGGCGGCGTCATCATCGGCTCAACCGCCACCACCGCACCGGCTTCTGCCGCAGATGCGTCCGTGGTCTTCACCCTGGCAGTCAACACCGCCAACGGCAATGTCACCCTGTCTCAAATGCAGGAAATCGATCACGGCGCGCCGGGCGATACCGCCGCACCGTATGACACCCAGGAAGCCGTGCTCGGCACCGACCTCGTCGGCCTGACCGCAACACGCACCATCACCGATGGCGATGGCGATACCGCAACCGATAGTGAAACCCTCGACTTGGGCGGCAACGTCTCATTCGACGATGATGGACCTAGCATTAACATCAGCGTCACCGATGGCAACACCATCTTGCTCAACACGCAAGATGCCGACACCGAAGGGACCGCGACCGATACCGACAGCACCAGCTTTGCCGCGGCCTTTACCCTGACCAGCAGTGATTACGGCGCCGATGGCGCCGGATCGATCGGGGCCGTTAGCTATGATCTGGAAATCACCGCCACCCCGGTCGCCGGCCTGGTCGATTCCGGCCTGACGAGCGATGGCAGCGCCGTCTATCTGTATGAAGTCGGCGGCGTCATCATCGGCTCAACCGCCACCACCGCACCGGCTTCTGCCGCAGATGCGTCCGTGGTCTTCACCCTGGCAGTCAACACCGCCAACGGCAATGTCACCCTGTCTCAAATGCAGGAAATCGATCACGGCGCGCCGGGCGATACCGCCGCACCGTATGACACCCAGGAAGCCGTGCTCGGCACCGACCTCGTCGGCCTGACCGCAACACGCACCATCACCGATGGCGATGGCGATACCGCAACCGATAGTGAAACCCTCGACTTGGGCGGCAACGTCTCATTCGACGATGATGGACCTAGCATTAACATCAGCGTCACCGATGGCAACACCATCTTGCTCAACACGCAAGATGCCGACACCGAAGGGACCGCGACCGATACCGACAGCACCAGCTTTGCCGCGGCCTTTACCCTGACCAGCAGTGATTACGGCGCCGATGGCGCCGGATCGATCGGGGCCGTTAGCTATGATCTGGAAATCACCGCCACCCCGGTCGCCGGCCTGGTCGATTCCGGCCTGACGAGCGATGGCAGCGCCGTCTATCTGTATGAAGTCGGCGGCGTCATCATCGGCTCAACCGCCACCACCGCACCGGCTTCTGCCGCAGATGCGTCCGTGGTCTTCACCCTGGCAGTCAACACCGCCAACGGCAATGTCACCCTGTCTCAAATGCAGGAAATCGATCACGGCGCGCCGGGCGATACCGCCGCACCGTATGACACCCAGGAAGCCGTGCTCGGCACCGACCTCGTCGGCCTGACCGCAACACGCACCATCACCGATGGCGATGGCGATACCGCAACCGATAGTGAAACCCTCGACTTGGGCGGCAACGTCTCATTCGACGATGATGGACCTAGCATTAACATCAGCGTCACCGATGGCAACACCATCTTGCTCAACACGCAAGATGCCGACACCGAAGGGACCGCGACCGATACCGACAGCACCAGCTTTGCCGCGGCCTTTACCCTGACCAGCAGTGATTACGGCGCCGATGGCGCCGGATCGATCGGGGCCGTTAGCTATGATCTGGAAATCACCGCCACCCCGGTCGCCGGCCTGGTCGATTCCGGCCTGACGAGCGATGGCAGCGCCGTCTATCTGTATGAAGTCGGCGGCGTCATCATCGGCTCAACCGCCACCACCGCACCGGCTTCTGCCGCAGATGCGTCCGTGGTCTTCACCCTGGCAGTCAACACCGCCAACGGCAATGTCACCCTGTCTCAAATGCAGGAAATCGATCACGGCGCGCCGGGCGATACCGCCGCACCGTATGACACCCAGGAAGCCGTGCTCGGCACCGACCTCGTCGGCCTGACCGCAACACGCACCATCACCGATGGCGATGGCGATACCGCAACCGATAGTGAAACCCTCGACTTGGGCGGCAACGTCTCATTCGACGATGATGGACCTAGCATCACCTCTATCGAAAGCTCAGATATTGACAATATCGCTAGCACAGTTGTTTCTGGTGACCTGCTGTTCGACTATGGCGCTGATGATCCTGGCGCACTGAGCCTGCTCGGCAACACGGCACCAGCAGACCTGTCATCAGATGGTGCGCCTGTCTCGTATTACGTCGACCCGGGTGACCCAAATATACTCATTGCTTATACAGGTAGTGACCCGAGTATTACCGCGAACCATGTGTTCACACTTGCCTTGAACGAAGGAGGAACATACGACTTCACCTTAATCAAACCAATCGACAATATTGAGTTGGTAGATATCGGTTCATCCACTGCGTTTGGCTCCGGACCAGCCGGGTACCAAGTGCTTGAGGATACCAGTGGAACGCAATCCTTAGCCGTGCTTTCCGGTTGGGACTGGGGTGGCAATGCTACAGACCGCGCCACATGGCTATCAACCGGCGTACTTGACCCAGCATTAACTACGCAAAACAGTGTCAATGGCAGCACTTCTGGTTGGGGCATAGGCAACAATAATCTGGATGACAACGAACTCTTCCGTATCGATTTTGATGATTTTGATGCCTTCGACACGCTTACGACTTCACCCAGTTTTGATGGCCCGAATGTGAATTTCACCACAATTGCTCTGACAAATTTTGCAGACACAGATGAACTGGCATATGTCATTCACTACACAGATGGCTCATATACATCTGACAGTGGAAATGTTCTGTCCTTGGCGGGTGCTGATCACACAATGACTATCGGTGAAGCAGGAAAGCTCATTGATTATGTCGAGTTCATGGCTGTAGATGGCAATGGCAAGTTCGATGTCGTTAACGTCTCAACCGTAACCAGTTCAGAAGACCTCCCTCTCAATTTCAACGTTACGGTCATTGATGCAGATGGAGATACCGCAACAGGCAGTCTGGACATCACCGTCAACGGCATGGAAGTTATCGCTGATCCTGTATTCATCATCGGCTCTGCAGATGCTGACATCAGCGGCTCAACCTCCACCTACACCTACGACTCTGGTGGTTCAGGTTCAATTACCGGCGATACTGGAGATGACACATTGGCCGGCGACCCAGGTGGAACCACGCTCATACCAGGCACGACCGCCAACATCGTTCTGGTGCTGGATACCTCAGGAAGTATGAGCGAGAGCATTCCTTTTGGCACAGGTACGATTTCACGTCTGCAGGCCTTAAAAAATGCCGTTGTGGATACCCTAAACGACTTGCAATCCTCTGGCGCCGCCAATATCCGCGTTCATATCGTGGAATTTGACACCTATGCCAATACGGTTGGAACCTTTGATCTGACAACAAACAGCGTTGACAATGCTACCGCCCTCGCTGCTGCGACTACTGCCGTCAACAACCTCAACACAGGCAGTGCAACAAATTACGAGGCCGGTTTACAGCAAGTAATCAACTGGCTTGCACCAGGGGGATCTGAGCCACTTCCAGGCGCGTCTGTTAATAAAGTGTTGTTTATTTCAGATGGCGAACCCAACCGGGCACTCGACAACTCTGGAAATCCAACAAGCAGTATCAGCGCATCAACAGCGATTGATCACGTTCTCGGCGAATACAATACTTATGGATCGAGCAATGACGATCGTGTTAGCGAGGTAGACATTATCGAAAACACATATGGTTTCACCATCGAATCCATTGGCATCAACGTAGGCGGGACTGCGCTCGGTTATCTCAGCGACGTTGAAGGCGATGGAGGCGCTGCTGACAACATCACCACCGCTGAAGAACTGAGCAACACTGTAGGTGCACTGGTTGGTAGCCAGACTATACAAGATACCGCAAGTGACGACACCATCATTGGCGGCGATGGCAATGACCTTATTTTCGGCGATGCACTCAACACAGACACACTAGCAGATGCAAACTCCCTAACAACGCCAGATGGTGCAGGCTGGGCCGTATTCCAGGAGCTTGGTTGGACAGAAGAGCAAATCCTTGATTACATCTCAAACAATCCTGGAGAACTCGCAGAAGAAAGTGGGAGATCTGGTGGTCACGACACCATTTACGCAGGTGCCGGAGATGACACTGTTTACGGCCAGGAAGGTAACGACACCATCTATGGCCAACAGGGAGACGATGTAATCAGCGGTGGTAGTGGAAACGACATCCTTGTAGGCGGCGATGGAAATGACACCCTGTCAGGTGGTCTAGGCGCAGACACCTTCGTGTTCAATGCTGGCGATGAAACAGGCAATCCGACAGATACCATTACCGACTTCAGTCTTGGCGAGGGCGATACATTTGACCTGTCTGACATGCTGAGCAGTGTGGCCTTGACTGGCGACAATTCTCAAGACGCTGCTACCCTCGGCAATGGTGGTTACCTGAACTTCACCTATGACTCAATCACAGGCCATACTACTCTGGCCATTGATACGGATGCATCAGGCGGTGCCGCTGATCAGACCATCGTCTTCCAGAACATTGACCTGACAACCTACGGAAGCAACGTGGATATCATCCAGAACCTGCTTGATGGTGGCAACCTGATCGTTGATGACATCTAACTCATAAAAAACAAAGCCGGAGGAGATACTCTTCTCTCTTCTGGCTTTGTTTTGCTCACACCTCCCTCTCCTAAGCACTCCCTTCTAACCATAAAAGCAGTTATTCAAAGGGAAACGTGCCCATCGCTCAGCCAAAGTCAAAACTCCAATTAGAGTAATGAGCCTTGCATAGACATCATTTTTAGTACCCAAGTACAATTTTGATGAAAATCAAATTTACTTAAAGTTGCATCTGTGAAAAAGTAGGTTTTTTCAACCTAACGAATAAATCTAACAAAAATTTAACTCGCGCACCTGAGCGCGCTTAACAAAAAAAACAATCGCTTGGAGAAACAACTCATGGCAACTTCTGCAACTGGCAACATGACAGCAAAATCCATCGGCACCATCAAGGAAATCATCGGCACCGCAACTGTAACGGATGCCAATGGCATAACAAAAACACTTCAAGTTGGAGACACCGTTCATGCGAACGACGTCATCCACACTGCCGCAGGCGCAGAAGTTGAAATTCAATTCGCCAATTCGAATACAACCACCATAGCAGGCAACAGCACCCTCACGCTGGATGGCACCGTCTTCTCGCCTGAAGGGCACCAGGCACTCGACCAGGAAGTTGCCGCCGCTCAAGCACGCATTGTCGCCGGTGCCGACCCGACAGAAGTGACGGAAGCCGCTGCAGCCGGTGAAGAAACGGGTGGTCAAGAAGGCCACAATGCAGTGTTCATTGCTCAAGATGCTGCGCAAGGGGAAGTAACACCAGGCTATGAAACCAGTACGCTTAGCAACGAACAAACTGACAAAAGCTCAAACGATACGTTTGTAAACTCCCCTCCATCAGCGGAACCAGATACAAACACAACACCTGAAGATACAACGCTGACAGTAGATGCCATTAATGGTGTCCTCAGCAATGACTCAGACATCGACGGCGACAGCCTGAGCATCACGCAATTCCAGGTCGCAGGCGATGCCACCGTCTACACCGCAGGCCAGACCGCAACCATCACCGGCGTGGGCACGCTCGTTATCAACAGCGACGGTTCGTACACCTTCACCCCGGCAGCCGACTACAACGGCCCGGTACCGGTGGCGACCTACACCGTTTCTGACGGCAGCCTCACCGACACCGGCACCCTGACCCTGTCGGTCACGCCAGCCAACGACGCACCGGTTGCCGACAATGAAATCAACAGCACCGCCGAAGACACGCCATTGACGGTGACCACCGGCGCAGACAACCTGCTCACCGGAGACGTTGATGTTGACGGCGACAGCCTGAGCATCACGCAATTCCAGGTCGCAGGCGATGCCACCGTCTACACCGCAGGCCAGACCGCAACCATCACCGGCGTGGGCACGCTCGTTATCAACAGCGACGGTTCGTACACCTTCACCCCGGCAGCCGACTACAACGGCCCGGTACCGGTGGCGACCTACACCGTTTCTGACGGCAGCCTCACCGACACCGGCACCCTGACCCTGTCGGTCACGCCAGCCAACGACGCACCGGTTGCCGACAATGAAATCAACAGCACCGCCGAAGACACGCCATTGACGGTGACCACCGGCGCAGACAACCTGCTCACCGGAGACGTTGATGTTGACGGCGACAGCCTGAGCATCACGCAATTCCAGGTCGCAGGCGATGCCACCGTCTACACCGCAGGCCAGACCGCAACCATCACCGGCGTGGGCACGCTCGTTATCAACAGCGACGGTTCGTACACCTTCACCCCGGCAGCCGACTACAACGGCCCAGTACCGGTGGCGACCTACACCGTTTCTGACGGCAGCCTCACCGACACCGGCACCCTGACCCTGTCGGTCACGCCAGCCAACGACGCACCGGTTGCCGACAATGAAATCAACAGCACCGCCGAAGACACGCCATTGACGGTGACCACCGGCGCAGACAACCTGCTCACCGGAGACGTTGATGTTGACGGCGACAGCCTGAGCATCACGCAATTCCAGGTCGCAGGCGATACCACCGTCTACAATGCGGGCGATACCGCAACCATCACCGGCGTGGGCACGCTCGTTATCAACAGCGACGGTTCGTACACCTTCACCCCGGCAGCCGACTACAACGGCCCGGTACCGGTGGCGACCTACACCGTTTCTGACGGCAGCCTCACCGACACCGGCACCCTGACCCTGTCGGTCACGCCAGCCAACGACGCACCGGTTGCCGACAATGAAATCAACAGCACCGCCGAAGACACGCCATTGACGGTGACCACCGGCGCAGACAACCTGCTCACCGGAGACGTTGATGTTGACGGCGACAGCCTGAGCATCACGCAATTCCAGGTCGCAGGCGATGCCACCGTCTACAATGCGGGCGATACCGCAACCATCACCGGCGTGGGCACGCTCGTTATCAACAGCGACGGTTCGTACACCTTCACCCCGGCAGCCGACTACAACGGCCCAGTACCGGTGGCGACCTACACCGTTTCTGACGGCAGCCTCACCGACACCGGCACCCTGACCCTGTCGGTCACGCCAGCCAACGACGCACCGGTTGCCGACAATGAAATCAACAGCACCGCCGAAGACACGCCATTGACGGTGACCACCGGCGCAGACAACCTGCTCACCGGAGACGTTGATGTTGACGGCGACAGCCTGAGCATCACGCAATTCCAGGTCGCAGGCGATGCCACCGTCTACAATGCGGGCGATACCGCAACCATCACCGGCGTGGGCACGCTCGTTATCAACAGCGACGGTTCGTACACCTTCACCCCGGCAGCCGACTACAACAGCCCAGTACCGGTGGCGACCTACACCGTTTCTGACGGCAGCCTCACCGACACCGGCACCCTGACCCTGTCGGTCACGCCAGCCAACGACGCACCGGTTGCCGACAATGAAATCAACAGCACCGCCGAAGACACGCCATTGACGGTGACCACCGGCGCAGACAACCTGCTCACCGGAGACGTTGATGTTGACGGCGACAGCCTGAGCATCACGCAATTCCAGGTCGCAGGCGATGCCACCGTCTACACCGCAGGCCAGACCGCAACCATCACCGGCGTGGGCACGCTCGTTATCAACAGCGACGGTTCGTACACCTTCACCCCGGCAGCCGACTACAACGGCCCGGTACCGGTGGCGACCTACACCGTTTCTGACGGCAGCCTCACCGACACCGGCACCCTGACCCTGTCGGTCACGCCAGCCAACGACGCACCGGTTGCCGACAATGAAATCAACAGCACCGCCGAAGACACGCCATTGACGGTGACCACCGGCGCAGACAACCTGCTCACCGGAGACGTTGATGTTGACGGCGACAGCCTGAGCATCACGCAATTCCAGGTCGCAGGCGATGCCACCGTCTACAATGCGGGCGATACCGCAACCATCACCGGCGTGGGCACGCTCGTTATCAACAGCGACGGTTCGTACACCTTCACCCCGGCAACCGACTACAACGGCCCGGTACCGGTGGCGACCTACACCGTTTCTGACGGCAGCCTCACCGACACCGGCACCCTGACCCTGTCGGTCACGCCAGCCAACGACGCACCGGTTGCCGACAATGAAATCAACAGCACCGCCGAAGACACGCCATTGACGGTGACCACCGGCGCAGACAACCTGCTCACCGGAGACGTTGATGTTGACGGCGACAGCCTGAGCATCACGCAATTCCAGGTCGCAGGCGATGCCACCGTCTACAATGCGGGCGATACCGCAACCATCACCGGCGTGGGCACGCTCGTTATCAACAGCGACGGTTCGTACACCTTCACCCCGACAGCCGACTACAACGGCCCGGTACCGGTGGCGACCTACACCGTTTCTGACGGCAGCCTCACCGACACCGGCACCCTGACCCTGTCGGTCACGCCAGCCAACGACGCACCGGTTGCCGACAATGAAATCAACAGCACCGCCGAAGACACGCCATTGACGGTGACCACCGGCGCAGACAACCTGCTCACCGGAGACGTTGATGTTGACGGCGACAGCCTGAGCATCACGCAATTCCAGGTCGCAGGCGATGCCACCGTCTACAATGCGGGCGATACCGCAACCATCACCGGCGTGGGCACGCTCGTTATCAACAGCGACGGTTCGTACACCTTCACCCCGGCAACCGACTACAACGGCCCGGTACCGGTGGCGACCTACACCGTTTCTGACGGCAGCCTCACCGACACCGGCACCCTGACCCTGTCGGTCACGCCAGCCAACGACGCACCGGTTGCCGACAATGAAATCAACAGCACCGCCGAAGACACGCCATTGACGGTGACCACCGGCGCAGACAACCTGCTCACCGGAGACGTTGATGTTGACGGCGACAGCCTGAGCATCACGCAATTCCAGGTCGCAGGCGATGCCACCGTCTACAATGCGGGCGATACCGCAACCATCACCGGCGTGGGCACGCTCGTTATCAACAGCGACGGTTCGTACACCTTCACCCCGGCAGCCGACTACAACGGCCCGGTACCGGTGGCGACCTACACCGTTTCTGACGGCAGCCTCACCGACACCGGCACCCTGACCCTGTCGGTCACGCCAGCCAACGACGCACCGGTTGCCGACAATGAAATCAACAGCACCGCCGAAGACACGCCATTGACGGTGACCACCGGCGCAGACAACCTGCTCACCGGAGACGTTGATGTTGACGGCGACAGCCTGAGCATCACGCAATTCCAGGTCGCAGGCGATGCCACCGTCTACAATGCGGGCGATACCGCAACCATCACCGGCGTGGGCACGCTCGTTATCAACAGCGACGGTTCGTACACCTTCACCCCGACAGCCGACTACAACGGCCCGGTACCGGTGGCGACCTACACCGTTTCTGACGGCAGCCTCACCGACACCGGCACCCTGACCCTGTCGGTCACGCCAGCCAACGACGCACCGGTTGCAGACAATGAAATCAACAGCACCGCCGAAGACACGCCATTGACGGTGACCACCGGCGCAGACAACCTGCTCACCGGAGACGTTGATGTTGACGGCGACAGCCTGAGCATCACGCAATTCCAGGTCGCAGGCGATGCCACCGTCTACACCGCAGGCCAGACCGCAACCATCACCGGCGTGGGCACGCTTACCATCGGCAGCGACGGTTCGTACACCTTCACCCCGGCAGCCGACTACAACGGCCCGGTACCGGTGGCGACCTACACCGTTTCTGACGGCAGCCTCACCGACACCGGCACCCTGACCCTGTCGGTCACGCCAGCCAACGACGCACCGGTTGCCGACAATGAAATCAACAGCACCGCCGAAGACACGCCATTGACGGTGACCACCGGCGCAGACAACCTGCTCACCGGAGACGTTGATGTTGACGGCGACAGCCTGAGCATCACGCAATTCCAGGTCGCAGGCGATGCCACCGTCTACAATGCGGGCGATACCGCAACCATCACCGGCGTGGGCACGCTCGTTATCAACAGCGACGGTTCGTACACCTTCACCCCGGCAGCCGACTACAACGGCCCAGTACCGGTGGCGACCTACACCGTTTCTGACGGCAGCCTCACCGACACCGGCACCCTGACCCTGTCGGTCACGCCAGCCAACGACGCACCGGTTGCCGACAATGAAATCAACAGCACCGCCGAAGACACGCCATTGACGGTGACCACCGGCGCAGACAACCTGCTCACCGGAGACGTTGATGTTGACGGCGACAGCCTGAGCATCACGCAATTCCAGGTCGCAGGCGATGCCACCGTCTACACCGCAGGCCAGACCGCAACCATCACCGGCGTGGGCACGCTTACCATCGGCAGCGACGGTTCGTACACCTTCACCCCGGCAGCCGACTACAACGGCCCGGTACCGGTGGCGACCTACACCGTTTCTGACGGCAGCCTCACCGACACCGGCACCCTGACCCTGTCGGTCACGCCAGCCAACGACGCACCGGTTGCCGACAATGAAATCAACAGCACCGCCGAAGACACGCCATTGACGGTGACCACCGGCGCAGACAACCTGCTCACCGGAGACGTTGATGTTGACGGCGACAGCCTGAGCATCACGCAATTCCAGGTCGCAGGCGATGCCACCGTCTACAATGCGGGCGATACCGCAACCATCACCGGCGTGGGCACGCTCGTTATCAACAGCGACGGTTCGTACACCTTCACCCCGGCAGCCGACTACAACGGCCCAGTACCGGTGGCGACCTACACCGTTTCTGACGGCAGCCTCACCGACACCGGCACCCTGACCCTGTCGGTCACGCCAGCCAACGACGCACCGGTTGCCGACAATGAAATCAACAGCACCGCCGAAGACACGCCATTGACGGTGACCACCGGCGCAGACAACCTGCTCACCGGAGACGTTGATGTTGACGGCGACAGCCTGAGCATCACGCAATTCCAGGTCGCAGGCGATGCCACCGTCTACAATGCGGGCGATACCGCAACCATCACCGGCGTGGGCACGCTCGTTATCAACAGCGACGGTTCGTACACCTTCACCCCGGCAGCCGACTACAACAGCCCAGTACCGGTGGCGACCTACACCGTTTCTGACGGCAGCCTCACCGACACCGGCACCCTGACCCTGTCGGTCACGCCAGCCAACGACGCACCGGTTGCCGACAATGAAATCAACAGCACCGCCGAAGACACGCCATTGACGGTGACCACCGGCGCAGACAACCTGCTCACCGGAGACGTTGATGTTGACGGCGACAGCCTGAGCATCACGCAATTCCAGGTCGCAGGCGATGCCACCGTCTACACCGCAGGCCAGACCGCAACCATCACCGGCGTGGGCACGCTCGTTATCAACAGCGACGGTTCGTACACCTTCACCCCGGCAGCCGACTACAACGGCCCGGTACCGGTGGCGACCTACACCGTTTCTGACGGCAGCCTCACCGACACCGGCACCCTGACCCTGTCGGTCACGCCAGCCAACGACGCACCGGTTGCCGACAATGAAATCAACAGCACCGCCGAAGACACGCCATTGACGGTGACCACCGGCGCAGACAACCTGCTCACCGGAGACGTTGATGTTGACGGCGACAGCCTGAGCATCACGCAATTCCAGGTCGCAGGCGATGCCACCGTCTACAATGCGGGCGATACCGCAACCATCACCGGCGTGGGCACGCTCGTTATCAACAGCGACGGTTCGTACACCTTCACCCCGGCAGCCGACTACAACGGCCCAGTACCGGTGGCGACCTACACCGTTTCTGACGGCAGCCTCACCGACACCGGCACCCTGACCCTGTCGGTCACGCCAGCCAACGACGCACCGGTTGCCGACAATGAAATCAACAGCACCGCCGAAGACACGCCATTGACGGTGACCACCGGCGCAGACAACCTGCTCACCGGAGACGTTGATGTTGACGGCGACAGCCTGAGCATCACGCAATTCCAGGTCGCAGGCGATGCCACCGTCTACAATGCGGGCGATACCGCAACCATCACCGGCGTGGGCACGCTCGTTATCAACAGCGACGGTTCGTACACCTTCACCCCGACAGCCGACTACAACGGCCCGGTACCGGTGGCGACCTACACCGTTTCTGACGGCAGCCTCACCGACACCGGCACCCTGACCCTGTCGGTCACGCCAGCCAACGACGCACCGGTTGCCGACAATGAAATCAACAGCACCGCCGAAGACACGCCATTGACGGTGACCACCGGCGCAGACAACCTGCTCACCGGAGACGTTGATGTTGACGGCGACAGCCTGAGCATCACGCAATTCCAGGTCGCAGGCGATGCCACCGTCTACACCGCAGGCCAGACCGCAACCATCACCGGCGTGGGCACGCTCGTTATCAACAGCGACGGTTCGTACACCTTCACCCCGACAGCCGACTACAACGGCCCGGTACCGGTGGCGACCTACACCGTTTCTGACGGCAGCCTCACCGACACCGGCACCCTGACCCTGTCGGTCACGCCAGCCAACGACGCACCGGTTGCCGACAATGAAATCAACAGCACCGCCGAAGACACGCCATTGACGGTGACCACCGGCGCAGACAACCTGCTCACCGGAGACGTTGATGTTGACGGCGACAGCCTGAGCATCACGCAATTCCAGGTCGCAGGCGATACCACCGTCTACAATGCGGGCGATACCGCAACCATCACCGGCGTGGGCACGCTTACCATCGGCAGCGACGGTTCGTACACCTTCACCCCGGCAGCCGACTACAACGGCCCGGTACCGGTGGCGACCTACACCGTTTCTGACGGCAGCCTCACCGACACCGGCACCCTGACCCTGTCGGTCACGCCAGCCAACGACGCACCGGTTGCCGACAATGAAATCAACAGCACCGCCGAAGACACGCCATTGACGGTGACCACCGGCGCAGACAACCTGCTCACCGGAGACGTTGATGTTGACGGCGACAGCCTGAGCATCACGCAATTCCAGGTCGCAGGCGATGCCACCGTCTACAATGCGGGCGATACCGCAACCATCACCGGCGTGGGCACGCTCGTTATCAACAGCGACGGTTCGTACACCTTCACCCCGACAGCCGACTACAACGGCCCGGTACCGGTGGCGACCTACACCGTTTCTGACGGCAGCCTCACCGACACCGGCACCCTGACCCTGTCGGTCACGCCAGCCAACGACGCACCGGTTGCCGACAATGAAATCAACAGCACCGCCGAAGACACGCCATTGACGGTGACCACCGGCGCAGACAACCTGCTCACCGGAGACGTTGATGTTGACGGCGACAGCCTGAGCATCACGCAATTCCAGGTCGCAGGCGATGCCACCGTCTACAATGCGGGCGATACCGCAACCATCACCGGCGTGGGCACGCTCGTTATCAACAGCGACGGTTCGTACACCTTCACCCCGGCAACCGACTACAACGGCCCGGTACCGGTGGCGACCTACACCGTTTCTGACGGCAGCCTCACCGACACCGGCACCCTGACCCTGTCGGTCACGCCAGCCAACGACGCACCGGTTGCCGACAATGAAATCAACAGCACCGCCGAAGACACGCCATTGACGGTGACCACCGGCGCAGACAACCTGCTCACCGGAGACGTTGATGTTGACGGCGACAGCCTGAGCATCACGCAATTCCAGGTCGCAGGCGATGCCACCGTCTACACCGCAGGCCAGACCGCAACCATCACCGGCGTGGGCACGCTTACCATCGGCAGCGACGGTTCGTACACCTTCACCCCGGCAGCCGACTACAACGGCTCGGTACCGGTGGCGACCTACACCGTTTCTGACGGCAGCCTCACCGACACCGGCACCCTGACCCTGTCGGTCACGCCAGCCAACGACGCACCGGTTGCCATTGACGATACGCTTGAGCAAACAACTCAAATGGCCGATGTTACCTTCACCGAATACGACATTCTTGCCAACGACAGTCCTGGCGGAGATGGCTGGCCAGCCTCAGGCTCCGCAATCACAAATATTGAGATTCAGAATGGCGCCGGCACGCTGGTAGATGACGGTAACGGCAACTACACATATCAGCCTCACGTAACGGACACGGATGAAGTCACCCTTTCCTACACCGTTCAGGACGCAGATGGCAGTGAGGACACGGCGACCATCACCATTAATCTTGCGACGGATACGCCAGAAGGGCCTGTATTCATTGTCGGCTCCTCTTCAGATGACGGCGCAGGATCATCAGACACGTATGCAGTACCAACCGAAGGGCAAGGTCAGATAATTGGCTCAAGCGGTAATGACGTACTGGTTGGTGATAATGGCGGCGCAGATACCACATCAACTGTGACAACACCAAGCTACCACTACATCATCTCCATGGATACGTCCGGCTCAATGGGAGGTGGAAGAATTGCCAACTTGAAATCCGCCGTTTCCGAAACGCTACAGTCCATTTACAACCAGGTGGATGCAACGGCAGACGGCTATGTCAAAGTCAGCCTGCAGGAGTTCGCCAGCAATACTGGAGAAGGCGGATGGATTAGCTTCGACAAAGCTGCCGGCACAATAAGCTGGAGCGCGAATGGAGGAAGCGGAAGCGGCATCTTTAACGGCGACGATAGTGAAGACGGCAACGACTATGCTGATGCCATTGAAGGTATCATCAACTGGGTAAATGACCTGAATGCCTCTGGTGGCACCAACTATGAGGCGGCATTGTCCGAAGCAGGCAACACCTTAGCCAGCAATACCGGCTTTGACCAGACCCATGTCATCTTTATGAGTGATGGTGCACCCACAGCTCGAATCAATAGTGATGGTGACTCAGAGGGTGGCTCTGCAATCAACGCAGAAGATATAACCGACCTTTTCGGCGGCACGGGCGATTCCACCAGCGAAGTCGCCTATCTGCTCAACCATGCCGACTCCGTGCGTGCCGTGGGTATTGAGATGCTTCATACAGAAACAGAAAATGTCTTTGAATCGGATTTTAGTAACGGAAATGGAAGCCAATTCAAAAGCGACGGCTGGAGCCAGCTTGACGCATCTGGCGGTGTAACCAATACAAATCTGGTCTGTGATGAAGCCTATTTCGACGCCGATCTGGGCAACGACAACCCGAATGGCATAGGCCGTATCGAAGCCACTGAAAGCGGCACCGAATATATCCTTTCCTATTACAGTTATTATTCTGGCGATAATTGGGGTGGCCCCATCACAGCTACTGTCACAGATGGTGCCGGTAATGTGCTCGCCACAGCAACAGGCGGCTCGAATCTGGTGTTCACTGGCACAGGCAGCGATGTAACCATAACATTCAAGGGTGACGACGGCCTAGGTGAGGGTCCGTACGTGGATGACATCTCTCTGGATAAGGTAATTACTTACACGGATAGCCTGAACGTAGGCAGCATAACGGTTGACCCAGATGATTCAGGCCCACGCGGCAATGCCACCATCGTCACCACGGGCGACCTAATGAATGCCATCGACTCAACCGGCAGTGCCATCCTGATTGCGAGCAGCGCTGATCTTTCCAGTGAGCTGCAAGGCATTGTCAACGAAACGCTGGATCTAACTGCTGTTGGCAGTGATGTGATTACGGCTAATGCAGGGAATGACATCATATTCGGCGACGTCATGTTTACCGATACCCTCCTGGCCGATTACAACAATGCTCATCCAGGCGCACCTCTTAGCGAGGGCTCAGATGCCCTCTCTGCCGGGTCAGGCTGGGCAGTATTTGAGGCGCTTGAGGCAACGGACTCATGGGATCGAAACGACACCTTGGATTACATTCGCAACAACCACGCAGAACTGGGTCAGGAAACATTGGACAGCTCTGGCGAAGGAAGAAGTGCCGGCAATGACCTTATCTACGGTGGTGAAGGCGACGACATCATCTACGGCCAGGAAGGCAACGATATCCTCGTCGGCGGTGCGGGTGATGACATCCTGATTGGCGGCTCTGGCAGCGATACATTCGTATTCCATAGCGACGATCTGGGTAATGGCGTGGACACCATTGTAGACTTCCATGTCGGCAACCCCGTCTCAGATACCGAAGCAGATGTGCTGGATATCAGCGATGTGCTGCAAGGTGCCGATGCCAGCAATATTGAAAACGGTGGGTTCTTGAATTTCACCAACATTACCGACAATGGCGATGGAACCATTACGGTCACCATGAGTGTCGATGCGGATGGTGATGGCGACAATTACACGCCGCTTGCTACTGTAACGATGGATGGCACGGGGTTTTCTGGAATGGATAGCGCTCAAATCCTGAATACTCTGCTGAATAACGGTCAGATCGACTTTGACGGCTAATAGTTGTTGAGCATCGAAAAAGCGAAGGGAGTTTCCTCCTTTCGCTTTTTTATTTCAAAACGAGCGACAAAGCGGGGGCAGCCCACGTTTTTGGGCGCCCTAAACGACAGTGGACCCCAGCCTCTGCTGGGGTGACAACCATTAGAGACGAGAGCACGTCATTCCTGCGGACGCTGGAAGGGCATGCCGTATAACGCAAAACGGGGAGCACGCTGCTCCCCGCCTGCATTTTACTTTCCCTTCTTATCAACGCTCAGTCAGCGCATTTTGCTTGGTCTTGAACAGCGGTTTCAGGATGTAGCTCATTACGGATTTTTTGCCGGTGCGTATGCTTGCCGTGGCAAGCATGCCGGGCATAATGGTTAGCTGTTTGTTATCCGTGCCAATGTAGTTCTTTTCCGTTCGCACTTTGACAAGGTAAAAACTGTTTCCTTTTTCATCGGTAATCGAGTCGGCGGTAATGTTTTCGACCTCGGCGTTCAGCCCACCATAGATCGAATAGTCGTACGCCGAAATCTTGACGGTGGCTGGCTGCCCAACACGCAAGAAACCGATATCTGCCGGACGCACTTTCACCTCAACCAGCAAGCGATCTTCAATCGGCACAATTTCCATGACTTCCATGCCTGGCTGGAGTACGCCACCAATGGTGGTAACGTTAATCGTTTTGACGATGCCATTTACCGGCGAACGCACGGTGGTGCGCGCCAGACGATCTTCCACCGCCATGCCCGTTGCCGTACTCCCCGCATATTCTGCCCTTGCAAGCGCCAGTTCGTTCGCTGCATCCGCTCGGAACTTGGCCTCGGCCCCTTCGAGCTTGCTTTTTGATTCCGGAATACTGAGCCTTGCTGCTTCCATCTCACGGCGCAAATCATTGACCTGACGCTCCAACCGCATCAGTTCAACCTCGGAGATCACGCCGTCCCTGGCCAGCGGGCGCGTCATGGTTAGTTCCTTGTTGCTTAGCTCGTAGCTTCTTTGCAAATGCGAGAGTCGGGATCTGCGTTCATCATACTGCTGCTTGAGTACATTGAGCGTGGCATCCAACTCCTGTTTGCGCGATTTATATAAGGCACGTTCTTCAGCAACCACTGCTGGGTTTTCTTTTTCGAACTTTGGATCGATCTGGAATGCTTTACTCGCAGCTTCCGCTTCCAGACGTGCCTGTTTGGCAAAAAGGGCGTCGCGCTTGACCTTGCTTTCGCTGGCTGAAGAGGCAAAGCGCGTCTCATCCAGCTTGAGCACCACTTCGCCTTTTTTCACCATTTGACCAACCGTAACGGGAATTTTTGCCACAATCCCACCTTCGAGATTCTGAATGACCTGAATGCGCCCGGATGGAATGACCTTGCCTTCGCCATTGGTAATTTCGTCGAGATTGCTAAACGTTGCCCAGATCACGGCAACAACCAGCAGCAACAACGTACCCCGAACGATCAGAAAAGTTGCCTTCGGCGGGCGTAGGAAAAAGGCCGCCAACGTATCTGGAATGAAAGGAATGTCCTCCGCAATAGGTGCCTGCTCATCCCGGTTCGCTTGCTGTGGCGGCAACACCAGATTCATGAGCCACCCTTTTACGCCACGGGGTGACGAAGGTTTTTTATTTTCTGGCAACATTCAACCTCCCGCCTGAAAGCGCTTCCATCACCTGTTCTTTCGGGCCATCCGCAATGACGCGACCATTGTCCAGCACGATCAACCGGTTTACCATCGTCAGCAATGAGGCACGGTGCGTGACCAGTAACAGCGTTCTTCCATCCAACTGGCTGGCAATCTTGTTCTTCAGATTCTCTTCGGAGCGGTTGTCTAGCGAACTGCTCGGCTCGTCCAGCACCAGAATCGGAGGATCCAGCAGAAGAGCGCGTGCATTGGCAATGGATTGCCGCTGACCGCCGGAAAGATTTTCGCCACGCTCGCCAACCATCATGTCAAAGCCGCGCGGATGGTGGTTGACGAATTCCGTCACCCCTGCCATTTCGGCAGCACGCAACATGGCAGCATCATCTACATGTGGCGCGCCCAGCACAATGTTGTCCTTGACCGTACCATAAAACAGCATGACGTCTTGCGGCACATAGCCAATGTTATGGCGCAAGTCTGCCGGGTCAATCTGCTGCATATCCACGCCGTCTATCCATATTGAACCCTCGGCAGGTTCATACATGCCAAGCAACAGTTTCTCGATCGTACTTTTTCCCGACCCAATGCGCCCGATAATGCCGACACGCTCTCCTTGCTGCACCCGAAATGAAACATTGTTGAGCGCTGAAATTTCCTGTTCCGGGTAGGCAAACGTCACGCCGCGAAATTCGATTTCGCCCCTGATCTTGGGGCGACGAACATAACTTTTCCCGGCAGGTCGCTCTTCCGGCAAGTTCATGATGCCGTCAACGCCAGCCAGCGCCTGTCGCGCCTGATAATAGCGCGTAACCAGACTCGCCACCTGAGAAAGCGGGGCAAGGACACGATTGGTCAGAATGGCACAGGCAATCAAACCACCAGTGCTCATGACGCGATCAGAAATCAGATACACGCCGCCAACAACCACACCGAAATAAGCAAGCTGCTGAAAAAATGCCGACTGGTTGACAATCACGCCCGCCAGTATCTTGGATTTCAGGCTTAACCTGTTCTGCTCGCCAACAATCTGTTCCCATTTGCGCTGCATGACGCCTTCTGCGCCAATCACTTTGAGCGTGTCGATTCCGGTCAGCGTTTCAATCAGCGTCGCATGCTTTTGCGAACCCACCCGGAAGCTTTGCTGCACCACGCTTTGTAGCGGTCGCTGCAAAGTGATCGCAATCAGAACAATGACCGGAATCATCAAAAGCGGCACAAGCACAAGCGGACCGCCCAGCCAGTAAATAACCACCAGAAAGAGGATGGCAAATGGCATGTCAATCAGGGTGGTAATGGTTGCCGAAGTGATGAAGTCGCGGAACATTTCAAATTCCTGCAAATTGTTGGCAAAACTTCCCACCGAACGTGGCCGATAGGCCGCCTTGATGCCCATGACCTTTTCGAAAATGGACGCTGACAATATGACGTCCACCTGCTTGCCCGCCACATCCAGAAAATAAGCGCGCAGCGTTTTCATGATGAAGTCGAAAAGCACGACAATCCCGGCACCAATCGTCAACACCCACAAGGTTTCGAACGCCTCATTTGGTACCACACGGTCGTAGATGTTCATGATGTATAGCGGCGCAACCAGAGCAAAGAGATTCGTCAGGAATGACGCAATCAGCACCTCGGAATACAGCGACCAGGCATGCTTGACGACACTCCAGAACCAGTGCTCCCCTTTCGGAATGGCATGTTCATCTGCACGCTTGTCAAACTTGAATGAGGGTCGGCTAAAAATGGCAAAACCGTCGTATTGCTCGGCCAAGACTTCGACGGGCAGTTCAACTTCACCTTCGCCTGCATCAGGGAGAATCAGTCGCCATGAACTACCCTCCCGCTCAACCGCTACACAGGCATTGCCATTTTTGAGCAATAGCACCGCAGGCAAGGTTATTTTCGAGATTTCATTCAACGGGCGCTTGACGATGCGCGCAGACAGGTCAGCACGCGCTGCCGCGCGAACAAACAGATCCGGCGTGAGCCGCGCATTTTCAAGCGGCAAACCAGCTGTCAGGGTGTGTTCAGAAACGGGGTTCTGAAACAGGCGCGTCAAGATGACGAGGCAACGGGTCAAAGGATCATCCGACACCAAGGCTTCGCCTTTCAAATGCCAATTTTTTGGAGCTTCTTTCTGATCGTGCATAGTTTTTGTATTTATTGATTCGGCCAGTTGAAGTTTGAAGTATTCAAGTTTGCTCCCCTTGAGGCTGGTGCACAGTGGTTTTGCTGTGCAGCATAAGCCTGAGACCCATGAAGCATCTTAACGACACTGGATGCCAGCCTACGCTGGCATGACGTGCGCATATTTCAAATTTATTCGTGCCGCGTCAATATTAATACACCCTTGAATGAAGGCTGTCACAAGAGGTGGGCACAAAACATCACTGTTTTTGAAGTTCAGTCACACCCTTTTCATATCGTCAAAATTACCGATTCATTTAAATTACATTGTGCCAAATAAAACGGCCTCCCATCCCTGAGAAGCATCAAAAGCCATGCAATGACAGAAAGCCAGCATTAAAACACCCTTCTCCATAGCAGCAAAATCAAATAATGCCCCTAAATCAGGGAGAAAGGACTAAAGCTAAAGGAGTGAATTGTCGTTAACCAGTATGTCACAGGAATGCTGAAAGCTTTCCCGAGCAGATTTTTTGCACAGGATTTTTTCCTGAACTGGCGCAGGCAATTCTGAAAACATGATGATGCCCTTTTGTGTCAGCAGATCTATCAGATCTTCGACCACACGAATCATTTTCAGATCGGCCGCAAACAATTCGAATTCAGATTGTGTGCGCAAATCACCACCGATTTCCGGGTGTGACAAAAACTTTATAACTTCGGGGTCATCCGGTTTCAAGAACTGGTCTTCCTTGCTCACCGGAAGTACGGTAAGAGACACAATGACGCCAGATGGATTACGTTGGACATAAGGCATAGATCAAGCTCCATACAAAAAATTTCCCCGGAACATCTTTCTTTCTGGAAATTATGTCATCATTATAAGGCAGTTAGAAATTAGAACTATTTTAAAATCATTGTTATTCCAGCAATGAATCACATACAGGCAGATTAAAGGTATGTTCGTTTTAGTTTCAACACGTACTGATTTTATCGAAAACTGGTGTCGCGTTTTCAGTAAGCGTGGTGGTGTTCTTTGCGTCAAGTCGCCCCGGGATTTGTGTGAACTTCAGAACCCAGAAGAAATCGGTCTGATCATGCTTGACCTTGCCTTGCCCGGCAACAATGGCACAACAAGTCTGAAAAAAATCCGCAAAACCTTTAACCATGCCAAGCTTCTCCTCGGCGGCATTCATTTTGACCCCAACACGGAATTAAACCGAATTGCTGCCGGCGCTGTTGGCTGCCTGAATGCCTCTCTTCCGCCTGGAGAATGCGAAAAAATCATTGATGTCATATTGCAAGGCGGAATCTGGCTGTCAAACGCGAGCATCCCATTGCTCGCCAGCAAACTGCAAAGCCTAGCCAATCAAAAACAGCAAAAAACGAAACCGACCGTGGCGCAAAAAACCCCTAATTTGGCCGATAGTGAACTGGCAAAATTGACCAGACGCGAGCGTCAGGTCGCGGAACTCGTCGGCAACGGCGCAAATAACAAGATGATTGCACGTGAGCTGCTGATTACCGACCGTACCGTCAAAGCGCATTTGACATCCATTTACGACAAGCTGAACATCTCAGATCGCTTGCAGCTCGCGCTTCAGGTATCCGCGCAAACCAGCAGAGAAGAACGCAATCACGCTGCCTAGTTTTAGGTATTGTTCTCCACCTTCCATTCTTCAGGCCTTTTGACGCCATACCCCTGAACGGCATCAACCCGCAAGGCATGCACTTTCTCCATTTCGGCGGCAGTCTCAACTGATTCGGCGATGACTCGGATGTCATGCATACGCGCCAAATTAACCAGTGACTCGACGTAGTATTGATTCTCCAGACTGTCGTCAATTCCGCGGATAAAGCTACCATCTATCTTAATGTATTCGATCCTGAGAGCGTGCAGGTATTCGGTAGAGCCAAATCCTTTCCCAAAACGATCAATGCCAAATTTTGCCCCCGTTGGCGCAATACGTTTAATCAAGGCCTGCATCGCCGGCAACTCTTTGCTGACAGCATATTCACTGACTTCAAGGCAAATGCGGCTTGCCTGTGGCCTGTTCGCATCGAGCTTTTCAAACATCCATTCAACAAACTCCGCATTACCAAGGGACTCTGGCATCAGATTGATGGCAACAATCGCACGCTTATTTTCTTTCAGTCGTGCGATCACCTCATCCACAACCACTCTGTCAAACTCCTGCCCCATGCCCAGCCTGTGCACCATAGGCACAAAGACGCCTGCAGGCATAATTTCTCCGTCTGGCATCCGAATGCGCAACAACACTTCGTATTGCGTGGTGACGGACGGCTCCCCAAGCGATTTGACAGGCTGGTGATAAAAAACAAACAAACGCTTGTCTAAAGCATGGCGCAACAAAGCCGTCCACTCCGTTGCTGTTCTCTCAATCAACAGGGCACTTTCTGCTTGCTCATGCTGGTAGAAGGCGTTGACCCCGACAAGCTGCGCCGTTCTTAACGCCCGGTCAGCTTCTGACAAAAACTGACTAAAACTCTGCCCCCGATACATGGCCAATCCAACGTGACCAATCTCGGTAAATTGGGTCAACCCATTTTTATGCAAATCCAGCAGGGAATTTGCCAAATTAGAGGAAAAATCACGCGCTATCTTGTTCGGGACATCTGAAATGACGACTGCGAAACCCGGGCCAGATAAGCGAGCGACAAAGCCATTGACGATGGCGAACTGGTTCAACTTGGATTGAATTAACCGCCCAACCCCTACAAGCAGGGCGTTGCCTGCCTTGTAACCGGCCTGCTGGTTAATTTGTTCGATGTGGCAAACCTCCAGAAAAATCAGGGCACCGTTTCCAAACTCCGCTTCCGAATTAAGCAAATGACGAAGCTGCATTTCAAAATAGGTGCGGTTGGCCAGCTCGGTTAACGCATCCCGGTAAGTGTCATTACGTAACCTGTCTATCGTGGCATTTTGCTCGGAAAACATCTCTCGCACTTTGGCCGACATGAGATTCATCGCCTCAACCACTCGACGCAACTCCCGCGTCCATGGCAATTTGGCTTGTATTGGGTATTCCCTGTTGCTAACAGCGATAGCCTGGTTTTCAACTGCACGCAATGGTTTCAACAGATAGTACATGGCGAGCATTCCCAATCCGACGGCAAGCACAGACGCTGCCAGAAAACAGTAGAAGCTTTCAACGCTGCTATCCCACAAGTTGGCATAAGCCATCCCCGGATTAGCACGGATTTGAATGCTGCCCGCCTGTTGCCAGCCACTCATAATCATGGCTTTCCCAACAGGTGTTTCAAGTGGAAACAGTTTCACAAACCATGCTGGTGCCTGCGCTGGCGGCACGGGCTGCTTCAGGTCAACCAATGGCTTATTGTTCATGTCCAGCACCAATACCTCTTGATAGTAACCACTATCGAAAACGGCACTGGCCAGACTCTCCACGACCACCGCATCTTCCTCAATCATATGCGGCGACAAGGTCAAGCCAAGCGACGTTGCCGTATCCTGCGAAACCGTTTCAAGCTGGCTATTCAGAAAATCACGCGTGTTATGAACATTGATCGCAAAAATGCCCATAAACAATAAAATGAAAATGGTCACAATCACGATGATCAGTTGACGTAATAGAGTCATGTCGTATGCCTCATTTTTTGCTGTTTTTAATGTTGAAGCTCTATAAAACCATTATTGAATAATGCGCTTGTTAATATTCCTGCCCCATACGTGCCTTGAGTTCACGCCATGGCCGAATCTTTCCTGCCCCGCCTGAAACACGACCCAGACTACGCACTTTGGCCAACCACAGCCCTTGTGCATTAAAGGCGTAAACCGGCGTCAAGTCTCGGCGCTCTGTGGCAGGCTTTATTTCCGAAATCAGATTATCAAGCACCAGCGGAATCACGCCTGGGCGCTCGTAATACGTCAACACCATATGCGAGCGGTTGATCGGGTTATAACTGCTTGCCTTGACGTACATAATTTTCAGTTTGCTCTGTTTAACCCGTAGCGCAACCAGCGTGAAATACTTGGCTATGGCAAAATCCTCACAATCCGCGCCATTAGAGGCGAGCATTTCAATAGGGGTTGCCCAGTAATCATTTACCCCCCAGTGTGAACGGTCAGAAACGTAGCGTATCAGGTTAAAAAACTGGTTTACTGCCTGTAATTTTTCTTTTTCCGATTTATGACGGTTCTTTTCAATCAGTCGATTCCATGCCTGTAAACGCAATCTGGCTCCTGAGCCATATTGTTTTTCCGCACCTGAAATAACTTTTTCTGAAACAGGCACAGTGCCGTTATCGGCCAGAGGAACATACACAACCCATATAGACAGAACAACAAGCAACAAGGGCCGAGTGAACGGAAGAACGCTCCGGCCCCTTTGCCCGATGCGCTGAACCCGCCCATAAATGTAAGTAAGGATGCGCATTTTTAATGCGGTAGATTCTCCAAAGAAAAATGCCTGTGGCGGGACTCACCCAGCACAGGCATTCATTAAAAAGGAAAAGTTTCCCGCAAGCAAGCCTTATGAGGCGGGAACCATACTTTCCTCAAGCTTTTTCACCTTCAGCGCCTCCTGAAGCTTGCCCATATCCTGCATTAAACGATATCGCGCAAACAGTTCCAAGAATTGGCCGTCATTGAATTCCACGCTGGAGGTGTAATACTCATTCTCGGTATCCAGCAAGTCAATCAAGGTGCGCTGACCAATACTGAACTGCTTCACGTAGGCGTCACGCGTCAACCTGCTTGAATCGGCATGTTGCTGCAAATTTGGCAAACGCTCAGAGATGGAAGTGTAGGCATTCCAGGACAGGCTCACGCTTTGGTCAAGCTGGCGCATCGTCCGTTTCATGATCTCCTGCGCCTCACCCACCAGCTCTTTGGTTTCCCTGACGCGCGCAAAATCTGATCCGCCACGATACAGATTATACCGCATGCGCACCATTGCATATTTTGCATCGTCTTGGTCACCATTAACATCTCCGATAAGCCCACCTCCATTATGGACATGCGTGGAACCCGCCTCCAGATGAATCTGCGGACCCATCGGCGCCTTGGCGGCATTGTGTTGTGCCGTAGCCTCTTCGATATCAGCCATCGCCAGCTTCAATAAAGGGTTGCCGTCCTTGGCATTTTTAAGCGCCTCGTCCAGCGTCGTTGGCATCAAGCCTTCGCCGGGGCCTTCCGGCTTGACCAAGCCTTCAGGGTAAACGCCGGTATAGCGCATATAGTTAATTTCCGCGTCGCGCAAATTCGCTTCTGCCGCAATCAGGTTTGCCTTGGAAAGCGCCAGGCGTGCTTCTGCCTGATCCTGGTCTGACTTGCGACCCACGCCACTGTCAGCACGCTGCTTGATCTGATCATAGGTTTTCTGGTGGGTTGCCAGGTTTTCCTTGGTCAGCCCGACCTTTTCACGCAGTCGCAACACTTCAAGATAGGCTTCCACGGTTCTTAGGGCAATATTTTCTGAAGAGCCCGCTACTTTATACGCGTTTCCTTTCTGAATCGCCTTCTGTCGCAAGACCTCATGATAGGTCGCACCGTGGTCATACAACATCTGCGAAAGGGTCAGCGAAGCCTCGTCACGATGAAGGGTTTTATCGTCAGTACCTAAAGGAATTGTTGTTCTGTTTTTCACTCTTTCAAGACCGTAACCCAGTGCAAGATCAACTCTTGGAAGGTAGCCACCTTTCGCCACATCAACCGCATGATCCACGGAGCGCCGGTGCGCTGCGTCAATCGCCACGTCTGGACTCTTATGCAACGCCATATCAACGGCTGCGGTTATGGTTGTCTGTGGGATTGACTGTATTGCTGTCTGCGATGCTGGCTGCTCGGCTGGCTGCTCGGCTGGCTGTGCTGCCAGTTGTGCATGTGCTGCTCCCGTTGTTACCAATACTGCGGCGGCAATGGTTGCCTTCAAGAAACCCTTCGTTTTCATTTTTACTCTCCTTAGGCCCAAGGGGCTATCCGAAAATAGCTTAACACCCGACAAGCTATAACAATAGCAAAATATTAATGCCAATTAAAAACAAAACCATGATTAATATCATTAAAAACTCCATTCACACTCAAGCTGTTGCATCCATGCAATGACTCCTGTCAATGCAGAAAATAATTCTCGCAAACCATCAGCGGCTACTAACAAATATCACGACAACAGACTAAACTAGTCCTTTTGAATGGCTTTTAACGATCATGAATCAGGATGAACTCAAGCAAGCAGTAGCGCTCTCAGCAATCGACTACGTCATAGAGGGAGAAATCGTCGGCGTTGGCACCGGCTCAACCGCCAACTTCTTTATTGATGCGCTTGGCAAGATCAAACACAAAATCAAAGGCGCAGTCGCCTCATCGAAGGCCACCGCAGAGCGGCTTGAATCACATGGAATTACCGTTCTGGATCTGAACCAGGTTGACCATATTCCCGTATACGTTGATGGTGCTGATGAGATTAATGCACAGGGTGCCATGATCAAAGGCGGAGGCGGTGCCTTGACGAGAGAAAAAATCATTGCATCGGCGTCGCAACAATTCATCTGTATTGCCGACAGTTCCAAACTGGTTGGGACGCTTGGTACGTATCCACTTCCGGTTGAAGTCATTCCAATGGCGTATAAAACGGTCATCAGAAAACTCGCCCTGTTCGGTGGGAAACCGACCTTGCGCAAGTCTGGCGAATCGCCGTTTGTTACGGACAATGGCAACTACATTCTGGATGTTTCTGGCATGAAAATTTCAGACCCCAAAAACATGGAAAATCAGATCAACAATATTGTCGGCGTTGTTACCGTCGGTTTGTTCGCCCAACAGGGGGCCAGTATCTGCCTGCTTGGCACGCCAGAAGGAACAAAAAAACTGGTTTTTGATAACTGATTTTTTATTATCAGTAATCACTTATTGATTATTAAAAGCCGACGCGTAGAAATACTTATTTCCAGAAACCAACACTTTGTGTTGGCTTATCGCAAGGCTTGCTTTTGTAAATAAAAATCTGCCTCTCCTGGGGTTAGCAAAAATAAACTGTCACACTAGGCTGCACTTTTAACCATTTTTATCGCCTTGTTTATCTAACGAAACCCATGAATCGTTTTGCCTTGCCAAAAATTTTTTTGATCTTTTTATTAATCTCGGCAGCAATACCTCCAACAAGTCTGGCAAGCGATCTTTCCCTTCACACGCTAGCGAAAAGCCTTCAGCTTGCGTCAATCAATCAAAGTGTTGCCGATGGTGATACGCCTCTGGCAAACCACACGAACGACCACCATGACGCCAGTCACCATGTTGATTTATGGGCGCGCATTCGAAGTGGGTTTGGGATTCCCGAACTGAAAAGCCAGCGCGTTCAGAAACAATTGGCGCGTTATCGCTCACAGCAGGATTATGTTCAACACATGCTGGACCGTTCTGCGCGCTATCTGTTCTACATTGTGCAAGAACTGGAAATACGTGGCATGCCGACTGAATTGGCCTTACTGCCATTCATTGAGTCGGCCTACAACCCCCTTGCCAAATCTCCTGCAAACGCGGCCGGCATCTGGCAATTCATTCCGTCAACAGGACATCACTTCGAACTGGCGCAAAGCACATTAAAAGATGAGCGGCAAAGCATTCTGAAATCCACCGATGCAGCGCTGAATTATCTGCAAAGACTGCATAGTCAGTTTGATGACTGGCATTTGGCACTGGCCGCATACAACTGGGGACAAGGCTCCCTGCGACACGCCATCAGAAAAAATGAAGCAAGCAATACGCCGATCTCCTTCAACCGCCTGGTGCGTCACATGCCAGAAGAGACGCGCAATTACCTACCCAAACTTCAAGCACTGAAGCACCTTATCAGCACCCCGCAACAATATGGGATAAAACTACCCCATATTGAGAATCGCCCCTATTTCACAACCGTACGCCAGGAGCGAGACATGGATGTCGATCTTGCCGCGCGACTTGCCGAGATGGAAAAAGAAGAATTCATGGCACTCAACCCGCAATTTGGCGACGCCTTAATAACTGGCGGCCCAAACACCCGCCTGCTTTTACCTGTGAAAAACGCGGAAAAATTCAGAGAGAACCGGCATGACAGGGGCGAAGAAAAATCCCTCAGTTCCTGGACCACCTACAAAATCACTGAAGACCGGGCAGAAATCGCAACGATTGCCAAAAAATTCAACGTGGCTCCCACAGTCATCAGAAAAGCCAACAGTATTCCACCAAAAATGCTGTTGAATGAAGGCTCCATCATCCTCGTACCCAAGCGAAACCCTGAACAAGCTGCGAACATTGCGCCAAAAATCGTTCAATCCGCAGCCATCCTGATGGAACATGAAATTCCAGTGAAAAAGCGCATATACGTCAAAGTGCGCATTCAGGACTGCTTGTCGACGATTGCCCAGCGCTATCAAGTGAAAGTGTCACAGATCAAAAAGTGGAACCAATTAAAAAACAACCGGATTGTTGCTGGAAAGAAGCTAAAACTGTATGTACTGGAGCGATATGCACGACTGTAATCACGCTCCAAAGTAAAAAGCGCAAAAACATCTACTCTACAAGTGCTTAACACACAAAAATGCGCCAACTTCTGAAAACAAAGTTGCTCCACAAGCGAGTAAGCTCTAAAATCTTGCAGCAACAGAGTTTATATCTTCAGTCGCTATGCGTGCATCTTACAAGGAAGCATGGTATTAATAATCGAGAGTTGATAACCCTCTCACTGTAATCACACCGTATCTGGAGTCTGGAATGGCATTTTTGCAAGGCAAGAAAATTCTCATCACGGGTTTGATGAACGATCGATCCATCGCTTATGGTATTGCGGAAGCCTGTCGGCGTGAAGGCGCTGAGCTGGCATTTACGTATGTTGGAGAACGGTTCAAAAAGCGTGTTACGGAATATGCCAACAAGTTCGGCAGTGATCTGGTATTTCAATGCGATGTCACCAGTGATGATGAGATTAACGGCTTGTTTGAAGATCTGGGCAAATCCTGGGATTCGCTTGACGGCTTGGTGCATGCCATTGCCTTTGCACCGCGCGAAGCGATTGCTGGTGATTTTTTTGACGGCCTTTCACGGGAAGCTTTCAAGGTCGCGCATGACGTTTCAGCCTATAGTTTTCCAGCCCTGATCAAGGCAGCCCTGCCCATGCTGAGCGACAAGGCTTCTGTACTGGCGCTGACCTATCTGGGTGCCAACCGAGCCATTCCATACTACAACACCATGGGCCTGGCAAAAGCATCGCTTGAAGCCAGCGTACGCTACGCTGCCGAATCTCTCGGAAAGAAGGGCATCCGCGTTAATGGCGTATCAGCGGGTCCGATCAGAACTCTTGCTTCCAGCGGAATCAAGGATTTCAACATCCTGCTGAACTTTGTGGCAGATCACGCACCGCTACGTCGCAACGTAACCATTGAAGAAGTCGGCAATACATCTGCCTTCCTTCTATCCGACCTGGCATCCGGCATGACGGGCGATGTTGTCTACGTTGATGGTGGCTTCTCGCACGTCATGGGTCTAAACCCAGATAAAGCGTTTGTAGTTGAACGTTAAAACGATTCATACGCTCACAATAAAAATCACTTATAATGCGAGCCGTGCGCAGCCAAAGCTGTTGCACGGTTTTTTATTTGGCAGCATCACAACCTTGGCGTACCCGTTTTTCGGGTGTCGCTCAATAAAGCCATCCCGCCCCGAGTGCCCTTTAGGCACTGTTCCGGCGCAAAGCTTTTGTGCCGAAGTTTCTTTGTATTCCCAAGTCATTTCGTTCGGTTGAAGTTGCATTTTTGTTTTCTGCAAACTCGCAGAAACACTCACCTATACGAAAGAGAATTATGACTTTTGAAAATCTAGGATTGCATCACGCAATCGTCAAGGCCGTTACAGATGCTGGCTATAGCCAGCCCACCCCGGTTCAACAACAAGCCGTTCCGGCAGCACTTGATGGAAAAGACTTGCTCGTATCATCACAAACCGGCTCAGGAAAAACGGCGGCATTTATGCTGCCTGCACTCCACCAGTTCGCTTCTTCACCACAAAAAATGGGCGCAAAAACACCCAACCAGGAAAAGCAATCGAAACGCGCACGCGGAGAACGCTTCCGCTTCAAACCGGCACAACCAAAGATGCTGGTACTGGCCCCAACAAGAGAGCTCGCTCTTCAGGTAACCAAAGCAACCGAACAGTATGCCACACACATGAGGCAAATAAAGGCAGCGGCCATCTTGGGCGGCATGCCCTACCCCAAGCAACTGCAATTGCTTGGTCAGAATCCGGAAATCCTCATTGCTACACCAGGAAGACTGATAGATCACATGGAGTCTGGCAAGATCGATTTTTCACAACTGGAAATACTGGTTCTGGACGAAGCTGATCGCATGCTCGACATGGGCTTTATTGAAGACATTGAAAAAATTGTTGATGCAACACCCGATTCACGCCAAACCTTGCTGTTTTCAGCCACGCTGGATGGCGTTGTTGGCAACATGGCACGCCGGATCACCCGCGACCCGGTTGTCATCCAGATTGCGAGCAAAACCACACGCCATGAAAACATTCTGCAAAGCATTCATTTTGTCGATGACCTGCCACACAAAAACCGGCTGCTGGATCATTTGCTGCGTGATTCGGCCATTGGCCAGGCGCTCGTCTTTACTGCGACCAAACGAGATGCAGACATGATTGCCGACCAACTCAATATCGCTGGCTTTACCGCCGCAGCCTTGCATGGGGACATGCACCAGGGCGCGCGAAATCGTACACTGGATGGCCTGCGCCGTGGTCGCTTCAAAGTACTGGTAGCCACAGATGTGGCCGCCAGAGGAATTGATGTCCCATCCATCACGCATGTGATCAATTTTGACCTACCAAGGTCAGCTGAAGACTACGTACACCGTATCGGTCGCACCGGACGTGCCGGTCGCAACGGACTGGCAATTTCTCTGGTAAACCATGCCGAAGGCATTCATATCAAGCGCATTGAGCGTTTCACCAAACAATCCATCCCGGTGAATGAAATTGAGGGCCTCGAACCACAGCGCAAAGCTGCAAAACGCCGAGTCAAGCCCAAACCATCTGCAGGCAGGTCCAATGGAAAGCGCAGCGCCGACCACCAGCCAGGCAAGAAAGCTTTTTCCAAGCCTGGCTCACATAAAGGAAATCGCAACAAAGCGAATCCTGCGCAAGCTGATCAACGCTCGTTCAGGGCGCACTAGCCTCAATGGTGAATTCAGCGCCCTCATCTTGCTTTAAAACAGAAACGAGATAGGGCATCACCTCATTGAGTGCCGCTTGCAGTGTCCAGGGCGGGTTGATGATAAACATGCTGCTGCTGCGCAGGCCCTTGCCATCCGGCAAGAGTCTGCCCACAGACAGCGTCACATTTAACCAGTCCTTGGCCGGCAAGCTCTTCAGTTTGGTCGACAGGCGCTTCGACTCCTGGCGTTGCAGTTGCGGATACCACACCGCGTACACGCCTGTAGCAAAGCGTTTTAATGCTTCCGTCAGCATTTCAATCGTTCTGCGGTAGTCATCCTTGACTTCATAGGGAGGGTCAATCAGGACCAAGCCTCTTCTTGAAGGCGGCGGCAATAATGCCTTCAAAGCAGAAAAACCATCATCCTGCTCCACAATCACGCGCTTACCGCGCCCCTTGTTCCGTGCGCCCCTTGCATCAAGCTTGCGCACATTGTCTTTCAGTATTTTGCAGTCGCTCGGGTGCAATTCGAAGAGTCTTAACCGATCCTGCTCTCTGAGCAGCGCATCAGCAAACCACGGTGATCCCGGATACAATTTGAGCTTCTTGCCCGCGTTCATGCCACGCACCAGTTGCACGTATTCAGCCAGCGGCTCTGGCAAATCCTTGCGCTTCCAGAGCCGAACGATGCCTGTTTCCGACTCGGCACTCTTTGTAGCGTATGCCCCATCAAGCGCATACAATCCGGCGCCAGCATGCGTATCAACATAGCTAAAAGGCGCATCCTTTTGACCCAGATACCGAAGCAGATGCACCAGCACAAAGTGCTTCAGCACATCGGCATGATTGCCTGCATGGAAAACATGGCGGTAACTTAACATTCGTGGCTTGCCCTCAAAAACGAGTCAGAACCACGCATTTTACGTCAGAGCACGGACAAAAGCGCATAAGCGGAAAAGAAACGCCCGCCTGTGAAAATGGTTTGAGAAAGAGAGGCAAAGCACGACGCCGGAAAGCGCCTGTTTTAGCCAAACAATTCGATATCGCCAGAAACCGGCTTTGTCGAGAGGGTTTTTGCATAATCCTGCTCGCGATTGGCAATTGTGTTGTTATGCAACTGTCGCAATTTCTTGACCAGAACACGTCCGGAGCGCGGGAAGAAGTAAACCTTGCGCGGGTAAACATCCTGCAAATCTTCAGCGACAATACGAATCCCTTCAGCGCGCAAATAGTCCTTTACGAATTGTGCGTTGCGCTCCCCAACGTTCATCGAAATGAAACCCTGCATCACGTTACCACCACCAAAAACCTTGGCTTCCAGATTCTCGCGTTTGGCACCGGATTTCAGCAATTCATTGATCAGTATTTCCATGGCATACGTGCCGTAACGCATGGACGCAGATAACAGGCCTTCCGACTCATTGCCGTCTTTGGGCAGCATAAAGTGGTTCATGCCACCAATACCGCTCACACGATCACGAATACAAGCCGACACGCACGAACCCAGCACGGTAACAATCACCATATCTTTCGGGGTGTAATAGTATTCGCCCGGCAAGATTTTGGCCGCGTCCTTGTCAAAACCGCGATCATAATAAATATTCGAAGCAAACTGTTTGTCTAACGAATGGCTCATGTACGATTATCTACGCTCTAGAGTTGGCATTGCCCTGGGTCGGATCAGCCAACTGGTACACGGTTTTGCCGCGCAACTTGAAGGCATTCGACGCATATTGAAAGTTCTCGGAATGCCCGGCAAAAAGCAAGGCATCCGGCTTCATCAGGCCGCAAAAACGAGACAGGATTTTTCCTTGTGTCGCCTTGTCAAAATAAATCATCACATTCCGGCAAAAAATAACATCGAACCCACCGCGAATCGCCCAGTTGTCTGATAGCAGGTTCAGTTGGCGGTACGTTATCATCTGCTTCAATTCAGGCCGCACTTGCACTAAACCGGCGTTTTCCCCTTTTCCTCTAAGAAAATACCGCCTTTTACGCTCCGCCGACATTCTGTCCAGTTTATCCACCGAATACACACCAGCCTGAGCAACAGAAAGCACGTTCGTATCGATATCCGTTGCAATGATCTTTGCTGGCGGATTCAAGGTACCAAATGTCTCACACAATGTTATCGCAATCGAATACGGCTCCTCACCCGTTGAACTTGCTGAACACCAGATTTCAATCGGTCCCTTACGGCCTTTCACATGCTCAGCAAGAATGGGGAAATGATGTTCCTCTCTGAAAAACGACGTAAGATTAGTCGTGAGCGCATTAATAAATGGCTCCCACTCACCCTCAAATCGTCCGCTTTCCAGCGTATCCAGGTAAGTCTCGAACGACTTTACGCCCACCGCACGCAATCGACGCGCAACACGGCTATAAACCATCTCCTGCTTGCTTTCGGCCAGCGATATACCGGCCTTTTTGTAAATGAGTGCGCGGACTCGCTCGAAATCACGCTTGGTGAAATCAAATTCCTTGTTCTTTAACAGCCTGTCATTTTCCATCAGGCTCGCTCTCCTCTAGGAAGCTTGGGACTTGTCAACCTCAAACAAGCACACGCATAAAAAACCGATTTTGCAGACAATTTCACTTTGATGCGCAAAGATAACACGCAATCAGAATTATTGCCGCACAGAAAAATTTTGCAGCCAAGACCAACTGCACATGAGGTTAAATTCGACGTCGAGACGTTGCAAAATATATGTTAGTTGCTTCCCTTGCATACTTGCCCCTCGATAAAAGCCAAATTTACCTGCCAGTTAACGGCATTAAAAACGTATTCTTGACTGATGACCCAAATGAAAAGCATTTGAAGATGCTTGGGCTCATAAGGTATTCTTGCCTCAAACTCAGGTAGCATGATTAACGAAAATCAATGGCCTGCCTGTTTGTGTTCTCGTAATCTGCTTGTTTTTATCCTGGAGACGACTTAACAAATGGCATCAGCGGACTGGCTACCCATCATTATGCAAGGCTCGTTTAATGAGATTTATGTCGTGGACAAGGAAAGCCTGCGCATCCTGCACGCCAATGAAGCCGCTTGCAATAACCTGCAATACAGCGAGCAGGCTCTGAACAAGCTGCTGCTGACCGATGTGACACCCGCCCTTACCACAAAGGCTGTTTCAGAAATCCTACCAGCGGCAACCATCAACCAGGCTATTTCCAACAGCATCGAAACACCGCTGGTTCGCGCAGACGGCAGTCGCTACCAGGCAGAAGTTCGCCTTTTCCAGAGCCAGACAAGCACGCCTCCCACCCTGATCGCAATTATCAAAGACGTCAGCACACAGCGACAAACTGCTGAGGAACTGGATCAAAGCAAATCACGTTTTAGCGCCATCGTTTCCAACACACCAGGCCTAGTTTATCAGTTTATTCGGATGCCGGATGGCAGCACACGCTTCGACTACTTAAGTGAAGGCTGCCACGCCCTACTGGGAATCGCCGCAGAAAAACTGCGCACCCACCCCGCCCTCTTCGTTGACCTGATATTGCCGGAAGACCAGCCATATTACGAAGAATCAATGAGCATATCTGCCAAAGAACAAAAAAGCTGGAACTGGGAAGGGCGAATCTGGATTGACGAATGGAAAGACATAAAGTGGATCAATCTACGCGCCACCCCAAAAAAACTGGCTGACGGAAGCGTCCAGTGGGATGGCATCATGACCAACATCACCCAAAGCAAACTGGAAGAAATCGAGATTAAACAATCCCGGATGCGCCTCTCCGAGTTATCCGCCCATATCGAACACGTCAAGGAACAAGAGCAAACGCGCATTGCCAGAGAAATTCACGATGATCTTGGTGGCAATCTGACCGCCATCAAAATGGCACTCACGCTTTTAAGCAAACGCTTGCCACTGGAGCAGAAGGAGCTTGCAGAAAAAGCAGCCTATGTTGACTTGCTGGTAGACCGCACGATTGAATCGGCACACCGAATAGCAAGCGACTTGCGACCGAGCATTCTTGACTTCGGCATCGTGGCAGCCATTGAGTGGCAAACCGAGGAATTCCAGAAACAAACCGGCATTCCCTGTCAATTTTCAAGCACGCTGCGTGAAATAAACTTGCACACTGATCAGGCCACGGCCATATTCCGCATCTTTCAAGAGGCTCTAACAAACATCGCAAAGCATGCTGACGCAACTCAAGTCAGTGTCAAACTGGCAAAAACAGACGAAGGCCTGAATCTCAAAATTATTGACAATGGAAGAGGCATCGCGGCCACAGACCGGTTAAAACCGCACTCTTTCGGCATTCGCGGCATGGCTGAGCGCGCCAGTACACTAGGGGGGCAATTAAACGTCAGCACACCAGAAGGAGGCGGCGCTGTCATTACGATAAAGATACCGCAACCAGCGCTCGCACAAAAACCATGAACAGCACCATCCAGACCAGGCGTATTGAAACTAAAATATGGGCATGAAGAAAAAAAACGACGACACTATTCGCGTTCTTATTGCTGATGACCATGCCATCGTGCGCGAAGGGCTGAAGCAAATTCTGGCCGATACCAAAGACATCGTTGTTGCTGGAGAGGCGGAAAATGGTGTGGAAGCCATCAAAATGGCTCGTGATTACGACTTTCAGGTCATGCTGCTCGACATATCAATGCCTGATCGTAGCGGCATTGACGTTTTAAAACAGATAAAAAAAGAAATGCCGCAAATCGCCGTGCTCATGCTCTCAATGCATCGTGAAGATTTGTATGCCATCCGTTCCTTAAAAGCCGGCGCGGCTGGCTATCTGAACAAGCAAAGCGCGCCAAATGAACTGGTAAACGCCATCAAAATGGTTGCCGATGGCATGAAGTATGTCAGTCCAGCGCTGGCACAAGTTCTGGCAAAAAATATCGGAGAAGATCAGGAAACGCCGCTGCATGAAACACTTTCTGATCGTGAATACCAAACGCTGACACTGATTGCCTCTGGAAAATCCGTGAGCGACATTGCAAACGAGCTTTCTCTCTCCGTCAAAACCGTTAGCGAATACCGCTCACGGCTTTTAGCCAAGATGAAGTTGAAAAACAGCGCGGAACTAACCCACTACGCGATCAAGCACCAACTGGTCGAGTGAGCTCAGCACCAAGGCCGTTTTTCCACAAACAAGGGAAAAGACGGCCTTTCTTGTTGCTTATCAAGTCTTTAGCATCCAGGTAGTTAAGATAATCTTGTAAGGTCCGACACGTAACAACTTCTTACGACGCGTACCAAAATGAAAAACGACAATTTGCCCCAAGCACAAAACCCGGCGCTCATCGCGCGCGAAGTCTTCCGACTGCTTGGCCAGCGCAGGACATCGCCAACACCCGAATCCTACCGGGCGCTTTATTATGAGGTAGCAGGGATACCCGATCCTGCAAAAGAAGAAAAACGCCGCGATGAGGAGACACAACACGCCAACCAGGAAGCACAATCACTCCTGAACAGCTTTGCGCGAAAGCTCACAACGGGACACAGCGAAGTTTCCGATATCGGGTATCGCATACTCCGTGCCGCCAAATCCAGCGCCTGGAACGATTACGACGACGGACTTTCTCTGTTATTCGAAAAATATTTAAAAAAACCCATCAAACCCAACGAGAATAAAGTATCACTTGCACCCGTCCAGTCGGAGGACGAGCAGCTTGCAAGCATGCGCGACCTGCTTGCCCGCACACTTTCTTTTGCCGTTGCCTCTCTGTTGCAGGATGAACCCAAACTCGCCGCTGAAGCGGAAGCCCTGGGGAAAAACATCAAAAGCGCTCAGTCCATTGACGATTTCGAACGCGCAAACTCAAATCTGAAACAGCTCTGTTACAGAATCGAAGTTAAAAGCGGCAATCTGGCAGAGCAGCAGGAAAAGCTGTTAACCCTCTTCAAGCTACTGCTCGATAACATGGGGGAGCTGGTTGAAGAGGATAGCTGGCTACGCGGACAAATTACGGTCGTCAAGGAGTTGGTGTCAGGGCCAATCAGCTACAGCATGCTTGAAGACGCAACCAGCAGCCTGAAGGAAGTCATCTACAAGCAAGGCTTGTTGAAACACAGTCTGACAGAAGCGCGTGAAAAGCTGAAAACCATGATGATCACCTTCATTGACCAGTTGGGTGAGCTTACGGCCAGCACGTCCAATTACCACGAAAAAATGGAAAGCTATTCCGAAAGAATCAGCAAGGCAGAACACATCGGCGACCTGAGCGACGTACTGGAAGAAGTGTTGATCGAAACCCGAAAAATCCAGGAAGAAGCGCGGCTTTCACGCAACCAGATCATTGCCACACGCAAGGAAGCCGAGGCTGCCGAAGGAAGAATTCATGAGCTTGAGTCCAAGCTGGAACACTTGAGTGAATTGATTCGTGAAGATCAGCTCACCGGCAGCCTCAACCGCCGCGGTCTTGATGACGCCTATGAACGCGAAGCGGCACGAGCTGATCGCAGAAAAGCCCCCCTGAGCGTTGCGCTGCTTGATCTGGACAACTTCAAGGACTTGAACGATACCCTAGGCCACTACGCCGGCGATCAAGCCCTGATTCATCTGGTGCGCATCGTCAAGGATACGCTCCGCCCAACCGATGTCATTGCACGCTTTGGCGGGGAAGAATTCCTGATCCTGCTGCCGGATACAAAACTGGATGATGCCCAGCAAACACTCATGCGCGTCCAGCGCGCCCTGACCCGTCACTTCTTCATGTACAAAAATGAGCAGGTATTGATCACCTTCAGCGCTGGCGTAGCCATGCGCGAATCGGGCGAATCTCAGGAGTCGGTCACTAACCGTGCAGACAAAGCCATGTATCAGGCCAAGCTAGCCGGAAAAAACCGGGTGCTCAAAGCTGAATAAACGCGACGTCTATCAACCAAAACCTTGACGTTCTCACATTGGCTTTTCAAGCAGGCGCATCGGCCCAAAAAAATTTTGCATTACGGAACTGGCGATAAATGACAGGTTATACGGATGCTCGGAAACCACTTGGGGAAAAGCTTCAGTAATTGGCAACTGGGCTAGCCTCTCCGCCACTTTCCCCCATAAGACCAAGTTTGGAATAGCGGATTCATTTTGTTTCACGCTATTTTTCAGCGCATGAAAAATGACCTGCAAGAAAGGCTGCCAGGCCTGCGATTCTTTTCTTGGCGACACCCCCGCACGATAAACCAGCGTGGCATTCAACAGCAGAAAGCCCTGCTGTAACATTTTTTGCTGCAGCTCTTCCCTCGAACTGATTAGAGATGCCCCTTCAGCGAGTGCTTGCCGGGCAATCGGGGCAATCGCTTCGCCACCAGTTTTTTCCACAGCGATCCGGCCTGAGGCAACCAACAGCATTTTCATGAAATTGCGCAAAGAAGTTGCACGATTGACTGTCTTGGAAAGCCCTTTGGCCGACCATAGCTCATGAACCGCGCCGTCCATGAAACAAAAACCGGTTGCACTTTCCTTTCGCGGATAAGGGCCTTCGCCGACAAGAATATGACGAACATCGCTCAGCGGCATTGAAAATGCCGCAAAGAGTCTGCCACCAACTGGCAGGAAATAATCATTCGCAAGCTTGTCCAGATAAGCAGAATCAGCCTGCGCCATTGCACCAAGCCCCGATCTCAAACAATCATGCCAGGCCGGATGCGCCTGCTCAACGGCCTCTGTGAAAACGGATGGAATTTGTATTGACATGGGATAAGTTCGCACAAAACCAATATTTTAACGATTGAAAAGAAGGCTCAAGCAGAATTTGATCTGAAGAACGCTGTCAGCATGATTTCCATCATGGAATCAACATAGTGACATGCGAATGTTAGTCGTAAAATAACTCACGACCATTTCCATAACGAGCAAATAAAAAACGATGGGCACACCAGACCTTTCCAAGCTGAGAATTGACAGAACAGGCACGCAGGCTGTCCATAATGGCAGAAAACGTGGCATACCATGGCTTAAAGTTGTGCTGGTCGTTATGGTTTTATGTGCCGTTGGCATTGGCTTTTTCTTCCGCTTTGGTGGCAACAATAAAGTGGCAACCGCGACCGTCGTAAAGACCTACCCCTCGCGCAACTTCACCCTGCTAAACGCCACCGGTTATGTAGTCGCGCAACGCAAGGCAGCCATATCTTCCAAAGCAACCGGCAGACTGGAGTGGCTAGGCGTGCATGAGGGTAGTCACGTCAAAAAAAATGAAATCATCGCCCGCCTGGAAAACCGCGATGTTCGCGCCAGTTTAAGCCAGGCCATTGCCAACGTTCAGGTCGCCAAAGCCAATCTGGAACAAGGGCAGGCAGAACAGGAGGATGCTCAAAAGGCGTATAAGCGCGCCACAGAATTGCTTGCAAAAAAATTCATTTCCTCCGCCACACACGATGCTGCACAAGCACGCCTGAACATGGCAACCGCTGCCGTCAGCGGTTATCGTGCTGCCATTGCCGCCGCCAGCGCCAGCAGACAGATTGCCCAGGTAGCCTTTGACCAAACCATCATCCGCGCGCCATTCACTGGCGTCATCCTCACGAAAAACGCCGATGTTGGCGACAACATTACCCCTTTTTCCTCTGCGGCTGACAGCAAAGGGGCTGTTGTCACAATGGCAGACATGGAAACGCTGGAAGTCGAAGCCGATGTTTCCGAATCCAGCCTGCACAAGATCAACATTAACCAGTCGTGCGAGATACAACTGGATGCATTGCCGGACAAGCGTCTTGCCGGCTTTGTTTCACGGATGGTGCCCACGCTTGACCGCTCCAAGGCCACTCTACTGGTCAAGGTCAGTTTTACCGAGCGCGATCCGCGCTTACTGCCGGACATGAGCGCCAAAGTCGCCTTCCTGTCCAAAAAACTGACGCCGGAAGAAAGAAAGCCGCTGATTGCCATTCCCAAAGAGGCCATTACCAATCGCAACGGAAAAAGCGTGGTGTTTGTCGTTCAAAATGGCGAGGCAAGGCAGGTCGAAGTCACCAGTGGCAACACCGTGGGCGAACTTGTCGCCGTGCAGGGCGTCAACGCAGGCGATCAGGTGGTGCTGGAGCCGGGCAAGCGCCTGCAAGAAGGCGATAAACTTGAATTCGGAAAGAAATAAGCCATGATGCCCCTTGTTGAAATCCTGCACCTTACCAAATCCTACCGTCGCGGCCTTCAGGATATTCCGGTACTGACCGACATCAGCCTGAACATTCAGCACGGTGATTTCACAGCGTTAATGGGGCCGTCCGGGTCAGGCAAAAGTACCTTACTCAACCTGATTGCGGGTATCGACCAGCCTGACAGCGGGTTGCTGCGCGTAAACGGGCAAGACATCACGCAATTTTCGGAAAGCGAACTGGCTGACTGGCGCGCCGAGCATATCGGTTTCATTTTTCAGTTTTACAACCTGATGCCAGTTTTAACCGCATTTGAAAATATCGAACTGCCGCTCATGCTGACCAACCTGAGCCGCAACGAACGTCGAGAACGGGTCGAACTCACCTTGAACATGGTCAACCTGTCGGACCGCATGGATCACAAGCCATCCGAACTCTCTGGCGGGCAATTGCAGCGTGTCGCCATTGCGCGCGCCATCGTCACGGATCCGCTCCTGATCGTGGCAGACGAACCAACCGGTGACCTTGACCGGCATTCCGCCATAGACGTTTTGTCACTGCTAAGCCAACTGAATGAAGAACTGGGAAAAACCATCATCATGGTCACGCACGATGGTCATGCTGCAGAAAAGGCCCGCAAGATCATCCATCTGGACAAGGGTGAATTGACCAATTCACAGCCTCTTTGAGCATGTTTGCACTCAAACTAATACTCAAGAATGCGCTCCGGCACCGCCTTAGAACCACGCTCACCGTGCTGGGACTGGTTGTGGCCACGCTTTCATTCGGCCTGCTGCAAACCGTCATCAACGCCTGGTATGCCGGCGCCGAAGCGGCATCCAATACTCGTCTGATCACACGCAATGCGATCTCTCTGGTTTTTCAACTTCCACTGTCCTACTCGGCCAAGATTCGAAATATTGAAGGCGTTAACGGACTGGCGCATGCCGACTGGTTTGGTGGGATTTACCAGGAGCCCAGGAATTTCTTCCCGCAATTTGCCGTTTCTGGAGAGGCATACCTGAACCTCTACCCGGAATACAGGATCACGAAAGCCGAGCGCGACGCCTTTGTGCACGACCGCAAAAGCTGTATTGTCGGTCGCAAACTGGCCAACGAATACGATTTCAAAATCGGCGATATCGTTCCGCTCAAAGGCACCCTTTACCCAGGCAACTGGGAATTCGTCGTACGTGGCATTTACGACGGCCGTGATGCGAACACCGACACCTCGCAATTCTTTTTTCACTGGGACTACCTGAACGAGACCCTGAAAAAAACCGCACCGAGGCGCGCCAATCAGGCAGGCGTCTATATCGTTCAAATCAGCAACCCAGACCGGGCTGCCGCCATCTCGCTGGCGATTGACCAGCAATTTAAAAACTCGCTGGCAGAAACGCTAACGGAAACGGAAAATGCATTCCAGTTGAGCTTTGTTTCGATGTCCGAAACCATCATTCTGGCAATACGTATCGTCTCCTTTGTCGTCATCGTCATCATCATGGCGGTCATGGCCAACACCATGGCAATGAGCGCGCGTGAACGGCTGCCAGAATACGCCACCATGAAAGCGCTTGGCTTTACGCCTCGCTATCTGGCACTCCTTATTTTTGGTGAGTCATTCCTGATCGCCACCTTCGGTGCCGCACTTGGCATCGCCCTGCTCTTCCCATCTGCCGCCCTGTTCAGCAAAAAGATGGGCACCCTGTTCCCAACATTCGAAATCGCGCTGCAAACAATGTTGCTTCAGGCCTTATGTGGACTGATTGTCGGACTGGTAGCTGGCATCACGCCAGCGTGGCGCACACTACGCATCAACATTGTTGATGGCCTCAGGAGCATCGGATGAACATCCCGATGAACTACATCGTGCGCAACCTCTGGACGCGCCGCCTCACATCAACACTGACCGCCAGCGGACTAGCGCTGGTCGTATTCGTCTTTGCGACCGTACTCATGCTGGATGAAGGGCTCAAAAAAACCCTGGTCACAACCGGCGAATACAACAATGCCGTGCTAATCCGACGCGCATCCGACACCGAGATACAAAGCGGGGTTGAACGCGACCAGGCCACGATCGTCACCAGTCATTCCGCCATAGCCGTTGGCATTGACGGTCGCCCAATGGCATCCAAAGAATCCGTGGTACTCATCTCACTGAAAAAGCGTAGCACCAATACGCCCTCCAACGTCATCATTCGCGGGCTTTCGCCGGCAGGTCTGGCTTTACGCCCACAAGTCAAACTGACAGCCGGACGCATGTTTCGCCCCGGCTCATCCGAAATCATGGCTGGCAGCAGCATTGCCAAACGCTTTATCGGTGCCGGCATCGGCGAAACGCTGCGGTTCGGACAAAGGGAATGGACGGTTGTCGGCATCTTTGATGCACAAAACAGTGGATTCGACTCTGAAATATGGGGCTGTGCTGACCAGTTGATGCAGGCATTTCGCCGCCCGGTTTATTCATCGGTCATAGTGCGCCTGAATGACAGCAAGCGCTTTGGCGCTTTCAAACAGGAGATTGAAAACGACCCGCGTCTGACGCTGGAAGCCAAAAGAGAGCAGGTTTTTTACGCCGACCAATCGCGCGCGCTGTCGACCTTCATTAACATCCTGGGCATGACGCTATCGATCATTTTTTCCATCGGCGCCATGATTGGCGCCATGATTACGATGTATGCCTCCGTAGCCAACCGCGTTACGGAAATCGGCACGCTGCGCGCCATCGGGTTTCGGCGTAGCAGCATTCTGGTTGCGTTTCTGGTGGAATCCCTGCTGCTCTCGTTGGCTGGCGGCATGGTCGGTCTGCTGCTGGCAGCCCTCATGCAAAACTTTTCATTTTCCACCACGAACTTCCAGTCCTTTTCCGAGCTTGCATTCGGCTTTACGCTCAACTTGCCCATCGTCCTCAAGTCTCTCGCTTTCGCATTGTTAATGGGCATCATCGGCGGCTTCCTGCCCTCCCTTCGGGCGGCAAGAATGAAAATCATCGATGCGCTGAGAACGGGCTGATGCACTGCAAACACCTTCCGGCCCCGCAAGACGTTGGCTTGCAGGGGATATTTGCACGCCGGAGTACAACGTCTTTTTTGCCAGACTGCCTAAGCGCAGAAAACTACGATCGCAAGCCTTTATTCAGCGGCTCTTGCACTTGCGAAGTCATCGTAACCCTGCATCACCAACTCGTAGGTTTTCTGAATATCGGCCGCTATATCGCCTTCAAAAACACTCAAGCCTTCCAGAATTTCAACCGCTTCGTTATAGCCCTTCTCGAACCCGGCACGAATCGTTTCCATGAAGCTTTCGAGTACGTTTTCATCATCAGGATTTTGCGCCTTGAAAGCCTCAAAAAAACCAGTTGAAAGTGACACGATGCGCTCAGCCGTGGCTTCCGCAGAATTATCCTGACTAGCGGCATTTTCAATGGCATTCGGGCCAAACTCCGGCTCAAGCAGTTCATTCAGGCTGTCAATTGCCGAACGATATAACAGTGCCAGCGGCTCGTTTTTCGTGCTGATCGAAACGTCGAGCGAAGCTTGCACGATGCTCGCATTAAACTCCGCACGCAAACTTGCTTGCGTTTTGGAGACGGGCGTTGTCTTGCCAGCCTCGGAGGGCTGCGCGGTCACACTTGATGTGATAGAGGTGGACATGGCATCCTCCTTATCAATAAGGTCTGTAAAAATGACGGAAGCGCCAAGCAGCAGCCGCCCCTGTCCGTATTACGACACAAAGCGCAAAAAACTGAATGATGCAAGACAAACTTTCGCTATGACTTGGCTTGCCACAATGACGTGACCTGATCCGGCAATGCTGCGCCAAACAGCACCTCCTTAAGCCGGCGCATTTCGTCACGCACTTGCGCTGCCTGCTCGAACTCCATGTTCTTGGCATGCTCAAACATTTTCTTTTCCAGGCGCTTCAATTCACGCGCGACCTGTTTTTCCGACATCGTTTCATAACGCGCCGTATCCTGTGCCGCCTTCAAAACCTGTTTCGCGCCCTGCACATCGTACACGCCATCAATCATGTCCCTCACACCCTTGACGATGCCTGTCGGCGTAATGTCATGCACGCGGTTGAATTCGATTTGCCTGTTGCGACGGCGCTCGGTTTCTGCAATCGCACGCTGCATCGAGTCGGTCACGCGGTCAGCATACAAAATTGCCATCCCGTGCAAATTGCGCGCAGCACGTCCTATCGTCTGAATCAGGCTGCGTTCCGAGCGCAGAAAGCCCTCCTTGTCCGCATCCAGAATCGCGACCAGCGACACTTCCGGAATATCCAGGCCTTCGCGTAACAGGTTGATACCCACGAGCACATCGAACGTTCCCAGCCGCAAATCACGCAGGATTTCTACCCGCTCGACCGTATCGATATCGCTGTGCAGATAACGCACCCGTATCCCATTTTCGCCCAAAAAGTCGGTCAACTGCTCGGCCATGCGCTTGGTCAGCGTCGTCACCAGCACGCGCTCGTCCACTTGCACGCGTTTCTGGATTTCCACCATCAAATCATCCACCTGCGTCGATGCCGGGCGAACGCTGATTTCAGGGTCAACCAGTCCCGTCGGGCGCACCACCTGCTCGACCACCTGATCGGCGTGCTCAGCTTCATAATTCCCCGGCGTTGCTGAAACAAAAATAGTCTGACGCATCTTGGCTTCGAACTCATCAAAGCGCAAAGGCCGGTTATCCAGCGCTGACGGCAAGCGAAAACCAAAATCGACCAAATTCACCTTGCGCGACCGGTCACCGTTGTACATGCCATTGAGTTGACCTGTCATCACATGCGACTCATCTAGAAACATCAGCGCATCCTGCGGCAGATAGTCAATCAGCGTGGGCGGCGGATCACCCGGCCTGGTACCGCTTAAATGGCGTGAATAATTTTCAATCCCCTTGGTAAACCCGATTTCATTCATCATTTCCAGATCGAAGCGCGTACGTTGCGCCAGTCGCTGCTCCTCAACCAACTTGTTTTCCTTGCGAAACCACTCCAGCCGTTCACGCAATTCCTGCTTGATAGTCTCGATGGCGCGCAGCACCGTCGCCCGCTGAGTCACATAATGCGAGCCAGGATAAAACGTGAAACGCGGAATTTTCTGTTTCACGCGCCCAGTCAACGGGTCAAATAATTGCAGGCTTTCCACTTCATCATCAAACAGGTCAATGCGCACCGCCATTTCGGCATGCTCCGCCGGAAAAACATCAATGATGTCGCCGCGCACGCGGAAGGTGCCGCGTGAAAAATCAGTTTCATTGCGCGTGTACTGCATCTGGATCAGGCGTGCGATCACATCGCGCTGGCTCACCTTGTCCTTTTGGCGCAAGGTCAGAACCATCTTGTGATATTCATCAGGATTACCAATGCCGTAGATCGCCGACACGCTGGCCACAATCACCACATCGCGGCGCTCCATCAGTGACTTGGTGCAGGAAAGTCGCATTTGCTCGATGTGTTCATTGATTGACGAATCCTTCTCAATGAACAGGTCACGCTGCGGCACATAGGCTTCCGGCTGGTAATAGTCATAATAGCTGACGAAATACTCAACCGCATTTTGTGGAAAAAATTCGCGAAACTCACTGTAGAGCTGCGCTGCCAACGTTTTGTTGGGCGCAAACACGATGGCAGGACGCCCCGTTCGCGCAATGATGTTCGCCATTGTGAACGTCTTGCCCGAACCCGTTACGCCCAGCAAGGTTTGATACGCCAGACCATCTTCCAGCCCCTCAACCAGCGCGTCAATGGCTTCCGGCTGATCACCTGCCGGTAAAAATGGCTGATAAAGCCTGAAAGGAGAATCAGGAAATTCTACAAATTTTGACTCATCAATTTGGCCCGAAACTACGGATAAATCAGGCATGAAACTCAGACCTTTGATATTATTGCAAACGGCACATTTGTTGCCCTATTACAGTGCAGGTAATGGAGCCACCGGCTCCTTACACACTGCCATCAACGCAACATATTATCACGATGAACGAACCTCTTCCCTCCAAGCTCTTCAGCGCCATTGAGATGGCACCGCGCGACCCAATCCTCGGTATTACCGAAACCTTTGTTGCAGATCAAAACCCCAAAAAAGTGAATCTTGGCGTAGGCGTTTACTACGACAACAATGGGAAAGTACCGCTTCTGGAGTGCGTAAAAGAAGCGGAAGTTATCATCGCGAAAAAATTCATGCCGCGCACCTATCTGCCGATTGATGGGCTGGCTGATTATGACCGGATTGTGCAAGATCTACTCTTTGGGACAGACAGTGCCGCTGTTCAGGAAAAACGTGTTATTACAGCGCAATCCGTCGGTGGAACTGGCGCACTCAAGCTTGGCGCCGACTTCCTGAAACGCTTTTCACCCACTTCCGAAATCTGGATCAGCGATCCTAGCTGGGAAAACCACCGCGCCCTGTTTGAATACGCTGGCTTCAAGGTCAACACTTACCCCTACTTTGACCCAGACACACGCGGCGTCAACTTCACCGCGATGATCGAAACGCTGCAAACCTTGCCTCAGGGTGCCATCGTTTTGCTGCATGCCTGCTGCCACAATCCAACCGGCGCTGACCTTACAGATGAACAGTGGACCAAAGTTATCGAGGTAGTGTTGGAACGTGAACTAATCCCGTTCGTGGACATGGCATATCAGGGTTTTGCCGAAAGCCTGGAAGCAGATGGTCGCATCGTACGCCGCCTGGCAGATGCTGGCGGCCCGCTTCTGGTTTCCAGTTCGTTCTCAAAAACTTTCTCGCTTTACGGCGAACGTGTCGGCGCAATAAGCATTATCGGCAGTTCAAAAGAAGAAGCTGACCGTTTGATGTCGCAACTCAAGCGCGTCATCCGAACAAACTATTCCAACCCGCCCATGCACGGCTCACACATTGTTGCCAATGTACTGATGTCCAGAGAGTTGCGCCAGTTGTGGGAAGAAGAGTTGAGCACCATGCGTAACCGCATTCACGAAATGCGCCAACTGCTGACGAACAAGCTAAATGAAAAAGTAACCGAAAAAAATTTCGATTTCATCATCAGGCAAAACGGCATGTTTTCCTACTCCGGTCTGAGCAAGGAGCAAGTTATCCGCCTGCGAGAAGAATTCTCCGTCTATGCGGTTGAAACTGGTCGTATTTGCGTTGCGGCACTGAATACACAAAATATCGACCATGTCATAGAAGCCATTGCCAGCGTTGTCTGATAGCGCACCGGCAGCACTGCATTACCCGCAAAAATGCCCTCCAAATCGAGGGCATTTTGCATTGCGTTCATTCTATTGATGCGGCACGAATAAATTTGAAATATGCGCGTTTGTCATGCCAGCGCAATCGGAGCAAACTTGAATACGTCAAACTTCAACTGGCCGAATCAATAAAACCAGCCCGTAGGATGCAGGACGACCTAATGTCGGCCTCACGAAGCGAAATGCGACAAAACTGCACGTAATCTGGAATCCGGGAACTTTTCGGCCAACCCCGCGCAATGCGGTAGATCGGCTCACACCAGCATTCACTCAACGCTTCACAAAACGACTTCCGCAATCATTTCAATCTCAACACAGGCACCGGTCGGAATCTGCGCCACACCGAAAGCTGCGCGTGCATGTTTGCCTACATCCCCAAACACCTGCACCAGCAATTCAGACGCGCCATTCGTCACCAGATGGTGGTCGGTGAAATCGCCGGTGGAATTCACGAGGCTAGTCAATTTTACAATGCGTGTCACGCGATTCAGATCGCCACCACAAGCCGCCTGCAAGGTCGCGATCATGTCTATCGCCACCGAACGCGCTGCCGCCTGCCCCTCATCCACCGTTATCCCCTTGCCGAACTGCCCAACCCAAGGTTGACCGTCTTTCTTGGCGATGTGACCGGACAAGAATACCGTGTTACCCGTCTGCGCATACATCACATAAGAAGCTACCGGCATGGCCACTTCCGGCAACTCGATACCCAGTTTTTTCAGATTGTCATAAACATACATTTTCCGTCACCTCGCCTTTTAAACACGCATAATATAAAACACAAGCACCCATTCTATCCCCTCGACATCCATCGACAAAATCAAAACCCTACGATTACAATCGGATAGCTGCCTCTTTTCCCGTAACTGCACAGAGAGACCCTCCAATGAGCGACCAAAACGATCTGGAAAACATCACAACCGCTATTGACGGCCGTTTTTACAAGCTGGTTGATCGCACCCCCACACCCTGCACCCTGGCCGAGTTTGCATACGCCATGGAAAATGAAAAAAACCGCATTATTGAACAAACGATGGTTGAAGACCTGCAAGTCTCGACCGTCTTTACCGGCATCGACCAGAATTGGACAAACGAAGGCGAGCCGATTCTCTTTGATACGGTGGTGTTCGGATTGCCGGACGACCTCCGCCCACAATGGAGCTTTTCAAGCTGTGATGAAGCCATGGAAATTCACAAGCTGATTGTTCAGGTTTTAACGGATCACGGCGTCGAACCATTACTGGATGAAATCCGCAAAAAAGCAGAGGAACAAGGCGTCAGTGTTGCGCCATCAGAACCAGAAACCAATGTGTAACAGGTGCGGCGCCACACCGAAAATAGCTCTTTTGGCTCTTGAAAACCGTCTTATCATCCCCATTTGCGTGCAATCTGTTTAACTATTAACCCATGTAATCAAGTCTTAAGAGGAAATAGATGGCTGCCACAGAAAAACAAACCCTCGGCTTTCAAGCGGAAGTGAAACAGCTGCTGCACCTGATGGTGCACTCGCTCTATTCCAACAAGGAAATTTTCCTGCGCGAACTGATTTCCAACGCTTCGGACGCGGCAGATAAACTGCGCTACGAAGCAATTGCCAACCCCGACCTGCTGGAATCAGATCCTGAACTGAAGATCGGTATTTCCTTCAATAAGGAGGAACGCACCGTCAGCGTTACAGACAACGGCATCGGCATGAGTCGCGATGAGGCGATTGAACACCTCGGCACCATTGCCAAGTCCGGCACCCGCGATTTCTTTTCCCAGCTAACCGGTGATCAGCAAAAAGACGCCGCCCTGATCGGCCAGTTCGGTGTCGGCTTTTACTCCGCCTTCATCGTCGCCGACAAGATTACCGTCAACAGTCGACGCGCCGGACTGCCAGCCAGTGAAGGCGTGCGCTGGGAATCGGATGGCTCCGGCGAATTCACAGTTGAAGCGATCGACAAACCCTCGCGTGGCACCGAAATCATCCTGCACCTGCGCGAAGGTGAAGACGAGTTACTCTCCAACTGGCAATTGCGCTCCATCATTCGCAAGTATTCGGATCACATTTCCCTGCCGATCATGATGCAGAAAGAAGAATGGGATGCCGAAGCCAAGGAAATGGTCATGCGCGACGAGTTCGAAACCGTCAATCAGGCCAGCGCCCTGTGGACGCGCAACAGGAGTGACATCACCGACGAGCAATACAAGGAATTTTACAAACACGTTTCGCACGATTTTCAAGACCCGCTGGTGCATACGCACAACCGCGTCGAAGGCACCAGCGAGTACACCCACTTGCTTTACATCCCTCAGCGCGCGCCGTTTGACCTCTGGGATCGCAACCAGCGTGGCGGCATCAAGCTCTACATCAAACGCGTTTTCATCATGGATGATGCCGAACAGTTGATGCCAGTCTACCTGCGCTTCGTGAAAGGCGTGATCGACTCCAGTGACCTGCCACTCAATGTTTCGCGCGAAATCCTGCAGGAATCGCGCGACGTCAAATTGATTCGTGATGGCTCCACCCGCCGCGTAATCGGCATGCTGGAAAGTCTGGCCAACTCGGAAGACGACGCTGAAAAAGAAAAATACGCCACCTTCTGGCAAGAATTCGGACAGGTGCTCAAGGAAGGCATCGGCGAAGATGCCACCAACAAGGACCGCCTCGCCAAACTGCTGCGCTTTGCCTCCACGCATAACGAAAGCAGTGTGCAAAACGTCTCGTTCGAAGATTACGTCTCGCGCATGAAGGAAGGCCAGGACAAGATCTACTACGTCACCGCTGAAAATTACACCGCCGCGAAGAACAGCCCTCACCTCGAAATCTTCAAGAAAAAAGGCGTCGAAGTGCTGCTGATGACTGACCGCGTCGATGAATGGATGCTCTCCTTCCTGAATGAATTCGACGGCAAGGAACTGGTTTCCGTTGCCAAGGGCGGCCTTGACCTCGGCGAACTCGAAGATGAAGCTGAAAAGAAACAGCACGAGGAAACCGAAACCGACTACAAGGAACTGGTCGAAAAAATGAAAACCTCGTTGGCTGACAAGGCCAAGGACGTGCGCGTTTCATTCCGGCTGACAGATTCGCCCGCCTGCCTGATTGCCGACGAACAAGACATGTCCGGCCACTTGGTGCGCATGCTCAAGGCTGCTGGTCAAAACGCGCCGGAAACCAAACCCATCCTCGAAATCAACCCGGATCACCCGCTGGTGCAACAGTTGAAGTACGAAGAAGCAAAGTTCGACGAATGGTCAAACCTGCTTTTCGACCAGGCGCTGCTTGCGGAAGGCGGAACGCTTGCCGACCCGGCAAGCTTCGTCAAGCATCTGAATCAAATGCTGCTGGGCGCAATGGGCAAGTAGACAGGCTTATCATGCCAATATTCAGCGGAGAAAGTGTATTGCTTTCTCCGCTTTTTTTTCGAAAAATTCAGAAGCACAGCCCAAGCAATGATGACGGCGGGGGGAATAACAATTTCCTATAGGGTTTCCATGTTGAAACTATCCCGGAGTTCAACTTGGGGACACCGTTGAGAGAACGCAAAAGGCTTGCGTAAAAAATAAGTAAGTGGCTTGAGATTTGCTAGTATTACCTGTCTTTCCGGCGGCTTTTCAAGAAGCAAGTCAAACTACATTTCGCAGTTCACATTTGAGTCAAGCAAGGAGAACGCAATGACTAATTTAAGACGCAATTTTGGTGCATTTTTGGCAATGGCCGCCGTCGTCCTTTCCACCGGCGCGTTCACTCACAATGCACAAGCAGCAACAGGCGCAGAAATCAGCGCCAAATCGACTCGCGCACTGCAGACGCTTTATAGTAAAAATCAGGTAGCCAGCAATATCTCGAAGCATGCGAAGGCCATTCTCGTGTTTCCCAATATTGTGAAGGCAGGGTTAATTGTGGGAGGCGCCTATGGTGAAGGCGCACTGTTCAGAGGCGGCAAGGTTGTCAGGTATTACAACTCGGTGACGGGTTCCTGGGGATTGCAAGCGGGCGCTCAGTCGTACGGTTATGTGGTGTTTCTGATGACCGACAAGGCAGTAAATTATTTATACAAGAGCAAGGGTTGGGAAATTGGCGTTGGGCCGACGGTGGTCGTCGTGGACGAGGGCGTAGCGAAGAACCTTTCAACCTCCACGCTCAAGGACGATGCGTACGCGTTCATTTTCGACCAGCAAGGACTGATGGCGGGCTTGTCCATCGAAGGCTCAAAAATCACACGCATCAAAAAATAAATTTCATTCTTGATCGGGAAGTCTCACCAGCTTCCCGACTGCCCTTTTTTCGGTTCGCCCTCATTATCAGGCCAGCCGTTCAGCACTTTCACACCATCCCAAAAAACATGTCTGGCCTGCTCGGCAGCTTGTGTTGGTCATGCCCGGCGTAATTGCCTGCCCGATAAGCGCCGGCGATACCGCCATGCGCAATCGGGGTCAACGCATTAAAATCCTGTTCATAAGATGCAAGGCAATTGGGGTTTGCAAAGCAAGCAAGATCAACCACGCGAAAAGGCTGGGCATGAGCAAGTACGATTATGACGTTATTACCATTGGTTTGGGGCCGGCTGGCATGGCCGTTTCTGCCATGGCCGCAGAAATGGGGCTGAAAGTTTGTGCCATTGAAAAAGCGCATATCGGTGGGGAGTGTCTGAATGTTGGCTGCATTCCGAGCAAAGCGCTGCTGCGCATTGCGGAAACCCGCCATAACGTGGAGCGCTTGCCTGCAATGGAAATGGCCAACCTGCCCAGTCCGACACTCAAGGAACCGTTTGCCAAAATTGCAAGAGACTTGCACTTCATCATCAACAACAAAACGGTCGGCATGTTCAAAAAAGTGGACGTACGGCTTGGTCAGGGAGCAGCGTCGTTTGTTGATCCGCACACGGTGGCCGTCGGCAACGAAAAACTGTCCGCCCGAAGAATCTACATCGCTACTGGCACGCGCCCGCGCCTGCTGCCAATCCCTGGCATTGACGATATTGGCGAAATACTGACCAACGAAAATATTTTTCACCTCGACAAAGTGCCGGAGTCGATGGTCATCATTGGCGGGGGAGCCATCGGCTGCGAAATGGCCCAGGCGTTTTCGCGCCTCGGGTGTCGTTGCGCGATCATTCATACCGCCCCGCATCTGGTACCGATCGGCGACCCGGAAGCCAGTGAGCTGCTGGAACAAGCTTTTGCCGAGGAGGGTATTCAGGTCTATAACGCCCGCAATATCGAACGCATCGAAAAAACCGAGGGTGGCCTGATCGTGCACACCGCTGAAGGTGAACAGATCGAAGGTGAGCGCCTGTTGATGGCGGTGGGCAGAACCATTGACGTATCGGAACTAAAGCTGGAAAACGCTGGCGTGGAAACCACTGCTCGTGGAGCCATCAAGGTCGACCCGTATTTACGCACCACGCGCAAACATATCTTTGCCGTTGGCGATTGCAACGGTCATGTTCAGCTCTCTCACGCTGCCATGCACCAGGGCATGATTGCCATCATGAACAGTCTGCTACCGTGGAAAGCGAAGCGCAAGTTCCTCGATTTTGCCGTGCCGTGGTCCGTGTTTACCGACCCGCAGATCAGCTATGTCGGCATGCGCGAACGGGAACTGAAAGAAAAACGCGTTCAATACGACACCACTCGCGTTAATTATGGCGACTACGGTGCGGCCATCGCAGAAAATGTAACGACCGGCTTCGTCAAAGTCTTTGCCAGCGAAGGCGGCAAGATTTACGGCGCAAGTATCGTCGGCGAAGGTTCAGGCGAGATGATCAACGAGTGGGCGCTGGCGATCCAGAAAAAGATTCGCCTGCACGACATCATGCTGCTTCAGCACGCTTTCCCAACCATGGGATTTCTATCCAAGCGTGTTGCGGAAGTCTGGATGATGAAGAAAATGGGGTCGAGCAAGTTGCAGAAAATCTGCCAGTGGCTGTTCCGACGGTGAGCGAGAAACAAGCAAGACACAAGTCGTTTTGCATGCCTTGCTTTTTCCGCTAAACTCCAACGTCACCCAATCATTTTGTTGGCATAACATTCGTCATGCGAATTCGTCACATATTTGTTGCGACAGCGCTGGTGCTGGTAACGTTCTCAGCGCATGCGCTCAATCGGATTATTCCGGCTCCAGCCAAGCGCGGACTGATTTCGTTTGCGTACTATCCAACGGTTTTACTTGATGGACAACCTTGCCAGACATCGCCCGGTTTACGCATCTATAACCAGCGAAATCTGACGCAGGTTTCCAGTTCGCTAGCCGGTTATAAATTCGAAGCCAAATACACCTTTGATGCGAGGGGGCAACTTAACCGCATCTGGATTCTGACTATTGAAGAAATCATGCGCGCTCCCCGAAGCGCTGCATTCCATAACGAAGATGAAGAGACTTCAGATTCCGCTACGAACGATACCAGTTCAAATACGGAAGATGCTTCCGATGACAATACTGCTTCTGACTCGGACGAAAATACCGACGAGGAATAACCTATACCCGTTTCATGCAAAAAAAAGTATTCATTAAAACCTACGGTTGCCAGATGAACGAGTATGACTCGAACAGAATGGCCGACTTGCTCCTCGACAGTGAAAACCTGATACGCACTGACCAGCCCGAAGAAGCCGACGTGATCCTGCTTAACACTTGCTCCGTGCGCGAGAAAGCACAGGAAAAAGTGTTTTCCGAGCTTGGACGACTGCGCGAACTGAAACGTGACAAGCCCGACCTCTTGATCGGCGTCGGCGGCTGCGTGGCCTCACAAGAGGGCGACGAAATTCTCAATCGCGCCAGCTACGTTGATCTTGTCTTCGGGCCACAATCGCTACACCTCCTGCCGCAAATGATCAGGGCGCGCCGCAAAACAGGCGAATCGCAAATCAATACCGAATATCTGGAAATCGAAAAATTTGACCACTTGCCACCCGCGCGTGTGGAAGGTGCCAGCGCCTTTGTGTCGATCATGGAAGGATGCAGCAAATTCTGCAGCTACTGCATCGTTCCCTACACACGCGGTCCGGAGATTTCACGCCCGCTTGACGACGTACTGGAAGAAGTCGCCGGACTGGCGATGCAGGGCGTCAAGGAAATCACGCTGCTGGGACAGAACGTCAACGCCTATCGCGGTGCCATGCCTGATGGCGAGCAAGCCGATCTCGCGCTGCTGATTGAAATCATCGCCGAAATGGATGAAATCAAGCGCATCCGCTTCGTCACCAGCCATCCGCGCGAATTCACGCAACGCCTGATTGACGCCTACGCCAACGTGCCAAAACTTGCCAGTCAGCTTTACCTGCCGGCGCAGCATGGTTCGGACCGCATTTTGACTGCGATGAAGCGCGGCTATTCGATACTTGAATACAAGTCGATTATTCGCCGCATACGCACTGCACGCCCCGACATCTCGATCTCCAGCGACTTTATCGTCGGCTTTCCTGGCGAGACTGACGCTGATTTTGAAGCCATGATGGATCTGGTGGAAGAAATCGGCCACGACAGCAGCTTCAGTTTCCTGTACAGTCGCCGCCCCGGCACCCCGGCCGCATCGCTGCAAGATGACACGCCACGTGAAGTTAAAAGTGCGCGCCTGCAACGCCTGCAAGCCGCACTGATTGAAAACAACCGAAAACTGGGCGAGAGCATGGTCGGCACGACACAACGCGTGCTAGTGGAAGGTCCGGCCAAAAAAGACCCCAGTGAATTGCAAGGACGTTCGGACAATAACCGCGCCGTCAACTTTGCTGCAGGACCGGACGGCGACAAATTGATCGGCCAATTTGTCGATGTTACTATCACTTCCGCCTATGCACATTCATTACGCGGCGAGCTTATCACTCCGTGACCAACAACTATCGCACAAGGCCAATTTGAAAACCAACGCCACCACCACCTTGCACTATGCGCCATCAGCGCCGGATAACGCTCGTCTGGCAAATCTGTGCGGACCACTGGATGAAAACCTGCGACAAATCGCCTCTGCGCTGGATGTAAATATTATCCGTCGCAATGACCGGTTTACTGTAACCGGCACGCAGGCACACCGCGCCATTGAAATGCTGGAATACTTTTATGGCCTGGCAAACAAGGACGTTTCCGTTAACGACATCCAGCTTGCGCTGGTAGAAGTACGCGCCATTGACAGCAATCTGGATGCCGGCACACCCGCCAGCGAACTGGTCGAATCCGAGCTTATCAGCCCCATCCTGAAAACACGCCGTAGCGATCTGCGCGGACGCACGCCACGTCAAGTCAAGTATCTGCGCGACGTTCTTGAGCACGACATCACCTTCGGCGTCGGACCGGCCGGAACGGGTAAAACCTATCTCGCCGTTGCCTGTGCCGTCGATGCGCTGGAGCGCGATGCGGTGCGACGCATTGTCCTGACCCGCCCTGCAGTCGAAGCGGGTGAGCGGCTCGGCTTTCTTCCCGGCGATCTGGCGCAAAAAGTCGATCCCTATTTGCGTCCGTTGTACGATGCCTTGTATGACTTGCTCGGTTTCGAGCAAACACAAAAGCTATTCGAAAAACAGGTGATTGAAATCGCACCACTCGCTTACATGCGCGGCCGAACGCTGAATCACGCCTTCGTCATCCTGGATGAGGCACAAAATACGACGCCCGAACAGATGAAAATGTTTCTGACCCGCATCGGCTTTGGCAGCAAGGCCGTCGTCACGGGCGACATCACGCAAATCGACTTGCAGCGCGGACAAAAAAGCGGCTTGATTGATGCCATGAATATTCTTCAGGACGTGCGCGGCATTGCGTTTTCTGAATTCAACAGTCTGGATGTCGTACGCCATCCACTGGTTGCACGCATCGTCGATGCCTACGAGCTCGCAGAAACCACGCGAAATGAAAAACTGAACCGCACGAAAAAAGCAGAAAATGACCACGCCTGAGCTCTCCCTGTCCGTTCAATATGCCGACCGGCGTCTGGCCGAACGCCTGCCGCGCTACCGCATTCGCCGCTGGGTACAAGCAGCCCTGCAATCCCCGGCACGACTGACGATCCGCTTTGTTGATGCCGAAGAAGGCCGCGCCCTGAACCGCGATTACCGCAACAAGGATTACGCCACCAACGTGCTGACCTTTGCCTACGATTTCGATGAAAAAACAGTCCAGGCCGACATCATCCTCTGTACTGATGTGCTGCTGGCTGAAGCCGAAGAACAACATAAATCGCTGGAGGCCCACGCCGCCCACCTGGTCGTTCATGGCACGCTGCACGCACAAGGCTATGAGCATGAAGCTGATGACGAAGCTGAAAAAATGGAAGCGCTGGAAGCGGCAATTCTTGCCCGCTTCAGCATTGCCAATCCTTATCTCACAAGCTAATCCGACAAAAAAATGCCTGCATTCGACTTGTGCTCATTTAAATGTGCAACCCGCCATTGTGATCTAACAAGCCGGACAGGGTTCCCATACACCTATTTTCGTGTATGCTATGCACCATCAAAACAACGGGTTACGACTACCCATGCCTGAGCACCCTACTGGATCTACCCCTCTTCGTTCTTTGCTGGAACGCTTTGCCGGCCTCATTTCGCCAGAACCCGAAAATCGGGCCGAGTTGCTGGAAGAACTCCAAGACGCGCATGAGCGTAATCTGATTGATGCCGATTCCCTGTCAATGATTGAAGGCGTATTTCAGGTTTCCGACCTGTGCGCAGGAGACATCATGGTGCCGCGCTCTCAGATGGACGTCATTGACGTCACCAAACCCATCAAAGAATGGATGCCTGAAGTGCTTGACGCAGGACACTCGCGCTTTCCGGTCGTGGATGGTGAGCGCGACAAGGTCATCGGCATTTTGCTCGCCAAGGACTTGCTTCGCTACTTTTCAGAAGAAGCGTTCGATGTGCGCGACATGCTCCGCCCTGCGGTATTCATCCCCGAATCCAAACGTCTGAATGTGCTGCTCAGCGATTTCCGCCATAACCGGAACCACATCGCTCTGGTGGTCGATGAATATGGTGGCGTGGCAGGTTTGATCACCATTGAAGACGTGCTGGAACAGATTGTCGGCGACATTGAAGACGAATACGACATCGACGAAGAAGATGACAATATTCTGAGCATTGGTGCAGGCGAACAGGGGCCGCGCTGGCGTGTACGCGCCCTGACTGAACTGGAGCAATTCAACGAAATGCTGGGCGTCACACTCGAAAACGATGATGTGGACACGATTGGCGGACTGACGACAAATTACCTTGGCCGCGTTCCGCACAAAGGCGAGAAATTCAGCATTGGACAACTCGACTTTGAAGTCCAGCGCGCCGACGCACGCCAGATTTATGTTTTACTCGTAGAAAAAAGACCTGCTTCGACCCATGCCTCTTTCTAGGCATCGGGATCGCCGCCCATCAGGCTTACGAAATTTCTGCCCACAGGCCGTAACGTGAAGATTCACCCGCTTGCCCTGCTGATCTCCCTGACTGCCGGTGCCATGGCGTTGCTGGCGTTTGCGCCATTCGGTTACTGGCCGCTACAAATATTCAGCCTGGCGATTCTTTTCTATCTCGTTTTACGCACCCAATCCGTTCGAAAAAGTGCCTTGATCGGGTGGGTTTACGGCTTTGGCTGGTCAATGGTTAGCGTTCACTGGCTATACGTCAGCATGCACCGCCACGGTGGCTTACCAGCGTGGATGGCCGTTATTGCGCTCATCCTGATGGCACTGGTACTCGGTTCTTTTGCCGCATTTGCGATGGGAAGCAGCACCTGGTTGCGGCAACGCCTATCTGCGTCGGCGCTCGTTGGTGCGCTATTGATCTGCCCGGCCTTCTGGGCATTGTTTGAGTGGCTACGTGGCTGGATTTTTACTGGCCTGCCCTGGGGCGCGACCGGCTATGCGCACGTCGCCAGCCCACTGGCGGGGTTTGCCCCCATCATTGGCGTATACGGTATTAGCTGGCTGGCGGCACTCGCTGCGGGTTGCGTAGCCTTTTTGCCTTTCCGCCAAACAAGTGGACGCTTATTCAGTCTGTTCATCATCACGCTCATTTTTACCACTGGTTTCCTGCTGAAAGGCATTGCCTGGACCGCCCCGCACAAACTCCCGATTCAGGTGCGTCTGCTGCAAACTAATGTCCCGCAAGAAGCCAAGTTCGCACCGTCGAAAATTGCGACCATGCTCAAGCTGAATCACGACATGATCATGTCTGAGAAAGCAGACCTGATCGCCACGCCGGAAACAGCCATCCCGCTGTTTGCGCAGCAATTACCTGCCTCCTATCTCGATGATTTGAAAGCATTTTCGAGAAAAACAAACAGTCACCAGTTGATCGGCATTCCCTTGTATGACGGCCCACGAACCTATTCCAACAGTGTCATCGGCATTGCGCCTTCCTCCGGGCAATTGTATCGCTACGACAAGCACCATCTGGTGCCGTTTGGCGAATTCGTGCCGCCTGGTTCACGCTGGTTCATCAACATGATGCGCATTCCACTGGGTGATTTCACAGCGGGAGCGCGCGTTCAATCACCTTTTGCGGTCAAGGATCAATGGGTACTGCCGAACATTTGCTACGAAGACATTTTCGGTGAGGAAATTGCCGACCAGATTGCGGCAAGCCTGTACGCGAGCACCCCGCAAGCAACCATCCTGCTCAACCTGTCAAATATTGCTTGGTTCGGCGACACAATCGCCTTGCCGCAACATCTGCAAATCTCGCAAATGCGTGCGCTGGAAACCGGGCGTCCGATGCTGCGGTCAACCAACACGGGCATGACCGCCATCATCAACCCCCAAGGTGTGGTTGTTGCCCAGTTGCCGCCTTACACACGTGCAAGTCTTTCCGCCACCGTACAAGGTTATCAGGGCGCCACGCCTTACATCCGTTTCGGCAACAAGCTGATACTGGCACTCGCGTCCACCTCGCTGCTGCTTGCTTGGCTACTCGCGCGGCGCGCCAGAAGGCGGAATCTGTGGCATTGATGCGCTACAATCACGGATTAACGTACTGAGCATCACCATGGAACGACAATACCTCAGCCTGTTACAGGACATTTTTGAAAACGGCGCCCAGAAAGGTGACCGTACCGGCACCGGCACCCTGTCTGTTTTCGGACGACTGTATCGCCACGACCTGAGCAACGGCTTTCCGCTACTGACAACCAAACGCCTGCATGTGCGCTCTATTTTTCATGAATTGCTGTGGTTCCTGCAAGGCGGCACCAATATCCAGTACCTGAACGAAAACGGCGTGACGATCTGGGATGAATGGGCCACGCCCGAAGGGGAACTGGGGCCGGTTTACGGTGCGCAGTGGCGCGCCTGGAAAGGCGACAACGGTGAAACCATCGATCAGGTTGCGAATGTCATCAACAGCATTCGCAGCAACCCGGATAGCCGCCGCCACATCATCAATGCGTGGAACGTGGCTTATCTGCCGGATGAAAACAAAAAGCCGGAGCAAAATGCGGCCGATGGGAAAATGGCACTGCCACCCTGCCATGTGATGTACCAGTTCTGGGTCGCAGACGGGCGCCTTAGCTGCATGCTGACACAACGCTCGGGCGATGTGTTTCTCGGCATACCATTCAACTGCGCCTCGGTCTCTTTACTCACGCACATGGTGGCGCAACAGTGCGATTTACTGCCCGGCGAAATCATCCATTCGATAGGCGATTTACATCTGTACGCCAACCACATTAATCAAGCCAGATTACAGCTATCACGTGAGCCGCGCACTTTGCCGAAACTCGTCATAAAACGCAAACCAGAATCTATCTTCGACTACCGCTTTGAGGATTTCGAAATCACAGATTACGATCCGCACCCAGCGATTGCCGCCCCAATTGCGGTTTGAAACAATGGCACCCGCATGGTGCCATTTCCCATTTGTTGCAATCAACCTGACGCCTCACGATTCGTGCTCAAGGTTGTAAAATTCCAGCTCAAACGCTTCCGCATATTTGGCGTCCACCCCCAGTTCTTGCGCAATCTGGCGATTCAATGCCAACACACGCTCATCAAAACCATAACCACGTGTGGCCAGATTCCGCTGCTGCTGTGTGTCGTGAAAACGCAGCAAGATGGATTTCCACTCCCCCATCTCGTCGCCAAATGGCAGATATAAATCTGTCCTCATTTCCAGCGTCTTGGCGTCGCGATTCATGAATAGCGCGAGCGGATGCGCGTAACGTGCCGCAATTTGCCGCACCATCGTGCACATGGTCCGATGCGCATGGTTGGTGTCGTTACCATGCGGCATGAAAATGATTTGTGGCGCACACTCTTCCACAAAAGACCGGATCGCATCAAAATTCGCTGCACTTTCGATCAACTGATCCGTCTCGTCCCGCTCCAGGTCAAGAAAGGTCAGGCTTTCTTCATGCAGCCCGAAAAAGTCCAGGCTCAAGCGTTGCTCCATCTCGCGCAAGCTCGCTTTAGCTTCGAGCGACAATCCTGGCCGGTATTCTTCCTGGACGCCGCTACCGGTGCGAACGACGCCCACATGGATGAGATTGCCGTTTTCGGCCAGCATGCGCAATGTCACGCCAATAGCATCGAAATCATCCGGGTGCGGTGCCAGCACCAGTATGCGCAAATGACTTGAAATCAAGTCCTCGACAATGGGTTGCGGGCTGCTGCCAGCCCAGAGTTTTTGCAGTTCCGGTTTCATGTTCGTTCTCCGTTTTTATGTGCACCGAGATGCTCGCTGCTGGTATACATGCGATAGCAGTTCCTGACTTTCTTGGCCTCGTACATGGCGGTATCCGCCACTTTGAGCAGGCGCTGTCGAGAATTAGCGTCTTCTGGAAACAAGGCAATTCCAATACTGACACCAATTCTGACTTCTTCCTCCACACCTGCAACGGCAAAGGGTGCCGACAGCGTTGCAATAATCCGGCTTGCCACCTCTTCGGTGTCTTCCCGACGTGTCACACCCATTTGCAATATGGCGAACTCATCTCCGCCAAGACGCGCAACCGTATCTGCATCACGCAACTCCAGTGAGACGCGTTGCGCAACCTGTTGCAACAGATTGTCGCCAGCATCATGCCCATAATTGTCATTAACTGGCTTGAATTTATCGAGATCGAAATACAACAATGCAAACTTATGGCCGTCTCGCCTTGAGAGGCTCATCGCCATTTCAATCCGGTTATTGAAAAGAACACGGTTGGGCAGTCCGGTCAGGCTGTCATACTGCGCCATACGCTGAATGCTTTCCTCATACAGCCGACGCTCGGTGACATCCTTGCCAGTCCCCCTATATCCACTGAAGCGTCCTTGATCGTCAAATACCGGTATTCCGCTAACGCTAATGGTTCGTTTTTCGCCTTGCAGATTATAGAAAGAGTATTCAAAGTCCTTGAAAGGCTGGTGCGCCATCACCAGTGCCTTGTGTGGCACCATTTTGTCTTCCGGCACATCAACAGCCACTTCCCAGCGTGTCTTTCCGACAAATTGCTCCGGGGCGGCGCAATACGTATCAAGCAAGTCTCCGGACATCTTCGTGAAAATCAGATTTTCATCCTGCTCCCAAAACCAGTCGTTAGACATTTCGGCGAATGACCGGTACAAGCTTTCTCTTTGTGCCAGCATATCCAGCACTTTGCGCCTTACCATGCAGTGACGGTGTGCCAAATAGCCAATCACAAATGTAAGCAGAGTGAAAACAACTGCAAGCAACACGCCCAATTTCACTTCATCATGCCAATCGGCAAGATATTCCTCTTCCGACAAACCCACCTGTACGAAAAGCGGCCAGTTCCACACTTTTTGGTAAGAAACCAACGTGGTTGCCCCACCCGCGTGCGCCAGATAGGTTCCTTTATAGGGATTCTTTTGCAAGGTGCGCTGAAAGACTTGCATGAATTCCCCGCGTCGTGAAGACTGGCGCTCTTCATCGCTGAACTCAGGGTATCGAGCAATCACCCCCTGCGAACCATCCAGCAAGGCAATATGTCCCTTTTCTCCCACGTTCACCAGTGAAAAATACGTGCTGAAGTTATTCAGATCCATGACGACACCCACTACGCCCGCATACGAACCACCAGGACTGTTATAACGACGCAGTATTTGAATCGTCCATTTTTCTGATGCTTTGGAGGATATTGGTGCCGTGATAATCAAGCCACGGACGGACGGATCACGCAAATCCAGGAACTCACCGCCTATCGTCGCCCGAACCAGCGTTCCATTAATCGCATCGCAATGATAAGCCTTATCTATGCCCTTGCCAGTGATGCAAAGCCTACCCAATTCAGGCACGGTATGAAGCGCGCCCCTCAAATACCTCTCCAGACGATTCGCTTTAAGCCTTCCCGATGCAACGTGCCTGCCCAACTCATCAGCAACCACGTATAGGGCGACATCTATTTTTTCAATAATATTGGAGGTATTCTGCTCCAGAAGCTTGGCAACGTTTTGTGAGGTAACCGCTGCACGCATTTCGTACTGATACCGACCGGATGCCAGCACCCTGTATGTCATGCCATAAACAAGCAAGTTAGCGAACAGAATTACAAATGCCAGACCCAAGGCAAATGTGCGGTGCCCCACAAGATATTTGGTGTTGTCTTCTAGCTTTGCATTCATCTCGCCACAATCCCACCTGTTTTTTGACGTACATGTTAATACGCTCGTTATTCCACGGGATAGTTCGAGCTATATGAACACATCAGGGCTCGTGCCGTCTTGAGAATTATTAAGTAGCGTTTTCCATTTGGCTGGTTCATCTCATTACCGACGAACAAAATTCATGTCATCTTTCACAAAAAAGGCCTTTAAGCAGAATTAAGCGTTGCAATGAGGTAATCCTTCCGCGCAACAAGTGAGATCGGAAGTAGGATTTTCCAGTTAGAAGGTTTTACATGAAGAAGTTGAAATTTACAGACAACCAGATCGTGACGATATTGAAGCAAGACAACTTGTAGGGGTTCTAATCGTCGGACACACATGGGAACAGGAACAGCATATAGCTACAACCCAGATGAAACAGTAAAAGGCACTTTAAGTTCTGGTGAGTATTGCAATACCCGTTAATTACCCTGTTTCGCAGACGTATTCTTGGTATGAATACATCCCATGTGCATCTCAGGAGGGGATTATGTTATCTTACCCCTAGACTTTTTAGTAAAAAAGTGACAAAATTTGATAACTGAATTTACTTTTTGTTATCCAATGGGCACACTAAAACAACTAGAAACTTTTGTGGAAGTCGTCAATCTCGGCAGCCTGTCAGCAGCGGCGCGCAAAGAAGAGGTCGTTCCGGCCGTCATTGGCCGAAGACTGGACAATCTGGAAAAACGTCTTGGCGTACGTTTGCTTATTCGCACCACGCGCAGCATCACGCTTACTCAGGAAGGCAGCGCCTTTTACGAGGACTGTACGCGACTACTGCAGGATTTACGTGAGGCCGAGTCTTCCGTTGCCAGTGGCAGCACCAATGCAAGTGGCCATTTGCACTTGTTGGCACCCGCTACTTTTGGGCGCCTGTACGTTGCGCCGCACATTGCCAGCTTCCAGAAAATACATCCCAACCTGCGCATTTCACTTGACCTGTCCGAACGTGTTGTCGATTTGGCGCGCGAAGGCATTGACTGCGCAATCCGCATCTCTGAAATGGAAGACTCTTCCATGGTAGCCGTACGCTTGACCGAAATCGGCCGCGCTGTCGTGGCTGCCCCCTCATACATCGGAAGGCGTGGCGCTCCCCAGACGCCTGATGAACTGGAACACCACGACTGCCTGTTGCTCACTGGTGACAGCCAAAGCCGCGGTTGGGGATTCAAGTCGGAAGAGGGCAAAGTCCAGCACACAAAAGTGCGTAGCGTGCTGTCTTGCAATGACGGCTCCGTACTTTACCAGTGGGTATTGCAAGGACTGGGGCTGGCACTGCGACCGCTATGGGAAGTCAAGAAAGACATTGATGAAGGCAGGCTTATCCGTGTGCTGGATCAGTATGCCCCGACAGATGACCCTGTCTATGCTGTCGTACCACAGCGAAAATACTTACCCAGCCGCGTGCGCCTGTTTATTGAGCACCTCCGCAACATTTATTCTCAAAGCGAATTCTGGGATTAGGATAGCCAAAACAACTCCCGATTCCCCCTCACAGCCTTTAATTTACCGCTGTCAGAATCGCCTTCAAGAGTTGCCAGCATTTCGCGACCGAGTCGATCTCGACCGACTCACCCGGCGCATGCGGATTGTGAATACTCGGCCCGAACGAAATGATATCCATATCGGGGTACTTGGACTGGATAATGCCACACTCCAGACCGGCATGAATGACTTGTGTTGTCGCTTCGACACCAAACTCAGCCTTGTACACTTTCAAACACAAATCCAGCAACGGGGAGGATGGGTTTGGCGTCCAGCCGGGATAATAACCATCTGTTCTGATCTCTGTACCGGAAAGCAAAAACAAACTTCTCACCTCTTCTGCAACAGCATTGCAGGCACTATCCAGCGTGGAACGCACCATGAAGTTGCACGATGCCGAGTTCGGCAGCAAGTTGACCATACCCAGATTGATCGACGTTTCAACCACGCCGTCCATACTACTGCACATGCGCTTTACGCCATGCGGCGCGGCATTCAGTGAGTTCAGCCAGATACGCTGATCGACGGAAGACATCACCCGATCGGCAGCATCCAGCGCACTTGCGACACACAAACCGTCATCAACGCCGCACAATTCACCCCGCAGCAATTCCTGCCATTCACTCAGCACCTCATTGATCGCAGGCAGATTCTCGGGGTGTATGGCGACCACGGCTGACGCCTCTCTCGGCAAGGCGTTGCGCGCCGTGCCGCCAATAAAACTCACTAGCCGCAAAGTAAAACGTGCATTAAGCGCACACAAGATTCGGCACAAAATTTTGATGGCGCTGCCGCGCCCTTCGTGAATGTTGATTCCGGAATGACCGCCGCGCAAGCCAGAAACATCAATCCGCACGGCTTGCCACCCGAATGGAAGCATTTCGTCACTGGCCGTGCGATCCACATAGATATCCATACCACCTGCACAGCCGAGATAGAACTCACCCCAAGCCTCCGTATCCAGGTTGACCACATACTTGCCCTGCAGCATCCCGGTTGCCAGACCATTCGCGCCGCCCATACCGTCCTCTTCATCGACGGTCAGCAAAACCTCGATCGGCCCGTGCGTCAAAGTCGCATCCTCAAGCACCGCCAGCGCCAGCGCCACGCCAATGCCGTTATCGGCTCCCAGTGTCGTTTCCTCGGCAATCATCAAACCGTCGCGTACAACCGGACGAATCGTGTCATGCAAAAAATCATGCACTGTTCCGCTATTTTTCTGACAAACCATATCCAGATGCGCCTGCAAAATCACGCCGGGCAAATGTTCCCTACCAGCACTAGCCGGTTTGCGAAGAATCAAATTACCCACTTGGTCAACCAGGCAATCCAGCCCCTTGTTCTGTGCCCACGTTTGCAAGTAATCGCTCAGCACTTCTTCTTGTTTGGAAGGGCGCGGAATGCGGCACAAGGTCTCAAAATGCGCCCAAACCAACGTCGGCTCCAGACCAAGAAAAGGCGCATCAATGGGGGTGGCGTGCTTGCTCATGGCAGAAACCCGATCACTAAAAAATAAAGACAGCAATTTAGCATGTCCGGCATCAACAGCCCAACACCAAGCACACAAAAACACCTCTGAAGATACCTGCTTTGTTCTAGCATCAATATTCGGCACAAAATTCACACGGGCGGCATTAATGCATTGCGGAAACAACCAAGCAAACCTTAAACTACTCAGTTTGTGTGTTCAGGAATTGAAGGTAAAAACGCAAAGTATCATTTGATAAGCACCACGTTAACTATAAAAATGCCCCATAATAAATATTTACGCAGCGCTTTTGCCTGTCTGCTGTCCGCTTTCTTTTCATTATCGCTGGCCAATGCAAATGCAAGCTCCACGAAAGAGCCTTTAGACAATATAGAAAAGTCATACAACCCCAACGCCGCACAGCGGATAAAACGTCTTGAATTGTTAATTTTGGAGCATGCCGACCGCCCTGTCGGAGAAAAGCTGGCGACAGTCAATCAGTTCTTTAATGATGTGCAGTGGACTTCTGATTTATCCCAATGGGGAAAGCCGGATTATTGGCAAACCCCACAAGAAACGCTGACCAAATTCAAAGGGGACTGTGAGGACGTCGCCATTGCCAAATATGCTGCCTTGAGAAGAATGGGCATCCCTGATGAAAAACTGGCCATTGTCTACGCCATGCAAAAAAACAGGCCGCACATGGTGCTGGCCTATTACGAGTCGGAGAACACCGATCCGATTGTACTGGACGGCTTTGGCAATCCCGCCGCTGCAACTGCAGCGCGGCGCAAAGACCTGAGGCCAGTCTACGGCTTTAACAGTAGCTGCCTGTGGCTAACAGACCAAGACATGCGCAAGCTTGGAAAGGGGCGCAAGCTGCCCGCTTCCCACAGAATCTCCAACTCAGAGCGTATCCAGCACCTTTTCTGAGCCTTGACATCCTGCCCGAGAACCCGCCATGTCACCATACGTTTTATCCAACCGCTGCATACCAGATTCAGGTGTCCAAACAAACGCCGAAAAAGTGCCGCTGCTATCAGTTGACCAGCCTAGAATCACGTCACCCGTAGCATTAACGCTACGCGCTTCCGCATAATCGCCACCGTCGAGCGTACCCAGACAAACCATGCCCTCCTCTTTCGTCCAGCGAAAGGCACGAACAGCATTGCCGCATGCACCATCTGCAGAACAGCCAACTACCACATCGCCGGACCGGCTAACGGCATAGGCACAAGAGTGCGATCCGCCATTGAGCGTTCCAAGGCTCACCATGCCATCGTCTTTTGTCCAGCGGAATGCGCGCATGGCATTATCCGCACCGCCATCGGCGGCAAAACCAACCGCAACCCTGCCTGTCATGTTGACAGCCATCACAGACGAAAATTCACCGCCGTTTAACGTACTCTGCCCGGCTAGGGCACAAGCAGAAGAGGAAGTACCCGGTTGTTTCTCATCCGGTTTGCGCTTGCTCATGTTACTTGTTCCCTTCAAGCATTATCCTACTGCTACAAAACAACATAAAGTGGTTGAAAAATAAGCACCAATAAAACGGAACACCCCACTGCTTACTTGGACCATTGTCATTTAGCTTGTTCATCATCTAAAGAGTAAGATTACTCATGCCGTTAAGGTGAAATTACCTGCTGTATGGAGAGAAGAGCGCTTTGACCACCCACCACTCAATCGTCTACATACTGGATGATGATGAAATCATTCTCTGGACACTCAGGGAACTTCTCCAAAGTGTCGGTGCGGAAATACGCACCTATACTTCTGCCACAGAATTCCTTGACTCATATACACCCAACGGACTAGCGGAATGCCTGCTTTCTGACTTACGAATGCCGACGATTAGCGGTGCTGAAGTACAAAATCGACTATTGGAAAAAGGCGCCAATCTACCGATCATCTTTGTCTCCGGACACGGCGAAGTAAAAATCGCCGTCGAACTGTTAAAGAAAGGCGCCTTCGATTTCCTGGAAAAGCCAGTCAACGGCAATGAACTGGTTCACAAAGTTCAGCTTGCGCTGGCACATAGTCAGAAAATCAAGAAAGAGCAATTAGAGCGCCTTACCATTAGCGCCCGCTTGGACATACTCACGCCTAAAGAACGCCAGATCATCAAGTTGGTGGTTGACGGGAAATCCAGCCAGAAAATTGCCGGTGAACTTGGCCTTAGCCCACGCACTGTAGAAAACCACCGCGCAAGAATTATGGACAAACTCCACATCAACTCCACTGTCGAACTGGTCAAGCTCTTTCTCTGAGATATTGACTCACTTACTCGCTGAGATGCTGAGTGCGACCAGTCGGCTTAGCGGCAATAATCAGAAGGACTCCCATTCATCACTGTTAGCCAACACCGGTCTGATCGGCATACGACTTACCGGTGTTGGCTTTCTTGATAATGCTGGACTTTTCATTGCTGGCACACTCACTACAACTGGCTCGGAAGCCATCTTCGGAGCCGTGCGGTCGGGGCGTGCACCAGCGTCAATCCTGAACACTCTAACTAGTTCGATTAAATTTGCAGCTTGCCCTTGCATAGACTCGGCCGCAGCCGCTGCCTCCTCAACCAGCGCCGCATTTTGCTGTGTCACATGATCCATTTGCATAATCGCCTGATTGACCTGGTCAATACCATCGCTTTGCTCCTGGCTTGCAGCTGTAATTTCCGCCATGAGGTCATCGACGCGCTTGATGCTGGCGACAACCTCTTCCATCGTTGCACCTGCCGTCGCCACCTGTGCACTACCTGCTTCGACCTTGTCTATGGAGTTGTCAATCAGTCCCTTGATCTCGCGCGCAGCCGCGGCACTGCGCTGTGCCAGATTACGTACCTCGGTCGCAACCACTGCAAAGCCGCGACCCTGCTCACCCGCTCGGGCAGCTTCAACCGCTGCATTCAGCGCCAGGATATTGGTCTGGAAAGCAATGCCATCAATCACACCAATAATGTCCGACATCTTCTTGGAGGACTCGTTAATCTCGCCCATAGTTTCAACAACCTGCGAAACCACTGAGCCACCTCGGATGGCCACATCCGTCGCGGCATGCGCCAACTGGTTAGCCTGGCTTGCATTGTCAGCATTCTGACGTACTGTCGATGTTAGCTCTTCCATGGACGATGCGGTTTCTTCCAGCGAACTGGCTTGCTCCTCGGTACGTGAAGACAAGTCTTGATTACCAGCCGCGATTTCAGATGAGGCCGTCGAGATCGTTTCTGCGCCTGCACGAACCTCGCCAACCGCATGCGCAATGCTGTTGCGCATCTCCATGAGCGCATACAACAGGCTGGATTGGTCGTTTTGGCGCAGAGTAATGTCAACAGTCAGGTCGCCTTCGGCGATTTGTCGCGTAATACCAACGGCATACTCCGGTTCTCCGCCGAGCTGCCTGACGATGCTGCGGGCAATGAGCATGCCAATTCCGAACAGCAAGATACCGAGGATCGCTGCCTGAATTGAATACTTGACGAGGCTTTCCATAAACGCGGCACGTATCGTGTCGATATATACGCCAGAGCCAACCAGCCAGCCCCAGGGAACATACCCTTTGGCGTAAGATAGTTTTTCCGCAGGCTCAGTTTTACCTGGTTTAGCCCAGCGGTAAAACACAAAGCCGTCCCCGTTGTCACGCACTACCTTTGCCAGCTCGACAAACAGGGATTTGCCGTCAGGATCTTTCGTGCCACTGATATCCGTGCCGTCAAGCGCCGGATTGATCGGATGCATGACCATTTTGGGCTGCTGATCTGTCGTATTGATCCAGAAGTAATCGTTTTCGTTGTAACGCAATTTTTTGATAGCCTGCTTGGCCTCTTCTTGCGCCTCTATTCGAGTCAATACACCCTTCGACTCAAGCTCTCCATAATGTGCAATCAACCCATACGAAGTTTCCACGACCTGTTTCAGCGCGTGCTTGCTGTCCTCAACCATCGCGCCGCGCTGTGAATACAGGAATGATGCCGTTATCGCAGCCACGCCCAACAATGCACTGCCAACCAGAATAGTCAGCTTACGTGAAAGGCTCATGGAACGCTTGTCTGCTTTATCTGCCACCTTTTTCATAAAACTCCCCCGAACTTTGCTCCGCACATACACGCTGATTCATAAATCACCCCAACTTTTTAGTTTTTGTAAAAAGTGAGATGCGCATTTCTTATGCAGAATAATTCCACACAGAAACAACAAAAAAGAGAGTAGAAACACCTAACGGGAGCAAGTGAAAATAACCTATTTGCGCCCTGTCTCATAAAAAATGCCACGCATAAGACGCGTTCAACCATTCGTGAGCGCACTGGAAACAGCCTTGAAAGTGCGCGCATCATGGCGGGGCGATTAGGGAATTTAGAGACGAGAAATGGGTGGGAGTGCATTCACCCCACCCATTCGACCCTGTCTTTGACGCAGCTAAATACTTTTCCTGATGGCGAATATTTTTCCGCAACCAAAGTCGAAAGCCAACACTGCAAGCTGAAAGTCGGCTTTTGCTGTCATGACATTACAATCAGAACTCTTCCCAATCCTCATTGTTGGCCTGGGTATTTTGAGCAGGACGTACGGGTGCCACTTCACGCGATGGACTTGGCGCCTTTCTTGCCACTGATCGTGGTGCCGGTGCGGCAACAGCCGTCGAAGCCGATCTTCTTCTGGCAGGCGCCGACGCGTGTGAGGCATTGCCCACATTGAAGGCCGCAACCAGATTGGTCAGATTCGTCGACTGATCCTGCAAGCTTTCCGCAGCAGCTGCCGCTTCTTCAACCAACGCCGCATTTTGCTGCGTCACCTGATCCATCTGGATGATCGCCTGGTTCACCTGCTCAATGCCGTCACTCTGCTCCTGGCTCGCCGCCGTGATCTCGCCCATGATGTCATTGACTCGGCGAATGCTGTTTACCACCTCCTCCATCGTGGAACCAGCCGTCTCTACCAGCTTGCTGCCTTCGCTGACCTTGTCAACCGAGTTGTCAATCAGCTCCTTGATCTCGCGCGCCGCCGCCGCACTACGCTGTGCCAGACTGCGCACCTCGGTTGCAACCACCGCAAAGCCTCTTCCTTGCTCGCCCGCACGCGCCGCTTCGACCGCCGCATTCAATGCCAGAATATTGGTCTGGAAGGCAATGCCATCAATCACGCCAATAATGTCCGACATCTTCTTGGATGACTCATTGATCGCTCCCATGGTTTCAACCACCTCGGAAACCACTTCGCCACCACGAATCGCCACATCAGAGGCCGTCACAGCCAGCTGATTCGCCTGACGCGCATTCTCGGCATTCTGACGCACCGTGGAGGTCAACTCTTCCATCGAGGAAGCCGTCTCTTCCAGTGAACTGGCCTGCTGCTCGGTGCGCGAGGACAGATCCATGTTGCCAGAGGCGATTTCGCTCGAGGCCGTGGCAATCATGTCCGTTCCCGCGCGCACTTCCGAGACCGTCTTGAACAGGCTTTCATTCATGTCCTTGAGCGCCTGCATCAACTGGCCCGTCTCATCAGTGGAGCTCACCACAACACGTGTGGTCAAATCACCCGAAGCGACCGTCTGCGCTACCTTGACGGCTTCGTTCAGGGGGCGGGTAATGCCAACCGTCAGCAGGTAGGCTGCCATCAACCCAATCAAAACGGCGGCCACGCCCAGTCCAATGATCAGCATGCGGCCACCTTTATAATTATCATTAATGCCTGTGGCTGCTTTATTAATCGCTTCTTTCTCATAGTCAAGCACAGCATTGATGGAATCCACATAGGCATCCAGGGCAGGCAGCATGTTCTCCTTGATCATCTTTGCTGCCAGTACCGCATCGCCCTTAAGCTTGATGTCCAGAATGCCCTTGCGACCACTCGTATAATCGGCACGTTTCTGCGAAACAATGTCAAAAAGACGCTTTTCTTCAGGCGCTTTTTCGAAGGTCTCAAGTTTCTTTGAAATCACGGAAATCTTGGCACTGGTTGCCGTCATCCGCTCCTTGAAGAATTTGTGCACTTCTGCATCGTCACTTTTGACAAAGGCGACGGCTCGTACGCCATTCGCGTTGGTCATTTGCATCCATTCGCTTACAAGACGCTCTTTCTGTAGCGCTTCCTTCACCATGAAGTCCGTCGCCGTCCCAACCTCCTGCAGACGCCAGACACTAATGCCGCAGATCGCCGTCATCAGCATCAATACCAGTGCAAACCCTACCGCAAGCCTTGCGCCAATCCTAAAATTTTTCATGTTTCCCCCTAATACAACAAATGTTTTCCTGCTTGAGCGTAGCGTTACCCTAGTGTGTCGCTACGGCATCAATCAAGCCCATGTCAGCGCTAGACATCAATCGGTCAATGTCAACCAGAATAAGCATTCGATCATCAAGCGTTCCCAAACCAATCAGGTAATTCGAGTTAAAAACGGAACCCATTTCCGGCGCAGGTCTGATTTGCTCTGGCGACAAGGTCATCACATCGGAAACACTGTCCACAACCATTCCCACAACACGACCCGCCACATTCAAAATGATGACGACCGTAAACTGGTCATACACGGGTGTACCCAAATCAAACTTGATGCGCATATCAACAATCGGCACGATCGTTCCGCGCAGATTGACGACTCCTTTAATAAATTCAGGCGCATTGGCGATTCGTGTCACACTTTCATACCCACGAATTTCCTGAACTTTCAGAATGTCGATTCCGTACTCTTCCTGACCGAGCTTAAAAGCAAGAAACTCAGATGCGGTCGCTCCATCCACACCATCTTGCCCTGCGTATGCATTCATATTCATAAAAGACCTTTCATATTTCTTAAAAAGTCACCAAACAACTTTTTGTGAAACGTCATATTTCCACAAAGAAACAATTAATGGGAGGGTAAAAATACCTAACAATAGCGGGTAAAAATTACCTATTTAGGTAAATTTCTCCCGCAGGAAAGCAAGAACTCGCAGAGAGCCCGGAACAGAATTGGGGGGAGAGGGTCAATGGCAGAAGCTAAAGCGCTTCAAGTTGGATGCAGCGCACAAAATGTTGGCAGCATAGCCAAGGATGATTGGCCAACTGACGCGCCTAATACAAAAAAAACAACCCTCAAACTGAGGATGGCGAGGGTCGCTTTCCAATTCACAAACAATCGGAAGGACTCTCATTCATCAGTGTTAGCCAACGAGAAAAGCGCCTAGTGGAACTAGTGCATATAGGCTGACCGAGTGGCAAACAGACCGAACCGTCACTCAGTTCCGGCAGTTTTTCTGCCTCAAAATATTACTGGAAGCCTGCTCTTTCTACCACCGCCCGCAATTTGGCTAATAGTTTTTTCAGGTTCGCAATAAGCTCGGTTACATGGCCATACACCAATTCGTCGCCAGCCAGTGAATGCTCGAGCTCGGCGCATTGCTCCTGAATTTTATATGCTCCCAACGCACCAAAATTTGATTTCATGCCATGAATATGATGCGCCAGTATCTCAATATCATGGTTTTGCAGCGCAGACGCCAGCGTTTCCGGCATATCTGTATATTCTGCAACAATTTTTTTTGCCAGTCTGGCATAAAGATCTTTACGCTCCATCAGGCGACCCACGCCGGCAACCACGTCAAGCTCAGGCATTTGCGAAAGCAAATCAAACAAATGTTGGTCGTCGTCCAAACCTTGAGCTGCCTTTTCCCCAGCATCGACACGTTGTGATAACTTGTAGTGACGCGCCAAAACTGCAAACAAGCTTGCAGGATCGACTGGCTTTTGAATGTAATCATTCATCCCTGCAGCCATGCAAATCTCCCGATTTGCGTTAGAGGCATTGGCCGTAAGCGCCACAACGGGCAAATTGGAGTAGACGGCGTTTTGACGCAGGACTTTCGTTGTTTCAAGGCCATCCATTTTTGGCATGCGGATATCCATGAGCACGACATCAAACGGTTGCTCACTTAATAGCTGCAAGGCCTCTTCACCGTTATTGGCAACCGCCACCTCCAGGCCAACAAGTGCCATTAATTCCTTAATCACAAGCTGATTAACTAGATTATCCTCGGCCAACAAGATGTGGCAACCATCAAGACTTGTTCGCCAGTGCGCTAAATTGTCGTCTCCATTCAAAGCCGTCAAAGAGTACAAGCCCTCTTCTGAACTACCTGAAGACGAAATGCTCTCCTCATGGTTCAAAAATATTTCAAACGAGAAAACACTGCCCTTTTGGGGCAGGCTTTCAACCTCTACTTGCCCACCCATCAATTTCGCAAGTTTTTTGCAGATGCCGAGACCTAACCCCGTACCTTGTATTTCCATCTCATCAGCGCTATCCAGTCGCTCATAAGGGGTAAAGAGCAGCGGTAATTTATCATCGCTAATTCCTTTACCCGTATCTTCGACCTCAAAGCGAAGCAACACCGTTTTTTTCGTGAGTTCAAGCGGCAAAACCCGCAAAATTACGCGGCCCTCGTCCGTAAACTTGGCAGCATTGTTTAATAAGTTGATCAAGATCTGACTGATGCGAAAGGAATCCCCAAGCAACAGATCAGGGGTGTTGTCACCAACCTCAAGCATTAGACCAAGGCCCTTGTCATCAGCCAGCTTTTGCACCGTACCCAACACATAATCAAGCATCTGCTTAAGTGAAAATCGCGACATGCTGATGGGTTGCTTACCTGCCTGAATTCTGGAGATATCCAGCACTTCATTGACAACTTCAAGCAAATGCTGCCCAGAAGCGTGGATCTGTTTCAAAAAATCCGCAATTTTTGACTCGGTATTGTTATGGCGAGCCAAGTGCGTCATCCCGATGATGGCGTTCAACGGCGTGCGGATTTCGTGGCTCATTTCGGCCAGAAATTCTTCCGTGGCCTTTGCTGCGGATTCCGCCGCTTCCCGCGCCTTTACTAGCTCTCGGGTACGTTCCTCAACCTGCTTTTCCAGAGACTGCATCAAGTCTTCAAGCGCCGCCTGTGCATCAACTTGTTCCGTAATATCTGAAAGCAAGGAAATAACACCTGTCGTATTCCCCTCTGCATCCAGCAATGGGGAGCTGACTGCACTCATCCACCCTTTTAGCCCAGTGCTTTCTATGTCATACCTGAATTGTTTCCGTTTATTTGTTTTTCCGGTTTCCAACACAGATTTAATCCGATCATGCATTTCATGCTTGTCGGCAAAAGGAGCGACTTCCAGAAAATGACGCCCGAGAACATCACTCGCAGGAACGCCTGACACTCTCTCCAAGAACGGGTTAAAAAGAATATAGTTAAGATTCTGGTCAAAGGCACAGATGCCCTCATGCGCACCTTCGAGAATCGCCGCCTTCATGGCTTCACTTGTTCGCAATGCTTCTTCCGCCTGCTTGCGCTCCGTGATATTCCTCGTAAAAATAAACAGGCAAGGGTTGTCATCAATCTCAATAACAGTTGCAGACATCATTCCCCAAAAGATTTCCCCGTTCTTCTTTCTCAAAAGAGTTTCAAAATCGACGCACTCCCCCTCCCTTTGCACGACCTCAACCATGCGTTGGCGGTCTTCAAGATTCACCCATATATTGAGATCAGCAGAAGTGGCGCCAATTATTTCATCAAAGCTTAAACCATAAAGATCCGCCCACTGCTGGTTCACTTCCAGCATCAACCCGGTACTCAAGTGGCTAATACTGACGGCGTCAATGCTCCCCTGGAAGGCTGCACGGTAGCGCTCCTCACTTGAGCGCAATGCATCTTCAGCAAGTTTGCGTTCTGTGATGTCCGATATGACACCCACAAGAACCTGTTCTCCATTGCCAAGGTCTAGAGGCGTTTTGCTAGTAATAATGCGTCGAATAGTGCCATCGGCATCAGTGATCTTCTCTTCGTTCACAAACGTTTGACCACTGGCAAAAACTTTTTCGTCACCCTCCCAAAAAATCTGTGCTTCATGTTCAGGGAAAAAATCAAAGTCTGATTTACCCAAAAGCTCTTCTTTTTTTTGACCAGTGAGATGGCAAAAAGCGTCGTTCAAAAGAATCCAGCGGTGCTGGCGGTCTTTTACAAAGACCGGGTTGGGAATGCTGCTGACAATGCTGTCAAGAAAATCTCTGGACTGAAGCACCGCAGCTTCCATTTGCTTGCGTTCAGTGATGTCCGTGATGAAGCCATGCCATAAAATGCTGCCGTCTTCGCCCAGTTCTGGCGTAGAACGACCCAAAAGCCACTTTGTAATGCCTGGAGAGGGGATAGTTCGAAATTCGTGGTGCCAAAGTTGCAATGTGCGCGCAGAACCATGAATTGACGAAACAAACAATTCAAGGTCGTCTGGGTGTATTTTTCCGAAAACTGGCGAAGCATCTTGGCGAACATCTTCTATGGTGATCCCAAAATACGCTTCTGCATCACCACCTGCAAAAGGCACGCTGAAGCCCCCCTCTGGCGACATCCAGAATTGATAGATAAAACCCATCACATTTTGGGATACCTTGGAAAGCAGATCATGGCTGGCAAGCAACTCCGCCTCTGCCAACTTACGCTTGGTCACATCTCGAAAGTACCAAACGCGCCCAAAGTACTTTCCTTTTGTCGCAACAGGGGCCGAGAAGCGCTCAATATGTCGACCGTCTTTCAACAGGATCTCATCGTGGCTGCGCTCATCCTTATGTTCATAAAGCCACTTCACCCTCTCATAGAATTCATCAGGATTGGAAATTTGATCCTTGACATAATTTAATAGCGGTTCATCGTGGCCCGTTCGCAATATTTCTTCTGGAATGCGCCAAAAATCAATAAATTGCTGGTTATATGAAAGGATGTTTGCCTCCCCATCAACGACGAGGATGGAGTCAGGAGAAGTATCTTGCTGCGTTAAAAGAAGCTGGTGCTGAAACTCAATTTCATTTTGAGTCCGCTTGCGCTCTGTGATATCGCGCCCAATGCATGCAATCCCGATGACCTCGTTATTGGAATTGCGTAATGGCGTTTTTATGGTTTCTAGCAGGACACGCCGACCATTTGATGCAAAAGTGATCCATTCTTCGTTGGCGCTCGGCTCATCAGCCAGCATCGCAGCACGATCATTGGCTCTGGAAAAATCCGCTAAATGTTCATTAAGGAAATCGTAATCCGTCTTGCCAATAATATCCGCTTCTGAAGCTCCAAAGAATTGCTCAAAGGTATGGTTGCAATTCAGATAGACGCCATTTTCATCTTTCATCCAGACGAGATCTGGTATGCCATGAACGAACGCATTAATACGTGCTTCATTTTGAGCCAGCGCATTTTTCAAACGCTCGTTTTCTGCACGCAACATTTCTGCATCAGTCAGTTCATTGGCTACATTTTTTGCTTTTTTTCCCATGACTTATGCCCACATTGAACATTGCCATTTTCATCCATAACAGCACCAGCGTAAACATGTTGTTTCTTTAATGCATCAACTTGCCAAAGGCTTGTCTACAGCAACCGCACCGAAGATCGAATTAGTAAAACGCACATACCATGCAGCTGACTGCACCTGCACGATATAGGCCAGCGCCAGAATGACTGCAATTTCAGCGCCTCGCTCCGCAAACACCGTCATTGCAATGGCCAGTGCGATAGAAAGATTGCGCATAACGGTGCCATAAACCAGAGCAATCGCATCAGCACGATTAAAGAACAGCTTTCCGACAGTGGTACTGATCAGAAAATTGATTGCATACAGCAAGGCGAGTGGCAGCAAATAAGTCAGCAACATCGCCGGTCGCGCCGTAATCGCTCCTGACTTGAGACACATGGCAACATAAACAATCCCAACCACCCCGAGAGTCGCCAATGGCGGGAACTTCTGCTTCAAGTTTTCCTGATAGTGTTGCTGACCATAGGCTCGGACAAGCAACTTCCGGGTAACATATCCCAACACCATTGGCAGAAAGACGACCAGCATGATCGACATGAATATCTGCAGCATGGGGATATCAATAGCCTTGCCCATCAGCCATTTGGCATAGAACGGCGTGGCGATCGAACCCGCAATCAGCCCGACAATAGTCATCTTGACGGCCGCATTCATATTGCCTTTCGAAAACCCCGTCCAGGATATGGTCATCCCGCTGGTAGGCAGTAATGCGGCAAAAAGCAGGCCCAGCACGACCATTGCATCATCTGGAAAAAAGAACTTCCCGATACCAAACGCAATGAAAGGGATGATGCCAAAATTAATGACTTGTGCCGTGAGTTGGCACTTCATTCCTTCGAGATTAAACACCTTCCCGACATCCATGTTGACCATCATTGGGTAAACCATCAAGAACGTTAACGGCACGATCGTAATTTTCACGAAAGACATATCGAAAAAATACCCAGACGCAACGCCTGCAATCATTGCCATGGGGATAGCCCAGAACAAATTGGCCTGGAGTCTCGCAAGTAATTTCCACATAGGAACACCCTCTTATATATGGTCGATGTGTATCACCTTACCGTTGGTCACACATTCGCATCTCGGAATAAAATCAGCGCGTTATAGACTAAATTCAAGCGCATTTCGGACTTAAAAACCCAAATGACTTGCCTTCATTCGTATTTTCGTTAGAATGTAAGAATGAATTCAAAAATAGTCAAGAACATTCTTTACGAGCAGGTTGCACGCATCGGCAAAGCCACCTCAAGTCCGAAGCGACTTGAATTACTGGAGTTGCTTTCTCAGGGAGAGAAAACAGTTGAAACTCTGGCGAACGAAATTGGCGCTGACATCAAACTGACGAGCGCGCATCTGAAAAGCCTGAAAGAAGCGCGACTGGTGACCTTTCGACGCGAAGGCAAGTACATGATTTACCGCATCAGCGGTCAAGACGTGGCAAACCTGTGCGTCAACCTGCGCCAGGTTGCCGAGGAGCACTTGCTGGAAGCAAAAATAGCGCTGGAGCAAATAGCGAACGACCCAACCGCGCTGATATCCGTCGACCGTAAAACCTTGCTTGAGGAAGCACAACGCGGTGATCTCATCGTACTTGACGTCCGTCCACAAAGTGAATTCTCCGAAGGACATTTACCATTTGCTCGCTCGATTCCGCTAGACGAACTGGAAAAACGCATCTCTGAACTGCCAATTGGTCGAGACATTGTTGCCTATTGTCGCGGCCCATTCTGCGTAATGGCTGGAGAAGCCGTAAGACTGCTGCAGGCCCACGGGTTCAAGGCGCTCAAGTTGCGCGATGGCATTAACGAATGGCAGGCTGCCGGACTAGACATAGAAACAGAAATCTGAATGGGGAAAACATCATGAATGACATCACCGTTGACGTCGCCATCATTGGCGCAGGCACTGCCGGTTTATATGCCCTGCGGGAAGTGCGTCGCGCACGCAAAAGCTTTGTACTGATTGACCACGGCCCGCTCGGTACCACCTGCGCCCGCGTCGGGTGCATGCCATCGAAAATTGCGCTGCATACCGCTGACATCTGGAAAGAAAGTCGTCGCTTTCCTGATGTATTTGCCGAGCATAATGAATCGCTGGCACAACATCACACCCGCGCATGGATCAAACTGCGAGAGCAGCGCGATCGTTTCGCGGGCGGTGCGGCAGGCAAAGCAACCGGCGCAGCAGGGAGTAAGCTGCTGATGGGGCGCGCAAAATTTCTCGCACCCGGCCTGCTAGAAGTGGACGATGGCATTCGGCGCACAAAAGTGCACGCCGGCGCCATTGTTGTCGCCACAGGATCAACACCCATCATGCCAGAATGGACGACCGCCCTCGGCGCGCGCGCGATCAACACGGATCAACTGTTTGAGCTGGAAAGCCTGCCCCAATCGATTGCCGTCTTTGGCCTGGGTGCAGTCGGGCTTGAAATGGGGTTGGCGCTTTCACGCCTCGGCATCAAGGTTATCGGAATTGGGCGCAACACCTCGCTGGCCGGGTTGCGCGACCCGGATGTTGCACAGGCCGCCCGCGATTACTTTGGCAACGAAATGGAATTGTGGCTAGGAGAAGAAGCGCAGGTGCGCCTCCTGCCTGATGGCGTCGAAGTCAGCGCTTCAGGGAAAAGCGCCACCGTCGAATCCGTGCTCGTCGCAACGGGACGGCGCCCCAATCTTGGCAATCTCAACCTGGAAGCCGCTGGTATTACACTCGACGCAAAGGGCATGCCTAACGTCGATGCTGCCACCATGCGAAGCGTTTCGCCGACCGTTTATATTGTCGGCGATGCCGCAGGCGAACCGGCCCTGATGCATGAAGCAGCCGACGAAGGCGCAATTGCCGGCTACAACGCAGCCCGAAATGCTGGCGCACGCTTCAGACGGAGAACACCTCTGGCAATTGTTTTCTCGCGCCCGGATATCGCTACAGTTGGCGCAGACCTCAACCAACTTGACCCCGCAAGCACCATCATCGGTACAGCACGCACCGACGGCGACCCTCGCTCACGCGTCATGCACGGCGAAGGCGGATTGCTGCGTATATATGCCAACACCGAAACCGGTCGCCTGCTCGGCGCAGCCATCCTGGCTATCGAAGGCGAACATCTGGCGCATCTGCTGGCATGGGCGATCCAGCGCGGAGAAACTGTAGAGCAGCTGATGCAAATGCCGTTCTACCATCCTGCCGTCGAAGAATTGCTGCATTCGGCCTTGCAAAGCGCAGCACGCCAGTTACCCACGCGCAGCACACTCCCTTCGGGACTTGTGCTGGAATAAACTAAAAAAACTGGAAAGGAAGCGATCGGCCCTTGAGGCTGACCGCCCGACACCCGTCAGAACTCGTTGTGTATTTTCTTGTAGGCGCGCACCAGTTCGTTGTTGGTGCGCACGACGCCTTCTGAAAACTCACTCCCCTCTGGCCTCACCTTGGGCAAGGCCTCCAAATCTGCATTTGGGCCAAGACGCATCGTCGACGGCACATAAAAATATGGCGGCAAGTGGCAACCATCGACCACCGCATTGAAGCGCACAACACAATGGTCTTCAACACGACAGTTGTACAGCACACTGTTAAAACCAATAAACACGTCTTTGCCTATGTAACACGGGCCATGCACGATAGCGCGGTGCGCGATGGATGTACGCTCGCCAATGATCACGCTTGCACCAGATCTGGAATGAATGACCACACCATCCTGAATATTGGAATGGGCACCGATGATGATGGGCTCGATGTGCCCGTTCTCGTCGACCTCATCGGCGCGAATAACCGTATAAGGGCCGATGAAAACGTTTTCTTCCACGATCACCAGGCCACAAAGAATAGCGGTGGGATCAACGAAGGCATCGGGATGAATCCGCGGCAAATCACCGCGTGGGTTTCTACGTATCATGGTTTTTTTAGCCTAGAAAATGAATGTCGATTGTATGCTATCTTGATCCATGATGCCTATTGGGGCCATGACTATTCAAACTGCTTATAATAGGCAAACTAAAACTTACTGGAACGCCTGTTTTGCTTATTTTTCGACACCCATCATTTATGATTTGTTGGTCAACGTGACTGACATTTCTCGCCCCTCGCACGCAAAAGCAAGCAGTGCCGATGAAATGTCTTTTGACACGCTTCCCCTGTCGCCAAGTATTCAGGCCACATTACGACAGCTCGAATATCGAAGCATGACGCCCATTCAGGCGGCGAGCTTGCCGTTGTCGCTGGCCGGCCATGATTTGATTGCGCAAGCAAAAACCGGTAGTGGTAAAACGGCGGCATTCGCGCTCACGCTTCTCACCAGATTGAATCCGCGCTACTTTGCGGTACAAGCAATGGTACTCTGCCCAACACGCGAACTGGCAGATCAGGTCACGCAAGAGATTCGTCGTCTTGCGCGGCATGAAAACAATATCAAGATCGTGTCCTTGTATGGTGGCCACCCCATGCGGGCGCAGATGGCCAGCATGGAGCGCGGCGCGCATATCGTTGTCGGCACCCCGGGGCGCATCAAGGATCATCTGGCACGCGGAAGTTTGGAACTGGACGCCATCAACACGCTGGTACTCGATGAAGCCGACCGTATGCTGGATATGGGCTTTTATGACGACATGGCCTCCATCGCCCGGCAATGCCCTGCGAAACGCCAGACATTGCTTTTCTCGGCGACTTATCCCGAGGGTATCGCTCAACTGGCTCGCCAGTTCTTGCACAACCCACAGGAAGTGAAGTTATTGGAGCAGCATGAAGAAAGCAAGATTCGTCAGCGCTTCTATGAGGTCAGCAAGGAACAACGTTTGCATGCCGTTGGCCGCTTGCTCAGGCATTACCGCCCGCTCAGCACGCTGGCTTTTTGCAATACCAAACAGCAATGCCACGAACTGGTGGCGCTGTTGCAGGGACAAGGTTTTCACGCACTGGCCCTGAATGGTGATCTGGAGCAATGGGAACGCGATCAGGTGCTGGTGCAGTTCGTGAATCGGAGTTGCTCCGTACTGGTCGCGACAGACGTGGCGGCACGTGGCCTGGACATTGCGAAGCTGGAAGCCGTCATCAACGTTGACGTTACCCCAAACCCTGAAATGTATGTCCATCGTATCGGGCGCACAGGCAGGGCCGATGAAAATGGTTGGGCGCTCAACATCTGTTCGCCGAATGACAAGCGCCGTGTTGCCACCATCGCCAAGGCGGCCGGGATCGAGCCAGAATGGCATGATCTGGAAACATTAAAAAATGACGATGAATCCCCTTTGGTACCGGGCATGGTGACGCTCCAGATTCTCGGTGGGCGCAAAGAAAAAATTCGCCCAGGCGATGTACTGGGCGCACTCACCGGTGAAGCAGGCTTTACGCGTGAGCAGGTGGGCAAAATCACGGTAATGGATCAAACCACCTATGTGGCAATTGCACGCAACGTGGCCAATGAGGCCGTGCGAAAATTATCCTCCGGCAAGATCAAGGGCAAAAAGGTGAAGGTGCGCACATTGTCGGATTAACGCGCTTTTATTGCGCGGCCAACCCGGCTGTATCGGCGCGATTGAGTGCCCCGCCAAACTTAACTGGTGCAGGAAATGAACGAAGCAAAACGACGCAAAGCGATTAACGACATGTACGGAATGGCAAAACTGCCAGAATTATCACGTTCATTCGTTCTGGCAATGCAGGAAATGGCCGAACATCACGCCAGAACGATCAGCAGCGAGGGGCATTCTGGAAACGACGCCCATTTTTTCTTTGACGGAATACTCAACAATACCCCTGGCGTTTATGGCGTCAGCGTTCCGATGGCGCTTTTTGACCTCGGCGAGTACGCTTTCACGGCATCAATATATGCACTCACTGGCTTTTTAGGCACCAAACGTTTTGGAATGGTGACACATTTATCCGACATAAAAAACGCGGCCCCTGAGTTGGAAAGCGTCACCATGATGCTTGCCTGCACTGAGGGCGCATGGTTTTACAACATGATAAAAGCGGGAGAAAAAGGCACGTTGTCCGCCGCAGGCGTCGGTGACTGGCATCAAGCCAGCATCAAAGATCTGGCCGCGTCAGTTCAAGCGAATCGCTTTATGGCAAACATGGAGGAAACCCTGAAAAAATCGCGCACACAGCACAACGACGTTAAAGCCACCATGACGCTCGCATTCCTAAAGGAGCATTTCAGGGCAAAAGTATCTGCTCCCAACAAAAAACAAACAAGTGGCGATGCCTCCATCAACTGACCGCTTTTAAAACCTCCTGTCTCTGCTCACCGCCTAAAGCTGCCACGAGATCCGTGATTAGGCGATTCAGTTCACCAGTCATTAAGGCAAAATCAGAATCGAAACGCTCTTCATCGTTTTCCGCAGTCGGATCCCCTGCATCCCTGATGACATCAAGTGGCGCAAGGCGCTTTAAGATCAAGCTTTCCGTCAAGACAAAGGAAATGCGATCTGACCATGTCAATGCCAGCCGAGTGCACTGCTTGCCAGCGTTTATGTGACGGCGAACATCGTCCTGATCAAGCGTATGATGCACATAACGCACCGTTGCCCGGCTATCACTTGATGATTGCAATACCGCATCCTGATCAATGGTAAATCCGTATGGCGCTTCACCAGAAGTCAGCCAACCCGTCATTGCAGAGACAGGCGTCAGAGCGACACTCAGCGGGGTGGTAGGCAAGTCCGTTATGGACTTGCGAAGCAAACTCAATACTTCATCTGCTTTGGCAGGATTCGCTGCGTCAACCACAAGCCACCCATTAACCGGATCTATCCAGGCCGCCGTGTTTCGACGAACACTAAAAGCGCGCGGCCTCAATTCATCCGACACCTGCTCCTTGATTTCTCGCATTTGCTTGCGACCCGGCTTGAAACCTTGCTGTTCTTCCATTTCAAGCGACCTGGTTTTGGCAACCTGATTGATGACCGTGGACGGCAGCAGTTTTTTCTCAGTGACCAGTGAAATCAGCACTTGCCTATTGACGACGTGAACCAACCGGCCCTCTTGACGAGGACTACCCCAGCCCTGGCTTTGCATTTCCATGCTGGCGCAAGGCGCAAAGGCCTGCGCATTCAGACTGTCTTCCAGTTGTTCGGGTGAGATCGCCCATGGTGAAGAAAGCCGGTATATCTGGATGTTTTTGAACCACATGACAATTCTTTACATTGATAGGAGAGGGAGGGCATTTTACACCGTCAGGACATCGAAACTGCGCTTTTTGAACATGTTTGAGCAGACATAACAACTCTCTGTGTGGTGGAATTGAGTGATTACGCAGTGATTGCGTATTCCGGCGAACGTGACCGCTCATTCCGATTGAACGTGACCGTTGCGCAGTGCGCGGTGTTGCGCGCCTAAATTGTACTGTTGTCGGTCACGATGGATGCATTTTTTCCTCCTTTTTCTCCGAAATTGTGCTGCCGAACGTTGATGATCGCCAGCGCAGACTTATCCACGGCGGCGTGCGTGGTCAGTAAAAAGACCACGAACGCGCGCCGCGGTGGGTAAGTCGGTCTGCGTATGCTGGCGCTATGATTTGGATTCACCAGCCTTGTCCTTTCTGATTGTTTTTTGTTTCACTTGTCGCAAGGACTCACCAGTCAGGGTAAAACGATGATGGCGCTGCATGATCCGGTCCAGCATCGCATCGGCAATGGTGGCATCCCCGATCCATGCGTGCCAATGCTCAATCGGTAACTGGCTCGTGATGATCGTGGCCTTGTTGGCAGTGCGGTCATCAATGATCTCCAGCAGATCGGAGCGTGTGGCGCTATCAATGGCGCCCATGCCCCAGTCGTCGAGCACCAGCACATCGGTTTTAGCTAGTTGCACCAGCCACTTGCCAAAGGTGCCGCTGCCGTGCCGAATCCGCAATTCTTCCGGCAGACGCGGTACCCGCTGATAAATGGCGGAGTATCCACGCCGACACGCATATTGCGCCAGCGCGCACCCCAACCAGGATTTGCCCGCGCCGGTTGGTCCGGTGATCAGGACACTATGCCCGGACGTTACCCAATCACTCAGCGCAAGGCTCATCACCGCGCTGCGATCGACGCCGCGCCCGGCACGGGTATCAATGTCTTCGATAGCAGCTTGCGCATATTTCAATTTCGCCTGCTTGAGCAACCGCGCCAACCGGCGATCACTTCTGTAGTGCACTTCGCGGTCGACCAGCAAGGTCAGTCGTTCCTCAAAGCTCATGGCGCTCATGCCCGGCTGAGTCAGTTGTTCTTCCAGGCCCAAAGCCAGGCCATTGAGTTTCAAGGTGCGCAATTGCGCGATCGTGGTATGCATCATCATCGGAAATCCTTATTGGTAATAGGCGGGACCGCGCACATGGACATGGGCTGGACTGACCCAGTCACTCTGGGTGGCTTGTCTTGTGCGGTCGCGGTTGTTGGCGAGAATATCTCGCACATGCCGGTATTGGCAGGCGCCAAGTTGCAAGGCCAATGCGCAAGCCGCCTCCAGACGGGGCTTGCCGTAGCGCTTGGCCAAAGACAGCAATCCCAGGCAGGCGCGGTAGCCGTGCTCCGGGTGTTTATGCTGTTCCAGCAGGCGTGTCACCACCGCTGCAGTAGCCGAGCCAATATCTTTCCCCCAGTGAATCAGGCGTTGTGGCGTCCACTCCATGTGCGCCCGGTGCGCAGCTGGCATATGTTCAGCAATCGTGCTGAAACCGCCGCGCCTGCTGTTGCGCGCATGGCTGGCGATGCGTTGGCCGCGATGGAGTACTTCAATCGTGCCTGAAGTCATGCGCACCTCCAGTACTTGGCCCACCATGGGATGCGGGACGCTGTAACGGTGCCCTTCGACTTCAACGTGATAGTCGATATGGACTCGCACCGTCTTGAATGTGGCGATTTCATAGCGCTGCAATGGTAACGGCAGCAAAGCCGGCGCATCGAGTTCGGCAAAGGTCGAGGCCCGACTGCCCGGCAGTTTCTGAAAGGGACGGGCATTGAGTCGCTCCAGCAAAGGGGCTATCGCCTCATTGACCTCGTGTACGGTGGCAAATTTCTGATGACGCAGGCGCGCCATGATCCAGCGCTCCACCACCTGCACGGCCGATTCGACCTTGGCTTTATCCTGCGGCGCATATGGGCGCGCCGGAAGGACAGAGGTGCCGTAATGTCGCGCAAAGTCTTGCACCGTGTCATTCGCACGCGGCGCGTAGCGGTTCGGGTCAGCAATCATGGCGCGCGGGTTGTCTGGAACGATCAACTGGGGCACCCCGCCATAAAACTGCAACGCCTTGACCGTTGAATCGATCCAGTCAGCCATGGTTTCGCGTGGTGTTGCGCAGGCAAATGTATAACTGGAGGCGCCCATGGCGGCTACGAAGATGTGAGCGCGTGTGCCGTCGGTCAGCAAAATGGTGGGGCCGGCAAAATCGATGAACAGTTTCTCGCCGGCGCGGTGGGTTTGCCGCATTGAGCGCTTGAGTCGCCTGGTGAACTGGCGGTATTTCTCGCAGTATTGGGAATAGCGGTAGGTATGGTGCTCGGCATGCTCGGCCTGATATTCCTCCCAGAGCAGCATCAGCGTTACACCCTTGCGACGCAATTCATGATGTACACGGGCATAATCGGGCTGCACCTGAGTTCGCGGCCGCTGTGGTGCTACCAGTAGTTGCCGCTCCAGCGTCACATCGTCGCAGGATTGAATTTGCGACCAACTCAGGCCGGCGGCCGCAGCCAGACCGACATACTTGGTCACCACGCCTTTGGACAGGCCGAGTGATCGAGCAATTTGCTCATGCGAGAGCTTGGCGTCAAGCTTCAAACGCAATACGTCTTTGATTTTACGCATAGGGATCCTTTGCGCGGGCATGCTGTCTCCAGATAAAAATCTGGCAGCGTACCCGCTCGGTTGCTTCTATGCGCAACTCCGTCACACCAGCGTACGACGTCGTTCCGGTATCGTGACCGACCATTCCGCTATCGTGACCGCTCATTCCGGAAAACCCAAAAATTCGGTCACGTTCGTCCGGAATCACCGGTCACGTTAAATCGGAATCGTCGGTCACGTTCGTCCGGAATCACCGGTCACGTTGACCCGGAATACCCAGTGATGCCACCTTCCTTGCGAAAGGCAGCAAATGAATAGCTGAAACTACTGAACAACTTCTGTTGGCGGTGCAGCTTGTGCTGCTTGCTGCTGCTTGATCAGACCAGCCTTGAGCTTTTCAAGCATGTCGATGGTTTGGGCAAGTCCGTCAACAGGCAACACAAGGCGAGTGGACGGCACCATCTTCGCTTGTTTGCTTTCGGGATCAATGGAAATAAATCTTAGAAAATCGAGGCGGGCTACACCGTTGGCAATCGTCACATTGCCCAAACGGTCTACGTACAGGTCTGACATGGCGTTCCTATTTTTTATTCTTCGGAATGCAGCGCAGACCCACTTAATGAGTCCACCCTGAACAACCTCCTCAAGCGCCATCAAAAAGTACCAACAAATGTACCAACAATTTTTTTGAATGTAAACGGACGATCGCGGACAATAGCAAACAAAAAACCCGTGTAACTCATTGAGTTATCACGGGCTTTTGCACTTCTTTGGACTTTTTAAGCCATGTCCTTGGCGGAGAGGGGGAGCCAAATCATCGCCTGAGAGCCAATGCACAAGACACTTCCAACCAATTCGAAATTACATTTAACAACATATTTAACAACAATTTGTTTCTATACCCCCTATTTTTTACGCCGAACGTTGCTTTCGAATGTTTTAAAAACGACCGCACCCAAAGTAGGCATTACTAACCTAACAAGCAGATGGAGTAGTTGTTGGCGATAGACCACATAGTCAGAAATCCCCAAAAGACAAACCCCATAACGTGTATTATGTTGTGGATTTACCAACTAACTTGATTAAGGAAAGTGGCGATGCGGAAGATTATTTTGTTGGTTGGCGCTATGCTGGTGGCAACATCCGCAATCAGTACTGAGGTGTACGTGTGCGATGAGCCACGGGGCTATTCACTTTTTGCTAACAACGATCACAAAGCAGAGGCAGATTCGTTTAGAGGTGTGCGCCCGACAGTAATCAAAGATGAAAAGAATTTAAAGATAGTGTGGGGTGACTCGAAATCTGCTGGTGGCGTGCCAAGGGTTTGGAAACCGGTCGTTTTTTTTGAAACGCCTGATGTCATTAGTGCAGTCGCCATTGATGCGTACGCTTCGAATAGTGCCTCTATCATGTATACGTTAAACAAGAAGCAGGGCTTGCTCTATATGTCGACTCATAAATCGGTAGATTCTGGTGCAATATCTGGCGCAAACATTTTTATTTCGAAGTGCAAAGCAGGGCAATAGCAAACATTCTGCAACTTCTACACAAGCAAACTGAGATAGCTCCGATAGGCTACCCTCCCTTTTTTATGGACTTCAAAATTCTGGCGCAAGCATGAAATAGCAAGGTTGTAGCAAGGTCTTGCCACGCCTTTTTATCGACTCCAAAAACTAAGCGTTCCGCGCGCGCGTGCGCGCACAAGCGCGTACTGTGCGCGTAATTCCCCCATTTTTTCCCTTTCTTTTCGGTTAGCGATAAGACGAAACTGAATGTCCGGTGTACAGATTGAAGCGCCTGGACTTGGAAGCCGCCCCTATCCGTAAGCGCCCCGTAGCAGCGCCTATTGTTTTCAACGCTAAACGTTAAGCTTTGTTAAGGTTTGTGCTCAGGAAGTGCAGTCTGAATATCAGGCTTTATCAGGTTCGATCAACAGGCCGCGCGCACTTCGCTTGCTTGATACTGCTTATAAAAAGCATGTAGAGAGATGGTAACTCTATAGAGGTGTACGGCAGGCGTACCAGAGAAAGGCCAAAAATAGGCGCTATAGGTACGGCAGGCGTACCTAAAAGGCCATTTGCATCACTCCACTGGTACGGTAGGCGTACCTAAAACGGCATTATTCTTTGCTTTAGGTACGCTGGGCGTACTGGAAGTTTTATTTTTCAGCGAAGGTAAATATTTCTGCAAGCGACTACCAATTCACGGCGCTTGAATTTGTTGTTGAGCGAAAAGGACACGTCGGAGAAAATCATCTAACTTCATTTAACCTTAAGTCGCTCAAAGCAAAAGTGAGTGTTTTCATACTTGATAAAAAGCTGTATAAACAGGTGGCTCCCCCAATTTATAAAGAGCGTTTTTATCTAATCAAAAGAAAAAGTTAGTGCGCATAGAACTATGAGATTTATCGAAAGATTGTGTATAACATTTTATTTTTTCTGTACATGCTTCGTCTTAATCAAGTTCCCAAAGCTAATAATAGAGGATCTGGGATTGCAAATACTCAATACAATTGAATGGGCTCCGTGGGCGCAAGCTGTAGGCTCTGTTGCCGCTATAGGTGTGTCTATCTGGGTTTCAAACCGGAACTACCATAATCAGCGCAGAATTGAACAAGAGCGCATCGACTCAGAGGTAAAGCACACTCTTGATGCACTTTATGATGAGGTCAATTTTTTTCTCCAGCAATTTAATACTGGTCTTGGCCAAAGACTTAACTTATTAGGAATAAGAGGTACGCCATTCCTAGATGAATTTACTCCGTACGATGCGTGGGATTTTCCAATTTTTGATGGTTATAAAAATAGCATTGGCAAAATACAGGATCGTGAACTCAGAAGTCGGATCATAAAATCATACGCTCAGATGCGTGCGTTACTACTTTCTTTTTCAACACACAATAGGCTACTTGCCGAATTTAGCGCGGCCGCTGAACTTTATAAAAAGAGTGGTGTTCAGGCAGATAAGGAAAAAGTTGATTTTCTAAGAGAAGAATTAATAGGTTTATCAACACGCCTAAGAGACACTTGGAGAAGTACCAGAGATGCCTGCCTAATGCTTATTCACGACATACATAGCCAGCGCCAAGACACGTAACTCAATCTTCCTTGTTGGCCACTATTTATTTACGCTCCGTGAACTGCACGCCGCAACTTAGCAATGCCCGCTTAGGGTCTATTGTGTTGAAAAACTCTTTTTCGAAGGGCTTCTAAAAATTTTGCGGGCTTTTGGGGCGTTTAAAAACCCTCGGCTTGAGGGAAGGAGTGCGCGCTTTGAACTCTTTCCAGAATGCCCCTCTTCGCTTCTATCGAGAAGGCTAGTCAGCAATGTCAATTGAATTGCTTATGCGCGCGAAAATTCGACCACCCATATTTTGGAGTTTTTCAACACAATAGGTCAGAAGCAGGCATTTACTTATTCTTAGGGGAATATTTCGGCCAATGCCCATTTATCGGTCGCGTTGTGGCGCCCATGTCCAGCTTTCCGCCGCACTCATCAATCGCCAGCCAGCCAAGGCCGTAAAGGCTGCACTGGTGCAAACCGCCTTGCCTTGTGAGAACGATCAACCCCGATTCCTGAAGCTCTTTAATGGCCTTGTACAGCGTCTCCTTTGACTTCCAGCCACGTGACCGCATAACCCTTTCATAAGCGGTGCTTGCATCTCCGTTGTTGCCAAGCCGCCACTGGCTTGCAATGTCCAGCAGCAACTTGGCAGCGTAGGGAGAAAGATCGGCAAGCGCCTGGCTTTCCAGCACGTTCCTGTTTAACGCTAGAAATTGGCCGCCACCCCTTGCCTCCTTTGCAGACTTTAGGGCGCGCTTTCTGGCTTTGCTCATTTGCTATTCCCCTGCCATACGCTTGAGAAAGCAATACACGCCCCACAGTTCGCACAAACTCATGCCAGCCACATCTGGATGGATGTACAGTTCAGAATAGCGCTCCAGAAGGCGCTGAAGGTCTTGCAGCCACGATTCGTTATTCATGCCGCGCCCTCCTTGCCCATGTACACGTAACGCGCCATGCGGTGCATTTGGCCACTTGCGGTCGGGTAGTTATCCCATACGGTCATGATTTCGAAGCCGCGCGCCCGTAGCTCCATAATTCTCGGTGCCGGACTCATGATGTCGAGTTCTTGGCGTGCCTGTTCGGTCGTTATGCTGCCGGAAGCCCTAAACCAATCAACAAGGCGCTGGCGTTGCGCGTTCGTGTCGTTAGCGTGATAATGGCGCTGTCTGTTTTGCATGGTCGCTTCGGTTCCAGCCGTTGCGGCCATTTCTTTTGTGGTGTCTATTTTGCTCATTGCCGCCCCCTTATCCGTTATCAGGACGGCTTGCAGCCACGCGTTCGGCTATGAACTCTGAAACATCCGATTCAAGCCAGCCAACGGCACGTGCGCCTAGCGTAATCGGTTGCGGAAACTGCTTTGCTTTGATGAGGGCGTAAATGGTGCTACGGGATAAGCCTGTACGCTGCTTAACTTGCGGCAAGCGGTTGATAATGGGTGTGGTCATAATCTTTCCTCATATGAATTTCAAATGTATTTCCCGCGGTGTTTCTTGCGGTATGAGGAAAGGTTAGAAGCAACTAGAAAAGCAAAAAACTTCTGTGGTGGCAGGGTTCCCACTTTGCCAGCAAGGTTACTTTTTCAATTCTCTAGCTTCTCTATTCCACTCAGGAACCCATTTTTTTAGAACAGTATCAAATGAAATAACTGGGTCGCCATTATCGTTAACATCGACTTTATCCAGAACAGCGCTTACAAAATCTGTCTGTTTCGCATAGCGACCAGGGTTTGCCTGCCAGTCATCCCAAAGCATTTTGGCAAGCCTCTTTGCAGCAAACTTTCCATTGCTATCTCGTCTTATTTTTTCAAGCGCGCCTTTGTACCCCATTTCGCTACGCAGCTTCTGTAAATTTTCGTTTCCAGACTTGATCGCCTCATAATTCGCGTAAGCTTTTGCAGCAGCAAGCGCACCAGAAACTGCATAATTTCCATCAATGCACATACCAATGATTGTGCTATCTATCTCTTCTAAGCAGGCAAACAAAAAACAGCCGCCCAAATAATTGAAGTCCTCTGCCCCACCACCTTTCCCACTTGCAAATTGCCACAAAATATCGACCATTTGAGAATTGGATATATCATCTAAATCAAGTTCGAAGCTTTCACCCTCTCGATTACTGAACTCAAAAGATTTGGGGTTATTTATCATGCGCTCTGCCATTGCCAGCCTTGCACCCTTAATCGCTTCTAGATAATACTGATGGAGTTCATCAAACTCATCCATACTTTGTATTTCTCCGAGTGCATCAAATGCCTGTTTTCCTAACCACCAAAGGTCTAAGGCATCGTCATACATTTCGGTTGGATGAGATACAGAAGGCCAACCTTCAAATGATGGGGTGCCGTCTGGTTGAACGAAATATTTGCCCTCATTCTCATAGGTCAGGTAAGGATGGAAGGATTGAAATTCGCGTTTCATTAGCGCCTCTTTTGCCCCTGATCTGGAAAACCATGCCGGCAAGCATAAAGGGGCTTAGTGCTTGCGTTTCCCGCCGTCGCGGTAGGCATGGCTGAACTGGACTACTGCATATAGAGTTTTATTGAGTCCTGCATCGTCAAGCCGCCCGAAAACTGCCGTGAATCACGTTTGCGCCAGCTTCCACAGCGTCCAGATAATCCGCCCACTCTTGCATCATCTTTTTGCGCTCTTCCAGAAACTTTGCGCGGTCATAAGCGCTGTCTATTTCGTTTCGTTGCGCATGAGCAAGCTGGCGATCTACGACTTCATGCCGATAGTGCAAGCGTTCTTTCAGGGTGGTCATTGCAAGCGCCCTGAAGCCGTGGCCGGTCATCTTGTTTTTGTACCCCATGCGTTTTAGCGCCATCAGGATAGCGCCGTTGCTCATGGGCTTTTGCGGGTCGCGCTGATTAGGGAATAGCCATTGGTTTCGTCCGGTCAGGCCATGCAACTCTTTCAGCAGTTCCAATGCTTGCGAGCAAAGCGGCACGACATGGTTATCCTTGCGCGGGTTCATCTTGCGCTTGCCCATTTTCATGCGTTGCCAAGGTATAACCCACTCCCCCTTCTCAAGATCAATTTCCGACCAGGGCGTTTCGATCAATTCACTGGTTCGCAGAAAGGTAAGCATCATCAAATGCAATGCGATACGTGTTGGCAGGTACAAGCGCGCCTTGTTTTCCCGCATGGCTTTTAGGAACTCAGGCAACTCATCCGGTGTAATGCTTGCAAAGTGTCCTTTTGGCGCAGGAGTCAGTACATCTTTTTTCAATGGTGATGCGGGGTTAACTTCAGCATGGCCGTGTGTAATGGCGTAGTTGAATATGCGCTCCATGTTCGCACGCAAACGCTTGGCAATCTCTTTTGCGCCGCGTTCCTCAATATCTTTCAGTACTTTAATGAGTTGACGCGGCTTGATGCCATCAATGGGGTAATGCCCTATTGCAGGAAAAATGTCTTTCTCTAGCCTGTAAATCGTATCTCTGGCGGTGCTTGGTTGCCATGTCGAGAGCAAGTGCGTGTGCCAGCGTCGGGCTATCTTCTCGAATGTGTTACCCGCCTTTTCCTGCTTAAACGCCTTGTCAGCCTTTTTCTGCTCACTGGGGTCAATGCCATGCCTGAGCAACTCACGGGCGCTCTGACGCTGTTTACGGGCTTCTAAAAGTGAAATCTCAGGATAAACGCCTATTGCCAGCGTTTTTTGCTTGTCATTGAAGCGATAACGCAGCTGCCAATACTTCCCGCCTTTGGGATGAACCATCAGCACAAGGCCGCTACCGTCCGAAACTGTATAGGCTTTCTCTCTTGGCTTAGCGTTGCGGTAAACCGCGTCTTTGTTCTCTTTTCGGGTCATTTGTTGTTAAATCCAAAAAGCGCCCATCTGGCTTAACAACAAATTTAACAACAAAATCGCTGGATGTAAACAAACGACCTAGAACCACAACAAACAAAAAACCCGCGTAACCTATTGAGTTAAACGGGCTTTTCGCACTTCTTTGGACTTTTTAAGCCATGTCCTTGGCGGAGAGAGGGGGATTCGAACCCCCGATAGGCTATGAACCTATACACGCTTTCCAGGCGTGCGACTTAAACCACTCATCCACCTCTCCGAAATTCTTGCGATGAGCCGCGAATTATAGCAAAAAATCTCATCACAAAAAGTGTCCATCCCTTGAAAAACAGCAATGTTCCGCACAAACACGCACTATTCTACAAATTTGCAAACCAAACACACCCTCAGGGCATCATGCCGTGTCTTGCATAAATTTAGAAAGGTAAAAGCTTTGCGCCACAACAAACAACAGCATCAACCCCATGCCGCCAAAAAGTTTGAAATTAACCCAAGCTGCGGTGGAATAACTTCCCCAGAAAGCCACATACAGATTCAGCACACCCATGACAACAAAAAACGCAACCCAGCTATAATTCAGACGCGCCCATATCTGATCAGGCAAAGATATTTGCGCCTGCATCATGCTGCGAATCAGGTTCTTGCGAAAAAGTAACTGACTAACAATCAGAGCCGCAGCAAAAAGCCAATACAAAACCGTCGGCTTCCACTTGATGAATTCTTCACTGTTGAAATAAATGGTAGCGCCGCCAAATACGACAATCACGGCCAGCGAAACCCATAATGCCGTGTCGACCTTCTTGCGCCTTACCAGCAAATAGCCTACCTGCACGGCCGTTGCCACAATGGCAACCGCTGTTGCCAATAGTATGGGGGCTTGATCTGCTGCAATAGCGCTGCTGGCGCTAAAGCCAGATAGCGTTTTTCCGACAAGCGATTGCGCTGCCGCCGCATTTTTTTCTGCCCACTTGAAAACGCTGAAAAAGAGAATGACCGGAAAGAGGTCGAAAAGGAATTTCATTGCTGGGTATCTGCTTTGTTTTCTTACTTATTTTCCTGCGGCTCAAAACGCAAGGCCGCAGAATTCAGGCAATAGCGCAAGCCGGTAGGCTCTGGGCCATCCTTGAACACATGCCCAAGATGCGCGCCACAGACATTGCAAAAAATTTCGGTGCGGATCATATCAAAGGCAAAATCCAGACGCTCCCCAACGTTAGCCGAGTCAATCTGGTCAAAATAGCTTGGCCAGCCGCATCCCGAATCAAATTTTGCATCCGATGAAAACAAGGGCGTACCGCAACAGACACAACGGTAAATGCCTTTTTCATGATGATCCCAATAACGGCCAGTAAAAGCCGGTTCGGTCGCCGAATTGCGTGTCACATCGTATTCAATCGGGCTTAGCAATTCACGCCACTCGGCATCAGTTTTTTTGACTTTCTTTATCGTCATATCGTTCGTCTCACGAAAAGGAGCTTACCACCACGCACTTTATCCATTTCAATGGCTTGCCAGCATTTTTTACATTTTGGCCATTTACCGAATATTTTTTCAATGTGAAAAAATCATTCAATTTCCGAAAAATCCCTATCTTGCGCCACTTCCATGGTTTTACACAACAAATGATCGTAATTTTAATCTGCCTTGACCCATCTTATCGGCTTCCTTTAACAAATACTTCAGCTTCAAACGGCCAGATCAAATACCGCCATTGACTCTACATGTGATGTATGCGGGAACATATTTACCACGCCAGCGTGCTTTAGCGAGTAGCCCGCCTCGTGCACCAGTATACCGGCATCACGCGCAAGGGTAGATGGGCTGCATGACACATACACGATACGCTGCGGACGGATATGACCAATGCCCGCAAGCGCCTGACAGACAGCCATCGCGCCATCGCGCGGCGGGTCAATCAATATCCGGTCAAACTTGCCCAGCACAGAAAAATCCTCTGCGCTCACCTCAAACAGATTACGCGTTGCAAAACTGGTTTTATGCGCCAAACCGTTCAATTCGGCATTATCCAGCGCACGTTGTGTCAACGCCTCACTCCCCTCAATGCCAACCACTTCGCGCGCCTGCGTGGCAATCGGCAACGTAAAATTACCCAGTCCGCAAAACAGGTCGGCAACGCGCTCATCCGGCTGGATGTCCAGCAGGCGAAGCGCACGATCAACCAGCACCCGATTGATCTGGTGATTGACTTGCGTGAAATCAACCGGCTTGAACGGCATGGTGATGCCAAACTCTGGCAACACGTAATGCAATTGCTGATCGGTAGGATAAAACAGCGTAGCCGTATCCGGCCCTTTGGACTGCAACCACCATTGAATGCCATGTTCATCTGCAAAAGACTTCAACTGATTTTCATCATCAGCCGTAATCGGCTCCATGATGCGCAGCACCAGTGCCAGCAAGCTGCCTTCGTGACCATCGCTGACTGCCAGTTCAATTTGCGGCATCCTTTGCACAATCGACAAGGATTCAATCAAACGGCGCAATGGCTCCAGCAATGCCGACATCTTCGGCGGCAACACCTCACAACTCACCATGTCCGTAATGAAGCGCGACTTCTTTTCATGGAAACCAACCAGAATACCGCCCTTCTTTGGAACATAATTCACCGATAGCCGCGCACGATAACGATAGCCCCAACTTGCGCCATGAATCGGCGGCAAGATCATTTCCGGCCGAACACCACCGATATGCCATAAATTATCTTCCAGCACGCGCTGCTTGAGGGCTACCTGCGCCGCTGGATCAATGTGCTGCATTGAGCAGCCACCGCAAATGCCAAAATAGCGGCATTTTGGTTTCACGCGCAACGATGATTCGCGCAGCACCTCGGTCAAGCGTCCCGTTTCCCACTTTTTTTTCTTGCGAACCAGCTCAAACCGCACGCGTTCACCCGGCAACGCCCCCTCAATAAAAATCACCTTGCCCGGTGTGCCATCCTCATTCGGCACACGCCCGACGCCGCGGGCCTCCATGTCGAGGGACTCAATATCCATGTAATCTTGCTGCATCAATTTCCGTTCATGTAGCGTGTCATCACGCCTGCTAAAAATGCGGCAGACGGGCGCATGACACACCCTGATCTGCTGTCTGGTTTATTGTTTGTGATTAACGCTGCTGGGGCAGGAACCTTGCAGGATCAACCGGCTTGCCGTGTCGCCGCACTTCAAAATGCAGTTTTACCCTGTCAGTATCGGTATTGCCCATCTCGGCAATTTGCTGTCCACGCGCCACATTGTCCTGCTGCTTGACCAGAATTGCCTTGTTGTTCGCATAAGCAGAAAGCAGATTTTCGTTGTGCTTGATGATAACCAGATTGCCATAGCCACGCATGGCGCCAGAATAAATCACCTTGCCGTCGGCTGCTGCCAGCACTTTCTGGCCTATTGTGCCGCCAATATCAACACCCTTACTGTCACCATGAAAGGTCGCGAGAATTTCGCCATCTGCCGGCCACGACCAGGCAATCCCCTCAGATACCCTGGCGGGAACCGTCGTATCGGCTGTCATGCGTGGCGTCGTCGTGACAACCGGCATCGTCATCGGCAGGGTCGACAAAGTTGGCCTTGCCAAAGCGCTCATTTCATCCCAGCGCTTTTGGGAATAAGGCACTTTCTCGCCCTGCGGCGAAGTCAAGTGTGTCGTTCCCGTTGATTGTGGAACTGACACGCTGTCCAAAGGACGCGTTTCAACCCCGCTTGCGTCCACATGCGCAGTCTGCACGGTTTCTGGTGACGCCACGGCGCCTCCCCCTTGCAGCGGCCGCACACGCAAGCGTTGTCCAACTGAAATATCGTTCGGATCGTTTAAATTGTTCCACACCACCAGATCATCGACTTGCTGTCCATGCAGCTTGGCGATCGAAAACAAGGTTTCTCCCTGACTAACCTGATAATAATCAGATGATGATACCGCACCGACGCTCCGGTCGAGGATAGGCGCAGGGGTTCGCGTTGATGTCGCACATCCCGCAACAAGACCCACAAACAAAGTTAGCAAACTCAATCGTTTAATCATCATTTCATTCCTCCGGCTTTTGGGTACCATTTAACGTATCACACTCGCCCTTCACGCAATGGGACAAAAAAACACGTTTCCAGCGTCGTCCTACGCCATTCGTTCTCGGCTAAACGCTCAACCAATTGCAGCACCTGCTGCTCGCCCCCCACAGGCGCAATCAAGCGCCCACCAACCGCCAGTTGTTCCAGCAAAGCCTGTGGCACTTCAAGTCCGGCCGCAGCCAGAATAATGCCATCAAACGGTGCCACTTTCGGCAAACCGAGCATGCCGTCACCGTAATGCAGCCGAATGTTAGGCACCCGCAGCGGGCGCAGGCGCGTTTTGGCCAGTTCATGCAAGCCCTTGATGCGTTCTATCGAATACACTTCCCGTGCCACCTTGGAAAGCACTAATGCCTGGTAACCACACCCGGTACCGATTTCAAGCACTTTTTCTAGCCTCACGCCCAGACCGCCTTCGCGCAAAATTTCAATCATGCGCGCCACGATATACGGTTGTGAAATCGTTTGGCCATGCCCGATGGGCAGAGAAGCGTCTCTGTAGGCCTGACCGGCGAGTGCCGCGTCAACAAACATATGCCGCGGCGCGCTGGCCATTGCCGCCAGCACCTTCACGTCCCTGATCCCTTGATCAGCCAGCCGCCGGACCATCGCCTGGCGTATCGGTTCAGAAACCATTGAACTGCTTATTTGCATTGCCGTTTTATCTGCCGGCATAACCCATTGCTGCGCTTGCGTTGCTGATACACCGAAAGAAGCGCTCACCTCTCCGCGTTGCGAGGTTGACCGTCCCTGATTCGATGTCAAGTTTGATGCGGCCCCTTGCGTGCGCCCCGTATTTGGATAGCGCCGCCCGGCGTCGCCGCCAACAACGGAAGACAGTGGCAAGGGAAAGGTCCGGCTTTTTTCTTTTGTCATGCCAGATTATTATGCAAGGCATCAATCTGCGCCTTGTGGGTCAAATCGATTTGCAACGGCGTCACCGATACATGGCCCTTTCTGGTGGCATAAAAATCAGTACCCGCACCACCATCCATCTCCTTACCTGCGGGGCCAATCCAGTACATGTCGGTTCCATATGGATCGGCTAGCTTGATCACACCTTCCGCATGATGGCGCTTGCCAAGACGGGTTGCAACCGGCTTCTTGATCTCGTCATAGGGCAGATTGGGGATGTTCACATTGAACAGAAACGGACGGGGCATGTCCAAGAAACCGTGCTCGACAATATCCCGCGCAATGCGTGCCGCCGATTCGATTTCATGCCAGCCTTTTTTTACCTGCGAGAACGCGATAGATGGGATATCGAACAGATAACCTTCCGTCGCCGCTGCCACGGTTCCAGAATACAAGGTATCCTCGCCCATGTTCTGTCCCTGATTAATGCCCGTAACCACCATATCCGGCTTCCACGGCAACAGTCCGGTCAGCGCGACATGAACACAATCGGAAGGCGTACCACTCACATGAAACACGTTTTCTTCCGCCTGAATCACATACAGTGGACGGCCCAGCGACAGTGCATTGGAAGACGCAGAGCGGTTGCTGTCGGGCGCAACCACGATAATCTCGGCAATCGGCTCCAAAGCTTTTTTCAACGCAATAATGCCCGGTGCGAGATAACCGTCATCATTACTAATCAGAATGCGCATGGTGATTGTTTTCCGGCAAGTTAGTAAAGACGCCACAGGATGCTGTCTAACAAACCAGAGTATGCCGCAAAACCCATAGGCAAGACAGAGGAACACCCGTCAACGGTACTCAACTGGGCAAAATTTATGCACAGAAACAACGCCTGCCATGAAGCGGAAGCGTCGTAACTGGCAGCAAGGCAAGCTTACTGCAATAGTTGCAGTATTTCAGCAAGCTCCTGACGAATGGCCTTGACGTCCATGTGTCTTGTTTCTTCGACATCCGCGCCCAAGCGGTTGCGGGCACCGCTAATCGTAAAACCTTGCTCGTACAACAGTTCGCGAATGCGACGAATCAGCAAAACTTCATGGTGCTGATAGTAGCGCCGGTTCCCACGACGCTTGACAGGCTTGAGTTGTGCAAACTCCTGCTCCCAGTAGCGCAGGACGTGCGACTTGACGCCACACAACTCGCTCACCTCGCCAATTGTGAAATAGCGCTTGGCGGGGATAGGCGGCAAATCAATAAACGTAGATTTGTTCGCTTTTTCGCTCATCGTTTCAGTTTATTCATGGTTTCGCATCTTCGGCAAACTAATCCACCCCCTCAACACTCTCCTTGAGCTTCTGGCTCGAATGAAAAGTAACGACACGACGTGCCGCAATGGGAATTTCTTCACCTGTTCTCGGATTACGCCCTGGTCGCTGCGGCTTGTCGCGCAACTGAAAATTACCAAAACCAGACAGTTTCACCTCTTCGCCCTGTTTAAGACATTCGCGAATTTCTTCAAAAAAGGTTTCCACCATGTCCTTTGCTTCACGCTTGTTTAAGCCGACCTGTTCAAACAGCAATTCCGCCAGCTCAGCCTTGGTGAGCGTCGGGAGTTTTTTCTCGTCTTGCGAAACGCTGTTACCCATTGTCGAAATCTGTGAATCCACCAAAACCATGTCCTTCATCCCGATTCTTTCTTCGATGCCGTATAAACCCACTTTACGCACGCAAGACTGCGCCATGCTTTTTATTGACTACAGCAAGCAATGCCGACATTGCCTCGTCTACACGTTCATCCTGCAAAGTCCCTTGAGTATCTTGCAAGGTGAAACGGAACGCAAGGCTTTTTTCGCCTTCCCGCAATCCCTTGCCGCGATATTCATCAAATAAAACAATAGCTTGCACAATGCTGCACGCGTCATTCGTCTGCCTTTCCTGCTCAAACGCATCCAGCATCGCCTGCACGCTGACCGCTTGCGGCACAATCAGTGCCAGATCGCGCGTTACCGGCTGAAAGCGCGAAACCTCGCGATATTGCGGCACATCGCGCGCCTGCAAAGCCGCCACTTCAACCTCAAACAATACCGGCGCCAGCGGCAACTCATATTTCTGCTGCCAGCGCGGGTGCAGTTCACCAATGATGCCGACCTGCTTGCCCTCCAGTTCAACCACTGCCGAACGCCCCGGATGCAGTGCCGGATGGGCTGCCGGAGCAAAGCGCAACACTTTCGGCGCAAACAGCGCTTCCAGATCGGCCTTGACGTCGAAAAAATCGACATTGCGCGTTTGCTGCCCCCACTGCTCATCTGCAACCGGACCATAGGCCAGCGCAGCGATATGCTTCGGCTGGTCGTAACCCGCCACCGTGAACGGGCCATTTTCAATGCTTTCGTCGCGCCGGAATACCGCACCGATTTCAAACACGCGTACACGGTTGAGGCGACGGTTCAGGTTGTGGCGCACGTTCGAAACGAGGCCCCCGATCAGCGTAGAGCGCATCACACTCATCTGGCTGGCAATCGGATTGACCAGCTTGATCGGATTGTCATTGCCGGAAAAATCGGCTTCCCAGCTTTCTTCAACGAAGCTGTAATTCACGACTTCCTGATAGTCCTGGTCAGCAATCTGATGCCGGATCGAAAAAAGCGAGCGCTCGCTTTCTGACCGCAATTTCATTTCGTTCGGTGCAACCGGCGGCAATTCCGGGATGTTTTCAAACCCATAGACGCGCGCCACCTCCTCGATCAAATCAACTTCAATCTCCATGTCAAAACGATACGAAGGCGGTATCACTGTAAACAAGCCCTGCTCTTGGGTAAATTCCAGTCCAAGACGCGTAAAAATATCGGCAATCTGCTCATCGGTAAAGCTGACGCCGATGACTTTTTCAGCCCGTGCCGTACGCATTGTCAATGGCGTACGCGCTGGCAAATTCGTAATCTGGTCGTCAATCGGTCCGACTTGCGTCTGGCCATCAACGCCGCAGATCTGCAGTACCAGATCGGTAATGCGCTCAATCTGCTTGACCGTTCCAGCAAAGTCAACGCCACGCTCGAAACGGTGCGCCGCATCGGTAGTGAAGTGGTAGCGACGCGTTCTACCCTGAATCGCCTGCGGCCACCAGAACGCCGCTTCGATGAAAATGTTTTGTGTTTCCAGCGATACCGCAGTGCGGTCCCCGCCCATGATCCCTGCCAGCGATTCGACGCCGTTCTGGTCGGCGATCACGCCCACCCAGTCATCCACAGTCACTGTACTTTCGTTCAGCAGCTTGATCGTTTCGCCCTCGCGCCCCCAGCGCACTTCCAGATCGCCATGCACCTTGTCCAGATCGAAAATATGGCTCGGCTGACCGGATTCCAGCATCACATAATTCGAAATATCGACCAGCGCATTGATCGGGCGCTGACCGCTGCGCTCCAGGCGCTGCTTCATCCATTCGGGCGTCGGCGCATTCGCGTTGATGCCACGGACGACACGGCCCGAGAAGCGCCCACACAAATCTGGTGCCTCAATTTTCACCGGCAGCACGTCATTCGTCGTGGTTGGCATTTCCTTGAACGCAGGTGGTGTCAGAGGCACGCCGGTCAATGCCGCCACTTCTCGCGCCACACCGAGCACAGACAGACAGTCTGCCTTGTTCGGTGTCAGGGAAATGGTGAATACGCGATCTTCCAGTTCGTAATAGTCGCGAATATTCATGCCCAGCGGCGCATCTTCCGGCAATGCCATGATGCCGCCGTGATCCTCAGAGAGTTTCAGCTCTCTGGCAGAGCACAGCATGCCTTGCGATTCAACGCCGCGCAGTTTGCCTTTCTTGATCTGAAACGGCTTTTCACCCTCTTCGGTCGGCAGCACCGCGCCCACCGTCGCGCACGGCACCAACATGCCGGGGCGTACATTCGGCGCGCCACAAACAATGCTCAGCGTCTCGCCCGTACCCGCATCGACTTGACACACCGTCAAACGATCCGCATTCGGATGTTTAACAACATCAATTACTTTAGCCACGACCACGCCCGTAAACGGCGGCGCTACTGGCTCGCTTTCTTCCACCTCCAGGCCGGACATCGTCAACAGATGCACGAGCTCTTCCGACGTCATGTCGGGATTTGCCATCGTGCGCAACCAGTTTTCTGAGAATTGCATAAAATCCCTTCAGCAACAGATCAGTTGAATTGTTTCAAAAAGCGCAGGTCACCCTCATAGAACAGGCGCAAGTCGCCAATGCCGTAGCGCAGCATCGTCATCCGCTCAAGACCAGTGCCAAAAGCAAAGCCGACGTGCTGTTCCGGGTCGAAACCCATGTTGCGCATCACAACAGGATGCACCTGACCCGCACCGGCGACCTCCATCCAGCGCCCTTTCAGCGGGCCACTGCCAAAGGCAATATCGATCTCGGCAGAAGGTTCGGTAAACGGAAAGTACGAAGGACGAAAGCGAACCTGCACATCGTCCGACTCAAAAAAGGCGCGCACGAAATTCAGAAATACGCCCTTGAGGTCAGCAAAACTGATATCGCCGTCAATCCACAGCCCCTCTACCTGATGGAACATCGGAGAATGCGTCGCATCGCTGTCCACCCGATACGTCCGCCCCGGCGCAATCACCTTGATAGGCGGATCGTACTGGCCTGCATGGCGCACCTGCATTGGGCTAGTGTGCGTGCGCAACAGCAAGGGCTTGCCTTGGGTGTCCTTGCCGTCAATGTAAAAAGTGTCCTGCATCGAACGCGCCGGATGGTTTTCCGGGCTGTTCAACGACGTGAAATTGTTCCAGTCATTTTCAATCTCAGGCCCATCGGCCACATCAAAACCAATCGAGCCGAAAATATGTTCGATACGCTCCCAGGTGCGCATCACCGGGTGAATACCACCCTTGCCACGACCACGCCCCGGCAAGCTTACGTCGATGACCTCTGCATTCAGGCGCGCCTCTAGTTGCGCATTGGCCAGTGCCTCGCGGTGCGCCGTCAGCGCTTCTTCAATCTGCGCCTTCGCAGCGTTAATGACCGCACCATGTGGCTTGCGCGCTTCCGGCGGGAGCTTTCCCAGCCCTTTCATAAGTTCGGTAATCTGACCTGTCTTGCCCAGATATTTCGCCTTGGCATTTTCCAGCGCGGCCGCATCCGGCGCAGCAGCAAAGTCTGCCTGCGCCTGAACGACAAGTTGTTCTAGGGAGTTCATTGCGTGTTATTCCTGTTTGGAAACAAAGGCAATCTACAAATAAAAACGAGGCATAGGTTGTTCACCCGTGCCTCGCTGATCCAGCCATGCCGCCTCACTGCGGCCACTGCTTTACTCAGGCTGCGAGACTGGCCTTTACCTGATTGACAACCGCCGCGAATGCGGGCTTGTCCATCACAGCCATGTCTGCCAGTACCTTGCGATCCAGCTCAATCGAGGCTTTTTTCAAGCCGTTCATAAACACGCTATAGGTAATGCCGTGCTGACGGGCTGCCGCATTGATACGGGTAATCCACAACGCACGAAATACGCGCTTCTTGGCACGACGGTCACGATAGGCGTATTGACCCGCCTTCATCACCGCCTGTTTGGCGACGCGATAAACAGTACTACGACGACCGCGAAAACCTTTGGCTTGCGCGAGAACTTTTTTATGACGGGCTCGTGCGGTCACCCCACGTTTTACTCTAGGCATGATTTCTCCTTATTTGTGAGGTTATGCACTTGGCATCATGCGACGCACGCTCTGCACGTCACTGCTATGAACTTCCGTGGTGCCACGGAGCTTGCGTTTCACCTTGGTTGTTTTCTTAGTGAGAATGTGGCGCTTGAAAGCTTGTGCACATTTAATGGTGCCGTTCCCTCGCACACGAAAGCGCTTTTTGGCGCTACTCTTGGTCTTCATCTTTGGCATAGTTCTACATGCCCTTTCGGGCAACTCCTTTTTTTATATGATTACAGGTGGCAGCCTTGCGCTACGCTTTTTGGGTGCCTGCTCTCACTCGTTATGCAGCCTGCTGTGGCCACTTTATCTGTCTGACACCATCGGCATCAAACAAGAATTCTATTTTTTCTTTGCGGGTGCCATCACCATGACCATCTGGCGCCCTTCCATCTTTGGAAACTGCTCTACCACGCCGTATTCTTCTTCGACGTCTGCTCTCACACGCTCCAAAACGCGCATCCCCAGTTCCTGATGGGCCATCTCGCGACCGCGAAAGCGCAGCGTGATCTTGCACTTGTCGCCTTCGCCGAGAAATTTGATGATGTTGCGCAACTTGATGTTGTAATCGCCTTCATCCGTTCCCGGGCGGAATTTGACTTCCTTGACCTGAATCGTCTTTTGCTTCTGCTTGGCCTCGTGCGCCTTTTTCTGCTCCTGATACTTGAACTTGCCGTAGTCCATCAAGCGACAGACCGGCGGTTCTGCGTTCGGCGCAATTTCAACCAGATCAACATCGGCTTCTTCTGCCATGCGGAGCGCCTCTTCCGACGTCACGATGCCAATCGGCTCGTTGTCTACCCCAATCAAGCGCAACTCAGGTGCCCTTATTTCGCCATTCAAGCGATGCGTTTTTTCAGTAGCTATTGCCGTTTCCTCATTAAAATCAATTAAATACTGCTTGCACTCACTAGGCTTTGTCAGCGATTTCCTGCTTGAGAACACCTATCAGCGCATCCAGCGACATGACCCCAAGATCTTTATTTCCACGCGCCCGAACAGCAACCGTACCGGCTTCCCGCTCCTTATCGCCAACGACGACAAGATACGGCACACGATGCATGGAGTGGTCGCGTATTTTATAAGTTATTTTCTCGTTACGCAAATCCGCGCGCGCCCTAATCCCTTGGTTTTTCAACATTTGAGCAACGTTTTGCGCATAATCAGCTTGACCATCCGAAATATTCAACACCAACACCTGTTCTGGCGACAGCCATAGCGGAAAGGCACCAGCATAGTTTTCTATCAAGATACCGATGAATCGCTCGAGCGAACCAAGAATCGCACGGTGCAACAAGACCGGTTCCTTGCGTGAATTGTCGTCAGCCACATATTCCACACCAAGACGCCCTGGCATCGAGAAATCCGCCTGAATCGTACCGCACTGCCACATGCGGCCCAACGCATCCCTCAGCGTGTACTCGATCTTTGGCCCATAAAAAGCCCCTTCGCCCGGCGCAATTTCAAATTCGCAACCGGAGCGTTCCAACGACTCGATCAGCGCCTGCTCGGCCTTGTCCCAGACTTCGTCAGAGCCAACCCGATTTTCAGGGCGCGTTGCCACCTTGTAAATAATGTCGTGGAAACCGAAGTCAGCGTACACCTTTTGCAGCAGCGACGTAAACGCCACACACTCATCCAAAATCTGCTCTTCGGTACAAAATATATGGCCATCGTCCTGCGTAAAGCCGCGCACGCGCATCAAGCCATGCAAGGAACCGGAGGGTTCATTGCGGTGGCACTGACCGAACTCGCCATAACGCAACGGCAAGTCACGGTAGGAATGGAGGTTGGCACGAAAAATCTGCAGTTGTCCCGGACAGTTCATCGGCTTGACCGCATATGTGCGATTTTCCGACTCGGTGGTAAACATGTTGTCCTGATAGTTTTCCCAGTGACCGGATTTTTCCCACATGCTGCGATCCAGAATCTGTGGCGCGCGCACTTCCTGATAACCGTTGTCCTCGAACACCTTGCGCATATATTGCTCAACCTGCTGCCACAGCACCCAACCCTTCGGGTGCCAGAAAACCAGGCCCGGCGCTTCATCCTGAAAGTGGAACAGATCAAGCTGGCGTCCAAGACGACGATGGTCGCGTTTCTCGGCCTCTTCCAGCATGGTTAAATAGGTCTGCTGGTCATCCTTGTTATTCCAGGCGGTACCGTAAATACGCTGCAACATTTCATTGTTCGAGTCGCCGCGCCAGTACGCGCCCGCCACCCGCATCAGCTTGAAGACACGCAACTTGCCGTTTGATGGCACATGCGGCCCGCGACACAAGTCGGTAAAGCTGCCACTGGTATAGAGCGACACCTCCTCGCCTGCCGGAATCGATTCAATGATTTCAGCCTTGTAGACTTCACCAATGGATTTAAAATAAGCCACCGCTTCGTCGCGCGGCATCACCTGACGCGTTACCGGCTCATCCTTTTGCGCCAACTCGGCCATCTTCTTTTCAATTTTTTCCAGATCTTCCGGCGTAAACGGGCGCTTGTAGGAAAAGTCGTAATAAAAACCGTTTTCGATTACCGGCCCGATTGTGACTTGCGCATCGGGGTACAGTTCTTTCACCGCATACGCCAGCAAGTGAGATGCCGAATGGCGAATCAGATCCAGCCCCTCTTCATCACGGCCCGTCACAATGGATAGCGCCACATCATGATCAATGACGTGTGAGGTATCGACCAGTTCACCATCCACCTTGCCAGCCAGCGCGGCCTTTGCCAGGCCCGCGCCAATGCTTGATGCCACCTCTGCCACCGTCACAGGCGCATCAAATTCACGTTTTGAACCATCAGGAAGTTGGACTGAAACCATATTTTTCTCCATTACGGTGCGACACTACCAATAGACTGATTAAATCATTAATTTACAAAACTTGCAGACGAAAAAAAACGCGGTCTAGCCGCGCCTTTCTTTTTGCAAACACGACCAAACGTTTCAAGCAAGCGTAATCGTCGTTCGCGTTGTCATTGTTTTATTGCCTTTTTCGTTTGCAATATCTTCAAAATTCGTTGGTAGGCGCGATTGGATTCGAACCAACGACCCCTACCATGTCAAGGTAGTGCTCTAACCAACTGAGCTACGCGCCTAAAGAAGGATGGATTATAGCGGAAAATATGTACTCTGGTATAGGCCAGCCATTTTATTTTCGCCAAATAATTTCTGCCAGACACAATGCATTCACTTGCGACAGCCACCTCGCCCATTTAAACTCGTCGTTTGCCGATACGTTCGGCTTTTTCGGCAAGCGCAAGCGCCTGGCGTGTCTGCCTGCGTTTAACTTTATTCTTTTATGGGTATCCATTATGAGCGTTTTTGGAATCATTGGTGGCAGCGGCGTTTACAACATTGAAGGCTTGGAAAATGCGCGCTGGGAAAAAGTCGAATCCTCGTTTGGAGAACCCTCTGACGAATTGCTGTTTGGCGAACTGTTCGGGCATCAACTGGTGTTCCTGCCGCGCCATGGGCGTGGTCATCGCGTCTCGCCATCCGAAATCAACTACCGCGCCAACATCGACGCCATGAAACGCGCCGGCGTGACAGACATTATTTCCGTCGGTGCCGTCGGTTCCCTGCGCGAACACCTGCAACCAGGCATGTTCGTCATCGTCGACCAATTCATTGATCGCACGTTCGCGCGCAACAAATCCTTTTTCGGCACCGGCTGCGTTGCACATGTATCAGTCGCCCATCCAGTCTGCCATCGCCTCGGCGATCACCTTGAAGCCGCCGCACAAAAAGCCGGCATCAACGCCGTACGTGGCGGCACCTATCTGGTGATGGAAGGGCCGCAATTTTCCAGCCTGGCGGAATCCGAGCTGTACCGCACCTGGAATTGTGATGTCATTGGCATGACCAACATGCCAGAAGCCAAACTCGCGCGCGAAGCCGAAATTTGCTATGCCACCGTGGCAATGGTCACAGATTATGATTGCTGGCATCCGGGTCACGACGACGTCACGGTTGCGCAAGTGATCGAAGTGTTGATCGGCAATGCCGACAAGGCGCGCACGCTAGTGCGTGAAGCCATACCGATTCTGGGCTCAGACAGCCTGGCATCAACGTGCGCATGCCGCACCGCGCTTGAGCACGCACTGATCACCGCGCCGGAAATGCGCGATCCGGAATTGATCGCACGTCTTGATGCCGTGGCCGGACGCGTCCTGAAAACATGAGTGCAACACGCGACATCACCGAAGCGGCCTTGCGCGAAAGCATGGTCGCCGCAGCGCAAAAACTGGTCGCGACCGGGCTGAACCGGGGCACATCCGGCAACATCGGCGCAAGACTGGGAGATGGCTTGCTGGTTACCCCATCCGGCGTGCCAGTGGATGCAATGACAGCGAGCGGCATGGTCGCACTTGACTTTGCCGGCCAATCGACCAGCAACATCAAGCCAACTAGCGAATGGCGCCTTCACCGCGACATTCTGGCGGCACGCCCGGAAGTCAATGCCGTCGTGCACACGCATGCGACCTACGCAACCGTACTGGCCTGCCAGCATCTGGATATCCCTCCATTCAGCTACATGATTGCCGCCGCTGGCGGCGATACGATCCGCTGCGCGCCGTATGCGCTGTTTGGCACGCAGGCATTGTCCGACAACACCGTCACCGCACTGAAAAACCGCAAAGCCTGTCTGCTTGCGCATCATGGCATGGTCGCGCTCGGCCACAATCTTGATGAAGCGCTGTCGCTCGCCATCGAGGTTGAATCGCTATGCGAGCAATACTGGCGCGTGCTGCAACTCGGCGAGCCGAAAATCCTTTCGGATGCGCAAATGCAGGAAGTGATCGAAGCCTTCAAAGGCTACGGTCAATGGGCAGAAAAGAAATAACCATCAAACTGCCTGCCATCTGCAAACCAGACACCCCTATCCACAATCAAACTTCCTTTAGGAATCACCATGTCCATCACGTCACTCATTCGCACCATCCCTGATTACCCGAAAAAAGGCATCATGTTTCGCGACATCACAACCCTGTTCAAGGACGCGACCGGCCTGCGCATCACGATTGACCAGCTTGCCAAGCGCTATGCAGATGTCAAGGTCGACAAGGTCGTCGGCATTGAGTCGCGCGGTTTCATTATTGGTACGCCGCTGGCCTATATGCTAGGTGTCGGTTTTGTGCCGATTCGCAAGAAAGGAAAACTGCCTGCAGAAACGGTCGGTCAGGATTACGAACTGGAGTATGGGATCGACCGGGTTGAAATTCACACTGACGCCATTTCAAGAGGCGAAAAAGTGCTCCTGGTTGACGATCTGCTCGCCACAGGCGGAACTGCAGCAGCTGCAGCCAGTCTGATTGAAGAACTGGGCGGTGAAATTGTCGAGTGTGCGTTTGTGATTGACCTGCCAGATCTGGGCGGCAGCAAGCGCCTGAGCGAGGCTGGTTACAAAGTATTTACCCAATGCGCATTTGAAGGGGAATAAGCACATGTCTGGAAATTCCTCAGCCGTTGAGACCATGCGCTGGAAAGCCGGCAAGATCGAAATGATCGACCAGCGTATTCTGCCGGCTTCATTTCAATATCTATCTTATGACTCTGCTGCAGGCGTAGCTGAAGCGATTCATACCATGGTGGTGCGCGGTGCGCCCGCCATTGGCGTAGCTGCTGCTTACGGCGTAGCGCTGGAAGCTCGCCAGCAACAAGACGCATCGCCGGAGGACTTCAAGAGCGCGATGAACCTCGGCTTTGACAAACTGGCTGCCAGTCGCCCTACTGCCGTCAATCTGTTCTGGGCGCTAGACCGCATGCGACGCGTCTGGGAATCATGCGGCGAAATCCGTCAGGAAGAAATCGCCGACCGCCTGCTGGCTGAAGCACATGAAATGCTGGCCGAAGATCTCCGCATCAACCACGCCATTGGTGAATTCGGCGCAGAATTATTGCCGGATGGTGCGCGTGTGCTTACGCACTGCAATGCTGGCGCGCTGGCCACGGCTGGACACGGCACCGCGCTGGGTGTCTTCCGCTCTGCTGTCGAAATGGGCAAAAAAATTGCTGTCATTGCTGACGAAACCCGCCCTTTCCTTCAAGGGGCGCGCCTGACCGCCTGGGAAATGGTGCAGGAAAACATCCCCGTCACGCTGATCACCGACAACATGTCTGGCTTCCTGATGGCACAAGGGGAAATTGACGCCGTCGTGGTCGGGACTGATCGCGTCGCAGCCAATGGCGATGTGTGCAACAAGATCGGCACCTACATGGTGGCGGTGCTGGCAGCGCGGCACAACATCCCGTTTTACGTCGCCTGCCCAATTCCGACGATCGATCTCTCTATTGCCACTGGCGCAGACATACCGATTGAAGAGCGCCATCCAGACGAAGTCAAAGGCTTTCGCGATTACCACTGGGCGCCCGAAGGCGTGCAGATACGCAACCCGTCATTCGACGTCACGCCTGCAGAACTGGTCACTGGCCTGATCACTGAAAAAGGCGTGGTAGATAATGCCACGCTGGTTGGCGGTGGACTGGCAGACTGGCTGGCCGAACACGCGTAAAAAGCCGCCTCAAGTGATAAAGGCGGTTTCTCTAAAAAGAACCGTCTTTTTAGGCCTTCCCAAACCACCAGCCTCAAGCATCACCTCAAAACCACGAGCGCTCTTGCCGTTTCATCTGCGGCGGTGCACACCATATCTTAGAACACGAAATCCAGGGTCATGCTGAACACGTTAAACTTTTCTCCTGTCGGCATATCCTGCCGGGTATTATTCAAGACGCCGTAAGAACCTGCACCGGCGTTTCCGTGGTCGAACTGGAATTTCAGCGCGGCATTTTTGGAAAAATCCCAGCGCATGCCCACCGAAAGGGTATCTTGTACAGCTCTTGTCGCTAACAGATGGTTCAATGTTGTATTTAACAACTGCGCTTGCTCGTATCCCTCGTCACCCGGAGACAAGCTCAGACCAGAATCGGAAAGATTGCCCTTCGCCCGAGCCTGGGCATAAGTTACATACGGCGTAAATTTTCCCAAACGACGACCCGCACTTAAATACCATGCAGCCTGATTACCAAACACCCCGTCGGCCCTAAGATAAGCCCACTCTCCCGCCACGAACCATCGCCCGGGATCGTAATTAACGCCCATGCTGAATAACGAAAGGCTTCCCTTGCTTGCAAAATATTTGTCTGCAATTTCTGCACCGCCATAGCCTGAAAATTGATTGAATCCATCATGCAAGTCTTCATAACCCCGGGTCGATAAATTGCAATCAGAAGCCGCGGCATGCAGGGTGAAAGCGCCAAATTCAGCCGTGTTATTCAGCGATATGGAAGGCGAGCACGTGAACTGCCCCCCCGTTGGTGTCCGCACGGTTCTATCCGTCAGCGATGCGGTCAATGTGTTGGTCACTTCGCCAAAACGATGCCGATAGGCATATTCGACACCATCATAGTAAGTCGCCGGCATCAAGCGGTAAACCTCAACCGGGGAGCGCACCCACGGAATGGCATAAGCTACTTTCCGATAGACAGACATCATGAAAATCGGCACCACAAATCTTCCTGCGCGCAAACTGCTGTCTGGCGAGAAATTGTACTTGAGGTTCGCCCATTCAAGCTGTGGCCGATAACTGCCATCATGGCTTTGCTCGGCTATAGCCTGAACAACGCCGGTCAAGTGGGGCGTTATTCTGGCCGTGACCTGTCCGCCAACGCGGCTATCCACCTCCGGACTCCAGCGCTTGCTCAATCCTGCCCCGCTTTCCTGAAAGCGATGCAGCACATAATCCGCCCGATGCTCACTGGAATGCACCACCCCGAGAGTGCCAAAACCACTAAACGAAAAAGTTGGCATTTCTATCTCGGCACCCTGCTGCGCATGCGCGATGCCGGACAGCGCGAACACACACCAAGCGAAGCACCACCACTTGCCAGAGGCAAGCCAGGCGGAAAGCACCAAGCGCTTCAATCGACCTATAGTAAGCACGACCACCTTTCGTCATAACGCAACATCGCTTCTTTCCATATAGAAACACAACAACCATGGTATTCCAGCAAATCCCGCGTGTTTCTTTGAAATGGATCAAACCAGAACTGGCAACAGGCAATCGACAGTCGTCCCTTTCAAGCAAAAAGCCCCGCAAGCCACTTAGTCTGCGGGGCTAATCAGTCCTTATTGATTCGGCCAGTTGAAGTTTGAAGTATTCAAGTTTGCTCCCCTTGCGTCGCCCCAGCACCAACCTGCAGGACAATAAGCAAACTCACCAATCCTGCTCGCCGTCACCCCAGCACAGGCTGGGGTCCAGCGTCTTGAATACGCTCTTACTCACCGAAAAAGCAACGCAGCATAAGCCTGAAACTCAATCGGCATCTTAACGACACTGGATGCCAGCCTGCGCTGGCATGACACACACATGCGCATATTTCAAATTTATTCGTGCCGCATCCATAGTTACGCCTATTGTTACGCCTAATCAAATACGCCCAATCCGAAGCTTGAACCATGACTGCCGTTTTACGACGATGGTTCAAGCGCTGCTTTTTTGGCCGTTTCTGCGACGAAGCCGCCACCCAGTGAACGGTACAGATCGACCGCATTCGTCAACTTCAACAGCTGTGCCTGCACCAGCGCCTGCTCCGCAGAAAACAGCTGGCGCTGTGCATCCAGCAGGCCAAGCGAACTGTCGATGCCATTTTCATAGCGTGCCTCAGCCAGCTTCATACGCTCGGCTTCCGCCTTCTGGACGGCAGCCTGCGCTTGTACCTGCTGTTCCAGCAACGCGCGTCCGACCAAGGCATCGTTGACTTCGCGAAACGCAACCTGAATCGTTTTTTCATATTGGGCGACTGCAATATGCTTGCGCGCCCATGTCAGATCCAGATTATTGATGTTGCGGCCAGCGTTAAAAATTGGCAACGTGATCTGTGGTGCGAATGACCACGCATCCGAACCGGCATCAAACAAACCGGACAGGCTATTGCTGGCCGTCCCGAAACTGCCGGTCAAGGAAATGCGTGGGAAAAATGCCGCGCGTGCCGCGCCGATATTGGCACTCGCCGCTTTCAGTTTCTGTTCCGCTTCGCGAATGTCCGGACGGCTGGTCAGCAAGCCCGATGGCAATCCGCTCGGAATTGGCGCCAGCATCAGTTGTGCCGACAATGGCTGCGCATCCGGCAAGGTGCCGGACGGCTCGCCGCTCAAAAGCACCAGCGCATTTTCAGCCTGAGCACGCTGTCGCGCCAATGTAAGCAACGACACTTTCGCCGACTGCATCAGGGTTTCATACTGCGTCAGATCAAGCTTCGAGGTCGCGCCCACGTCGTAACGCACCTTCGCCAGCTTGTAACTCGCTTCGCGCGTCTCAAACGCTTTTTGCGCCAGCGCCTGCTGCTCGGCATAGGCGCGCTCGGCGAAATACGCCTTTGCGATTTCGGATACCAGCGAAATCTGCGCAGCGCGCTGTGCTTCTTCGCTGGCCAGATAAGTCGCCAGCGCCGCATCGCTCAGACTTTTCACGCGCCCGAAAAAATCCAGTTCGAAAGCGGCCAATGACGCGGCGGCGTCATAGCGCGTGCTCAGCGTAGATACGCCATCACTATTCAGCGCTGCCGGCGTGCGCGTATGTGAACCGCCACCACTGACATTCAGATTTGGCAAACGGTCCGCACGCTGGATGCCATATAGCGCACGCGCTTCTTCAATGCGCCATACGGCAATGCGCAAATCACGATTGTTAGCGAGGCCGCTTTCAATCAGCGTTTTCAGGCGCGCATCCTTGAAGAAGGCGCGCCAACCGATTTCATGCGCCGCTTGCGCTGATTCAGTTTTCGATGAAACAGCAAATGCATTTGCCACCGGGGCTTCCGGCCGCTCATAAATGGGTGCCATGCTGCAGGCAGACAACAAAGCTGCCGTCGCCAACGCCAGTATCAACACTTTATTTCTCATGAGACACCTCCATTTCCAGCGCCTTGCCATCTTCGGGATCGTCTGGCGTTTTGCCCTTGAAAATCGTACGAATCACGACATAGAAAATCGGCACAAAGAATACCGCCAGCAAGGTCGCCGAAATCATGCCAAACATCACGCCGGTACCGATTGCCCGTCTTGATGCCGCGCCACCACCAGTCGAAACCACTAGCGGCACCACACCCAGGATGAAGGTAAGCGAAGTCATCAGAATTGGGCGGAAACGCAAACGCACCGCAGCCATGGTGGCATCGATCAGCCCTCGGCCAGCCTCCTGCAAATCTTTCGCATACTCGACAATCAGAATCGCATTCTTCGCAGACAGACCAATCGTCGTAATCAGACCGACCTTGAAGTACACGTCGTTTGGCATGTCGCGCAGCATCACGCCCAGCAACGCGCCCAATACGCCAAGCGGCACCACCAGCATCACGGACAGCGGAATCGTCAAACTTTCATATAGCGCCGCCAGACACAAGAACACCGCCAGCATGGAAAGCGCGTACAGCATCGGTGCCTGCGAACCGGCTGTCTTCTCTTCCAGCGATTGTCCGGTCCATTCATAACCGAAGCCCTGAGGCAGCTTGCCCATCATTTCCACCATGGCATTCATCGCATCACCACTACTCATCCCTGGTGCTGCCTGCCCGGAGATTTTCATCGCCGGATAGCCGTTGTAGCGCGTCAACTGTACCGGGCCAACCCCCCATTTGCTGGACGAGAAGGCAGAAAACGGCACCATTTCGCCCTTGTTATTACGCACGTACAGCTTGCCAATATCTTCCGGCCGCACCCTTTGCGGTGCATCGATCTGCATCACAACCCGTTGCTGGCGCCCGTTGCTATCAAAATCATTAACATACGAGGAACCCAGTGCAGCCGACAGCGTGGCGTTTACATCCGTCATTGACAATCCCAGCGCCAAGGCCTTGACACGATCAATAGCCAGTTCCAGTTGCGGTGCCGCATCCAGCCCCTCAGGACGCACCCGGAACAGCACCGGATTTTTCGCCGCCATGCCCAGCAACTGGTTACGCGCCGCTACCAGGGCGTCATAACCCAACCCTGCCCTGTCCTGCAGTCGGAAGGTAAAACCGGTCGCGTTACCCAGCTCGCGGATTGGTGGCGGATTGACCGGAAACACCACAGCTTCCTGAATGCCCATATACAGCTTGCCAAATGCGCGGTTGATAATCGCTTCGGCGGACTGATCAGCATTGCGTTCGCCCCAGTCTTTAAGTGGCACGAAAGTGATGCCCGCATTTTGTCCGCGACCGCTAAAGCTGAAACCCGTCACGCCAATAATGTCTTTTACCGCCGAGTCATGCTGAAAATGGTTTTCCACTTTCTTGACGACTTCAAGCGTCCGGTTGTCTGACGCACCAGCAGGCAGTTCAATATTGGCCAGCACATACCCCTGATCCTCCGTTGGCAGGAAAGCCGTCGGCAAACGCCAGTACAAAAAGCCCACACACACAACAATGGCGCCATAAACAACCGAATAACGAATCAGCTTGACCAGCATGCCGCCCACGACGCCCTCATAGCGCGTGGCGGTCTTGTTAAACGACCGGTTGAACCAGCCAAAGAACCCTTTTCTCGCATGCGCATGCTCTGGATCAACCGGCTTGAGCATGGTCGCGCACAGGGCAGGCGTCAGGCTCAACGCCATCACCGCCGAGAAGAATACCGTTGCAATCACCGCCACCGAGAACTGGCGGTAGATCGCACCAACCGCACCGCCGAAGAAAGCCATTGGCACAAACACGGCCATCGCTACCACCGACATGCCGACCACGGCCGAGCTAATCTGATCCATCGCCTTGCGCGTGGCCTCCTTGGGCGGCAAGCCTTCGGTTGCCATGATGCGCTCGACATTTTCAACCACGACAATCGCATCATCGACCAGAATCCCGATAGACAGCACCATGCCGAACATGGTCAGCACGTTAATCGAATACCCCAGCACGCTCATGGTAGCGAAGGTCCCAAGCAGGGATACCGGTACCACGATGGTTGGAATAATCGTGTAGCGGATATTCTGCAGGAAAATATACATCACCAGGAATACCAGTACGACCGCCTCAAACAGCGTCTGCACCACCTTCGAAATGGAGATGTCGATAAACTTCGTCGTATCGTACGGCACCCGATATTTCACGCCTGCAGGAAAGTACTGCGACAAATCTTCCATCTTGGCCTTGACGGCTGCAGCCGTATCCAGTGCATTCGCCGTATTGGTCGGCATGATCGCCATTGCCGCCATATCTTTACCGTTCAGGCGCGCGCGCGTGCCGTAATCCCGTGCACCGAACTCGATGCGTGCCACGTCTCCCAAGCGCACGAGGGAACCATCCGGGTTCGCGCGCAACACAATATCGCGAAACTCTTCAAGCGTAGAAAGCTGGCTGGTCACAACGATGCTGGCCGTCATCTTCTGGCTATCCGTATTGGGCAACGCACCCAGAGAACCCGCTGCCACCTGCACGTTTTGCCCCCTCAGGGCAGCCGCAATATCCGAAGGTGCCAGTTTCAGGCCGGACAGCTTCACCGGATCCAGCCAGATACGCATGGCTTTTTCCGTGCCAAACAGGCGCACATCACCCACACCCGGCACCCGCTTGATTTCGTTGATCACATTGCGCGACAGGTAATCGCCCAGTTCCACTGGCCCCATGCTGTTATCGCTGGATTGCAGCACCACAATCATCATGAAGTTACTGCGCGACTTGGAAACCTGCACGCCCTGCTGCATCACAGATGCGGGCAAACGCGATTCAACGCGCTTGACACGATTTTGTACGTCAACCGCCGCCAAATCGACATCGCGATCCATTCTGAAAGTTGCCGTAATCTCAGCCGTGCCATTGCTCTGGCTTTGCGACTCCACATATTGCAAGCCTTCGACACCGTTGATTTCCTCCTCAATCAGCGTCGTCACACTTTTTTCCAGCGTTTCTGCTGAAGAGCCGGGGTAAGTTGCCGTAATCCTGACCTGCGGCGGCGCAATTGCCGGATACTGCGCAACCGGCAAACTCTTGATTGCCAGAATACCCGCCAGCATGATGAAGATCGCAATCACCCATGCAAAGATGGGGCGATCAATAAAAAATCTAGGCATGCGTTATTCCCTTACTTATTCGCTGGTTTGGAAGCCGCGTTTGCGACGGGCTTGTCAGCAACTTCAGGCTTTGTTTTTTCCGCTGTTTCCGCCCCAGCCGCAGCCGTTTGGGGAGGCACGCCCCACTCCGCAGCCTGCACGGGCATGCCTGGCCGGATCTTCTGCAAGCCTGAAACGATCACGCGATCCCCCGCTTTCAGACCGGAACTGATAATCCACTTGTCACCATGCGTTGCCATTGTCGTCACCGGCCGCACCGTCACGATATTCTTTTCGTCAACCAGCATGACCGTTGCGCCGCTATTGGTGCGCTGCAACGCCTGTTGCGGCACCGCCAGCGCCTGTTCACTCACCGCCTGCTGCAAACGCGCCCGCACGAAGGTGCCTGGCAGCAACATGCGTTCTTTATTGGGGAACAAGGCACGCACAGAGACCATGCCTGTCGACTCATCTACGCTAATGTCGGAGAATAACAACTTGCCCTTGTGTGCATACTCGCTGCCATCCTCCAGAATCAGCGTCACCTGCGCCTCGCCTTCCGGCGTTTTCTGGTACTGACCATTTTTCATGGCCTGACGCATCTTCGTCAAATCAGCACTGGATTGCGTCAAGTTCACATACATCGGATCAAGCTGCTGCACCAACGCCAGTTGCGTCGCCTCGCCCTGCCCGACCAATGCGCCTTCTGTCACCAATGCGCGACCAATTCGGCCCGTGATGGGCGATGTCACGCGCGCATAACCCAGGTTCAGGCTGGCTGTTTTCACACTTGCCTGTGCCGCCGCGACTTCGGCCACCGCCAGCTTGTGCGCGGCGTCCGCATCATCAAATTCCTGCTGGCTGATCGCCTTGATTGTCACCAAGGGCGCGTAACGCTTCAATTTCAACCCTGACTGGACCTCATTGGCTTCCGCTTTCGCCAGGCTGGCCTTCGCACTTGCCAGCGCCGCTTCATACGGTGCCGGATCAATCTGGAACAACACCTGCCCTTGCTTGACTTCACTACCCTCTCTGAAAGCCCGCTTGAGCACAATGCCCGGTACGCGCGCCCGCACCTGCGCCACGCGCTTGGCTTCCAGCCTGCCAGGCAATTCATTCACCACACCCAGACGCTGCGGCGTAACCGTTACCACGGAGACCCGTGTCGGCGGCATTTTTCCGCCTTGCTGCGGCTTCTTGCCGCAAGCTGTCAGTACAAAAACCGAGACGATTGCTGCACCCAGCAAACATAAGCGTGTATGTGAAGTCATCATGATTCAGGCCGTTAAGTTATGGAAACGCTGATTAAAAGCTTGCACCAACGATCAGCGACATTGCGCGATGATCACTCGCCGATTTATTCAGCACTCCTAATGTCTCGCCCACCAATCCGGCAGGCAATGAAATCCAGATTCAGGGAGTGAATTATACATACATTCATGAATGTATGTATGCTATTATCGCCGCATTCGCATAATTTTTTCGACTCAAGTTACGACTAAATGACACGCAAAACGAAAAAGGAACAGGCACAGGAAACCCGCGAGCGCATTCTGGATGCGGCCGAAGACGTCTTTAATGAAAAAGGCGTTTCCAGCACGGCGCTATCTGATGTCGCAAAAGCCGCAGACGTCACGCGCGGCGCGATTTACTGGCATTTCAAAAACAAGGGCGACCTGTTCAGAGCCATGTGCGATCGGGTACATCAACCCATGCTCGCCATGATCGAAGAAATTGCAGACGAAAAAACGACCGATCCGCTTGTAAGATTACGCGAGGGCGGCAACCAGGTAATGCGGCAAGTCGTTGAAAACCCGCATTACCGCAAGGTGTTAACTATTTTGTTCCATAAGTTTGAACATCTGGACGAGAACGACCCCATCCTGATTCACCAAAAAGATTGGGTGGTGCGCGTTGCCGCAACGCTACGTCGCGTACTGGCCAATGCCCAATCAAAAGGGCAACTGCACAAAGACCTTGACCTTGATCTGGCCACCTTGCTTTTACGTGTCCATTTCGACGGCATGCTCACCAACTGGCTTCTCATGCCAGATAGCTTCGACCTGGTTAGCACCAGTGACCGGCTACGCGCTGTCATCATTGACAGCCTGCATACCAACCTATCCCTGCGCACACCAAACCAGGCATAAGCCCACGCCTGTTTTACGACCACTGTGCGAGCGCTTTTTTGACGGCTGTAAAGCCACTGGAATGACGAATTCACGTTTAAATGGCTGTCGCCCCGGCACCAGCCCGTAGGGCGCAGGACAGCCGAAGGCTGGTCTCGCGAAGCGAGATGCAGCAAGGCTGCACATAGACTGGGGCCCAGTGGCGTTTTGTGCCCCTGTTTACGCGCCAACAAAAAAGGCGCCCGAAAGCGCCTTTTCAATCCTGAGTATTTACGCACCTAGCGCATCTGCGCAATCATTTGTTCCAGCTTCACAATGTCGGCACAGAACAGGCGAATGCCCTCGGCCAGTTTTTCCGTCGCCATGGTATCTTCATTCAACATGAAGCGGAAGGTTTTTTCATCCATGTCGATCTTTTGCATCGAATCCGCTTTGGCTACGTCCACGCTCAACTTGCGCTCGACCGGCGCATTGGACTCGGACAATTGCTGCAACAGCGCCGGACTGATCGTCAGCAAGTCACAACCCGCCAGTTCCAGAATCTGCGACGTATTGCGGAAGCTCGCGCCCATGACCTCGGTGTCATAGCCAAACTTGCGGTAATAGGTATAGATGCTCTTGACCGACTGCACGCCCGGATCGTCCGCCCCCGTGTACTCTTGTCCGGTTGATCGCTTGTACCAATCATAAATGCGGCCAACAAATGGCGAAATCAGTTGCACGCCTGCTTCCGCGCAGGCAATCGCCTGCGGCAGTGAGAACAGCAAGGTCAGGTTGCAGCGAATGCCTTCTTTTTCCAGCACCTCGGCGGCGCGAATGCCTTCCCACGTGGAAGCAATCTTGATCAGCACCCGATCACGCGGCGTGCCCGCCGCCTCATACAGGCGAATCAGTTCCTGGCTTTTGGCAATCGTGCCTTCGGTATCAAAAGACAGGCGCGCATCGGTTTCGGTCGAAACACGGCCCGGAACGATTTTCAGAATTTCCTGACCGAAGGAAACCAGCAGGTTATCGATTACGGCGTCGGTCGATTTGTCAGCATGATCGCGCACCGCCTTTTCCAGCAGCGACTGGTAATCCACCATCTGCACGGCTTTCAGAATCAGCGAGGGGTTGGTGGTTGCATCCTGCGGCGCGAATGCCTGAATCGACTGGAAATCGCCGGTATCGGCCACGACGGTGGTGTATTGGCGAAGCTGCTCTAGTTGGTTCATGCCTGTTTTTCCTTTTCTTTTAGACGGTTCGCAAAAAGTTTCTTTGTATTGTCGCTTATCTCCAAGCGTCATTCCAGTGAAAGGTATAAGCCAGTGGCTTTCTTTGCCGGTGGTAGACCGGCGGCAGCGTCTAATGCGGATTGAACCCCTCCCAATACGAAGCAACGAAAGAATAAACCCGTCGCCGGGTGACATGGAGCAGGATAACTAGCACTACTGCTTTTATCCTCGTGCAAGTAAGCGCGAGAACAAGGCGCTAGCCCGCAGACAGTACGCGACGTACGGCAAGGCCATGCAACGCTGCTATCGCGTTCAATCCAGATTGGCTTTCGAGCGAGCAAGGGCAATGAGCCCACTGGTCGAACTATCATGCTCGGCCACTGCAACTGCGCCGTTTAACTCATCCTGAATATTCTTCGCCAACACCTTACCTAACTCCACGCCCCACTGATCGAAACTGTTCACATCCCAGATCACGCCTTGCACGAATACCTTGTGCTCGTAGAGCGCAATCAGGGCACCGAGCGTGGCGGGCGTCAGTTCATCCATCAGAATCATGTTGCTTGGCCGGTTTCCTGGGAAGCTGCGATGTGGCACCAGTGCGTCAATTTTCGCTTCACCCATCCCTTGCGCCTGCATTTCAGCGCGTACTTCATCTTCCGTCTTGCCGCGCATGAAGGCTTCCGCCTGTGCGAAACAATTGGCCAGCAGTGCCGCATGGTGCCCCGGCAGACCGTGACTCGGCCTGAGTGCGGCGATGAAGTCAATCGGCGTAATGTCCGTACCCTGATGCAGCAACTGGAAGTAAGCATGCTGACCGTTGGTACCACAATCGCCCCAGATGACCGGGCATGTGCCCCCTTCCACCGGCTCCCCTTCCAGCGTTACGCCTTTGCCGTTACTTTCCATTTCCAGTTGCTGCAAATAGGCGGGGAAGCGCGCCAGATCCTGATGGTACGGCGCAATCGAAAGCGTGGTGTAGCCGAGCAAATCGCGGTTCCAGATGCCGATCAACGCCAGCATCGCCGGCATGTTGGCATTCAGCGGCGCTTCGCAAAAATGTTCATCCATTGCGTGCGCCCCTGCCAGAAAGTCTGCAAAGTGTTCCGGCCCGACCGACAACATCACCGGCAAGCCCACTGCCGACCAGACGGAATAGCGCCCGCCAACCCAATCCCAGAACGGGAACATGTTGTCGGTATCGATACCGAATGCCTGCACCGCATCGGCATTGGTGGAAACCGCCACAAAGTGTTTGGGTAACGCCGCCTCGTTCGCGTGCCGCAAGAACCAGTTGCGCGCCGAATGCGCATTCAGCATGGTTTCCATGGTCGTGAAGGTTTTGGACGTAATGATGAACAGCGTGGTTTCCGGATCAACCCTGGCCAGCACCGCATCCAGATCGTGGCCGTCCACGTTAGAAACGAAATGCATGCTCAGGTTTGCCTGCGCATAAGGACGCAACGCCTGACACACCATTTTCGGGCCCAAATCGGAACCGCCAATGCCAATGTTCACCACATCCGAAATCGGCTTGTCGCTGTAACCGCGCCACTCTCCCGCACGCACGCGATGGCTGAAATCCCGCATTCGATCCAGCACGGCATGCACATCGCCCGCTACGTCCTGCCCATCCACCACCAAGGCTTGGTCGCGTGGCGCACGCAAAGCCGTGTGCAGCACGGCACGGTCTTCGGTAATGTTGATATGCTCACCGGCAAACATCGCGTCACGCTTTTTCTCAACGCCACAGGCGTGCGCCAGATCGTACAAATGGCGCAGCGTTTCGTCGGTCACGCCATTTTTTGAATAATCCATAAACAACCCGGCCGCCTCGACCGTCATCGCAGGGAATCGTTCGGGCGACTCGGCAAACAGCGCGCGCAACTGCCAGTCCCATGCATCAAAGGCATGCTGCTGCAATGCAAGATAAGCAGGAAGCGTGGAAAGCGTGGAAAAACTCATGATCGTGTTACCCCTTCGTCAAAATAAAAGAATCCAAGGAACTTGCTGGGCGTCACCCCGGCGTAGGTTGGCATGACAGGCGTATATTTCAAATTAATTCGGCCAGTTGAAGTTTGAAGTATTCAAGTTTGCTCCCCTTGCGTCGCCCCGGCGTAGGCCGGGGTCCAGTGTCGTTTAGTCAGTAACTTATGCGCGCTTTGCTCGTCGCCCCTGCGCAGGCTGGTGCCCAGTGTCGTTGATGTTTGTCGCCGCTGCTCTCGTTGAAAGTCAGAAAAAGCCACTGGATCCCGATCTTCATCGGGATGACGCCATGCGTTATTGCCGTCACCCCAGCGGAGGCTGGGGTCCAGCGTCGTTGAGTGAGTAACATATGTGTTTTTGCTGAAAAACAAGGAAAAGTCACTAGATTGCCCGCTTTGCGCATCACCCCAGCACCCACCTGCATGATTGTACGCATCCAGGATTTTGGCGAAAGTATAAATATGCCAACTGACGACATTCGTCAATCTCTGACATCCTAGTGACAAAATTTGTCAGCGCGGTGACAAAGAATGGTAATAAATTACCTAAAAAACCGCGATTTCTTGCGAAAAAACACAGAATTCAGGCTGGCACGGTATCTGCATATTAGTAGGCGTAGCAGATTTCCCCTGCTCTTCACCCTCAAGGAGAAACTCATGAACAAAATTCAAATGATGAAAGCCAAGCAAAAAGCGCAAGGCGGTTTTACCCTGATTGAACTGATGATCGTGGTAGCGATTATCGGTATTTTGGCGGCGATTGCGTTGCCTGCTTATCAAAGCTATACCGTTAGAGCAAAAGTGAGCGAGATGATGGTTATGGCAGCTCCAGCTAAACTAGCAGTAGCTGAAACTGCATCAACACTTGGTGCGCTTGATGAGGTAACAGCTGCCAACTCCGGCTATACCTATCCTGGTGACACAGATTATGTTGATAACATCGTGATTACGGATACCACTGGCGTTGTTACGGTTACTTCAAAAATTACCGATGTTGCAGGCGACGTTGTATTCACTCCTACAGATGTTGGAGGTGGACAACTGACATGGACCTGCACTGCAACTATTGATGACAAATATGTACCAGCGACTTGCCGCTAAAAACAAGGTAAATGGGGGGGGGCAGACCACGTTTTCGTAACCTTCCCCATCCTCTCAAAACCCTCGCTTCGGCGGGGGTTTTATTTTGCCTCTACACCCTCACACTATTCCCGACGCCTCGGCCTGCCCGGCTTGCCATGCGTCACCCGCCTTGCCAGCATCGCTGCCACTTGCTCGCTAAAGCACCCCTCTCCCAGCACCCCATTTCCGTTCGGTAATTTGACCGGACGCGAGTGGGTCCGCCATCATTTTTTCAGGTTGTGGAGAACAGGGGCGCATCTATCAATCTGTCTGTGGATAACTTTGTGAACATTTCTCCTGTCCAGCTAAACTTTTCCACCTGACAACATTGAAAATATGAAATGCACGTAATATCTATGCAGATTTATCTTTTAATTTCAATGAGTTACAATACTTTTTAAAAATAAATATATTACATTTCCTGTCATGCAATTCTTGCAATCTGTGGAAAGCTTGTTTTTTGGAAAGCTTAATGAATACAACAAGTTATAAGTTCGAGGCCAATATTGCACCACCCATTGTGCCGGTTTCCCAGCTTAATCTGCGCGCCGCGCAGGTATTGGAACGCAGTTTTCCACTGACCTGGATTTCCGGCGAAGTCTCCAATTTCACGCGCGCGGCATCCGGTCATTGCTACTTCACACTGAAGGATGAGCATGCGCAGGTGCGGGCGGTGATGTTTCGCAATCGGGCGCAACTTTCTGAATTCATCCCGAAAAATGGCGACCATGTGGAAGCGCGCGCCTTGGTGACGCTGTACGTGCCGCGCGGCGATTTCCAGTTGACTGTCGAAGCGGTACGGCGTGCCGGAATGGGCAATCTGTATGAAGCCTTTTTGCGCCTCAAGAATCGGCTGGAAAACGAAGGCTTATTCCGCACCGAAAACAAACTTCCCTTACCCGCCTTTCCTCGAACCATCGGCATCGTCACCAGCCCGCAGGCCGCCGCGCTTCAGGATATCCTCACGACGCTGCAACGCCGCGCCCCGCATGTGCGCCTGATTGTTTACCCCACCGCCGTTCAGGGAGAAGGCGCTGCGCGACAAATTGCGCAAACCATTGCCACGGCCTCCAGGCGCGCCGAGTGCGATCTGCTGCTGCTCTGTCGCGGTGGCGGCAGCCTGGAGGATTTGTGGTCATTCAACGAAGAAACGGTTGCGCGTGCCATTGCGGCGTGCAAGTTGCCGATCATTTCCGGCGTCGGCCATGAAACCGATGTCACTATTGCGGATTTCACCGCCGACTTGCGCGCCCCAACACCAACCGCAGCCGCAGAAATGGCCTGCCGCGCGCAAAGCGACTGGCTGATGGAACTGGGCACACAGCGGCATCGCCTGCAGCACGCCATGCAGCGCCGCCTGAATGAAGGTGCGCAGAAACTGGACGGCCTGGCACGCCGCCTGATCAGCCCATCGGCGCGCATTGCCAATGAGAGATTGAAACTGCAAGCCACTGCCACTCGCCTGACGCACGTTGGTCGTACTCGCCTGACCGGTGCGCAGCATGCGCTGCAACAGTTGCAAACCCGCCTGACAGCGCAACTGCCAAAAACCACGGCACAGCGCACAATGCTGAGTGAAAGCCACCGCCGCCTGACGCAAGGGATGCGCTACCAGCTCAGCCAGCAACGCCAACACCTGAACGCCCTGGCGGCGCAACTCGAATTACTGAATCCGCAACGCACGCTGGAGCGGGGTTACGCGATCGTAACCAATAATGCCGGGCAGATTCTGCATTCGCCCGCTGAACTGCGTGCACAGGAAACCATCGGCATTCAACTGGCCGAGGGCAGTGCGAAGGTGGAACTGGCAAGGGTGACGCAAAGGAAAGCCTCTTAACAGAGAAAGTCACTGGATCCCGATTTTCATCGGGATGACGACTGTGCGTTTCTATATGGCGTCGCCCCAGCGGAGGCTGGGGTCCAGCGTCGTTGGTGCGCAGTCTATGCGCTTGCGTCGAAAAGCAGGGAAATGGCAGAAAAATCTGCCTTGTTTCAGGGTGCGCCGCTTCAGGTTCCGGTGAACGAGAAATCCACATCCGGCTGATGGCCTGAAACAAGCTCGGCCACTGCACGCCCCGAGCCGCAGCCCATCGTCCAGCCCAGCGTGCCGTGACCGGCATTCAGATACAGGTTGGCATATTTCATGCGCCCAATGTACGGAATGTTCGACGGCGTCATTGGACGCAGCCCGGTCCAGAAATTGGGCTGTTCCCAGTCGCAGGCATCCGGGAACAATTCGCGTGTGCGTGCGGTCAACATGTCGCAGCGTGCCTGATTCAGCACACGAGAATAACCGTTGATCTCGGCCGTTCCTGCCACGCGCAAACGATCGCCCAGACGGGCAAACACCAGCTTGTGACTGGAATCAATCAGCGATACGGTCGGCGTGGCATCCGGGTTGATGACCGGGTAGGTGGCAGAATAGCCTTTTGCCGGATAAATCATCAGGTTGATGCCTAAGGGCTTCAAGAACGGTGTGGAATAGCTACCCATGGCGACCACGTAGGAATCTGCTTTCAGCACCTCATATTGGCCGCGCTCATTGATCACTTCCACACCCGTAATTCTGGCGGTTGCACCCGAGCCCTCGGTCAGGAGGCGCGTTGCGGCGTGGTTATAGCGGAAGTCCACCCCCGCCTCTGCTGCCTTTCCGGCGAGCTGCACAGTAAACAGCTTCGAATCGCCGGACTCATCCGTCGGCGTGAAATCGCCGCCGACGATCTTGTCGCGAATGGACTCGAATGCCGGTTCGATGCGAATCACATCGTCCGTTGTAATCGGGATACGCGGACAACCCAGCGAGGTAATAAATTCTGCCGAGGCAACCGAGCTGTCAAAATCTTTCTGGTCGGTAAAAAAGTGCATGATGCCGCGCGTCACTTCATCGTAGCTGATGCCGGTTTCTTCGCGCACTTCCTGCAAGGTTTTGAGACTGAAATCGGCCAGCGCCAGACACTGGCGAATATTGTAGTTTGTACGACTTGGCAGACACTCCCTCAGGAAGCGTATGCCCCATTCCCATTGCAGCCACTCGGCACGGAACCGGTAAAGCAAGGGCGCATCTTCCCGTCCCAACCACTTGAGTGCCTTCATCGGTGTCGCGGGGTTCGACCACGGCTCGGAGTGCGAAACGGAAATCTGGCATCCATTGGCGCAAGTGGTTTCTTGCGCAGCGCCGGGCTGACGTTCAATAACGGTGACTTCGTGGCCTGATTTGTTCAGGAACCAGGCCGACGTCGTTCCCAGAATCCCCGCGCCTAATACGATGACTTTCACACTTTTCCCCGATACTTCTACGGCTTTATTCCGACGCCTGCATGCGCGCAACTTCCTGTGCGACGGCATGGGCGATCACATCTCTTAACGCACTTTCCAGCCCCCGCCGGATTTCTCCAACCAGATCCTGCGTCACCTTTTGCATGGCCTCGTCCAGGCTTTCCCTGAGCCGACGCTCCAGCATGAAATCAATGCGTCCCTGCAACTGCAGCAAAACCCGATCATTGATCGTACGTTCAATATTGGCCCATTCCTCTTTGGCCGATTCCGGACTCGCCGCAGCGGCCAGGCCAGACGGATGCGTCGCGGATGATGGCGGCGGCAACAGATCGATCACTTGTGTCAGCACGGGGATGGCATCTGGTGACTGGGTACTCATCGCTAACTCACAACATGATGGTTTAACGGATAGCCTCGCTGCCGATAATGCGCATAGCGCTCACGACCAGCTTCAATATCGCCCTCGCCGTTCGAGACAATTTCGATCATGCGCCCGAACTGCGCAAATTGCGACGGTACGCTGCGCGACAAATTGATCAGAATGTCGTAATGCGGCAACTCCGACTGGGCGCCTTCCGCCAGCAAAATCGGCGTTTGCGCGGCAAGCGGATCGCCAACTTCTGCGTGCGGCAAAAAATCCTGCGCGGAAAACGCCCACAATGCCTGATCAAGTGTCGCCAACTGCTCCCTGTCCTGTAGCAAAATCACAATCCGGCTTTTGTCTGCCAGTGCGTTCGCCTTGCGCACCAGACGGCAAGTGTAGGCAACGCTATCAGCGATACTGGTATGGAAATCGATCCTGGTCATCTTGCTCACTCTATCAGAAACGGAACCCTTCTGGCGCATTACCCTGGGCAGGTTTCAAGTCTGTTTCGAGTTCTTTGGGCTTTAATTCGGGCCTGGTCTGCTCTTTTGCGACGTCCGCCTGATTTTCGGGTGCGACTGGACGCGCCGATGAAAATTGGTAACCACTCGGCAGTTGGCTGGTTTTCGGATAACCCGCCAGCGTAAGCATCGTTTCCCAACGGCTGGCGTCATAACCGGTCATCTTGCTGGCACCAACCACCAGCAACGGCAACCCGTTATCGCCGCTGACCTCTTTCATTTTCATGATGTCTGCGTTGGTATTGACGGTTTTTTCCGCAAACGGGATGCCACGCTTTTTCAGCAACACCCGCCCTTCGTCACAGGGCAGGCAATTACGCGTGGTGTACAGCGTGACCGGATGGTTCCTGACCGCCATCGCAAGCACATATGGCAGGTCGCTCACCTGGGTTGCCGGCCTGGTAGCCAGATCCTTTTTTTCGACTTCGCCCACACCTTTTGGCGGCGGCTGATCGCTAAAATGTACCTTGCCCGACGCATCTACCCATTTATACAGCTCTGCATGAGCACTCGTCAGGGCTAAAAATAGCAAACAAAAAAGGCTGATCCTCATCTGAACCCCTCGCTCTCCTTTTGATTGACCCGATTGCAGTATCAAACAATCATGCCATTATGCCGCAAGAGCGCATCAATTGACGGCTCTCTGCCGCGAAAGGCAGTAAATGATTCCAGCGCCGGGCGCGCGCCACCCACTGCCAGAATCTCTTTCAGGAAACGGCCGCCAACCGTTTCTGACAAAACTTCCTCGCCAGATTCCTGCGCCTCTTCGAATGCGCCATAAGCATCAGCAGACAACACTTCCGCCCACTTGTAGCTGTAGTAGCCCGCCGCATAACCGCCGGAAAAAATATGGCTGAAAGCATGCAGGAAGCGATTGTAGTCCGGCGGAATCACGACCGAAAAACGGGCGCGCACATCATCGAGCACGCTCTGGAAAGTCTGGCCGCCGTTCGGATCGTAGTCAAAATGCAAATGCATATCGACCAGTGAAAACTCGACCTGACGCAACATTTGCAGACCGGACTGGAAATTCTTGGCTGCGATCATCTTGTCGAACAGTGCGCGAGGCAATGGCTCGCCAGTATCGGCATGGGCGGTCATGTGCTGCAACACATCCCATTCCCAGCAGAAATTTTCCATGAATTGCGATGGCAGTTCGACCGCATCCCACTCCACGCCGGAAATGCCGGAAACGCCCAGTTCATCCACTTGCGTGAGCAGGTGATGCAAGCCGTGACCAAACTCATGGAACAAGGTAATCACGTCATTGTGCGAAAACAGTGCCGGGCGTAATTCGCCCGCCTTCTCAACCGGCCCGGAAAAATTGCAGCACATGTACGCGACGGGCGTCTGAATGCCCTTGGCCGTCAGGCGACGTCCGCGCGCATCGTCCATCCAGGCACCATTGCGCTTGCCGTTGCGGGCATACAAATCCAGATAAAACTGGCCGAGCAGGCGGCCGTCGCGCTCAATGCGGAAGAATTTCGCATCCTGGTGCCACACCGGCGCACTGTCGGGCAACACCTTGACCGAAAACAGCTTTTCGATCACGCGGAACAAGCCTGCCATGACTGTCGGTTCCGGGAAATACTGTTTCACTTCCTGCTCGGAAAAAGCGTAGCGTTGCTGGCGCAACTTCTCGGAGGCATAAGGAAAGTCCCATGCTTCCAGCTTTTCCAGTCCGAGCGATGTTTTGGCAAAGTCGCGCAATTCTTCCAGATCGCGCTCAGCAAACGGACGCGCGCGTGACGCGATGTCTTCCAGAAACTGGATCACCTGTGTCGGCGCTTGCGCCATCTTGGGCACCAGGGATACTTCGGCATAATTACCGTAGCCCAACAACTGCGCCTCTTCCTCGCGCAATTGCAGCACTTCCCGGATGATTTCCGTATTGTCCCAGTCGGCATTCGCACCCAGTTCCGACGCTTTGGTGACATTGGCGTAATAAATCGTCTCGCGCAAGGCACGGTTGTCGGCATATTGCATCAACGGCAAAAACGATGGGAAGTGCAGCGTAAACTTGTAACCGGCTTTTTCATCTTTTTCTGCCGCATTGCGCGCCACCAGCCTGGCATCTTCCGGCAAACCGCTCAATGCCGTTTCGTCTTCAACGTAGAGTGCGTAATCGTTGGTCGCATCCAACACGTTTTCCGAAAAACGTGTGGACAAGGCCGCCAGACGTTCCTGTATCTCGGCAAAGCGCTGTTTCTTTTCATCAACCAGCTCCGCACCACCCAGCCGAAAATCGCGCAAGGCATTTTCGACGATTTTCTTGCGCGCCTGCGAGTAGCCCTCGAAATCAGCACTCGCGCCAATCGCCTTGTACTTCTCGAACAGCGCCAGATTTTGCGACAGCAAAGTCCAGAATTCGGTCACCTTCGGCAAATTCTCGTTGTAGGCAGCGCGCAGTTCCGGCGTATCCACCACCGAATTCATGTGACTGATCACGCCCCAGGCTCGCCCGAGGCGCTCTGCCGCATCTTCCAGCGGCTGCACAAAAGCATCCCAGCTCACCGGCACCATCGGCGCTTCCAGTTTTTCGACCACAGCACCGGCCTCAGACAACAACTGGTCGATGGCAGGGCTGATGTGGTCGGGCGTGATCGTGTCGTAGCGCGGAAGATCGGAAAAATCGAGCAGTGGATTATTCATGGCAGAAACCGGACAGTTCGGAACAGGTTGATCAATTTGGGCGCTGTCACATTATCACAATTGCATTCATGCCAGCTTGCCCGAAAACAAATCCAGGCGTGACGCGCCTTGCCTGAGCGTCCCTTTCAGACAAGGCATGATCGCGTCAACGCGCTGGCTGGCTTAACGCTGCTGCAACTTGCGTTCGGCCGCCTCGATGGTATTCATCAGCAGCATGGTGATCGTCATTGGGCCAACACCGCCCGGGACCGGCGAAATGTAGCCAGCCACTTCCTTGGCGTTCGGGAAATCGACGTCGCTCCACAACTTGCCGTCCGGGTCACGCCCGATACCAACGTCAATCACTGCTGCGCCGGGCCGAATCATGTCGGCAGTAATAATGTTACGCCGCCCGGTCGCGGCAATCAGGATGTCTGCTTCACGCGTTTTGGCCGCCAGGTCTTGCGTCTTGGAGTTACAGATCGTCACCGTTGCGCCCGCCTGCAACAACAGCATTGCCATCGGCTTGCCAACAATATTGGACGCGCCCACGATGACGGCATTCGCGCCGCGAATTGGATAATCAATGGATTCCAGCATTTTCATCACGCCATAGGGCGTGCAGGGACGAATCGTCGGATCGCCCACCATCAGGTTGCCGACATTGACGACATTAAAGCAATCCATATCTTTTTCTGGCGCGATAGCTTCGATGACCTTGCGGAAATCAATATGATCCGGCAGCGGCGATTGAACCAGAATGCCATGGATCGTCGGGTCGTTGTTCAAGGCTTCGATTCTTTCGATCAGCGCAGCTTCCGGAAAATCGCTGTCATACCGTTCAAGCACCGAGCGAATACCATTGGCTTCACAGGCTTTTTCCTTGTTCCGAACATACACCGTCGAGGCTGGATCTTCTCCAACCAGAATCACAGCCAGGCCCGGCTGTTCACCTTGTGCCGTTAATGCTGCGGCGCGCTTTGCAATATCGGCGCGTATTTCCTGCGCAAGTTGATTTCCATTAATAATTTGTGCGGTCATGTTATTCGTCAAAAATAAAACTGTTAAAAGGAGCGATTATAAATTGTTGCCAGGCTAATCGCCGGAAATTAAGCGGAAAACCCATTATTTTAAGGGCCAGCAGCGGGTTTTTAAATGACCTGACGCCCGGCTACCACTTATTGCGTGTCACACACGATTTACGAACTTGGCATACACTGCCTCCGTTGGAAAACAAAAAGCAGAATTCCTGTCCACCACCCACGGCAGCAATTAACAAGAAGGGAGACGTCACAAATGTCTGAGCAGTTATATCCAATTCAAAAAATAACAGTCACTGATAATGATGCCGAAGAAACACAGGAATGGCTGGATGCACTCGAATCCGTCATTGATGCAAACGACCCGGAACGAGCGCATTACCTGATTGAGCGCCTGATTGACCTGGCGCGCAGGCGCGGGGCAAACGTGCCCTTTTCCAGCAATACTGCTTATGTCAACACCATCCCCGACCACCTTGAAGAGCGCTCGCCCGGCAATGTGGAAATCGAGGAGCGCCTGCGCAACTGGATGCGCTGGAACGCCATGGCCATGGTCGTGCGCGCCAACCGGCTGGATCCGACGCTGGGCGGACACATCGCCAGCTTTACGTCGCTCGCGACGATGTTCGGCACCGGCTTCAACCATTTCTGGCACGCGCCGACCGAAGATCACGGCGGCGATCTGGTTTATTTTCAGGGCCACTCATCTCCCGGCATTTATGCTCGCGCCTTTTTTGAAGGCCGCATCACCGAAGAACAGCTAACGCACTTTCGCCGCGAAGTCGATGGTGGCGGCCTGTCTTCGTATCCACATCCGATGCTAATGCCGGATTTCTGGCAATTCCCGACCGTCTCGATGGGGCTTGGTCCCATCATGGCGATCTATCAGGCGCGCTTTTTGAAGTACCTCCACGCACGTGAGATCGCCGACACGGCCAATCGCAAGGTCTGGGTATTCTGCGGCGACGGCGAAATGGACGAACCCGAAGCCACGGGTGCCATCGGTCTGGCCAGTCGCGAAAACCTCGACAACCTGATCATGGTCATCAACTGCAACCTGCAACGACTGGACGGGCCAGTGCGAGGCAACGGCAAAATCATCCAGGAACTGGAAGCCGACTTTCGCGGCTCGGGCTGGAATGTGATCAAGGTCATCTGGGGGGCGGACTGGGATCAGCTATTCGCCAACGACACGGATGACATTCTCAAAAACACGCTGATGGAAACCATCGACGGCGAATATCAGAGCTACCGCGCCAAGGACGGTGCCTATGTGCGCAAACACTTTTTCGGCAAACATCCGAAACTGCTGGAAAGGGTGGCGCACATGTCGGACGATGACATCTGGCGCCTTACCCGTGGCGGTCACGACCCACACAAGGTTTATGCCGCCTTCAAGGCAGCGCAGGAACACAAGGGACAGCCCACCGTATTGCTTTGCAAAACGATCAAAGGCTGGGGCATGGGCAAGGCTGGTGAAGCCCTCAACACCTCACACCAAACCAAAAAGCTGGACAACGACACCCTCATCTCGATGCGCAACAAATTTTCCGTGCCCATTCCGGATGAAGCGCTGCAAGGAAACGGCATCCCGTTTTTCAAACCTGCCGACAATTCGCCAGAAATCCAGTACCTGCATGAGCGCCGAAAGGCGTTGGGCGGTTACCTGCCGCACAGACGCGCCAGAGCCGATGAAAACCTGTCCATCCCGACGCTGTCAGATTTTCAGGCCGTACTGGAACCGACCGCTGCTGGCCGCGAAATCTCAACGACTCAAGCTTACATGCGCATCATCACGACACTGCTGCGCGAAAAAGAGCTTGGGCCACGCATCGTACCGATTCTGGTCGATGAAGCCCGCACTTTCGGCATGGAAGGACTCTTCCGTCAGGTGGGCATTTACAACCCGCATGGACAGCAATATGAGCCGGTCGATATCGACCAGGTCATGTACTACCGCGAGGACGAGCAAGGACAGGTGTTGCAGGATGGCATCAATGAGGCGGGGGGCATGAGTTCATGGATAGCCGCCGCCACTTCCTACTCCAGCAACAACCGCATCATGCTGCCATTTTTCACCTTTTATTCGATGTTTGGCCTGCAACGCATTGGCGATCTTGCCTGGGCAGCTGCTGACATCCGAGCGCGTGGCTTTCTGATGGGCGGCACCGCCGGACGTACCACACTGAACGGTGAGGGCTTGCAACACGAAGATGGTCACAGTCATATCGTGGCGTCAACGATCCCGAATTGCATGCCGTACGACCCGACCTTTGCGCATGAACTGGCCGTCATCATGCAGGATGGCATTCGCCGCATGGTGCAGGAGCAGGAAGATGTGTTCTATTACATCACAATCATGAACGAAAGCTATCCGCAGCCCGGCCTCCAGGCCGGCCAGGAAGAAGCCATTCTTAAAGGCATGTACCTGCTCCAGAAAGGCAAGCCGCGCAACAAGAAGCGCGTTCAATTGCTTGGATCGGGCACCATCCTGCGCGAGGTCATCGCTGCCGCCGACATGCTGCAAAAAGACTGGGGCATCAGCGCCGACGTCTGGTCAGCCCCGTCCTTCACGATTGCGGCGCGGGAAGGTCAGGATACGGCGCGCTGGAACATGCTGCACCCAACCGAAGCGCAACGCGTGCCGTATGTCACGCAGTGCCTGCAAGACACGACCGGCCCGATCATTGCGTCGACCGACTACATCCGCAGCTTCGCCGAGCAAATTCGGCCATTCATTCCAGGGGAACGGCGCTTCACTGCGCTCGGAACGGATGGCTTTGGCCGCTCGGACACGCGCAAGAAACTGCGCGCATTCTTTGAAGTCGATCGCTATTTCGTGACGATCGCGGCGCTGAGAAGTCTGGCCGACGAAGGCGTCGTTTCAACCGAAATTGTGAAACAGGCGATCGAAAAATACGGCATTGATCCAGAAAAAACAAACCCTGCCACCCAATAAAAGAACAAGGGGAAAATGTTATGAGCACCATTGAAATCAAAGTACCGGACATCGGCGACTTCAAGAATGTCGACGTGATTGAAGTGCTGGTCAAACCAGGCGACACGATCCATGTTGACGATTCGATCGTCACGGTCGAATCAGAAAAAGCCAGCATGGAAATTCCTTCCAGTCACAGCGGTGTCGTCAAAGAAATGAAGGTCAAACTTGGGGACCAGGTAAACGAAGGTTCACTCTTGCTATTACTGGAGGCAGAAGAAGCCAGCGATACGCCCGCTGCAACAACGGAAGCGCCAACGCCAACACCTGAGCCCCATCAGGCATTAGCGCCCGCCACGCCCTCCCCGACACCGCAACCGCCAGCCCCTTCCCCTGTGCCGGCAGCAACCATACCGGAACCGGCACCTGCCGCACCGGGAGCCAGACCGCACGCCTCGCCATCGGTGCGTAAATTCGCACGCGAACTGGGTGTGGATCTCACCCATGTGCAAGGCACCGGCAGCAAGGGGCGCATCACGCATGAAGATGTGCAGCTTTACGTCAAGGAGGTGATGACGGGCGCAGCAACCCAGCCAGCGCAGACGGCGCAAGGCGCCACTGGCCTGAGCCTGCTGCCGTGGCCGGAACTCAACTTCGCACAATACGGCCCGACTGAAATCCAGCCGCTATCGCGCATCAAGAAAATGAGTGGCCCAAACCTGCACCGCAATTGGGTCATGATTCCTCATGTCACGCAATACGAACAGGCTGACGTTACCGAGCTTGAAGCTTTTCGCGTGGAATCCAACCAGTCATCAAAAGAAAACGGCATAAGACTGACCATTCTGGCCTTCGTCATCAAGGCATGCGTGTACGCGCTGCAACGACATCCTGAATTCAACGCCTCGCTGGATGAAACCGGCGATAACCTGATCCTGAAACGCTACTACCACATCGGTTTTGCCGCCGACACGGTGCATGGCCTGGTCGTGCCAGTCATCAAGGATGCCGACCAGAAAGGCGTGCTGCAAATTGCCAGAGAGATGGGCGAACTTTCCGCGCTGGCGCGCGAAGGCAGGCTCAGCCCGTCTGACATGCATGGCGCCAGCTTTACCATCACCTCGCTCGGCGGCATTGGCGGCACTTATTTCACGCCAATCATCAATGCCCCTGAAGTGGCGATTCTGGGTCTGTCACGACTGAACATGCAACCAGTCTGGGATGGCGAGCAATTCAACCCGCGCCTGATTCTGCCGCTCTCGCTTTCATACGACCATCGCGTGATCGACGGCGCACAGGGCACGCGCTTTACGGCCTATATCGCGGCACTGCTTTCCGACATGCGAAAGACGCTGCTGTAACCACGGGAGCCAGATAACATGAAAACGATTGACATCAAGGTACCGGATATCGGCGATTTCAAGGATGTGGAAATCATTGAAGTGCTGGTCACAGTTGAATCTGACAAAGCCAGCATGGAAATACCTTCCAATCATGCTGGCATAATCCGGGAAATGAAAGTTGGCCTAGGAGACAATGTTTCAGAAGGTTCTGTGCTACTCTCATTGGTTCCCGAAAAAATGCAAACCGAAAAACCCATGACAGAGACTGTTACCACACCCAACGAATTTCCCACCGAAACGCAATCTCCCGTGACCGTCGCGTTCACCGGCAAAGCGGATATTGAATGTGAAACCGTTGTACTGGGCGCTGGCCCCGGTGGTTATACCGCAGCCTTTCGCGCAGCCGACCTCGGGCAGGATGTCGTACTGGTTGAGCGCTACCCAGTGCTGGGCGGCGTTTGCCTGAATGTGGGCTGCATTCCCTCCAAGGCACTGCTGCACGCAGCGAAAGTCATTACCGATGCCGAAGAAATGGCCCCTTATGGCATACACATGGGCAAACCGGAAATCGACATCAAGGAATTGCGCCGCTGGAAGGACAGTATCATCAGCCGCCTGACAGGTGGACTGGGCGGTCTCGCAAAGGCGCGTCAGGTTCAAATCATACAAGGCGTGGGGGCATTCACCTCGCCTGAAACGCTTGAAGTTGAAACACAAGATGGCATGCAAACCATCAAGTTCAAGCATGCGATCATCGCAGCCGGTTCGTCCTCCGTTCACATCCCCGGCTTCCCGATTGGCCACCCGGGGCTGATCAACTCTACCGGCGCCCTCGAATTGCGCAAGATTCCCGAACGCATGCTGGTCATCGGCGGCGGCATCATCGGGCTGGAAATGGCCTGTGTTTACGATGCGCTGGGCGCGAAAATCACCGTCGTCGAATTTGCCGATGGGCTGATTCCTGCCGCAGACCGCGACCTGATCCGCCCGCTGCAAAGACGTATTCAGCAGCGTTACGAAGCCATCTATCTGAACACCAAGGTTGCAAGACTGGAAGCGCAAGGCGATCAATTGCTCGCCACCTTTGAGGGCGCTGAAGCCCCCGCTGAACCGCAACTCTATGACATGGTGCTCATGGCCGTCGGTCGTCGGCCGAACGGCAAGCAGATCAGCGCGGAAAGGGCGGGCGTCAAAGTCGATGAAAGCGGCTTTATCCCCGTGGACAAGCAACAGCGCACCAATATGCCGCACATTTATGCGATTGGCGACATCTGCGGCGAACCGATGCTGGCGCACAAGGCGAGTTACGAAGCGCGTATTGCCGCCGAAGTTATCTCCGGGCACAAGGCTGGCTTTGATGCGCACACCATTCCTTCCGTTGCCTACACCGACCCCGAAATCGCATGGATGGGCCTGACGGAAAACGAGGCCAACGCGCAAGGGGTTGAATATGAACGATCCGGTTTCCCTTGGGCGGCATCCGGTCGTGCGCAGGCAATGGGTCGCGACGAGGGCATGACCAAGCTGTTATGGGATCCCAAAACCAAACGCATACTCGGAGCCGGAATTGTCGGTGTCAATGCTGGCGAGCTGCTGGCAGAAACCGTGCTGGCACTGGAAATGGGCGCCGATCTGGACGATGTGGCACACACCATTCATGCGCATCCCACGCTGTCTGAAACCACAATGTTTGCGGCAGAAATGGGGTTGGGCAGCATTACCGATCTGTACGTTCCCAAGAAATAGTCGCGCAAGCATTACGTAAAAAAAAGGGGCGTTTCCAAAAAAGGAAATGCCCCAGATTCGTTCATGTTGCTGTCGGCTACTTTCTTCTTCTCTTGTTATTCTCTTCAAACTCCCTTTTCACCCGCTCCTCGCGCTGCTTTTCCAGCGATTCATGCGCCCTGCGCTTGTCCAGCCCCAGCATCTTTTCGCCAAACTCAAACCATAGAAAAGCCAGAGCCATCAAGCCGATAATCCACCACCACGACAAATCGGCAAAAACACTCACCTCAAAATATTTGAGGCCCAGCAAAGCGGCGATGGCAAGAATCAGTGGCATGTCGGTTCGTCTATCTCAAGAGAATAAAAAGAATTGCCAGATAACAAGATCAAGATACCATAAACCATGTCATTATCAGGTTCAGCGAAATCAAAAAATGCGCCCCCGTTTATGTTTTACCCGGTATTTTCTTGCCACCTCGACGCAACTATTGATTCGGCCAGTTGAAGTTTGATGTATTCAAGTTTGCGCCCCTTGCGTCGCCCCAGCACCAGCCCGTAGGGTGCAGGACGGCCGAAGGCTGGTCTCGCGAAGCGAGATGCAGCAAGGCCGCACACAGGCTGGGGTTCAGTTTCAGAGTTTCTATTTGCCGTCACCCCAGCGTAGGCTGGGGCCCAGTGGCTTTGCTCTGCAGCATGAGCCTGAGACCCGAGCAGCGTCTTAACGACACTGGATCCCGGCTTTCTCTGGGGCGACGTTCTTTTGTAGAGATAGAAAGGCTGTCATTCCGGCATCAGACCAGGCAACCCGACCACTTTTCCTTACCACCTCGAGAAAGGCCGCCTGATCAAACTCGCATTGAAATAACGCGCATCATGCGTCACCTCCTCGCCCACCCAATCCGGTTTCTCAAACGCCTGATCTTCGGATTCCAGCTCAATCTCGGCCACCACCAATCCGGCATTCTCGCCAAAGAATTCATCCACTTCCCACACCATGCCCGCATAAGGGATACGGTAGCGAATCTTGTCGATCAGCGGCTGCTCGCACAGGCGCGCGAGCAAATCCTCCGCTTCCGCAACGGGGATGGGATACTCCCACTCGCTGCGCGTTGCGCCTTCCGTCTTGCCCTTGATATTCAGCGTTGCCAGATCGCCCGCAATACGCACGCGCACCGTCCTTTCCGGTTCGGAAGAAAGATAACCCTGCACCAGCCGCATGCCCTGCCATTGCGCCTGCCAATCGCGCCCTTTCACCAAAAATTTGCGCTCGATTTCCGTTGCCATGAATTGCCCTTGTGTTGTTTGTTTTCAGCCATGTAAAGCCCGAAATGCCCATTTTACGCGGTTCGACTCTGCTATAATTTCGCGATAGTCGGGGCGTAGCGCAGCCTGGTAGCGTACCTGCATGGGGTGCAGGGGGTCAGAGGTTCGAATCCTCTCGTCCCGACCAATGAAATCAAACACTTAGGTCAGCATTGCTGCCGACTTCTTTATTCTAAATACTTTTATACCCAGCCCAACTGCCGTTTGGTTGCCGCTTATCAACTCTTTAAGCAAGAAAAAACCTATCTTGTTGCCAATATCTTGGCGTTTTCAGCTACGAGAAACAATAATTTCTTCTAATGCAGCACGGAATATTTTGCGACGGTTAGTGGTCGTTGACTGCGTCATTTCCAGTATGTGCCCACTCTTTGATTGGTTCAGCCAAGCGTTGCCGTATCAACGTATATTGGCTTTTCCTGAAATTTTGTTGGTATCTCAAGCGCCTTAAATACCATGCTTTGCAGCGCAAGTCACATCTGCGCATGCCCCTCAGAGCCATCCGGCTTTTTTGCGCATGCATGTTGTGCTTTTCAACGAACAACTATAACCGGCGGCAACCTAGATATACAGAACCTCCTCAACTTGCCATGACTTGAGATGCGTTGTTCAGGACGGACTAATTACCAAAATATATCGACACACAACCACGGCCAGATTCCTTTGCTTGGTAGAGCGCCGTATCGGCATTGTGCAGCATCAATTCAAACGTATCGCCACCTGCCGACACGCTGGAGACGCCAGCGCTGATTGAAACTGTAAGCGCCACACTCCCTGCATCCATGTGTGCCTTGGCCAGCTCCTGGCGTGCACGTTCGATCACGTCAAAGGCCTGATCCTCACTTGCACCAGGCAAAAGCAAAACAAATTCATCCCCCCCAAGCCGTGCGAAAATATCTATCTCGCGAATATTTTTCTGTATAGCTTGCGCCAGTGTTTGCAACACTATGTCCCCGACAGCATGACCGTGTGTATCGTTAACGGCCTTAAAGTGATCAACATCTATGACTACGACAGAAAGGTTCAGATGGAGGCGCACTGCTCTTCTATACTCACGCTTTGCTAGCTCCATGAAATGGCGACGGTTGAACAAGCCCGTCAAATCGTCATGACTCGCAACTTGTTCAAGCTCTTGCTGGGCTCTTTTGCGTTCAGTAATGTCTCTTAACAACATAATAAATCGCTGGCCATCACTACCTGCCACTTTTTTCCTGGAAATAGAGAGTTCAAACCATGAACTTCGTTTGCCAAACACCAATTCAAACTGCCCACCTCTTGACATCTCTTTTTCACCAGCTTCCCTTAAGGCTCGCATGCAAACAGATGCCGCTCGATTTGGCATTATTTCAGGCAACGTTTTTCCAAATAGTGCCTCTTTACTCACTGGCAACACGTCTGACTGAGAAGTCCAGACACGGTAACAGCGCCCATCTGCGCCCAGTTCGAAAAGTAGATCCGGCATAGCTGATAAAACAAGTTCCAGATCCTCAGAAATTTTCTTGAAATCAAGACGACTCCGTGAAAGTCGATAATTCAGTCGCCACATGTAAAGCGCTGAAAGAGACAGCAGCAAAATTGCTACCGTTAACGTAAGCACCCCAAAGGCATGTTTTTCCCATACATCGTTCAGCGTAAACGCTGGCGCCTTTTCGTAAGGCGGCAGGCGTAACCGTTGCAACAAGAAATCCACAACGCGGTACTCAGCTGGCACGGTAAATCCGTAGATTCCTGCTGCACGCGCCGAAACACTAGTCGGTTTAAGCGAAAACAAAGCAACGGCAATTTGGCTCTTGGCCTCATCATCAACATGAGGCATCACCATCACAGGCCATTCTGGGTAAACTCTGGTTGAACTCATGTAGGGATACTCTGTCAAAACTTGACTATGAATGATCTTCAAATGATCAAGATTCAGCCTCCCCTCGCGCACCATCTCCTCAAGAACGCCACCCCGAACAAAACCGGCATCTGCCTTGCCTGTCAACACGGCCTCGATCACACGGTCATGAGGCATGCCGGTTATGTAAAGCTGAGATCGCTTCGGTAGCGACACCCCAGCTTCCAGCATTTCTACTGCCTGCATCTGATAGCCACCAAGCGAGCTAGTACTGACTGCGGCAATACGTTTGCTTCGCAAATCATGTAACGAAGATATTTCGATATTACCCTTTCGGGCGACAATAACACCGCCAAAACTCTTCAATTTTTGCTGACGCTCCAAACGCACCAAGGTGGCAAGCGGCGTTGTCATTTTGGTTCGCGAACGCATCAAAATAAGAAAAGAGGGATTCGAAATTATGATGTCGAGCTTGCCCAAATACGCCGCTCGCTCCATTTCTGGAAAATCGTAGGTGGTCAACTCAACACGTCGATGCAAATATGATTCGAGGTAATCAGCGAATGGCCTCCATTTCGCCAAATCTGTTTTGTCTGGACGAAATGCCAACACACCTAACCTGATTGCCGGCTTGGCAAAAACCGGCGTGAAAAAAAGAGAACAATACAATGCAATGATGGGGAGCAGCACCTTGCCCTTTTTCCCTAAGACACCAAGCTGCCACCTTTTCACCACATAACACATACCTTTATCTCACAACATCATCTAAATTTAGCGCGTTGAATCCAATCCGGAATTAGATTCTGTCAGACATTAACACAGTGTTAGCGCCTATTACCCGACCTTCACACATGCACTACGCATGATGTAAAGGCCGGGCTAGGCTAGGGGGTCTTATTATCTAGAACTCTTCCCAGTCTTCACTGGCTGGAGCATTAGCGGCTTTTGCACGTTCCGGCAAAGCAACCTTGGTTGAGGCGGATGGCAATCGCGCAACATTCTGTGCGCGATTTGGTCCACGACGATCCGTTTTCGCCACTACTGCCAGTTTCTTATGAGAGGATGCTGCGCCTGAAGTGCTAGTGTTTGTCGAACTGAACTGGTTTGCATCAAGCCTGAACACACTAACAACCTCTGTCAGGTTCACAGACTCACCCTGCAGGCTTTCCGAAGCAGCAGCCGCTTCCTCAACCAACGCCGCATTTTGCTGAGTGACCTGATCCATCTGGATGATCGCCTGGTTAACCTGCTCAATGCCTTCGCTTTGCTCCTGGCTCGCCGCCGTAATCTCACCCATGATGTCGTGAACACGCTTGATGCTGGCGACCACTTCTTCCATGGTTGAACCCGCAGACTCAACAAGTTGTGTTCCTTGACCTACTTTCTCAACGGAATCGTCAATCAGCTCCTTGATCTCGCGTGCCGCGTTCGCACTACGCTGTGCCAGACTGCGCACTTCTGTAGCTACCACCGCAAAACCACGCCCTTGCTCACCGGCACGTGCCGCCTCAACCGCCGCGTTCAGGGCCAGAATGTTGGTCTGGAAGGCAATGCCGTCAATGACGTTAATGATGTCTGACATCTTCTTGGACGAATCATTGATCGCACTCATGGTTTCAACCACTTCACCAACAACCACACCACCTTTCACTGCCACATCAGAGGCTGTCACGGCCAACAGGTTGGCCTGACGGGCATTGTCCGCATTCTGACGTACCGTGGAGGTCAATTCTTCCATTGAGGAGGCGGTCTCTTCCAGCGAACTGGCCTGCTGCTCAGTACGTGAAGACAAGTCCATGTTGCCCGCAGCAATCTGCTGAGAGGCCGTAGCAATGATGTCACTGCTTGCGCGCACATTGCCCACCGTTCTCACCAGGCTTTCATTCATGTCTTTCAGTGCCTGCATCAATTGGCCTGTCTCGTCCGTGGATTGAACTTCGACTTTACCGGTCAGATCACCACCCGCCACAGTCTGAGCAACCTTGACTGCCTCATTAAGTGGACCCGTGATGGAGCGAGTGATCCAAATCGCAATAATAATGGCCAGGAAAAATGCGCCGCCAGTCAGGCCCAGCATTATGAGCCGCGCTGATTCGTACGCACTTTCAGCCGCCTCACCCGACTGCTTCATCAATGAAACCTGATAATCGATAAGGTCATTGAGTGCGTTCATATAAGCAAGTTGCACTGGGCGCAAATCACCAACCAATAGCTCAAACGCTTCGTCTTTCTTGCCTTGTTCGACAAGACTGTCAAACCGGCCAATCAAGCTACCAAACTTTTGGCGATGATTGGAAATGACGCCCAACAACTCGCGCCCTTTTGTTGACTTTATGCCTTTATCCAGTATGTCAAACTTCTCGCCAGCCTCTTTTTTTGCCACTTCGAGTTTGTCGAGTTCTTGCTTGATTCTGGCTGGGTCTTTAAACAAGATAATGTTGCGGAAATAGCGCGCCTCGCGATTGAGCCGAACAATATAGTCATGCACGGTAACGATCTTGGGGCCACGATCATGAGCGAGTAAATTCGCCTCTGCATTCATTGCTTTCATTTTAAAAACGCCGATGCCAGAGACAGCTATCATTAGCGCAACCACCAACAAAAAGCTGATGGTTAACCGCGTACCAATTTTTAAGTTTTTCATTTTTGCTCCCTTATGCCATTAAGGTGCGCGTTCACGCAGCCGCTTTTTCAATTAATTGCATTTCTTCCGATGACATCATTTTGTCGATGTCGACCAAAATCAACATCCTGTCATCCAATGTGCCAATCCCTATCAGATAGTCTGAATCCAGAGAAGATCCCATTGGAGGCGCAGGGCGTATCTGTTCGCCTGATAGCGTTATTACATCTGAAACACTATCCACAACCATTCCGATGACCCTGTTACCAATATTGAGAACGATCACCACCGTGAACTCATCGTAAACAGGTTGACCAAGTCCAAGCTTGATGCGCATATCGACAATCGGCACAATCGTGCCGCGGAGGTTGACGACCCCTTTGACGTACTCTGGCGCATTTGCAATTCGCGTAACGCTCTCATAGCCACGAATTTCCTGAACCCTCAAGATATCAACGCCATACTCTTCTTCCCCAAGCCTGAATGACAGAAACTCAGAAATCGAAGTTTTTACCTGGCTGTCTGATAAGCCAAAATCACTTGTTTCGCTCATAAACCCTCTTCAAGTAGTGTTTGTTTTCATAAAACACCGAAAAACCACCCACCGCGCAGCAGCGTTTCGCCCCCAATGCGTCACAACAAAAAAACATGAGACATGAATGTAGTTTCGTCAAAATCTGACTGGGCTAAATAGGCAAATTTCTACCCACCAGCAAGAAAAATTCTTACTGGTTATCGGGAACGAATCACTGAAATCAGGTTGGCCTCAAAGTACTTGTAGGGCCCTAGAAAACTAGACACCGGATAGCGTTATTATTGACGCAGGAAAAGTAGTCTAAAAATGAGTGTGACTCGCTACCCGGAAGAATTCAAGAGTGAGGCAGTCAAGCAGGTCAAAGATCGTGGCTACAAGGTTTCAGACGTTGCCAAACGTTTGTGCATAACACCCAAACAATCCAATAAGTGGGTAAACAAATACCGCTACACGGGTGCCTCTTACCAGGCTATAACACAACGGCAAAGCGAGACCCACCGGATCAAGCATCAAATGAAACGCTGCAATCCAATGCTTGCGCTACTGGTTTCCATTAGAAATCCGAACCAACGAAAAAATCCGAGTTAAAAAGAAAGAAGACTACGTTTTCAAGCCTTGCCAGGCAACTTCGTTGCCCCATTGGGTTTTCCATTCTGGAATTTTCTCTGCAGACATCGGGCGGGCAATGCCATAGCCTTGCATTAAGTTGCAGCCAAGCTGAATGAGCATTGCCCCATGTTCCAGTGTCTCGACTCCTTCTGCGATTAGCATCAGGTTAAAAGTCTTCGCCAACTGAATCACACTGACGACGATACCCATATCTGAAGGATCAGTAAGCATGTCACGCACGAAAGTCTGGTCGATTTTCAGAATATCGACTGGCAAGGTGCGCAAGTAGGTCAAGGATGAGTAGCCCGTGCCGAAGTCGTCGAGAGAAATGCGTACACCAAGCTCACGGCAGCGAGTAAGAACATTCACCGCCTGACTCATGTCAGATATCGCAGCCGTCTCAAGAATTTCAAGGATTAAACTTGACGGAAGGACTGTCGGATAATGCTTTAGAGCCAGCGCTAATCGCGTGAAAAAATCGGCATGCAGTAAATGATTGGCACTGACGTTAACGCTGATGTTTAAGGCCATACCCATAGCGTGCCATGTCTCAAGCTGTTTTAATGCAGCATCAATGACCCATTCGCCGACCAGTATTTCAAGATCGCTTCCATCTAGGTAAGGGAGGAAATCAGCAGGTGGCAGCAAACCCTTTTCCGGATGCTGCCAGCGTATCAAGGCTTCAACACTAAAGGGTTCACCACTAACAAGATCAACTTTTGGCTGATAATGCAGCACGAATTCTTGGCTGGTCAGTGCTTGTCTGATACGCGTGAGAGCGCCATGTTGACCGCGGACACGTTGATCTTGGTCAGTATCGAACAAATGATAGCGGTTCTTGCCAGCCTGCTTTGCCTGATACATGGCATTGTCAGCTTGCCGCAGCAGTTGATCTGCGTCCATCTCTTCAGTCTGCGGGTAAAAGGTAATACCGATACTGGCAGACACCTCAAACCTGAAGCCCCCGACCTGTGCAGGTTGGCTAGCAGCTGCAAGCAGGCGGTCGATTATGTGCTCACAAGATTTAATATCAGGTACATCAAGTAACACTGCGATGAACTCGTCACCCCCCATTCTTGCCAATGTATCGCCCTCCCGTAGCGTTTGCTTCATGCGCCCGGCCACTTCCACCAACACTTTATCTCCCACATCATGCCCATGACGGTCATTGACTGGCTTGAAGTCATCCAGGTCAAGATAAACCACTGCTAGCGACTGCCCACGCCGCCTAGTTTGCGCCATAGCCAGATTTAGGCGGTCTGCCAACAGTACGCGGTTGGGAAGATTGGTCAGTGTGTCGTAATAGGCAATGTACCGCAGTTGTGCTTCATGCAATGTTCGCTCGGAGACGTCACGTATAAATGCGAATATTTTCCCCTGGGATTGATCAGAGTAAGTCGTGCTTACCTCAACATACAAAGTCGAACCGTCCTTTCGACGATGTCTGGATTGGAACTGGTCATGACCTTTCTCAATAATTCGTTTAAGACGCGCTTGTATTTCATCCGAACTTTCATTCGCTTCTAGGTCGGAAATCTGCATTCTGAGCAGTTCCTCACGCGTATAACCAGACATTTTGCAGTAGGCTGGATTTACATCGAGAAAAGCGCCTTGTTTGTTGAAACTCCAAAAACCATCATGCGTAGTTTCCTGAATACTACGGAGAGCTTCGTGGCTATTGCGAAGTATCTCTTCAGCTTTCTTACGTTCTGTGATATCACGAATGACTCCGATATACCCCAGTCTCGTGCCGTTGGTTGTCTTGATGATCGTACCCTGTGTTTCTCCCAGAAATACATCCCCATTTTTTCTTCGATACCGGGCAACGTAAGGAACCACCTGTTGCTCAACAGACATGTTGAAGCGGAGCATGCCTTGCTTCTTGTATTCCTCAAAACTTTCGTAGAAGAATGATGTCCGCTTGCCCGCCAGGTCATCCATATCAAACCCAAATATCGACGAGAATGCCGGATTGATATTTATCACTTCCCGATTGGGATTTGCGTACACAATTGCGTCTGGAATGCCCTTGAAAATTGCCTCAAGGACGGCCTTTTCATGAGCCAAATCAGACTCTGCGCGCTTGCGATCTGTGATGTTCACAAAAGTCACGACAACCTGTTGAATTTGCCCACCAGAATCAAACTCAGGATACGCATTCACCATAAGCCAGACACAGTCATTTGTGATCGGACGAAGAACACCCAGCACCACGTTCTGGACAGAAGATCTCGTGGCAATGACGCGCGACACGGGATACTCATCGGCTGGCATCAGTGTCATGTCTTCGTAGATAAAACACCAGGCCGGATCCACAGCCTCCTTACCTATCAACTGGTCACCCGACAACCCTAGCAGGGTTTGAGCTTTTACGTTATGGAAGATAATCCGGGTATCCGCCGCGTGAACCACGACTCCCGAGCTAAGGTTCTGAATGAGATTCCGGTGCTGATCTTCTCTCTCGACCAGCGCGTTTACTGCCTGCTTTCTCTCGGTGATATCCTGGGCGCCCCCCCATAGAGCCGTTATGTTGCCAGCCGCATCCTTTACAGCCTCGCCCCGCACCCACATCCAGCCATTAGCGCCATCCTTTTTTGCCATTTCCAGTTCAAGCTCGTACGGCATCCCTGTTTCTTTGGTGTTGGCCAGAGCGGACGACAGCCGTTCCCAGCTCTCTGGCGTAAACAGTTTCATGTGCTCGGTATAAGGCGGAGGCGGCTGAGTCGGATCAGCGCCATACATGCGATAAAGCTCCTCGGTCCACTTGACTTGATTCGTGGCCAGATCCAAATGCCAACTGCCGATCTTAGCCATGCGCTGAGTTTCATTGAGTGCTTTAGTCTGCTCTTGTGCTAATGACTCCAGTTCACGATTGCGCTCTTCTAAACCCTTCAAAGGGTAGACTTCGCCGTCCTTGACCAGGTGGTAGGGAATGGAAATACCGCTATGCGCAATCTTCCATTCATCAGCTTCACGTCTAAAAACAAGTGACAACCTTGCCGTCTCTCTCGACAATATATGGTCTGGAATCGGAAGATGAATTTTGAAAAATGCGGTGGCTATAACAACGTCATCGCAGATATCCTGCGTTGAAAGGTCCTGCATTTCAATGTGGATTCTCCCAGTTACTTCTGCGAAATCCTGCCTAGTTATTTTTATCCACTCGTCCCTGTCCTTGACGATAAAATCACCACCGCCTGTGTAGCCACTGAAATTTTCACTGAAACGAGTTGTCAAGCAATCATCGCGAGATGCATACATCTCAATGTATTCTTCAAACAATGAACGAATAAGTTGCTGGCGATCATTTTGCATTTTTAGGTGGGCCCCGGATTGAAGTACGAACGCTCATTTAAAGAGTTCATGACTAGGAACCTTAAATCATGGTCTTTTTCTGGGGCAATTGTTTAATCGCTCCATGGCATTGTTAATTTCTGGTCTCACTTATTCCGTGGGGGGATTACCCATTCACCAACTCATCAATGCAAAATTGCTATTAACACGGTGTTAGTGACTATTACCCAACCTTCACACACGCCCTGCGCAACAGCATTTCGCCCCCCAATGTTTCAATGTAAAAAACATGAAACATGAATGTAGTATCGTCAAAATATAACTAGGCTAAATAGGCAAATTTCTACCCACCAGCAAGAAAAATTCTTGTTGCTTATCGGGAAAGAATGACTGAAATCAGGTTAGCCTCAAAGAAGTACGCAAGGTGTTACATGTGTTGATGAGATCTGAGAAATCCAGGTCACCCATCCCACCGAACAAGCTCTGCAGATGCTCACAGGAAAAATGCATCACTTTCTTATGCGTCTATCGTTATCCGGTCACGCCCGGACTTCTTCGATTCGTAAAGGGCGTCGTCCGCCTTTTTTATGAGCGAGTCCAACGAGCCAACCTCTTCCGAGACACTTGCAATTCCCACGCTGACGGTAATGAAAAGCTCAACCTCACCAAGAGACAACGGTGTTTGTAGAAGCGCCTGGCGCGCACGTTCCACAACCGCAAGTGCCTGTTCAGAATTAGCGCCGGGCAGCAGCAATGCAAATTCGTCACCACCAAATCGTGCGAACAGATCAATCTCGCGAACATGTTGCAGGAATACAGAAGCAAGCACCGACAGCACCTTGTCGCCAGCATCATGACCGTGCTCGTCATTGATATTTTTGAAACGATCAACGTCTAGCATGGCGATGGAAAAGTCCTGGTGCAAACGCATTGCCCTGAGATACTCCCGCTGTGCAACATCCATGAAATGGCGTCGGTTGGAAATACCGGTCAGATCGTCCACAGTTGCCAAATGCTGAAGAACTTTCTGGTACTGCTTGCGCTCCGTAATATCTCGCGCAAAGACAAATAGCTGACCACCGTGGAGGTCATGGAAGGTCGCACTGATTTCCACATCCCACTCGGAGCCATCCTTCCTGTGATGCCTGGTCTCGAACTGAGAACTGCCAAAATGAACAACATGCCGAATCTTCCGCTCGACATCCCGCGGACTCATGGAGGATTCGATTTCCAAGACGTTCATATTTAGTAATTCTTCACGGGTAAAGCCGGATAAATCGCAATAGGTTTGGTTAACGTCAAGCAAACGACCCTGACAATCCATGCACAAAAACCCGTCAGGAGATGACGACAGCAGCCCCGTATAAGCCTCGTGGGACTGCCGCAATGCCTCGATGTCTCGCTTGCGACGCGTCATGCGCCAGAGAAGTTCGCCGACCAATTCCAGCGTTGTAATATCACTCTGAACATAATCGCTTGTCTTATTGGCGCCTCCTATCAGCGCACGAACGCTCCCCCTCTCAATAATAGGCACGACAACGAATCGTTGCAGAGGCACACGCCCTTCCGGTAACCCCTTCTTTTCACAGTAAGTAGCGTAATCATTAACAACAATAGGCTTTCGCATGCGGTAACGGTCTGCCGATATAACTGCAAGGAAGATCGGATCGTGAATGTCGGTCAAGACGCCACAAGTCTCCAGTGCATTACCTGACCAAATCACGCGCTCCATCCCCAACTGATCTTCATTAGCGAGTTGCAAAAAGGAAACGGGGCTTTCAATCTGTCTTTCAACAATCCCCAGGGCCTCGTTGAGCACTTCATGCTCCGGCAAGTCCAGATTGATATTCCTGATTTCCAGCAAAGCCTTTTCTCGTTCACGCAACAATTGCTGTTCTGTCACGTCGAAAGCCAGGCCACAAAGCATCTTGTGATGCCCTTCATCATCCACCACAAACTTGATGACTTGGAAATGGCGCCCCTGATAACTCTCCTCAATCGTCTCTGGCACACCTGATTTCAGGATGCGCAGATCATCTTCCCTGAGCTTTTCTGCGTACGCACGGGGAACGATGTCACCAGAGGTCTTGCCAACGATTGATTCCGGTGCAATTCCAAGAATTTTTTCGTAACCACTGTTAGCAACCACGTACCGATTTTGTTCATCCTTGACGTATGCCAGTCCAGGAAAATTATTGAAAAAGGCTTCGATGAGTTCCTTGGAAGCACGCAACTCCTCCTCCGCATGCTTGCGCTCGGTGATGTCCTTGCAGAAAGCGTGTAGAAGTCCACCGCCCCCGTTCATGAACGTAGTACTGATTTCCGCACTCCATAAGCTGCCATCCTTGCGGCGATGCCTTGCTTCAAACGTGAGATGACCTTTCTGAATTATTTTTTCGATTCGCTGCTTTGTATCTTGCCGCGACTCATCCGCATCAAGGTCTGTCATCGTCATCTGCAACAATTCGTCGTGACTGTACCCGGACAGGACGCAGTAGGCCTGATTGACATCCAGAATATGTCCGCTGTTGTCCAACTCGAAAAACCCATCCATTGTTGTCGCCAGAATATTCTGATAAGTCATGTGACTTGCCATCAACTCATTTTCAATGCGTTTTCTTTCCGAAATATCCTTACCCGTCCCGCGATAACCAGCCAGGTTCCCTTCACCATCGAAAGCTGGATTTCCGCTTACCAGAACGGTCTTTTCCTGCCCTGACTGGTTAACAAAGGCACATTCAACATCTTCAAAAGGTTCATTGGAGACAACAGCCTCCCTAAAGCCAGAACACGAAGAATTCTTGTTTTCATCAAAAAACTCCCATGGCCTTTTTCCGACAAGCTGTCTGCTGGAGCCTTCCCCCATAACGCTGTCAAACCCGCTTGAAACCCGAACAAAGCGTCCATCCGCATCCAGTTCCCAGAACCAATCCGATGACATCTTGGCAAACTCTCGAAATGTCTGGCGGCTATGTTCCAGATCATTCATTAGAGCGGCACGTTTCAAGAGGCCACGATAAAGGAGCCATAAAAGTCCACCGGTTGAAACCATGAAAATGGCTACCGCTAAAATGACCATGTTCATCTTGCCGCGCCAATCTGACAGGTAGTCATCGGTCGCCACGCCAACATGCAACAGCAAGGGCCATTTGCCGATCTTGTGATAGGAGATGGTTCTGTCTATGAAGTCGTAGGCAGACTTGACACGAAGGGTTCCGAAATCCGGCCTTTCGGCAACCATCTTCCGGAAAGAATCGGGGAAATTCTTCAACCCAATGATGCCTTCAATACCTTTCGGGTTTGGATAGCGTGCCAGCATCGCCAGATTGCCGTCTCTCAGGACGATAACCCCCTTGGAACCTATGTCAATGTCTGAAAACAGGTTTACGAAGTGCTCAAGGTCGAGAATGCCGGTAATTACCCCGGCAAAAGCCCCATCGGGGTAGTTATATCGCCTGACGATTTTGATCACCCATCGCTTGCTGATTTTGCCGAATATGGGTTTGGTGACAACCGCATCGGCCTCCGGGTGATTCTTGAGATAGATAAAATGCGACTGGTGGGCAATGGATACATTCGGCCGATCCTTGACTTTTACCCCATAAGTGATCAGCCCATTCTTGTCTGATACGCGAATTCCTTCCAACCCCTTCAACCTGGAAAATACGTGATGAATACGCTCATTCAGCAAGGCCTTGTTGATGCCCTCCGCAACCATTTGCCTGCCAATGGAGTCCTTCAGCGCCAGAAGGCTAATATCCACTTTCTCGATGGTGTCTTCGATATTGAGTGCGAGTGTGTGCGCAATGTTGATGGAGTCTGTCTTGGCGCGATCAAGATAATGTTGTCTGCTCGAATCCAGATACAGATAGGCCATGAAACACACGAAAAGACTGGCAACGAACAGCGCGCCGACTAACACCCAACCAAAACTTGCATTGGTCTTTTCCCGCCTACGCATAAGTCCCCAAATCATTGATCACTTTCTAAACACCCAAACTCATTTCTTCTTTCGCAGGCAATTCTGCCGCCAAAGAAAAACCACTTTATCCGCTCTTTCGAAATACCATGACGCCCCCAAAACTGACCAGACCAAAACACTGGGCACAGTCAACTGAAATGAAAAGTGCAACAAGCCCTGAAAAAGATGAGTCTCATTAATTCATCACGCTGGTTTCACCAACATTCTGGCGGTTTCTCATGAAAATTTCGAATTCCGACGCACTGACGGGCTTGCCCAGAAAATAGCCTTGAATTTCATGGCATTCATGCCGCCGCAAAAAATCAACCTGCTCCTGCGTTTCTACGCCTTCTGCAATGGTCTTCAATCCAAGGCTGGCGCCCAGCTTGATGATAGCAGCAACGATTTCTCTATCATCGGCGCTGTATTCAAGATCCCGTATAAACACTCGATCAATCTTGAGCTTGTACACCTTAAACCGTTTTAACTGCGCCAGGGAAGAATACCCCGTTCCAAAATCATCGACCGACACACGAATGCCGTTCTTGTGCATGTTATCCATGACTGTAAACGCCGTTTGCGGGTCTTCCATGGCAGCGGTTTCCGTAAGTTCAAGTTCGATATGCTCTGGCGCGACGCCCTCCTCCTGAAGAATCTGCATCACGATATCGGTCAATTGGTGCTGGCGCAGTTGAATAGCCGACAAGTTGATAGCCAGTCGCTTGATGCCTATGCCATCATCAAGCCATTTTTTCATTTGACGAGCAGCTGTACGCAATACCCACTCACCCATGGATAAAATCAGGCCGTTGGATTCAGCGATGGGAATGAATTCTGCCGGCGAAATCATTCCGAATTCCGGATGTCTCCAACGCAGCAGCACTTCCGCACCAACAATTTCATCTTCTTTCAGCGATAGCTGCGGCTGATAGTTGAGTTCGAACTGCTGCCTTTCCGTCGCCCGACGTAGCGCATTCCCGATTTGCAGCTTCCTGAATGCTTGCGCTTGCATTTCACGAGTAAAAAAACGGTATGTGTTTCTTCCATCGTGTTTAGCGTTATACATCGCAGCATCAGCGCACCTGGACAATGACTCGAGGTCACTCCCGTTCTCCGGAAACATGGCTATGCCGATGGAAGCAGTGAGTGTTAATTCATGCTGCCCAATCCTGTAAGGCGCCATCGCAATGCCCAGAAGTTTCTCGGCAATGCGAGCCGCACCCTCCATGTCTGTTCCCGGCAATACCGCAACAAAATCATCCCCCCCCAGACGAGACACCGTGTCCTGCTCTCGCAATGTATTCGTCAAACGCTTGCTCATCATGGACAGCAATTTGTCACCAATGTGGTAACCCAACGATTCGTTGATATGCTTGAAATTGTCCAAATCAAGGAACATCAATGCCAATCTCTGGCCCGAACGTTTAGTCATGCTGATGGCGTGAGCACAGCGGTCATTAAGCAGCGTCCTATTCGGCAAACCTGTTAGCGAATCAAAGTGCGCCAGCCAGTTCATGCGTTCTTCGTTGGCCTTGTACTGCGTGATATCCCTAAAAATGCCGACGTAATTCTCAACATTGCCATCATCATCAAGAATTCTACTTACCGCCAACCATTGAAGGTATAAGCTTCCGTCTTTCTTCCGGTTCAGGATTTCGCCTTGCCAGTACCCTGTCTGGTTGATGGCGCTCCACATGTCTGAGTAAAAATCTGACTGCTGGTTACCTGAAGAAAGTATCGAAGGCGACTTTCCAATAACCTCTTCATTCTCGAACCCTGTGATTTTGGTAAATGCAGGATTGGCGAGAATGATTTTATTTTCACTGTCCGTAAAAACAAAACCTTCCATACTGTGCTCGAACACATTGAAACCAATCTTGAGTTGCCTTTCTGCCTGGTTTCTAGCCTTTTCACGATCAAAGTTCCGAAGCGAAAAACTGATGTCTTCTGCCATTTTCACAAGCAAGGTACGGTGCTCATGATCAATAGTGTGTGCCTTGTCCGCATAAACAACAAAAACGCCAATGGCTTTCCCATTCTTGTACAACGGCAGCGATAAAACCGATTTCCAGCCCGCCTGACAGGCCAGTTCTCTCCATGGCTCTGTCATTGTGTCTTTCTCCGCATCATGACAATAGACAGGGTGGCCTTCCCGTACGGCTATCCCGGATGGACCCGAGCCGAAAGGGTCGTTTTCATTGAACGATATGACAACTCGATCAAGGTATCGCTCATCATCGCCGTAAGACATGACTGGATTGATTTGGCCGGTTCCTGCCTCAATCATGCCAATCCATGCCACTTTCATGCCGCCAAACTCAACGGCGATGCGGCAAACTTCTTGAAACAATGCTGTTTCATCCGCGCTTCTAACAACTGCATGACTGCATTGGCTTGAAGCAACATACAGCCTGCGCAATCGAAGCATGCTTGCTTCATTTTGCTTTTGCACTGTGACGTCCTGTAGTGTCACCAGGAAGTGCCTTGACCCGCCCGAGGCAAGCTTCTCGCAGTTGACATTCATTAATACCTGAAGGACATGGCCACCCTTGTTTATCAAACGTATTTCTCTTGACAAGCCATCCTGGATGCCCAGGGCTATTTCGCCTAATTCATGAATGTTTCTCGCCACATCTTCCAGATGAAGCAAACTTGGCCATCGCTTGCCTGATAAAGCGTCACTCGAATATCCCGTCAACTCACGAAATGCTTCGTTAAACTGCACAAGATGAAAATCTTCCACTGAAAGAATGACCATGCCAACAAATGGGAAGCCGGAAAAATGCCTGACAAGTTCCGGTGTATGCTGTGGAAGCGCCATGGGCTGACTAATTTCATCCTCCGGAATCTGATGCGGACTTTTTGCCTTGAGCAGCATGTACAGCGCATAGCCAACGACTATCCGGCTTGGTACCAACCATTTGCTCTGCTTTGTTTGCGCTCTATTTTTGGACATATTTATATCCGAAACAATCGGTTTCTGGCTTGCTTGAGTTGCGCCGCCAAATTAATGGGGCAGGCCTATACTTCACATGCACATTGCGCCCGCAAGCCAGTTCTGGACCAATAGAATCAGACTTGAAAGAACGCGCCTGTCTTTCGTCGTTAACATCCCTCCCAATCAACCGATTATCCCTACCATGATCTTCGGCAGAAAACCAAAAAAACTACATAGATGAATTCCCTAAATGACATAGGAAAAATTCTTAATACGAACCCTTGATAGAGAAGTTAATGCCGTTGATAATGCGATGAAGCAACATGGCTTGTAAGCAAATGCCTTACACAAGTTGATCCCAACGTACCAACATCTATAAGCACGGCGTAGTAGTGGCAACTTCGGAAGCGTTTAAGAAATGAACAAACAGCTGCTAGGCAGACTTCTGCGGTGCTCCTGCTTGTTGGCTCTCTCCTTTTTGGTGGCATGCTCGGAAATGGCGCCCATTAAAATCGGCTTCGTCGATAGTCTGACGGGTGCTGCGGCTGATCTGGGCAGTGCCAACCTGAACGGCGTTCGCATGGCCGTCAAGAAGTGGAATGCACAGGGCGGCATTAACGGGCGGAAAGTTGAGCTAGTCATCAAGGATGATCTCCAGAATCCAGATACTGCACGACGCGTGGTGAAAGAGTTGATTGCCGAGAACGTGGCTGCCATCATTGGTCATGGCACAAGCAATATGTCTGTTGCTACGGCACCCATCGCCAACGATGCCAAAGTCGTCATGATGAGTCCGACAACAACGACCAAGCTTTTGACGGACAAATACGATTATTTTTTCCGTGTCATCAGTTCAACCCAACCGTATGCAGAGAAAATGGCTTCATTCCGGTTCAATGTGCTGAACGAAAGGCGTGTCTCAGTTGCCTATGATGCCCATAACGCAGCCTATTCGAAAAGCTGGCTGGACGACTTTAAAGCCGCTTTTGAGCGCCAAGGCGGAAAAGTATCGTTCATCACGAGCTTTGATGTAACGAAAAGCATGCTCTCAACAGACAAACTGGCCCAACAACTGCTGGCAGGCAAGCCCGACGGCGTTCTCTTGATCACGAACTTTCAACATGCCGGCCTGATTTCAAAGGCCATTCGCGAGCGTGACCGCAAGATAAACATCGGCACATCCGAGTGGGCAGCAACAGAAGGACTCACAAGCTTTGGCTGCGATTGCATTGGCGGCATCTACTCAAGCCAGTTCATCGACCGGGACTCCACAAGATTGCCGTACATAAATTTCAAAGCCGAATTCGTGCGCGCCTATGGCGCGGAACCCGGCTTTGGTGGTGTGACTGGGCATGAGGCCGCCAACGTCATTTTTGAGAGCCTGCGTCAAAAACAAGCCAACGAAGACCTGAGACAAGCGATACTCAGGGTAAGCACCTTCAAGGGGCTGCAAAGCGACGTCGTATTTAACGGCTCCACCACGGCAAGCCGCCCATCCTATATCACAACCATTATCAATAGAAAATTCAGGACGTATGAGCATTAAGCCCGAAAAATCACGAATTTCACTTCCTTAACGCCGCACTCGGCTTTTCTGCCATCCGCACGCTATCGTTAAGTAAAAGAATGATGCAATCGAAAACGCCGCCTCATGCCATTCAAACCAAAATTTGAATTTAAGAAATTACTTCCCTGGATAATCTTGCTCTCGGGGTTGGGGGCTACCTATTACTTCAAAAACCTCTCCCAGCAGTTGATGATGGAACAACTGTCGGCGAAATTCGCTGCGCAAGCGACAAATCTTTCGGCCGCACTGCATAAACGTCTGGAGAAACACATGTTGATTCTTCATGGGGCGGCTTCAATCGCCAGCCGCCTCGAAGACCATAGCGGGCAAAAAGAGTTTCACGATTTTGTCAGCGGCCTCTCTTTCACCAATCACTATCCAGGAGCGCTCGGGGTTGGATTCATTAAACGGCTTAGACCAAACGAGGTAAGGCAGCACCTCACGAAGTATCGCCAAATCAAAGGGAGCGATTACAAAATCTGGCCCGCCTCCCATCAAAAGGAGCGCTCGACGACTCTCTACATTGAGCCGCAAACGAGCCGTACGAAATCCATGATCGGCTTCGACATGAGTGTCGCACCTGAACGTCAGGCCGCCATGCATCTGGCAAGGGACTTGAATCGTGCGGCTGTTACCGGAAAAATAAAATTAATACGCGAAGGCGAAAAAAACCGACAGGCAGGATTCATACTGTTTTACCCCGTCTATGTGAAAAACAGGCCTTTCAAAAGCATAGCGCAGCGGCGAGAGAACCTCTCAGGATGGGTTTTTACAGCATTTCGAGCCGGAGAATTTGTCAATGGCGTTCTTCATGATTTCAACTATGACCTTCAAGTGAAACTTTACGCCGACTCAAGACTGTCTCCAGGAAACTTGTTGAACCATGCAGACGACTATCCGCTTTCTGGAAACGCCTTTATCGGGAAACTTGATTTCAGACGTCCACTCCCTTTGCTTGGTCACACGTGGACAGCGCATATTACCGCACCGCCCTCCTATCAAAAAAATATTCAAACCCGAGAAACCGAAATAGTGCAATTGGCAGGCATTGCCTTGAGTCTCCTTTTGTTCGCTTATTTCTGGAATCTGAGCCGATCAAAGGACAGAGCTGAGTCGCTTGCCTCTGAAATGACCAAGAATTTGCGCGACAGCGAATATCGCTGGAATTTTGCGATTGAGGGTGCAGGGGATGGCCTGACCGATCTCGATGTGGCATCCGGTCTGGTATTCTATTCTCCGCAATGGAAGAGGCTGCTTGGTTACGCAGAAGAAGTTGGCAACACACTCAGAGAATGGCGGGATCGGCTCCACCCAAACAACTACGCATCAGCACAGTTATCTCTAGATCTTTTGCTCTTTGGCAAAGAGCCCACCCTTACGCACGAGCATCGGCTGAAACACAAGGACGGCAATTACGTCTGGTTTCGATGTCGTGCTGCGGTAGTTAAGCGCTCTCCGGATGGCTCGGCATCACGTGTCATTGCCACGTTCTCAGACATTTCCACTGAAATGGAGAACCGTGTCCGCATCAATAGACTGACCCAGATCAAGACTGCGCTCGGTAAAACCAACAACGCGATCATCCATAGCCAAACTCAGCAAGAACTGCTCAATGAAATTTGCCGGATCGCCGTCACCAAGGCTGGCATGAAAATGTCTCAGATTGTCCTCCTGAATCAAGAAAAAAATATTCTTGCTCCTGCCGCGCAATACTGCATGCCAGAGGAATGCCCTTTCAGAAGAAATCTCGCCCTACCCCGTGAACCACTAAATCAACGCAATCCCCTGTTTAAATCTGTCATGACCCATCAGCCATTGTGGATTCATGATTTGGACGCTGAAGAATCAATGCGTAGCTGGCATATCTGCGATTATGCCGAACGCTGCGAATCTATGGCCGCCATGCCTCTATTCAAAGGCACTGCGTTTATTGGATTCTGGTTGCTATTCTCCGAAGATAAAAAAACCTTTGATGAAGAAATCCAAACCTTGCTAATCGACATTGGCAGAAATATTAATAAAGCACTCGATTATTATGCCCTTGAGGAAGAGCGCATACAGTCAGAATTTGCATTGCGTGAAAGTGAAGCTCGTTACACAACCCTGTTTTCAAAAAGCTCTCTGGCCAAGCTGGTTACCGACGCTGAGACAGGTAACATCATCGACGCCAACTATCAGGCTTCCCTCCTCTATGGATGGACCGTAGACAAACTCCGGAGCATGAATGTCAAGGAGATCCATACGCTACCCGAAGACATCGTCGCATCCAAAATGCTAAAAGCACTCAATCAGGAAATTAGTCGTTTTACTTTTCAGCACCGCAGCGCTGATGGAAGCCTCGTGGATGTGGAAGTTTCTTCGGGGCCTGTTGAGGTTGACGGAAAGAAACTCATTCTGAGTACGATACATGACGTTACCGAAACCAAAAAGACAATGCAGGCGCTACAGAAAAGCGAGGTTGTGAATAGCACCATCCTGAATTCCCTGGCAGAGAACATCGCGCTGATCAGCGAAACCGGCGTCATCCTTACTGTCAATCAAGCGTGGCTCAACTTTTCAGCGGAAAATGGCGGCTCGGCACGAATAGATGACTGGATCGGCAAAAATTATCTGGATGCCTGCACGATGGCCACGACAGTGGACTCAGAAGATGCGCAATTTGCTTTGCATGGCATCAAGGAAGTGCTTGCCGGAAGAAAGTCCACGTTTGAAATGGAATATGCCTGCGACTCTCACTGGGAGCACCGATGGTTCCATATGCGCGTCACTCGTCTTCCGTTTCAGCAAACAGGTGCGGTGATCTCACATGAAAACATTACCGACAGAAAGCTGCACGAAATCGAGATACTGAATTCGCGTACACAGCTTTCGGCATTGACCACGCAGTTGATCGAAGCGCAGGAATCCGAACGCAAAAATATTGCAAGAGAACTCCATGATGACTTGGGCCAGCGCTTCACCTCCCTTAACATCCACCTCCATCAGTTGCTGCCACACCTGGCTGCGCCGGAGGCAAAGACCTCCTTCACAACGATTAGCAAGGAAATGGCCGCACTGATTGATCAAATGCGATCCATATCAAGGTCTTTGCGCCCGCCCGCCCTGGATTACTTTGGCCTGGAAATTTCGCTCAATAACTTACTCAAGCAACACTTCATGGGAACTGATATAAGTCATGAAATGGAGTACGTAGGACTTCCAAAGAAATTGCCAGAAAAATTGGAGATCACCCTATACCGCATCATTCAGGAAAGCATCAACAATATCCTACGTCATGCACAGGCCAGTCATGTCATGATTGAAGTCAATGGAAGCCATGAATCCGGTGAAATTGAATTAATCATCCGCGACGATGGTATAGGGTTTGACGCATCGAACATTCGTCCACCTGAGCATGGTAATAGTGGCTTTGGATTGATTGGCATGCTGGAGCGTGCAAAACTTTTGGGAGGAAAAGTAAATATATCCTCGTCATCTGGTACGGGCACACGCATTCACGTCTTGTTACCACTAAAATAGAAACATGAAACCCTCAAAAAGAATTCTGCTGGTTGATGATCACGCATTGGTGCGCGCGGGCATCTGCAGTTTGATTGAGCAATTAAATGGCTTTACCGTAATTGCAGAATCAGCAAACGTAGCAGGTGCTCTGCGACAACTTCAAGAGTCACCTGTAGATATTGTCATAACCGATCTCGACATGGGCGCAGAAAATGGTTTGGAACTAGTCAAAAAAATTGGCCAGTATTACCCGCATATTCCCGTCATCGTATTGAGCATGCACTCCTCCGAAGAATTTGTTTCGGAAGCATTACGATACGGAGCGTCTGCCTACCTGCTCAAGGAGGCGGCTCCCGAAGAGCTGTCTATAGCACTTGGTGCTATATCACGCGGGCAAACCTTTTTAAGTCCGGCAGTATCGACAAAAATGATCAACCGGTTCGTGCGGCCAGACAACGCACCAGATGACCCATTAAGATCCCTCACCGAACGTCAGATTCAGATACTCACTATGCTGGCCAAGGGAAAAAGTGCCAAAGGGATTGCGTTTGAGCTCGACCTGAGCGACAAAACCGTCGCGGCCCATCGATCGCAGATTATGGAGCGCCTCGGAATCAAGGATCTCGTCGGGCTTGTTCTTTTTGCCGTTAAGCACAAATTGGTGGATGTGTCTGTTGACTAACGCCCCCTGCAAGCGTTCCACCACCTATATATAATGCAGCCACTGAACAACTTGACTAACAGGTGATGGCATGAATAAGTCTGTACACGGGCTTGATGCCCTGAATCTGATGAAGGAAACAGGCAGCACGTTTTCAAGGGAAGACATGAACAAAGCTCTTGATGCCCGCTTTGGCGCTGATGCGCGTTACCATGTATGCGTCAAGGAAGGCATGACTGCCGAGGAACTGATTGATTTTCTGATCGGCCAAAAGCTGCTCACTGACACAGTCAATGGCTTGGTCGTGCAACCCGACATCCCCTGCAATTGCTAATCTTCTTCCACATCCAGGCTCCACACGAAAATCTCACCCAAGCTGTTTATTTTAAGGCAACTTGGCACGATTCTCGCTTCACATGAAATGAATTGCCGATACCGCTTCTTTCTGGTGCATCGTCACGATGAGAAGCAACCGAAGCACTACATCGACATGCCGATTAACGTGTATGGGAGCGACGAAGATGAGAGCCGCACTACGAAATTCGAAATACACTTGGGGACAACGTGTTAAGGCGGGGGTTCCTCTTTTCAATGATGGCAGCCTCCCCCAATGCGGAAGCAATGCACTGGTTATTCAGCAAGGCACAACGGGCGAGGTTGTAAGCATGGTGCCAGATACCCGCGAGAAAACACCGGTCTATGCCGTGGCCTTCCAGGGTGGACGGGTTGTCGGCTGTCTGGAAAACGAGCTTTTGCCTGTCTAAAGCTTTTCATGTTTGAGCAGTGAGGAGCCATGCATGAGGATTTGTTCAAATTCTGCCGTGGAAGCCGGGCGTGAACCGGGATTTTCCATTAGAAATTTTAGGGCGATGAAACTGGCGAAATGCGGCATCTTAACGAAACCGGATGCCAGCCTGCGCTGGCGTGACACGCGTATATTTCAAATTTATTCGCGCCGCATCAATAATCTGAAACACTTAATCTTCAATTTCAAAAAACAGGTCTGACGAAATGTGCGTCATTGCGCCCAGTTCGGGAGCCAGGAACTGAATCACATCTCTGGCTGTCTCCATACCATCCTCGACAGCCGCTTCAAACTCGGCTTCATCGTCAACCTGAAAAGGCATGCCATCATCTTCATCGAAAGACTGAAGCCTCTCTTCCGGAATGATGTCCGCACTCTCACACAGCTCACCAAATATCGCATTCATCGCGCGAACCATCATCTGCGTTTCATAAGCTTCCGCTTCCGGACACAACTCACTAACACGCTTGGCAAACGCCTGACCAGCCACCTCGGCCAGCAGCAGAAAACGTAACGGGACACCCGCACTCAGCAACTCTTCTGCATTATCTATAAGCTCGATGGGCGCAGTCTCGATTGACCAGTCGAAGTGGCGCTCCCTGCTTAACTCCAGCATTTCCGATTCGCCCGACAAGGTAAAGGTCGGCAATATTTCAATCATGACGGGTTCTTCGGGGTCGTGTGAAGCCGCCGCTTCTTCGGCCAGCGAAAACCACGCGTATGGCGTGAGCTGATCATCCAGCTTACCCACGGTTTCGATCCACCTCACAATTTCCGCCTGACCGTCATCGTTCAATTCAGCGATCGGCAAATAATCGGGCGAGCGCATACCGGCCAGTCTCAGAATGAGGGTTGCATCTGCGGAAGTCAGTTCAATCATGGTTTTCCCGTGCGAGTAAAAAAGTGTACGCAGCAACAATCTGCTGCAAGAGTGACTTTAAAATATCAGTTTCGCACATAAGCTTAAGATATGTTAATCAATCCGACAAAACACCTGAAGTAACATTCGATTAAATCTGCCTGTTCAAGTTTCGGGAGAGCAAATGAAATCCGCCAAAAGAATTGCTGCCAAACTGATCCTGTTGTTCACCGCCATGATCGTCATGTCTGCCGCCTCATCGGAGAACGGTGTCGAAAGCCTGCGCCAGACAAGTAAAGCCTTTGCCGCCGTTGCCCGCAAAGTATCCCCATCCGTCGTCTCCATCCGGGTTGAGGGTAATACGTCCAGCACGCGCCTGACGCCTTTTGATGACGAGTGGCCATTTGATAATGATTTTTTCCGCCGCTTCTTTGGCGATGACTTCCCGAACGCACCGCGCCAAAAACGCTCGCAAAAACCCAGAAGCAATCGCCGCGTCATCGGCCAGGGGTCGGGGTTCGTATTCAAAACCGGTCAAGAAGCGCTCGCAGGCAAGACCTACCTGCTTACCAACAACCACGTGGTTAAAAATGCCGGCAAAATTAGTGTGCAATTCAAAGATGGTCGGGAGTTTGATGCCAAAGTCACCGGCCGCGACCCGCACTCGGACATTGCCGTCATTGAGATCAACGCCACTGGCTTTGCGTCGCTTGCGCTGGCAGATTCTTCTGCCATCGAGGTGGGAGAATGGGTCGTCGCGATTGGCAATCCATTCGGCTTGAGCCATACCCTGACTGCGGGCATCGTCAGCGCAAAGGGGCGCACCAGTGTAGGCATCAATGACTACGAGGATTTCATTCAAACCGATGCCGCCATTAATCCCGGCAATTCAGGGGGGCCGCTCGTGAATCTTGATGGCGAAGTTGTCGGCATCAACACAGCCATTTTCAGCCGTAGCGGTGGCCATATGGGCATTGGCTTTGCCATCCCCAGCAATCTGGCCAACACGATTGCCACCCAGCTAATCGAACATGGCGAAGTGACACGCGGCTTTCTGGGCATTGTCGTCCAGCCACTCACCTCTGAACTGGCAGACATGTTCGGCGTCAAATCAAGCCGAGGCATTCTGGTCGCCAAAGTCGCCGAAAATTCACCTGCAGAAAAAGCCGGCTTGCGTCAAGGCGATGTCATCTTGACGTTCCGCGACCAACCGGTGACCGACATCGGCCACTTCCGCAATCAAGTCGCGCTCACACCACCTGGTAAGCAAGTGAGCCTGACAGTATTACGCAATGGCAAGACACAGCTTTTGCGCGCCAAACTGGGAGAGCTAACCGAAGATAGGAAGGCCGCACAAGGCGATGAGGGAAGCGCCAGCGAAATCGGCATCAATGTTCAAACGATTACGCCAGAATTAGCCCAACGTTTTGAAGCCAGGTCAGGCGAAGGCGTTGTTGTTACCGAAGTGAAACCCGGCTCGATTGCATCGCTTGCGGGAATACGCGCTGGCACGATTATCCTGCAAGCAAACAAAAAGCCAGTCAATAACGCGCAGGCGTTTGAGCAGGCAATCAAACAAAGCGCCAGCACAAAACGGGCCTTGCTGTTGGTTCGAAGCGGCGATATGCAGCGCTTTGTTGCACTCGCCTGGTAATCTCTGGACGAGGCGTGCCGCACCAGCCAAACGCGGCACGCAACAATGCCTTAACGTCGTTTGGCAAATGCTTAAAATATCTCTTCGGCGAGCTGCTCTACCGTCTGCCCCGCAAGCGCACGATGAAAGCTCGCGTCCATGCGGCGCGCGGCAAATTCGCGCGTGGCCATATCCAGTTTGACCATCGTTGCACTCAGCGCCTGAATATTCCCGTCTTTATACTCATCGCCGGTTGCCAGAATTTCTGAAAGACGATGGATGTGCCGCTCAATTCGCTTGCGTTCCGATGCCGAAAGCAGGGTATCCCCATTTTCACGCAATGCCGCCTGCGTCACATCAATCATGCACCGCGCATTTAACCGCGCTTCCCGCAACACACGTACCCGCCGATCTTCTTCGGTCACCTTGTCCAGATCCTGAAGCATGCGCGAAACGGCCGCGTCATCCAGGCCATACGAAGGCTTGACATCTACGGAAGCCGCCGCACCACTGAGCATTTCACGCGCAGAAACATTAAGCAGGCCATCGGCATCAATCTGAAAAGTAACACGCACCTTGGCGGCGCCCGCCACCATGGATGGAATGTCGCACAATTCAAATTTGGCCAGTGAGCGGCAATGATCGACCAGCTCTCTCTCTCCTTGCACCACATGAATTTTCATGGCTGTCTGACCATCCTTGTAAGTGGTGAAATCCTGCGAATAAACCGCCGGAATGGTCGTGTTGCGCTCGATGATCTTTTCCGTGATCCCACCCATCATTTCCAGACCGAGCGAAAGCGGGCACACATCGAGCAGCAACCATTCATCACCACTTCGATTACCCGCAAGCACATCGGCTTGTATCGCCGCACCGATGGCCACCGCTTGGTCGGGATCGATGTCGGTGCGTGGTGTCTGGCCAAAAAAATCGGCGACCGCTGCTTGCACCATTGGCATGCGCGTCGCGCCACCCACCAGGACAACGCCATCAATTTCTTCCGTTGACAAGCCCGCGTCACGCAAAGCTCCGCTTACGGAGCGGATCGTTTTTATCACCAGATCATTAACCAGCGAATGAAACATCTCTCGTGTCAGCGTCAATGCGTATGTTCGGTCTTCGCCCAGTGTCACAAAAAACGACGTAGCATCCTCAGCGCTTAGCGCCTTCTTGGCAAGCCGCGCCTGGTCAAGCAAGTGGCGCTCATCTTTAGCGCTGATCGTTGCCTCACCAATCTCAACCTGGCTTATGATCCAGTCACGGATGCGATAATCAAAATCATCACCGCCCAAAAAGGAATCACCCCTCGTTGCGAGCACATCAAACACACCGCGCGTAAGCTTGAGAATGGAAATATCAAACGTCCCCCCGCCCAAGTCGTAAACGGCATAAGTGCCTTCTGCGCCTTTATCCAGCCCGTAAGCAATCGCGGCAGCGGTTGGCTCATTAAGCAATCGCAAAACCTTGAGACCGACCAAATGCGCTGCGTCTTTAGTCGCTTGACGCTGTGCATCGTCAAAATGTGCCGGAACAGTAATGACCGCACCAACCAGATCACCATCCAGTACCGCTTCAGCGCGCTGACAAAGCGTGCGCAAAATATCTGCCGAAACATCAACCGGGTTCTTGATACCTGCCGCCGTTTTGATGTGTGCCATGCCCTTGGATTCGACAAAAACGTAGGGCAGGATTTTGGCAAAATCAAGTTCTTCCAGACAACGCCCGATCAAGCGCTTGATTGAGACCAGCGTATTGCGCGGATCAATAATCTTGCTACGTTTCGCTTCATGGCCAACAACGGGATGCGCACCCTCAGCAGGTGCCAGGTAGCGCACCACGGATGGCAACAACGCGCGCGCATCTTCATCACGCAATACCATCGCTTTGCCATCAATCACGCTGGCAACCAACGAGTTTGTGGTGCCCAGATCGATTCCTATAGCCAAACGATGCGGCTCTTGCGCCCTGTTCGTGGCGACTTTATCTCGCGTTGCTGGTGCCATATTTGTTTGTTATTGCGACAAGATGCTCCCCCAAGCCCGTGATGTTCCTGGACAAGCGCCCCTCTTTCATAAAAGCTGCATATTTTACCCCAAGCGCTATCCTACGGTGACGACGCACCTTAAACACTCGTCGCGGCAAAGGTTTCTCTTTGACGACATGGCCAGAACCACGCACCTTTTTGATATATCATTGACGTTTGCAGTTTGGTCCTGAACCACACTTTTCCTTAAACACATCAATTGCGTGAAAATCATGAAGATTCTGATTACTGGTGGATGCGGCAACGTTGGCGTGCATGTTGTCAAGGTGCTTTCCCGTAAAGGGTATGAGCTACGAGTCCTGGATAGAGATGCCGAAGGCTTGAAGAAGCTCGAAGCTCCTGGTGTGGAAACCCTGGCTGGTGACATCGCTGACAAGGAACTGGTGCGTAAAGCTGTTGAAGGCGTGGATGCCATCCTGCATCTGGCATGGAGCTTTTCGGATGATTTGATTGAACTGATGGACACCGACATCAAGGGTTACAAGTATTTGCTGGATGCGGCGCTCGAATTTGGTGTTGAACATGTCGTCAATACCACCACCGCTGTCGCATACGGCAAACCGACGCGCAACCCGGTTGACGAGACGCATCCCCACCTGGTCGCACAGGCACGCAACCCGATTTATGCACTGTCCAAAACTTTTGTTGAAGAAATGGGCAATGTGTACGCTGAAATGCATGATCTGGCGGTCAACATGATCATGATCTGGTATGCCTATGGCGATGAAATCGGCGGCCGTCAATTGCGCGGCATGATCCGCGAAGCGATTGTCAACGGGGTCATCGAAGTCCCCGCCAACAGCGGCGGCAGCTTCTTGCAACTGGATGATTTCGTTGACGGTTTCCTGAAAATCATCGAAAAGAAACCGAAGGGCGAGCTATTCAACTTCAGCACGGTTTACCTGACCTGGGAAGAACTGTGCCAGATCATCGTGGCGCAAGCCAACCCGGAAGCCACAGTCAAGGCCATCCCGATAGACGAATGGCAGGGCAGCGGCTTTCTGGCCGAAGAATGGAATTTCAGCACCCAGAAAGCGCAAGACATGCTAGGGTACGAATCCCGCCTTGATCGCGAGCATGCGATTGCCCATCTATCCACCGCGCTGGAGAGCTCGGTAGCGCGCGTCAAGGCAGAGATTGCTGCGGGCAAATAACCTGCCCTTCTATCAAAAAAAGCGCCAAATTACTGGCGCTTTTTTCATGCATCAAAACACGCAATCAGTCTTCGACAATCCGATACGCGCCATCTTCATCATGGTCTTCCCTGCCCGTCAGCGGCGGGTTGAAAACGCAGATCAGGCGCAAGTCCTTTTCTGCCACCAGCCAGTGACGGTCATGCTTGTCGAGCGCATACATCATGCCTGGAAAGATACGGTGCTGTACGCCCGAGTCATACTCTTCGATATAGCCTTCACCCTCAATGCAGTACACCGACTCCAAGTGGTTTTTGTACCAGAGATGCGTCCGCGTTCCGGCATGAATGATCGTGTCGTTCAGGGAAAAGCCCATGTTGTCGGACTTCAGCAGCAAGCGGCGACTGTTCCACGTACCTACTTCGCCGTGTACATCACGATCCGTACCGATAATGTCATCCAGCGTGCGAATAATCATGTCCACTCCTCCGTCAGTGAGCGCTTCTTTTGCTCCAGAATTTCTGCAATTGCTTCTTCGACAATATCGAGGCCATGGCGCAGGGAATCTTCATCAATCACCAGTGGCGGCAGGAATTTGACCACCTGATCTTCTGCGCCAGCCAGTTCAATGATCATGTTCTTCGTAAAGCAGACTTCGGAAATCCTTGGCGCAAAACCGGCCTCTGGAATATCCAGTCCCCAGATCATGCCGCGACCACGTACCGAAGCGTTTAACTCTGGATACTTTTCCGCAATGGCATGCAAGCGTTCTTCCATGATCTTGCCCTTGTGCTTGACGGCAGCAGAAAGGTCGTCATTCTCCCAGAAACTGAACGCTTCAGTCGCCGCCACAAATGCCAGATTGTTGCCACGGAACGTGCCGGTATGCTCACCCGGTTTCCACTGATCCAACTCTGGGCGTAGCAGCAATACTGAAAGCGGCAAGCCACCACCGAACGCCTTGGAGAGCGCCACCATATCCGGCACGATGCCTGATTCTTCAAAGCTGAAGAAGTCGCCCGTGCGACCATTGCCCACCTGAATGTCGTCGATGATCAACAGAATATCGAATTCACGACAAATATCCGCCAAGCCACGCAACCACTCCGGTGAAGCCACGTTCACGCCACCCTCGGCCTGAATGGTTTCCACAATCACCGCTGAAGGCAAATCCAGACCGCTGGACTTGTCCGTGATCATCTTGCGCAAAAAGACCAGAGAATCCACATCCTTGCCCATATAGCTATCAAACGGCATGAAGGACACATTGGAGCGAGAAATGTGCGCCTCGTCGCGATAAAACGCGTTGCCAGTCACCGCAAGGGAACCCATGGTCAGGCCATGATAGGCATTGGTGAACGCCACGACGTTGGAGCGTCCCTTGATCGTGCGCGCCAATTTAAGCGCACTTTCAATGCAGTTTGTTCCGGTCGGGCCGGTGAACTGCACTTTATAGGGCAGATTTCGTGGCGCCAGAATGGTGTCAACAAACTTCATCAAAAATTCTCGCTTGGCTTTGGTCGCCATATCCAGACCGTGAAGCAGGCCGTCTGCCTGCAGGTACTCAATCATGGCACTGGAAATGCGGTCATTGTTATGGCCGTAATTGAGCGTGCCCGCACCCGCAAAGAAATCCAGATATTTTTGACCGGAGGTATCGGTCAGATAACACCCCTTGGAAGATTCAAAGACCGTCGGAAACGATCTTACATATCCGCGTACGTTTGACTCATAATTCTCGAAAATGCGCATGGCATTGCCTCCCTTTATTTTTTGTTTCGCGATCACTGTAAAAAGTAACGCGCTTTAAATATTGGGCGAAGGGAGGCGTTTCTTGCATGCCTGCAAAAACCGCCTCCGCTCACTCAGCGATTTGTTATTGTTGTTATTCTTTTAATTTTTGATCGGTCCGATGCGGAACAACCGCTCGGGTTCGTGCGCCACCGCACCAAAATCAGCACCTGTGAACATGTCTTCGTGGTACTCCCAAGGCGCATCTAGATCCCTTGCGATGGAGCGAAACAAGGCCTGTGACGCAGTATTGGATGGTGTCACTGTTGCATCGATCATGCGAACCGGATTCTCCGGACGTCGGCAAAGCCAGAGAATCATTTTGCGCGCCAAGCCGCGACCTTTGTAATCTGCCGCCACACCGACCTGCCAGACAAACAGCGTTTCCGGTTCATCGGGAACACGGAAGCCAACGGAAAAACCAACGATGCGCTCACCAACGACGGCAAGGGCAGTTGATGCGGCAAACTGATTGCACAGGAGAAGATAACAATACACAGAATTTTCATCTACCCCGGCTTGCTTGGCGAGTGCCCAGACGGCGGCGCCATCAGACGCTTTCGGATGTCGAATAGTGATTTCCTCTTCCATGCTTTTCCTCCAAAAAAAAGGGTTTACGCAGACACGAAACCCTTGAGTATTGTGCGTGGCTTTGGTCTTCTGACAAGACGCTTTGCTACTTTGTTTCTTCCGGCTCAGCCTCTCACTATAGCGTATTAACCGCCCCCCATCAACTTGACAACAACCCACACAAAGTGCTAGCAATGCAATTACGAGCCAAAATAACGCATATACAAAGCTCTCTAAGCCTTTGTTCTTAATAGATTTTTTAGCTCATAAAGCGCATCAAGCGCATCCCTCGGCGAAAGGGCGTCAGGGTCAAGGCCCTGCAGCGCCTCCAGCAGTTCGGCATGGTCATCTTGTGGCTCATGCCCCTCCGAATCCACCGCCTGCAAGGCGCTCATTGCAAACAGATCGAACTGGGAATCCGACTGCAAGGAATGCGATTCCAACATGACGAGATGCTTGCGTGCCGCACGGATGACTGCCTGCGGCACCCCAGCCAGTTGCGCCACTTGCAAGCCATAACTTTGCGATGCCGGACCCGGTTCAACCGCGTGCAGAAAAACGATACTATCCTTGTGCTCAACGGCAGACAGATGCACGTTCGCCGCCGAAGAATACGTTTGCGGCAATTGCGTCAATTCAAAATAATGCGTGGCAAACAGCGTAAAACTGCGTGTCACCTCAATCAATTGACGTGCAATCGCCCATGCCAGCGCCAAGCCATCAAAAGTCGAGGTGCCACGCCCAACTTCATCCATTAACACCAGTGAGTGTTCGCTTGCGCCGTTGAGAATGGCCGCCGATTCAGTCATTTCCACCATAAAGGTCGAGCGCCCCCCAGCCAGATCATCCGCTGCCCCGATGCGGGTAAAAATGCGGTCAACCGGCCCGATCACCGCACTGTCGGCAGGCACATAACTACCCACATATGCCAGCAGCACAATCAACGCCACCTGGCGCATGAAGGTCGACTTGCCCCCCATATTCGGGCCGGTTACCAGCAGGAATTTACGCTCATCCGACAAATCACAGTCATTCGCCACAAAGCGCTCAATCTGATTTTCAACCACGGGGTGCCTTCCCTGCCGAATATCGATGACCGACCCAGTCACCAGTTGCGGCGCGCACCAGTTGCAGCGCTGTGCATGTTCGGTCAATGCTGTCAGCACATCCAGCTGCGCAATCGATTGTGCGATAGTTTGCAAGTTACCGATAAACGGTGCCAAATCATGCAATACCGCCTCGAACAACATTTTTTCCCGTGCCAGCGCACGCTCACGCGCGGAAAGCGCCTTGTCTTCAAAAGCTTTCAACTCTGGAGTAATGTAACGCTCGGCATTTTTCAGCGTCTGACGACGGCGATAATCATCTGGCACCTTGTCGGTCTGGCCGTGCGTTACTTCGATAAAGAAACCATGCACCCGGTTGTATTCAACCCGCAAATTCGCAATTCCGGTACGTTCACGCTCACGCACTTCCAGATCAACCAGAAATTGCCCCGCCGATTCAGACAATGTGCGCAATTCATCCAGCTCTGCATCAAAACCGCGCGCCATCACGCCGCCATCACGCACCATCGCAGCCGGCTCCAGTGCAATCGCACGCTCCAGCAAATCCAGACAATCCGTCGGCGTTGCCAAGGCCTGCTGCAACGCCTCCAGCAAGGGCGCATCCTGATTACACTGCGTAATATAATTTCTGAGTGAAGGCAATTGCTGCAAGCCGCTGCGCAAACCAGCCAGATCACGCGGACGTGCCGAAAGCAAGGCGATACGGGTCGTGATGCGCTCGATATCCGGCACATTCGCCAGCGCATTCGATATCCCGTCGGTCGCATCGGCATTCAGCAGGGTACCAATGGCCACGTGGCGCGCCTGTGCCACGGACTGTTCGCGCAAGGGGTGATGCAGCCAGTGCCGTAACAAACGTGACCCCATCGCCGTGCGACAGTGATCCATCAGCGAAAACAGCGTCGGAGATGAGGCGTGTGCTTCCTGCCCACGTATGGTTTCGGTCAACTCGAGATTGCGACGCGTCGATGCATCCAGACCAATGAATTCATTTTCCGTTTCAACCGTCAGCGAGCGCACATGGTTCAATCCACCGCCTTGTGTTGACTGCGCGTAACGCAGCAAGGCACCTGCCGCACCTACGGCTACGGGCATTTCTTCCACACCGAAACCAGCCAGCGTGGAAACGAACAACTGTTGCTTTAACAAGGTTTCGCCATTGTCCGCACTGAAATGCCAGTCGGGCACGGCTGTCGGCGAAGCCAAACCCTCCATGAAGTCCGTCGTCGCACTTTCTGCCAGCAATATTTCGGCAGGCGCAATGCGCTCAAGCTCCTGGCGCAAACGCGCATCCAATTCTTTTTCCGCAAGCACCAGTTCCATCACTTTGAGCGCGCCGCTGGCCATCGACAACCAACTCAACCCCAACACTACGTTTTTGCGCTGCGGAACCCTCGAAATTGCCAGTAGCGGGCGCTCGGCTTTTTCGGGCAACAAACTGGCGTCAGAGAGTGTGCCGGGCGTAATCACGCGCACGACCTTGCGCTCCACCGGCCCCTTGCTGGTCGCCGGATCACCAATCTGCTCGCAAATCGCAACAGATTCACCAACCCGAACCAGTTTGGCGAGGTATTGCTCCGCCGCGTGAAAAGGAACGCCCGCCATTTTGACCGGACTACCGTTGGCGGTGCCACGCTGCGTCAGCGTAATGCCCAGCAACCGAGATGCCTTGACCGCATCTTCGAAAAACAGCTCGTAGAAATCGCCCATGCGGTAAAACACCAGCGTATCGGGGTGCTCTGCCTTGATGCCCAGATACTGCTGCATCATCGGCGTAAGCTTGCCGTTATCCTTGCCTGCGAAGGCCTTTTCAGAAGAAGATTGCTGCGTTTTCATGTGGGCATTGAGGATGAATGTCTATTAAGCTTGAGTGAAGCGCCAAGCGAGTAAGATACCATTCTGGCGACCATGATAGCCAGACGCAAGACTCATAAAAAAAGGGGCGGCACCGAGGTGCGCCCCTTTCACATCAAGTGTGCGATCTTAGTTCTTGCTTTGATCCACCATCTTGTTCTTGGAGATCCATGGCATCATGCCACGCAACTCGCCACCCACTATTTCAATTGGGTGCTCCGCCATCAGGCGACGACGTGAGGTCAATACTGGTGCACCAGCTTCATTTTCCAAAATGAAGCTCTTAGCGTATTCACCTGTCTGAATGTCTTTCAGGCACTGACGCATTGCTTCCTTGGACTGCTCATTGATCACTTTCGGGCCAGTCACGTATTCGCCATACTCCGCATTATTGGAGATGGAGTAATTCATGTTTGCGATACCGCCTTCGTAGATCAGATCAACGATCAGCTTGAGTTCGTGCAAACACTCGAAGTAGGCCATTTCTGGCTCGTAGCCGCCTTCAACCAGAGTTTCGAAACCGGCCTTGATCAACTCAACCGCACCACCGCACAGAACAGCTTGCTCGCCAAACAGGTCCGTTTCCGTTTCGGCACGGAAAGTGGTTTCGATGATGCCTGCACGACCGCCGCCATTGGCAGAAGCGTAAGACATCGCGATATCACGCGCAACACCAGATTTGTCCTGATAGACGGCAACCAGATGCGGCACGCCGCCACCTTGTGAGTACGTTGCACGTACGGTATGACCCGGCGCCTTCGGCGCCACCATGATCACGTCCAGATCTTCGCGCGGCATAACCTGACCGTAGAGCACAGTAAAGCCGTGCGCAAAGGCCAGCACCGCACCCTGCTTGGCATTAGGCGCCACACTGTCTTTATAGACTTGTGCGATGCTTTCGTCTGGCAGCAGCATCATGACAACATCTGCACCCTTCACAGCTTCGGCAACTTCCGCCACTTTCAATCCCGCGCCATCTGCCTTACTCCATGACGCACCGCCTTTGCGCAGACCGACCGTTACATCACAACCCGATTCGCTGAGATTCAGTGCATGGGCGTGACCTTGTGAGCCGTAACCAATGATGGCGATTTTCTTGCCCTTGATCAGGGAAATATCGCAATCCTTATCGTAAAAAACGTTCATTTTTCTTCCTTACTATCTTTATTAACCGTAACTGTCACAGCTTCAGAATGCGCTCGCCGCGCCCAATCCCTGAACCGCCAGTACGGACCGTTTCCAGAATTGAAGTACCGTCGATGGCGTCAATAAAAGCGTCCAGCTTGGCTTTATCACCCGTCAATTCGATCGTGTAGATTCTATCTGTCACATCAATAATGTTGCCGCGGAAAATATCGACCATGCGCTTGATTTCCTCGCGCTCCTTGCCCACGGCACGCACTTTAATCAACATCAGTTCACGCTCGACAAAAGAACCGTCCGTCAGATCAACCACTTTGACGGTCTCTATCAGGCGATTCAACTGCTTGGTCACCTGCTCGATCACATCGTCAGAACCACTGGTGACGATGGTCATTCGAGAAAGTGTTTCATCTTCCGTCGGGGCAACAGTCAGCGTCTCAATGTTGTACCCGCGCGCCGAAAACAGGCCAACGACGCGCGACAATGCTCCTGCTTCGTTTTCCAGCAAAATAGAAATGGTATGCCGCATGATTACAATTCCTCCGAACCTAAAAGCATTTCACTAAGCCCTCTACCCGCTCTGACCATCGGCCAAACGTTTTCGTTCGAATCAACGATGATGTTCAGCAAGACGAGCTGATCTTTCATGGCAAAAGCTTCCCGCAGTGCTCCTTCAACATCTTCTACCCTGTCAACCTTCATCCCGACGTGACCGTAGGCCTCCATCAACTTGTTAAAGTCTGGCGATGCAGGAACGGCTGTCTCCGAATAGCGGTATTCATATTCGATGCGCTGCCACTGGCGTACCATGCCCAGCACCCCGTTATTCAGCATAATAATTTTCGGTGTCAGGTTGTACTGCTTACAGGTTGAAAGCTCCTGAATATTCATCTGGAATGAAGCATCGCCGGTAATGCACGCCACATCCGCACCAGGATGGGCGAACTGCACACCCATCGCAAATGGCAGGCCAACGCCCATCGTACCCAGACCACCGGAATTGAACCAGCGACGTGGCTTGTCAAATGGATAGTATTGTGCCGCCCACATCTGGTGCTGACCTACATCGGAACAAACGAAAGCATCGCCGTTCGTCACTTCCCACAGTTTCTGAACCACATACTGCGGTTTGATGATGTCGCTACCCTGCACGTAGGCGAGACAATCCAGTCCGCGCCACTCGTTGATCTGCTTCCACCATGAATCCAGCGCTGCCGCTTTCGGCTTGCTATTCGAAGCGTCCAGTTGCGCGTGGAATTCCTGCAACACCTCCTTGACGCCGCCCACAATCGGCACATCGACCTTGACCCGCTTGGAAATGGTGGAAGGGTCGATATCGATATGAACGATCTTGCGTCCGCTCACGGCAAAGTGATCCGGATTGCCGATCACACGGTCGTCAAATCGTGCACCAACTGAAACCAGCACGTCACAATGCTGTACGGCCATATTCGCTTCGTAGGTACCATGCATACCCAGCATGCCAACATAGTTCTCGCCCGAAGCACGATATCCGCCCAAACCCATCAGCGTATTCGTGCAAGGCACACCCAGGCGATCAACCAGTTTGTTCAACTCTTCCGATGAATCGGACAGAATGACACCACCACCGGCATAAATCATCGGGCGCTCAGCTTCAAGCAGCATCTGCACGGCCTTGCGAATCTGGCCGGAATGCCCTTTGTCCACCAGGCGATACGAGCGCAAATCAACTTCTTTTGGATAGTCGAATGCGCACTCAAGCACCGTAACGTCTTTCGGAACGTCGATCAGCACCGGACCGGGACGACCCGTTGCAGCAATATGGAACGCTTTCTTGATCGTTTCCGCCAGATCGCGAACGTCGCGAACCAGGAAATTGTGCTTGACGCATGGACGTGTAATGCCGATAGCATCGCACTCCTGAAATGCATCTTGTCCGATGGCATGTGTCGGCACCTGCCCCGAAATCACCACCATCGGAATCGAATCCGTATAAGCGGTTGCCAAACCGGTAACCGCATTCGTGACACCCGGCCCCGAGGTCACGATGGCAACACCCACCTCACCTGAACTGCGCGCGTAAGCATCAGCAGCATGAATCGCTGCCTGCTCGTGTCTCACCAAAATATGCTGAAACGCGTCCTGCTTATAAATCGCATCGTAAATATAAAGAACTGCGCCGCCAGGGTAGCCAAACACATGTTTAACGCCCTCTTCGGCCAGACAGCGCACTAAAATATCTGCGCCCATCATTATTCTTGAGTCATACTCCCATTCCTTTCAAGGTCCATTGGAAATTGATCGGATGTTCTCTCCTGTCGAAATTGAATTAGCGGATACAGAGCACAAGCCTCCCCAGATCATGTACCCGAAACATGATTTCGCACCGCTTGTAACAGTGTTCAACCACGTTATCAGACACAACAGGTCTGGCCAAAATCTGTATTACCAAGGACAATTTCTCGCGCTTGTGACGCGGGTTAGAACAAATTGCTTCAATAATTAAAGCGCACTCCTGACAAGCAGCATCATGTGCCACAAGCTAAAGAGCTAACGAACTTTTCTCAGTTATCAACTTTTAACGTAAAGGGAAGTATGGTAATGCGTCGCACCATTTTGGTAAAGCTAAAACCCTGTGCAAATGTGAAAACTTAGGCCGGTCGCGCGGCACCAACGCACCCCCGCCACAGATTGGCAATCAATCAGTCACAACAGCTTTTACTTTTTCTGCTTTTGCACCACTACACGAGCTTTCCTGCCTCGATCGTAATCGTGCGATCACAGCGCGCCGCTATCAATGGATCATGCGTCACCAGCACCAAAGTCGATCCAAATTCCTGATTCAGTGCGAACATCAGGTCAATGACCGCGGCTCCCGTTGCCGCATCCAGACTGCCGGTTGGCTCGTCGGCAAACAGCAAGGGCGGGGCCGTCACGAAAGCGCGTGCCAACGCCACCCGCTGCTGCTCTCCACCAGACAGATATTTCGGGTAATGGCGCAAGCGTTCTGCCAACCCCACCCGCGACAGCATGGATTCTGACTTGGTGCGCGCATCCGGGTCCTGACGCAATTCAAGCGGCAGCATCACATTTTCCAGTGCAGTCAGGTGCGCCATCAACTGAAATGACTGGAACACAAAACCGAGCTTTTGCCCGCGCAAAACCGCGCGCCCATCTTCATCCAAGGAGAAGATATCCACGCCACCCAGCAGCACTTTCCCTTCCGAGGGCGCGTCCAGACCAGCCAGCAGGCCCAGCAACGTGGTCTTTCCCGAACCGGATGAACCAACGATAGCGAGCGTCTGCCCCGCTTGCACGGTAAAATTGACGTCCGAGAGGATGCTCATCTCACCCGTGACATCAGCCACGCGCTTGGCAAGATGAGAGACCTCAATAGCAGGAGCAGGAGTTGGAGACATGATTCAGGATTATCGCAGAAGTAGTCGCAAAATGGCGCAAGCAATCCTGTGTACGCTTTTCTTCTCGCTTGCCCTTGGCGCCAACCTGAATGCATACGCCAACGCCAAGCTAAAAACCGTACTGGTGATCGGCGATAGCCTTTCGGCTGAATACGGCCTGCCTTACGGTACCGGCTGGGTATCACTGCTCAAGAAAAAAATCGCTGACGGAAAATGGCGCGCCAAAATCGTGAATGCCAGCATCAGCGGCGACACCACCAGCGGCGGCAAACGGCGACTTCCGCTATTGTTGCAGCGACATCATCCCGCCATCGTTATCATCGAACTGGGCGGCAATGACGGCTTGCGAGGCCTGCCTATCCGCTCAATGGAAGCCAACCTGCGATCAATGATATCCACCAGCCAGAATTCGGGTGCCGAAGTTGTGCTGATCGGTATGCAGATACCGCCGAATTACGGTCGCCGATATGCAAGCGCGTTCACAAATGCGTTTAGCAAACTGGCAAAAGAAACAGGTGCTTCGCTGGTGCCCTTCCTGCTGGACGGGTTTGCCGAAAATGAAGCGCTATTTCAATCAGACGGCATTCACCCGACAAAAGAAGCGCAAGCACTGATTCTGGAAAATATCTGGCCGAAACTGGCGCCGCTACTTGACTAGGCAGGATGCTTACGGCAACGTCTTTTTTGCGATACGCCTCTGACGCGCCGCCTTCGCATCAGCCTGTAACGGGCGATATATTTCAACCCGGTCGTGTTCGCGCAAAACCGTATCCAGCGCCTTGACCTTGCCGAAAATGCCGACATTGCTGTCCGCCAGATCAATGCCGGGCACCGCCTCCAGCACACCGCTTTGTCGAATGACCTCTTCGACACATGTTCCTGCCGGCACCGTCAAGTCGCGCAAAAACACCGAACCTGGCTGGGCATAGCACACTTGCACCTGAATCGTTTCAGCCATAAATTTCTTCTGCCCGCTTGTGGAAAGATTCAATAAAGTTGCTGGTAATTTTCTCAAACGCCGTACCGATCATTCTGGCCAGTAGCGGATTGGAAAAATCGTATTCCAGCTCAAATTCCACCTTGCAGCCTACATCACCCAATGGCTTGAACACCCAGCCACCTGCCAGCTTCCGAAAGGGGCCGTCAACCAGTTTCATCGTAATCGCCTTTTCGGCCACATTTCGATTGCGCGTGGTAAAGTGGTACTTCAAGCCATGAAAATTCATCCTTAGCGTTGCCAGTACTTCTTTTGCCTGCGCATCGCGCTCAACATCCACCGCAGCACACCAAGGCAAAAATGCCGGATAGTCTTCAACCTGCTCAACCAGCGCATACATTTGGGCGGCGCTATACCCTAAAAGAACCGAACGCTTTACTACTGTCATAATCGGTCAACCATTTGTTAGAATCGTACCTTCACACCTTAACGCCATTGCGCATTTTCTCACCCTATGAGCCTTGCTAACAACAAAAAAGCCTTTCATGAGTACTTCATAGAAGAGCGCTATGAAGCCGGTCTGGTGCTCGACGGCTGGGAAGTTAAATCCATCCGCGCCGGACGTGTACAACTGAAAGAGGCCTACGTGACCATACGCTCGGGCGAACTGTTTTTGCTGGGCGCGCATATTAGCCCCTTGCCAACGGCCTCCACTCACGTCACCCCGATCCCAACACGCACCCGAAAGCTGTTGCTCAAGGCATCGGAAATCAAAACCCTGATCGGTCGTGTCGAACGCGCCGGCTACACGCTGGTGCCGCTGAACCTCCACCTCACGCGTGGGCGCATCAAATGCGAAATTGGCATGGCGAAAGGCAAGAAACAACACGACAAACGAGAAACGGAGAAAAACAAAGACTGGCAGCGCGAGCAGCAGCAGATCATGAAGCAGAATACGCGTTAGAGAATCATCGAGCCTCGTCCAGCCACGCCAACAGGATCGCTTCCAGCACTTTCTCGTTCGAACGTCAGGGATCGTCATCAAACCCGTCCAGTTCGCACACCATGCGGTGCATGTCAGTAAACCGCACCGTCAGCGGATCAAGCTCCGGATTTTCGTCATACAGCGCTTCGGCGATGTGCTGAACATCTGTCCATTTCATAAGTGCCTTCCTGCAGCAAATTTATTTACTCTCGCGAACCCGATTGATCGTGTAACGCGGAATTTCAACCACCAAATCCGCTGCGCCCAACGTCACCTGGCATGACAGCCGCGATTCCGGCTCCAGCCCCCAGGCGCGATCCAGCATATCCTCTTCCTGTTCGCTCGGCTCTTCAAGCGTCAAAAAACCCTCGCGAATAATCACATGACACGTCGAACAAGCGCCGACCTTTTCACAGGCATGCTCAATCTCAATGTCGTTTTCAAGTAGCGCATCGCACAAGGATTGGCCTTCGGACGCCTCAATGACAACACCCTCAGGGCATAGCTCAACATGGGGAAGAATGACGATCTGCGGCATGGCCTTGTCCTTGCAATTGTTCTTATTCTCTATTCTAGCGCTACGCTATATCAGTTCGTCCATCGTTTTGCCCATCAAGGCTTTTTTAATACTTTGATTCATTCGGCGCGCCGCAAAGGCTTCCGTCCCCTTGATCAGCGCCTCAACCGCCTTGTCAATCCCGACACGATCAATTTCAGAGGCTTTTTGCCGCACGGCTTCAAGCAACGTATCAAGCTCTGTACGTTCTGCATCCGACAGCAGGTTAGCGTCTGACTCCAGCGCCGATTTCGTGGCAGCAATCACCCGATCTGCTTCAACCTGCGCTTCCCTGAGCGCACGCAATTCCTTGTCTGTTTCAGCCAGTTGATACGAATCCTGCAACATGCGTGTCACTTCATCATCAGTCAGCCCGTAAGACGGCTTGACGGTAATCGAAGCCTCGACGCCAGACAGGGTTTCTCGTGCGGACACAGACAGCAAACCGTCCGCATCAACCTGATAAGTCACCCGAACGTGCGCCGCGCCCGCTGCCATCGGTGGAATACCACGCAATTCAAAGCGTGCCAACGAGCGGCAATCATCAACCAGTTCGCGCTCGCCCTGCACCACGTGCACGGCCATTGCCGTTTGCCCATCCTTGAAAGTTGTAAACTCTTGCGCCCGCGCGCAAGGGATCGTCGAATTACGCGGAATAATGCGCTCGACCAGGCCGCCCATCGTTTCAACGCCCAGAGAAAGCGGCGTCACATCCAGCAACAGCCAATCATTGCCTGGCGAATGATTGCCGGCCAGCAAATTAGCCTGCATGGCCGCACCCAGCGCCACCACCTTTTCAGGATCAATATTCGCATGCGGCGCCTGATTGAAGTATTCACTGACTTTCTGGCGCACATGCGGCATGCGTGTCGCACCACCAACCAGCACCACGCCGCTAACGTCGTTTACTGCAACCCCGGCATCACGCATCGCTTTCTTGACCAGTTTGGTCGTGCGGCAAACCAGCGGGAATGTCATGGCAATGAATTCCTCAGCTGTCAGAAGCAAATCAATTTGCTGCCCGGTTTGCAAGCCAAGTTGAATACGCGTCTGAGCATGGGTGGACAAACGCTCCTTCGCTGCACGTGCCGTCATCATCAATGCACGCTGGTCTTCCCCCGACAAAGGCGGCAATTGCGCCCGCTCGACCACCCAGCAAAAGATTCGGTGGTCAAAATCATCGCCACCCAGAATGGAATCGCCCCCCGTTGCCAGCACTTCAAAGACACCCTTTGAAAGCCGCAGAATCGAGATGTCGAACGTGCCACCACCCAAATCGTACACGGCGTAAATGCCTTCGGATGCGTCGTCAAGCCCGTATGCAATGGCCGCAGCCGTCGGCTCGCTCAACAGGCGCAACACATTGATCCCCGCCAGCTTGGCGGCATCTTTGGTTGCCTGGCGCTGTGAATCGTCAAAATAGGCGGGGACAGTAATCACAGCGCCGACCAGATCATCACCCAGCGCATCTTCAGCCCGATGACGCAATGTCGCCAGAATCTCGGCCGATACTTCAACAGGGCTTTTCGTGCCAGCCACCGTCTTGAGTTGCAGCATGCCTGGCTCGTCTTGAAAGTCGTACGGCATGGTATCCACATACGGAATATCTTTCAGACCGCGCCCCATGAAGCGCTTGACGGAAACAACCGTGTTTTTGGGGTCGAAGCTTTGCGCTGCCTGCGCCTCGTAGCCAATCGTCGCGTAGCCGTCTGTGCGATAGCGCACCACGGAAGGGAGCAGAAAGCGTCCTTCCTCGTCATTAAGTACTTCCGGAATGCTGTTGCGCACCGTCGCGACCAGAGAGTTGGTCGTACCCAAATCAATGCCCACCGCCAGTCGCCGCTGATGCGGCACCGTGGACATACCCGGCTCGGCAATTTGGAGAAGCGCCATGTGTGTTTCAACCTTTCTGCGGTAATTACTCAAAAACGAGGAGAAAAAACCTGCCTGGATTTCCGCTACGTTATCTCTGTTTACTCAAGCTCATCGAAAGCAGAGACCAATTCCGCTCCCAGTTTCTCAAGGAACTGAGATTTGCGCACAATCAGCGCAGCATCTGCCAAACCGTTTGCTTCGTCAAAAGATTGCGCCAGTTGCTTCATCTGCCCCTTTTTTTCCTCTCTCACCGCCGCATCCAGCAATTCCAGCGCCGCCACATCTTTCGCTTCCCGTGCTTCCTGTAACGATTCACGCCATTCCATTTGCTGCATCAGAAAATCCGGCGGCATGGGTAATCTGTTTTCATCCTCCCAATTCACGCCACGCAATTCGCACAGATAAACCGCGCGCTTCAGGGGATTTTTCAATGCCTGGTAAGCCTCGTTGGCACGTATCGCCCATTGCGTTGCGGCACGCTGCTCTGCATTACTGGCGTTGACGAATCTGTCTGGATGTACCTGCGCCTGCACTTGGCGATAGGCAAGATCCAGCGCAGCCATATCCAGCGAAAACTGCTGCGGCAAATGAAACAGGTCGAAATGATTCTTCATGTTATGGATGGTAGCCACACCGCTTTCAGCGGCCGAATTAAACCCGGAAGCTGTCTCCACAACCGCATGCATCCCTGACGTTCGGATTGAAAAACTTGAACCCCTCATTCAAGCCTTCTCGTGCGTAGTCCAGTTCCGTTCCATCAATATATGGGAAACTCTTGGGATCAACGAACACCTTGACACCGTGTGATTCAAACACAAGATCATCTGCCTCGGCCTGATCTACATATTCCAGTTTATACGCCAAGCCGGAACAGCCGGTAGTTCGAACGCCAAAACGCAAGCCTATTCCGGAACCACGTCGCTCAAGGAAATGTGCAACGTGTCTGGCTGCTTTTTCAGTCAATATAATTGCCATCTCTTTCTCCGAATCCAATAGGAACAAAGCCGGCTTATGCCTTTTCAGTTTCTTTATCCCGCTGCCGCTCCTGATAATCCTGAATGGCCGCCTTGATGGCATCTTCCGCCAGGATTGAGCAGTGAATTTTTACCGGCGGCAGCGCCAATTCTTCCGCAATCTCCGAATTCTTGATTTCCAACGCCTCATCCAGCGTCTTGCCTTTCACCCACTCCGTCACCAGAGAACTGGAAGCAATCGCCGAGCCACAACCGTAGGTCTTGAAGCGTGCATCTTCAATCTGGCCGCTCGCACTAACCTTGATCTGCAACTTCATTACGTCGCCACACGCAGGCGCACCCACCATGCCTGTTCCGACTGTAGTGTCGTCTTTATCGAACGAACCGACATTGCGTGGGTTCTCGTAGTGATCCAGTACTTTATCTGAGTAAGACATATGCTGTTCCTCTCATTCCCCCTCAAATTATCCCTTGAAGAAGAAACGAAATACCAAAAATGCCGCATATCCAATACGGCAAACTTTTTTAAAATGATAAAGGATATTTGATTAGTGTGCTGTCCACTGCACTTTGCTAACGTCAATGCCTTCCTTGTACATTTCCCACAAAGGTGACAGTTCACGCAGCTTCGCGATCTTTTCGGTAATCAAATTGATGGTGTAATCGATCTCTTCTTCGGTGCTAAAGCGACCGATGGTAAAGCGAATCGAGCTGTTCGACAGCTCATCACTACGGCCAATCGCACGAAGCACAAATGAAGGCTCCAGGCTCGCCGACGTGCATGCCGATCCGGACGATACCGCCACCCCCTTGATCGCCATCATCAGCGATTCGCCCTCAACATAGTTGAAGCTTACGTTCAGGTTATGCGGTACACGGTGTTCCAGATCACCGTTGACATAGACCTCCTCGATCGCCTGCAAGCCTTTCAGCAATTTGTCGCTCAAGGCCTTAATGCGCGGCAGTTCGGTGCTCATTTCCGCCTTCGCAATGCGGAATGCTTCACCCATGCCCACGATCTGGTGCGTCGGCAAGGTGCCGGAGCGCAAACCACGTTCATGCCCACCACCATGCATTTGCGGCTCAAGACGTACACGCGGACGACGACGCACAAACAGCGCGCCAATACCTTTCGGGCCATACACCTTGTGCGCGGTAAAAGTCATCAAATCAACTTTTGATTTTTGCAAGTCAATTTCAATCTTGCCAGGTGCCTGCGCCGCATCACAGTGGAAAATAATGCCTTTCTCGCGGCACAGTTCACCGATTGCATCAATCGGCTGAATCACCCCGATCTCATTGTTAACCAGCATGACGGACACCAAAATCGTGTCTGGCCGAATAGCCTCTTTCAACTGTTCTATCGTAATCAACCCGTTAGGCTGCGGATCAAGGTAGGTAGCTTCGAAACCCTGACGTTCGAGTTCGCGCACGGTATCCAGCACAGCCTTGTGCTCGGTTTTAACCGTGATGATGTGCTTGCCTTTTTTGGAATAAAAATGGGCAGCGCCTTTCAATGCAAGGTTATTGCTCTCCGTAGCGCCAGACGTCCAGATGATTTCACGCGGATCAGCATTGATCAGGGCAGCAACGTGGCCGCGCGCTTCTTCAACGGCCTTTTCCGCATCCCAGCCATACATGTGACTGCGCGAAGCGGGGTTGCCGAACTGCTCTCTAAGGTAAGGAATCATCTTGTCCACCACGCGCGGGTCAACCGGCGTGGTTGCAGAATAATCCATATAAATCGGGAAATGCGGTGCTTCATTCGCCTGCACCAAGCGCTCTGCCGTACTCATAGTCTTTCCAAAATCTGACAATAAAAACCTGCTGGCGAGCGCCATACTACCACTAACGGCGAATCATGACTCTTTGATGCTGCTGGTCAACCAGATCCTGAAGCGAAACCGAATCCAGATAATCCACAATCTTGCTATTCAGCGCAGACCATAAATCATGCGTCATGCAACGCTTGCCACTACCGTCCTTGTGTATGCAATCGCCTGCACCCCCACACATGGTTGTATCCATGGGTTCATTCACGGCAAAAATGATATCCGCAACCGTAATGTCACCCGCGCTACAGGCCAGGCGATACCCCCCACCCGGGCCGCGCACGGAGGCAACCAATTTGTTTCTTCGCAATTTTGCAAACAATTGCTCCAAATACGACAGTGAAATATCCTGTCTTGAACTAATGAGTGAAAGTGTCACCGGCCCATTGCTATGACACATCGCCAAATCTATCATTGCCGTTACCGCAAAACGTCCTTTTGTTGTTAATCTCATCGCAATATCCGTGCCAGAAAATTAAACCACATGCCAAACCAGCCATTACTTGACTAATTTGCTCAAGTGTATCAGATCAGGTTATACGTGAGAATAATTCTCATTAAATATTCCTATTTATTTTTGGCGAAATAACCGAGCGCTTAACTTGCAAACCAAGCGCTCAGAAAAACACAGCCAGCAACTGAAAGCTGCTGGCTGTATGGTCAGAAAACCAATGGTGCGGTAGTGTGTTACGGAAAGATTTCCCGCCAGATGGCGCGTCGGCCTTTGAACACTGAAAGTGTGCTTAAACTCGGAATCTCCTCTGGTGGCTTGGTCGGCGTTGGATTGTTAGCTGTCACCGCAGCCACATGACGTTTGCCATCCGGCGTGTAGTAAACGTTGATACCGACAATCGGCCCGTCATATTTCTGGGACACAACATCACCCAACACAGCCCAGCCTGTCTTGTAGTCGAAATAGTTCAGCCAACTATACCCCCCGGGCGCACAAACCGTATTCGAAGGCACTGTCGTTGGCACGAATAGCACGCCCGCATCCAGCTTTGGATCGATATGTGCGCGCTCACCATTGTCAGGAAAATCAATATACCATCCCAGACCGCTCGTAAAATCAACGCCGTTATCATCTCCGGTTCGCGTGGCCGTCGTACCAGAAGCCGTAATCGTTTGTGCAACCAGTACACTTCTGGGGTTATTCACCACACTGCCAGACTCTTCGTCTTTGATTGCATACAAGCTTTGGGTTTGCATATCAGTTAAATCGGCGGCTTCCAGATATTTGCCGGTTGCAACAAAAATCACCTTTTTGGTTCCGATCAACCCCAGTTCAGGCGAAACGGTAACTGGTTGCGTGTTACCACTCGCATCTTTCAGAATGGCGAACTTCATGACCTTATCGCCAGCATCAGTGGCATTGATATCAAACTTCCAGACATTGCCTGCCAAATCGCCGCCGTAAACATAAGTCGTCGTATTGTTTTTCATCGGATCATCAGCCCAACCGGAAATCTTTGCCAGGCCACTCGGCGTCGCGGTCGAGCCAACACCAGTATCTATCTTGTCAATCGCTGTACCGGTCCAGGCATTGTAAATATACAGGTGGCCCTCACCGTCTCCCGGCGAAACATTGTTATAGCCGGATGCAAACAGCACAACCCAAGTGCCATCCTGTTTTTTTGTAATAATAGGTTCACCATAACTGTAACCAATATCCTCGTCCGTGCTGGTGTCAATTTCCCAAAGAAATGACGGACTAACCGGGTCAGTCACATCCAGCGCGAAGTACCCGCGACCACCTCCGTTCAAACCACTAATCAGAATGGTCTTCCAGTCGTCACCTACTTTGATGTCAGCAATCTTGGGGCTGCCATTAACGTAGTTGGTGTGCATGGAGGCATAATTCAGATCAGCCAGTTTCCACAAGTTGGGAATAACCATACTCGGCACATAAGCCCATCGCTCTGTACCGTTTGTGGCATCAAATGCATGCAGCATGCCGTCGTTGGTGCCCAGATAAACTGTCTTACCCCGGTTGGCCTGACTGGTAGCAAAAGCGGCATAACCCGAATCTACATAACTGAACGCCGGTTTGCCAACGTAAGACGGCTCAGATTCCATTGCATCCCCGATGACCGCCTCGCGGTACCGGAACAGCCTGTTTTCCTCAACGCTATTGCTGTCACGATTTTCATACCCGAACTGCCCGCGCAGATAGTTAACGAAATTGGCTCCAGCCGCCGCCTCTCTTTGAGTAGTTGTCAGTGAGGGCCACTGACTGAGTTGCGTCAAGTTTGTTGTACCAAAATAAGTCTTTTGTGTACTGCTGAGATTGTCATAAGCAAAGTCTGTCAAGACGCCATTTGCCCTATCTGCCGTTTTGATCGTTCTGGTATCCGTATATGCCCCGACCATGGATTGCATTTTTCCGGTACAGGACGTCGCAATTTGCACCAAGCAATTGTTGTCTTCATCAAGTTGTCCAGCAGTACAAGTGGCTTCTGTCGCACCAGGTGTTGAACAAAAGTACTCGTTGCTGTCGCCACTCGTATCCTGCACAATTTCTGACGGGGCGGCGCAAACACCGGCAACCACGTCTTCCAGGCACCATGACGCATTTTCACTGACCTCGCCGGTTGTCAGGTTGATGCTGCGCGCTTCCAGATTGCCGGTCCACTTCAGGGTGGTATAACTCGCCACGTACGCAAAATTATCGCCGGCAACCGGATTCAGCGAACTGGTTGCTGCTGCGGCACCCGCGCCGCGCCGCATGCCAATTGATGCCAATGCGTCATTCAGGCCTTGAGACAGCTCGTCCGAATTTTTCGCGCTGTAGTACGTTCCCCTTCCGTTCACGGCAGCGTGCCAGAGATCATCAATGGCTTCCGCTCTCTCCTGTTGCGGCACCGGCCAGTTACTGGGAGAGCCAGCGCCGGTCTTGATATTGTAAAAATCTCCAAGCGTCGCTGTCTTATAGTCTTTCTGGTATTGCACCGTTCCATCGATGCCTAAACCAAGCGTAAACGTAGACATGTGCTGCTGGACGTTATTATCCGTGCCACTGGTAAATACATTGTTTTCGCACACATCCGTACCATCTTCCAGCACACCCTCACAATTCCCCAAAGCCGAGCTGCGCAAGTCCGTATCGTAGTAATACTTGGCAACGTCTGCCAGCGATCCGCTACTGGCGGTTGGCCCTTCATACATCGGGCGAGGCGACTCCGCTTCATTACCATCCATGTTGCCTATTGCTTCGCCACCAATTTTTTTCACATCGGAGGACCCGTCAGTATTCCAGTAACCGTCGGTAGTCAGAATGGAAAAATTCTGCTGACAGGAATACTGGATCGGATCTTTTGCACCGTTACCTAGTGGATCCTTGCCAGCAAAAAGGCGGCCGACGTTGGCCAAAGATGAGCGAAGTGGGGTGCCGCTATCTGGATAGGCATTGAATAATTTTCCGTACCACAAATCTTTCTGCTGGTTACTACCCGCCTCAAACGTGTCAACATCCAGAAAATTTTCGGTCTCCCTGTTGATCGCATAAAAGCCGACTCGATACCGATTGTCGATGTTTTGAAACGCATGACTGACTGATGATTTCATCATTTGCATGCGAGTGCGATACCAGGCAAACCAGTTGGCAAAATTCTTTAGTTCCTGATCGTAAGTACAGGTACGCGTGCCGTCGCCGTTTTTGGTGCAATCAGAACGATTGACACGATTGACGATGATCTGCCCATCGACCACAACATTGGAATACGTTTCCCCTGGCACGATATCGATGCGCTTGAAAGCACCCGGAACAGCGACAGCCGGTGTTGAATCATTGCTGCCACCATCAAATTCCTCCGTGTCCAGACTGCCATTGTTAATGCTGTAGGTGGGGCGAATGCCATTGTATGAGCCATCCGGGGCGGTAATAGTCAAGACGTTATCATTCCGACTAACTGTGAAGCCATTGCCAATATTCTCCGCAATATCTCTGGCAAGATTCCGCTTGCGTGTGTTCCCGCTGTTATTTGTCTGGCAGGATACGACCGGATCGGTCAGCATTTCCACGCCATTCAGCTTGATGCTGCTAACGGTTGTCTGAGTTTGATTCCTCCTGTTCTTGTTACAGTCATTTACCCAGTTCACACTAATCCTTCCGCTGCTTTTCGATGCGGCAATCCCTTCTGTCAGCACTACTGTCGGATAGCGCGGGTATTGGTACGTTGAATTTTGCGTCGCCTGACATTCGGTGAGATCACGATATCGACACCAGCGCAACTTTGAGACGACTTGGTAAGACGCATCAGGAGCCGTTGCCGCCTGACAGTCCGTCTGTTTGCTGTCGGTGCAATACTCACCCGGAACCATCACGTAGTAAAAAGGGCCAACAGCGCGCGACAGGGACTCCTCCGGTGCCGCTACGGTACCTGCCGAAAACTTTTTTGTACCCGAAGCCGTGGTGGCATTCATGATCGTATAGCTTTTGCCATTAACGGTTCCGGGGAGCAAATAGTTGTCGTTACGCAGGCAATCGGTGTAGCTCGTATCCGTACACCACTCCACATCTGGATAGCTGGTTTTGAGATTTAGCGTGCTTGTCGTTTGTTTGCCATAAGCATCCAGAGGCACGTTTGAATTACCGTCATAACTGGTTTTATCCAAACCATCATAATTCTTTGGCGGCAAGTAGGTCGTGGCAGGGTCATAGTAACCACGATTAAAATCTGACGAATAAAACGGTGGCATACCTCTAAGATCCGACCTATATGTGCTTGGCAAGCAGGTAGAAGTTCTACTACTAGATGTTATGTAGCTTCCGCTCGAATTGCGACAACAATGCTGGCTCGTTCCGGTGCCTGTCCCCTTGCAATACTGCCCATCCACCACCCAGTCCGGCATGTAATCCCAGTTCATACTGCCCGAGTTATCCAGAATGAACATCAGGTTCGGCTTGACGACTGTCGTCGTTGCCGTTGCCAGCGGTACCGTTGTTAAGTTCAGCGTACCGGCCAATGTCGTCGACACCGTTGCCACACAGAGCAATAGCAGTGCGCACAGCGATCTGTTGACGTTGCGAAGCAAATAGGAAGCGCGTTTCATGCTGGTCTCCTAATAGACAAATCCCTGAATGTAGCTTATGGTGTTTTTTGGGCCAGTCACCCGCGCCGTCACCCTAAAAACCGGGCTTTCAAACTGGATAACTGGTGTGAGCTCACCTGCACGCTGCGAACTACCCGGTGGCGGCTCGTCACTAAAAATACAATCACCCTGGGACGCGGCCTGATTGGGGGTACGGCACATACGCTCAATTACATAACGTATCGTATTGCCGCTTTCATCAGTGCCTGCGTCAGCACTGACACCATCTTGCCAGGTCGTATCGGCAGTCAGATTCAACGCTCCCACGCTGGAGTAATAGCCCGATGAGAGCTTATCATTAGCTGTTAGCGCAATATTGGTGTTCAACCACACCATTGCGCGCTCAACTCCGCCATCACCAGAACTGGTGGCGGCCTGTCTAAATGCCAGATTACCGGAAATAATCGTGGCTGTATCAACTGACCGGATGAGTGCCGTGGCTGCCAAAAGCAGCACCACCAAGCCGATTAGCGCAAAGAAAAGCACCACACCCTCCTGCTTTCCTGGAAGGCTTGCGCGCATTGCCCTTGCTTGCCGAAACAGTCTCATTGCAATCCCCCGGATGACCAGATGACATTGCGTATAGGTACCATGGTTTCAAAAACACGATAGCGATAGTGCTTCCAGTTGCCATCACTGGTCAGATCGATTGATGCGTTTTTCCCTGCCTCAGCAGGGTCATTGCCCGCCCAGACACAACGTCCTGTTTTGCAAGGGACATTGACCACCTCCTCTTTCTCCAGCAGTCCGTTTCGAGCCACGATGGCGATGCGAAGAGCCTTGATTCGATTACGATTAGTAACAGTAGGCGCTTCCCACTCGCCACCTGCTGTGGCATCCACCCATTGATTGATAATGTTATTCGACGCAGAAGTGGAGATACCGTATTGCACCTGCATATTCACGATATTCGCCATGATTGCCGTACCGTTCTCTTCCAGGGCACCGTTATTGATGCGATAAACCGTTTCCTGCCAATTGCCCATACAGGCAATTTTTGCGCCACTGACAGCACCCGCTGCCGCCTTCAAGGTGATGTGCGTCGTATCCGGTATTGCGGCCACCTGCCCTAAGCTGCACGTCGTACCATCAACCATGACAGCCACATCCCCAGGTCGCCCCGTAGCCGCATCAGGGCCTTGGCAGCCCAGGCTATTGTCCACCCCAAGATTGAGCGTGCTGGCATCCAGAACCTTTACCGGAAACCCACCCATTTGCTCCGTCCCAAAGCGAATTGTCAACGTGTCACTTGCACCAGCGCCTGTGCCGCCATCGACGATGAAAACTGGAGAAATACCCATTTCTGCTGTACTCGTGTCGGCATCGTGGTCAAAAGTTTGGTTTGAATTGCTGCAGTTAAGCGGCGAGTTTGAGCTGTAAATCGGCAAGCCATAACCTGCCATCTGCACGCCCCGCTGCATCATGTACAGTGCGATACTGCCACTGGTCTGCGCCTCTGAGCTCCCGCTTGTACCGCGCTTTTGCCCCTCATAGGCAATTATCGCTTGCGTAATGACCAGCGTGGTGATCAAACCAATGGCCAAGCCAACCAGCATTTCAATCAGACTGAAGCCATTACAGTTGAGAGTACGCCTGGTATTGGAACGCAACATAACTCCTATCCCCCTGCGATTCTCGCAACCGTCACAACGCGATGCTCTTCGTTACTACCAGGCAATTGCCATGTCACGGTAACCGTGAAGCATGACAAGCTGCCGCCATCACAACCTCTCGCTGTGGTGCGTGTGCCGCTCGGCAATCTGAAGTCCCCGGAAATGTCCGTACCTTCTTCACCGAAGGTTTCGAGTTTGTCCTGATTAAGCCAAAGCTCTGAAATTCGCTGCTGTACGACAAAAGTCGCCTCGGATCGATACTGGGCGTCAGTGTTAGCTTGAACCATATTTGCCTGCAAGCCAACCAAACCTAGAATCCCGAATGAGAAAATAAGGATAGCGATCAATACCTCAAGCAGCACAATACCCCGTTGTGCCTGATATCCTGAAGGCAGTGATCGTCTGCTCATTGCGGCTTGATTCATCATGGACATTTACGCGTATCTGTTTCGCTCGTTACATTTGGATCGCACAATCTCGCCATACCGTTGATATTGACAACAATACGAAGGTCGCGACTATCAGCCGGATCCAGCGCTGTCGAATCCACATTGATCGTAGCAGCCGATCCAGCGCGCCCCAAACCACTGAAATTAAACTGCGTGCTACCTGTTGTTACAACGATTGCATTGGAAGAACCATCCCCTGTATTGCGGCTTTGAATATTTGCCGGACAAGTTGACGTCGAAGTTATACAACCTACCGTCCAACCTGACACAACATCACTCCCCGCCGTTGTTAACGTGAGTCGAACTGGCGCGTTGCGACGAATGGCTTCAGATCGCGCCAACTCAAGACCACGCAGTATAGATTCAGCCCCATTTCTCAGTCGTGTATTCTGAATCCACTGGTTGTAACTCGGCAAGCCCATGGATATGGCAATCCCCAGAATGGTAATGGCAATTACCAATTCGATTAGCGTCACGCCGGATGAACCGGCTCTGGCGCGTGGAATTAGCATGCCTCTCCCTTTTTGGTGACCCAGCAATTCACCGTGGTACCGCCAATCGTAGAAGTCTTGGCATTGGCCTGATTGATGGTATAGACGTAACCGGACATCCCTTCACCTACAGACCCAGTCGCCGTAATCGTATAGGTCGTTGCCGTCATGTTCGTACAAGCATAAGTGAAATACTTCGTACCCGCGATAATGGGAGAACATGAAGCGCTCACATAGGCTTCGTAAGTACGGTTGTCTTGGAAGTATTGCTCAAACTTAACGCGCGCATCCGCCAACGCCGACGTCGCCTCCTGCGTTTTCCCTCGCTGCACATAACTTAGATAGGATGGCAAGGCGACGCCCCCCAAAATAGCGACAACAGCAACAACCACCATCAATTCAATTAACGTAATCCCTTTTTGCTGCTTGCGTGACGGCATGGCCTGCCTCCTAAAAACGCGTGTAAATCTTTTGTTACGGCTCATTGATTTAACTACCCTATCCAGCTTTCTTTACACACCAATTAAATACACAAAAACAATTTCCAAAAAGAAAAGTTGCGAATCAAATAACATCAAATTTGCACATGGTCAATCATTATATCAACCACCACATCTTACACAGCCAGAAGTGTTTCCACAAGGAAATATTTGCACATTTCTTGATCAATAGCAAGCCCAATGCGCGCGCAAAAAAACATCATTAAACCGTTGACACTAAAGACAAAACTTACCCCGCCAAGCATCTACTTTTCGCGACGCAAAATTTGTTGCAAAAAGAATACGAATCTACCTAAAAAAGATGGATCTACTGCTTCGCAACCCAAGCGCCTATCTTTTACTACGCACGTTCAAAATGCATGAAAAATGAAACCTGGTTTACTCACCATAAAAAAACAAACGAACTGAAGGTTTGGGCATAAGCTGATAGAATGACCGCAAGCAAGCAGTGATTTAATAATCCGCTGAACGAACACATGGGGGCGACTTGGCTTCGACATGGGTCGCAAAGCAGCTTGGTGCATACCGAGGACCAGTAACCTCGTTAAACCGCTGGAAAACAAATAAACGCAAACGACGAGCGTTTCGCAGTAGCCGCTTAAGGCCTGCCGCTGCACTGATTGGCCTCTGGATCAGGTGGGGAAACTCACAGCAGCGTCATTTACAGAGAATCGCCTGGTATCGGGTTACTTGATACAAGGTTAAATCCAAGGTAACTCGCTTCGTACCAGCCTGTTGTCCGGCCCGGTACGCGGTTAAAACTGAATAGGCCAACTAAGTATGTAGATCCAGTTGTAGAGGGCTTGTGGACGCGGGTTCGATTCCCGCCGCCTCCACCAACAATACGTTTCAGGAAGTTCCTGAAAGTCTTATAAAGCCGTGTTTTCATTGCGAAAACACGGCTTTATTGTTTCTGGTCGACCCCACGAAATTCTTGACATCCCACATTTTTGGGGGCACATTTGAGGGCATATCTCAACATCAAAAAGATAGATGCCCCCAAATGGCGAAAATAGTCAAACCACTCACCGCAGCACAAATCAAGAATTCCAAGCCGAAAGATAAGCCATACAAGTTGGCAGACGGCAACGGCCTGTATTTGGAAGTGATGCCAACAGGCTCAAAGCTTTGGCGCATGAAATATAAGCAGACTAACGGAAAGGAAAGCCGGTTAAGCTTTGGCAAATATCCGGTGGTTTCACTAGAACAGGCACGAAAAAAACGCGCAGATGCCCAAAGACTCCAGGCAAATGGCGTTGATCCTGGCGCACACAATAAAGCAATGAAAGCTGCAAGTGAGGCAGAGAGACAAAATACCTTTGAAGTAATTGCACGAGAGTGGTTCGAAAAGTTTTCGACTGAGTGGGTTGAGTCTCATGCGTCAAAAATTATCAGGCGTCTAGAACGCGATGTTTTTCCGCTCATTGGGCGACGCCCAATTTCCGAGATTCGTGCCCCTGAATTGCTAGGTGTTTTACAGCAAATTGAAGAACGTGGAGCTGTCGAAACAGCACACCGTTGCAAATCAAATTGTGGACAGATTTTTCGATATGCTATAGCAACAGGACGCCTTCAACGCGACATTAGCCAAGATTTAAAAGGTGCCCTCAAACCTGTATCAGGCAAGCACTTCGCTGCAATAACCGAACCCACACGAGTCGGTGAGCTCTTACGACAAATTGATGGCTACAGCGGGACATTTATCGTCAAGTGTGCTCTTCGTTTGGCACCCTATGTTTTCGTTCGCCCAGGCGAACTACGGCACGCTCTTTGGCAAGACATAGATTTCGAAAAAAAGGAATGGCGCTTCTTTGTTTCTAAAACCAAGTCCCAGCACATTGTTCCCCTTGCGCAACAAGCAATACACATTCTTAAAGAAATACAACCTCATACCGATCAAAGTGAATATGTATTTCACTCGCCCAGATCGAGAAGCAGGCCACTATCAGATAACGCAATACTAGCCGCACTGAGGCAAATGGGTATATCTCGCGAAGAAATGACCGGCCACGGATTTCGGGCAATGGCGAGGACTTTGCTCGACGAAGTTCTTGGATTCCGCCCTGACCATATTGAACACCAGCTAGCCCATGAAGTGAAAGACCCTCTTGGACGAGCGTACAATAGAACAAGCCATCTTGATGCTCGACGGAAAATGATGCAAGACTGGGCGGATTACCTAGATACTTTGAAAGCAGCAAAGGAATAAAACAAAATATGCGCCTTCTCAAGGATGAAATCGCTCATTCAGTCGATGAAAATGTTGGGTTGTTTCTGAAAAAAAACAAATCAAAAGCAATGACGCCTGCTCTGATTGCTAAGGCCATCTCAAAATTTGATTCTGCGAAAGAGAAAGAGAAATTCATAAGGGAATTTATCAATGCTTACGCTCAAAAGATCGATGGAGATATCAAGCACTTTCAAGAGACAAATGAATCCCTGCATACGCAAGAACGATGGAACGAAAGAAATTCATTTTTTTCAAGGCTACTTAAAAATAGTGCAAGTGACTCGGGCTTGACAAAAATCGAGAAACACAAAAACGAACTGACGCTCATACACAAGACCCTGTTCAAAATTGCCCGAGAAAATGGATGGATAACTCAAATTGATACGCACGCCGACGTAATGCATTTATGGCTCGGGAGATTAAGTGAGAAATACAAAGGCGATCCTAAGAATAAAATAAAATTCTTGCTTCGAGCTATGGGCCCCATTAAGCAAAATGAAGCCTTAGGAAAAATTCAAAATCGCTATGGTGGGAATCTCAATATGCACCGCTCAATGAAAAACTTGGAATACTACGTCCGTTCGAACTTAAAAGACGCCGAAAACAAGTACCGAGAATATATGGCAAATGACGGCAGCAACGAATTGTTTAAATCGTACGGATTGAGCCTATGCGTATACCTACCTGAATTCATTCACGAATAAATTCAGGTTACTTCACATCAAAACCAAACCGCCCGAAAGGGCGGTTTTTTATTGCTCGAACTTAACACGGTCTTATAAAACACAGTGTACTGAAATTCGCCATTGATTGAGAATCCTTTCAAGCGCATAGGTATGTGCCTAACCGAACACGGAGGAAACATGAAATTTCTACGGCTTTGTGAAATGAAAGGCAAGCTCGGCCTGAGCAAATCTTCCATCTACAGGCTTGTTCAGAAAGGCCTATTAGATCCCCCGATCAAAATCGGATCATCATCAGTATGGCTGCAATCAAGGGTTGAGGCTCAGATGCAAGAATTGATTGCGACCAACCACAACCAAACAAACTACGGAGGTAAAAATGGAATTGATCGAACGTAATAAAGAAATTGATGGGCGTTTTGTAATCAACGACACAGAGGCGCTCGCCCTCTTACATCTCTTTGATAGAGTTGACGAAGCAATTGATTCACAAATTCAAGCATTAACTAGCATGAATGAGGATTCTGACCAGTACGCACTCGAGGCACTTCGCCTAGATTTGACGCGTGCAAAAATGGAAGTATTAAGTGAGCTAAGAAGACAAATCTGGATGTTTGATTTCGAGCGTGACTCAGACGAAATTGAAGAATGATATACCCTAGCAAACTTGTTTTCATGCAACGCGTGCAGCAGAGTGCTGCACGCGGATTTTATTTTTTTATTACTGGAGAAGTAGAAGAACAAAAATTTACTCGCCTGCGAGAGCGATTCCAAATTTTTTATAGCATTGACGAGTCGAAGTACTCTCGTCATCGCCGACGCAAGCGGGCGGAGGCTGCAACAGTTCTACACGCGATAAAGCATGATCAAAAAATCCATTTTTGTTTGATGTCGACAACCGGGAAAGGAAAAGTTCACGAAAGAGAAAAATTAAGCGACCTCCGCAACAAATGGACTCGCTTGCACAGCCCTTGCGAAAAATATCAACTTTTGCATGATAGCAAGTCTTGGTCTTGGCTGATGACGCGCGATTATTTCCGAAAATGGCGTGAGCGAATCCATATTTGCTGCTCACTCCCCCCCAATCGGCGAAAAGTGGCTCACGTTGACAATCAATTACGCGAGCTAAATATTGAAAAAGTTCAAGATCGCCTTTACGCAGAACCAGGCTTCCGGTTAATTCGAGCGCAAATTGGTCAACTGGTTGTTTACATGAATAAAGAATGGTTACGCCTTCGTCCAGCAAGCGACCCAAGGCCGTCACAACGCACATTTCTTAACTACATTCGCATGCTGCCAACACATCAGAAAACCATGTCCGAAAAAATGGTAGCCAACGCAAAAAAACGTGCACTCAATACCGGCCAATCCATTAAAGAGCGGCAAAAACTGGCGCAGCAGAAACGTGAATTTTCCGAGAAGCGCCGCCGATTTAAGAAAGCACTCAAACAACAAATGGGATGCGTCTAATTGTCTCTGTGCCTCTCAGCGCATTCCTTATTCTTCTCTTGCACATTTGTGCAGGAAATCCCCATAACATCCTGAACAAATGTAGTCTCCCTCATCCTCATTCCATAGAATCATGCCAACCTCTTCACCAAATGGCACACCACATACACAGCAAAAACCCATTTCTTGAGCATTCATAGCTTCAGACATTTCATTAAGCCGATCATTTAAATCTGAAGTGCATGACTCAATCTCAGCGATTTCGCTTTGAAGCTTTAATGCATAAGCCTTATATGCCTCCAACTTATTGAGTTCTTGTTTGTATTCACGAAAAAGCGTAGGTAGATTTTCCTCTGCAGGATTAATGGTTCTTTTCCAGCCTTCCGAACGACTTTGAAGGAAGGTGGTCACATCGTCATATTGATCCCATGAGCTGACAAATGAAATTTGTGCTGCATGCTCACCTAGCTGCTGCGCAATAGCGCCCTGCTCCTCATCAGGGCAGCAAATGATTTCAATGTCTTCATATCTAAAATCGAATCCAGCTGGGTCGGGATAGCGCCACTCCCTTTCCCAAATGAAGCCCTGCTTAGGTTCATATTCCATTAAGGAATTCATAAGTGGAATCACGTCACCTAGAAGCCTCTGAACACCTTCTTGTTGATCACTCGGTTGAATCGTATCTATTGAGTCACGTAATGCTCTCATCTGAGCAACCAAACCCGAATCAAAATACAAGGCAGGCCTTACGCCATGTTGAACAAGCCTTTCTTTCGAAAAGCACACGCCATAACGCATATCCTGAACCCAGCGCGGAAACCTAATATAGCGAAAGGCATCAACGGCAAACAGTGGCGACTCTGTAAAGCACACAACTGGTTCTTCGTACCATTCTGCTCTCGTCTGCGCTGGCACGGCAGCGTTTATTTTCCCACCCCCTTCACCTCCAGCAGAAAGAATTCCATGAATAGCCTCCTTTCCTGTCATGTGCACCAAATATGGAGACATGTCTGGTTTCTCAAGCGCAGTCAATCTAAATGCAGGGGTGTCTATCCGATAATCGTTCCATGGGCCTCGCCCATTTTCATCAGGCGGCGGAAGAGCCATCAATAATTCTCCCAATAACTTAAAAATAATTATCAATTTACTGATTGGAGCGCTGAATATCAATTCATATTCCTAATCAGATTCCTAATATGATTAGGAATCCTAAACGATAGTCAAACTTTCAATGATTGCGTTGTTATTTGGGCACAGACATAAAAAATTATGCAACCTAATAAAGCAACCTAATAGGCAGAGCCTATTAAGTTGCGCGCAACTTAATCGCGCTTTGCGCGACTTAATAATTAGAGATTCCAAGCAAACAGAATTTTTTGTAGCAGAATCGTTTCTGACGATTTTGTCTCTGGATGGCGGCATCGCCGAATACGCACACTTTTGCTGTGTAATCGGGCCGCCAACCCGATTACACATCGTCCTGCACTCGTTCAATTGCCAATTGAGCGAGACCGCTATAGCCGCATGCCCGTAATTGGGCTGGTGCGGCTGTGATGGGCGCTGGTGGCTGAAATGCCACCTTCGACCCAATCGAATGAATGCTTTGAAGATTGGGCGACACGGAAACGGGTAATCGTAGGAAATGACGATTATTCCTGCTAGTGCGCGAAAGGTGGTGAAAGACCACCCGTCGGGACGTGCCGAAAGGGCGTGACGACTGCCAGACACGAGGGCTTAGGGTTGTTGAGAGGCAATCAGTCATGCAGGAGAAATCCGGGCATGACGGCACCTTCGGAAACGAGGGGTCGATGTATAGCTTAACCGTGTAACGGCGCCACTTTGAGGGTGCTGTCTGGGGTGTAGTAAAGCCGTTGGCCGAAAGGCTAATCAGGACACGAAGAAGCGCAAAACCAGTACCACAGATGCTTTGGAATCTCGGTCGTGGGAAACCGCTTTAAGCGGGTAGGTGTAACTAGGGTTTTGTAGTGGAGTGTGACGGCGTTACTGCATGTAGTAGCTGCTAGCTAACGTGGGATGTTCCTTTCCGTGTTTAGGGTGGCACCTGAACGTAACGGACGGAACGGGAGACTCGGTGATTAGCAATGATAGGACGGCAGACCTGATGGGTGTCGAACTGGAGCAAAAGCCGGGAGCGGTAAGTAGGAAGAAAGTGTGATTGATAAATCCTGTTGACGGGTGGCACCGTTGGCAACTGACAATAATCGGAGGTGTAGCATAGGTTGAAAAATAAATAGGAAGGCGGAATTTCTTCGCTGACCGTTCAAGGAAGACTTCACAATTGGAGAAGACTGTCCGGTAGCAAACCTTCTACTGCAAAATACTTTGCAGGTTATGGATGGTGCAGTAATGTTTTGCCAAGCTTAATTTGGACGAAACATGATTGCCGAAAGCAATCAAATCATTTTCACCACCGACCCATATGGGTTGGTGGTGAAAATACAAACTCCTTCAAATTAACTGTAAATAAAGGAGGAAAACAACACTCAAAAATGCACCGCTTACAGCAGTCAACCAAAAGCATCAAGTATGGCGAAATTTTGTATGAAATGTAGTAGTCGCGATCTTGATATGGCTACAGATTCATATCTATCATTTTTGTTGCAACAGCATGTGCTCTTTCTGTTTGTCTGGCATAAACAAAACCCTATTGGCTTTTAGTGACTCTGGGTACTTGTTTAAACCAGTAGAAATAATAACTTGAAAATCAAGGTCATAGCTTTCCAACCCTTCCAATTGACTAATACAATTTACAAGGTATTCCAATTCAATCCCAGCTGTCTCAGGAGTGTCTATAAGTAAGAATTTTGGAAATGTTACTGTTTCATCCGACAAAGACAAATGCATTAGAGTAATAAAATACATAAGTCGGATTGAAACCAGTGAACTAGTTTCCCTATACAGCCCATCATTAATTGAAGGCAAATAATTATCAAGTGTAATCTTGGCCGACCTGCAGTCCGGCAAAGTATTTTTCATCAATTCATCATACTTTTTACTAAAAGCATTAACCTTTACAGCAACGTCTTGTTGCGCCTTAACTTCTAGCCCCCTTCTTCTGAGCTCTGCATCCTTTTGCTTTGTGCTAATCAAATCAAAATCTTTCTGAAATTCGTCTAATTTGATTTCGATCTCTAACAAACGATAAAGATTTGCAACATCCTCTCTAAGCTGCAAAATTTTGTCATCAATGTCATTTAGGCTTTCAATGTCAACAACTTCATCTATACGCCCAAGCATATTTGTAAGCTTTTCTCGTAATTCATGCGAACTCTTCTCAACAGCTTCAATACTTGATTTGATTTGACTTACTTCTGCGTCGCAATCATCATAAGCAATCTTTATTGTAGCTAAGGACTTAAGCTTCGTTTTTAAAATATCCTTATATTCCTTAGACGTATAAAAAAACCTTTCATATTGCTCTTCCTCAATAGATGCGCCGCATACACAGTGTCCTTCAATGCGCTCAACATTAGTCAAACAGTATGGGCAAGTGTCAGAAGTAAACAAGTTAAGTTGATCATGAGAAAATATTACTTTTTCTATTCTACCTATTTCAGTAGCAGACTCTGTTAGAACCAAATTTAATTTATATCTTTCATTCAAAACAGATACTAAATTATCCTTTAAGCGACTAAGTTTTAACTCACTATCTACCAAGTCAGTTTTGCATGATTCTATGTCTTGGTTAATAGTATTAGAACCTTTTCTATTACGCTTAAATGCTGACCGAGCGTTATGTAGCTTTTCTATTTGATTCTCTTTGTCTAAAATTTCCTTTTGTAAAAAGCTGACATTTTTTGTCTCTCCATCCTTCCGAATCTTATCGGCTAATATCTTATATTCATTTACAACTTCCCTAGCCAAACCTCTTTCTCTTGTCAGTTTTTTCTCTTCGACAATAGATTCATAATACTCTGAGTAAGCTTTTCCAATTAAAAGCTCAAAAATTGCTTTTCTAACCAACTCAGAATCCGAAACGTAGGTTGAATTTGTATCAGGCTTCTTATATATTCCCTCAGGATTTGGCTGTTGATCATGATAAATTAGGCGCATCAAATCTGATATATTAATTTTGAATGTGTCATACCCATGGAATAACTCGACTACGGCAATCTCTAAATTACTTAAAATCCAGTCAGAAAACACATATCCATTTAACATGCTTCTGTTTACAGGATAAATTTCAATTTCATTCTCAGATAACTTGAACCTAACACTCTCACTCAATACTGTTTTTTTGTCCTCAGAATAATTTTTTTCCACAACCCTTTCATAAGGAATCACAGCTATTTCATTATCTCCAAAGTACCGTCTCAACAGGTAATTTCCTTCATTAACTGACAAGTAAAGATCAACGTAATTATCAGTATCTGATGTTATTTCCTCATGCCGCTTGTCATTATTTCGCCTAAAAATAGGCACTTCGCCTCCGAGCGCAAAGTAGATCAAATTACAAAACGTACTTTTACCCGTACCATTATCCCCCTCTACAAGGATGATATTTTTGTCAAATTCTTGGGATTCAAATTTATACTTGCTTCCTTCATAAACGACTTTGTTAATTCGCATCATACCCATGTTCTAACCCCATTATCTGTATATATTCTTTTCAACATGGTTTCTAACGTTAATGACGCCAGCCGCCCTACTTTTTTGGAAACGCTTACAATGTTTTTATTTTCTGACTCAAAAACATTCTTACTTAAAAAATCATCTGGCAACTTATCCGTACTCAATGAAACATTGATTTCTTGCGCTTTACCTCTTTCAAGCATTACAAGACCGCGCTTTTCAAGCATAAATAGGAGCTTTAATATTTCACTCCTGCGCATAAGGCCATTTGAATAGCTATCCAACAAAAGTTCATGATCTTTTGAATTCAACTTGTCACCGGTTGAATTGGAAACAACATAAACTGTCTTATCATTGCTAATAATATCTGTCAAAAATGAAAGCTTTCTGTAGTCTCTAAAATATCTACCTCCGCTGCACCGAAGTGCGTCCAAAATAACAAAAACCGAATAGCAGTAAAGATAAAAATCCTCACCACTTAGGTACATAAGTCTTTTTTTTGCGCTTAAATCACTCATCGTTAATCTCTTCAAAAGCGAGGAAGCACCCATCAATCAGGTTACAAATGATCCCTTCTATAGTTTTATCATTAGAAACAGTATATCTGTAATCATTTCTCAATTTAGAAACATCTAACATTGCTTTTGTCACAAGGTCTTGAAGCACCTTATCCAAATCGCTGCTATTTTTTGGAGCCTTATATCCGCTTTTTAAAAAATGATCTTCGCACGCTTCATAAACTCTATATTTCAATGAAAGAAAGGTTTTATCTGCCTCACGCTCCTCATATTTTGAGCTACTTGCCTTTCTCGCCAGCTGCTGAATTTTGCGCTCAGGAACTTTTTCTATCACTGACAAAACTTTTTCTTCCAAATTTCTTTTGTCTTTGACTTCTTTTTCAAGTTTAGAAATATGTTTCCAAGTTGGATCTATATTTACATCTAATATTTGTGACTCAGCCTCTTTAAAAATCAACTTTACATCAGAACTATGCACCAACTTATCTACTAAATTACTGCTATTTTGTTTTTCTCCCAGCTTTTCCATCAGCATTGAAAAAATTATATTTTCTTTACCCATATGTGCGTTGTTGTGAAGTGGTGACTTTTCAATATAATTTAAAACTGTCTGCTTCAAATCACTTTCATCTTCTTGGCCAAAATTCCAAGTTATTATGCTTATGAAATCTCTAAATTGCTCTACTGATTGATTCTTAAGCGTTTCCAAATTTCCAGAAATACTTTTATCTTTGTATTGCAAGCTGTATTCTTCTATCAATATTTTTTTTACCAGCTTTAACACATCATCTGAAATCCCACTTCCTGCTTTTAGCAACTCAAGAATTGGCTCATCGGGCAGCAAAATATCCTCGCCGCTTCCTAGTTTTTTCTTCTTCTCCTTCCCTATGTTTCTTGTGGTATAGAAGCCTAGAAAAACATTATTGCTTGTTCTAAACTGGTTAATATAAATATCAAAGAAACTCACTAATGTATTGACAACAGGCGGGCTGAAGATGGTGAAATTACCAATGACATCATAGTTCTTATCTTCCTCAAAATAGCTATTCACCTCACCGTCAGCAATAGTCTGATGAGAAACATCTTCAACATTCTCAACTGCTGTAAAAAAGACGGAATTTGTATCTTGCTTAATAGTATTAAGCATGAGTTTTACGGCTCTTATGAGCTGCAACCTAAAGCCTTTGCCGGAGTCCCCAGCTTCTCTATCGATAGTCTCCGCAGTCATAAAAAAATGTCACCAATATTCGTTTTGCGTAAAATTTTTATTCTTCGTTAAATAGCGCTTACTAAAAATCGCAACACACCTGCATCGTTGAGCGTTTAATAGACACGCTAGCTCATCTGCCTACATGGCTCCCGCCAACACCACGGCCACTCGCAATATGCCATTTCTTTCTTGGCGACAACCACAGCTTTTCGACAATTTTTCCTATGACATGTAGCACTCATAACTTGGCACGTTAAGGCATGCAGACAACACCCCTCCGGCTTCACGGCCTGTTTTGCTATAAGTTTTCTTGCCAAATGAGCACCACTATTATACTCACCCATTTAACCTTCGAGGCGACAACTAAATACGCGTATCGTGTACGTGTGCTGAAATTGAGGTATTTATATTGGGGAGCACAAATAAAATGCTCCATATTTGCACAGGCAGGCATATTTCGAGCACTCTCTTACTTTGCGCTTTTTCTGGAGGCGAGGTTATAAAGAAATGAGACAAATATTTGGGGGCATTTTTGGGGGCACATCATCAGAGTCGCACCCCCATCTTATTGAAATTAAATAGTTTTTACGACGAATTCAATAGCCGCCGCCCCACCATTTAACAGGGCTCGGATAATCTCCGGGCCCTTTTTGTTGCCTGAAATCCCCACGTGGCGCGGGGTTCTGGCCCATAGTGCTGCGGGTACCAACTCGCCACAACGCTCGGAATCGGCCACTTCCCCGGCCAGATCTGTCTCTTTTCTCCGTTTGGCCTGCGGGTACACGCAGGCCTGTAGCATGTAAAATCAATGGGTTATACGTCGGAGTTCGCAGTCAACCAAGTACGGTAAAAAAATTTCAACTGCTATACTCAAAATCATAAGAGTAATAAATATCCGGGATTGCTATGACAGAAACCATGGAGAACGCTGAGGCCCAACTCAATTTTGAGCCAACTCGAAGCTTCGCTTACCGCTTTGTCCGATATACGGTCTTGCCCGAGGTTCAGGCAGAAGTGGCGGCATTGGGTGAGGAGCCATTTCTCTTGCGAGAAATCGCTTGGCCAATAATCGATCGCCATATCACCAAGGAGCAGCAAGCACTGCGCGTTCGTCGGGCTCAGTCCGAGGGTGACGATAGCATGGCTAGTATTGTGCGCTTCTATGTCAATTTTCTGGCTAGGGAACTCGACATCTTCAAGTCGATGGGCAAGGGATATTTCCGCACACATACCGAAGCCGACATCTCCGAAGATGCACTCGTTGACGAAGCAATTGAGAGTGGCGACGAGGAAGCGGCAGAGTTTGATGGATGGATCTACGCTTTCAGTTTTCCCGCTATCGTTTCGGATAATCACACTTTCCCAATCAAGATTGGTAAAACGGTGGGGGATGTTGTGGCAAGAGTTACAGAGCAGGTAAAAAACTCGGCGTCTTTCGAACAACCTGTCGTACTTGGCAAATGGCAAGTCAAACGAGTGGGCCCGACTGAACTTGCAATCCATAATATTCTGAAAGCGCGCAGCAGATGGCGTGAAAATGCCCCAGGGCGTGAATGGTTTGATACAACTGTGGCTGAAATTGAGTCGATCATTAAATTCGTGAAGAGTTAATTTCACGCATCAAAACCCGCCTCCACCTCCCGCTGCGCCTCCCAGTTGGTTGGCAGTGGATTGCGCTGAAACCACTATTGATGACGCATTATTGAAATTTTTCTATGCGGCGCTGATAAACATCGAGTAAAACAAAGGCATTGCCGCTGGAAAACTGACAAGTAGCGCTGAACCGGTTTACCATCATGTTGGAAAGCAAGATGCCAAGCCATTTATCGCGCGCCCGTTCACACAACATTCAGGACACCCTCTGTGACTGCCATGATCTTCCAACTGCTGGGTGGTATCGGTCTGTTCCTCCTGGGCATGGTGTTGCTCACTGACGGCCTGAAGTCTTTTGCCGGCAATGCCTTGCGTGCCGCCATGGTGCGTTTCACGGGAACGCCGACCAAGGCCTTTGCCTCGGGCGCCTTGGCGACCCTGATGGTGCAGTCCTCCAGTGCCACGACGGTAACGCTGATTGGTTTCGTCAGCGCCGGCTTGCTGACCTTTCCACAAGCCATCGGCGTGGTGATGGGCGCGAGTCTGGGTACCACCGGCACCGGCTGGGTGATCTCGGTGCTGGGCCTCAAGGTGAGCCTTGGCTACTACGCGCTGCCGCTAGTGGGCATCGGTGCGCTAATGCGCCTGCTGGCTGGCGGCCGCTGGCGCGCGATGGGACTGGCGCTGGCCGGTTTTAGCCTGATTTTCGTCGGCATCGAAACCTTGCAGACTGGCATGCAAGGACTCGCTACCGTCTTCGATCTGGCGAAACTGCCAGCGACTGGTCTGGGCGCTCATCTAGTCGCGATGCTTATTGGCATCCTTATGACCGTGATCATGCAATCCTCCAGCGCAGCGGTCGCCACCACGCTCACGGCGTTGCATGCGCAGGCGATAAATTTCGATCAAGCCGCTGCACTGGTGATTGGCGCCGCGATAGGCACCACCATCACCGGCGCATTGGCGGCCATTGGCGGTAGTGTGTCAGCGCGCCGCACGGCGGTTACCCACGTACTTTTCAATCTGGTTACCGGCGTTATCGCCTTGATATTGCTGCCCCTGTTCCTGTGGGGGCTATCCCTGGCGCAGCGTCACGCCGTGATCGAGCCGGGTGCGGTGAGCCTGGCGGCCTTTCACACCGCCTTCATCGCCTTGGGCGTGGCACTCTTTCTGCCTTTCACCGACCGGTTTGCTCGCTGGGTTGAGCGCCTGTTGCCGGAGCGTGGGCCACGACTGGCGCGCCATCTGGACAACTCGCTGCTGGCTGCCCCGGCCGTAGCGCTGGAGGCCACCCGGCGCACCCTGCAAGAAATAACGCTGGAACTCATCGCCCTGCTAGATCCGCTGCTGGAAAGCGGTGTCGCTGGCGTCGAAGAGGCGCGCCGCTACGAAATCCAGATCGCTCTGGAACGGACGCAAGACTTCTTTTCCCGTATTCCGCCTGTCACCGAGGATGAACCGCTTTCCAGATTGCGGGTCGCACAGTTGCACGCGCTTGATCATTTGGCCCGCTTGCATGCGCGCCTTTCTCTCCCTGCTGACAAGCAACGAGCCATGATACATGCCTCCTTGCAGCCAGCGGTAAACCAGTGCCGCAAGCTCATGAGTCTGGCGCGCAGGGGGCTCATCGACCGTGCACCCCACGATTGGCTGGCTACGGAAGAACGTTATGCGCTACGCATGGCTGACATGCGCAAGAATGAGCGCCTGAACATCCTTAGCGACACGGCCGCCGGTCTGCATGGCCCAGCCGAATCCATGGCTGCGCTGGATGCTCTGCGCTGGCTGGAACGCGTGGCCTATCATGTCTGGCGCGTATGCAATTACCTGAAGCGTGATGAAGCCACCGCGCAAGACAAGCTGTTGGCTGTAAATTCTGTTGAGGATTAGCATTATGGGATACGCGTTTCAGGGGCAAGTTCATTCCAGACAAACGCTAATTCTGACCATCAAGCAATATCTGGCAGAACGTGTTCCAGAGTGTGAGCAAGCGGATGTGCAGACACTGCTTGTCGAAGAGCTTCGACAGTTGCACGAGGGTTTGCTGGCGCCGGCCTGCTGCGTCTCGTCCAATCGGCGGGCGATGGCCATTGGCCATGATCCGCCAACCAGAAAACTTCCCGGAAACGGTCACTGCGCCTGAAAATACCGCCTCTGGAACCAGAACGCGACATTCACCAGCCCGATCATCACCGGCACTTCGACCAGCGGGCCGATGACGGCGGCGAAGGCTGCGCCGGAATTCAGGCCGAACACCGCGATCGCGACCGCGATGGCCAGCTCGAAATTATTGCTGGCAGCGGTGAAAGCCAGCGTCGTGGTCTTGCCATAATCAGCACCAACCTTTTTGCCCATGTAGAACGACAGCAGAAACATAATGACGAAATACACCAGGAGCGGGATCGCGATGCGCACCACGTCCATTGGAATCTGGACGATCAGGTCGCCCTTCAGGCTGAACATCAGCACGATGGTGAACAGCAGTGCGATCAAGGTGAGCGGACCAATCTTCGGCACCACCACGGCATGGTAGCGTTCGCGTCCCATGCGTTTCACGCCGATGAAACGCGTCAAGGCGCCAGCGAGGAACGGGATGCCCAGATAAATGAACACACTCTCGGCAATCTGGCCGATGGTGATGTCGATGGCCACGCCTTGCAGGCCAAACAGCGGCGGCAGCACGCTGATGAAGAACCACGCATACACGCTGAAGAAAATCACCTGGAACACGCTATTGAATGCCACCAGGCCGGCGGCGTATTCGCTATCGCCGTTCGCCAGTTCATTCCAGACGATCACCATGGCGATGCAGCGTGCCAGCCCGATCATGATCAAGCCGATCATATATTCCGGCTTGTCAGGCAGGAAGACGATGGCGATGAAGAACATCAGCAGCGGGCCGATGATCCAGTTCTGTACCAGCGACAGGCCGAGGATGCGGGTATTGCGGAACACATCACCCAGATTCTCGTAGCGCACCTTGGCGAACGGCGGGCACATCATCAGTATCAGGCCGACGGCGATTGGAAGGTTGGTCGTTCCCACCGTGAAGCGGTCAATGAAATGCTTCACGTCGGGAGACAGCCAACCGAGAAAAACGCCCAGCGCCATCGCGCCGAATATCCACCAGGTCAGATAACGATCGAGGAAGGAAAGTTTTCTGGTGGCGCTGCCGCTTGAAATTTCGCTGGCGCAAGCAATGTCATTGCGCATGATTCTTCTCCCAGACCGCATTACGCGGGCTTGATCGCCTCGATGGTGGCCGATACCACGTAGTCTTCCGCGTTGCTGCTTGGTGCCCATTCGCGGATGAATTCGCGGCTTTCTTCTTTCGGACGAATGCTGATTTGTGTGAAACCGGCATCGCGCAGCATCGCCTCAATGTCTTCAATCAGCGCTGCGCCCGCGACGCAATAGCAGTGCAGTTGTTCGTTGCGTTTGACCTCGTCCGGCAATGGTGCGGTTGCCACCACGTCCGACACTGCAAGACGGCCGCCCGGCTTCAGTACGCGAAAGGCGTCGGCAAAGACCTGACGCTTATCCGGCGACAGGTTGATCACGCAGTTCGACATGATGACGTCGACGGCGTTGTCGGCTACCGGGATGTGTTCGATTTCGCCGAGGCGGAATTCGACATTCGCATAACCGCCGGAAACGGCATTCGCGCGCGCCTTGCTGATCATCTCCGGCGTCATGTCCACGCCGATCACGCGACCGGTGTCACCAAGCTGACGTGCCGCAAGGAAACAGTCGAAGCCGCCGCCGCTGCCAAGATCGAGCACCACCTCGCCGGGCTTCAGCGCAGCAATGGCTTGCGGGTTGCCGCAGCCCAGGCCCATGTTCGCGCCTTCCGGCACGGATTCGACGTCTGCCTGCGAGTAGCCGAGCCGCTCGGAAGCGATCGCGTTCACCGTTTGCGCCGGGCCGCCGCTACAGCAGCTCGTGCCGCCGCGACCTTCCGGCGAGATGGCGACCTGCATGTAGGTCTTGCGTACCGTGCTGCGAATTTCGTCGTTTTGCAGTTTGTTTTCCATGAGCGTTTCTCCAGGGTGAAGTGTCTTGATCATTGAAGTTTATTGTTAGCTACCGCATAGCGGCATACGTCGCAAGGCAGTGCAGACGCATCATGGCAACAGTTCGCCAATGCGATCCAGTTCTGCCTTCAGCGCCGCATTGTCACGCTGCAAGGCATCCAGCGGCAAGGCCAGAAAGGCTTCGATGCGCGCACGCAGAATGCGATAGGCCTGCATGAAAGCCGCATCGATTTCGTCGTCCGTTCCGGTTGCCTTGGCGGGATCATCGACCCCCCAGTGGGCGCGCAGCACCGGCCCGAGATACGCCGGGCAGGTTTCGCCGGCCGCAGACGAACAGACGGTAATCACAATGTCCGGCGTAAACGGCAGCTTGTCCCAGGACTTGCTGTGCAAACCTTCGATCGAAATGCCTTCGCGTTCCAGCAAGGCCAGCGAACGCGGATGCACGTAGCCGGTCGGCCGGCTGCCCGCGCTGATCGCTTTCCAGCCAGTGGGCGCAAGGTGATTGAAGGTGGCTTCCGCCAGAATTGAGCGGCAGGAATTGCCAGTGCAGAGAATCAGGACGTTCATGATGGGTTCCTTTCAGGTACGCCGCCAATCGGCGGCAGCACGCTGGCGTCACAGGGCGATGCGCTTCGCAGGTTGGCGCACAGTTCCGGTTGTCCGGCGCAACACTCCTCTGTCAGATAGGCGATCAGTTCCAGCATCAGTGGAATGTTGGCGCGGTAGCGCTGATAGCGCCCCTCCTGCGCGACCGACAACAGGCCGGCGTGCGTCATCGCTTTCAAGTGGAATGACAGGTTGTTGGGAGGCAGTTCGAGGCTCGATGCAATCTGGCCAGCGACCATGCCCTCCACGCCAGCCTTGACCAGCAGTCGATAAACGTCAAGCCGGATGCCCGACGACAGGGATTCAAAAAGAGTAGTGGCGGTTGATTTGTTCATATTTTGATTATACAACGATATTTGAAATGACAACAAAAACGCCTGGCTCACCCAGAAGATGATTGGCGTGCTCTGCAATGTGGAATCCACGCCATAAACTAACACCTGAAAAACTTGACTTGAATCAAGTCAGCGAAGAAACGATGCCCTATATTGAAGAAGATGACGAGGTGGAGGCATTTATGCAGAATAAAAAAACTGGCGTCACAAAATACCTGACATTCGCTTTACTCGTAACCGCCTTGCTTGGCGGGTGTGCGGTTTACGAGGGTGGCCATAACGGCAGGTACGACGATGACTATTGGTATTACCCCGACTACGACCGAATTGAACGCCGTCGGCCTGACCCTGACCACAGGGGTGAAAAAAAGCGACATCACGAACGGGATCACAAAGGCGACCGCGCACCCGAAAAGAAGCGCGATCGTGATTCAGCCCAGACTGGCGAGCGTACGCGGCGTGAGCGTTCACGAGATGCACAAGATGACAACTCGACTGAAAGAAGTCGAGAAAAGGATTCCCGACGAACCGGTGAGCATGCGCGGGATGAGCGCACACGAGATCGGCATGGTGATAACGCTACCGAGCAAAACCGAGACCGAAACTTCGGACGAATCGATAGGCGAGAACATACCGGCGAAACGAGGGCAGAGCGTACTCGCGACGCAAACCGAACAGAGGGCGACCGATAAAAATTAGCGGCCAAAAATATGGCCGCAATTCGCCTCTCGCAAAGATGAAAACCAAACGGTCCAATACGCCCGTCATTCGCTGGGATTAGCCAAAGCCATGCGCATGCATTCATCAAACAGTGACTTCAACTTTCTGGAACAATCCCACCCTAGTCATTGTCAACAGATAAGCCTGTCAGGCATAATTCTTGCACCTTCTAAAGCGTGGTTTAAATGGCCTTTCCTGAAAACAAAACAAGGAGCAAAAACATGGGAACCAAAGGTAGAGAGATCGTCGGAGTAGATGTTGAAACGTTGATCGGAATGTTGAACAAGGCTTATGCCGATGAATGGCTGGCATACTACCAGTACTGGGTTGGCGCCAAAGTCGCGAAAGGACGTATGCGCGGCATTATTGCCTCTGAACTTGAAGAGCACGCACAAGAGGAGTTGGTGCATGCCGAAATGCTGGTCAACCGGATCACTCAACTTGGCGGAACGCCGCTGCTATCGCCACAAGCACTTCTGCAGGAAACCAACTGTGGTTATGAGGTTCCATCTGATCCGAACACGAAAACGCTGCTCATCCAGAATATCCGGGGCGAACAGTGTGCTATCGCAACCTATGTCGAAATTCTGGAATTCGTCAAAGGCAAGGATCCGATTACGGAGAAAATGATTCTCCAAATCCTGGAGGAAGAAGTCGAACACGAAGAAGACCTGGAAGCCATGCTGGAAGATATGGAAACGCCAGTAACATCCAGGTAATCAAGCGTTTGTTTTTCAAAAAAGCCAGCATCCAGGCTGGCTTTTTTCGTCGCGCCACCGGCCACCCTTGTCATGGGACTGTAACGAAGTTTTCTTAGAATGGCATAGCCGTTCAATGATCGTTACACATGGCACAGAAAAAAATCCTATTACTCAGTGTATCCGCCGGTTCAGGCCATATTCGCGCCGCAGAAGCGCTTCTCTCGCAGGCAGGCATATCCAGTCCAGACTCAACTGCCATCCATCTGGACGTCATGGATTACGTGACTTGGGTCTTGCGCAAGATTTACGTCGACAGCTATCTCTTTTTGTTGAAATATGCGCCCTCGCTGTGGGGCTGCTTGTACCGGCTCACTGACCGGTCAACACAGAAAAGCACTTTACACAGAATTCGCCGTTGGCTTGAGTTACTGAACAGCAAACCCCTGCTGCGAGAGATTGCAAGACAAAACCCGGATGTCATTATTTGCACCCACTTTCTGCCGGCCGAAATTCTTTCGCAAACCATTGCAGCAGGGAAACTTAACTGCCCGGTATGGGTGCAAGTTACAGATTTCGATTTACATCGCATGTGGATACAGGATCACATGACGGGTTATTTGGCACCTAATGAAAACGTTGCGCAACGCATGCGCGAGGGCGGCATAGCCGCCGATGCTATTCACGTGACTGGCATTCCAATCATGCCGAGTTTTTCAGAACCGCTTGATCGCAAGGTCTGCACACAGGAACTCGGTGCCTCGACCCGCCTGAAAACCTTGCTACTGATGGGCGGTGGCGCGGGCATAGGCGGCCTGCACAAGATTGCGCGGCACTTGCTGGAAATGCAGGGTGATTTTCAGCTCGTCGTGCTGGCGGGGAAAAACGCTGAAGCGTTGGGTGAACTGCAAATGCTCGCGCTGCACTATCCAGACAGGCTAATACCGCTCGGTTACACGAACAAAGTCGAACGCCTGATGGCCTGTGCCGATCTCGCCATTACCAAGCCGGGCGGCCTGACCACCTCCGAATGTCTGGCAACGGGCTTGCCAATGATTGTCACCGCGCCCATTCCCGGGCAGGAAGAACAAAACGCGAGCTTTCTGCTTGATCAAGGCGTGGCCTTCCATGCCATTGATCTGCGAACCCTGAAAATCAGCATTCAACATTTATTAACGCATCCAGACGAGTTAAGCCTCATGCGCGCCAAGGCCAGGTCGATAGCCCGGCCCTACGCAGCGCGTCATGTATTGGACATCGTGCTAGAAAAAACAGGAGAAACCGCTTGTCTTCCGGAATCATGCAACTCGCTCTGACCTTGGGCTGTGTCACCCTTCTGGCCCTGTTTTTTGCACAGGCCGAAATTCACATTGAGGGAGAAGCCGGGTGGGCGGAAAACCTGCCCACATGGCGCATTGAAGAACACTGGCTGCTCGACATATTCTGGGGCGGTCGCGCCATGACCGGCTACCACGCATGGGTATTCAGTTTTATTGCCATCTTTTTTCACTTTCCGCTGTTTTTCATGGCGCAGTGGTCTTGGCAACTGGAGGCGCGCGTCCTCGCCTCCATCATGATGTTCTGGATTGTCGAAGATTTTCTCTGGTTCATCCTGAATCCGGCATTCGGTTTGAAGCACTTTCGCAAGGACAAAGCCTTGTGGCACAAAAAGTGGATATTCGGCGCACCGATCGAATACTGGATTTTTTCCATCGTCAGCGCACTATTTTACTGGTATGCGTATTAAGAAAAATTACCGGAAACCAGACTGATATGTCAGTCATTTTTCTAACCGGCATGCCTGAAGCACTCTTATTTGCCCGACGCACATGCTTCCAGGCAATCCCCGCCAAGCCGCCCCAAACTTATCCCTTTACTGCTACCGGAATATGATCGAAGAATCTAAATTACCAAGCGAAACGGTCGCGCAAGAAAAAACAACAAAAAAACCAAAAGTTCACTTCAGAAGCATTTTCATCAGTGATGTTCACCTGGGCTCCAGAGCATGCCACGCAGAACTCCTGAATGACTTCTTGAGAAGCCACTCATGTGACAACCTGTATTTGCTAGGTGACATCATCGACGGATGGCGCATCAAGAAAAAGCTTTTCTGGCCGGAATCTCACAGTCACGTAATCCGTCAATTCATCAACAAGCAGCGGCACAAAACCAAAATTGTCTACGTGCTGGGAAACCATGACGGCTTCCTGAGACAATGGATGTCGGAAATCATGCTCGAGGGTATGGCGTTGTGCAATGAAGCCACACACATCGGTGTCGATGGCAAAACCTATCTGCTGATTCATGGGGATGTCTTCGACGCAGCTCTCAACATTTCAAAGTGGATATCGCACCTTGGCGACTCGGCCTATGACGTGCTTATCTTCGTCAACCGTGTGCTAAACAGCATCAGGAAAATATTCCGTCTGAGGCACTACAGTTTGAGCCGGAACGTCAAAAAAAATGTGAAACAAGCGCTAAATTATGTTCACAAATATGAAACGATCCTGCTCAACTACTGCGCATCTAAAAACCATGACGGTGTCATCTGCGGCCACATTCATTACCCTGTCATCAGGGAAGATAATAATTTACGCTACATGAATCCTGGCGACTGGCAGGAAAGCTGCTCTGCCCTTGTCGAGCACATGGATGGCCGGTTTGAACTGGTTTACTGGACCGAGTTGCAATAGTGCGTATGCGTGCATGAAAGTCGAACTGGATCGTATCGGCACGTTTATATCGTAGTCATAAGACCGTAGTTACGCAAAAAAACCGCCCACTCGGGACGGTTTTTTAATCGTTTCTGATTAATGGTGCAGTATCAGATCAAAAATGAGGGCTGTCGTAATGGCGACAAGAACGTAGTCTGCACCCACTTGCGCCCAGTAATACCCACGCGGTGGCGCATACAAGCCATGCCGGCGCCAGTCGCGAATGCGATAGTGTTGCGTGCGGTAATAACGCGGCAGGTATCTGCCTTTGTATAAATCGCGCCTTGGTCCGGCACCACGCCGATCATGATCCCTGTATGCCTGCCGACGATCACGTCGATAATCAATGCGATCATTACGCAAATCACGCCTGCGATCTTCACGATGCGTATAGCGACCATCCCTACGATCATCATGACGCTCATAGCGACCATCTCTGCGATCCCCTCTGTAATCGCCTCGCTGCGCAATGATTACATCGCCCGTACCCACTTGCTGAACTTGCGTACCTGCCAGCGCACAAGTTCCTGCCATCATCGTAAAAGCCAAAACAACCGAAGCAATGCTTTTGCTTTTTTTCGTTTTCATACGGCCTCCTTGTCGTAAATACCACCTTTGCCTATTTTGGCACGACATTCATCATCCAGTTTGATATCACGCAATGAATCAAGCGCCATAATTCACAAATGACCCGCAACAAGATGTTTTACAATCCAAAATGTCTTAGCCCACAACGCTCTTCACGTTTTTAATATGGATTTTCTAATCGCAGGCATCGTCATTACCCTCATTGCCTGGATTGCACTGCGTCCTCGCTTCGGTCATGGTCTGAAGGCATACAATGCGCAGACCGACTTTGCACTCGCAGAACTTGGTTTAGACATCAATCAATTGGATCCCGAACTCAAACAAATGTATGAGCATGACCGTTCTGCCCTTCGGATCGAGAAGGGGCGGCGAGCAAACCCGTATGAAATGGCCTGCGAGTTTTATCTCAAAGCCATAATGCAACACCCGAAACAGCCAAAAGGAATGAGGCAACCGGACCCAACCCTGATCAGGGCAATAGTCAAGGTTTCGTCGTGGCGCAATGAAGAAGTTGGTGCCAAATTTGCGGATTTATTCACGCTCAACGCCAAGCTTCATCTGACTGGAGGGAAAATACTGCTCCCCGAAATCACCGGCCCCGCCTAAGTTTCAGCATCAAACGCCTCTGCCGGTCTATGGAAGATCGGACAGCGTTACATTCGCTATCAGGGACTCAAACAATCTACTCATCCCTTCCGACAAAGCGTACAGTTCTGGCAGACGCCCTTTGGCCGCATCCACATAGCCCCTGCTGACCATTGAAACCATTTCATTCGCCAGGGCATGTCCTTTTTCGTGCAAAACGCCGATAGCCTCAAAATCCGAAAAATGGCCATAGCGCGATGCGCCCGAACTCTGATGCCAACTCCCAAACGGACATTGGTGACTTTCAAGCTCAGCCTGCAATTCCACCTCGGGAAACTCAACGTAGTGGGCAATTTTTTCTATCCAGACGGAAAAACTGCGTGCGGCCACCTGCAAGGTCAAATTGTTTCGATTGATCGGGTAACGTGCCAACTCTCGCCAGACTTCTGATTTTTTCCAGTGCGCAACCCAACTCACGACCTGGTCAACCGGCATTGGGTGAGCGATTCCGTAACCTTGCGCCAGACGACACCCCAACTGAACCAGCATTGCGCCATGCTCCAGCGTCTCGACACCTTCTGCCACAACCATTCGATTAAAGGTTCGCGCCATCCAGACCACACTTTCAACGATCCCCAGATCATTCGGGTCGTTAAGCATATCACCCACGAAACTTCTGTCGATTTTCAAAATTTGTACCGGCAACTGACGGAAGTACGTCAATGAAGAGTAACCCGTACCAAAGTCGTCCAGCGAAATCTTTACGCCAAGCCGATTGCACTGCGCAAGGGTATTGGCAGCCCGCTTCACATCGGACAATGCCGCCGTTTCCAGAATTTCCAGCTCCAGTCTGGATGGCGCCACCGTGGGATAGCGGTTCAACAACAACTCCAGGCGATTCGGAAAATTGGCTTGCAACAGATGTCTGGCACTAATGTTGACACTCACAGGAAGAGACAGACCCAAGGCTTCCCAAACCTCAACCTGGCTCAGAACAGAATCAACAACCCACTCGCCGACTGCGACGTCCAGCTCATCTTCCGTCACGTAGCTTAAAAAATCACCTGGCATGAGCAAGCCATGCTCAGGGTGTTGCCAGCGAATCAGCGCCTCAACGCCGACCACCTCACCACTGACCAAATCGACCTTGGGCTGGTAAACAAGAAAAAACTCACCGCTTTGCAGACCGCTTTTGATTTGCAGTTGATATTGGCGATGCGCCTGCACCCTGCGATCATATTCCGGGTCGAAAAGGTGGTAGCGATTTTTGCCAGATTCCTTGGCGCGATACATTGCCTGGTCAGCATGGCGCAACAAGGTGTCGGCGTCCGCATTATCGAGCGGGAAAAGCGTCACACCAATGCTGGCAGAGAGCGTAACTGCAACTTCACCGACCGCAATGGGCGCACTCACCGTGTTCAACACGCGCTCCAGAACCCCATGAATTTCTTCATAGTTAGCAAGGCCGGAAAAGATCAGCACGAACTCATCTCCACCCAGCCGCGCCACCGTGTCTTCCGCACGCAACTCCCGCTTGAGCCGGCTCGTCACCTTCACCAACACCTGATCACCTGCCGCATGACCATGCCGGTCATTGATGGGCTTGAAATTATCCAGGTCCACACAGCACACCGCCATCAGGTTGCCACTCCGCTCGGCGCGGGCAACCGCCTGATTGAGTCGGTCGGCAAGCAAACGCCGATTCGGTATGTCCGTCAGCACATCGTAATTGGCAATATGCTGAAGCTCTGCCTCATGGTCCTTGGCCTTACTAACATCTTGAATCGTACCGAACAGGCCTATGACACGCCCATCCTGATCAAAATTAAGTTCTCCTGCGGTATGCACCCAGCGCTCCTGACCATCATTGGCACGATTGATGCGATATTCATAATCAAAGGGCAAACGTTGCTTAACAATGGCACTGAAATATTCACGCACTCCCTGCCGTGACCCGGGAGCAATCAGTGCCTCCCAATGCGCCACATCACGCGGGTAGTCTTCCCCAATCCCAAAAATTTCATCCAGTGCTCCCGAGCACTCCCACGTACCGCTCTGCAAATCAAATGAATAGTGACCGACACTGGATATTTTCTGCGCTTCTTCCAGCGCCTCTCTACTGGCTTCAAGCGAAGCCACTGCCTGCTGCTGGCGCAGCCAGGCTACCCGAATCATCACGGCAAACGCAATCGAAAGCGCAATGAATGCCGCAACCAGAGCAGTTATTCCCCACGCCTCACGCTGCCACTTGGCCAAGACCACATTACGTGCCACACCAACATTGACAATAAAGCCGTACAAATCATTGCGATGAAAGGCATGCAGTCGCGCAATGCCATCCAGCTGCTGGCTATCACTGGAATAACTTCCCGTACGCGCAATAGATTCCAGCGCATCACCATCCAGATCCTGAGAACGGTCCTCCTTTTCAGGAAATTGCAGCGTTCCGGGGGAAATGTAACGCGCAATCATCCTCAAATTGGCATCGCGCAGCTCTATTGAACTGCCTTCACCTATTTTTATCTGCGAAAAAATACTGCCTATATCTTCGACAAAAAAATAGGAATAGACGACCCCGCCGAATGTGCCATCTATTTTGTTTATGCGTCGCGCAAACAGCCAAATCCACTTGCCGTTAACCCGGGACATGATCGGCTGGCTAATGAACAGCTCTGTACTTGATTCATTTTTTAATTGCTTGAAATATTCTCGGCTAGCAAGGCTGATATAGGGTTTGGGAATGCCGGGGCCATAAACGAGGTCGCCCTTTTCGTTCGTGGCACGCACAAAAGCCACCCGGCTGAGCTCATGCTGCCGTTTTGCGCGCCGCAACACTTCCTCAATTGCCTTGCGATCGGGTACGGGACCTGAGACATAAGCAGATATCTCCTCGGCAGATAGCGCAAGAGCAACGTTAATCGAATCGACAATGCCCTTGAGCGTCAGGTTAAGAGACGTGGCGATATTTTGCGAATAATTGATGGCGTGGGCTTCGGCTTCCTGCCGCAACTTCGCAAGCATCAAAAAGGCTGCCAGGACGACGGTCATGATCAGCAATGACACACCACCGTACAGCAGGTTGAGGCTTCTTCGAGAAGTAACGATGGCGGTGGCCATATGCTTGTCTGACATTTCTAAATCGCGCCCAATCAAGATAAAACAACTGCACAAAAAACAAGCAGCCACATGGCAGTATACACAAACATAGTTGCCAAAAGGCAATACACCGCCCAAAGTATGCGTTATTGTTTACGACATCTGCTGCGAATTATTTAATCAGGCATGGCCACCAGGCAGGCGTTTTTGTTCCGGTCAAAATTGCAGAACGAATCAGCGCTCAAATTCGCCAAAACGATATCTTTGTCTGCATTGTCGGTGAAGCGTTTGTCACCTTGACGCCGTCAACGGATCTTTCCAGCGCAACACAAGTTGCGAAAAAATCAAGAGCGGCATTTGAGAAAAATCCGATTGTGCCAGCAGGCATCGTTACAGCCCGCTTTAGCGTCACTGGTTTCAGGCAAACCATGACCGTCGATGAGGGCGCACCACATCAACGAAGTGATGCGCCTGAGCGGCGCATGGGGCTAACCGTATTCTTCGATGTAATCTTCCAGCGCGGCTTGAATGACCTTGAACGCATGGTCACGGCCGTAAATTTTTTCAATGGACGCGTTGGAGGGCTGTCCGGGAACCATCTTGTAGGTTTCAAAATAGTGATGAATGCGTTCCAGCAGGGCGGGCGAAAGGTCGCCAATATCCTGTGCGTCTTTCCAGAACGGGTCATTATCCAGCACGGCCACGATCTTGTCGTCTGCCTCGCCCTTGTCCACCATTTGCAAGCCGCCAATCACGCGCGCGCGCAAAATAACCTCACCGCGATTAATGGAGCGTTCGGTAATCACACAAATATCCAGTGGATCGCCATCCCCTCCCGAAGCTTTCGGGGAAAGTTCATCGACCCGCACGGAGCAATAGGTTTGCGGGATAAAGCCATACAGGGTCGGCGGCATGGAGGAAGTCAACTGGGGACGGTCCACCCGCAAGTAACCAGTCGCTTTGTCAACTTCGTATTTAACGGCATCGTAAGGCGTCATTTCGATATAGGCATTCACCACACTCGGCAAGTTCTCGCCGGCCTCCAGTCCATGCCAGGGATGCGGTCGCCAACGATAAAAAGTTTTAGGGAACGCCATTCAACACCTCCTTCATTGCGGGATTATCACTCAGCGCAGCATTATCATGCGCATACTTCAAGGCAGCATATTAGTCCATGCGGCCCATGCAACAAAGACAAACCCTCCTTTTGAGCTTTTTAAGTGTGATTGCATCGGAAAAATCAAAAATACCAGCGCTGCCATCAGGCAATTTTGCTGCGCTCCGTCGCAAGCATCGCTTCAAACTCACTTGCCATTAATGCTTTGGCATACAACTCGCCCTGCGCATAGTCACAGCCCGCCTGAAGTAAAAGATCCCGCTGTTGAATCGTTTCCACGCCTTCGGCAATCACCATGATGTCCAACTTGTGCGCCATCACAATGATGGCCTCACACAAAGCCAGATCATCCGAACCGGGAGCCAGTCCGGTCACAAAGTTACGATCAATCTTGATGTAATCGATGTCGAATTTTTTCAGATATGAAAGCGAAGAATAGCCGGTACCGAAGTCATCAATGGCCACCTGGATGCCGGCATCGCGAAATGACAGCAGTTGGTCAGTAACGATCTCGCTCGCATCCAGAAGCACGCTTTCGGTAATCTCGGCCACCACACTGGTTCCGGCCATCTGGTTCTCACTCAAATATTCCAGCCACGCACTGCTGGTTTTACTCTCCCTTCGCAACTGCATCGGCGATAGATTGATGCTGATCTGAAAATCCGGGTAAATTGCTTTGCGCCACTCATCTGCCTGAGTGGCAGCAGATTCAAAAATCCGCTGCCCCAACCGATGAATCATGCCGGTTTCTTCGGCGACTGGGATGAAATCGGCCGGACTGATCATCCCGCGCTCAGGGTGTTTCCATCTTACCAATGCCTCTGCTTTGTGAATCGTACCTGTCGTCAACTCGACAATGGGCTGATAAACCACATAAAGCTGACCATCCGCATCCAGTGCTTGCCTCAAATCAGCAATCATGTACATACGCTTTTTGGCAGCTTCCTGCATGGATGGCGTAAAGTACTGGAATCGATTTCGCCCTTGCTGCTTGGCTGAATACATGGCCTGATCGGCGTTGATCAACAGGTTTTCAAGGGTACTGGCATCGTCCGGATAGACTGTAATCCCAATGCTGACAGAAATATAAGCGACTTCTCCATTGAAATAAAACGGCTCTGCCATACTTCGTAAAATGGTCTGGCAGGCGCGTTCTACCGCCCCGCGCGAATGCAGATTATTCATGACGATGGTGAACTCGTCGCCACCCAGCCGGGCGATCGTATCCGCTTCACGCACGCAGTTTTTGAGGCGTAACGACACCTCCCGCAATAAGGCATCGCCGGTATCGTGCCCAAGCATATCGTTCACATCCTTGAAATCATCCAGGTCAATGAACAAAATCGCTATGGGAAAACCTGACTGGGCAGCCTGCCGTAGCTCGTAATCCAGACGCTCCACAAACATGCGCCGGTTGGGTAAACCCGTCAGACTATCAAAATTTGCCTGATGCCAAATAACTTGTTGCGCTTTTTTCTTTTCCGTAATGTCGCGAATAAAAGCAAAGTTATATTCAACACCCTCATACTCGAGATAGTTTGAGTCAACGGCAACCGAAATGGGCTGCTGATTTCGATTCAACAGCGTCAACTCGAGGTTGAGTACCATCTTGTTCTTCAATGTACGCCAATGCTTGCGCCACACCTCAATCGGATAGCTCTCGATAATATCGCGCGCCGAAAGCGACAACAATTCCTCCTTGGAGTAACCCAGCAAATAGCTGGCCGCCTCGTTCGCAAATTGAATGCGTGCGTTTTCCGTGATCCACAAAATGGGGAAAGACGCCTGATCGACGGAAAACTGCGTCAAGCGCAACGCGCGTTCTACTTTCTTGCGTTCAGCAATGTCGCGCGCCATATTGATAATCGCAGTCATCATGATGCCTGCCAACAAAAGCATTGCGCCGATACTGATAGCAGAGTACAAGGTGCGCATGGTGGTGACGTCTTTCATCATTTCAACTTCCGGCACCTGCGCTACAACCAGCCATTCACGCTCTTTCAGATGCTCATACGCCACCAGCATGCTGGTCACAGTATTAGCCTGATCACGCAACTCAAACCGTGCCGTCCCGCTTTTAGCCGCCAGCATGGTTTTCATATATTCATGCCCATGCGCGTCGCGCGCATCCAGCACATTCTCGCCTTCGGCTGTCGGGTGAAAGAGCAGCTTGCCCAAATCAGGCCCGGTCTTCGTGTTCACAACATATAAATGCCCCGTTTCGCCAATGCGAATCGAGCGAAGTTTCGATTTAAGCGCTGCAACATCCCGCGTCACATCCACACCAACAAAGCTGACGCCAATCACCGCACCTTTGGAATCAAAAATCGGCAGGTATTCCGTCATGTATTGCGTACCAAAAAGCGTGGCCAGACCCGCATATTTCTTGCCCGCCAATAACAGCTGATAACTCGGATGGCTGCGCTTTAACCAGGTGCCAACCGCACGTTCCCCGTTTCGCTTTTTCAAAGAAGTGGCAATGCGTACAAAATCATTCCCTGCCTTGGCGAATATCGTTGCAACTTCGCCACTTTGCGATGCAAAACGGTCAGGAATGGCATGATCAAAATGTAGTGGCTTGCCTTTTAGCTTGAGCGTGGGCACCGCATGACCGCCAATCAGACGAGTGCTTTTCATGTCTGCCGTGATCGGCGTCTTGAAATAGCTTGAAAACAGTTTTGAAAACCTCGCAACTTCGTCGCGCTTGCTTTGCTCGAATACCTCGATCAGGTCTACGACGATCTTTGCCTGATTACGCTCTGCCTCAAAAACATGCCTCTCCGTGATGTCCATCGTCGATTTGCCCAAAGCAAACTCGAAGGCAAAGAGCACGACACCAACAACCAGAAATACAAGCAGCCATAGTTTGCTGCCCACACTCCACTTTTTGAAATACTTCATCTTTGACTCCGACGGAGTGCTGCTAAAACGAGATGGGGCGCAACATAAAATTCACCAACTGCAACGAGCTGTTCAAGATATGAAGGGAGAGTATAAATTCATCCGCCACCGATACCTCAAAAGGGGCGGAAAAATATGAAAAAAAGACAACAAATTACCATTTAAACAACACTTTTTGGTGTTTGGGTGGTTTGCGTGTGTAAAAAAAGAGGGGACGAGAAGGATGTCGCCACACATGGAAAAAGTAATATTGATGCGGCACGAATAAATTTGAAATATGCGCATGTCATGCTAGCGCAAGCTGGCATCCAACGTCGTTAAGATGGCGCTTGGGTCTCAGGCTTACGCTGCAGAGCAAAGCCACTGGGCCCCGGCCTATGTGCAGCTTTGCTGCATCTCGCCTCGCGAGACCAGCCTTCAGCTGTCCTGCACCCTGCGGGCTGGTGCTGGGGCGACGCAAGGGGCGCAAACTTGAACACTTCAAACCTCAACTTGCCAAATCAATGAGAAGCGGCTTGCATCACTGCCACCACTATAAATCAAGCATGCTTTCCGCCTGATTCGTAAGCCCAAACAGACACTAACAAACGCGCCGTTGCTCTTAAGTCATGCTCTCCACTTCCAAAAAATGGGTGCTTTCCAGTACCTTGGCCGGCACAGGTTTCCCAAAATAAAAACCTTGAACTTCATCACAGTTGAGCGCCTCAAGAATTTCCAGTTGTTCAACTGTTTCAACACCTTCAGCTACGACACGAAGTTGCAGTCTTTGCCCCATCAGAATAATGGCGCTGACAATCGCGTGGTCATCCAGATCCACACTGATGTCGCGAACGAAAGATTTATCAATTTTAAGTTTGTCGACCTTTATTTGCTTCAAATAGCTCAGGCTGGAATAACCCGTACCAAAATCGTCGATAGCCAACCTAACCCCAAGCGCCTTAAGTTGCCGAATTGTCTCGAATGCCTTGCTGACGTTATTCAAAAGCGTTGACTCGGTAAACTCAAGCGCCAGAAGCTCTGCCGGAAATCCTGAGCGTTGAAGCGCATTTTTTACCGCACCAAACAAATGACCGCGATTAAACTGAACCGCAGAAATGTTGACCCCGATCACAATCGGCTTCACGCCACCATCCAGCCATTCACGCCCCTGACGGCAAGCCTCGTTCAAAACCCACTCTCCGATACTCGTAATCAAGCCTGATTCTTCTGCCAGGGGAATAAACTGCGCAGGAGAAATCAGCCCATCAACAGGGTGAAACCAGCGAATAAGCGATTCCACACCCAGAATTTCTTTCGTCTTGACATCTACCAGCGGCTGATAGAAAAGTTGGAATTCGTTATTTTTTTGGGCGACATGCAACATGGCTTTTAGTCGCATATTTTCCGCCGCATTCTTGTTCATGTCTTGACTATAGAAACAATAGCCATTCTTGCCTTTTTCTTTTGCATCGTACATCGCCGCATCGGCATTGCTAAGCAGGCCATCGAAATTTTGCGCATCATCCGGATAAATCGCAATACCAATGCTGCCAGAGGTACTTATCGTGTGGTCGCCAATATTTGCTGGCTCCGCAACCTCGCAAAGCATACTGTTTGCAATGCGCGAAACCACATCCATGCTGCTTACATTCGGCAAAATCACAATAAACTCGTCCCCACCCTGCCGACTGATTGTGTCGCCCTCTCTGATGATTCTCGTCAACCTATCGACCACCATGATCAGAAAATCATCCCCAACCGTGTGACCAAAGCTATCGTTAATATGTTTAAAGTTATCCAAATCCAAAAAAAGCATGGCTACCTTGGTTTGTTGGCGATCGGCCTGAAGGCGCGCCTGGCCAAACCGATCTCGCAACAAAACGCGGTTTGGCAGTTTCGTCAGCGCATCATGATGAGCAAGAAAGACAACCTGGCTTTCTGCTTCCTTCCGTGCCGAAATGTCAGAAAAAATACCAATATAATTAAGCACGTTGCCAGCATCATCCTTAACCGTACTGATACTGCACCAGGCAGGATAGATGCCGTCATTCTTGCGACGATTCCATATCTCCCCCATCCAGTATCCTTGCTGCAAAAGCTGCTCCCAAAGGGAGGCATAAAAATTTGCATCGTGTAACCCAGAAGACAGAATGTGAGGATTCTTTCCTATCACCTCCTCCCTGTCATAGCCGGTAATTCCACTAACCGCCTGATTCACGTCTACGATGTTGTTATCTTCATCTGTGATAATGATTCCTTCATGGGAGTGTTCAAACACAGCAGCAGACAAGCGTAGCTGCTCATTAAGCACACGCTCTATGCGCAATTCATTTTCTTGCGCCATTGCATGGCGCAATCGCGCCATAAGTTCATTGATATCATTAGCCAAAAGACCCAATTCGTTCCGTTTATTGCCTTCTGAAACAACAAGTTTTGCCCCATTACCGTAATCAATTTTATGCAAATGGTCAGAAAGCGACTTCACCGGACGAATAACAAAAAAGACAAAAACACTTGCAACAAGCGAAACGATCAGCAGCGTGAAAACCGATAGCGTTATGGCGAAACCCTTTGCGCTCTCTTGCACGGACTGATTTATTTTTTTCCAGTTAGGCGCAACGATGATTTGGCCAACGCCCTCGGAAGGATTGAAAGGCGAATAAACGTTGCGCCTTAGCAATAATTCTGGCTTCGATATTTCGTAGCTGATCTTATTGAATCCCGGCGGCTGTATTCGTGCCAACTCCCCTTTTTTTGAAAAAATCGCAACGCTGAAAACATCACTGTGCTTGACGAATGCCTGCGCTGTTTCCCGCGCAAGCGTCGCATCATTGGTATAACAGGCAATACTTGCCATAACAGCAGTAGAGTCAACCAGCTCATTTATGCGTTTATACGTCTGTTCTTCTGCGCGTTGAAATGCCACGTTCCAGATAACGCCAATAAGTATTGCTGCCACGACAAGTGCCGACAAAGTAACGATCAGCAGCGTCTTCCCAAGAAGGCTTTTCCTGAAATAAGAAGCTAACTTCGATAATTCGTTATTCTTTGTCATTACTTTGCTGTTTTCACTTGAGAATATTGAATAAATTTACTTCAGGATGAATACAACTCTCACCCTCTCGTCAACCCGTTGTTGATCGACATATCCGATCCCGCCCTTAATTTTTGATACGAAACGCATAACATCAGCCTCACTGGTCACCTGCATTGGGGGCTGCGTGCTACCCGCAAAAACCAAGCGCGCCCAATATGCCGCCATCTGGTCTGGCTCCCGATTAACAAGCGCACGATAAAAAAATGTTTTTTCATTATTGTTTGCCTGCAAATCTATCGGCAATGCGCGGATTTTCCCTGGCAGCTCACGGTGACGACCGAGAAAGATGTTGATTACTTGCGATTTAGAAAGCTGTTTCACGCCACTTTCCGGGTTAACAATAACGGCCAATTCAGCCGCGACCGTCAGCGGCATCAAAAGCGCCAAACCAGCCAGGAGGCAAAGAAATCTGAATTTAATTTTTTTCAATTTATTCATGATTTCAAAAGATAAAATCAATCGACAAACTAAATATCGTTCCTCTTCCGCTCCATTCTTCAGAGTGGGTCGAATCAAACATCACCCTGGATGCTTTATCCCCGCTGACAAAATCCACTTGCGCCTTCATGTCCATATTTTTTGCGAAATCCCAGCGCACGCCTAACGTTGTCCTATGCTGACTGCCATGGGTAGCCGCCAAAAGGTCCGTTACGCTTGCGCTAAGAGGGGCAGGCACTCCGTCGAGTTTTTTTGATGTTGATTTCCCTCTTGCATAACCGATATACGGTGTAACGCTTCCCCAGCGTCGTGCCGCGATCGCATAGGCCGAGCGAGAATTCTCGAACACAACAAACTCATGTTTGAGTGAGTTGACAAACCCCTGAACCATCCAGGTGCCATTGTCATAGGCAATACCAAAAGATTGATACCTTGTCTCTGCGCCTTCCAGGCCTAAGGCGTTACTTGCCGCCACGGCACCAAGGCCATTAAGCGCTGAGCGCAAATCATCAAAACCAGGAACGTCATCGGAAAAACGCACTCTGGCATGGATGAAACTCAGTTGCCATGGCCCCACCGTGTAGCCAAGCGCGCCTTTAATTAAGCGTGAACCACCCAGAGAATAGAGCGGCAGTTTTTCAGTGGCTCTCCCCGCGAGCAACTTGGCGAAAAAAACACCCTCCCCCAGCGGATGGCGAATCTGCATATCAGCCCCGTCACCATAATTAACAACCAGGCCGCCAAAAAACTCTGGCGCTGGTCTGACTGGCAAGTATGAGTAACCAATCTTGCTTGAATCTGAGTTGACCAGAAATTCGGTTCCTATTCGGCCCACGCGAAATGTCAGACTGGGAGTGGGTTCATATTTGAGATAAGCCCACGTCAAATCGGGTGAGAACGTTTCATCGTAGCGGTAGTAACTTGCCACCTGCACTGCCGCGTCCAAGTCATTACCAATCCGGTAATTGGCTTGCACGCCAAAAATCGAGTCGTTTTTTGCCGACCAATTACTGTCAACCCCCTTGATCTGACTGATATCTCTCAAATAGCCTCCCTCGTCTGTTGAGCGAGCCACGCCTAAGGTTCCAAAACCTCTGAGAGCAAGCGCAGAGGGGGCGACAAAAGAATCGGACGAATCAGCGACTTGAGCCTCCACAGTCGGCATGAAGACGAGCATGAATGCACTCAGGCACAGAATGGCAATGAGCCTTTTTGCATCAACAAAACCTTTTTTTAGTGGGAGTGCTCCAGATACTCTTGGCATTGTGGTCTTCCATTATTTGAACCACTTCACATGAGAATTGGCCAGCATGCTTTTGCATTGCGACAACAAAAAGCATTGCCTTTTAGCAATATACAAAAGAAGAGGAGCCGATCCTTGATATTTAGCAACATGCGTCCCAGCTAAAATTAATCGATCGCAAACTAGGCCGGGATTGGCTTATTGACAAGTACTAACGGAAGAAATGAGGCCTTGAGAAGAGCCGGTTTACAAACCTTTGGGCGCAAGCGGCGCTGGCACCCCGATGCTGTTATTGCATTGAGATGAGAAACCATTCATGCAGATGGAAAACGCGACTACCCAGGCATGCCTGGCCGCGACTCGATCACGCGAACCAAAAAAGAACTGCCTGTATAAGGATTTTTATTCGCCGCTAAGAATATGAATTTCTTTATAGATCAAGATCTTACAACAAACACCAAATCACCTTAATAACTCAGCTTATGTGATCATCAACAGCCAATTCTCAAGTTGCCGTTTCAGAAAGTGACGGTTCTTTCCTCGACTTTTTGGATTCATAAAGGGCCATATCTGCTTTTTTGAACAACTCACCAAAGTCGCCAACATTGTCCGTATCCATAGCAACACCAATGCTTACCGAAATACCGGTATGCGGAAATTGCTGTGCAACCTTCACTTCAAACTCAGAAAGCAGTTGCTCCGCATATTGTTCCGGCATGGCAGGCGATTCAACATTGGGAAGAAAAATAGCAAACTCATCTCCGCCAAGACGAAACAGATTTTCACCAGGGAAAACCGACTGAAGCAACCCGGAAAAGGCAACGAGAACCTTGTCACCTTCATCGTGACCATGCTGATCATTGACCTCCTTAAAATTATCCAGATCCACAAGCAACAGCGCCGTACCCGGCTGACAAGGCGTCTTGCGCATAAAGTCCTGCAGACTACGCCTGTTATTTAACTTGGTCAGGTAATCCGTGTTGGCATCACTAAGTAACTTGTTTTTATATTGATGCTCAAGAGTGACATCCAGAAAAAGATAAATGTGTCCGACCTGTACACTAAAAATATCCATCAGGATTTCATCCTGAACCTTCAGTATCTTATTATTGGAGAGGAGCAGCGCACCCCCCTCTTCATACTCCACTATCCATCTCTTGCTGCGATTGAATGCTTTCAGCCCATTAAAAAAAGAATCAACGCGCAGACCAATCAGTTCTGAACGATCTTGATTAAAGATATTGATAAACCTCTGATTAATCGTAGTGATATCTCCGCCCTTGTCGGTCACCATTACTGCAAAAGGCAAGCTCTCGATCAGGATGTTTAGTTCAATCATCAGATTCTGCAGATCGGTCACATCATGAGCAAAGCCAACCGTGCCGATAACTTCGCCATCTGTATCGAAGATAGGTGATTTATAGGTTTTGAACTTGCGCAGTTCATCACCACACTTCACGGTTTCGTCAAACAAGCAGGTTTCCTTTTTATCGAGAACCTCCTCTTCTGATTCCAGGCAAATGAATTCCCCCCGAGCATACTCATCCGGTTCAATATCCCAAATATAGTAATGCCCGCGACCTTCGATTTGCGCCTTTGTCTTGTTTACCGTCTGACAAAATTCATCATTGACCTTAAGGTGGGCACCTCGCGCGTCCTTGAACCAGATCAGATCAGGGAGGCTATCTATTAACGTATCCAGATATTTCTGGTTGAGTGCCGCATCCTCCCGCGCTTTGATCCGCTGCAAAATCCCAGAAAAAGACGGCAGAACTTTGTCCTCAGCCAAGGGCTTGACCCATATCTGATCGAAAAGATGATGATTCTCAGCCAGAACCGGAAAGCTATCGACCGTAAAGCAGCCAATCACAACAGCCTGTTCATCTTTGGCGGCCTGAATCTTCTTTATAGATTCGTGATCGACTGTTTCGAAATCGAGAATGATGACCGCACACCCTTTTAAACTCTCATCATCGACGACCTGACGCTGTAGAAAACGGTGTGAGAAATTTTCCTGCGGAGAAACACCTCGAAGAAGCGCTTCAAGTTGAGGGTCACGTGTTGCAATAAAAATATTGAGTAACCGATGGTACATACTCAATTCCCAGGAAAGAAGAAATAGCAAGAAGCTACCTTATTGAAACACAGCAACTTCTACATAAACTTGATGCCGCAAACGGTAACATATTTGCGCACCTTTTACGCACACAAAAAGAGAGCATAAAAAAGCATTGCCTCATTAACAAGCCACAACAAGCTTAATTTTGGCTTAAATAACGGGGATTACCTTACCGCCTTTCGATGGATTTGATCTGCTTGGCTGGCACCAAAAGAAAAACGGCTTGCATCGCTGCAAGCCGTTTTTTAAACCTGGTGGCTAGGGACAGAATCGAACTGTCGACACAAGGATTTTCAGCCGGGCTTTAGAATTTTAGTTTCTTTATAAATCAACCACTTACAACACTTGTCGCTTCGAAAAACAACCTCAAATGCCCAAAAAACCACCGGATTTTCGGGTGCTGTGACACAAAATTGACACAATTTGTTTTAAGCGCGAGCTTATTTCAAACCATCGTACTCGGCTATAAAGAGATTGTGGCATGCGTCAACAAACGCGAATGCATTCGAGCTTATTTGCTGTAAGTGCTGTTGAACTTCTTCTTGGCTTTGCCTTTCTTTTGACTCGAAGTATTTACCTGTTGCGTGGTCGTAAAAGGTCTCGTGATTGCCTATGCAGGAGTTAAGCTCGATGCTGCTTATGATCTTAAACCTCCTTTTTGACAGCCTCTCCCACCTCATTGCAAGTTCTTTGAATAGAATTTTAATGTCTATTTCGATTATTTTACGTTCAGCACTTCCCGCAGTTAAACGATGGTACTCGCAGAATTTTTTTGTTATAGATTTTGTTGTTAGCTCTATTTCGCTGATTTCTGCGCGTATCTCTTTCCGCTTTTCCACGAAGCTTGCTTGCCTATGTGATATCCACCAGCCAACTGCTGCAATAAGCCATGCAAACTGCGCTCCGTAATCTCTAAAGAAATCGGCCATTCTAAAATCTACGCTACACGTTGAGACCGTTCGGCCTCTTCCTTAATGTACCTCCATATGCGCTTTTCATAAGTCGGAATAGAAGTGCGAATCTTAATTCTTTCTTTTAAGTCTTTTCCAGTAAAGCCTTTGCGAACCAAGCCTCCAAATGCTTCCTCTAGAAAGGAAGATCCAAATCCTAAAGTTCCATTTAAATCAATAATTAGATCATTGCCATCATTTAATGCAGGAATTAGCCATTCTTCTCGGAATTTCTCACCAGAGAATGGCCCATCATCGCGATAGCGGCCAGCAGGTGTTTTTGCATAATCTTCTGCAATTAAAATCGTCTTGGTTGTCACTTTATTGCTCCTGACGGAATGGTATTTCCCAAAGAACTAAAGTACCTGGAAGAGGGTTGCTGAATTTCGTGCGCCTTTCCAAGCTGCGCTCAACGTTGAAAGAAAAGCCACCACGACCGCTCCAGATAGAAAGGCCGCCAACTCGAAGTTCTTGCGAGAATTCTAGCATTTCGGGTAACCCTTTGCCTCTCTCAGGTAATCTTGTGCTTGAACGATTGCTTGCTACTGCTGACTCAATTAGACGCGGATCACTGTAATTCCTAACTTTTAGGAATTCTTTCCATTCCGGCTTGCTTTTAAGAGAATTGGGGATGCCCATACCACTATCATAAATTGCCACAAATAATTGACCGTCCCTGAGCTGAGATAGCATCCACCACTTTTGCTGTGGCTTGGGAGGCGCGCCAACTGTCTCAAAGCGGTAGGCATGATTAACTGTATTTGCTACTGCTTCATTAAGACAATCTGCGAACAGCTCTTGAGTTGGATGCTCAATTCTACTGATTATAGACTCTGTTAGGTCTTGATATGTCGCTGCATTAACATTGGTTCCTGAGTGATAGTGCCAGTAGCTTACTCTTTCGTGCGCTACTTTTTTCCGTGGCGACAGTCCAAGTCTCTGCAAAATATTGAGGTGCTGAAGAAGCTGCTCAACGACATCGTCTTTGGGGTACGTGCAACTCAATTTATTTGGGAAGTTGTGAGTCCAAACGTCAAGCCTCGCGAGGAAAATTAAAGTTCCACACGGGTAAAGTTCGGTGGCATCTTGAAAATCAATTTTGACGCGTGCACCAGAATCTAGTGCCTCTTCAATTCTGTAAAAAAAATTGAAAAGCTCTTCTCTTGGCTTTTCCTCAAGGACTCGGAATTTTTCTGGCGCCTTACAAGTTCTATCCCGAGCTTTTTTTTGTGTGGACTCTTCTTCGGTTTCTTTTGGTTTGCTGTTTTTTTTGCTATTAGCAGTGCGTTGTTTTATGACTGCACGCGATTTATTTATCAGATATATTTTTTTCTTGTGCGATATTTTTTTCATTATCTATTTGCTAACGCAAAGTGCTTGTTGATTTAAACTTTGACAAGTTGTTGAGCATTAATATTATAGAGCACCCCAAGCTATGAACCTTAAACAGTATACCCCTCACGATCTTCGTCTCATGTTGACTCTACTTCCTGTGTTGGAACAAGAAGCCACCCAAGCCAAGGAAAAGATAAAACAAAATCCACGAAAACTCTTCGAAACCGATAATAATCGTTATTACTGGTGCCATCTTTACGAAATGCCGTTCCTCGAGCATCTCGTTTTGTGTATTACTGAGTTTGGATTTTTGGGTGACTTGGAGACACTAAAATCTCCTGACGCAGTCGCAAGGTCGATTGAGGAAATTCACAACATGGATTATGAGCTTGAGGAGTCTAAAAACGACGACCCGTTCTCTGGAACAAGTGTTTACCGCGCATACGTGCTGCTCACCTCAATTACGTTTTCAATGCGAAGCCTTCTTGTCTATGGCTACTACTTAAATGATTTGGTAATAAAGGTGCGAGAAGGTGACGATGACGCTCTTTTCAATGCGGTACGGATTGATCCAACCGTAATCGGTAGCCCCTCTATTATCAGCCGTATAAGTCAGGCAATCCTGATAAGTGATGAAAATTTCATGAATGACCTAAAAAACGCATTAGAGGGAAAGTTAGGTAGCCGAGAATCAAAAACTTATCAGAAGATGCGTTTTGTCTTACAGGTGCTGCTCGAAACAGGTGCTGAGCGCTTAACAAATGACCAGTTGTATGAGTTGTTTGTCAAAGAATTAGAAATTTACTCTCCTCACTCTGAGGGGGGCGACGTAAAAAGAAATTTACGCAAATTCGCCAAGCAATACATGGAAGAGAAGGCAAGCACCTAAAAATGTGTTTTTTGGGTAACTGACTCAGCTCTACCTGATCTACAAAATCTGTATCCGTTGCAGGAAACATTTGTATGCCTGCCAAGTTAAATGGATACAGAAATGAAAAAAGATCAAAACTCTCAGAAGCAGAAGCCCAACGAAGCTATTAAATCAAACACGCAAACCCAAGCCGCCGATGTTTCGCGTTGCGCAAGCGCGAGCTGCGCCAAGCGAAACGACGGCGGAACGGTAGCGCCGCCTTGTAACACAGCTACTGATAAATGCATTGAACCCTATTTCCAGCCTCTGCGGTTGGGGGTTGATAGCCTTTACCTCTCCTATCCGGGGGAAATGTTTGAATCAGTCTATAACGAGTTAAGAGATTTAAAAACTCTCGCGCAAGGCCGTGATGACATGGCAGCCAAAGCACAATACCCGTTAGGCGGTCATCGCTTTGAGGTCATGGACAAAGGCTCTGGCCTGTACCCCTTCACACTGGTTGATGATGCTTATCGCATTCGTTTGGCAAGCCACAAAGCCAAATCTATTCCGGTCGCATCGGTTCAGGTGTCCAGTAATTACCTTAGCCATGTAAAACCGCTTGATGCTGAATTGCGCCTGCGTGACCTATTGCGGCCGCTTGGGGAGATACAGCCGCCCAACGTCAGCCGTATCGACTTATATGTGGACTTTGCTTCCAACAGCGACATGGAGAGTCTGGGAAGAAATGCGTGGGTAACGAAAGCCAGCCAGATTAGCCAGTACGTGCAAGACCGGGTTTTTACAGGCTGGTCGATTGGTTTGGGTGGTGCTGTTGTGGCTCGTCTGTATAACAAGCAAATTGAAATACAGAAGTCCGGCAAACTTTATCTGGAAAACCTGTGGCGTGAAGCGGGATGGGATGGTGAAACACCTGTATGGCGGCTTGAGTTCCAGTTCAAGCGGGAAGTCCTACGCCAGCTTGATCTGGACAACCTGCCTAAAGTCATTGGCAACCTGAGCGGCCTATGGCGCTATGCCACGACTGAATGGTTAAAGCTCACGATTCCAAGCGAAACCGACAAAACCCGTTCACGTTGGGAAATACACCCGCTATGGGACTGTCTGTCGTCCGTTGATTGGGAAACCGATAGTACGCCCTTACTTCGCCAGTATTCGCCTTCTCGCGCTCCCAGCGTGCTTTGGTTAGGCCAACGGGGGTTGGGCGTCATGACTTCAATCGGAGCCGTCACTGGCACGTCTGATTTTGATGAAGCCCTAAAGCGTGTGGGTGATGCCTCTTTTCAGGTATTGGCGCAACGCGCTTTAGACCTGGGCATTCCTGAAAGCCAGCATTTTGAAGAAAAGGTGGCGGTGCTTAATCGCAAATACAACACCTCGCTAAATCTTCGTGATGATGAAACGGCAGAAGATGCGCTAGTCAGGGAATATCGCCGGATGTCATCGGGGTATTGATATGCGCACGCTCGACCTCAAAGAGGCCGCGCACTTTTTGAAACTGCACCCGGAGGAGGTTCGCCGCCGCGCAAAAGCGGGGCTTCTTCCGGGCGCAAAACTCGGAAAGCGATGGGGCTTTATCGAAGATGACCTTGCCGAATATTTACGTTCGTTCTATGCTCGACCTCGGCAAGCGTTGCAAGTGGTGCATCAGGAGAATCAGTTATGGCACTTCTCAAACGCGGAAAGACGTGGTGGATCGTCTTCACCACACCCAGCGGCGAACGCATTAGACGCTCTGCTGGAACAAAAATTAAAGCCCAGGCGCAGGAACTCCACGATAAGTTAAAGCACGAAGCGTGGCGCGTTTCGAGATTGGGTGAAAAGCCTAGACGTACATGGGATGAAGCCGCCATTAAATGGCTGGAAGAAACAACGTATAAAAAGACGCATCGTAATGACGCATCAAAAATACGGTGGTTCCAACAGTTTTTTAGTGGCAAATATCTCGATGAAATTGATCGGGAAGCGATTGCTCAAGTTGGGGCGATCAAATGCAGGGAACAAAGCCCATCAACGGCAAATCGTTTTCTTGCTTTGATTCGTTCCATCATGAGGAAAGCAGCGTATGAATGGGAGTGGATGGATAAAGCGCCCGTTATCAAGCTGTATCGTGAACCGAAAAGGCGTGTGCGTTACTTGACGCCACAGCAGGCAGGGAAACTTTTAAGTGAGTTGCCGGAACATTTGGCAGACATGGTCAAGTTTTCGCTTGCAACGGGGTTGAGACGGGCGAATGTAACAAAAATGGAATGGTCACAAGTGGATATTGCGCGAAGGGTGGCGTGGATTCACGGAGATCAGGCCAAAGGCGGGAAACCGATTCACGTCACGTTAAACGCTACGGCAATCGGCGTATTAACCAAACAGATTGGCAAACACCAGAAGTGGGTATTCACCTACAAGGGTAAAGGGGTCACTCAGGTTAATACGATGGCTTGGTACAAAGCGTTAGACCGTGCTGGGATTGAAAACTTCCGCTGGCACGATTTGCGGCACACATGGGCGAGTTGGTTGACTCAACAAGGTGTACCGTTAAATGTGATTCAGGAAATGGGGGCGTGGGAGTCTACCGAAATGGTAAAAAGATACGCTCATTTGGCTCCTGAGCAGTTTGCAAAACACGCCAAAGTTGTCGATGACCTGCTTTCTGACACAATTTTGACACAGGAAAGCAGCCTGCAATAGAAAAAGGGTCACGGAAAAATTCCGTAACCCTTTGACGTTAAACTAAATTCTGGTGGCTAGGGACAGAATCGAACTGTCGACACAAGGATTTTCAGTCCTCTGCTCTACCAACTGAGCTACCCAGCCAAGACGGACGATTATAGCAAAACGAATTCCTTATGCGCAAGCCGAATTGGCAACTATCTCAATAGCGAATCATTGCACTGTAACGTAGCGTCGTTTTTCCTTCTGCAGGCACTCGCACCTTCCAGACAGCCGTATTGCTTGCACCCTTCACATGCGGGTGGCTCTGTTCGGAAATTTCCCAGTCTCCCGGAACGGGCTCCTGAACCGTCACGGTTACGGCTTGCTTTTTCGCATTTTTCAGCACGATCTGATAAGTGCTTTTGTAAACATAGTTGTACCGACCATCTCCCGCTATCTTGCTAAAGCTGGTTTGTTTTTTGTCTGCTGTCACGTCAAAGGCCTCGCCCAGTTTGATGCGCACCGTTTCGTTTTTCGGCGTATGGTCGATTCTGTCTTCCCCTACAAATTGCGTGTTACCACTGCTGTCTTTCTTGTAGACACGTACCACCCCTTTCGGTAACGGCATACCGAGATGCGAGCGCGTCTTGTTGTCGAATTCAACGAACACGCCCACTTTTATTTTCTGGCCGAGGTCGCCATAGCCACTGCGATAGTAGTAATCGCGCCCTTTCAACAACAACTCCTTGCGTACCGGGACATTGGTAGCAGAGAGTAAAGCAACCTGCTTGCTTTGCTTGTCCGCAATGGTTGTCGGTCTGTCCAATGTGTAAAGGTGGTATTCAAACAGCGATTCTTCCGCCATCTGTGGCGCACTTGTCACATTCTTTCTTGTCATTTCGGATGCTGCATACATGGGCTGAATCACGTCCCGTACGCGATTGACATCCCCTGCCACCAGTTGCAACCTGGCATTCCGATAGCTGGCTCCACTCGTGTTGGCAAGCGTAACCCAGCCGGACAAATCAAGTCGGCCACCCTCTTCATCCAGTTGGGCGACATAGTCTGCCTTCCAGTTCAAGCCGCCCGTCAGGTAACTGAGCTCCAGGTTTTGCTGCAGCGCACCCTGATTGTTGACCATCATTTCGAGTGTGGGACGGTCATGAAGATTTTCTGGCACGTCGGAATACACAATCCGACCGGGGAAGCCGGTTTCAATCCGGTCTCCCATTTTTAAAACGATGCCACTTTGCGCCGACAGCACTTGCGCCCTTTCGCGCGTTTCTTCGCCGGTTTTCGGGTTGGTTTGAATGACCGTCACTGTCTTGCCGACGTATTTTTCCAGCATCTTGCCAGGAGTAAGCAAGTCGAAATTGAAATTTTGCTCGAGCACCGACAAGCTGCCCGGATCAGATACGCTAGTCAGCAGCGCCGTTTCAGGACGGATGCGCGCACTTACGTCGCGGAAAGCCAGATCAAGCGTGCCGTCCTTGAGTATTATCTGACGTTGATCCTTCACAAGCGCGAGATCGCTGTTGTAGATAGTGACTGCCACACCAGTCTGATCATCCTGCGTACTGTTTAAGGTACCGGCGTAAGCAATGGTTGAAATTAAAAGGGAAGCAACAAATGAGAACAGAACAGGACGAACCATAGACATAAGCAACCTCCAAAAAAACGGGATGAATAAAAAACAAGCTCGCATTTAACTGTATCAGTAAATGCGAGCTTGCCGGCGGCTTTGTAGCTTCCTGTTACATACTGGCAGCGCACCTCACGCCGCCTTGAACATCACCCCGTTTTCCTGCGCACCAAGAGGCAACCTGATGATTTCCACGGCGCGCGGGTCTTCTTCCGCTTTCTCAAATACCCTTTCTCGCTCGTCCAGTTTGAACACGCCAACAGATTGCTGCAAACTTTCTGTTTGATCATGCATGCTTTCAGCCGCCGCAGCAGATTGCTCAACCAGTGCCGCATTGCGCTGGGTAATTTCGTCCATTTCAGTTATCGCCAGATTGATCTGCTCTATTCCTGACCGTTGTTCATGGCTAGCCAGCGCAATGCCATTCACAAGCTGCATGACCTCACGCACACTGGCAACAACACGCCCCATGGTTCGAGAAGCCTGTTTAGCAATCTTGCAGCCATCCTCAACCTGACCAACAGAGGCGTTAATCAATTGCTTGATTTCAGATGCCGCTTCAGCACTGCGTTGCGCCAGGCTTCTTACTTCTCCCGCAACAACGGCAAAACCACGCCCATGCGTGCCGGCACGCGCTGCCTCAACTGCCGCATTCAAGGCCAGCAAATTGGTCTGAAAGGCAATTTCATCAATCAAGCCGATAATATTCACGATCTGGCGTGAAGATTCATTGACGGACTGCATCCGATCCGCAACCTGCAACACCATTTGTTCACCAAGTTGGGTTACATCTGCGGCCTCAATCGTCCGCTGATGCGCCATCTCGGCATTCTTTTCATTTTGCCTTACGGTTGCAGTAAGCTCCTCCATGGTCGCCGTAGTCTCTTCAATGGAAGCTGCCTGCTGCTGTGTACGATTCGACAAGTCGGCATTGCCTTGTGCTATTTCCATCGCCGCAACGGCGATGCTGTCTGCGCCATGTTTAACCTCTCCCACCAAACACACCAAATCACTGGTCATGCCCCCGAAGGCATTTACGATGGCCCCAAGTTCATCCTTTGACTCAGAAACAATTCGGCGCGACAAATCACCGGCGGCCGCACGATTAACGGTTTCCCCCAGCAGACTGACGTCACGCCTGAAAGAAAGATAAAAAGCGGCCAAAAGATAGGCGGCAATCAAAATAGCCAAAACGACCACCGTCAGCACCAGCAATTGATTGCGCTCAAGCCCGTTAACCCGTTCCAATAGCAAATTATCCAGCTTGTGAATAACAACTGACGACAACGCACTCAAGTCAGATTCAATCTTTGAACCTGCCGCGTACAACTCGTTCCCAACGATCTGGTCAAGCGAATTCAGCACCTGAAGCCTCACCATTTCCAGATAATCATCGCCACGCTTGCCAATCTTGGCACTTTTATCAAAATTGGCTTCTCGCCAGCCTGCATCAAGCCCCAAGCTTTTAATCTGGTCTGGAATTCGTTTCAGGTTGTATTTCGCCAGCATGAACTGTGAGTTCAGGTAAACATCTTCGTTCGGAAGGAAAAGCCCCGTGTCAATAATAACTGCGCCACGCCCGGTCAACTCTGAAATTGGTGCCACGGTTTCCGGAATGGTACGAAAGGCAATTTCAAATAATTGTCTGGTTGTCGCCACAGAATCCAGGCTAAGACGTGACGTATCTGCCGCAATCACGCTGTAACGTGAAAGCTTTTGCAAAAACCCATTGTGCTGCTGGTAACTTTCAGTGGCTTTAGATGCTTTGAGTTTTTCCTGCAAGCTATTCCAGGATGACGCCACGTCTTCCCAGAGCGCCTCCCCTCCAATTTTGGGTTGGTTGGCCAACTCAGCCATCCCCTGATTGATTTGATCACGTAGCGTAGCCGTTTTGTTACCGGCATCGTTGTTGCGATTCAAAAACATGTATTGCAATGCGCGGTGCTGTCTGGCCTGATCGAAAACTGTCTGTATCTGTTTAAGTTGCTTCAGTCCGGCAAGCTCACTTTTCGCAACCGAAACGGAATGATGCAACTCTTTGAGCAACAAAGCAGAGACAACCATAAGCGGCACCAATAGTGCCAGGGCAATCAAGGCAAACTTGGGCAACAATTTGAGTCTTTGCATCAACTTTGTTGCCGGTAAAAATATGCGGCCCACAATAACCTCTTTGATTTTTTAACTTGTTATTTTTTACAAGCCACATCCTATAGACCATTTATGACAGCCTTTTTACATATTTGATTTTTGGTCCCGCGCACGGAACAAACACCGCGCAACACGACCGATCACTCGCGCAAGCATTTGGTCAGCGCCTCCTACATATCAAGTATTCCCACCCTGCTTCAGGTCTGGGCTTCTGTAATTTTTCCGAAGTAAATGCAAGAACCGTTCTTATTTAAGCGACATGGCATCTTTACATTCATGGACGGCTTTACAAATAATCGTTAGACTTTGATACCTTTGGCAGCGGATAAACCATCCAAAATGAATTCAGCATCAAACAGTGAAAAAACTGGCTCCACCTCACGCAACCCGGAAATGGAGCGCATCGCACGCGAAGTGGCGCGAAGACGCACCTTCGCCATCATTTCTCATCCGGATGCCGGCAAAACGACGCTAACAGAAAAGTTGCTGCTGTTCTCCGGCGCAATCCAGCAGGCAGGAACCGTCAAGGCGCGCAAAAGCGACCGACACGCCACATCGGACTGGATGAGCATTGAAAAGCAACGCGGCATTTCGGTCGCCAGTTCGGTCATGCAGTTTGATTACCGCGAACATATCGTCAACCTGCTCGATACGCCCGGTCATCAGGATTTTTCGGAAGACACCTACCGCGTACTGACCGCCGTGGACTCGGCGCTGATGGTGATTGATGCCGCGCGAGGCGTGGAAGCACAAACCATCAAACTGCTAAATGTTTGTCGCATGCGCAACACGCCAATCATCACGTTTATGAACAAACTTGATCGTGAAGCACGCGATCCGCTCGAATTACTGGACGAAGTTGAATCGGTACTGCAAATTCGGTGCGCGCCCATCACTTGGCCGGTCGGCATGGGTAAGACCTTTCGCGGCGTCTATCACCTGATGAACGATGAAATCATGCTGTTTGAAGCTGGTAGCGAACGCGCCGACCAAACGTTTGAAATCATCAAGGGAATCAACAACCCGAAACTGGATGAAATGTTTCCCTTGGAAATCGAGCAACTGCGCATGGAAGTCGAGCTGGTCAATGGCGCATCCAACCCGTTCAATCTCGATGAATTCCTGGCTGGCACGCTCACACCCGTTTTTTTTGGCTCTGCCATCAACAATTTCGGCGTCCGTGAAATTCTGGATGCCTTGCTCGACTGGGCACAACCCCCGCGTGGACGAGATGCCACAGTGCGAACGGTCGAACCGACCGAACCCGCCTTTTCCGGTTTCATCTTCAAGATTCAGGCCAACATGGATCCAGCCCATCGTGACCGCATCGCGTTCATGCGCGTGTGTTCAGGGCATTTTGAGCGTGGCATGCGGATCAAGCACTTAAGACTGGGGCGCGAGGTGCGTGTTTCCAGTGTTGTGACCTTCATGGCATCGAGCCGTGAGCAAGTGGAAGAGGCCTACGCTGGCGATATTATCGGACTGCCCAATCATGGCAACATGCAGATCGGCGACAGTTTCTCCGAAGGTGAACAACTGCAATTTACCGGTATTCCGTTTTTCGCCCCCGAACTTTTTCGTTCAGTGCGCATTCTAAATCCACTAAAAACCAAACAGCTGCACAAAGGCTTGCAACAACTTGGCGAAGAGGGCGCTGTGCAAGTGTTCAAACCATTAATCGGTAGCGACCTGATTCTGGGTGCCGTTGGAGTATTGCAGTTTGAAGTCGTAGCCAGCCGCCTGCAGAATGAGTATGGCGTGGATGCTGTCTTCGAAAGCACCAGCACCAGTAGCGCACGCTGGGTCAGTTGTGAAGACAAGCGTACACTCGGTGATTTCGAAAAGGCGCTGGCAGGCAACCTTAGCATTGATGCCGCAGGCAACCTGACTTATCTGGCGTCATCCAGTGTCAACCTGCGACTTACGCAAGAGCGCTGGCCCAAACTGACCTTTCATGAAACGCGGGAGCATGCCGCAAAGCTGAATGGAGCGGCATAGGGTGTAACTTGGAAGGTGGCGCTGTAAACGCGCTCTGAGAGATGATGTGCACTCGCTGCGCACAACGCATGCATTAAATCAGCGTTTGTTCAAACAACGTCTGTCAGGCCACGCTGAGTAAACTGCTGTTTGACTTGCTCGACGAGTTCAGGCGTGGGCGGCTCTGTTTCAGCCAACTCATAAGTCAGCCCCAGCTCCTGCCATTTGTATTCGCCCATTTTATGAAATGGCAACACTTCAACGCGTTCGACATTACCGAGTGACGCAACGAAGTCCGCCAGTTTGGCGACGTCTTCCAGATCATCCGTCCAGCCCGGCACCAGCACGTAACGTATCCATGCAGGTTTACCCATCCTCGCCAGACGCTGCGCAAAATCCAGTACCGGTTGCAGCGGTGTTTTCGTTAATTCTTGATGTTTTTCAGGATCGATATGCTTGATATCGAGTAAAACTAGATCGACGACATCAAACCATTCATCCGGCAGTTGCTCAGCCAGCAGGCCATTCGTATCAATCGCCGTATGCAAACCGTATTTCTCTTTGCACTGACGCAGCACTTCATGCGCAAACTCGGCCTGTACCAGCGGCTCGCCACCGGTCACGGTAATCCCGCCGGTCGCCTTCAGAAAAGGCGCCAGTTTCCCGACTTCTGCCACGATATCATCTACCGTGCGCGCTTCTCCACTTCCTCGACGCCAGGTATCCGGATTATGGCAATACAGGCATCGCATATGACAACCGGACAGGAACAGCACAAAGCGCATGCCCGGACCATCAACCGCGCCGCCATTGATCGTAGAATGAACAAAGCCGGTCAGGCCTGTTGGGGCCTGACCGGTCTGTAGGGATGCCTCAGGTTTAATTGGCGTACCTTTTATCACGCTTTCTCATGGAAAGTACGTGTAATTACATCCATCTGCTGACTACGGTTCAGACGATGGAAGTTTACTGCGTAACCACTCACACGAATCGTCAAGTGCGGATACTTGTCTGGGTTCTCCATCGCATCCATCAACATCTCACGATCCATAACGTTTACGTTAATGTGGTAACCCCCTGCATCCATGAAACCATCCAGGAAGTTGGCCAGATTGACTGACTGCTCATCGGTCGCTTTGCCCAAACTGCTTGGCGTCAGGCTGGCGGTCCATGAAATGCCATCCAGATTGTCCTCGTAAGGCAACTTGGAAAGCGATGCACCCGCAGCCATAAAGCCATTTGTATCACGACCGTGCTGTGGGTTTGCACCTGGCGCAAACGGTTCACCAAGCTTGCGGCCACATGGGGTCGTGCCCGTCACCTTACCGTATACAACGTTGCTGGTAATGGTCAGGATGGATTGCGTCGGCATGGCGTCACGATAAAGCCTGTGCGACTTGAGCTTGTTCATGAAGCTCGTAGTTGCTTCAGATGCAATGCTATCCACACGATCGTCATTGTTACCGAATTTCGGGAAGTCGCCCTCGACCTCAAAATCAATCGCGATACCCTGCTCGTTGCGAATCGGCTTCACTTTGGCGTACTTGATAGCGGACAAGCTGTCTGCCACGATGCTGACACCTGCCAGACCAAAAGCCATCGTGCGCAGTACATCACGATCATGCAGCGCCATCATCATGCGCTCGTACGCATACTTGTCATGCATGTAGTGAATTGCGTTCATGGCGCGCACGTAGGTACTGCACAGCCAGTCTTGCAGCTTGTCGAACTTCTCCATTACTTCGTCGTAATCAAGGTACTCGCTGGTGATCGGATCAAAGCCTTCGGCCACTTTCTGACCGGAAACCTCGTCCACGCCACCGTTGATCGCATACAGCATCGCCTTGGCCAGATTGGCGCGTGCGCCGAAGTATTGCATTGACTTGCCCTGAGTCATAGGGGACACGCAGCAGCCGATACAGTTATCGTCGCTACCCCATTTATTGACCATCAGGTTATCACTTTCGAACTGAATGGCCGAGGTCTTGATCGACATGGCAGCAGCGTACTTCTTGAAGTTTTCTGGCAGACCAGAAGACCAGAGAATGGTCAGGTTTGGCTCAGGTGCCGCATCCAGATTATCAAGGGTATGCAGCAGACGATATGCGGTTTTCGTTACCTTGGAGCGGCCATCGAGATCCATACCACCAATTACGATGGTTACCCAGGTTGGATCGCCACTGAACAGCGCATCGAAATCCTTGGTACGCAAGTAACGCAGAATGCGGCATTTGATAACAAACTGATCGATGATTTCCTGTGCCTCATCTTCTGTGATGCGACCTTCTTCAATGTCACGCTGAAGATAGATGTCGAGGAAAGTAACGATATTACCAATACCGGTTGCGGCGCCATTTGCCTCCTTGGCCGCTGCCAGGAACGCAAAGTACAACCACTGAGTAGCCTCTTGCGCGGTAGCCGCTGGCGCAGAAAGGTCGTAACCATAACTCAGCGCCATTTCTTTCAGTTCTTGCAGTGCTCTGATTTGCTCAGACAACTCTTCGCGGATACGAATCACTTCTTCGCTGAAAGGCTGGCTATCAGACTCCGCCTTCTCGCGTCTCTTGTCTTCAATCAGGAAGTCAACACCATACAGCGCGACACGACGGTAGTCACCGATAATGCGACCACGACCGTACGCATCCGGCAAGCCGGTAATAACACCGCTGCGGCGACACGCAACGATCTCAGGATCGTAAACGTCAAATACGCCGTCATTATGCGACTTGCGGTAGTTGGTATAAATGTCGACGATCTTTTCGTCTACGTCTGGGAAACCATATTCCTTCAGGCCATTCTCGATCATGCGCAGGCCACCATTCGGATAAATACCGCGCTTCAATGGCTCATCGGTCTGCACACCGACAATAACTTCGGTTTCCTTGTCAATATAACCAGGTGCATGGGAAGTAATGCTGGAACGAACGTCGCTGGAAACAGCCAGAACGCCGCCATTAGCACTCTCTTTATTCAGCAAGTCAAGAACGACTTCCCATTGTTTTTTGGTTTTTGCGGTAGGACCGACAAGGAAATCCTCATTGCCGGTATATTCGGAATAGTTCTCGGAAATAAAATCGCGAGTAGCAACGTTATCGCGCCAACCCTCGCCCTTGAACCCACGCCATGGATCAATCGCTGACGCCAACGCAATAGCTTCAGCTGAACTGAAATCGCTCATCTTGTTCATATACTTCACCTTTTGAGTGTTATGCAAAAAGACCTTCACCTGGATAAGGCTACAGTTATTTGCATTTTACACAGTGCCGCGCAAAAAAGCTTACGTCTGGGTAGGACTTCAGTAATTTGCGGCAAACACAGATTAATGAGTGCTTGTAGCTTGTAACAGCACTATCTTGGATTAAAAACCTAATATAAAAAATAAAAACTACTTATGACAAAATTCTTTGTATGGGTGAAAAATATTTGAATTGACCCTTCGAGTCAATCATTTTTTTTCATATAAAACAGAAAAGTAACTTCACCTTTCTATAAAAGTAAAAAGTGAAAATTGTAGGGGCGCACCGGAACGACATTGAAAATAGCCCGAAATCCTTCTTCACCTTGGGGCAAAGGCGCGCTAACATGCCAAAAAATATTTTTAAATAAATCAAAAAAAATTCTCCAAGAGCCAAAAAAACAACATTTCTCATACCAAAAGGCCTTTCATGGCGCTCAAAGCAACCATCTTCAAAGCCAATCTTCAAGTTTCGGATATCGACCGCGGCTATTATCAATCACACTCGCTGACCCTGGCGAGACACCCATCGGAGACCGATGAACGCATGATGGTACGGCTGTTGGCTTTTGCACGTCATGCTGACGAAGCATTGAGCTTTTGCTCCGGGCTATCCGATCAGAATGAGCCTGATTTATGGCAAAAAGACTATACGGATGCAATAGATCTCTGGATTGAAGTCGGCCAGCCAGATGAAAAACGCCTACTCAAGGCATGCGGGCGCGCCGAACAGGTTTATGTTTACAACTATGGTAGCAGCGCCGACATCTGGTGGAACCAGGTAAGCAACAAGCTGACGCGCACCAGGAACCTGACCGTGGTTAAACTTCCTGCCGATGGCACGGAAGCGCTGGCCCAACTGGTTCAGCGCTCCATGCAAATTCAATGCATGATTCAGGATGGGCAATTGATATGGACCAACGGGCAGGAAATCGTGCAGATTGCGCCGGACATCAAAAAACAACCGACTAATTAACGAGAATCACATCTCACCCCACACCGCACTCAGTGCAGCCATGGCAGCAATACCAGCGGTCTCGGTACGCAACACGCGCTTTCCGAGTGACAGCGCAATCGCCCCCTGTTTTTGTGCCATTGCTTCTTCCTGCGGCGAAAAACCGCCTTCTGGCCCAATCATGATGGTTACATCCTGCGGCACATGCGTTTTCGCCCAGTCCGACAAAAGCTGCGTCGCGTCCAGACTAAACAAGATGCGCGGCTGCTCGGTCGGTTGCCCAATCCAGTCATTAAAACTGACGAGTGGCGCCACATCCAACAATCGGTTCCGGCCGCACTGCCTGGATGCCGACGCCACAATAGCTTCCCAATGCGCATGACGTTTTTTAGCGCGCTCCTCGCTCAAGCGCACGACGCTGCGCTGCGCCGCCAAAGGCTGAATGCCCGCCACACCGAGTTCGACCGCCTTTTCAATAACCCAGTCCATCTTGGCACCTTCCGGCAGGGCTTGTGCCAATGTGATGGAAAAAGGCGGCTCAACGTCACGCGGCGAAAAGCTTTTGATCAATGCAACCGCGTGCTTTTTTTCAATTTCTGTCAACGTAGCCGCGAACTCCCCTCCGCCTCCATTAAAGAGGGTTACCTCATCGCCGATTGACAATCGAAGCACACGCAAGTGATGGGCCACGTCGGGCGGCAAGACCACCCGCATGCCAATGGACAAAGGCTCAGGAAGATAAAAACGCTGCATAGGTTCCAACAAAAAAGATACTGGACGGACAATCGCTATTTCATGGCACCATAAATAATATACGGTTTGTTTCTGACATACATCCACAAACAAAAGCCGGAAAGTCCCACGCCGGCTTCAAGCAGGCCCAGCATCTGTATCTGATCCGACCAATCCAGCGAGATCATAAACATCCCGACACTGCCGACCAGCATGGCAGAAAAATTGATCAGCGAAGAAACCGAACCGGTATCGCCCTCATGTTGTTCCAGAATGAGGTTGGCTCCGGGTGGGCGCATGATGGTGCTGGCAACCGTCACCAGCGCAACGCCACTGGCAAAAAAATATGGCGACAAATGACCGAACGCCATAACCCAGAGACCGCCCAGAAACACGCCAGCAAAACAAGCCGCAACGACAAAACTGGTGCTCAACCATCTGGCCAGCTTCAGATAAATCATCGGGCCAAACATGGCACAAAATGCGTTGAAGGCGAAGAACAGGCTGAACACCTGCTCGTTAATGCCAAACCGCCTGATATATATGTAAGACGCTGAAGCAAGGTAGGCCATCAAGGTCAGCATGGTTAACGAAAACAACACCAGAAGAATTGAAAGACTGCGATTACCAAGAACCGTAACCGGACGACTTAATGCGTACCAGAATGATTGCTCAAACGGCTCGGTCACCGTCTCCTGCAACAGAAACGTCAACAAAAATGCCACGCAGCCGATGGCCATCAGAATAATGAAGATCACGCGCCAGGACGCATATTTGAGCAATCCGGCACCAATCAGCGGTGCCACGATAGGTGCAATAATGACCATCGACATGATGATCGCCAGCACGCGGGCACGCTCTGTACCATCGTAGGTATCCTTGACCAGCGCCGTTGCTACGGCTGTAGCGGCACTTCCGCCAATCGCTTGCAATATCCGCCCCGCGATGAGGTAGTGCACTGTATTCGCACTTGCGCAGCCGGCGCTGGCCAAAATATAAATAAACAGCCCACAAAGCAGAATCGGCTTTCGACCATATTTTTCACTGAGCGGGCCCCAAACCAAAAGGCCACACGCATAAAAAACAAAAAACAGACTCAAGCTCAAATTAGTCATCGCTTGCGTTGTATGCAGGATCGTCATCATATCCGGCAGTGCGGGAAGATAAATATCGGTAGAAAGTGGCGGAAAGGCACTAAGAAACGCCAACATGAGCAGCATGCCTGTTTTACCAAGATATTTCTGACTGGTGCGCATCCCTGCTTATGTCCCCACAATCATTTTGACAATCATCATAGTGGTTCACCCCACCCTCTGATTGAATACGTGATGATGTTCAATGCACTCACGGAATACAACAAGGAAAAGCAAAAACTGCCTTGCTAAAAAGCATAAACCGCTTTTTTGCACCACGAAGATCGAGGCCAATTTTAACGGCAAGGTAAATGCTCTGGTGTAAAATATCGCGTTTGCGACAGACTTGCCCGTGGGTTTTTCATTTCACACATTGTTATCCGAACAGAAGCTTATGACCACCACTCTCCCGACGAAAAAGATGGCTGATGCCATTCGTGTATTGGCAATGGATGCTGTCCAGAAAGCCAAATCCGGCCACCCAGGCATGCCAATGGGAATGGCAGAGATCGCTGTTGCGCTCTGGGCGAAACACCTTCGCCACAATCCCGGCAACCCAAAATGGATGAATCGAGACCGCTTCGTGCTCTCCAACGGCCACGGCTCCATGCTGCTGTATGCCTTGCTGCACCTGACCGGCTACGACCTGCCGATGGCTGAACTGATCAACTTCCGCCAGATGCACTCTAAAACGCCGGGACACCCTGAATCGCACCTAACCCCCGGCGTGGAAACCACGACCGGCCCGCTGGGACAAGGCATTTCCAATGCCGTCGGCATGGCGCTGGCAGAAAAACTTTTGGCAGCCCAGTTCAATAAGCCGGACTTCCATGTTGTCGACCATTACACCTACGTCTTCCTCGGCGATGGCTGCCTGATGGAAGGCATTTCGCACGAAGCCTGCGCGCTGGCCGGCACATGGAAACTGAACAAGCTGATCGCGCTGTATGACGATAACGGCATTTCGATCGACGGCCATGTCGAAGGCTGGTTTACCGACGACACCACCAAGCGCTTCGAAGCCTACGGATGGAACGTCATTTCCGGGGTTGACGGTCACGATGTCGATGCCGTTGATGCCGCGATTGCGCAAGCCAAACAATCCGACAAGCCAACGCTGATCCGTTGCGTTACCGTTATCGGACAAGGCGCACCCAATATGGCTGGCACGCACAATGTGCATGGCGCACCGCTGGGCGATGCAGAAATCGCCGCCGCCCGTGAAGCCATGGGCTGGACGCACCCCCCATTCGAAATGCCAGCCGACGTGTATACCGCATGGAATGCCAAAGCCACTGGGCAAGCGGCCCAAGGCGACTGGGACGCGCTATTCCATGCCTATCAGGAACGTTACCCCCTGGATGCCGCCGAACTGGCGCGCCGCATGAAAGGCGACCTGCCGCATCATTTCAGCGAAACCGTCCGGCATTTCATAGCGGACTGCACCAACAAACAGGAAACCATTGCCACTCGCAAGGCCAGCCAGAACGCCATTCAGGCAATCGCACCCAATCTGCCGGAACTGATTGGCGGCTCGGCCGACCTGACCGGATCAAACCTGACCAACTGGAAAGAGTGCATTCCCGTACGCGCCAATCAGGCAGGGAACCACATCAACTACGGCGTGCGCGAATTTGGCATGAGTGCCATCATGAACGGGTTGGCGCTACATGGCGGCTTCATCCCATATGGCGCTACCTTCCTGACCTTCTCGGATTACAGCCGCAATGCCCTGCGTATGGCTGCTTTGATGCAAATACGATCCATATTTGTGTTCACGCATGATTCGATCGGTCTGGGTGAAGATGGACCAACCCACCAATCGGTCGAGCACGTTTCAAGCTTGCGCCTGATTCCGAATCTGGATAACTGGCGGCCGTGCGACACCGTGGAATCTGCCGTTGCCTGGGCGCATGCCCTGCGACGCCATAACGGCCCATCCACGCTGATTTTCTCGCGTCAGGGCTTGCCGTTCATGGAACGCACCGAAGAACAGATTGCGGCAATCAATCGCGGCGGTTATGTTCTGCGCGACGCGCCGGGCGCCAAGGCCATCCTGATCGCCACCGGCTCGGAAGTCGGACTGGCTACCCAGGCGGCCGAACAGCTTGCCGAAGAAGGCATTCCGGTACGCGTGGTTTCGATGCCGTCAACCGATGTGTTCGACCGTCAGGATGTCACCTACAAGGAGAGCGTGCTGACCAAAGGCTTGCCGCGTGTCGCAATCGAAGCTGGCGTGACAGATTGCTGGCACAAATACGTCGGACTGGAAGGTGGTGTCATCGGCATTGACACTTTTGGGGAATCGGCACCGGCCGATGTCCTGTTCAAGCATTTTGGCATCACTGCAGAAGCAGCCGTTACCAAGATCAAATCACTTATCAAATAAATTTATAACGACAGAATCGGGAGTAAATAATGGCTATCCGTGTAGCAATCAATGGTTATGGTCGAATCGGCCGCAACATCCTGCGTGCCCACTATGAAGGCGGCAAAACCCACGATATCGAAATCGTCGCCATCAATGACCTGGGCGACGCAAACACCAACGCCCACCTGACGCAGTATGACACTGCGCATGGCAAATTTCCGGGCACCGTATCCGTTGATGGCGACCACATGATCGTTAACGGCGACCGCATTCGTGTGCTCGCCAACCGCAACCCGGCAGAATTGCCCTGGGGCGAATTGAATGTCGATGTCGTACTTGAATGCACCGGCTTCTTTGCGAGCAAAGAGCGCGCCTCTGCCCACCTGGCTGGCGGCGCAAAAAAAGTCGTTATCTCCGCACCGGGCGGCAATGATGTGGACGCCACCGTTGTTTATGGTGTCAATCACGATGTATTGAAAGCGTCGGACACCGTCATCTCCAATGCTTCCTGCACCACCAACTGTCTGGCACCTGTCGTCAAGCCGCTGAATGACAAGCTTGGCATCATTTCCGGCTTGATGACCACGATCCATGCGTATACCAACGATCAGGTTCTGACCGATGTTTATCACACGGATTTGCGCCGTGCGCGCTCTGCCACGATGAGCATGATCCCAACCCGCACCGGCGCCGCTGCTGCGGTTGGCCTGGTACTGCCGGAACTGAATGGCAAGCTCGATGGTTTTGCCATGCGCGTGCCAACCATCAACGTCTCTGCCGTTGACCTGACCTTTACCGCCGCACGCGAAACCACTGTTGAAGAAGTCAACGCAATCGTGAAGGAGGCTGCTGAAGGCCCGATGAAAGGCGTGCTGGACTACAACACTGCGCCACTGGTTTCGATCGACTTCAACCACAATCCGGCTTCCAGCACTTTCGATGCCACGCAAACCCGCGTGAACGGCGGCACGCTGGTCAAAATCCTCGCCTGGTATGACAATGAGTGGGGATTCTCAAACCGCATGCTGGACACCACCGTTGCCTTAATGAACGCAAAATAAGCCGCAACCGAACCAACGCAAGACGCCCCGACATCGGGGCGTCTTTGTTTGCGAAGCGCATGCTAACATGCGTCAGAAACAGCTCTCGCAAAAAGTGACGCCATGGAAGAAAAAGAAAAGTCAGCAATGCCGTTAATCAGCATTTATCAGGATGATTCACAACCAGATGCGTCTCCGCCAATGGCGTGCTCTTGCGACATGCAGCCCGCCGAACGCCTGCAAATCATTCTGTTTGCCGTGCTAATCATGGCCATCATGGGCAGCCTGTTCTTCGGCCTGTACTATCTGGCGCAAAAGCTGGGCTGGATATAAGACCTTTTCTTGTCAACATTTTTCAGGCGACGCCGCGCCTTTCAACAAACAAGCTATTGCCATGAATTTTCTTGGCTTGCTTTTTCGCTTCGGCAGCCGCCTCGGCAATCTGGTGATGTGATGTAAACCTTCCGGGAACGACCTGTGTCACGCCCAGAGACAGGCTGACCAGAGACTGAAATATTTTCTTGCCCTGCCTGTCCTCGCTGAAATAGCCGCCTTGCTCGTGCACATCCGGGCCAAAATGTTCCAGCACCGCATTCGCAAAGCGATTGATCATCCGATTGCAACGCTGCTCCCAGTCTTCGCAGCAAAACAGGATCATAAAATCGTCGCCGCCGATATGGCCGATAAAATCACGCTCCTGATCACACTCCTCGCTCAGCACCTTGGCGGCAAGCTTGATAATTTCGTCACCCTTGTTATAGCCAAACGCATCATTGAACGGCTTGAAGTGATCCAGATCGCAATAGCAGACATGAAAATGCACTTGCTGCTTCAATATATGGTCTATCTGCTCGTTGATCGGCACATTGCCCGGCAATTGTGTCAGCGGATTGGCGTGGCGTGCGGATAAAATCTGCATCTGCGTCAGCTCGCGCATCAAATCATGCCCCGTTCCCATGCCAAGGTAACAGCCATCACCCGTGATAACGAAACCGTTGGCCAAGTGGTGCGCCTCTGCCTTGGCCATCATGTGCCCCAAATCCTGCAAACTGGTACCCTGATCAACAACAAGCGGAGCACCATCCATAAAGTGCCGGCATAAGCGACGACCAAACAGTTCGCGCTGATAGGGCTGGGCGAAACACTCAATCATTTTGGAACGGTTAATCAACCCAACCGGTTGTTGATCGCTATCCACAACAGGAATATTGCTTAGGCTGGGATTGCTGGCAAAAACGTCAAAAACCTGATTATTCGTCATGCCTGGCGAAACCACCGGTACAACCTTTAAGAGTCGTGCCGCAGTTTCCACGCAAACGCACCCATTCAAGACCGGCGAACCTTTTCCAGCACACGCCTTTTCGCCACCTTGAGAAATAGGCAGGCCCACTATTTCTTTTGGCGGCTCCGCCTGCGGGCGCGCAATATGGTAGCCCTGCCCAAACGGAACACCCAGACCGTTTATCGTGGCATATTCCGCCTGCGTTTCGATGCCTTCGGCAATCACCTGCGTACCGGACTTTGCTGCAATCGCTTGTATGGATTGCACGAACTGGCGTTTGATCGGGTCACTGTCTATGGACTTCACAAAATGCATGTCAACCTTGACATACTCGGGGCGCAACTCGGACCACAGGCGCAAGCTGGAAAAACCCTGTCCCAGATCGTCAATGGCGATCTGGAAGCCCATGCTGCGGTAATGGAGCGCCGCCTTGCGCAACAAATCATAATCGTAGGTTGGATCGCTCTCGGTCAATTCGATGATGACGCGCTCGGGGCAAAAACCGATTTTACGAATGTACGCCAGCGTTTCACCGTGCTTCGCCGCGCGCGCCACCAGGCTTTTGGGGCTAATGTTCAGAAAAAGATTGCCCGGCAAATCAAGCGCAACAAACTGCTCCAACACGATGCGTCGGCACAGATGCTCCACCTGCACACACAAGTTATGCTCACGTGCCACCGCAAAGAGTTTGAGAGGAGAGTGCAACGGACTATCGACCGGGCCACGAATCAAGCCCTCATATCCGACAATATTCCCGGTCGGCATTTCAACAATAGGTTGAAAAACCGCCGTCAGGCTACGACTCTCAATAATGTCGAGCAACGCACCGAACAAATCCTGATCTTTGCTCGCGCTTGCGCCATAAAAAGCCGCATTCTTCATGTCTGCAATCGCCATTTCAGCCATTTTTTTCAAATCCGCCGTACTTTTTTCTGACAGGCACCTCATTGAAAATGAAGTGTGCGGCTCACATGCCTCCAACGATCCATTTAGTGCGACAAACTCAAACAGGCCTGACGCCATTTCCCTACTTCGCTCCATGCGCAACCACCCTGCAATCGCCCAAAACCGGACTTACATACTAGGTAGCGTTCATGACTGCTTTATGACGAGATGAATGAAAACAGCAAAAATGCCAAGCATTTAAGCAAAAAAAGCTGACACCAGGCCAGCCTTTTGATTCAGCATCGATTAATCGTTCAGTCTGCAAAGACCATGTTCCACAGTTTGACAGCCGTTGAAGCCTGCAAAGAAAATTCGCTAGCATCCACCTTGGGATCTTCCTCGCCCTGCAAACGCGCCAAGTGCTGGCGCTTGCGCATATCACGGTATGCGTCGCCAACTGCTGTGCCCATACCGGCAGGAATCAGCCCCAGTTCCTCGCACCGTTTAAGCAAGGCAATATTGCCAACATTCTCCGTTAACTGTGGATAGCGGTGCGCGTGCAACAACACCAGATATTGCACGATGAATTCAATATCGACCATCCCGCCGCCATCATGCTTCAGGTCGAAATGACCGTCCGACTTTGTCAATGCGTTGCGCATCTTCTGACGCATGGCCAACACTTCCTGCTTCAGCTTGTCCGCATCCCGCTGTTGGCATAGCACTTCTTTGCGAATCGACTCAAAGCGCGCGCCAATATCCGCGTCACCAGAACAAAAACGTGCACGCGACAGCGCCTGATGCTCCCAGACCCATGCTGACTGTTTCTGATAATGCTCAAAAGCCGACAAACGTGATACCAGCAAGCCACTCGCGCCATCCGGCCTGAGCGCCGTATCCACATCAAACAGGATACCTGCCGAGGTGTGGCTGGTCATCCAGGTAATGAAACGTTGCGCCAGTCGTGCATAAAGCATCGGCGCATCGGGGTGATCATCGTCATACAGGAATACCACATCAAGATCGGAGGCGTAACTCAACTCCTTGCCGCCCAGCTTTCCATACGCAATCACCGCGAATTTCGGCACATCCCGATGACGATTGGGAATCGTCAGCCAGACAGCCTGAACGGTCGCGGCCACAATGGTATCTGCCAGGGCGCTCAAATGATCTGCCAGACTTTCCATGCTCATATCGCCCTGCAAGTCATACGCCAGCAAATGAAACAATTGCGCGTGATGCACCTCTCGCAACAGATTCATCATGCCCTCCGTGTCCCCCTCCAGCGCCGACAACTGTTGCGACAACTCCTGTGCCAGCGCCTGCCAGTCGGGAATGGTTTTCAACAGCAAGTCGCTAAGCAACTCATCCAGCAAAATCGGGTGTTGGGTCAGAAATTTTGCCGCCCAGTCACTCGCATGGATCATGCGTATCACGCGCATCAGTGTTTGCGGGTATTCCGTCAGCAATGACAGATATGATGCCCGACGTGCAATCGTTTCAAACAAATCCAGCAAGCGCCCCAGCGTTGCAAGGTGCTGACCGCCGGATTGCACAATCAATGGCAGCGCCGCATTGCACAGGTGCGCCAGCATGTCTCGACTTGATTCGGGCAACGATTGAATGCGCGGCGACTTCCACATGCCGACCAATCGCCGCGTTCCAGCCTCAGTATCGTCAAAGCCCTGCGCATTGACACTGGCTTCGATCATGTGCTGCCAGTCTTCACCGGACTCGCTCATGAGCCGCTGAAAATCAATCCAGCCATCTTGCACGGAAGCAGAGCTGCTCTTGTCACTGAAAATGGCATCAAATTGAAGCGCCACAAACTGGCGATAATTATCGGTTTGAACCATCAATTCACTGGCATCAGCAAAACCCATCATCTGTGCAATCACCAGCCGCTCTTCTTCGGCTGACGGCAGCGCGTGCGTTTGGGCATCATCACGATATTGCAGTCGATGCTCCAGGTTGCGCAAGAACGTATATGCTTCCAGCAAACGCTGCGATGTTTCCTGCGTCAGCAATTCCTTTGCCGCCAAGGTCTTGAGCGTGGCACGCGTTGGTCTTTCTCGCAATCCGGCATCCCGGCCGCCGCGAATCAACTGGAATGATTGCGCCAGAAACTCGATTTCACGTATGCCCCCCCGCCCTATCTTGACGTCATTGCGCCGTTCCGGATTCCGCCGCTCCTGACGCATGACTTCGGCACGAATCTGGCCGTGCATGTGGCGAATCGCATCAATCACGCCGTAATCAAGATAACGACGAAAAATGAATGGCTGGACAATGCCTTCCAATTCGGCAATATCTTCTTCGCGCCCCGTAACCGGCCGCGCTTTAACCCAGGCGTAACGCTCCCACTCTCGTCCCTGCACAATCAGGTACTCTTCAATCATCGACAGGCTGGCAGCCAGCGGCCCCGATTTTCCATTGGGCCGCAAATTCATGTCTACCCGAAAAGTGAAACCATCTTCAACAATGTCAGATAGTGCGGCGATCAAGCGACGTCCAAGACGAACAAAAAACTCATGATTCGACAAAGCTCGCTGGCCCGCCCCATCCACACGCGTTTCACCCTCTTCACCATACGCAAAAATCAGGTCGATATCGGAAGACACATTCAGTTCGCGTCCACCCAGTTTGCCCATGCCGATCACAATCAACGCCTGCTCGCGACCACTTTCAGTTCCCACCGGCATGCCGTGTGCCGCCACCATTTCCGCCATCAAATCTTCAAGGTGCGTACTGATCGCAAAATCAGCGAAATTGCTCATTGTCTCGATCACTTCAACCAGATTCGCTTCGCCCGACAAGTCGCGCTCAATCAAGGTCGCCACCAGCAAATTGCGCACCCGCCGCATCGCGCGCGGCAAGGCGTGGCCCGCATCTGTTTCATTTTGTAACAACTGCGAATAATCGACTGCGTCCAGCGATAATCGGGAAAGCTGAGCGACTTGTTCCATCCGTGATAACTCGGCATTGACCCAGTGCATGAAAAAACGGGAAGCTTGCGAACTATTCAAAAGTGAGGGTGTCATTATGATTTCTGTCAAAAATTGATCGGCTTGGCATGAATCCCCATGCGGAATCATCATGCCCGCCGGTGAAAACCGGATAAAGTTGTTTATACAAGCCCTTTTGATTGTATGCTAGAGCCGCGTGCTGCATTGTAATTGACCGCGCATTTTTGTTTTTTCTTCCAATGGCCGCAAAACAACACCAACAGCGCCCCGAGACTGGCCGCCCCACTTCAATAATGCAAACCATCAAGGAGCGATATCGCCAATTGAACGCGGCGGCATGGGGGCTGCCCAACATTATTCTGAAATTGGCGCTGGTTCTTTATTTCATTTTTTGCGCCGCCGTTCTTTCGCTCCGTTTTTACGTCTTGCCAAACATTGCGCAATACAAAAACGAAATTGAAAAAATTGCGAGTCATGCCGTCGGCAAACCTGTTTCCATTGCACAGATGGAGGCATCATGGGACGGTTTGCGCCCGCATCTTGAGCTCAAGGATGTCATTTTGCGCGACAAAAGTGGCCAGCGCACACTCCTCTTACCACGCATTTCCGCCACTATTGCCTGGCAGTCCATCCCCGCTTTTGACTTGCGATTACACAAACTGGAACTTTACCGACCAGAACTGGACATACTGAAAGATGCCAACGGCAAGCTGTATATTGCTGGATTGCTTTTCAACCCAGGCGCCGAAAGCGGCAGCCCCAGCGCCGACTGGATATTCCACCAGAACAATATCGCTATTCACGATGGCAGCCTGCGCTGGACAGATGAACAACGCAATACCCCAACATTAACGCTCGACAAGATCAACCTGGTTATCCGAAATGGCTGGCGTCATCACCGCTTCCGCCTCAACGCCGTGCCACCCGCAGCCCTTGCCGCCCCGATTGAAGTACGCGCTGATTTCAAACGCCCCTACTTTGCGCACAGCATCTCCGATGTGCGTGAATGGAAAGGCGAGTTGTACGCCAATCTGGAAAAGACCGACCTGAACGCATGGAAGCCGTATTTTGACCTACCCCTCGAACTTCAAAATGGCCACGGCTCGTTACGTATTTGGCTCTCGCTGGACCAGGCCAGGCTAACCAAATTAACGGCCGACGTACAGCTGACCGATTTCTCAATCCGGCTACGCAAAGACCTGCCGCCACTCAATCTCCACGACGCAAAAGGCCGCATTTCGGCAAAGGCAGACATCGACCTGAACCAACCACAATCAGCGTCATTCTGGAGCGGACTCAAACGCTCGGTCTCACTGACTCGGTTCAGCATGCTGACCCAGGGAGGACTCCATCTGCCAGAAACAAGTGTCGAAAACACTTACACACCCGCACGCAAAGGAGAGCCGGAAACGCATCAAGTAACGGCCCGACAACTTGACCTGGACGCTTTGGCAAAATTTACGCAATTTCTCCCCCTGGGCGCGGACCAGCACCAGATGCTAGAAGATTTCGCCCCCAGTGGAAGATTGAAAAACTTTTCAGCCCAATGGCAGGGCACCTATCCAGACATCTACCGCTACAACATCAAGGGACAGTTCGAAAATCTGTCCCTCAAGGCACAAGCACCTCGCCTTGCGGTAGCCGCAAAAGGCAAAACACCAGCACGACCGCATCTGCCCGGCGTTCCCGGCTTTGACAACCTGAGTGGCTTTATTGACGCCAACCAGAATGGCGGCAATGTTTCACTGGATGCCAGCGATCTGGTTTTGCAACTTCCGGGCTACTTTAAAGAACCTGTCATGGATTTCACTGCCTTCAAGATGCAGGCAAACTGGCTGCTCGCTGACAAAAAACCGTTTGAATTTCTAATCAGCGATCTCGCATTTGAGCGGCAAGGCTTTGCAGGCTCTGCCAAAGGGTCGGTCAAGTTGCCGCTTGATCGCAAACAGGGCGAATTTGTCGGCGAAGCCGATCTTTCCGGCACACTCCGTAATTTTGAAATCAAAACAATTGGACGCTACCTGCCACTGCAAATGCCAGAATTCACCCGCAGGTGGCTTTCTGGCGCGCTAGAAGATGGCACGGTGCCCCAAGGCAGTTTCACCCTGAAAGGCAATCTGGCTGATTTTCCGTTTGTTGCAAAAAAAGGACAAAAGCCAAAAGGGAAATTCAATCTGACACTACAAATCAACAAGGGCAAACTGAATTACAAACCTGGTTTTTTCGGACGAGATGGCGTCTCGCCAATGTGGCCGCAAGCAGAAGAAATCGATGGCACCCTGACCGTCAACAATGCACGCATGGAAATTTTTGGCAAAACGGCCAAAACCGCCAATGTCGACTTAAAAAATGTGCTGGCTGTTATTCCGAACCTGATCTCAGAGGATCCGATGCTGCTGATTGACGGCACCGCTATCGGTGCCATGCCCGATTTCATCCGCTATACCCGTATCTCGCCAGTGGCAGTCTGGATTAACGATTTCACTGAAGATACCAAAACGGATGGCAGCGGCAAGCTTGGCCTGTCTTTCCAAATGCCGCTCAACCATGCCATTGACACCAAGGTCCAAGGCGCGCTGGAATTTCAGGGAAACACCGTCAAACTGATACCAGACCTCCCCTTGCTGTCAAAAACCGAAGGGCGACTGGAATTCAACGAAAAAGGCTTCAAGCTCAACAACTTCAGGGCGCACTTTCTTGGCGGCAAAACAAGCATTTCAGGCGGCACGCAAAAAGACAAGCGCATCAGAGTTATCGCCAAGGGAACACTCACCAGTGATGGCTTGCGCAAGGCGTATCCGGGAATGACCAGCCGCATACACGGCAGCGCGCCCTATACCGCCACCATTGAGGCCAGCAGTCGCCAGCCCACCGTCACCGTCACATCTGACCTGCGCGGTCTGGCGCTCGACTTCCCCGCACCCGCCAACAAAAGAGCCCGCGAAGCCTGGCCGCTCAGCTTTCGTGCTTCCCCGATGAAGAGCACTGGCAAGGCGACGTTGATGGATCAATTCCGTCTTTCGCTTAATAACAACATGGCAGCGTATTACGTGCGTGAAAGAAGCACAAAAAAATACGCCCCCTGGCATGTGATTCGTGGCGGCATCGGTGTTAACACGGCCGCCCCCGAATCGAATCACGGGCTGGCCATGCACGTCATGACGCCCTCGCTTGATATTGGCGCCTGGGATGACGCGCTGTCAGCCCCAACAAAAAACCAGAAAATCAGCAAGAGCATCGACGTTGAAAACGCCTTCATGCAGTATATCGCCCCGGTTTTATTCACCGCACAGACCAGCAAACTTTCCGTTGCGGGCCTTAATCTGGACAAGGCCTCCATCCATGCCGAATATCGTGACAAGCAATGGCAGGCGAACGTCGATTCCACACAAGCAGAAGGAAGCGTTAGCTGGCGTGACCTGGACACCAAAAATGGCCAGGTTAGCGCGCGCCTGACGCGCCTCACGGTGCAAGAATCAACCGCCGATGAAGTTGGCAACACTCTGACCAGCAACAAAACGTCTGAACATATCCCGGCACTGGATCTCCAGACGGAAAAACTCGACCTGTATGGCAAGCCGTGGGGCAACGTCGCGCTCGTCGCCAAACATGCCGCCATCAAAAACGGAGGGGTGTGGACGATCGACAAACTGAGCATCCAGAATTCGGACTTCGCGCTCACTGCAAATGGCAACTGGAAAACGCAAAACGGGCGCGATCTGACACAGGTCAATTACACACTGGATGTTGCCAATGCAGGAAAAATGCTGGAACGCGTAGGTTACAGCGGTGTCTTGCGCGATGGCAAAGGCAGGCTGGACGGCAAGTTGCGCTGGCAGAAAGATCCGTTTAGCTTTGACAAGACCAGCCTCACCGGCACTGTCAATTTGAACATGGAAAAGGGACAATTCCTGAAAGTCGAGCCTGGTGCCGCCCGCCTCCTGAGCGTACTCAGCCTGCAATCCCTGCCCAAGCGTTTGACGCTGGACTTCCGCGACATTTTCTCTTCCGGCTTTGCCTTCGACTCGCTGACAACCAAGGCCGACCTGAAAAATGGGCAACTCTCGATGGAAAACATGAAAATGCTTGGGCTGAATGCCAGTATCTTCATGGAAGGCATTGCCGATCTTGAAAAAGAAACGCAAAATCTTCACGTACTGGTCATTCCTGAAATCAACGCCGGGGCAGCTTCGGTCGTTTACGGTCTTGCGGTCAACCCCGTCATCGGCATAAGCACATTTCTTGCGCAACTCGTATTGCGTGATTCGCTCCAGAAAGTACTGACCTATGAATACAAGGTCAGTGGCACATGGGATGATCCGGTCATCACCAAAATTGAACGAAAACCGCATAAATCGAAAAGTGCACCTCAGACGAAACAAAACAGCAAAAAGGAGGCTAAACCATGACTAAAATCGCCGCAATTCAGATGATCTCCGCTATCGATGTTGACGTGAACATCGCCTCCGCGCGCCGCCTGATTACCCAAGCCGCCGAAGCGGGTGCCGACCTGATACTCCTGCCTGAATACTGGCCTTCGCTTGAAGCGCGGGATATCGACAAGCTCGAGCATGCCGAAGAGGCCGGTAACGGCAAAATGCAAAGCTTCATGTCCGGCATTGCCAAAGAACTGGGCATCTGGCTGGTCGGTGGCACCATCCCTCTTAAATCGGATGACCCGAACCGGGTGCTCAACACCACCATGGTTTACAACCCACAAGGCGAGCAAGCTGCCCGTTACGACAAGATCCACCTGTTCAGTTTCCGCAAAGGGGAAGAAGCCTATGACGAATCAACACACATCGCACCTGGCGGTGATGTTGTAACCGTCGAAACCCCTTTCGGTCGCGTCGGGTTGGCGGTCTGTTATGACTTGCGCTTCCCGGAACTGTTCCGTGCCATGGGCGAGTGCACCATCATGGTCATGCCGGCCGCCTTTGTTTACACCACCGGTCGCGCCCACTGGGAACTGCTGATCCGTGCTCGCGCAATCGAGAACCAGTGCTACATGCTGGCTTCCGGCCAGGGCGGCAAGCACGAAACCGGACGCCGCACCTGGGGGCACAGCATGATTGTCGACCCATGGGGCGAAATCGTGGATGTCCTGCCCGAAGGCGAAGGCTTCGTCATCGCAGAAATCGACGAGGAAAAAATGGCATCGATTCGCGAAAGACTGCCTGCACTGAAGCATCGTACCCTCTAGGAAACGCCAAATAAATACCTGCGCAAGCAGTCTGCTGCGTTGCGTAATACCCACAAAAAGCCGGCTCCACGTCGGCTTTTTTCTGGCAATCCGTCTACTTCCCACCGAATTGAAGCCGTTTCCGCGCCACTCGCACAATTCATCTACAATCTATGCTTCATCTCTCTGACAAAGCCTGACACATGACCCTGCTTGTTCCTGATACCGCACTACTGAATTCCGCACGCCACATTTTGCTGACCCCGTTCGGGCTGGATGAATCTGCACTACATCGTGCGCTAAGCCAGGTATATACACACAGCGTTGATTACGCCGATCTGTATTTTCAGTTCACTAAAAGCGAGGGCTGGAGCCTGGAAGAAGGGATTGTCAAGACCGGCAGTTTTTCAATTGACCAGGGGGTCGGCGTACGCGCCGTGTCGGGTGACAAAACCGCCTTTTCCTATTCGGATGAAATCTCTGAAGCTGCGCTGACCCGCGCGGCAGAGGCCACGCGCACCATCGGTCGTCGAGGCGAGGGTACAGTCAAAATCGCACCCTCCATGCAGCACGGCGCTGGACGCGCACTATATCTGCCAGACGACCCAATGACGTCACTGGATGCCGCCGAGAAAGTCGCACTACTGGAAAAGGTCGAGCGCCTCGCCCGCGCAAAAGACCCACGCGTGGTGCAAGTCATGGCCAGCCTTGCCAGCGAGCATGACGTCGTCATGGTGGCGCGCGGAGATGGCACACTTGCGGCTGATATCCGCCCACTGGTACGACTCTCCATCACTGTCATTGCCGAACAGCATGGACGGCGAGAAACGGGGGGCAGTGGCGGTGGTGGCCGCTTTGGCTACAGCTATTTCACGGACACACAAATTGAGCATTATGTCGATCAGGCCGTCAACACGGCGCTGGTAAATCTGGAGTCGCGCCCGGCACCTGCCGGACCAATGACCATCGTGCTGGCCCCTGGCTGGCCTGGCGTACTGTTGCATGAAGCGGTCGGTCACGGACTGGAAGGCGATTTCAACCGCAAGGGCTCCAGCACGTTCTCTGGCAGAGTCGGAGAACGCGTGGCCGCCAAGGGCGTCACTGTCGTTGATGACGGCACGATTAAAAACCGGCGCGGCTCATTGAACGTGGACGACGAAGGCAACCCGACGCATTGCACAACCCTGATTGAAGACGGCATTTTGCGCGGTTATCTGCAAGACACGATGAATGCACGCCTGATGAAAACAGGCGTCACCGGCAATGCACGCCGCGAATCCTACGCGCACCTGCCGATGCCACGCATGACCAACACTTACATGCTGGCAGGTGACAAGGAACCGGAAGAAATCATCTCGTCGGTAAAGAACGGTCTATACGCCGTCAACTTCGGTGGCGGACAAGTCGACATCACCAACGGGAAATTTGTATTCTCCGCTAGCGAAGCCTACATGATTGAAAATGGCAAAATCACCTACCCGGTCAAGGGTGCTACGCTAATCGGTAACGGGCCGGATGTCCTGAACCGCGTTTCGATGATCGGCAATGACTTGCAACTCGACCCCGGAGTCGGCGTTTGCGGCAAGGAAGGCCAAGGCGTTCCAGTGGGCGTCGGGCAGCCGACCTTGCGCATTGAAGACGTCGTTGTGGGCGGAACGGGCCAATAAACAACAAAAATTGCTGCCCGCAAAATTCTCTGCTATAGTCAACCTCTTGATTATTTGGATATTTCCATGAGCCGAGTGCACTTTTTCTTTTTTTTCTTTTTTTCTTTTTTTTCTTTTTTGGCTATTCCAGCCCAGTGGCGGTGAATCGGCAAGGAGCACTCGACTAAACGAGACAAACTGAATTTCCGAGAAACCGCCAGAGAAGGCGGTTTTTTGTTTTTGAATTTATTGAATTACTGATTACTTACTATTCTGGAGAAAATCATGCCTCGCACCGACGATTTACGCATTCGCGAAATCAAGGAACTCTTGCCACCAGCGGATATCATTCGCGATATTCCCTGCTCCTCCAAAGCCGCTCAGACCGTTGCCGATTCGCGTATTGCCATGCACCGCATCCTGCACGGCCAGGACGATCGGCTGATCGTCATCATCGGCCCTTGCTCAATCCATGACACCAAAGCCGCCATGGCTTACGCGCACCGCCTGCAACACGAGCGTGAGCGCTTCAAGGATGAACTGGAAATCGTGATGCGCGTCTATTTCGAAAAGCCACGCACCACCGTCGGCTGGAAAGGCTTGATCAATGACCCGAATCTGGACAACAGCTACCAGATCAACGATGGCCTGCACTTGGCGCGCAAGACGCTGGTCGACGTTAATGAAATGGGCTTGCCAGCGGCAACTGAATTTCTCGACATGATCAGTCCACAATATATCGCTGACCTGGTGAGTTGGGGTGCCATCGGCGCGCGCACGACCGAATCACAAGTTCACCGCGAACTATCCTCCGGCCTGTCCTGCCCGGTCGGCTTCAAGAACGGCACCGACGGCAACGTCAAGATTGCGATTGACGCCATCAAGTCCGCGTCCCAACCACACCATTTCCTGTCTGTCACCAAGGCCGGGCATTCTGCCATTGTGCGCACCGCCGGCAATGAAGATTGCCATATCATCCTGCGTGGCAGCAACAAGTCGCCAAACTACGACGCCGAAAGCGTCGCTGCCGCTGCACAGGAAATTGCCAACGGTGGACTGGCTGCACGCATCATGATTGATGCCTCGCACGGCAACAGCTCCAAAGTCGCAGCAAACCAGATTCCGGTTTGCGAAGAAATCGGTCATCAGATCGCCAGTGGCGACACGCGCATTATTGGCGTCATGGTCGAATCGCATCTGGTTGCTGGTCGTCAAGATCTGGTTCCGGGAAGGGAACTGGTTTACGGCCAATCGATTACCGATGCTTGCATTGGCTGGGAAGAGTCGGTCAACCTGCTGGAAGGACTGGCAGAATCCGTGAGAAAACGCCGTCTGGGAGACACTGGCGACGAACTGGAATAATCCGATCTTTCTCAAAAAAGCCAGCATGCCGCAAGGCACGCTGGCTTTTTTACTTGCCTCAATCCGGGTAAAGCGCTATCGCCTGGGTGAGGAAGCGCGCACGACGCGACACAGCAGCTCGCTCAGCTAATTTATTCGGTGCTCTCTCGGCTCAGTAGCGCTTCTCCAGCACCATAGTATCCCCGTCTCGACTCATCTTGGTGCGATTCAAAAACGACATGCCGAGCAGGGTCACAGGCAAACCACTTTCCTGCACCAGACCACGAACCTGATAGAGCGTGATATCGCCCACCTTCACATGATCAAGTTGGATCATATAGCCCATCGCAATGCCATTTGCCGTGCGTACCCGCATTACCTGTCCACTCTTGTAGTTAATGCCCAGGCGTTTCGCCTCATACGCCGGCATTGCCACCACCGTCGCGCCGGTATCCACCAGCATGCGCACCGTACCGCCATTGATCTGGCCATTGGTCACAAAATGGCCGCGCCCGTCTGCATGCAAGGTTACCGTTCCTGCACTGGAATGCCGCGTCGTGCCAACATGCTGCCCCATCGCAATACGCTCACGTTTGCCGTTGATTTCCAGCACAGCGCCCGATTTACTGACCGAAATCAGCTTCACACCGGGAACCACATCCGAACCAGCCGCGTACGTCTTTGGGTGTCCTTGATCGACCACCAGCACCGCCTTGCCCGGATAAACACCCACAACCGAAATGTTTGCCGCTTGCACACTCAGTCCGAGCAAGCCCGTCAACAAGGAAAATAGGTAGGGGGCAATCCGCCGCACCGCCAAAACCTCAGTCACGGAAATTATTGAATTCAAGCGGAATATCATCAACCTGGCTGCGCAGGATCGACATCGCTTCTTGCAGACTATCCTTCTTGGCGCCGCTGACGCGCACGGATTCGCCCTGAATGCTGGCCTGTACTTTCAGCTTGCTGTCCTTGACGATCTTGACCATTTTCTTGGCTGTTGCCGTATCCAGACCATTTCTGACGCTGATCTGCTGCTTGACCTTGTCGCCGCCAATGGTTTCGATCTTGCCGGAATCCAGAAAGCGCACATCTACCTTGCGCTTGGCCAGGCGATTGAGCAGCACATCACGAAGCTGATTTAACTGAAACTCGGAATCTGCATAAGCCGTCAATTCATATTCCTTTTGCTCAACACGGGCGTCGCTACCCTTGAAGTCAAAACGGTTGGATACTTCTTTGTTGGTCTGCTCGACAGCATTGCGCATTTCAACCATATCGGCTTCACAAACAATATCAAAGGATGGCATTGTATTTTTCCCCTGGTTAACGTATTAAAAACTTTTTGGGAAACGCTGAAGAAACCGGCGAGCGAGATGAGATGCAAGGCGCACGGAGCATTTAATCAGTGTTCCCTTTGATTCTAACGGACAGAATGTAAACCCGCCACCATGTATAATCATCGCGCCATGAACGTATCCCTGCCGATCCAGCACAATTACTCGCTACGCGCCCTCAACAGCTTCGGCATCGAAAGCACAGCGCGGGCCTATCTGAAAGTTACCGCCACCGATCAACTGGAAACCGTGCGGCAGGACGCCGCCCTTTCCACGCTGCCGCGCCTGATTCTGGGCGGCGGCAACAATCTCCTGCTGACCCGCGACTTCCCCGGCCTTGTACTACATCTGTCGTTACGTGGCATAAGCTTCAACGGCGAAGACGATGATTTCACCTATGTACGCGCTGCTGCAGGCGAAGACTGGCAAGCGTTCGTGCTCTGGTCCCTGGAAAACAATCTGGCCGGGCTGGAAAACCTGTCGCTCATACCCGGCACGGTCGGCGCCGCGCCGGTGCAAAACATCGGTGCCTACGGTGCCGAACTCAAAGACGTATTTCACTCACTCACCGTCTTCGATTTTGAAAGCGGCAAGATCGTCAGCTTCTCAAAAGCAGACTGCGACTTTGGCTACCGCGACAGCATCTTCAAGCATGCGCTGCGCGACCGTTTCGTGATCCTCGACGTCACCTTCGCCCTGCCCAAGCACTGGCAAGCCAACACAGCCTACGCCGATGTTGCCAACGAACTGGCGCAACGAAAAATCGCCGAACCAACCCCGCGCGACATCAGCGACGTCATCATCGCCATTCGACAACGCAAACTGCCCGACCCGGCGCAAATCGGCAATGCCGGCAGCTTCTTCAAAAACCCCGTCGTCACGACCGAAACACGCGATGCGCTTGTGCGGCAACACCCGAAACTGGTCAGCTACCCGCACGGTGAGAACACGCATCGCCTCGCCGCAGGCTGGCTGATCGACCAATGCGGCTGGAAAGGAAAGACCATCGGCAATGCAGGCGTGTACGAAACGCAGGCACTGGTGCTGGTAAATCGTGGGGGAGCAAATGGGAGAGAAATTGCAGAACTGGCGAAGAAGATTCAAGCTGATGTGACCGAAAAGTTTGGCATTCAGCTAGAACCGGAGCCGGTGATTATTTAATAAAATGCGCCCCTAACACTGAACCGTGTCTCCAACACTGCCTCCGAAATCGCACATCGCTCAGTCTACATCCAAACTGCAACCCTTTTAAGCCATATCAAGACGCAAACGTCTACAAAGGCTTTAATAATGGTTCGCAAGCTTGCGCCTATTTTCTTCGCAAGCCCGTACTTATTTCTGGCTGTATTTGACCGCAGTCAGTTGCCATCTGGCGTCGTGCCAAACAAAGCTTTCCTTAAAGGAGAAAATCATGGCAGCGAAATTTGCAATTACCAAAACCAAAAATGACCAGTTCATGTTTAACCTGAAGGCAGCAAATGGCCAGGTAATTCTTACCAGTCAAATGTACCCATCAATGGAGTCCCTCATGCTCGGCATCGAATCAGTCAAGGAAAATGCCGGGCAGGACACACGCTTTGAACGAAAGCAATCAAGCAGTGGGCAACCCTATTTCAGCCTAACGGAATCAGATGGGCATATCATTGGCCGTAGCGAGATGTACTCGTCCACTGCTGCGATGGAGAAAGGAATTGCATCGGTCGCCGTCAATGCCCCGGCAGCGTCAATCCTAGACTTGACCCAGGAAGAATTCAATTAAGGCAAATGGGGATTAATCGAGGCAGTGGCGTACTTTCAAGTTACTGCCTCGATCGGCAAACCAGGCTTTTTTAGCATTGAACAGGGAGGATTACCCTTCCTCCTGATTACTGAGAATCAAGTGCTCCCATCGGCCTTAAAGAAACACAAACGATTTTTGCCAGCCAACTTGGCGTTATACATGGCTTGATCAGCGTGTTTCACCAATACGTCGATATCTTGATCAAGATCCGGGAAAATTGTCACCCCGATGCTCGCTGATACTTGCGCGACCGTGCTGTCGACCGGTGCCTTCTCAGCAATAGCTTGCAACATGCGGTCAAGTATTCGTTCGCAATCCTGCGGGCTGTCGATACCTGTCAGAATAGCCAGAAACTCATCACCACCCATACGGATCAAGAAATCTACTTCACGCAATGCATTCTTCATGCGCTGCGTAATCAGTACGAGCAACTCATCTCCAATCGGGTGACCAAAGCGATCATTGATTTCCTTAAAGCCATCCAGGTCTATATAAGCAACAGCCACGGAACTTTTGGTGCGCTGGCTTTGTGCAAGCGCTTGCTGCAAGCGATCTTCCAGAAGTGTGCGGTTCAATACCCCCGTAAGCGCATCGTAATGCGCCAGGTATTTAAGCGCTTGCTCCTGTTCTTTTATACTCGTTATGTCTGTGTGCACAGCAACAAAGTTTTCAATGGTTCCGCAGGCACCGCGTACAGCGTTGATGGTAAGCAGGCCAGCGTAGACTTCTCCGTTTTTGTTACGGTTCCAGATCTGGCCCGTCCATACACCAGTTTCAATGAGGACTCGCCACATCTCTTCGTAAAATTCTGGCGGGTGATGCCCTGACTTCAAAATGCGTGTGTTCTGCCCGACACATTCTTTCTGTGAGTAACCGGTAATACGGGTAAATGCCTCGTTGACATCAACAATCATCCCATTGGCATCTGTAATTACGATGCCCTCATGGGTGTCGCTAAAGACGCGCGCGGCCAACTGCATTTCCAGTTCAGTTTGCTTGCGCTCGGTGATATCACCCAAAAAACCGTACCACAAGATGCTTCCATCCTCACACTTCTCTGGCATGGACGTGCCCAGGAGCCATCGTGTAATGCCAGGCGCAGGAGTGACGCGAAATTCGTATTCCCAAGGCTGCATTGTGTGCGCAGAGTTCTGAATTGAATCCATAAAACCCTGGATATCATCAGGATGTACATTCTCAAAACCTGGCGCGGCATCGTGGCATACCGCCTCCTTTGAAACACCAAAATATTCCTCAAATTTTTCACTGGCATAAGGAAGGCTAAAGTGCCCGCTCGGCGACAAGCGAAATTGGTAGATTACGCCCACAATATTCCGGGAAAGTTTGGCGAGTAACGCATGGCTTGCGTGCGCCTCAGCTTCTGCTTCCCGAATTCTCAACCAGCTTCTGCTTAATTTAAGTGACAAGAATAGGGTTATGAGGAGGAAGATGGCGTAAACACATGAGGCCAGCAGGCGTTGACCGTACCATCCCCTTAAATACTCCTCTTTTGAGAGCCCAACACGAATGTATAACGGAAAATATCCGACTTTGCGTATCGAAACGATACGCTCGACATCATCAAGCACAGACGTTTCCATAAAGGTTCCGTACTGCTGGTTGCCACGAATGAAGCTTTCAAATGTAGATGTTGTCTCATCCTGTACAGCGGGCGGTTGATTTCCGAATTGTGGCAGGTTTCTAGTTATCAACCGCTTATTGTATCGGAGTTCGTTTAACCCATTGACACCCATATTAGAAACAGAAAACAACCATTCGATATACGACAATCTGATTGTGGCCAGAACAACACCGCCAAAGCTGCCATCAGAATTGGTTACTCGTCGTGAAAAGGGAAGAACCCATTCATGTGCAATACGCCCAAGGTGCGGCTCGAAAACCTTTGTTTTGGGATCTGGGTTTTGTTGGTGATAGCGGAAGTACCCCCTATCTGACAGGGCAACGCTCTTTAAGTCTGCTGTTTCAGTGCCGCTTTCAACTTTACCATCTGCGTTAATGTATAAAAGGGTAGCGAGTTCTGGGAAACTTGATCTCTGATTGACAAGAAATTTCTCCATCTGCTTGCGGTTGATGCCGCCATATGCATAGCCCTTGGCAATTTCGTCTTGAATGGTAGATAAAACGAGCGTTATTTTGTCGGCAGTATCTGCCAGACTTTGCTCTTGATAGCGAGCAATAGTGGTAACCTTTTCGTGAGCACTTTGTTGGGCATGAAGGTAGCTCTGCCACAAAAACCAAGCTATCACCAATAAAAGAACGGTATTAACAAGAGCTGTCGCAGCAAAAAGCCGAAAGCGCAAACGCTTTACTGCTAAATGTGTTTCATGTGTTTTCAAAATGCGCTCTCTCAATCGTTGATTTTACGGCTATCAAAGAGCTACTCGCTTCAGAGTAGCGCAAATAAAAAAAAGCGCCTTGCGTTCGATCACAAGGCGCTCGCTTTTGGGGGTTGCCCCCAGTAAAGCACGTTCAACCGTAGTGACAAACGTAATCAACCGTCTCCACGATTTCAATGTCGAAGCTTGAATTCCCTGGCACATTAAAACTCCGCCCTGCGACAAAAGTTTGCCATTCGTTGGCGCCTGCCAGTTTCACGCGGCATTCTCCAGCCACAATTTCCATCACTTCCGGCGCGCTGGTGCCAAAAGTCAGCCTGGCGGGAAATATGACGCCAACCGATTTTTTGCTGCCGTCTGCAAGGATGAAGTCATGCGAGACGCACTTGCCGTCGAAGTAAATGTTGGCTTTCTTGATGAGGCTGACATTATCAAATTGAGTACTCATAGGTTGCCTTTCCGTATTTATTCAAGGTTGTTCGTAAAAACGGCACCGCGAGAAAGCGGTGCCGTCCGTAAAAAATGCTTGATGAATTATTTTTCGTCGTCTTTGCCCAAACGCGGTAATGCAATGGAAGAATCTGCATCGAGCAAACCAACGTTGCTGTAAATGCCGAGCTTGTGACGCGTATCGGCAATGTCGAGATTGCGCATTGTCAGTTGACCAATACGGTCTTGCGGCGAGAATGGCGCATCATCCACTTTTTCCATCGACAGGCGCTCAGGCGCATAGGTGAGGTTGGAAGATTCGGTATTAAGGATTGTATAGTCGTTACCGCGGCGCAATTCGATCGTAACTTCGCCCGTAACGGCACGCGCGACCCAGCGTTGCGCCGCGTCACGCAACATGATGGCTTGCGAATCAAACCATCGCCCCTGATAAAGCAGGCGACCGAGCTTGAGGCCGTTGACGCGATATTGTTCAATGGTGTCTTCGTTATGAATGCCTGTAACCAACCGTTCGTAGGCAATAAAGAGCAATGCCAGCCCGGGAGCTTCGTAGATGCCACGGCTCTTTGCCTCGATAATACGGTTTTCAATCTGGTCACTCATGCCCAGGCCGTGGCGCCCGCCAATACGGTTCGCTTCCATCATCAGATCGACCAGGCTCGGGAAAGCAACGCCATTCAGCGCAACCGGCACGCCTTCTTCAAAGCGCACCGTTACTTCTTCCCGCTTGATTGCGACGTCATCGCGCCAGAAAGGCACGCCCATGATGGGATCGACGATCTTCATGCCGGTATTCAGAAATTCCAGATCTTTCGCCTCATGCGTCGCGCCCAACATGTTGGAGTCCGTGGAATAGGCTTTTTCAACCGACATCTTGTAATCGAAGCCGTTTGCAATCAGGTATTCCGACATCTCGGTGCGGCCACCCAGCTCCTGAATAAAGCTGTCATCCAGCCAAGGCTTGTAAATGCGCAAATTCGGATTAACCAGCAAACCGTAGCGATAGAAACGCTCAATGTCGTTGCCCTTAAAGGTGCTGCCGTCGCCCCAGATATTGACGTCATCTTCCCGCATGGCGGCAACCAGCATGGTGCCCGTCACGGCGCGACCAATGGGAGTGGTATTGAAATACGTCAGACCCGCCGTGGTGACATGGAAAGCGCCACTTTGCAGGGCGGCGACACCCTCGGCAACCAGTTGCTCGCGACAATCAACCAAGCGCGCCTGTTCAGCGCCATACTCCGTGGCTTTTTTTGGAATCGCGTCGTAATCAGATTCATCGGGCTGGCCCAGGTTGGCGGTGTAGGCATAGGGTATAGCGCCCTTTTGGCGCATCCAGTACAACGCAGCACTGGTATCCAGACCACCGGAAAAGGCGATGCCGACTTTTTGGTTAACAGGTACAGATTGAAGAATGGCAGACATGGTGATTCGTTCTTTCAAATAGGTATTCTGGGCGCGCCGGTCAGACGCGTCCCAACAACAGGTATTCCATCAGCGCCTTTTGGACGTGCAAACGATTTTCCGCCTCATCCCAAACCAGCGATTGCGGACCGTCAATCACGTCGGCCGCCACTTCTTCGCCGCGATGCGCGGGCAGACAATGCAGGAAAACGGCATCCGATGCCGCGCGTTTCATCTTGTCGGCATCCACAATCCAGCCTTCAAAGGCTTTCAGACGCGCTTCATTTTCGGCCTCAAAGCCCATGCTGGTCCAGACATCCGTCGTCACGACGTGAGCGTCCACGCAGGCGTCAGACGGATTGTCAAAGCGCGTGAAACTGGTATTGCCTTCCGACACCAGCGCCATATCAATTTCATAGCCTTTGGGCGTGGAGACGTTGAGGTGGAAGTCAAAAATTTGCGCTGCCTGCAGCCACGAGTACAGCATGTTGTTGGCATCGCCCACCCAAGCCACCGTCTTGCCCTTGATTGAACCGCGATGCTCGATAACCGTAAACACGTCTGCCAGCACCTGACAGGGATGGTGCTCATTGGTCAGTCCGTTGATGACCGGCACACGCGAATATTTTGCAAAGCGCTCAATAATTTCCTGTCCGAAAGTGCGGATCATGACCATATCCGACATGCGCGACATCACTTGCGCGGCATCTTCTATCGGCTCGCCGCGACCAAGCTGGCTATCCTGCGTATTCAGATAGATGGCGTTACCGCCAAGCTGCTGCATGCCCGCTTCGAAAGAAAGCCGGGTACGGGTTGAACTCTTTTCGAAAACCATCACCAGCGTTCGATCAACCAGCGGATGGTAGGTTTCGTAGTTTTTGAACATGCGCTTGATAGCGTGTGCGCGTTCGATCACGTACTCGAACTCATCAAGCCTAAAGTCAGTCAGTTGTAAAAAATGTTTAATCGCCATAAATAAAACAGCGGCCAGGCTGGCGCCCGCCGCCGGAATGAGTGAGCGTTTGATTATAAGTGATTAAACGATCATTTAACAAACAATCACTTACCGTTAAAACTGGGAAACGGCATCGTCAACCTCAATACAGCGTTTGCGATGACTCATGCACCAGCTGCGCATACAATTCATGACGCATCGGCGCAATATCGCCCGCATCCACCGCATCCAGAATGGCGCACCCTGGCTCGACCAGATGACGACAGTTAGCAAAGCGACATTTCCCGAGATAAGGCGCAAACTCCCGAAACGCGCGCTCCAGCATGCCTTCCGTTAAGTGATACAGCCCAAACTCCTGAAATCCCGGCGAATCAATCACCGCCGAATTCTCGTCCATCGCATACAGACGCGTAAACGTGGTCGTGTGCTTGCCCGAATTGAGCGCAGCAGAAATTTCACGTGTCGCAATGTCCGCGCCCGGCACCAGCAAGTTGATGATGGTGGATTTTCCCATGCCAGACTGGCCGATCAGAATTGATGTCTGCCCCTTCATCAGCGGCACCAACGTCGCACAGGTGACCTCCGGCGCTTCTTCTGCCGATACTTCATGTACCGGATAACCAAGCGCAGCATAGAGTTGCAAGCGCTCGCGCGCCCTGGGCAGCAGGTCCGTCACATCCGTCTTGTTCAGAATGAGGCGCGCCTCAACTCCGGCCGCTTCCGCCGCTATCAGCGCGCGCGAAATCAGGTCGTCCGCAAAGCCCGGTTCTGTGGCAACCACAATAAACAACTGCGTCACGTTCGCGGCCAGCAGCTTGGATTTGTACTGATCGGAGCGAAACAAGAGTGTGCTACGCTCGTCAATCGCCTCAATCACGCCTTGTTCGTGCGAAGTGGTCTTGATCTGCACATGATCGCCGACTGCGACATCGCTTTTCTTGCCGCGCGTCACGCAATGCAGGCGCTCCTCGCCCACCTGTACGACGTAGTGGCGACCATGTGCCGCGATAACCGTTGGGGAATACTCTTTCATTGGGCAGATAACAATTTCCCCACCCGCAAGCTGGCGGGCGGATGTGAGTCGTAAAACGCCGAATGCAAAGGATCCGGCGTCAGCGTAGCCGCATTATCTTCGTACATTTTGACCAGTGCAGAAACCATGTCGGATGCATTGCTATACCGTACCGCAAAAGCATCAGCTTCGTATTCGTGCTTGCGAGAACTATACGCCATCACGGGCGACAGGAAAAATGTAAATACCGGCAGCGTCAGCATGAAAAGCAACAAAGCCATCGCATCGCTCGACATCGCTGCCGCTGCGTGAACCCCCAGTCCGGCATAAAACCACGTCTGGCCCTTGAGATAGCCTAGCAAGGCTAACAAGCCGAACGACAAGACAAACATCAGCACCATGCGCCTGACGATGTGTTTCAACTTGAAATGACCCAGTTCGTGCGCCAGCACCGCTTCAATTTCCGGCGGAGACAACGTCGCCAGCAGGGTGTCAAAAAAAACAATCCGCTTGGCAGCACCAAAACCGGAGAAATAAGCATTGCCATGAGAACTGCGCTTGGACCCATCCATCACAAACAAGCCCTTCGAGGCAAAACCGGTACGCTGCATCAAGCCCTCAATCCGCTTGTGCAACGCCTCGTCTTCCAGTGGCGAAAATTTGTTGAACAGGGGCGCGATCACAGTCGGGTACAGCACCACCATCAGGAACTGAAAAGCACACAAAAATGCCCACGCATAAGCCCACCACCACTCCCCGGCCTTGTCCATCAGGCTCAAAACAACCCAGGCCAGTGGCAGTCCGATGCACATTCCAAGCAACGCGCCCTTGAATTGATCCATGAAGAAGAGCTGTTTCGTCATCCGATTGAACCCGAAAGCCGCTTCCAGCACAAACTGGCGATAGTAATCAAGCGGCACATCAATCAAAGTGGAAATGGCCGAAAACGCAAGCAGCAAGCCCAACTGCAGCCACATGCCGCCTGTTATAAAACCAGACAGAAACGTGTGAAGTGCCTGCAAACCGCCCAGAAAGGTAAATCCAAGCAACACTGCCACGTTGACGAATTGCATAAACAAGCTCAGGCGCGTCTTGGCAATCGTATAATCCGCCGCTTTGTGGTGCGCCGCCAGCGACACTTTTTCGGCGAATTGTTCCGGGACGGCATCCCGGTTCGCCTGAACATGGCGAATATGGCGAAACCCCAGCCAGAAACGTATGCACAGGCTGGCAGCAAGAAAAATGACAAAAACGATTGAAAATACGCTTGGAGACATGTATCCCTGTGAGAAAATGACCTATTGTCGAAGTACGGTAAAGAATTATGACACAAGCACCCACACCCCCAACATCAGAAACAGCCCAGCCTGACAAGACGCGGCCGAATGAGTTCAACCTGATCTGGGTGGACATGGAAATGACCGGGCTTGATCCTGACAATGACAAGATCATTGAGATTGCCATCGTGGTTACGGACGCCGAACTGAATGTACTGGCAGAAGGCCCTGTATTCGCCATTCACCAACCCAACGAAGTACTGGATGGTATGGATGCCTGGAACAAAGGAACGCACAGCCGCTCCGGGCTGACAGATCGCGTCAAGGCATCCACTGTCACCGAAGCACAAGCGGAACAAGAACTGATCGCGTTCTTGAAACCTTATGTAAAAAAGGGCAAATCGCCGATGTGCGGCAACACGATCCATCAGGACCGGCGCTTCATGGTACGTAGCATGCCCAATCTGGAAGCCTATTTTCATTACAGAAACATCGATGTTTCCACCCTGAAGGAACTATGTCGTCGCTGGAAGCCAGATATCGTCAATGGCTTCAAAAAACACCAGAAACATACGGCACTGGCAGACATTATGGAATCGATCGAAGAGCTGCGCTATTACCGCCAGCACTTTATCAAGGCATGAATAAAACCGGTTTGAGTGCTACTCATGGCGGCAATCGGCACCTAGCTGATTGATTTAAGGACCTGAGAGTAGTTTGCCGCGCTCCTGAATTCCTGTATTCTTTCCCAGGAAACAACAAAAGTATCGTACAACAAGACACCACATAACGATAACCCAGCACATTCCGCATGAACCGGTTTGAAAATCCCAGAGTGCTACCGTGGATTGCTCTAGTCTTTGGATTGGGGCTAACCTTTCTGATCTGGGAGCTGGCGCGTGTTGACTCTCAAAAATTACTGCACGAAGAGTTTGAATCCTGCGTGCAATTGATCATTGACAAGATTGAAAATCGTGTCAGGCACTCCGAACAAATTTTGCGTGGCACTGCGGGCGTCTTGAATGCCTCCTCGCTACTGACCAGGCAGGAGTTCCACACCTACATCGACTCACTGCAAATAGAGAAAAATTACCCTGGCATTCGGGGAATTGGTCTGAATTTACTCGTTTCGGCATCACAGAAAGCCGCTCTGAAACAAAAAACGCAAAAAGATATTTCTCCGAAATACAATGTTTGGCCGAAGGGCGAGCGCAATCAGTATGCCATCGTGACGTATCTTGAACCCGCATCGGGCGCCAACCTGAACGTCTTTGGTTACGACATGTATTCGGACAAAGCGCGCCGTGAAGCCATGGAGCGTGCGCGCGATAAAAACGAAATCACGCTGACACGCAAGCTTAACCTGGTTATTGATGACCAAAAAATTGCTGGCCTGGTTATGTTCGCGCCGGTATACCAACGCGGGAAAGCGCGCGCAACACTCGCCAGTCGCCGTGAAAATCTCATTGGCTGGGTGTTCATCGGCTTCCGCATGCAAGAGATGATGCACGGCATTCTGGGGGATAAGCTAAACCACCTCAGCGACAATTTGGGCTTCCATATTTTCGATGGCACCGAAACCTCCAGCGAAAACCAGCTTTACGGCTCACATGACCACGATGTGCAATCAAAAGAAGTAACCGAGGCGCATTTTTATACAAAAAAAACGATCACGCTTGCCGGACGCGAATGGACCATCGTTTCCCATTCATTAGCCAATTTCGGCTCTTACCTGCATAACCAGCGTTCCATCGGCATCGTGGGTGGCGGCCTTTTCGTTACCCTGCTCGTCACGCTTCTGTTCTGGCAATTGGCAACCGGCAGGCAACGCGCCGTCGCGCTGGCAAGGCGAGTCAATCTGGATCTGGTTGAAAGAGAAAGGCGTTATCGCCAGATGTTTGAAGATAACTCTTCCATCTCCTATCTCGTTGACCCTGTATCCGGCGACATCGTCGATGCCAATAATGCCGCGGCACAATTCTGGGGCTACACGCAAGACGAATTGCGGCGCATGAGCATTGCAGACATCAACATTGCGCCACTCGCTGAAACAATGGCGGCATTGAACAACCCAGAAAAAAATGGGTATGAACCTTTCAAGGCGCGACACCGTCTTAAAAACGGCGAAATACGCAATGTCGAGCTTTTCGTAAACAGGCTGACCTACCAGAACCACACGTATATTTACACGATTCTGCACGACATCACGGATCGTCAGATTGCAGAAGAAGCCCTGCTCAATAACAAACAGCGCCTGCGCGTCATCATCGACACGGCGATGGATGCCGTCGTACAAATTGACTGCAACGGCAACATCACCGACTGGAATTCAAGGGCTGAAACCATGTTTGGCTGGAAGCAGAATGACGCGATTGGCAAAGGGCTCATGGCAACCATCATTCCGCCTCAACTGCACGAACAGTATCAAGAAAACGCCCACGAATTTCTCGATAGCGACAATGCCCAGGTACGCCATTCGCGCTTTGAAATCAGTGGTTTACGCAATGATGGTCATATCTTCCCAATTGAAGTATCACTGACCACCATGCTCAACCAGCAAGGAGAGATCGAATACTGCGCCTTTATCCACGACATCACGAGCCGGAAGCGCAATGAAAATGCGCTGAGAAAAGCACGCAATGAACTGGAAAACCGCGTATTTGAACGCACAACAGAACTGGTGCGCGCCAACAAGCGTCTGAACTCTGAAATCGTTGAACGTACGCAAGCCCAGGAGGCACTTGAACAGTCGCAAAATATGCTACGTGAGTTGGTAGCTCACCAGGATCAAATTCGGGAAAATGAGCGCAAGCGCATTGCGCGCGAAATTCACGATGAACTGGGGCAGCATCTGCTCGTATTACGCATTGATGTATCAATGTTGCAGCGCAATCATGGAGAAGATTCGCAACTCCAAAAAGAAGTTGATGCCGTGCTCGGCCACATCGACACCACAATGAAAAGCGTACGCACCATCATCAACAATCTGCGCCCTTCCGTGCTGGATCTTGGCCTTTTCGCGGCACTGGAATGGCAATGTAACGAGTTTGAACGACGCAGTGGCATCCATTGCGAACTCACCTCAAACGATGAAAGTCTGGAGTTGGACGACAACATTTCAACCGTTCTGTTCCGCATCATGCAGGAAGCGCTCAACAATGTACTGAAGCATGCCAAGGCAAGCCACGTTCAAATCAGTCTGAAACATGAACCAGGCTCACTGCAAATGACAGTGGCCGACAACGGCATCGGCTTGCCGGCCATTCAAAAGCAAGAACAGAAATCATTCGGGTTGCTCGGAATCCGCGAACGCCTGAGCGTTCTTGGTGGCTCCCTTGACATTGACAGCAGCAACAATGGCACAACGCTCACCGTCACGCTGCCGTTGCCGAACGATGGACACGCCTAGGCCACCGGACGCGCACCCAGCGCGTTTAACCCGCTTTTCTCTAACCGGATAGCTTGCTGCGCAATAATTCGTTTACCTGCGCCGGATTGGCCTTGCCGCGCGTTGCCTTCATAACCTGGCCAATCAGTGCGTTAAACGCCTTTTCCTTGCCGGCGCGGAATTCCTCAACAGATTTCTGGTTAGATGCCAGCACATCACCAATGATTTTTTCGAGTTCGCCCGAATCAGAAATCTGCTTCAATCCCTTTTCATTGATGACTGTATCAGCATAGTTCACATCGCTCGATTCGGCCTCCCACATTGCACCAAAGACTTCCTTGGCGATCTTGTTTGAAATCGTGCCATCGGTAATCCGCGCCAGCAGCACGGCCAATTGCCCGGCAGTGACCGGTGCCGCTTCGATCTCGAGACCTTCCTTGTTCAATGCCGAAGACACATCGCCCATCAGCCAGTTTGCCGCCTGTTTGGCTTGCCCCTTGCCGGTGACCTTCACCAGATCTTCGAAATAAGTCGCCATCGCCTTGGACTGCGTCACCAGCGAAGCATCGTAATCGGACAAGCCATATTCCTGCACCATGCGCTCACGCATCGCATCCGGCAATTCTGGCATCGAGGCCCTTACCTGCTCCACCCACTGCTCGCTGATCTTCAGCGGCGGCAAATCTGGATCCGGGAAGTAACGGTAATCCTGTGCATCTTCCTTCGTGCGCATTTCACGCGTTTCTTGATTGTCCGGGTCATACAGACGCGTCGCTTGCACGACCTGACCGCCATCTTCAATCAATTCAATCTGACGGCGCACTTCATAGTTGATCGCCTCTTCCAGAAATCGGAACGAATTCAGATTCTTGATCTCGCAACGCGTACCGTATTCTGCCTGTCCGACGGGGCGCACCGACACATTGGCGTCGCAACGGAACGAGCCTTCCTGCATATTGCCGTCGCAAATCCCCAACCACATCACCAATGTGTGTAGTGCCCGCGCATAAGCGACTGCTTCGGTGGCACTGCGCATGTCCGGTTCGGTGACGATTTCCAGCAACGGTGTGCCAGCACGGTTCAGATCAATGCCGCTCATACCCTGATAGTCTTCATGCAGGGATTTGCCCGCATCTTCTTCCAGATGCGCGCGCGTCAACGCCACCGAATGCCTTTCTGGCTTGCCATTCTTTTCCAGCATGAACGAGAGCTTGCCACCCTCAACAACGGGTTGCTCATATTGGCTGATCTGGTATCCCTTGGGCAAATCAGGATAAAAATAATTCTTGCGCGCAAAAACTGATTGCGGCGCAATTTTTGCCCCGACAGCCAACCCGAACTGTATGGCTTTTTCCACCGCAGCCCGATTCATCACCGGCAGCACGCCCGGCAGCGCCAGATCAACCGCGCAAGCTTGTTCGTTTGGTGCCGCGCCGAACGCCGTTGACGCGCCACTGAAAATTTTTGACCTGGTTGAAAGCTGCGCATGCGTTTCCAGACCAATCACCACTTCCCATTGCATATTCTTTCTCCCCCTCAAACCCCGGACGGCGCACGCAAGTGCCAATCCGTCGCTTGCTGGAACTGGTGCGCCACGTTCAGCAGTCGCGCTTCATCAAAATAGTTGCCGGTCAATTGCAGTCCTACCGGACGGTGCTGGTTCGACTCGCCCTGCCCGAAACCGCACGGAATCGACATGCCCGGCAACCCCGCCAGATTGGTGGAAAGCGTAAAAATATCGGCCAGATAATTGGCAACCGGATCGTCTGCTTTTTCACCGATATTCCAGGCCACGGTGGGTGCCACCGGCCCCATGATGACGTCGCACTGGTCGAATGCCTGCCGATAATCCTGCGCGATCAGGCGGCGAATGCGTTGCGCCTGCAAATAGTAGGCATCGTAATAACCGTGGCACAACACATAGCTGCCGATCAAAATGCGGCGCTGCACTTCTTCGCCAAAACCTTCGGCGCGGGTCTTGCGGTACATATCCTGCAAATCCGCATATTCTGCAGCGCGATGACCATAACGCACACCGTCAAAACGCGACAGGTTGGATGAAGCTTCCGCTGGCGCAATCACGTAATAAGCCGGAATCGAAAGCGAGGTATTCGGCAGTGAAATATCCACCAGCACCGCGCCCAGCTTTTCATATTCAGCCAGTGCGCTGCGCACCGACTGTTCAACATCGCTCGCCAAGCCTTCACCAAAGTATTCTTTCGGCACGCCGATGCGTACGCCTTGCAACGGCGCATTCAAATTCTGCGTAAAATTTTCCTCTGCACGCTCAACGCTGGTCGAGTCTCGCACATCAAAGCCCGCCATCATGTTCAGCAACAGCGCACAATCCTCCGCCGTTTTTGCAATCGGTCCACCCTGATCCAGCGAAGAGGCGTAAGCAATCATGCCGTAACGCGACACGCGCCCATAAGTCGGTTTTAACCCTGTCACCCCGCAAAACGCCGCAGGCTGTCGAATCGAGCCACCCGTATCCGTCGCTGTCGTCGCCGGTGTCAGGCGCGCAGCAATCGCAGCGGCTGAACCGCCGGAAGAACCGCCTGGGACAGCCTGTTTGTCCCACGGATTTTTCACCGGCCCAAAATAGGAATTTTCGTTGGCTGAACCCATCGCAAACTCGTCGCAATTCAGCTTGCCCAGGTTAACCGCTCCTGCCGCTATCGCTTTTTCCACCACCGTCGCATCAAAGGGGCTAACGTAGTTTTCCAGCATCTTTGAGCCGGCTGTCGAGCGCCAGTCGCGGGTCACGAAAATGTCCTTGTGCGCAATTGGGACGCCCGTCAGCGCTGTAGCCTCTCCCTTCGAAAGACGCGCATCAGCCGCCTGAGCCTGCAGCAAGGTCAGGCCTTCGTCCACATGCAGAAAAGCATTCAGATCGCTCTGCTGAATACGAGAAAGAAACAGTTTTGCCAACTCCGTCGCCGAAACCTGTTTGGCCTGCAGCATCGTCGAAAGTTCTTTAATGGTTTTGGTATGCATATTTTTGGAGTTTGATTACAAACAGCCGCCTGGCGCGGCAACGGCACAGCGCGTTTCGTCTTCTACTTACTCAACCACGCGCGGCACCAGATACAAGCCGTCTTGCGCCTTTGGTGCCGACTGCTGATAATCCTCGCGTCGATTTTCTTCGGTTACCACATCCTCGCGCAGGCGCAAGGAAACATCATCCAGATAAGCAGCAACCGGATGGCTGAGCGGCTCGACGCCGTTCGTGTCGACTTCACTCATCTGGTTTACCAGATCTAGGATACCGTTCAATTGCTCCCGGATTTTATCGGCGCGGTCATCGGAAATCTCAAGCTGCGCCAGATCGGCGATATGTTGAACATCGGAAAGAGAAAGAGGCATATTTTGTGCGCGGCATGGCCGCTTTCGGTAAGTTTCAGCGTTTTTTCAGCTCTAACAGGGTACGCTCCAGAGAGCCTTTTTCAAATAGAGATTCCGGCGATTAAACAACCGGATATCTGCCGAATTATAAGGTAGAATGCCTAGTAATTGAATGCCTGCCCACGACACGAGCCTGTGTTTGTGTTGTGGCATTTTTGATCTATACAACACGCAAGCTTTTTTGCGTGGCACAGGAACATACATGTTTGGATTTTTTCGCAGATATTTTTCAGATGATCTTGCCATTGATCTGGGTACAGCAAATACCCTGATCTATGCGCGCGGACAAGACATCGTGCTAGATGAGCCTTCCGTCGTCGCCATTCGTCAGGAAGGCGGCCCGAATGCCAAGAAAACCATTCAGGCCGTTGGCCGGGAAGCAAAGCAGATGCTTGGGAAAGTGCCCGGCAACATCGAGGCCATTCGCCCGATGAAAGACGGGGTCATTGCTGACTTCACCGTCACCGAGCAGATGCTCAAGCAGTTCATACGCATGGTGCATGACTCCAAATTTTTTCGCCCGTCGCCACGCATTATCATTTGTGTGCCGTGCGGCTCAACCCAGGTTGAACGCCGCGCCATCCGCGAATCTGCGCTGGGTGCTGGCGCCTCCAAAGTTTATCTGATTGAAGAACCGATGGCTGCCGCAATCGGCGCAGGACTGCCCATCTCGGAAGCCACTGGTTCCATGGTCGTCGACGTCGGCGGTGGCACGACTGAAGTCGGCATCATTTCCCTAGGCGGCATGGTCTACAAAGGCTCTGTGCGCGTTGGGGGCGACAAGTTTGACGAAGCAATCGTGAACTACATCCGCCGCAACTACGGCATGCTGATCGGCGAACAAACGGCAGAGGCCATCAAGAAGCAGATTGGTTCTGCCTTCCCGGGCTCGGAAGTTCGTGAAATGGAAGTCAAGGGGCGCAACCTCTCTGAAGGCATTCCACGCTCATTCACCATTTCCAGCAACGAAATTCTGGAGGCACTGACCGACCCACTCAACCAGATTGTTTCTGCCGTCAAGAATGCGCTCGAACAAACACCGCCTGAACTGGGTGCAGATATTGCCGAAAAAGGCATGATGCTGACCGGTGGTGGTGCACTGCTGCGCGACCTGGATCGCCTGTTGATGGAAGAGACTGGTCTGCCCGTCCTGACTGCAGAAGATCCATTGACCTGTGTCGTGCGCGGCTGCGGCATCGCCCTTGAGCGCATTGATCAACTTCAACTCGTCTTCTCGCAAGAGTAGCGCACTTTCCTTGCAAGCGGATAGCCACCTCCACCTCTTAAAGGCAACGCCGGCTATCCCGCTTCTCTCTGTCCCGCATTGACTTTAAGCCAGGTGCAAGATGGAACGTAATCCCCCCCCACTTTTCAGGCAAGGCGCGCCCGCATTTCTGAAGATGGTGCTGTTTGCAATGGTGGCGATTGCTTTGCTGGTGGCTGATTCACACCTGCACACGCTCAAGCCAATTCGCCAGTTCATCAACACCGTCCTGTATCCCGTGCAGCGCATGGCACTTCTGCCGCGCGACGCCGTCATCTTTGCTAGCAACTATTTTTCGTCTCTGACGAGCAGTCAGGAGGAAATACGAAACCTGCAACAGCAACAACTGACAAACTCACAAACCTTGCAACAGGCGCAAGCCTTAATGGCCGAAAACGCCCGCTTGCGCAAATTGCTGGACGCCAGCCAGCATATTCAAACGAAATCCGTCCTGGCAGAAATTCTGTATAACGCCCGCGCACCCTTTACACGTAAAGTTATCGTTGACCGAGGTGGGCAGGAAGGCATCGTCGCAGGCCAGCCCGCCATAGACGATAACGGCGTTCTGGGTCAGGTAACGCGCGTCTTCCCGTTAACATCCGAAGTCACGCTGCTGACGGACAAGGACCAGGCTATTCCGGTGCAAGTCTTGCGCAGTGGTCTGCGCAGTGTTGCGCATGGGCGCGGTCATAGCGATGCTCTGGATTTGCGCCATGTTTTGACAGACGCCGACATTCAAACCGGCGACCTCCTTGTGACATCTGGCATTGATGGCGTTTACCCACCCGGACTGGCGGTAGCCAAAGTCACACACATCAAGAATCGCGCCAACAGCACGTTCAGTCAGGTGACCTGCCAACCCGTTGCGGGCATGAACAAATACCGGCAAATGCTGATTTTGCTGGTCGACACCAATTTGCCGCCACGCCCAATGGCAGACGACCCTGGCATTGGCTTGGGGGATCAGTCAGAAAAATTCAAGGGGGCACAAAAATGAATCGCCCTCAATACATCCTGCGTCCGGCCAATCCACTGTTCATTTATAGCACGCTCGGCATCACGCTTTTACTAAACCTTCAGGCATGGGGGGATACCATTGGCGTACCGGATTTCGTTGCGCTGGCGCTGATCTTCTGGGGCATTCACCAGCCGCGACGCGTAGGAATCGGCGTTGCCTTCTGCATGGGACTGATGATAGACGTCAACAACGCAACCTTCCTGGGTGAAACGGCGCTGGCTTACACTCTGCTGTCTTATCTGGCCATCACCATTCACCGTCGCGTTTTGTGGTTTTCCGCTTCAACACAGGCCTGGCACGTCCTGCTTCTGCTGCTGCTGACCCAGATCGTGCAGATGGTCATTCAATATGTGGTCAACCACCGATTGCCAGACTGGACTTTCTTCCTGGGAAGCGTTGTTGCCGCTGCGCTTTGGCCGCTTGTCACGTGGCTGCTTCTGGCGCCACAGCGCCGCCCTGTAAACAAAGATGAAGACCGCCCACTTTAACGCGTCTCAAACTCATGTGTTTTACCCACTTTTGAACACCGCGCCACACCTTAGCAATGCGTAACTTTAACGACACAGGACAGGAACTACGCGCTTTCCATCTCCGGCTGATCATCGCGGCCGGACTCGTATTGTTTTGTTTTTCCCTGCTGCTGGCGCGCTTCGTCTGGTTGCAAGCCATCAAATACCGGCACTATTCGGGAATGGCCGAAGAAAATCGCATCGCCATCCTCCCGGTTCCGCCTGAACGAGGCTGGATCAAGGATCGCAATGGCATTTTGCTTGCCGAAAACTATTCCTCTTTTACACTGGAAATCACCCCCTCAAAAACCGACCAAAAACTGGAAAGCCTCGTTGACGAGTTGGCCACAATGGTCAAAATTAGCCTGCATGACCGCAAGCGTTTCAAAAAAAGGCTGGCCGAATCGAAACACTTTGAAAGCGTACGCCTCCGTTCTCATTTGACCGAAGAGGAAGTCGCGCGTTTTTCCGCCCAGCGTTACCGCTTTCCCGGTGTCGAAGTTCAATCCAGAATGTTACGTCGTTACCCCCAGGGCGTTTCCGGCGAACACGCCATCGGCTATGTCGCGCGACTGAACCAGCGTGACCAGGAGGCCATTGAGCATCGCGGGGAAGAAAACAATTACAACGGCACCCGCATTATCGGCAAAGCGGGGGTAGAAAAAAGCTACGAGTCCGTTTTGCATGGACAAACCGGCTACGAAGAAGTGGAAGTCTCTGCGCGCGGCCGTGCAATTCGTACGCTCTCACACACGCCGGCCAAGCCAGGCAACAATCTGATTCTTTCCATCGATATTGAATTACAAAAAGTCATTGAAAAGGCGTTTGGCAAGCAACGCGGCGCGCTAATCGCCATTGAACCCGCAACCGGAGAAGTTTTGGCTTACGTTTCCATGCCGACCTTCAATCCGAACCTGTTTGTCGAGGGCGTCGACCAGAAAAGCTGGCACCAGCTCAACAACTCCCTTGACCGTCCGATGCTAAACCGCCCGATTGGCGGCACCTACCCGCCCGGCTCGACCTACAAGCCGTTCATGGCATTGGCCGCACTCACGATGGGTTTACGTACGCCGCACGACAAAATCACCGATCCCGGTTATTTCATGCTTGGAAAACATCAATTTCGCGACCAGAATCGTGCCGGGCATGGGCGCGTCAACCTGCACAAATCGATCGTCGAATCCTGCGATACCTATTATTACATCCTGGCCAACGATATCGGTGTCGATGCCATACGCGATTTCATGAAGCCTTGGGGGTTCGGTCAAAAAACGGGCATCGACTTGCATTACGAGCGCGCAGGTGTCTTGCCTTCAACCGACTGGAAAAAACAATACTTTAACGATCCGATACAGCAGAAATGGTATGCTGGCGACACGGTCTCTTTGGGGATCGGCCAGGGTTACAATGCATTCACGCCGCTTCAACTTGCGAGGGCCACGGCAACGCTGGCCAACGATGGTGCTGCCCTTAAGCCTCGCATCGTCAAGGCAATCGAAAACGGCGTCACACACCAGCAAAGCGCCACCAGCACAGAAGAGCACAAACTGGATCTTGATCCGAAGCACATTGCCATCGTCAAACGTGCGATGATCGGCGTAACCCGCGAGGAAAAAGGCACGGCCATGACCGTTTTTGAGCGCGCCGAATACATTTCAGCAGGCAAAACCGGCACGGCGCAAGTCGTCGGTATCAAACAGGACGAAACCTACGATGCCAAGACGGTCGCTGAACGCAAGCGGGATCACTCGCTTTACATCGCCTTTGCCCCCGCAGACAGGCCACGCATCGCGCTGGCTGTTATCGTTGAGAATGGCGGCTTTGGTAGCGCGGCGGCCGCGCCCATTGCCAAAGTGGCGCTGGATTACTACCTTCTTGGAAAACGGCCGGAAAATTTCAGAACACTGCCCCAACCCACTGTGGAACAAGCCATCGAGCCGGAAAGCGTAATCGAAGAAGGCGGCGAGGACATGGAAAACCTGCCGGACAGCCCTCAAAACCACCTGGAAGGCTAAGCAAAAGTCTATGCGCATCTTTGACAGACACACCATCAGGCAAACGCTCCGTTCCTTCTTCTCGGTTTTCGACGGGCCATTAACGCTGATCATTTTACTGATTGTCACAATTGGGCTCATGACCTTGTATTCGGCCAGCCTGGGGTCTCCCTTGCGAATGAAAGTGCAAATCCGCAACGTCGGAATTGCGCTGGTCATTATGTATATTTTTGCCTGCATTTCGCCGCAAACCCTGATGCGCTTTGCCGTCCCCATTTACACGATCGGCATTACCCTGCTCGTTGCGGTCTTGCTATTTGGCATCCTTAAAAAAGGGGCGCGTCGCTGGCTGTATGTCGGCCTGACGATTCAGCCCTCTGAAATCATGAAAATCGCCGTGCCTATGATGCTGGCCTGGTTCTTCCATATGCGAGAAGGCATCGTGCGGTGGCAAGAGTCGCTGATTGCCGCCGTGTTGCTAGCGATACCAGCAGCGCTGATTCTCAAGCAGCCGGATCTGGGCACAACCTTGCTGGTTGTTGGCACGGGCTGCTACGTCATCTTTCTGGCGGGTCTCTCATGGAAAGTACTCGTCGGTCTGATTATTTCTGGGCTCGCCAGTCTGCCGTTTGTCTGGTCCATGCTGCACAACTATCAAAAACAACGCATTTTGACACTTATTGACCCTTCGTCCGACCCTCTGGGCAAAGGCTTTCATATCATCCAGTCCATGATTGCCGTCGGCTCAGGTGGATTTTTTGGCAAGGGCTGGCTAAAGGGAACACAAACCCATCTGGAATTCTTGCCGGAACGCTCAACCGATTTCATTTTTGCCGTCTACTCGGAAGAGTTTGGCCTGGTCGGCAATCTGATCCTGCTAACACTCTATTTGCTGTTGATCGGTCGCGGCCTGGTCATCGCATCCAGAGCGCCGACCATTTTCACGCGCCTGCTTGCCGGCGCCATTTCGCTCATGTTTTTCAACTACGCGTTCGTTAACATGGGAATGGTCAGTGGTATCCTGCCGGTTGTTGGCGCGCCGCTGCCTTTCATGAGTTACGGTGGCACCGCAATGGTGACGCTGGGGCTGGGGGCTGGCATACTGATGAGTATTCAGCGCTACCAGAAAGTGTTGCGAGAACATTCTGACTGGCATTAATGGAACGCTGGAAAAATGAGTGGGCAAAATGAGAGGCAAGGCGCACAGCGTACAGAACCCGAGACGCATCCATCAGGGATAAGCGAGAAGATGAGCGTCGCACGACCGAGCAAAGCGCTCACGCAAACACTTAATCCGCATTTGGCAAGCCAAAAAACCATGAACACGAAAACTTGTTGCTCCCGAAACTCATCCTGGATTATCGCGCCATTATTGGCCGCTCTGCTTGTTACCGGATGCGGCAGCAACCCGAAATCGACACACTCCGCCAGCAATATCAGCCTTTCCTCCCTCATCCCTGACTCAATCTCAAATCGAGGAGGATACTATCAGGATGATGGGCCGCATAGCCAAGTGCCCCCCGATCTGGCAGGCACACCAGACGCCGTTCCCATAGTCGAACCCTATCGGCGCAGTAACAGCCGCCCTTACCACGTACTGGGCAAATCCTATGTTCCGATTACAGATAACCGCCCATTTACAGAGCGCGGCATCGGCAGCTGGTACGGCAAGAAATTTCACGGCAACCAAACCGCATCTGGCGAGCGCTACGACATGTACAAAATGACGGCAGCACACCCAACGTTGCCCATTCCATCCTATGCGCGCGTCACAAATCTGAGCAATGGCAAAAACGTCATCGTGCGCATCAACGATCGCGGCCCGTTTCATGCTGGACGTATCATTGATCTGTCTTACACCGCCGCGCTAAAACTGGGTTATATCCAGAAAGGACACGAAAGTGTTCAGGTTGAGCGCTTGCTACCCCACGACATTCGCCGGATGCAGGCAACCCAACCGTCCCTCAGTCCGACCAAACATGGCGCACCACAAGACGTCGCTCAAAACAAATATTTAAAAAAACCGACACCGACACGAAGCGCAGGTCTGCCAACCCTGAACGCCCCGGCCGGCATTCATTTGCAGCTTGGGAGTTTTTCCCAGAAGTATTACGCGGAAACCCTGCGTGACCGATACGCTGCCGCGTGGTCAGGCCAACTGCCGGCTGCCAAAGTAATCAGGCAAAATGCCGTGTACCGCTTGTACGCTGGGCCATTCGCCAACCGCGAACTGGCCGACAGCGCAGCAAGACAAATCCAGCTCTCTGGAATGGCGAAACCACTAATCGTACAGCGCTAAGAAAGCTTGATCCTTCCGGCAGTGAGACGAAAAAACCGGCAAATGCCGGTTTTTTATTGCGAAAATGACCGTTTCAACCACGCCACGTCAGTCGCCGTAGAGCTTTTGCTTCAACTCCCGCCGTTGCTGTGCCTCCAGCGAAAGCGTGGCGGTAGGCCGTGCCAACAGGCGCGGAATACCAATCGGCTCCCCCGTTTCAACACACCAGCCATATTCCCCTGCATCCACACTGGCGATTGACTGCCTGACCTTTTTCAGTAGCTTGCGCTCACGATCACGCGTACGTAATTCAAGCGCATGCTCCTCTTCGATCGTAGCGCGATCTGCCGGATCGGGCACCAAGGTCGTTTCACGCAGATTTTCCGTCGTTTCTCCTGCGTTGCGAACCAAGTCTTCTTCCATTTGCACGAGGCGCGCCTTGAAAAAGGAAAGCTGCTCCGCATTCATGTAGTCCTCTTCACCCATCTTCAGAAGTTGCTCTTCCGTGAGCATGGCACTCTCTCTTTCGGCATCATTCGCCGATTTTTTAGTTTTTGTATTCACGTAGCGTACCCTTACATCGGTTGATAAATCACTCGGATATTTTAAGGCCAGCTTGACCGCTCAACTAGCTGAAAACTCACGTTTGTTGATAACACTCATAGTTATCAAAAACGAAAAATCATAACCCGGGAAGTTTACAACAAACACCCGGAAAATCTTCAAGTATTTAGCCTGTTTCTGGCCAAACTGTATGCAATCGCACACAGATTCCGGCTAACTGAACAAGTTCAACGTTTTTTTGCGCGCGGATGGGCAGCATCGTATACCTGTGCCAAACGCTGGAAATCCAGCGCTGTGTAAACTTGCGTGGAGGCAATCGACGCATGACCCAGCATTTCTTGTACTGCGCGCAAATCGCCTGACGACTGCAACACATGCGACGCAAAGGAATGGCGCAACACATGCGGGTGCACGCTGACCGGCATACCCAGCGCCCTGGCATGTGCTTTCAGGCGCAACTGGATGGCGCGGGGAGTAATACGTACGCCACGAGACCCCAGAAACAGCGCGTACTGACTGTCATCTGCGCCGTTTTTCAGGCACGACGCTCGTACTTTGAGCCAGTCATTGATTGCATCCAGTGCGTGCTGACCAATCGGCACACCACGCTGCTTGCCGCCCTTGCCGGTCACCATGACCTCACCGGCGTGCATGTCCAGCCAGCTATGAGACACATAGTCCGCCGTCTGATAGTAGCGCACATCTAGGCCCGCCAGCTCTGACACGCGCAAACCGCTTGAATACAGCAGTTCAAACATCGCGCGATTACAGCGCGCGGCCGCCTGACCATCCTCGCTGGCTGACTGACCGACACCACCGGATGTGGACACCAGGCGCACAGCATCATCTGCCGACAACGCTTTGGGGAGATTTTGCGGCCGCTTCGGTGCGCGCACCCCATCAACAGGGTTAAATGCTATCGGCATTTCTTCTGACAACCAGGAAAAGAACCCGCGCCATGCTGAAAGCTTGCGCGCAATGGAACGCGAACTGGCACCGGCCGCATGCAGTCTGGTGGCGAAGCGGCGCACCTCCGCCTGCCTTATTTCAGTCAACGCACCATTGTCAGATAAAAAAAATAAATCAGTCAGATCACGCCGATAGGCCGCTATGGTATGCCGCGAGAATTTGCGCTGGATTTCCAGGAAAGCAAGATAACGCGTCAGATAATCCTGATTGGAATTTTCTGCCATATTGATCCGCTCGTTGGTCCTGTTACTCCAACAGGCAACTCAGCGCCGCGCTCGCCGTTTCACCAATATCGACCAGAATGTCGGTTGCCATACTGGACGTAAAACGTTCCGCATCCGGCGAACCCATGATCAGCAGGCCGAAACACGTTTTCGCTCCCTCATTACGTAAAGGCAGAATAGCCACCGACGCCACCTCTCCGCCAACTTCCAACCAGTTTGCGGCGGCAAAATCGCGGTTTGGCCCGCAGTACGGCGCCAACAAGCTGTTAGCAAACAGACGTATATCGTCATCTACATTGGCGGCAAACCACTTGTGCGCATCTTCTTCCTGGACACCCCACAAGCGTAGTGATGCACCGGGCATGTCAAAAATCTGGCGCAAGCCATCAGTGAGTGCATAAGGCAGATCGACATCGTCGCGTGCCAGTAACAGCGACTTTGTCCATAATTTGTATTTGCGTACAATTTCACGGTTTTCATCAGCCAGCGCAACCAGTTCAGCCAGACGCAATTCCAGCTTACGATATTTTTCACGCAAAATTTCAATCTGGCGCTCCTGCAAGGACACCGCCTTGCCAATCACGGGGCTGGGCAGCTTGACCTTGGCAAGCAGTTCGGCGTGCTCGTTAAAGAATTCGGGATGAGCAGCCAGATATTCGGCAATAGCAAGGGATTCGGGGCTTGACGTCATGGGGACTTGCTTGAAGGCAGGAAATAACAAGCCTCGATTTTAACCCGATAAGCAGGGTGCGATGCCAAAACCGTACTTTTGAAATATACAAGTCTCCTCTACACCGCAAAATACATGCGTGCCACATTCGCTGGCTGAGTATTCTCGGTTAGACTTGTCATCATCATTGCACCCACTCAGCAGTTTTCAATCATGTCCACTTATGTCATCGGCGACCTGCAAGGCTGCCTGCAACCACTAAAATCCCTGATCTTGAAAACCCGTGAAGCAACGACCGGCACACCGCGCTGGCTTTTCGTCGGCGACCTGGTCAATCGCGGACCCAGTTCATTGCAAACGCTGCGCTATCTCCGCACGCTCGGTGAGCAAGCCAAGGTCATTCTCGGCAATCATGATTTGCACCTGCTCGCGGCCGCGCATGGCATTCGGAAAATCAAGAACGGCGATGCCCTGATGGATATCCTGAGAGCGCCAGATTGTGACGCGTTACTCGACTGGCTACGCCGACAGCCGCTGGCGCGCATGGAACAGGAGCATTTGCTCGTCCATGCCGGCGTGCTTCCTGAATGGTCGGCCGACAAAACGCTGGCGTTAGCCAATGAAGTGGAAGCCGTATTAAGCGGGCCGAACTGGGTCGATTTTCTGAAAGTCATGTATGGCAACGAGCCGGCGAAATGGGATGATGCCCTGACCGGCACGGAACGACTGCGCTGTATCGTCAACGCGCTTACCCGACTGCGCTTTTGCACCCCCAAAGGGGAGATGGAATTTGTTGAAAATGGTGGCGTACAAACCGCACCCGCCGGTTACGTGCCCTGGTTTGAGGCCCCTGACCGCCAGACTGCGAACACGACCATCGTATTCGGACACTGGTCTACCCTCGGCCTGCTTTTGCGGCCAAACCTGATTTCGCTCGACACTGGCTGCGTCTGGGGCGGAAAACTGACCGCGATACGCCTGGAGGATCGCCAGTTGTTTCAGGTTAACTGCCCACCGTACCAGTCGCCGTAATCAGAAGCCGCGCTACGGCTTGCCCCGACGCTCAAACACCACGCGACCCGACACAATCGTCATGCGTACCTGTCCCTTGAGCTCTTTACCAAGAAATGGCGTATGCTTACCCTGACTGGCAAGCAATGCGGCATCTGGCTTCCAGCTTGCGTTCGGGTCAAACAGGCAAATATCTGCCGCGCGCCCCGGCGACAACTGTCCACAAGGCAATCCGGCAATTTTTGCCGCCTCAGACGTGACCAAGGCAATAGCACGCGGAATACGCTGGCTCGCCGATTTCACGCATTCATCTGCCCATTTCAATGCCAGAGACAATAACAGCTCCAGCCCGGTTGCGCCCGGCGTCGCTTCACCGAACGGCAGCATTTTTTCATCTTCATCAACGGGCGTGTGGTCAGAGCAAATCGCATCAATGGTACCGTCCAGCAACGCTTTTCCGATAGCCAAACGATCCGACTCAGCGCGCAGAGGTGGCTGCATGCGCGCATTCGCATCAAAGTAACCAATATCCTCATCCGTCAAATGAATGTGATGTGCGCCAACATCGCAGGTCACCGGCAGCCCCTCTTTCTTGGCCTGACGCACCAGTTCCAGCCCGGCGGCAGATGACAGGCGGCACAGATGGACGCGCGCGCCAGTGTGGCGCACCAACTCAAATATCTTGTAAAGCGCAAGGGTTTCAGCAATCACCGGAATGCCCGGCAAGCCCAGACGCGTCGCCACTGGCCCGCTATGCGCAACACCGCCACTCAGGCAAGGTTCCTGTGGACGCAGCCAGACGCTGTATTCAAACGTCTTGGCGTACTGCATTGCGCGCATCAAGACCACGGTGTCCGCCATCGGCTCGCTCTCCTGCGAAAAGCCGACACAGCCTGAATCGGTCAGTTCAGCCATCTCGGTCAATGCCTTGCCCCTCAGCCCGACCGTCAACGCGCCCAGCGGATAAACGTTCGCCTTGTTCAGGCTTTTTGCTCGATGTTTAAGCATTTCCACCAAACCGGGCTCATCCAGCACTGGATCGGTATCTGGTGGGCAGATCAGACTGGTCACACCGCCCCGCACGGCGGCGGCCATTTCTGATTCCAGTGTCGCCTTGTATTCGTAACCCGGTTCGCGCAAGCGCGCAGACAAATCCACCAGCCCCGGCACCACGACTAGCCCTGTCGCATCAATAACCCGGTTGCTTCTGAAATTTTCGTGCATTTCGCCTGGCTCGGTCACTGCCAAGATTTTTCCTGCAGCAATACACACATCCTTGGGCGCATCAATACCATTCGCCGGATCCACTACTCTGCCATTTTTAATATGAAGTCTCATGCCTGTGTCCGATTCCTTAATTCCCGGCCAATATGCTCATGACAGCCATGCGCACGGCGATACCGTAGGTCACCTGTGGCAGGATAACCGCCTGCGAACCGTCCGCCACCGCCGAATCAATTTCCACGCCACGATTCATCGGACCGGGATGCATGACGATGGCATCCGATTTTGCCAGCGCCAGTCTTTCCGGCGTCAAGCCATAGCTTTTGAAATATTCCTGCGCAGATGGCAGCAATGCACCGTTCATGCGTTCATTTTGCAGACGCAGCATGATGATCACGTCGACACCTCTCAAGCCTGCGTTCATATCGGTAAAAACGCGCACCCCCATCTGCTCCAGATTCGAAGCCAGCAAGGTACGCGGACCAATCACGCGAACCTCCGGCACACCCAGCGTCACAAGCGCGTTGATATCCGAGCGCGCAACCCGACTGTGCAACACGTCGCCAACAATTGCGACCTTGAGTTGCGTAAAATCCTGCTTGTAGTGGCGGATGGTGTACATATCGAGCAAACCCTGCGTCGGATGCGCATGGCGACCATCACCCGCGTTCACGACATGCACATGCTTTTGTCCGACATCGTGCAAATGCCTGGCGATCAGAAACGGCGCGCCCGACTCGGCATGTCGAACAACGAACATGTCCGAATGCATCGCCGTCAGGTTATCGATCGTATCCAGCAAGGACTCGCCCTTGCTCGTACTGGATGCATTGATATTCAGGTTGAGCACATCTGCCGACAGGCGCTTGGCTGCAATTTCGAAAGTCGTCCGTGTGCGGGTCGAATTCTCGAAGAACAGGTTGAACACACTCTTGCCGCGCATCAGCGGCACTTTCTTGACTTCCCGGTCAGACACGCTGACGAAGGAAGATGCCGTATCCAGAATATGCGTCAAAACTTCTCTCGGCAAACCCTCAATGGTCAGCAAATGCTGTAGTTCACCGTTTTGATTTAATTGCGGGTTATACATGTTCCACCGTCACGGAAAATTTGCCGTCGTCTGCACGATGCAGCACGATGGACTGGTTCTGGTTCACTGCCATGTGCAAGGAAACGAAATCTGCCGCAATCGGCAGCTCACGCTCACCCCGATCAACCAATGCTGCCAACATCACCTTGGCTGGGCGACCATAATCAAAGAGCTCGTTGATCGCCGCACGCGTCGTTCGTCCGGTATACAACACATCATCGACCAACAAGATGGTGGCGCCATTGACATCAAACGGAATTTGAGACGGCTTTACGTCCGGGCGCAATCCTCTTTCCGCGTAATCGTCACGATAAAAAGAGACGTCGACAAAGCCGAGCCGATCCTGCAAACCCAGCGCATCTGCCAAGCGCTCGGCAAGCCAGGCGCCGCCGGAATGGATCCCCACAATCGCCGGATTGTTTTCCTCTGCCAGACCGGTTCGCACGTTTTCCAGAAGCGTCGCGTACAAGGCTTCAGCATCTTGTCCGTTATTAGTTTTTTTCATTGAAGTATTGCTGCAATATAAGTGCTGCTGATTGATCATCTATGGCCTCGCCACGCTGGCTGGAAACCACAGCCGAAGAGTAGCGCTCATCGACCAGTTCGGTTTCAACCCCGAATCGGCCACGCAACTGATTGGCGAAACGACGACAGCGCACCGTCATCTCATGCTCATTGCCATCCGGGTGCAGAGGCAAGCCGACTATACAGCGGGCTGGTTTCCATTCTTCGAGCAAGGCGCCAATCTCCGCAAATTTTGCCACATTTGTCTCTGCGCTGATCACCTTTAATGGTTGTGCCTGTCTGAGCATCGTATTGCCAACAGCCACACCGATGCGCTTTAGCCCGAAATCGAAAGCCAGTAGCAAGTCTGCCATTACACCGTCATCGCTTTCGTTCCCCAATACCCAAGACAGCGCGCAATCGGCTCACGCATGCCCCACCCCGGAAACCAGCATTGAAGGCGAAATACCGAGCAATTTCAACGCCGCGTCATAACGATATTCGTATGGCAAATCAAAGATGACTTCTGAATTCGCGGCCACCGTCAACCAGCCGTTGCGACCGATTTCGTCTTCCAGTTGACCCGCCGCCCAACCGGAATAGCCTACACTGACAAGAATTTTCTCCGGCCCCATGCCAGACGCTACCGCTTCCAACACATCACGCGAAGTCGTAAAGGCAATATCGTCCGTCACTTTCAACATCGAAGAAAACTCGGCAGATGGAGAATGCAGGACAAAACCTCGGTCTTCCTGCACCGGCCCACCAAACACCACAGGATTAGCCGCCAGTTGCGCCACTTCCGGTTTTGGATCAAGACGTTCGATCAAATCGCTGAGTTTGATATTGGTTGGACGGTTAATCACCATGCCCAACGCGCCATGCTCGTTATGCTCGCACAAATAAACCACCGCGCCGCCGAAAATGGGGTCGTCCATGGATGGCATTGCGATCAAAAAGTGATTGGACAGGTTCATGGTTAGCATTATTAAATTTTTACTTCAACAAAAATCGGCTGAACAGACACTTTTCCAGTTTTGAGCACTCAACGACTTTTGTTTGATTTTAGCAGTTTTTGCGGCATTCCCGGCGCCTCAAAAAACGCGCCACATCGGCTTTTGACGTACCGCAATGCAAGATCACTTGCGATTGCCTGTTGATGCGTAATGGCAATCAACATCAAGATGAGGCACAAGCATATTTGATTGCGTACATCAACGTAACATTCATCGGCATAGCGTACATAAAAAAGCCCTGCCATATCGGCAGGGCTGTCTATTCATCAAGCTAATGCTCAATACGCTTTCCCACCTACCGTCAAACCGGCTTGCGAAAATCTGGCAGCATTCTTGTTTCCAATCCCCTTGACGCGCTTTTGCAGATCCGGCCAGTTTTTGAATGCTCCCTTGCTGCGCTCGGCGACAATCACTTGCGACAACTTTGGGCCGATTCCCTTAACGCTGTCCAACTCGGCTGGTGTTGCCTTGTTGACGTCAATCTGTGCGAATGCGAATCCCATTGAAACAACAAATACAGCAATAGCCAAAAGCAGTTTTCTGATCACGACCCTCTCCTTGATTTATGAATGTTTATTTGCAGCACCATGACCCAACACACGAATTAATATTGCAATTCGATCAACATTCTACACCAAGAAATTGCCATTTAAACAACCGTCGGCTATTTTATGAACCTGCCACGCATTTCACGCTTGTCCATCTTGCCGACACTCGTTTTCGGCAAACTCTCAATAAACACGACATTCACCAGAATCGCAAATCGCCCCAACCCGCTTTCTGCCCCGCAATCCGATACATGTTTGCGCAAATCCTGTTCAGAAACGGGCTCCACATAGTGTTCATCACGCACAACCAGCGCAAGTGGGCGCTCACCCCAGCGTGCATCTTTTTGCGCGATCACCGCCACCTCCTTCACGCCTGGATGCTTGAGCAGCACGTTTTCCAACCCAAGCGAAGAAATCCATTCGCCACTGGTCTTGATGACATCCTTGGCACGATCCGTAATCTGCAAATAGCCTTTGGCATCGACATGACCGATATCGCCGGTGTGCAGATATCCTCCCTCCCATAGCGCCTCTGACGCCTCGCCTTCTTTCAGATAGCCCTGCGTCAGCCAGGGCGCACGCACCAGCACTTCACCCGCCGCCTTCCCGTCATGCGGCAAAACATTCATTTCTTCATCAACGATCCTCAAATCAACCAAAGGAATCGTACGCCCCGCCTTGCTGCGCAAGGCAGCCTGCTCTCCCAGCGGCTTGTTCAGTTCGGCAGTATCAAGATGGGCAATGGTCAACACCGGGCAAGTTTCGGAAAGGCCATAACCACCGAAAATATCAATGCCGCGTCGCCCGGCCTCCAGCACCATAGCCTGCGGCAAAGCCGAGCCACCAATGACCAGCTTCCAGCCACTCAAGTCAACGCCAGCGGAGGACGGGTGTGTCAACAACATGTGCAGCACTGTTGGCACGCAGTGAGAAAAAGTAACTTTTTCCTGCGGAATCAGGCGCAGCAAACGATCAGGATAATACGCGCCGGGATAAACCTGCTTGAGCCCCAGCATGGTCGACAGATACGGCAAGCCCCAAGCATGTACATGAAACATCGGCGTCAAGGGCATGTAAACATCATCTCGATGCAAGCGGCCTTGTTGCGGCGCGCAACCGACTGCCGCAGCCAGTGACAGCGTATGCAAAACAAGTTGGCGATGACTAAAACACACGCCTTTCGGCGCACCGGTTGTACCCGTGGTGTAAAAAGTCGTCGCGCAAGTATTTTCGTCAAAATCAGGAAACACATGCGCCGGATCGCCGGACGCCAGCAAGACCTCATACTCCGCAGCAAAACTGATTTTTGTCATCGGCGGTGTCGGCTCATCCGACATCAAGACAATGGTGCGCACCGATTCCAGGTATTCAACCAGCGGCTCCAGCATTGGCAGGAAATCCCCATTGACCAAAATCACGTCCGCCTGTGCATGGTTCAGGGTATAAATAATCTGCTCGGGCGTCAATTTGACGTTCACCATCTGGATTATTGCACCCATCATGGGGACGGCAAAGTAAGCCTCGAGATAGCGCGGGGTATCCCATTCAATGACCGCAACAGTCTGACCGGCCGTCACGCCCAACCCCTGCAGCCCGCTCGCCAGACGAGAAATACGCTCGCTCAAAGTGCGATAGGTATAACGTGAGCGATCCGCGTAAACAATTTCCTGCTCAGGCGCGTTGGATAGCGGCGTTAGCAGTAACTGTTTGATCAGCAGCGGCGAACCATGCGCAGAAGGTGTGGCTTCAACGAGTCTCGTCTTCATCGTTCCCCCTATGTACAAATCCTGACTAAATACCCTGGTGCGATGCCGACTGCTGCACCGTTGCCCTTACCACCAACAATGGAAAAACCTTGCGCGTCAAGTTTGGCGCATCGCCTGTTGACGGTGTTTTATGCGTTCACTCGACCCAGTAGTCATTAATCCATGGTGATGGCTTGATATGACGATACCATTTGCCGCTAATACCCTTTGCCGCTTCCGGCGGATTGGGCAAGCCATGAAACAGAATGATTTTGGCCTTGTTTGGAATACTAGGTGCCTTGAACCACGATTGAACCAGTGACGGGGCACACCCATACTTGAAACTCGGTACCCACTCATCCGGCCAGAACCGCATTTTGCCCAGCTTTGCCATTTCGCGCGACAGATACGCCTGTTCGTGGCGAACTTCACCTCTGACGCGCTCAAAATTCTCGACAAAATAATCCAGTATTTCCGGGTACTTGCCCGGCTCAAAACGAAATACAGATGAGTTACCTTCCATCTTATTGGGTCGTAACTTGTCATGCACGATCAGGAATTCGCCCGGATACGTAAAAAAATCGTCGATGTTGTCGACAATCACAACATCAAGATCAAGAAACAAGGTCGGCCCCTCCAGGCCACCAAAATCTTTCGCAAAAACAGACAGCTTGCGCCAGCCACGCTCGGGCAAACCTTCTGGAATATGCAGTTCTGGAAGCGGTTGTATTTCCACCTCTGGACGGATGCCTTCGCCATTTTCCGTGAAACAGATAAAACGAAACGGCTTGGTCAGATTTCTGGCAACCATGCCGTATAAGCGGTTGACGTATAGCGGCGGGAACTTGGTTCCCCATTTCATGCAAATAATATTCATATGCTTGTTTTTATCAAAGAACCTCGTGGTCAGCCCTTCATATTAAGTCAATTTTCACGCGCCGATCAATTCGACGCCAGTTGTTCCTCTGAACGGCGTGGCGGATAGGTTTCCCATAAGTTACACCCCGGACATTGCCAGTAAAACTGGCGCGACTTGAAGCCGCAATGACTGCATTGATAGCGCGCCATTTTTTGTGCATAGCCATGCACCAGATCCCGAACCATATTCAACTCATCCCGATCATCGCGCTTGATCAGCAAACGAGCCTCCAGCAGCTTGTCGAGTCCCAGCAAGTTAGGCGAACGTCGAAGTTCATCCAGCACCAGTTGATAGCCCGCTTCGGCACCCTGCAACGCCACCAGACTGCTGAACATGACTTCCAGCAAATCAATCGATGGATTCTGCGCCATGAATGATTGCAGCAAATCAAAGCCTTCCTGCGCTCGCCCCAGTGACCGGTAGCATTCCATGACCCGCTGTGCAACCAACGCCATGTGCGGCAGACTTTGCTGTTCAATTCGCCGCCACACGTACAGCGCGCCTTCCTTATTGCCCTGCGCAGACAGGACATCACCAATCAACATGTTGGCGCGCACATTTGAGTGATTCGCTGCCAGTGCTTTTTCCAACAAGGAGATCGCCTTGTCCGGCTGATTCTTGTCCAACTCTTTTTGCGCCAGCTCACAATAGAACTGCGATATTTCCTTTTGCCAGCGCCCTGAACCCGATGTATTCATGGCCTGCGCCGCATCAATGGCACGCTGCCACTCCTTGAGTCGCTGATAAATTTCAAGTAGCGCACGTTGCGCCTTGGCGCCATGCTGCGTTTTAAGCAGCTTGTTGAAAGCTTCCTCGGAACGATCAAGCAAACCACCGCGCAAAAAATCATTGCCCAGTTCATACAATGCAAGCTCGCGCTGCCTTTGCGGCAAATCGGCGCGGGAAAGCAAATTTTGATGGACGCGTATGGCGCGATCAATTTCGCCACGGCGGGAAAACATGTTACCCAGTGCAAAGTGCAGTTCGGCCGTCTCGGGATCAAGCTGCACAATTTCGATAAATGTATCAATGGCTTTATCGGGCTGTTCATTGAGCAAAAAGTTCAAGCCTTTGAAGTAACCATGCGGAAGCGCCTTTGATTCAGACAAAAGCTGCCGGATGTCTAACCGCGCGGCCAGCCAACCCAACCCGAAAAAAACGGGAATACCAAAGAGCCACCAGGTTTCAAAATTCATGCAATCTAACAATCAAAAGGTTGAACCTCAAAAGCGCAGGGAGAACTACTACTCCTGCGCCGCACCACCATCTTGTTGCGCACGGTCTTGCGCCACCTTGAGTGCTTCAATCTGTTTTTGCAGAGTGCTGACCATCGTTTTTTGCTTGCTGATTTCATTTCGCTTGCGAAAGATCGTCGGCATCATCGCCAGCACCCCAAACGTGGCACCGATCGCGAAAAACACCAGCAAGAGCAACACCATCGGGCCACGCCATTCATAGCCCATAAAGAATTGCAGGGGCACCTCATGCGAATTTTTCAGCGCAAAACTGAAAATCACGAAAAACAGTATTGCGGCAATAATCCGAACAACGATTTTCACGATGCACCCCCCATGAACATAGCTGCGATCTCACTAAATGAAACCATTTTACGCAAAAAAAAGGCATCCGAAGATGCCCTTTTCATACCAAGCAGATTCAATCATCCCCAAAGGGCACCTTGGCTGCCATTTCGTCAACGCTTTCACGCAACTCCTTGCCTGGCTTGAAGTGCGGCACACGTTTTTCTCGCACCATCACTTTTTCACCAGACTTCGGATTACGTCCAACGCGCGGCGGACGAACATTAATCGCAAAGCTGCCGAATCCGCGTATCTCGATGCGCTGACCATTGACCAGGGCCGTGGTCATCGCATCAAGAATGGACTTAACCGCCAGTTCCGCATCTTTCGCAACCAGTTGCGTATAGCGCTCTGCCAGACGGGCAATCAGCTCTGACTTCGTCATGTTCCTACTGCCTGACCGGATCAGCTTTTATTATCGAACTTGGCCTTCAGCAATGCGCCCAAGCTGGTCATGCCGGAAGCGGCCGCATCGGCCTCATCGGACATTTTCTGCAAAGCTTCCTTCGTTTCAGCCTGATCCTTAGCCTTGATGGATAGCTGGATGGTGCGTGATTTACGGTCGATATTGATGATCATGACCTCAACTTTGTCACCTTCCTTCAAGTGCGTTGACGCATCTTCAACACGATCGCTGGAGATTTCAGACGCACGCAAATAGCCTTCCACGTCTTCGGATAACTGAACAACCGCACCTTTTGGCTCAACGGACTTGACTTCACCATTCAGCACGGCGCCTTTGTCATTCAGGGCGACGAAATTGTTGAACGGATCGCCTTCCAGTTGCTTGACACCCAGTGACACGCGCTCGCGCTCGACGTCGATCGCCAGAACAACGGCTTCCAGATCTTCGCCTTTCTTGAAGCGACGAACCGCTTCTTCACCTGGCTCATTCCATGACAGGTCGGACAAGTGGACCAAACCGTCAATATTGCCCGGCAAACCGATGAAGACACCGAAATCGGTAATTGATTTGATCGCGCCGGTAACCTTGTCACCTTTCTGATGGTTGATGGCAAAATCGTCCCATGGGTTCGGCGCGCACTGCTTCATGCCGAGACTGATGCGGCGACGAGATTCGTCTATTTCCAGCACCATGACTTCCACTTCGTCGCCCAGCTTGACCACTTTGTTTGGCGCAACATTCTTGTTGGTCCAATCCATTTCAGAAACGTGAACCAAACCTTCGATACCTTGCTCGACTTCAACAAAAGCACCGTAATCGGTCAGGTTTGTGACCTTGCCGAACAAACGCGTACCTTTCGGGTAGCGGCGCGACAAACCAACCCATGGATCTTCGCCCAACTGTTTCACACCCAATGAAACACGGCTCTTCTCTTGATCGTACTTAAGTACTTTCGCAGTGATTTCCTGACCGACCGTCAGCACTTCCGAAGGATGGCGAACACGGCGCCATGCAAGATCTGTGATGTGCAGCAGGCCGTCGATGCCTCCCAGGTCAATAAAGGCGCCGTAGTCGGTAATATTCTTGACCACGCCCTGGACCGTAGCACCTTCCTGCAGCGTCTCCAGCAGTTTCTGACGCTCTTCACCCATGGAGGCCTCAACCACAGCACGGCGCGACAGCACAACATTATTGCGCTTGCGGTCCAATTTGATGACCTTGAACTCCATGGTCTTGCCTTCATACGGCGTGGTGTCTTTCACCGGGCGCGAATCAACCAGCGAACCCGGCAAGAAAGCACGGATACCGTTGGTCAACACGGTCAGGCCACCCTTCACCTTGCCGTTGATCGTACCGGTCACGAGTTCGTCCGCATCCATGGCTTTTTCCAAGGCCAGCCAGGAAGCGAGGCGTTTGGCCTTGTCGCGCGACAGGATCGTGTCACCGTAACCGTTCTCAAGTGATTCGATCGCAACCGAAACAAAATCACCGACATTAACTTCGATTTCGCCTACATCGTCCTTGAATTCTTCAATAGGGATAAACGATTCTGATTTCAGCCCTGCATTTACAACCACATGGTTGTGATCAATGCGCACTACCTCGGCGGAAATGACCTCGCCTGAGCGCATATCCTGGCGTGCCAGCGATTCTTCGAATAGTGCTGCAAAGCTTTCTGTACCGAAAGCGGATTCATTTGTTTCAGTGGAAATTGACATATTGGTTAATGATTAAAAATAAGTAGCTTAGCCAGCCGAAAACAAATCGTGCTCTCAAACTGGGTCAGGTTTAAAAAGATCCCTCTGAACATTGCATTCAGTCGGGAACCAAGCGACATAACATCGGGAAAATATAGCGGGAATTATAGTTGGTTTCTTTGATCAATCTCACGATACCATTCAACAACTTGCGCTACGACCTGCTCCTCCGTCATATCAGACGTATCCAGCACTTTTGCTCCCTCTGCAGGTGCCAGCGGTGCCACCGCCCTCTGTAAATCGCGCTGATCCCGCTCGTGCAAATCTTCCAGAAGGCTCGCCATATTAGCAGGAAATCCTTTTTCTATCAATTGCTTATAACGGCGCTGCGCACGCACTTCTACACTGGCCGTCATGAACACCTTCAGATCGGCATCCGGAAATATCACCGTCCCCATATCGCGCCCATCTGCGATCAGACCCGGCGGCTGCCGAAACCGCAATTGCCGGTCAACCAGCGCTTCGCGAACCGCCGGCAGCGCAGCTACTCTGGACGCAATCAGGCCGACTGCTTCCTCTCGAATTTCATCGGTCACATCCTGACCGGATATGATGACTTTTTCGCCGCTGAAGCGAAACGTGACGCGATCCATCATTTCCAGCAGCGCATCTTCGTGCTGTGCGTCCAATCCTTCCGCCAACGCGGCCCACGCCACCATGCGGTATAGCGCCCCCGAGTCCAGCGTGTGGAATCCCAGCCGATAGGCCACCTTGCGCGCAATCGTTCCCTTGCCGGAGGCGGTCGGGCCATCAATGGTAATCACTGGCACCCGGAGTGGGCCACCAAACCCCATGCAACTATGTTCAGAAAAACTCATGATCGCGCGCGCTGCAAAATCTGGTTGAGCACATCGAAATAGTCCGGAAAGGTTTTTGCAACGCACCGCGGATCGTTGATGCGCATTTCATTGCCGCTACGGGCCGCGCCATTCAAGGAGGCGAGCGAAAAACACATCGCCATGCGGTGATCGTCATAGGTATCGATCGTTGCGGATTGAATCTGTTCCGGTGGCGTCACGCGCAGATAATCTTCGCCCTCTTCAACCGTTGCGCCCAGTTTCCGCAACTCGGTCGCCATGGCCGCAATCCGGTCCGTTTCCTTGACGCGCCAACTACCGATATTGCGCAAGGTGCTGGTGCCGTCTGCATACAGCGCCACAATCGCAATCGTCATCGCAGCATCCGGAATGTGGTTGAAATCCGCATCAATTGCTTTTAGCACGCCTTCGGAGCGCGCCTCAATCCAGTTGTCACCGTGACTAATCACCGCACCCATTTGCTGCAAGGCTTCGACGAAACGCACATCGCCCTGAATGCTGTCCAGCCCAACCCCTTCAATTCGAACCGGCCCGCCTGTAATCGCACCTGCTGCCAGGAAGTAAGAAGCTGAAGACGCATCACCCTCTACATGCAAGGTATCCGGACTGACGTAAAACTGGCCGGCCGGAATCACGAATTCCTGACCACCGTCGTTTTGAACCTTGACACCAAAGCGCGCCATCAGATTCAGCGTAATTTCGATATACGGACGTGAAATCAGTTCGCCGACGACTTCAATCGTGACGCCCTTTTCTCGCGCCATCAGTGGTGCCGCCATCAGCAGGGCCGTCAGAAACTGGCTGGATACGTTGCCGCGCACTTTCAAACGATCAGCCTGTATGTTGCCAGGCTTGATGTGCAGAGGCGGATAACCCGGCTCACCCAGATAGTCGATATCCGCACCGGCGGCGTTCAATGCCTCGACCAGATCGCCAATCGGACGCTCATGCATGCGTGGCACGCCGCGCAGGGTATAGTCGCCTTGCATCGCCGCCAGTGCGGCCGTCAGCGGACGAATCGCTGTACCGGCATTACCCATAAACATGGCCGCTTGCTTGACCGGAAATGGGCCATCGGCACCTTGCACGACAAAATTCTGCGTACCTTCGATTTGCGTCCACGTCACACCCAGTTCTTTCAACGCCTCCAGCATGACTTGCGTATCGTCTGACGCCAGCAAATCCATGATTCGCGTCGTTCCTCTTGCCATCGCAGCCAGCAACAAAGTGCGATTCGAAATACTTTTTGAGCCAGGCAAACGCACGCTACCTTCAGCGCGCGTTACCGGCGTCAAATCAATGTAACTCGGGTAATGCATCCTTAGTCACCCCCATCCGTACTTGGTTTTTCCGTCGCTTCGACAGCGTACATCCAGTTTTTCCGTGCCTTTTGCGCATTGGCATAAACGGCATTGATGGCATCGCCATTTGAAGTTGCGACCAGATCGCGCATGTCATGAAGTTGGGCAATATACGAATCCAGCAACTCCAGCAGTGCCGGCCGGTTTGCCAGCGTAATGTCACGCCACATTTCAGGCGATGAACCCGCAATGCGCGTGAAGTCCCGAAAGCCGCTTGCAGCATATTGAAATAGCACATCCGCTTCCGGCCTGCGCGCAATGTTATCAACCAGCACATACGCCAGCAAATGCGGCAAATGACTGACGGCGGCAAACACGTCATCATGCTCGGCGGGCGTCAGGTAGTGGATGTTCGCCCCGCACGCACGCCAGGCATCTGCCACCCTTTGCACCAATTGCGACCTACTCTCCGACGTCGGCGTCAGCACCACTTTTCGGTTGACGTACAAATCCGTGATGGCGGCGTCCGGGCCATTGGTCTCGCGTCCGGCGATCGGATGGCCAGGCACAAACTGGGACGCCTTTTCACCCAAAACAGACCGCGCCACCTCCACCACCCCCGACTTTGTACTGCCTACATCGGTCACAATAGTATCCGGCTCCAGATGCGGCTTGATCGCAGTCAGAATACTGGCCGTCTGCGCGACTGGTGCCGCAATCATGATCAGATCCGCACCACGAACCGCCTCGGCAACAGACGTCATCGCTTGATCGACAACACCAAGTTCCAGCGCGCGCGCCAGCGCCACCTCACTGCGCTCAACACCCACCACCAGTTCAACCTTGCCCGCTTTTTTAAGCGCAAGGGCGAACGAGCCACCAATCAGACCGACACCAAATAACGCAATTTTATTGAACATGGGGTCAGGCCAGCACATCCTTGAGTGCCCGAATAAAGGCAGCATTTTGGTTTCGGCCGCTTCGCTTAACATTCGCTTCGCTCATGTTAGTCCGCAACGAAGCACCGCTTTGATATGATCCTGAAACTTTTCTCATGTTAGTACTTCTTTCAAGGCTGTGAGGAAAGCCGTGTTTTCTTCCGGCAAGCCGATTGAAATCCGCAACCACTGCGGCAGACCGTAACCACCAATCGGACGCACAATAATTCCTTTTTTCAGCAAGGCCAGATTCACGCGCGCGCCCGCCTCGCCATCATCACCAACGCGAACCGTCACGAAATTACCGTAGGACGGGATGTATTCCAGCCCCATTTCCTCAAAAGCCTGGGTCAACTGCCGATACCCCTGTGCATTCAGTTCAGCACTTTTTTGCAGGTAGGCCTTGTCGTTCAGCGCGGCAATGGCCGCCGCCTGCGCCAGGGTATTGACGTTGAACGGCTGGCGGATGCGATTCAGCAAATCGGTAATGCGCGGCTGTGCAATACCAAAACCGACGCGCAATCCCGCCAGGCCGTGCGCCTTTGAAAAAGTGCGTGACACCAGCAAGTTTCCATACTGGCGCACCCATTCGGTGGAGTCGTATTGCAAGCCTGAGTCGAGATATTCGTTGTAGGCTTCATCAATCACGACCACCACCTCTTCCGGCACCGCTTTCAGGAAAGCCGCCATTTCTTCCGGCTCAAGGAAAGTACCGGTCGGATTATTCGGATTCGCGATGTAAATCAGGCGTGTGTCATCCGTAATCGCCTGCAGCATGGCCCCTAGATCATGGCCGTAATCTATTGCGGGCACGGCGATAGCGCGCGCGCCGACAGCCTGTGATGCCAGTGCATACACAACGAAGCTGTACTGCGCGAAAACCACCGACTGCCCCGGTTGCACCAATGCATGCGCAGCCAGTTCCAGAATGTCGTTGCTGCCGTTACCCAGCGTAATCCAGTCTTGCGGCACGCCATAGCGCGCCGAGAGTGCCTCTTTAAGTTCAAATCCGTTTGAATCCGGGTAGCGCCCCGCTTCTGCAAACGCTTCCAGCATGGCCTGGCGCGCAGACTCCGGCATGCCCAACGGATTTTCATTGGATGCCATTTTGATGATCTTCGTTTCGTCCAACCCGAACTCGCGAGCGACTTCCGAAATTGGCTTGCCAGCCTGATAGGGAGAAATGGCGCGGACATATTCCGGCCCGAATAGATTCGACATGATGTTCCCGAAAATTAAAGCGTGGAGGGGTAAGACCCCAGCAACTTGAAATAAGCAGCATGCGCCTTTAGCTCCGTGAGCGCCGCAGCTACCTTCTCATCTTGCGCATGACCTTCCACATCGACGAAAAAATTATATTCCCAACTTCCAGTACGCGCCGGACGTGACTCAAAACGCGTCATCGACACCCCGTGGGTTGCGAGTGGTTTCAATGTGCGGTAAACGGAGCCAGCCTCATTGGGTACCGAAAACACGAGTGATGTTTGATCCTTCCCACTCGGCGCTGTCTGCAAACGGCCGATCACAACAAAACGCGTACGGTTATTCGGTGCATCCTGAATATTGGTATTCACCACTTTCAAGCCATATTTCTGGCCCGCCATTTCACCAGCAACAGCAGCAACACTAGCGTCTTCACTTGCCAACCGCGCCGCCTCGCCGTTGGACGAAACCGCATGCCGTTCAACATCCGGATAGTGCAAATTCAACCATCCCTGGCACTGTGACAAGGCTTGCACGTGTGCACAAATCGCCGTGACCCCTTCCATGGAGCCGCTTTGTGTCATCAAACAATGGTGTACCGGGATCGAAATTTCACTGCTAATCGTCAGCGAAGTTTGCAGCAACAAATCCAGCGTGCGATTAATCGCGCCCTCGGTTGAGTTCTCGACAGGCACAACACCAAAATCGGCTGCGCCCGCCTCCGTCGCACGGAAAACTTCATCCAGCGTGGTACAGGGAACGCCGTCGATCGCACTGCCAAACTGCTGCGTCACTGCCTGTTCGGAATAGGTTCCCGTCGGCCCCAGATAGGCCACCTTGACGCGCAACTCCAGCGCACGGCAGGCCGAAATGATCTGACGAAAGATCTGCTGCAAGTCACCATTCAGCAGTGGCCCGGGATTACGGTCAGCCAGCGCACGCAACACTTGCGCCTCCCGCTCTGGCCGATATACCGGCGCGTTCGTTTTTTCCTTCACATGCCCGACTTCCTGCGCCAATCTGGCGCGCCGGTTTAACAACTCCAGCAACTGCCTGTCAGTCTCGTCAATCTGGTCACGTAAGGGTTTAAGGTCTTTATCCATGAATAAGCAAAATGAGCGAATTACAAATCAGTAGATTGTATTTCAATTTGAGGCAAAAACGCCGGTTACACTAGTGTGTACGTTCGAATTCACGCATGAAATCGATCAATGCCTTCACCCCTTCGATGGGCATGGCATTGTAAATCGATGCGCGCATGCCGCCCATGACACGATGCCCTTTGAGCTGCAGCAATCCATTTGTCCATGCACCTTTCAAAAACGCCTGGTCCAGCGTCGCATCATGCAGCAAAAACGGCACATTCATGCGGGAGCGGTAATTCTTTGATACTGAATTGCGATAAAAATCGGTTGAGTCCAGATAGTCATACAACAGCGCGGCTTTCTCGATATTGCGCGCTTCGATCGCGGCCACCCCGCCCCGCCGCCTCAACCATTGAAACAGCAAGCCGGAAATATAGATCGCGTATGTCGGCGGCGTATTGAACATCGAATCATTTTGCGCCACTTTTTCCCAGTCGAATGCCGAAGGGCAAATTGACAAGGCATGACCAGGCAGGTCATCACGCACGATGACCAGCGTCAAACCGGCGATGCCCAGATTTTTTTGCGCACAGGCAAAAATCACGTCGTAACGCGAAACGTCAATCACCCGCGACAGGATATGCGAAGACATGTCTGCCACCAGGGGAACTGCACCAACTTCGGGAACAAATGGAAATTCAACGCCGTGAATCGTTTCATTCGTGCAGAGATGCACGTAAGCGGCATTTTCCGACAACCGCCATTCTTCGCGCGCTGGAATATGCGTAAATCCGGTTGCCTCAGATGTAGCCGCCACATTCACACGCGCATATTTGCGCGCGTCGTCCATCGCCCTGCCAGACCAGAAACCCGTATGGACAAAATCGACCGTCGCCGGCCTGGCTACCCGCCCAAGCAAGTTCATCGGAATGATGGCATTTTGCGCTACCGCGCCACCCTGCATGAACAGAATCTTGTAATTCTCAGGAACTGATAACAAGTCGCGCAAATCATTGTGGGCGCTTTCCAGAATCGACATGAATTCCAGGCTGCGATGACTCATTTCCATCACGGAAAAACCGCACCCCTGCCAGTCCAGCATTTCTTCTGCAGCCTGTCTCAAGACTTCCTCAGGCAAGGTAGACGGGCCCGCAGAAAAATTAAACTTGCGCATGAGTGCTAGGCTTCCTCTCCCGGCTCGTCTTCTTCGGATTCAAGAATACGCTCCATACCAATTAGCGCCGTGCCGTTTTCCACCGCTATCAACGTCACGCCCTGCGTAGCGCGTCCCATTTCGCGAATCTCGGAAACGCGCGTACGAATCAAGACACCACCGGTCGTAATCAACATGATTTCATCATTCTGATCCACCAGCGTTGCAGCCACCACCTTGCCGTTGCGCTCACTGGTCTGAATGGCAATCATGCCCTTGGTGCCGCGCCCGTGGCGCGTGTATTCACCAACCGGCGTGCGCTTGCCAAAACCATGTTCGGTTGCCGTCAATACCGACTGGCTTTCATCTTCTGAAACCAGCAATGAAATCACCTGTTGGCCTTCATCCAGATTCATGCCGCGCACACCACGCGCCGTACGACCCATCGGGCGCACGTCATTTTCATCAAAGCGCACCGCCTTGCCGGCATCAGAGAACAACATCACATCGTTTTGACCATCTGTGAGCGCCGCGCCGATCAGGTAATCACCCTCGTCCAGTTGAACGGCAATAATGCCGGTCTTGCGCGGGTTGCTAAAGTCGGAAAGCGGGGTTTTCTTGACCGTTCCCAGACTGGTCGCCATGAAAATGTAGCGATCTTCCGGGAAACTGCGATTCTCGCCTGAAACCGGCAGAATCACCGTGATCTTCTCGTCATCCTGCAACGGGAACATGTTAACCACCGGACGTCCGCGTGCTATGCGTGATCCTTGCGGCACTTCCCACACCTTGAGCCAGTAAACGCGCCCGCGATCGGAGAAGCACAAAATGAAATCGTGCGTATTCGCGACAAACAATTGATCAATCCAATCGTCATCCTTGGTCGTTGCAGCCTGCCGCCCGCGCCCGCCACGGCGCTGCGCGCGGTATTCCGAAAGCAATTGTGATTTCATGTAACCGGTATGCGACAGCGTGACTACCATGTCTTGCGGCGTAATCAGATCCTCGGTTTCCAGATCGGTCGCATTCAACTCGATCTGAGAACGGCGCGCATCCTTGTTGCCCTCGCCATATTCATTGACCGCCTGCGTTAATTCATCGCCAATAATCGTGACCACGCGCTCTGGCTTCGCCAGAATATCGAGTAAATCCGCAATCTGCGCCATCACGTCTTTATATTCGTTGACGATCCGATCTTGCTCCAGCCCAGTCAGGCGCTGCAGGCGCATTTGCAGGATTTCCTGTGCCTGCCCGTCTGAAAGACGGTACATGCCATCCTTTTGAATACCATAGTGTCTCGGCAAGCTTTCTGGACGGAAGGCTTCAATACCACCTGCGTTTTCCGCCCCTGTTCGCGCCAGCATTTCCCGTACCAGCGACGAATCCCAGGAGCGCGCCATCAATTCCTGACGCGCGATCGGTGGCGTTGGCGCCGCCTTGATGATTGCAATAAATTCGTCAATATTTGCCAGTGCAACGGCTAGGCCTTCCAGCACATGACCGCGCTCTCTGGCTCGACGCAAATCATACACAGTCCTGCGCGTCACAACCTCACGTCGGTGCGACAGGAAGCACTCCAGCATCTGCTTCAGGTTCAGCAATCTTGGTTGACCATCCACCAGCGCCACCATATTCATGCCGAAGGTGTCTTGCAGTTGCGTCTGCTTGTACAGATTATTCAGAATCACTTCCGGCACGACATTGCGCCGAAGCTCAATCACCACGCGCATGCCGCTTTTATCAGATTCATCACGGACATCGCTAATGCCGTCCAGTTTCTTGTCGCGCACATGCTCTGCAATGCGCTCCAGCAAGTTTTTCTTGTTGACCTGATACGGCAACTCGTCAATCACGATAGCCTGACGCCCGTCGCGTGCAATTTCCTCAAAGTGCGTCTTGGCACGCATGATGACGCGCCCACGTCCGGTGCGGTAACCATCACGCACACCAGCCACGCCGTAAATAATGCCTGCCGTCGGGAAGTCAGGTGCAGGGATGATGTCGATCAACTCATCAATACTGCTGTCCGGGTGATGCAGCAAATGCAATGCGCCATTGATCACCTCAGTGATATTGTGCGGTGGAATATTGGTTGCCATACCAACCGCGATACCTGACGAACCATTGATCAGCAAATTAGGTATCTTGGCGGGCAACACCGATGGCTCTAACTCCTTGCCATCATAGTTCGGGACAAAGTCGACTGTTTCCTTGTCGATATCAGCCAGCAACTCGCTCGCAATCTTGTCCAGACGACATTCGGTATAACGCATGGCCGCTGCGTTGTCGCCATCTATCGAGCCGAAATTACCCTGACCATCGACAAGCATATAGCGCAGCGAAAAATCCTGCGCCATTCGAACCAGGGTGTCATAAATCGACTGATCGCCGTGCGGATGATACTTACCCATCGTCTCGCCCACGACACGCGCACACTTTACGTAAGGTCGATTCCACACATTATTCATTTCGTGCATCGCAAACAAAACGCGACGATGCACCGGCTTCAAACCATCCCGCACATCCGGTAGCGCACGCCCCACGATTACACTCATTGCATAATCGAGATAGCTTTTGCGCATCTCTTCTTCAAGGGAAATCGGGATGGTTTCTTTGGCGAATTGATCCATTATGGGAACACTTGTTAAAAGACATCAATAAACGGGCTGCACATTCAGAAAAAGAATGAGGTGGATGCTAAATTGCAAACCCTCATTTTACCATGCGCAACCCCCTAGCTGCGCCTTTTCAACCACCGCAAAGCACTTGGAATGTCTTGAAATATCTGGGCATTTCGATCTGAAGGCGTGCGCATCCAGCAAAGGCCCGCTTATTTGATCGCCTGCTATTTCGTTAACTGCAAGAAAACATCGGCAAAGCTTTATAACTTGCCGTTCTCTCAAACTTATGCGGCTGCACAAATGCTACAAAAACAACAAAAGTTCAGCAGTACATTTGATTAAATTCAAACCGATCTTATGTGTATATCAAAATATCGACTAAAAGCATGGGCATCCATTTTTTTATTCGGTATTATTAAACAACGGTTTTTATTGTTTAATGCAGCACTTTTGTTATGCAGAACAACTCTGCGGACTTTCCAACTGAGGAGAAAAAAATGAAGAAATTAACGAAACTTGCTATTGCTGCCGCCGTAGTTGCTTCCATCTCTGCTTCTGCAAGTGCAGCAGACATCATGGCAGCCAAGCCATATAGCGCTTACCTGCAAGATGGCCGAGGCTTGGTCACGACAAGTGGCACAGGACTTTGCTGGCGCACAGGTTACTGGACACCGGCTGACGCCGTCGTTGTCGGTTGTGACGGCGTAGAAGCCGCCGCCCCCATGGCAGCTGCACCCGTTCCGGCACCCGTTCCTGCACCAGTACCGGTTGTATCTTCGGAGAAAGTGACCTATTCAGCTGACGCTTTCTTTGATTTTGACAAATCAATCGTCAAACCAGAAGGTCAAGAAGCGCTGGACAAACTCGTAAAGCATATGGAAGGCGTAGATATTGAAGTTATCATCGCGACGGGCCACACTGACTGGACTGGTACTGAGGAATACAATCAGGCGCTGTCGATTCGCCGTGCGGAAGCGGTCAAGGCTTACATGGTTTCCAAAGGGGTTGATCCAAAACAGATTTACACCGAGGGCAAGGGCGAGTTGCAGCCGGTTGCCTCTAACAAAACCCGCGAAGGTCGCGCCAAGAATCGCCGCGTTGAAATCGAGGTGGTTGGCAAGCGCTAAAAAACAGGCTTGATTCAAGCCATGCAAAAACCCCGCCTCGGCGGGGTTTAATGAGATGGTCACCCCCACCCTACGAGCGGGTAACGCTGGTAGGGTGTTTTCATTTTGGAGGCCATCATGCAAGACATCAAACTGATAGGGATTGATCTCGGTAAGCACTCTTTCCATCTTCACGGCCAAGATCGGCACGGCAAGGTATTGCTGCGCAAGAAGATGAATCGTAAGCAGATGATCGAGTTTTTGGCGGTATGCACTCCTTGCAGAGTTGTCATGGAAGCCTGCGCAGGATCCCACTATTTGGCGCGACACCTGATGACGTTTGGGCATGAGGTCAAACTCATCTCGCCACAGTTCGTGCGCCCTTTCGTCAAGAGCAACAAAAACGATTTCATTGACGCAGAAGCCATCTGCGAAGCGGCATCGCGCCCATCAATGCGGTTTGTAACACCCAAGAGCGAGGCACAGCAGTGCTTATCAGCGTTGCACCGTGTGCGCGAATCGCTTGTGCGTGACCGCGTCAAGACCAGCAACCAGATTCACGGGTTCTTGCTGGAGTTTGGCATCAGTCTGCCAATTGGCAGAGCAGTTCTCAAGCGCCTGCCTTCCGTGCTGGCAGAACATCGTTTGCCAGCACGGCTGGTATTGCTGCTTGAACGGCTGCATGCCCATTACAAATATCTGGACGAACAGATTTCAGAGATAGAGAAAGACTTGTTCCGCCAACTGGCGGAAGACGACCTTGGTCAACGCATGATGACGATTCCGGGCGTTGTCCCCATCACGGCCAGCGTATTGACCTCGGAAATTGGCGATGGCAAGCAATATGGTTGCGGACGCGACTTTGCAGCATCAGTCGGCCTGGTGCCCAGACAGTACAGTACGGGAGGGAGGGCGCACCTGCTGGGTATCAGCAAGCGAGGCGACAAGAACCTCCGGCGCTTGCTGGTGCAGTGTGCCAGAGCCTATATGCAGCGACTAGCTAAGCAGTCTGGTCGTCTTGCGGACTGGGTTCGCAATATGTTGCTACGGCGACATTCGAATGTCGTCGCCTGCGCGCTGGCTAACAAGTTTGCCCGAATAGCTTGGGCGATTGCAGCACAAGGTAGCCAGTTCAGGGTGATGTCTGCCTGAAGACTGAATTATTTGAACTAATTGGGATAAAGTGACCCACCTGGTTTTGCGAAGCTGAAATTGGATGACGTAAACGGCATACCGGCCTGACGGTTAACCTGAAAATAAAAATGGCTCTTGAAGCCGAGGGTTTTTTAGGACCGACAGGCGCGACTCTCATCGTGGCGCGGAGAAATATCTCCACCAAGACGCCGGATAGATTTAAGCAAGCCAACACCGTCTTCAAAATCTGCTTGCAAAAACGGGGGTGACCATAGATTTTATTGCGCAGAACAGCATCGTATAATCTGGCTTTCCATTTGAAAACAAACACCGCTTTCGCTGACGCAAACCAATGAATGCCGACCCAAACGAGCTGGAAAAATTCAGCGCATTGGCTCACCGCTGGTGGGATCCCGATGCAGAATTTCGCCCCTTGCACCAAATCAACCCGCTTCGCCTGGGCTGGATAACCGAACATACGGCACTCGACAACAAAGTTGTGCTGGACGTCGGATGTGGCGGCGGGATTCTCGCTGAAGGGATGGCCAAAACAGGCGCACAAGTCACCGGAATCGACCTTTCCGAGAAAGTCATCAAAATCGCACAGCTTCACAGCCTGGAATCGGGCGTTTCCGTGCGCTACGAAAAGCAGTCTGCAGAAGAGCTTGCCAAAAAGGACCAGCGCAAATATGACGTCGTGACCTGCATGGAAATGCTGGAACATGTACCAGAACCCGCCTTAACCGTACGCGCTTGTGCCGAACTGGCCAAGCCGGGCGGCTGGGTGTTTTTTTCAACCCTGAACAGAAATCCAAAATCCTTTTTATGCGCCATCGTCGGCGCAGAATATCTATTGCGCATGCTACCCAAGGGAACGCATGATTACAGCAAATTCATTATGCCCGCCGAACTTTCGCAATTCGTTCGCGATGCAGGGTTGGAAGTTCATGCGTTGAAAGGCTTGCGCTATAACCCGCTTACCAACCACTACGCACTGTGCGATGATGTCAGTGTTAACTACCTGATGGCCTGCACAAAACCACGCTGAAACCAACTCCAACGATCCAACCATTATGACGTTCTCCATAACACTGCCCCGCCCGAAAGCCATTCTCTTTGACCTGGACGGCACACTAGCCGATTCTGCCCCCGATCTGGCAGCCGCAGCCAACCTGTTGCGCAAAAAACGCGGGCTGGATCCTGCGCCCTATGAGAATCTGCGCGCCGCCGCTTCTGCTGGCGCGCGCGGGCTGATTGGCGCTGCTTTCGGCCTCGCCCCAGAAGACGAAGGCTATCTGGAACTACATTCGGAGTTTCATGAAAATTACCAGACGATGCTGGCAGATAACAGCAGCCTGTTCGAAGGTGTGGATGCGCTGCTGCGCGGCTTGCGCAAACACCGGCTCGGCTGGGGCATCGTCACCAACAAATATGCGCGCTTTACCGATCCCTTTGTTGCGGAAATCGGCTTGCTGAACGCAGACTGCATCATTTCGGGCGACACAACTCCTTTTTCGAAACCACACCCTGAACCCCTGTTTGAGGCGGCACGACGCCTTTCTTTGGATCCGGATTCCTGCTGGTACGTCGGGGATGATTTGCGTGATATACAGGCCGGCCAATCTGCTGGCATGCCTACCATCGTTGCAGATTGGGGGTATTGCGACAGCACCTTGACGCCAGACTGGGGCGCTGATCTGATTTGCGCATCGCCTTCAGCATTGCTGGAAGTCGTCAACCAGATAATGCAAGCATAAGCTTTACATGCCCGAGTAATTCGGGCCACCGCCCCCTTCTGGCGCAATCCAGACAATATTCTGGCTTGGGTCTTTGATGTCGCAAGTCTTGCAGTGAATGCAATTGGATGCATTGATTTGCAGGCGATCTGAACCGTCTTCCGATTTCACGAATTCATAAACGCCAGCCGGGCAATAGCGCGCCTCCGGCCCGGCATACTCGTTCAGATTGATCGCCACCGGCACGCGCTCATCCTTGAGCGTCAAATGACCAGGCTGATTCTCTTCGTGATGAACGTTTGAGAGTTGAACCGAAGACATCAGATCAAACGTCAGCCTGCCATCCGGCTTGTCGTAAGCAATAGGCTTGCACTCCAAGGCAGGGCGCAGATAATCGTGATCTGCACGCATCCGGTGCAATGTCCACGGCGCTCGCCCAGCAAATACAAGCTGGTCAATACCAAACATCAGGGAACCCAGGAATAACCCATTGGCCATGCATGGCTTGAAGTTGCGACTGCAATGCAACTCGTCATATAACCACGATTTTCGGAACATTTCTGGATAAGCAGACAACACATCATTGCCGCGACCATCAGTTAAAGCATCAAACAAGGCTTCAGCTGCCAGCATTCCTGACTTGATGGCACCGTGTATGCCCTTTAAGCGACTGCCATTCATAAAACCAGCCTCACAACCAACCAGCACGCCACCCGGGAAAGCCAATTCCGGCAATGCCTGCAAACCGCCCGCCGTCAAAGCACGCGCACCATAAGCAATGCGCTTGCCGCCTTCGATATGGGGTCGCACAGACGGATGCGTTTTGAAACGCTGAAATTCTTCAAACGGCGAGAGATACGGGTTTTCGTAAGCGAGGCCAACCACATAGCCAATGACGACTTGATTATTTTCCATGTGGTAGATGAAGGAGCCGCCATACGTTTTACTATCCAGCGGCCAGCCAGCCGTATGCACGACCAAGCCTGGCTGATGTTTGGCCGGGTCAATTTCCCAGATTTCCTTGACGCCAAGGCTATAGGCTTGCGGATCACGCCCTTGATCAAGGCCATAACGCGCAATCACTTCACGTCCGAGCTGCCCACGCGTTCCCTCTGCCAGAACAGTATAGTTCGCAAACAGCGCCACTCCCTGCTCAAAAGACGGCATGGGCTGGCCATTGCGGTCCACACCCATATTGCCCGTTGCCACACCAGTCACTGTGCCATTTTCGCAATACAGCAATTCAGTTGCTGCAAAGCCAGGAAAAACGTCTACCCCCAGCACCTCTGCCTGCTCACCCAGCCAGCGCACCAGGCTCCCAAGCGAAATCAGGTAATTTCCCTTATTCAGAAAGCAGTCCGGCACCAGCCAGTTCGGCGTCTGACGCGCCTTGGTTTCCGTCAACATTTGCACCCGGTCCTCAGTTACCTGCGTATTTAGCGGTGCCCCCCTTGCGCGCCAATCCGGAAACAGCTCTTCCAGTGCGCTTGGATCGATAATCGCGCCTGACAGAATATGCGCGCCTAGCTCGCCCCCCTTCTCCAGCACACAAATGGCTATATCCTGACCTTTTTCAGCGGCAAGCTGCTTTAGACGTATGGCGGTCGCCAACCCAGACGCACCGCCACCGACGACGACGACGTCATAGTGCATCTCTTCGCGAGGGCCGTACTGCTCTTGCCAGTCCTGGGGTTGGTGTTGCGTCATGTTTTTCCTGCGACAAATATCAGTAATTTTGCAAATGAAAAGTAGGACCAATGATGCCACAAACTCTCCTGCACAACACGTAATGATACCGACTCTGTCAAGCTTGTATTACCATATTTGCTTTAACCAAGATGCGCACGGGCCATTCTTATTGACGTGCGCGGCAGCCAAGCAACACCTGAAGCGAAGTGAGAGAACATGAAAAACCACAAACACGTCCACACCTCACGCTTTCCAATCCGCTGGGGCGATATGGATGCCATGGGGCACGTCAACAACAGCACCTATTTCCGTTATCTGGAACAAGCCAGAATTGAATGGTATGGCGCCATCAGGCCGCCCGGCATGGCGGGCATGGAAACCGTCGTCGTCAACGCACACTGCACTTTCCACAAAGCGCTCAAATATCCCGGCAACCTGGAAATTCGCACCTTTGCGGGATCACCAGGCCGGTCCAGCTTTGAAATAATTCAAGAAATCCGACTGGAAAACGATCCAGATACGATTTATGCCACCGGCGGTTCCAAGGTTGTATGGGTTATCCCGGAAACGGGAAAATCAACCCCGATACCCGACGACATTCGCAAGCTCATGATGCCTGAAGACAGCCAATAAGCAACTGCGAAGCATGTACTTTGCGAAAAGAGGCGGGCTATAATCAGAGAGCCACGCGGCGCAAGGCCAAACTTTGCGCAAACTTTGTTCACTTTAATTGATGGGATTTTTATGTTACCTGCACACGGTGGATTGGACGACAAAAAAATTGAATCGCTCCAGAACTATCTGGACACCCTTCCCAATGCCATGCACTTCGAGCACATTGACGGCTTTTTTTGCGCCCTGATTTGCAGCCCAAGCGCCGTATCGCCGGGCGAGTTCCTGCCTTACATTTTCGGTGGTCAAATGCCCAACTTCCCGACGCAAAAGGAAGCGGACGCCGTCATGGGCGCGCTAACTGAACACTGGCAACACGTGGCCGAAACACTCGATGAGGGCAAGCCTTATTATCCGTTTCTGTTTTCTGATTATGATGACAAAATCTCCGGCAACGACTGGGCAGATGCGTTCATGCTTGGCGTTCAATTGCGACAAAACGACTGGGACGACTTGTTAGTTGACGTTAGTGAGCATGCCCTGTTGAAGGAAATCATCAAGCTCCGCAACGAAATCATAGAAAGCCCTGACGGAAAGTCGCTCACCATTCCTGGCGATGAGCGCGAATTGATGATCGAAACGTTAGTATCCAACCTCAACCGAATTTACGACCACTACGCCCAACAAAGAGAGCAAAGCGAGCCAGAACCCACGCATTAAAGTACCTGTAACGCAAAAAAAAGCAGACTATCCGTCTGCTTTTTTTGCGCTGCCAGAACGATTAAAGCATCAAACTATCTTCTTTTCCGCCTGGCTCGATCCTGTTCCCGCTCCATCGGTGCCATCAGACGCCGGTACTCCTCGTCGTAAGCAAGCATAACACCAAGCCGGTTTGTGGCGTCAACTTGCGCCTGTTTGCTCGCCGTCTCAGGCAAACAGCTTTTAACAAGAGAAATAAAAGTATGGTCTTCACTTGGATTAGTATATTTGACCGCTTTGCCCTTAATCGTACCCATCACATACTGATGCTCTGCTATCGCTCTGGCGCGCTTCATTTTGACTGTCATTTTTGACATTGCGCAGTATGCTGCCTCCTCGGTAGGAGTCCTGACCGGCAGATCAGGCCCGGCTTCTGAAAACGAATAAAAAAGAAGACCAAAAATACCCAAGGCCGTGAAGCAAAGGATTGCAAAAATTGCAGATTTTGAAAGTCCAAACACAACTTTTTCCTGTTAACAAATCTTATAACCACAAAAGGCAACTTGTGACAGAACTGCCCAGCGCATGTTCATGCTTCATCCCGCAGACACAAAGGACAACAGCGTTAAAGGCTGATTTTACTATTTTCACGCTATTAATCGAAATAGAAACTTACTAACTTGTATATGTAAACAGTCGTTCAATTTGAATCCCTTCCGTTTCGCGACAGGCCTTGGTGACCTGCATGCGCATGATCTTCGCCGCGCAGTGGAGCTCCGATCGGGAGAAGCTCGTGTATTAGAGAATACGATTACAGACATTCTCTGGCACAACACAAAAAGCATGATGGGGGAAGCGGCAGAAAATAACTCGCCTGAAAGTCACCAATAAATGCAAAACGGGCTAGCTCTAAAGCTAACCCGTTAACACTACATCGAATTCTGGCGCGGCTGGCAGGAATTGAACCCACGACCCCTTGGTTCGTAGCCAAGTACTCTATCCAGCTGAGCTACAGCCGCGAAGACGAGAATTATAGCACACCAAAACAAAGCGGTAGTAGTGTCCCAAATATTTTTCTTTCTTCATGATAATTATCAGCAATCGATCATGACTTTTCCAGCGCCCAACCAACGCTAATCGTAGAATAATCGGATAGCCTGCTTGCCAAACGCATGAGCGTTGTGCGATTTTCTAATTTGCTCGAATGGCATTGCCTCAACGGGAATTGAAGGAGTCTATTTATCATGCACCAGAAAAATGCCTTGTATGCCCAGTCTGGCGGTGTCACTGCTGTCATCAATGCTTCAGCCTGCGGCGTCATCGAGACCGCACGCAAGCACACCGACAAGATCGGCACCGTTTACGCCGCACGCAACGGCATTATTGGTGCACTTACAGAAGACCTGATCGACACCACCCAGGAAACGGCCGCCGATATTGCTGCCCTACGCCACACGCCAGCCGGCGCTTTCGGATCCTGCCGTTACAAGCTAAAGAGCTTTGAAGACGATCACCGGGAATACATGCGCCTGATTGCGGTACTCAAAGCGCATAATATCGGCTATTTCTTTTACAACGGTGGCGGTGATTCGGCCGACACCTGCTACAAAGTATCGCAGCTCTCGGATACGCTTGGCTATCCAGTGCAGGCTATACACGTTCCCAAAACCATCGACAACGACCTACCCTTGACGGATTGCTGCCCTGGCTTCGGCTCTGCCGCAAAATACATTGCCATCTCGACACTGGAAGCTTCTCTGGACGTCAAATCCATGTCAAAAACCTCAACACAAATTTTTGTACTGGAAGTCATGGGACGCCATGCAGGTTGGATTGCGGCCGCCAGCGGCTTGCTGGTCGATAAAAACATCCCCGTCGTCATCCTTTTTCCGGAAGTTCCTTTTGACAGGGAAAAGTTCCTCGCCAAAGTTGACGGATGTGTCCGCAGGTGCGGTTTTTGCACGGTCGTGGTTTCCGAAGGTGTGCGCTGTCCAGACGGAAGATTCCTCGCAGAACAAGGAACTGTCGATGCGTTTGGCCACGTGCATCTGGGCGGTGCCGCACCCGTCGTTGCCAACATGATCCATGAATCCTTCGGACACAAATTTCACTGGGCCGTTGCCAATTATTTGCAGCGCTCTGCGCGCCATATTGCATCAAAAACGGATGTCAGGCATGCGTATGCCGTTGGCAAGGCGGCTGTTGAATTGGCCATGAAAGGCTGCAATGCCGTCATGCCAACCATTGAGCGGCTTTCCGATGCACCGTACAAATACAAAATTGGTCGCGCCGACTTGAAGGATGTTGCCAATGTAGAAAAATTCATGCCAAAGAACTTTATAGGTCGCGACGGGTACGGCATTACAAAAAGATGCCGTGATTACCTGATGCCGCTGATTCAGGGGGAGGATTACCCAAAATACAACAACGGCCTACCCGCATACGTAACGCTCAAAAACCGGAAAGTACGCAAGAAGCTGGAAGATTTTGAGCTTTGAGTGTTAATGGCAGAGACAAAAAAGCCTGCAAAACGCAGGCTTTTTGAAGTGCGGGCTTACCGTTCCAAATAGGTATCTCTGTCCTTATCCTGCAGAAAGATCTGCGAATACTTTCCTGATGGCGCCTCCGCGTACTGCTCTTCTGCCCAGGCACGACAGGCATCGCAGCAATAACGCGGAATCTGCACCGCAAAGATATGGTGACCGGTATCCGCCCGTGAATCAATCGTCGCTGCGCCGCCGCAATCCTTGCAATCGCGCACAACTTCCGTCTGCCGTTCACGAATGCCGCCAGTATCGTAAAAAATTTGGTTGGAGCGTGTATGGAAAGCTTGGTCTGGATAAACCTTGCCACGCAATACCTCGCGTCTTTCCCAATGATCCAGCGTCACGTCCTTAAGCTTCTCCAGATACTCCGTGATGTTTGCTGGCTGAATCTGATCTTCCGCATTGTAGTCCGGCTCTTTAATGTGGGAGTAATCCATGCCTGCCATCGCCAGAATAATGCCCGTATTAATATAAGGCAGCGCGGTTTCAATGGAATAACCGCCCTCCAGCACCGCCAGGTCCGGTTTCAGCCGATCGTTCAGCACCGCATAACCTTGCGCCGTGAATTTCATGTTCGTGATCGGATCGGAATAATGGTTGTCCTGACCGGCCGAGTTGACGATCAGTTCCGGCTTGAAGTCCTTCAGAATAGGCATGACGATTTCATCCAGCACATACAGAAAGCCTTCTTCGCAGGTGCCCGGCGGCATTGGCAAGTTGATCGTGGTGCCGAACGCATTTGGTCCGCCCATTTCATCCACATAACCTGAACCTGGATACAAGGTGCGGCCATCCTGATGCATTGAAATGAACAAAATGTCTGGATCGTGCCAGAAAATGTCTTGCGAACCGTCGCCGTGGTGACAGTCCGTATCGACAATGGCAATCCGGCGGATGCCATATTTCTGGCGGATATGCTCCACCATGATGGCTTCCATGTTCAGTGTGCAAAAACCACGACTGCCATGCACGACACGAAACGAGTGGTGGCCACACGGACGCACGAGCGCAAACGCATTGTCCACCTCCTTGGTCATCACCTTGTCAGCCGCTGTCAGCGTGCCGCCAACCGCAATCAGATGAGAATCATGCACGATCTCTTCGATATTCGGCACGCAGAAATGCACGCGCTGAATGTCTTCCGCCGTCGCCAGATCCGGTTTGAATTCCTTGATATTATCGAAATCCAGCAAGCCTTCTTCGAACACTTGGTCCTGTGTGTACAGCAAACGCTCTTCACGCTCCGGGTGCGAAGGCGTAATCGCGTAGTCAAATGCCGGGAAAAATATTAGCCCTGTTTTCTTTGTCACGTTTACCCCCTCTTACACTGTTTCCTGTTTGATCAAGCCTGGCTTGATCTGAAGTCTGACACGGATATTTTTACCGGCAGTAGAAAACTGGCGAATCACGTTGTAGGACTGCAGATCAGCCACTTCAACTTCGATATCCGCTTCGTTAGCACCGGCTTCGCGTGCCTTCTGGATGAGTCGCTCCTTGCCAACCTCAATCACGTCCTGCTCCGTGAAGCTGTTCGGGATCTCGGCCTGCAAGCCCTCTTCGGAGATGCTCAACAGTTTTGCCTCGGTATCGGCCACCAAATTCAGCTCTACCGTCGTGCGTGCCATTGCCGCCCCGCTGGCATTAATCACTTCCGAGTTCTCAGGTACCATGTGCTGATAACCGAGCAATTTGCCCACACGCTCTGCCATATATGGCGCTGGCCCTCCCACCACAATCAACTCCGCGGGCGCCAGCCTCTTGCCTTCCAGCAGTTCGTGAATGGTATAGACCGGCTTGCCGTTCACTTCGGCAATCATGTTGTTCACTTTATCGGCAATAGCATTACATGCCACGTCCAGCACGGCATTCGCCGTCACCTCCAAAGACTGGCCGAAATCCTTGGCAACGGACTGAATTGCCGCTTCGGCTTTGGCCTTGTCACCAAAATCTGCCAGGCCAAGCACAATCATCGCATCGGTTGGCGTCGGCACGGGGCCGTCGAACGCCATTGCCGAACCCTTGCGCTCTGGTCCAACCACAATTTGTCCATCCACGACCTGCACATGGCTATCGCCGCCAATCGCGATCGAATGTGTTTGCAAACCACGAATCAGTGTCTTGTGCTCTTCAATCTGCACGCCTTGCGGTTCCAGCAACGGTGCGCCGTCAGCAAACAGCGCGATATCGGTCGTCGTTCCACCAATATCAATGGAGACTGAATCCTTGTCGGCAGAAACGTAAGGCAGCACGCCCATGATCGTCGCCGCCGGACCGGAAAGAATCGTTTGCACTGGCGTATTGCGTGATTGTTGATAATCAATCGTGCCCCCATCCGCCTTCAGAATATACAGCGGCACATCGGCGCCCAGCTTGCTCAAATACGTGGCGAGCTGATCCACCAGACCGCTGTGCAGATTCCAGATAGCCTCATTCAGATAGGTGGATGAAATCCTTCTCGGGAAATTCAGCGCACCGGACAAATGATGGCCAAGCGAGATGTGCTTGGCTCGCTCGTCAAACAAGGCGTTGATCTGCTGTTCATGTACGGGGTTGCGCGTCGAAAACTTGCCGACAATCGCCATGTTGTCCCGTTGCGGCTCGCTAAGTTTCGCCGCCACTTCGACCAGTTCCTCCTCATCCAGCGCTTCTGCTTCCAGACCACGGTGGTTCATGTAGCCAGAAATGAAGATTGCCTTGTCGGACAAAGGTAAATCTTTCGGTGCCACGCCCGGCCCGTTCATCACGATCAGGCCAACCGGATCAAGCTGATTCTGCGCAACGGCGTTAGTGGAAATCGTAGTGCTGAGCACGACACGCTTGAGTTGCTGAATATCCTCTGCGGTTGCCACCGCTTCGGTTGCTTGCGTCACCGACTTCAGGATGTCTGCCTTGTCTGTCAACACCTTTGATTTGCGGATAATTTCCCGACCCCGCATTAATACGGAGTCAGTGTGGGTGCCTCCCACGTCAATTCCTAGAATCATGCTTTCCTTTCCTGAGCACCGCTTTGCGCAAAAAAACGCTACCGAACCCAGTTACCCCGTTGAAAAAGGACCATTGTGCCAAACAATGGTCGGATTAGCCAGTTGAGTATTACTCTGCCACCTGAAGAGAAACCGCCTACCGACTCAACACTCGCATCGCATCATCTAGCCCGGAGAGTGTCAGCGGATACATACGATTGCCAAAAATTTCTCGAATGATCTGGATTGATTCCGTGTATGTCCAGAAACGCTCATTTTCGGGATTGAGCCAGACCGTTTTAGGGAAGTGTTCCACCAGTCGCCGCATCCAGACTGCGCCTGATTCGCTATTGTCATGACGCATGCTTGCCCAGGGTTCCATAACTTCTACCGACCCCATCGACGCATCGCCGACAACAATCACTCTGGTGTCTTTGTTGAATTTGCGCATCAGATGGTAAAGCGGGTAATGCGTCTGAACTGCCGGGCTATCGTTACGCCAGACAGCTTCGTAGATACAGTTGTGAAAATAAAAGTATTCAAGCTGCTTGAACTCGGTACGCGCGGCGGAAAACAGCTCTTCGCACAGCTTGATATGGAAATCCATCGAGCCGCCAATGTCCAGCAACAGCATGACTTTGACCTTGTTGCGCCGCTCCGGTCGCATCCTGATATCCAGCCAACCCGCATTGCGCGCCGTACTGGCAACGGTTTCATCCAGATCGAGTTCATCCGGCACACCTTCGCGCGCAAACTTGCGCAGGCGGCGCAACGCCATCTTGATGTTGCGCGTGCCGAGTTCGACATCGCCGTCCAGCCCCTCGTACTGACGGCTGTTCCACGCCCGGATTGCCTTACGGTTTCCTGCGCTCTCGCCGTCGAGGCGCGTGCTTTCCTTGTGCAGAGCGCCCAGACCGTGTGGACTGTTGCTGCTGTTCCCAACCAGAAGCTGGCTCTCTTCCTCGACGCCCTCGCGCAAGTCCTGCGCCTGCCTTTCTTCCAGGCTGATTTCATCCGTTTCGGGCATTGCCAGCGAAGCAAGGTCTTCCGGTGTGAGCAATTGCTGCGCTGCGAAAGCCAGCCATTCTTCGGAAATACGGCCCGTTTTAGCACCGCCCTGTGCACTTATTTCCTCGAAATACTCACCGAAAGCGCGATCAAACTTGTCGTAGTTGGTCTCACTCTTGACTAGGCACAGGCGCGACAAGGTATAGAAATCATCCAGACTGCAATTTGCCAGCCCAGCCTTGATCGCATCCAGCAGCGCCAGATACTCGGTCGTGGTGACCGGCAGCTTGCGTTCCTTCAGGTGCAGAAAAAAATCGATCAGCATGTTTACTGCTCATCCAATGCAACTACTGGTTTCTGCGACGATTGATTTCGACCAGCTTTTCGAGCATTTCCACATCCTGCTCGTTTTTCATCAGCGCACCGGTAAGCGGCGGCAGCTCCGTGCGCTTGTCCTTGGCCTCCAGCATGGAAGGATCAATGCCTTCGACCTGAAGCAGTTTCAACCAGTCAATCAACTCTGAAGTGGATGGCTTCTTCTTCAGGCCATTGATCTTGCGCAGCTCGAAAAACACTTCCAGCGCTTCACGCAGCAAGGTCTCTTGCAAATTCGGAAAATGCACATCAACTATTTTCGTCATGGTTTCCCGATCCGGAAAACGGATGAAGTGGAAAAAGCAGCGGCGCAAGAAGGCATCCGGCAATTCCTTCTCGTTATTCGAGGTAATAATGATAATCGGGCGGTGCTTCGCCACCACTGTTTCGCGCGTTTCATAACAATGGAATTCCATGCGATCCAGTTCGCGCAGCAAATCATTCGGGAATTCGATATCCGCCTTGTCGATTTCGTCAATCAACACGACGGCCTGCTGATCCGCCTCAAATGCCTGCCAGAGCACCCCCTTGACGATGTAATTGGCAATGTCCGCCACACGCCCGTCGCCCAATTGGGAGTCGCGCAGGCGGGAAACCGCATCGTACTCGTAGAGTCCATGCTGTGCCTTGGTTGTTGACTTGATGTGCCACTGCAAAAGCGGCTTACCGAGCGCCGCCGCCACTTCTTCGGCGAGCATGGTTTTACCCGTGCCCGGCTCACCCTTGATCAACAATGGCCGCTGCAGCGTGATGGCCGCGTTCACGGCCAGGCGCAGATCATCTGTCGCAACGTATTTTTCACTTCCCTCAAAACGCATCGCACTTCCTGAATCAGATAGTTAACTCTTGAAGCCTGCAATAACAGCGTATGCCGCTACCTGTGGCGAAGTTGCTTGAAAAACACGCTTTGTACAGCGCTTGCACATTGCCAAGCACGTGCTTCCATAGCCGCTAAAACGTTGAAGTATAACAGTAAGCTGACAAAGCAGACCAAGCGCCCTTCCGTGAAATCTTTGTCCAGCAATGTGTCTGGGATTGAAATGAAGCGCGGCCAAACGTGTTCACTTGGGGCATGGGAAAGCGAAATTCGTTCCTTTCGCAGCGGGTTGAAACGCTCTTACAACGCCATTTGATATTGTGCGCTCAGGTAGTCAATCAGCGCATCCAACGCTTGATCCGCATCCGGTAATGACTGTATTTTCAAGGCTTCAAGAATGGCGCGGTGGTGACCAATAACGACGCGCCGCTCGCGCGTGCGGTTGGCAATCATGTTCATCAGCGGCTGCAAAGCCTCAATCACGGTAACCATATTGAACGCCAAGACCGGATTTTCCGCCGCATCCACCAACGCCCGGTGGTAGCGAATGTCCGAAGCGCAGAACTCTTCGTCGCTGATTTCCTGCTGCTGCCTTTCTACTTCCACTGCCATACGATCAAGATGTTCCTGTGTTCGCCGGTCGACTGCCAGGCGCAGACATAGCTTTTCTAGTTCTCTCCGTGCCTCGGTAATAGCATCGATATCAAACTCCCCCAAGGTCACCATCATCGTGGCCGAGGTCGCGAGCGCCATTCTGGCTTCTTCTGGCGAAGGGCGCTTGATGAACGTGCCACCCGTCGGGCCGCGGCGGGAACGTACCAGATTCTGCGCCGCAAGACGCTTGAGCGCTTCGCGTATGGTCGGGCGCGAAACTTCGAACCGGACAGCCAATTCTTCTTCTGTCGGCAAGCGTTCATCAACCTTGAGATGCCCGACAAGAATCGCCTCGCGGATCATGTCCGCGATCTGTTTTGCCAGACTCTGGCTTTTTAAAGGTTCGTAGCTGATTGACATGCTTTTCCCATCCTTGAAGCCACTATATCACAATAAGCAAATTATATATTCGTTTGACAAATATATAATTGACCTATACAGTCCGCTTTCATGAGGCAAGCAAACAATCGTGGTGCCCGCAACTTCAACCGAATCAAGAGAGAACCCCATGACCGATACAAGTTTCAACGCGCTAGTACTGCGCAAGGATGACGAAGGCAAGACACAATCCGCCATTGAGCAAGTGAGCATGGCCGACCTGCCGAGTGATGAAGTGCTGATAAAAGTAGATTATTCCTCGCTCAACTACAAGGATGGCCTTGCCATTACTGGCAAAGGCCCCGTCGTGCGCAAATTCCCGATGATCCCCGGCATTGACCTAGCCGGAACCGTCATCAGTTCGGAAGACGGCCGCTATCAAAAAGGCGACAAGGTGGTGCTAACCGGCTGGGGCGTGGGCGAAAACCACTGGGGAGGCATGGCTGAAATCGCCAAGCTCAAAGCCGACTGGCTGGTGCCGCTGCCACCAGGTCTGGACAGCAAGCAAGCCATGATGGTCGGCACCGCTGGCTTTACCGCCATGCTGTGCGTACAAGCGCTGATTGACGGCGGCGTTACGCCTGAGGGCGGCGAAGTGCTCGTCACCGGCGCATCTGGTGGTGTCGGCTCGGTAGCCGTAACGCTGTTGGCACAACTCGGTTACAAGGTGGCTGCCGTCACCGGCCGCGTCGAACAAAATGGGCCGCTTCTGGAGGCTCTAGGTGCAGCAAAAATTATCGACCGGAAAGAATTCGAAGAGCCTGCACGTCCACTGGAAAGGCAGATCTGGGCGGGCGCGATCGACACCGTCGGCAGCAAGATGCTCGCCAAGGTGCTGGCACAAATGGATTACAACGGCATCGTTGCTGCGTGCGGCCTGGCTGGCGGCTTTGATCTGCCGACGACCGTCATGCCATTCATTCTGCGCAACGTTCGCCTGCAAGGTGTTGATTCGGTCATGTGCCCAACGGATAAACGCATTGCAGCATGGAAAAAGCTGACCGAGATCCTGCCTGAAAGCTATTTCGAACAGGCATGTACCGAAATTCCACTTTCAGAAGCGCCGCAATACGCAGAGGCGATTACAAATGGCCAGGTAACAGGACGCGTTGTCATCAAACCGAATTGAAAAGAAAAATTCTGTCGTACAACCCGTAGATTGCTGCTCGTCTCCTATGCCCGCTTGCGGCATCTGCCTGTCACCCTAAATTCTTACGTATGAAAAGGCGATACAAACGTATCGCCTTTTCTCAAAGATTATCAAACCAGCATTAACCGGCAACCGCGTTTATTAGCCATCCACAGACCTTATGATCAATCGCGATTATCATTTTGCGTTTTCTACAGAATAGGGCCCAAGCCGTCTAAGGTGTCACCGTCATGCGTTGGTTTCGCAACCTCAATCGACGATCCCGCGATCATTGATGTACTCTCTGATCCTGTATGAGTCGACCGTTCCTCTAGAAGCCAAATTATTGAGCCCACCACTCACCCCAAAACAGTGCGGCTCATTCAGGATATTGATAAACCCGGCTGACACCAGTGCAACATCTTTCATGTCGGCAATCCCCTCCGTGATAGCGTAAAACACTTCTGGGTGAGTAAATTCTTCCGGGAAAATAATAGGGCATTCCTGCGTAAAATGATGCCAGGTTCGCTTAAGAACAATGTATTTCATATTCGCTCACCTCCTAGATTTACAAACATACTTTAAGCATGGATGGCGTTTTTATGCGCCCTCTGGGCTGGGGAATTGAACATTCAAAACTGAATGTCGACGTTGATTTATGTTGCCAAACCATTTTTTTGGCACGAAGCAGGTTGGCAGTGCTTCCATTAAATGTTTTATAGCAAGTCACCAACGCATTGCTTTGCTTTGCTTTAAAACATACAACAGGCGATTTCCAGTGGCAAAAGATAATGTAATACCCAATCGCACCGCATGGGCACTCCTCCGGTGTGAAACGGATGAATCAGATATTCCTGAGGGGGATTGAAACAAAAAGGGAGACACCCCCCGCTGCCCCCCCGTGCTCATGCCATCACGCTTGCGCATCATGGCTGCTGTCCACGACGCCGTGATTATTAATGTACTCCCTGATCCTGTTTGAATCGACCGACCGACGAGATTCTGAACACAGGCTGTCACTGACCCCAAAGCAATGGGGTGTATCCAGTATATGGACGAACCCGGCTGAAACCAGTTCCGCATTCTCCATGCAACGCACCCCTGCCTTGATAGAATCAAAAACTTCATTGTGCGGCAATTCTTCCGGAAAAATAATGGGAAGTTCCTGCACAAGGGAATTCCAGGTTCGCTTGAGCATGATGTACTTCATTGAGCGCCCTCAGGGATTGATGAACAGTCTGTTAAGCGTGCATAACGTTTTTACACAATCTATGGTGTTACCGACCCCATCCTGATCCGAAACATGGAATCGTCGCTATCATCTGGGAATGGTATAGCGATGCGCGCTTACTGCTGTTGCGCTCGCTCAAACATGACAGATGAAATTGGTGCGCCACCACAAAGTGGCTCGGCTATCAGAAGACGCTCACCAGAAGCGGCCCGTATTTTCAAGGCACAAAAAGCAGCCCCAATTCGTGCTACTCTGTCATTTGCCCGTGATCGACTTCTGATTTGTATCACGGTCAATTTCTTCGCAGTGCGCATAATTTTACTGTCTGCCTCCTCACACTGATTGAGACAATATTTTTGATGTTGGTGAACTCGGTCAAAACACGCATTATTGCCGCAGGGTCGATTGTGGTTTTTGCTGCATGCGCAATAATCACGTTCCTGGCCGTCAACAATGTGGCAGAATTTGCCCAAAATAGCAGCGATACCACATTGCGGACGCTGGCTTATCAATACAAAGCGCGTATTGAAAAGGAATTGGGTGCCGCCGTTCTCACAGCAAAAACTTTGGCTGCCACTGTGGAAGGGCTACAGCAGTCTGGCCTGCACACGCCGGATTCGATCGCGGCAATTGCCTTGAATATCCTTGCGCTTAATCCACAATACATCGGTACTACGACGGCCTGGGAACCCAACAAATTCAATGGCGACAATCGCGCGTTAATCAACAATAAATACACAGACAAAACCGGGCGGTACGTTCCGTATTTTCACAAGTCTGCATCTGGATCTGGCCTCACCTTTGAACCGCTGGACATGAGACCGGAGTCTGGCGGAATCGTTGAATGGTATTACCGACCAATCAATGAAAACAGAACTGTTATTACGCCGCCCTTTCTTTATCCCGTGAACGGAAAAGATGTGCTCATGACAACGGTTTCCGTTCCTATTCATGACAAAGACAATTCAGCGATCGCCATCGCGACCGTTGACCTGACTCTCGATAGCATCAGGGAGTCCGTATCCAAAATTAAACCTTACGAAGACGGTTTCGCTTATTTGATTAGCCATGACGGTCAATGGATTGCTGCGCCTGATTTATCGTTATCCGGAAAAGCGGTGAGCGATCCTCTGACCAAGGAAATTTATAACGTCGTCAAATCTGGCAAGACATATGATAAGGAAACCAGAATTCATGGCGTAGATATGTTGACCGTCGCCATTCCTGTTAATTTCGGAACCAAAGAGGACTGGATTCTCGCTATTCACGCGCCGAAAGCGACTGTCTTTGCCAGTGCCCATGGCCTTCAGACCTTGCTGCTAATTTGTTCTGTTTTTGCTGTGGTGGTGGCGGTTGCCGTGTACTACCTGGTGGGATTTGGGATAGCCAAGCCCATTGTGGCGATGTCGAAAACCATGAAAACACTGGCGGATGGCCGCACCGATGTGGTGATTGACCATCAGGAAAAGAGTGATGAAATCGGCACCATGGCAAGGGCTCTCAATTATTTTAGGGAGGGGTTGCTTGAAAACGTGAAACTGCGCAAGTCGGAAGAAGAAGCCAAAAGAGTGCTGGCTTATCAGGCTCACCATGACTCCTTAACAGGAGCGCATAACCGCTTTGCTTTAATGGCGCTCACCAAGTCATGGATAGGCCCAGAGGCACCACCGTTTGCCATGTTATTCATTGATCTTGATGACTTCAAGAGTATCAACGACGCATTCGGTCATGACTGTGGGGATATGATCCTTGTCGAAGCTGCCAGCCGTGTGAGTCGAACTGTGCCTGAGCATTCGCTAGTGGCGAGATATGGGGGTGACGAGTTTATAGTCCTTATTCCGCTCGACCATATCGTTTCCGTTGATGTTATCTGCGCAACAATTCTCGACACGCTCACACAAAAGTATCAGGCATCAGGGGTAACGCTCCATATAGGTGCTAGCATTGGCATTGCCCTGTTTCCACAAGACGCAATCGTATTTGATCAATTGCTGATCTCTGCCAACCTGGCAATGAGAACGGCCAAGCAGCGAAAAAATACGTACACATTTTTCAATCCTGTATTCCATCAAGCGATGCAAAAGCGGGTCAGCATCGAACAGCAATTGCGTCACGCCCTGGATCGGAACGAGATCTACCTGGTCTTTCAGCCTCAAATCACCGAACATGGCCGGATTCACGGAGTCGAAGTGCTTGCACGCTGGGAGAGTCCCGTACTTGGCTTTGTGTCGCCTGATCAATTTATCAAGGTTGCAGAGGAAACGGGATTAATCTCGTCGTTGGGGGAATACATTATTCGCCGATCTTGTGCCGAGTTTAGGCAAATCCTAAATGTATGCGATGAGGCCACCGTGGGGCTGACGCTTTCAATTAATATTTCTGTCCATCAGCTACTGAAGGAAGGGTTTAAGGAACAGTTATTGCGCGTCGTTGAAGAAAGCCATTTGAGCAAAGAACAGGTTGTCATCGAAATTACGGAATCCGTTTTCATCGAAGAGCCCGACATCGTGCTGCCATTGTTGCATGACATCCGAAAGATCGGGTTTGCCGTATCACTTGACGATTTTGGCACGGGCTACTCGTCTTTGAGCACACTCCGTACGATGCCCATCGATGAATTGAAGGTTGATAAAAGCTTTGTTGAAAATATCTGCAAGGATGAGCAGGATTCAAAAATGATCCGTTCCATCATCGAAATGGGTCACGCCATGGGGATGCGGGTAGTGGCCGAAGGCGTTGAGGAAAATAGTCAGCGCATGTTGCTTAGCGAGTATGGCTGCGATCTTTATCAGGGCTATTATTTATCTCGCCCACTAAAACCAGATGACTTCATCGCTTTTGTCAAAGAGATGCGAGTTTAATCAACACCCGCGGCACAAAATCGCCATCAAGCATGGATATAACCCGCCTGCTGGCACAAGCAAAATGCGTCAGGCGACAGAACAAACGATTGATCAGCAACGTCTTAGTTCAGCAAGAAATTACAATGATTCTGATATGCGATAATTCCGGAATCATTCACAAAATTACGGGAAATGCCCCATGAGCACCATCGTGCCGCTACTGGCTATTATTGGCACTGTTTGCCTGTTTTCCTGGGCATTTTACTCACAACATCGAAAACGCAGCCTGCAAGAAAAAAGGCTGCAAATGCTCAAAGACCCCTCGCCCATCCATAGCTGGATGAAAGCCGAAGCTTTCGAGCCGGATCACTTCAGTTTTCATGAGGGAAGCGCCATCGGCATCAAGAATGGGGATGCACGCATTCTACTCGCGCATGCTTCCACCCCTCACTTTCACAAACTACTTGATTTGCGTTTCGCGGACCCGCATGAAACAGTAACGACGGCAAGGCCTTTGGGTGCTGCACCCGGCGTGGTGGAAACGCGTGAATTTCGCCATTACAGTCTCAGAATCGGTTTTGACGAGGATAAGGACGTAGTCCATCACATTTTTTTTGCCGACGCCGATCAGATGCACCTCTGGAAGGAGCGCCTCGACGAACTGATCGTTGCCCAAAAACGATAAAACAGCAAAAAGCCCAATAAAGTTAAGCACTTACCGGTCGTTAACTGCTTATGCATTTTTTGATCGGGGGGCTTAATGAAAATAGCCGAATCCAGTGTTGTGCTATCCGCTTCGAGCACTTACTCCAGTCAGCGAGAAGTCAGCGAATCGTTACGTATCGGCATTAGCAGTGCTCAGACACCCCAAGGCACTTCAAACAGTCCTGCCAGTTTGGGACAGGAAATACGTGAAATTGTCAGCCTGTCCGAAATGGGAAAAGCCGCACAAGCACATGAGGCCAGTAACGCGCAAGCCATCGAGGAAGCGATGGACAGCGCCGAACATGACCCAAGAACCTTGCTGATTAAACAGTTGATCGAGGCAATGACAGGTCGAAAAATTCGTCTGCTCAGCGCTACCGATATCCACCCTGGCAATGCCCGTAGGCATCGCTACGATATTCCTGCTGTCGAACGACAATCCGAGGGTGCCGGGTTCTCTCTTGTTTATGACTACCGTGAAACCTATGAGGAAACAGAGGCGCTGTCTTTTAAGGCCTCCGGTATCATACATACCGCAGACGGCGAAGCAATTCAGTTTGATCTTTCTTTGCAAATGCAGCGCAGTTATACCGAGGAAAGCTCGGCCAGCATCCGCGCTGGCGATGCGGCGCTCGTAGACCCGCTGGTAATCAAGTTTTCCGGTTCTTCAACCGAATTGACTAATCAGCGCTTCTCTTTCGACTTGAATACAGATGGTGAACAAGAGGAAATTGCCTTCATAAAAGGGGGCGGCTTTCTGGCGCTGGATCGTAATCAGGACGGCCAGATCAATAATGGCAGCGAGCTATTTGGCCCTGGCACAGGAAACGGGTTTACTGAATTGAAAACGCTGGATGGCGACGACAATGGCTGGATTGATGAGAACGATGCCATCTATGAGCAACTCCGCATCTGGACGAAAGACAACGAAGGAAGTGACCGCCTGTCCAGCCTGAAAGAAAGCAATGTCGGCGCGCTTTTTCTAGGCAGTGTCAATGCTCCCTACAGCATAAAAGATGTCGAAAATCAGTTGCAGGCGCAGATCCGCGCGTCCGGCGTCTGGCTCTCTGAAGACGGTCAAGCGGGTGTAATGCAACAAATTGACTTGGTCGTCTGACAAAATTTCCAGCCAGAAACAACCCTACTTTTGATTAAGTGCAAATCATCATACATGTAGCTAAAAGTACACTCTTTCCATTATCTATCTTTTTGTCTGGGAGCCACAGCATGGTAATGGTGGAAAAAATCCTCAAATCCAAACCGACCCAAGCGACCTACAGCATCTCACCCGATGTTTCTGTCCTGGATGCCATGCGTTTAATGTATAAGCACAGCATCGGTTGCCTGATCGTGCTGGATCAGGAAAACATCGTCGGCATCATCACAGAGCGTGACTACGCTCGCAAGCTTGGACAAGGGCTGCATGCCGCAAGCGATTTGTGCGTACGCGACGTGATGACCAGAAACGTTTTTTCCATCACGCCGGAGCACTCCTCCAACGAATGCCTGAAACTGATGAACGACAAAAAATTGCGCCACCTGCCGGTGCTCGACAATGGCAAACTGGTCGGCCTGGTTTCAATAACTGACCTCGTCAGGGATGTCATGCCCCAACAAAACTTCATGATTGAACAGCTTGAAAGCTATATTCGTGGCGACATGAGCCCTGTTGCACTGCAAGAAAGCACCTGAGTTCACTACCCCAAAAAGAAAGGCCATTGAGCAATATGCTCAATGGCCCGTTTTGGCACTCCCAAGGGGATTCGAACCCCTGTTACCGCCGTGAAAGGGCGGTGTCCTAACCACTAGACGATGGGAGCTACGTTTTTATGGCAAGGCGCATCGTCAACGCCATTGCTCATTTTGCCTGTCAATGCCGCCGAATGCTCGGCAACCTCGATTCTGGCACTCCCAAGGGGATTCGAACCCCTGTTACCGCCGTGAAAGGGCGGTGTCCTAACCACTAGACGATGGGAGCAAATTCTTCCCGTGTAATGGTGGAGGTAAGCGGGATCGAACCGCTGACCCCTTGCATGCCATGCAAGTGCTCTCCCAGCTGAGCTATACCCCCAGACACAGAGGTGGGATTATAGCAAGAACTTTGGGCGACTGTAAATCAGCAAAACTAAAGATATTGGCGCAATCGTGATAATACCGTCTCTCGGCCTAATAAATGTACAACGGCGTCAATCGAAGGGGTCTGCAATTGACCCGTCAAAAGCAGGCGCATTGGCATCGCAACTTGCGGCATTTTCAACTTGTGTTCCTTAAGCACTTCTTTGAGCATGCCGGAAAGCACCTCTCGCTGCCACTCCACCGACTCGCACGCGTCAACATAGGTGCCTAGGGCCCCTTTCGCCTCTTCCGTCAGGTGTTTTTCCAAAAGCGCTGCGTCTGGCCTAGGTTCGAGGTAAAACAGCATTGCTGCATCTGCCAGTTCAACCAGTGTGTTGACGCGATCTTTCATCAGGCCAAGCACTGCCTGCAAATTGGGGGCACCTTCAAAATTGGCTCCCCTTCTGACCAAAAGCGGTCGCACCAACGCTTCCAGACGCGCGTTATCTGCCTCACGAATGTAGTGGTTATTCAACCAGTCCATCTTTTCCGGATTGAATTGCGCTGCCGACCTGGACAAACTTTCCGTATCGAACCATTCACAGAATTGCTGCATCGAAAAAATCTCGTCGTCGCCATGACTCCAACCAAGTCGCGCCAGATAATTCAACAGCGCCTCCGGCAAATAGCCCTGTTCCGGATAGTCCATCACGCTGACTGCGCCGTGCCGCTTGGACAGTTTTTCGCCGTCTGCGCCCAGAATCATGGGCACATGTGCAAAGAAGGGCACTTCCGCACCCAGCGCTCTGAAAATATTGATCTGACGCGGCGTATTATTGACATGGTCGTCACCGCGAATGACGTGCGTGATTTTCATATCCCAGTCATCGACTACCACACAAAAGTTGTAGGTTGGCGTACCATCAGGGCGTGCAATAATCAGATCATCCAGTTCCTTGTTGGAAATCGTGATCGTTCCCTTGACCATATCGTCCCAGCTTACCTCTCCTTCGAGCGGGTTCCTGAAACGTATTACCGGTCTTCGCCCTTCTGGAACCGGAGGCAGCGTCTTGCCCGACTCCGGGCGCCACGTGCCATCGTAGCGCCATTTCTCGCCCGCTTCCCGCTGACGCGCACGCATAGTTTCCAGTTCTTCCGGCGATGAATAACAGTAGTAAGCCAAACCGTCTGCCAGCATCTTGTCAATCATTTCACGATAACGCGGCATGCGCTGCATCTGGTAAAACGGGCCTTCATCATAATCCAGCCCCAGCCACGCCATACCGTCCAGAATCGCCTGCACCGCCTCGGGTGTCGAACGTTCCACATCGGTATCTTCAATACGTAAAATAAATTGACCGCCAAAGTGCCGGGCAAAGGCCCAGGAATATAACGCCGTCCGTGCGCCGCCGAGGTGAAGAAAGCCCGTCGGGCTAGGTGCAAAACGAGTACGTATCGTCATGATATGGATGCAAGAAATAATTTGAAGAATGAAGCGCGTATTTTACCGCGCCCAATAGGCAAGTTAAACGTAAATGCCAGTCTACCAAGTCACAATCATTACCGCTTCACGAATGTGTTATTTGATAGTCATCAACATCGTCTGCGCGCATGTAGCGTACCTTCGTATAGGCTGTGGCCCGTTAACTTTCCAAAAAACCTCAAAAAAAAGGATCCCGACATGAAACGAATTACTAGCTATTTTCTGGTTGCCCTTTCCCTTGCCATTCTTGCCGGATGTGCGTCTCTGGGATTGGGTGGCACTTCCAAATTCAACGGTACGTCAGGCATCATCATGTTCCAGAACGATTCCACGACGCTGAACACGGCCGGGCAATCCACGGTCTCCAAGCTGGCTGCCTATTTGAGAAAAACAAAGGGCAAGGTCGTTGTCGAAGGGCATACGGACGCGAATGGTTCGGCCAAATACAACGAAGCGCTGTCGCTCAGGCGTGCAAACACGGTCAAGGCAGCGCTCGCACGTGGCGGCGTGAAAGCCGATCGCATCGCAACTAAAGGCTACGGCTTTACGAAGCTCGCCGTAGCAAATGCGAAGACTCAGGCTGAGCATGCCAAGAACCGGCGCGCTGTTGTTATTTTCTACAACTCCTGCAAACCGTGCAGAGACTAGCTTGATGAGGCAGAACTTTCTGCCTCGTCAAGCAGCATCATGCACGAGACGCTCGCTGCCACTATAGGCCAGATAATGGCGGCCGCTGCACCGACCTAACAGGGTCATGCCTACGCGATTTGCAATGGCATGGCCCATTTGCGTTGTGCCAGAGCGCGACAGCAGGAAGGGAATCCCCATCTGCGCCCCCTTGATCACCATTTCAGAAGTCAGGCGACCCGTTGTATAGAAAACCTTGTCGTGACCTGCTTGGCCGTCCATCCACATCATGCCGGCTATGGCGTCAACCGCATTATGCCGGCCAATGTCTTCGACAAAATAAATCAGCTCTCCTTGCGATGAGAACAAGGCACAGGCATGAACCGAGCCAGCCTGCTTGTAGATGGACGACTGCCCCCGAACAGCATCAACGATGTCATAAATCACTTGCTGGGTAATGCACACCTCTTTTGGCAACGTAATCGCGTCAACCGCATTCATCAAGCTGCCAAAAACAGTCCCCTGACCACACCCGGTTGTAACGATTCTCTGCGCCGTACGCCTCTCAATATCCCCCGCACCACCCCGTGTCACGACTGCTACCGACTCGACATCCCAGTCCACCTGAACAGAAGCGATTTCATCCAGTGATTGAATAAAGCGCTGATTGCGCAAATAACCTATCGCCAAGGCTTCGGGCCACCCGCCCATCGTCATCAGCGTCACCAGTTCGCGTCGATCCAGATACAGCGTCAGCGGACGCTCTGCCGGAATGTGTATAAGCTTGAGGCGCCCATGTTCATCAACAACCTCAACCTCGGTAACAAGATTGACCGTCGCGCAGGAAACTTCAGGTTTAAACATCATACTCATCCTTGCTTGATATACGCCACATCCTCTTACAGACAACCCCACATGTAAAAAAGAGCAACACAGCGGGCCATGTGCGAATTATGCATTTCATTTACTGCTCAGGAGCGCCGCTCATTTGCAAATAAAAAAACCGCGCACAGGTTATATACCTGTGCGCGGTTTTTTGTCACCAGCCAGGAGCCGGTTTTTTCCAGATATTACGCGAACATTTGAATCGTACGCAGTACCGTATTATAAACACCATAGGCCAGCGGAACCAGAACCAGGACCCAGCAGAACGCCAGCATGGCGCCTGAAGTTGGCTTGGCAGCTTTGAACTCGCCAGATGCTTGAGCGGCATGAACTTTTGCGTCCAGAGCCGCTTGGTTCGCAGCCACGTCCTCGTCACTCATGTAGAACTTGCTAGCAACAGGGCGAAGCACGACGGCACAAACCAAACCAGCAATCAGAACACCAACCATGCAATACAGCGTCGTGCTATAAGCTTGTGCTTTTGCCACGCCGTTGTTCAACTGGTAGTTACGCATGCCACTAATCAGCAGCGGGCTCAGCAAACCGGCAGCAGACCATGCTGTCAGCAAGCGGCCATGAATAGCGCCCACGAACTGGGTACCGAACAAGTCAGCCAGATAGGCAGGAATCGTTGCAAAGCCACCGCCGTAGAAAGAGAGACAGACACAGACTGCGCACAGGAACAGAACCAGATTCAGCGAAGATGCCAAAGTCGGGATGGAACCGTAGAGAATCGCACCAACAACGAAGAAGACATAATAAGTGTTCTTACGACCGATGATGTCAGACGCAGTTGCCCAGAACAGACGTCCACCAATGTTGAACAGAGAGAGCAAGCCAGCAAAACCAGCGCCAATCGTCGCAACCTGACCTTTTTGCGCTGCAGTCAAGGCATCAAATGGAACGCCAGGCAGACCGATCAGGTTACCTGCGAACACCTCTTGCAGCAGTGGTGACGCCATGGAGATAACGCCAATACCGGCAGAAACGTTCAGGAACAACATGCCCCAGCAAAGCCAGAACTGCGGGGTTTTCATTGCAACGTTGGTTTCAACGTTGAAGGCACTCGCTGCAATCAGACCGCCGTGACCATCGTCAACCATGTTGCCCGTATTTTTAGGCACGAAACCCTTGGGCACGTAACCAGTTGGGGAAACACGAATGGTGAACGAACCCATCAGGAAGAAGAAGCAATATATTACACCCATGGTTGCAAACGTCTGCCACAAACCAGTAGAAGTCGGGGTGGAGTAGAAGTTCATCAGCCATGCTGCCATTGGTGCGCCGCACATTGCGCCACCACCAAAGCCGCCAACTGCCAGACCTGTCGACATACCAACACGATCCGGGAACCATTTAATCAGCGTTGAAACCGGGGTAATGTAGCCCAGACCGAGGCCCATGCCACCAATCACAGCACCGATATATGCGATCCACAATTGGTGAGTCGCCATGCCGATCGCAGCCATAAAGAAGAAGGTACAGAAGCAAACCATACCAGCAACACCACACTTGCGTGGGCCAACGTGCTCGAGCCAGTTGCCGAAAGCAGCAGTGGTCAGACCCAGCATGAAGAACATGATGCCGAAAATGACACTACACATCATGACTTTCCAGTCACAACCGGTGGTAAAGAGTTGCGAAAAAATGCTCATGTCAGGCGGACAAGTCAAGGCGCCACCGGTACCTTGAGAAACGCCAACAATACGGGACATTGGTAGCCAGAATACGGACATACCGTAGCCCATACCTACGCAGAGATGAATCATCAACGCGGATGCAGGAACAAGCCAGCGGTTAAACCCTTCTCCTGCAACAGTGTATTCCTTGTTGAGGAACTTAAACATATCAATACTCTCCTAGAACCTAGATAGAAATAAAAAAACGGAAAGCCTCAAAGGTGTGCTTTCAACTCCACGCTTTACGCCTTCACGCACATACCAGAAACTTTTCAGCAAAGAATGTTAGCACCGTATTCCACCACCCGCTATAGGATATTTTTTGCATAAACGAGTGTTTATATGTGTAAAATGCAGCATGTATAAAGTTTCCATCGAACCGCACTGGCGAATTGCCTATGGCAAAAACACGGCCATCGACGTTGCCCTGCTGCTGCGACTGCTCTCTTCCATCCAGACAGATGGCGCCATTTTGCAGGCTGCAAAAGCGGTAAACCTGTCTTATCGCCACGCATGGGGCCTGTTGCGCGAGGCGGAAAAAGTCTTCGGCGGCGCGCTGTTAGAGAAAAAACGAGGGCGTGGAACGCGCCTGACGCACTTGGCAGCCACACTGCTCTGGGCAGACCGGCGCATTGCCGCGCGACTGTCGCCAACACTGGAAAGCCTGGCTTCCGAACTCAAAAACGAACTGGAGAAAAGCCTCTCTCTCAAGCAAAACACGATTCGCTTGATTGCGCGCCACGGATTTGCCGTGGAAGCCCTGCTCGAACGCATTAATTCTGAAGAACTGCCGATTGAACTGCGCTACCTGAACAGCAGCGGCGCTGTTGCGGCACTGACAAGAGGCGAATGCGATCTCGCTGGATTTCACATACCGATTGGTGATTTTGAATTTGGTGCAACAAAGGAGTACTTACGCCTACTTGACCCCAAACGGCACTGCATAATTCATCTAGCCGTATTGAATCAGGGTCTTTTCACTGCCAAGGACAACCCAAAAAACATAAAAAATCTGGCTGACCTTGCCAAACCGGATGTGCGCTTCGTCAACAGACAAAAAGGCTCCGGCACACGCGAGTTGCTGGAAATGTTGTTGGAAAAAGCCAACATTGCACCCTCTTCGATCCACGGCTTCGAAACTGAAGAGTTCACGCACTCCGCCATCGCCGCCTACATCGCCAGCGAAATGGCTGATGTCGGCTTTGGCATTGAAACGGCCGCACAGCGCTTTGACCTGAATTTTGTACCGCTCATTCGGGAGTGCTATTTCTTTGCTGCGAACAAAGAAGCCATAAAGAAAGCGCCTTTAAACAACATCCTCACCATTTTGCAAAGCGAGGACTTCAAAACCCAGATCAATGATCTGATCGGCTACGATGCCACCGATACCGGGCGAATACTAACTATTGAAGAAGCTTTCCAAAAAGAAGGCTAGTCAAATCGCCTTAAACCAACTCGCAAAAGTCGCCCGTCAACTGTTTTGAACGGTAATCGTCGGAAAACGATCGCTCATATCCAGCGCTTTCTCCGCAATCTTTGCCGCAACACGCCGCGCGATCTGCTTGTAAATTTGCGCTTCCGCACCGTCCGGATCAGCTACAACCGTTGGTGTGCCTGAATCTGTCTGCTCCCGAATCGACAAAGCCAAGGGCAGCGCCCCCAGAAAATCCACGTCGTATTCCGCACACATTTTCTCGCCACCACCCGTTCCAAAAATTGGCTCGGCGTGATGGCACTGCGAACAAATATGCATGCTCATGTTCTCAATGACACCCAAAATGGGAATACTCACTTTCTCGAACATCTTGAGCCCCTTGCGCGCATCCAGCAATGCGATGTCCTGTGGCGTCGTCACGATCACCGCACCCGTCACCGGCACACGCTGCGACAGGGTAAGCTGAATATCGCCTGTTCCTGGTGGCATGTCGACCACCAGATAATCCAGGTTGCGCCAGTTGGTCTGCTCCAGCAACTGCTGCAATGCCTGAGATACCAGTGGGCCACGCCAGACCATCGGTTCATCAACATCGATCATGAAGCCAATCGACGATACCTGAATGCCATGATTTTCCAAAGGCTCCATCGTCTTGCCATCTTTTGATGTCGGCTTACCGGAAACCCCCATCATCATCGGCTGCGAAGGTCCATAAATATCCGCATCCAGCAAACCAACATTCGCGCCCTCCGCTGACAATGCCAAAGCAAGATTGACCGCCGTTGTCGATTTCCCGACGCCCCCTTTGCCGGAAGCAACCGCAATGATGTTCTTGATATTGGGCAGCCGCTTGACGCCCCCCTGCACAGTACGCGCCACAATATTAGAGCGCACCGCAACATCAATTTGCTCAATGCCCTCAATGGTACGCAGTGCCTCTTCCACCCTGCGCTGCATGTCGGCAAACTGTGACTGCGCCGGATAGCCGAGTTCAATCACCAGCGACACGCGCGAACCACTAATCTGTATATCCTTGACCAAGTTGGAAGAAACCAGACCCTTGTTCGTATTAGGATCCACAATCTCAATCAGTGCCTGATTAACTGCTTCTACGGTAATGCGCATTGTTATTCTCCGTGTACAAGAAGCCAAGTCTAGCCGAAATACCATCAGTACGCATCAAGACCCTGTTCGCCAGAAGCCTATCCACTGGTAAAATGTGCCATCTTTTTCACGAAGGCAACCTTAAAAATATGTCTCGCAAGCTGTTTGTCACTACCGCACTGCCATACGCCAATGGCCCATTCCACGTCGGACACATGATGGAATACATTCAGGCCGACATCTGGGTGCGCTTCCAGCGCATGCAGCAAGATGAGGGGCAACAACGCGAGGTGCATTTTGTTTGCGCCGATGATGCCCATGGTGCTCCAATCATGATTGCCGCCGAAAAAGCGGGGATGACGCCGCAAGAGTTCGTTGCGAATATCGCAGCCGGACGCCAGCAATATCTGGATGGCTTTCATATTTCGTTCGACAACTGGCATTCCACAGATGGGCCTGAAAATCATGAGCTGTCGCAAACCATTTATCGTCGCCTCAGGGATGCCGGATTTATTGCGAGAAAAACCATTGAGCAGTTTTTTGATCCGGTCAAAAACATGTTTTTACCAGATCGCTACATCAAGGGTGAATGCCCGAAATGCGGCGCTGCCGATCAATACGGTGACGCCTGCGAGGCATGCAGTGCCGTTTATGCGGCAACTGAGTTAAAAAATCCTTACTCCACGCTCACTGGCGCTACGCCAGTAATGAAATCATCCGAGCACTTCTTTTTCAAACTTTCCGACCCGCAATGCGTGGCGTTTTTGCGAGACTGGGCACTTGGCAACAATAATGGTGAGCCGCGCCTGCAACCGGAAGTCGCTAACAAAGCACGTGAATGGCTAGGGGAGGACAGCGCAGGCCTGGGCGACTGGGATATCAGTCGCGATGCGCCCTACTTCGGCATTGAGATTCCGGACGAGCCTGGAAAATACTTCTACGTCTGGCTGGATGCCCCGGTCGGCTACCTCGCGTCACTAAAAAATTATTTTGGCAAAATCGGGCGCGATTACGACGCCTTCATGGCCGACCCGGAAACCGAGCAATATCATTTCATCGGCAAGGACATCACTTATTTCCACACACTATTCTGGCCGGCAATGCTGAAATTCTCCGGCATGCGTGTGCCAGACAATGTCTTTGTACACGGGTTCATTACCGTATCAGGCGAAAAAATGTCGAAATCCCGTGGCACCGGCATTTCACCGTTACGCTATCTGGAAATTGGCATGGACCCGGAATGGGTGCGCTACTACATTGCCGCCAAACTCAATGCCAAGGTTGAAGATGTGGATTTCAACCCGGAAGATTTCATTGCCCGCGTCAACGCGGATCTGATTGGCAAATATGTCAACATCGCCAGCCGGTCTGCCGGTTTTATCACCAAACGTTTTGGCGGCAAACTCGCCACAAGCCAATCGGACGAAAACAAGGCCTTCCTGAACACCCTCCGTGAAGCCGCTGCCGAGATCGAAGAAAGCTACGAATCACGTGAATTTGGGCGCGCACTGCGTCTCATCATGCATCAGGCCGATCACGTGAATGCCTATGTGGACCAGAACAAGCCGTGGGTGCTGGCCAAAGACCCGGCCAACGAGCAAACCCTGCACGAGGTGTGCAGCAGCCTGCTGGAAGCCTTTCGCATCCTGACGATTTTTCTCAAGCCCGTGCTGCCCGAAGTCGCCAGGCACGTTGAGGCCATGTTAAACATTCGACCATTGATGTGGTCGGATGTAAAACTGGCACTTCCTGCCGGTCACCAGGTTAATCCCTACTCACACCTGATGCAGCGCGTTGACCCCAAGATGATGGACGCCCTGTTCGATGCACCGGAACAACCAGAGGCCGAAACGCCCCCCATCGCGTCCCCCATTGAAGACATCGCACCTGAAATCACGATTGACGACTTTGCCAAGGTCGATTTGCGCATTGCAAAAATTGTCAACGCAGAACACATTGAAGGCTCAAACCGCCTGCTGCGCCTGACGCTTGATATTGGTGAAAAAAACACCCGAAATGTATTTGCAGGAATCAAATCTGCCTACAATCCCGAAGAGCTGGTTGGCAAGTTGACCGTCATGGTCGCCAACCTTGCGCCACGAAAAATGAAATTCGGCATTTCTGAGGGGATGGTTCTTGCAGCCTCTGCAAAAGATGAAAAAGCCAAGCCTGGCATTTATATTCTTAACCCCTGGCCCGGCGCTGAACCGGGTATGCGCATACACTAGGACGTCGCCATGTTAGAATCCCCCCGCACCCAAGTCTTTTTCAACGTAGGCTCCTTATGAGCAGCGACATAGAATCGGACATAAAAAACATCATCGTGCGGGAAGCGCGCTTTGAAGACGCCGAGCTGATCGCCGACCTGACGCGCGTCTCATCCGCCAATCAAGCCTTAACCTCCCCCAATAATCACAAAGAAACTGCCGAAATGGTGCTCTCGGACCTGCATCGGGGCGGCGGTTTTATCCTGACAGTCAATGACGTTCCCTGCGGCGCTGTGCGCTGGCTACGCACAGATGATCGGCTCGATTGCTGGGAAATCCGGCACATCAGCATCTTGCCAGATTATCGCGGCCATGACTTGTCGCAACACTTACTGGAAGCAATCATCCACCTCGCGCTGTCGTCAGATGTTGAAGAATTGCTATTAGGCATCCGCCCCGAACAAACGCGCATGCTGGACTTTTATGCATCGCTTGGTTTTGAGTTGGCACCGGAAGTGGAATATCTGGATCAATATGACCGTCAGGAAACAGCGCTTGTCATGATGCGCCGCCTTTTCTGACAGCAATCGGAAAAAGCCCCTGTCAAAAATGATGCGCTTCCTCAAACTATCGTTTTCATACGAGTCCGAATTTACTGGATTCCTGAAGCAACTAAAAAGCGAGCACCCTGAGCTAACATTGCAGCAGCAAGCGGGTCGCGCCCTGCTATGGGATAAAACGCCCATAGACCTTGAGGAAATACGGCGTCACCGTGCATCAGATGTCAAGCGAAAAGCCTATGCCTTCCAATGACACGCATACCCTGAGCGAATCCGCCTCGCAACTGGAAATAGAGTCCTTTGCACCGACCGCCTCCTCAGACCCGACACCGAATGTTATCGATGGCGTTGCCTACGCAAAACTGTATGGCGAACCGCTTTTCCAACTTCCAACAGACCTCTATATTCCACCTGAAGCACTGGAAGTTTTCCTCGAAGCCTTTGAGGGGCCGCTTGACCTGCTGCTATACCTGATTCGCAGACAGCACTTCAATATTCTCGACATCCCGATGGCGGAAGTGACCAAGCAGTATCTGATTTACATTGAACAAATCCGGGAGCGCAATCTGGAACTGGCCGCCGAATATCTGCTGATGGCTGCCATGCTCATTGAAATCAAGTCACGCATGCTGCTGCCGCAACGCAAATCAAACCCGGATGAAGAGCCGGAAGACCCGCGTGCCGAACTCGTGCGACGATTGCTTGAGTATGAACAGATCAAGCTGGCGGCACAAAGCATTGACGCCATTCCGCAACTCGGGCGCGACTTTGTGCGCGCACAAATCACAACCACACAAAACGACAGCCCGAACTGGCCTGAGATTGACCTGAGCGATCTGTCGCTCGCGCTCGAAGGCCTGCTTCGGCGCGCGCAACTGAATGCACGCCATACGATTACACGCGAAGCGCTATCGGTACGTGAACACATGTCATCCATTTTGCGCCAATTGCAAAATGCGCAATTCATCGAATTCTCGGAGCTGTTCGACCCGCATGCCCCCGCATCCGTGCTGATCGTCAACTTCATCGCCCTACTCGAACTGGCTAAAGACAGCCAGATTGAGCTCACGCAAATTGAATCTTTGGCACCGATTTATGTGCGATTGGCTTCTGAACCCGCCTGACCTTTCAGAAACTTTGTACAATAAGCGGCTTTCTGTTTCAAAATAACGAGTGCAGACATGAAAATCATCACCGACATCACGGAATTACGCCAACAGTTGAGCGGGCAATTGCGCACCGCCTTCGTCCCGACCATGGGCAACCTGCACGAAGGCCACCTGTCCTTGATGCGGCTTGCAAAAAAACACGGCGACCCCGTTGTGGCATCCATTTTCGTCAACCGTCTGCAATTCGGTCCCAACGAAGACTTTGACGAATATCCGCGCACGCTTGAAAGAGACGCGAAAAAACTGGAAAAAGAAGGCGTTTATGTCCTGTTTGCGCCGTCTGAAAAAGATATTTACCCGGAACCGCAAGAATTCCGCATTCAGCCACCAGAAGACCTCGGCGGCATTCTGGAAGGCGAATTCCGGCCTGGTTTTTTCAATGGCGTCTGCACCATCGTGCTAAAACTGATGTCCTGTGTGCAACCAAGCGTATCCATTTTTGGCAAAAAGGATTATCAGCAATTAATGATCGTACGCAAAATGTGCCTCCAACTTTCGCTGCCAAATCAAATCATTGCTGCAGAAACCGTGCGCGCCGAAGACGGGCTGGCATTGTCATCCCGCAATGCGTACCTGTCACAGGAAGAGCGCAAAGAAGCACCAACATTATTTCAAACGCTCAACGAAATCGCAGACGAAGTGCGCTCCGGGAAACGCAACATTGATGCACTGGAAAGAAAGGCTACGGAAAAACTGAATCAGCGCCAATGGAATACAGACTACATCTCTGTGCGCAAACAGTCCGACCTGCTCGCACCTGACGCGGACGACATCCTGAACAATACGCCACTGGTTGTCCTGGCAGCGTCTCGACTTGGAGAGACGAGGCTGATCGACAACCTCGAGATTTAAACAGGCTGATTATTGACCCAATAATGGGGCGATAAAGAAGTAATACCCTGCTGCCAGCAAGCAAATAACAAAAGCGCTCAGAAAAATGAAATTGAGCACTTTGTTGATAAGCACGCCTACATGTATGCCTTTTTTCATTTAAGTTCCCCTCGTCACAAGGCGATCAACCCGCAACAATATGAAATTATTGTACACAATCGACTCAAAAAAAAAGGCTTCCCTATGGAAAGCCTTTTTTATAATTTTTTTGGTAGGCCGTGTAGGGCTCGAACCTACGACCAATGGATTAAAAGTCCACTGCTCTACCAACTGAGCTAACGACCCGAAAGACCGCTATTATATTTTAGGCCTTGTCCGGCTGTCAAACGACTTATACATATAACGCAGACCTTTTTCACATGATTGTCCTTGGCATTGAATCCTCTTGCGACGAAACCGGCTTCGCTTTGTATGACACCGAAAGGGGGCTGCGTGCGCACACGCTGCACTCGCAAGTCGCACTGCATGCCGCATACGGCGGTGTCGTGCCGGAACTGGCATCACGCGATCATATCCGGCGCGCCGTGCCGTTGCTTGAAAATGCGCTTGCCGAAGCCAGCATGCATGCATCCGAAATTGATGCCATCGCCTACACCAAAGGCCCGGGACTATCCGGTGCCTTGCTAGTCGGTGCAGCACTCGGGTGCAGTTTGGGCATGGCGCTAAACAAGCCTGTCATCGGTGTCCACCACCTTGAAGCGCATTTACTTTCCCCTTTACTTTCTACGCCAACGCCACATTTCCCCTTTGTTGCCCTGCTGGTCTCCGGCGGGCATACGCAACTCATCCGCGTCGACGGCATCGGACAATACACCTTGCTTGGCGAAACACTGGACGATGCTGCAGGAGAAGCCTTCGACAAGTCTGCCAAGCTGCTCGGACTAGGCTATCCGGGTGGCCCCGAAATTTCACGGCTGGCCGAATCTGGCACCTCAGGCACGTGCTCTTTGCCACGCCCCATGCTGCACTCCAAAAATCTGAATTTCAGCTTTTCCGGCCTGAAAACTGCGGTACTGACCGTCGTCAAGAAACAGGAGGGCAAACTGAGCGAGGAACGCAAGGCCGATATTGCACGTGGTTTTGTCGATGCCATGGTTGAGGTACTAGTAAGCAAATGTCGCGCCGCCTTGAAAGAAACGGGCTTGCGCAGACTGGTTGTCGCGGGCGGCGTCGGTGCCAACCGACAATTACGTGCCGCGCTGAACGAAGCGGCAAGCAAACAGCGTTTTCGCGTGTTCTACCCAGAGATTGAATTCTGCACCGATAATGGCGCGATGATTGCATACACTGGCGCAATGCGCCTGCAACAAAATCCACGAACAGCAGAATACAATTACGCGTTTAGCGTTCGTCCTCGCTGGCCCCTGGAAGAACTGCTCACCTAACAAACAGGCGCACGGCCAATATCAAAGCGCCGAGACGGCAAACCGCTCTTTGAGACAAACAAGGAAACCCGCATCGCGCGAGCTGCTTATTTGGCGTTTCCTTAATTCTGCCAGGCACGCAAATTGAGCGATTGCAGTTCCTCTCCAGCTGCCATGCGTGCCGTATGCCGTGCAATCACCAATTCTTCATTCGCCGGGATAATCCACACCCTTGCCTGACTCTCGGAAGAACTGATGCGCAACCGGCCAAGCTGGTTGGCTTCCTGATCCAGTTCAACGCCCATCCACGCCAGCCGCGCACAAATCGCAGCACGTATTTCCGGCGAATGCTCGCCAATGCCTGCGGTAAAAACCAGCGCATCCATCCCGCCAGCCGCAGCCGCCAGAGAGCCAATTTCGCGAACCACGCGATACACAAACAACTCAATCGCTTCCCGAGCAGCTGGCGCATCGCTTGCCAGCAAATCGCGGACATCGCTACTGACGCCGCCCGACACCCCCAGCAAGCCTGACTCCTGATACAGCATCGTCTCCAACTCTTTCGGCGTCATACCCTTTTCCTGCAAAAGATACAGGATCAGCCCGGGATCAAGCGTCCCGCAGCGCGTTCCCATGACCAAACCGTCCAGCGCCGAAAATCCCATCGTACTGGCGACGCTTTTACTGTTTACCAGCGCGCACATACTGGCACCACTACCCAGATGCGCCACGATGGTACTGCCCGAAGACGCCCAGGGATCCAGCAATTTCATTTCCTCGCTGATGTATTCGTAGGAGGAGCCGTGAAAGCCATAACGAATCAGGCCCTGATCGCTCAAACTGGCGGGCAAGCCGTACAACTGTGAAATGCGCGGATTGGTCGCGTGAAAAGCCGTATCAAAACAGGCGACCTGTATCAGGTCAGGATAGCGCGCCAGCAAAATATCCAGCACTGCCAGTACGCGCGGCTGATGCAACGGTGCAAACGGCGTCAGCGCCCTTAATATCGGAAGCGTTTTTTCCGTGACCAGTGCCGCATCGTGGTAATGCTGACCGCCATGCACCATGCGATGGCCGATGGCAACCAGTCTGTGCGGAGACAATTGCTGTTCAACCCATTCAATCATGCAAGTCAACAGCGTTTCAAGCGACGCACCCTCTTCCCAGCACCATTCCGCGATGCGCTTCTGGTCACGATTTCTGGCATAAAAACGTGGCTTGCTGGCAGCGGTTTCAACTTCTCCAAAGACATGGCGCTCCAACCGTCCGCCGCGCCTTTCGATAAACACGGAAAACTTGAAGCTCGACGAGCCAGCGTTGACCACAACGAAGCATTTCCCCCCCGGTTCACTCGCCACACGCTCTTCCGCCATTCCGCGCTCTCCAAAACCCGTTAAACACACAATCCTGTTCGCATCACGATTATTGCCTGACCGGCGCAGTCACAAAAAGCAATATACCGCGTATGCATCGGCATTTACTATAAATGGGAGTAGAATCGGAAGTTTTTTAACGGGTGTCAATCAATCGGATATCCAAGCATAAGCGATGACCCAGCAAGATAAAAAATACCACGATGCCGCCTGCGATAACACAACAGGCAAGATCACTGCGGCATCCACCCCCCTTTCGACGCCAGATTACCTGCACAAGATTTACTGGTGGGCTTACGAACACCCACTTGCCGTTCGCTTCTGGGATCGCGACTTTCTGATCGACCTCATCCTGCTCGGCAATTACGACCGTCTTGGCAATGCCGTGCTGGAAGAATTCCCGAAACCGCTAGCAGGCAGCACGCTGCAAATTTCCTGTGCTTACGGCAAACTCACGCCGCGCCTGCAACAACAACTGGGTGAAAAAGCATCGCTGGACATCATTGATGTTTTGCAAGTGCAGCTCGACAACGTCAGCCGCAAATTGCAACTGCCCGACGAGCGACTGTCCCTGGTACAGTGCGATGCCACCGCGCTCACCTGCCCGGACAACAGTTATGACCGCGCACTGATGTTCTTCCTGCCGCATGAATTGCCAGAAACCGAACGCCGCCAAGCGCTGGCGGAAGCCTTCCGGGTCGTCAAGCCAGGCGGACAAGTCATTCTGGTTGAGTTTCACAACCCGAAATGGTGGCACCCACTTCGCCTGTACCAACGCCTCGTCTTTTTGCTGTTTGAACCATTTGCAACCGACATGTGGCGCCACGAACTGGAGACCTATTTTCCGGCAGGACTCAAATATACAATTGACAAGAAGACCACCTACTTCGGCGAGCTGTATCAAAAACTGGTCATCACGAAACACGCCTGACCCACACTCGCCGCCACTGACTGATGAACAAAAACGACGGCACGATCAGTTAGCAACAAGGGGGGCTTGTTCTATAATCCAATAATTCACCGGAACAAACCACTATGACAGCAGATTCATCCAAGAAAGGCGAAACCTGGTCGGGACGTTTTTCCGAGCCGGTCTCACAACTGGTTCAGCGTTACACCGCGTCCGTGTCCTTTGACAAGCGCCTGGCCGAGTTCGACATCGCAGGCTCTCTGGCACATGCCGATATGCTCCATGCGCAAGGCATCATCAGTGAAAGCGACTTTGCCGACATCCAGCGCGGCATGCAGCAAATCCGCCAGGAAATTGCCTCCGACCAGTTTCAATGGCTGATCGAACTCGAAGATGTTCACATGAACATCGAAAGTCGCCTGACCGAAATCGTCGGCGACGCCGGAAAACGTCTGCACACCGGACGCTCACGCAACGACCAAGTTGCCACAGACGTACGGCTGTATCTGCGCGCTGCCATTGATGAAATCATGGTACTGCTGCGCAATCTGCGCCTCGCACTGGTCAACCTGGCAGAAGACCATGCCGCCACAATCCTGCCCGGCTTTACTCATTTGCAAGTTGCGCAGCCGGTTACCTTCGGCCACCACCTGCTGGCGTATGTAGAAATGTTCAATCGCGACGAAGAGCGCATGGCAGACTGTCGCAAACGCGTAAATCGCCTGCCGCTAGGCTCTGCGGCATTGGCTGGCACTACCTTTCCGATTGACCGTGAGCGCGTCGCGAAAACACTAGGCTTTGAAGGGCTGTGCCGTAACTCGCTGGACGCCGTTTCCGATCGCGACTTTGCGATTGAGTTTTGCGCAGTCGCCGCGTTGGTCATGACCCACATCTCGCGCCTGTCGGAAGAACTGATCATCTGGATGAGTCCACGCATCGGATTCATCGACATTGCGGATCGGTTCTGTACCGGGTCGTCCATCATGCCGCAAAAGAAAAATCCGGATGTGCCGGAAGTGGCGCGCGGCAAGACCGGGCGTGTCAACGGCCATCTGATCGGCCTACTCACGATCATGAAAGGCCAGCCGCTGGCTTATAACAAAGACAATCAGGAAGACAAGGAACCGCTATTCGATACCGTTGACACGGTAGCCGACACCCTGCGTCTGTTCGTGGATATGGTAGGGGGCATTACCGTCAGGCCGGAAGCCATGCGCAGTGCGACTTTGCAAGGCTTTGCCACCGCCACCGATCTGGCCGACTATCTCGTGAAAAAGGGGCTGCCATTCCGCGATGCGCATGAAGTGGTTGCCCTGGCGGTGCGTGCCTGCGCCGAGCGTGCGTGTGACCTTTCCGACCTGGCACTGGATGAACTAAATCAGTTTTCTCAACTGATCGGTGAAGACGTTTTCGAAGTCCTGACGCTGGAAGGTTCGGTTGCTGCGCGTGATCATGTCGGCGGAACGGCCCCCAAGCAAGTCCGCGCTGAAATCGCACGAATCCGCCAAGAGATTGAATCACGCTAATTTTTTTGGCACATTCATGATTGACGCAACACTTATCGCTTTATCGGGAGACTAAATTTGCTTGCCATCATAAAAGCTGCCGGATGGCCAATCTGGTTTTTGCTAATCGCGTCCGTCATCGGACTGGCGCTCATTATTGAGCGCTTGTTGTACCTTCGCCGCGAACGCATTTTGCCGCGTACCCTGCTCAATGAAGTCGTGCAGATTTACCGTAGCGGCAAGGTCAATACCACGCTCATCGGCAATCTGGAACAAAACTCGCCACTCGGTGCCGTACTGGCGGCCGGCTTGCGCAATGTCAATGCGCCGCGCGACGTCATGAAAGAAGCGATTGAAGAAGCCGGACAAACCGTCGCGCATCACCTTGGCCGCTTTCTGACCACCATCGGCACCATCGCCACGCTTGCCCCCTTGCTCGGTTTGTTCGGAACGGTTGTCGGCATGATCGAAATCTTCGGTTCACAAAGCGCAGCGGGCACCAACCCGGCGCAACTGGCGCACGGTATTTCGGTTGCGCTGTACAACACCGGCTTTGGCTTGCTGATCGCAATGCCAGCACTGATTTTCTACCGCCACTTCCGTGCGCAAGTCGATGGCTTCATCATTGACATGGAGCAGCAAGCCGTGAAATTCGTCGATATTGTGCACAACCAGCGCAACGTCTGATCCTCCAGGAGGCGCCAACATGAATTTTCGCAAAGGCAAGCGCCACGAAGAACCGGAAATCAATCTGATTCCGTTCATTGATGTCTTGCTGGTGATCCTGATCTTTTTGATGATTACGACAACCTATAACAAGTATTCCGAATTGCAGGTTGCGCTCCCCACAGCCGAAGCGGTCAAAATGATGGAGCGCCCGCAAGAACTGAGTGTTTCAGTCAATGCCGCAGGGGAATATGCGATCAACAATGTACGCGTCAGCTACCATGATCCCCTCTCTCTGGCAGATGACCTGAAAAACGCCGCAACAAACATGGACAAGGACCCGATCATCGTCGTGGCGGCCGATGGCGATGCGCCGCACCAGCGCGTCATCAACGTTCTGGAAGCAGCAAGATTGGCAGGAATGACGCGCCTCACCTTCGCCACCCAAAGCAACAAATGAATGCGTAGCACTGGCTGACGTCCATTTTGGTTCGCCCTATCGTTGTGTGCTGCAAGCGCTTATTTTTGAACGGAAATTAATTTGCCCCAACAACGGCCAGCACTAGAATCCACGCTCATGCAAATCTGGCAGCGCCGTTGCCTGACCGCATGGATTCTGTGGCCGCTTTCCCTGCTATTCCGGCTTGTCGTCGCACTGCGCAAAACCCTTTTTACCCTGGGCATACTGAAATCGACGCGCCTTTCCGTTCCTGTCATTATTGTTGGCAACATCTTTGTCGGCGGCACCGGCAAAACGCCCTTTGTCATCTGGCTGGTTGACGCTTTGCGCAAAGCAGGCTTCAACCCAGGCGTGATTTCACGCGGACACGGCGGCAACAATACACATCCAACGCCCGTCAATGCCGAAGCCAAACCCGAAAAAGTGGGTGATGAGCCGCTATTGATTTACCAACGCACGAAATGTCCGCTCTACGTTGGACGTAACCGTGTTGCGACCAGTCAAGCCTTACTTGCAGCACACCCGGACGTCGATGTGATCATTTCCGACGATGGCTTGCAGCATTACGCACTACGACGCGACATTGAAATTATCCTGTGCGATAACCGCGGCAATGGCAATGGCCTCATGCTGCCGGCCGGGCCACTACGTGAGCCCGCTGACCGGCGGCGTGACTTCACCATTATCAATTCACCCACCACCTTTCACCCTGCCAAAAACACATACGCCATGCACCTAGTCGGCGAAAGAGCAGAGCATATAGCCGACCGCTCTCAAAGCATTGCCCTTAACGCACTGGGCTCGTTCGCGCCCGAAACCTCGCCTGGAAAACTCAAAATAGCGGCCGCTGCTGGCATCGGCAACCCACAGCGTTTTTTTTCTTTATTGCAATCTGCCGGTCTGCAATTTTCAGAAATCCCCTTACCGGATCATTTTGACTACAAAACCAACCCTTTTCTCAATATTGATGCCGAGATCATTCTTATTACGGAAAAAGATGCAGTAAAATGTTCGTTTTTCGATTCGTTTCAGAGCAGACAATTGTGGGTTGTGCCTGTTGACGCGCAGATTGATGCGGCCTTGATCGGACAAATCGTGGAGCAACTACATGCAGACTGAACTTCTTGACATTCTGGTATGCCCGCTTTGCAAAGGGCCTCTGGAATATGACAAGCAAGCAAAGGAGCTGATTTGTCGCGCAGACAAGCTTGCCTACCCGATTCGTGATGACATCCCGATCATGTGGGCAGACCAGGCGCGCACTCTGGACGATGAACAGGAAGTGGAAACCGGCTCGAACAACCAATAAGCTGATTGCGCAACAAACGCTCCAGACTATCGCACGCATCATCCATGTCTTTTACTGTCATCATTCCGGCACGCATTGCATCGACCCGACTGCCCCGCAAGCCTCTGGCCGATCTGGGCGGCAAGCCTATGGTCGTACGCGTTGCAGAGCGCGCCCAACTATCCGGCGCAGCAAACGTGATGGTGGCAGCAGATCATCCAGACATTATTGAAGCCTGTGCGCGTTTTGGCATCCGGGCGCAATTCACCTTTGCCGATCATCCGTCCGGAACAGACCGAATTGCCGAAGTAGCCGCCACGCTGAACTTGCCTGACGATGAGGTGATCGTCAACGTGCAAGGCGATGAGCCACTCATTGATCCAGCACTGATTGACGCCGTTGCATCACTGGTCAACAGGGATGCGCCGATTGCCACTGCCGCGCATCCGATTGCGCTGGCAAACGATATGTTCAATCCAAACGCCGTCAAGGTCGTGCTGGACAAGAACAATCGCGCCCTGTACTTCTCGCGCGCCGCCATTCCGTGGCACCGGGACGGCTTTGCCGAATCCAGAGAAGCACTGCCAGCCAATTACGCGCCGCTGCGCCACATTGGCCTGTATGCCTTTAGCAATGCATTTTTGCAAACCTACCCAAAGCTGGAACCGTCGCCGCTGGAACTGGCTGAATCGCTGGAGCAATTGCGTGCCTTATGGCACGGCTATCCAATAGCCGTACACGTCACGCAATACGCGCCTGCCGCTGGCGTCGATACGCCGCACGATCTGGCGCGTGTGCAAAAGCATTTTGAAGCTGTGCAAGAAACAGGGCAATCATGAATAAGCAGATTGCACTCATTTAAAGGAAAACTCATGCGTCTCATACTGTTAGGAGCGCCTGGCGCTGGCAAGGGAACTCAAGCAAGTTATATTCGGGAGCAATACGGCATCCCGCAAATCTCGACGGGCGACATGTTGCGCGCCGCCGTCAAGGCTGGCACGCCGCTTGGCATCGAAGCCAAAAAAGTCATGGACGCGGGCGGGCTGGTATCAGACGACCTGATCATCAATCTGGTCAAGGATCGCCTGAAAGAGCCTGACTGTGAAAAAGGCTATCTATTCGACGGTTTTCCGCGCACATTAGGTCAGGCAGAAGCCATGAAAGAAGCCGGCATTGCCATCGACTACGTGATCGAAATTGACGTGCCTGATGAAACGATTGTCGATCGCATGGTCGGCCGCCGCGTGCATCTCGCCTCCGGTCGCACTTATCACCTTCAGCACAACCCACCGAAAGTGGAAGGCAAGGATGATGTAACGGGTGAAGACCTGATCCAGCGCGACGACGACAATGAAGAAACCGTCAAGAAGCGTCTTTCGGTCTATCACGAGCAAACCGAAGTTTTGCTGGGCTACTACGGCGACTGGGCAAAATCCGGGCAGCCTGGCGCGCCTAAATATCGCAAGATTGAAGGCGTCGGTTCGATTGACGACATCCGCGCCAACACCCTGGAGGCATTGAAGAGTTAAGCAGTTTTTATAAGTCTGGACACAGTCTCATGCGACTGTGCCCAAAAATAAAATAAGGGTTATTCCAATTCTCGTTGAAATCGGCAATTAAACAGAAACATCCGTGATTCATGCTGTCGGTTTCAACCGGAATTGGAAGTGCAAATATTTAATTTAATAAAAGTCATACATTCAAGGAGTAGACATGACAGCAGGTTTGGGGTTCACCGTAGTTTGCGGCATTATCGCCGTCATTTACGGACTATGGGCGCGTGGCTGGATTCTGAAGCAAGATGCTGGCAATGAGCGGATGCAAGAAATTGCGTCTGCCATTCAGCAGGGCGCTGCAGCCTATCTGGCAAGACAATATCGCACCATTGGTATTGTGGGTGTGGCGCTAACAATTGTAATTGCGGTTATTCCAGGGCTGGGGGTTTCCACGGCCGTGGGTTTCGTCATCGGTGCAGTACTGTCCGGCGCTTGTGGCTTCATTGGGATGAACGTTTCCGTGCGCGCCAATGTACGCACGGCACAGGCCGCCACCAAAGGCATGAACGAAGCACTGGACATCGCCTTCAAGGGCGGTGCCATTACCGGCATGCTGGTCGCTGGACTGGGCTTGCTCGGCGTTGTTCTTTTCTACATGGCACTCGTTGCACTGGCACCGGCAGATACGACACTGTCTCAGCATGACATCATCAAGCCACTGATTGGCTTGGCATTTGGCGCCTCGCTGATTTCGATTTTTGCCCGTCTGGGCGGCGGTATCTTCACCAAGGGTGCAGATGTCGGTGCCGATCTGGTCGGCAAGGTAGAAGCCGGCATTCCTGAAGACGATCCACGCAACCCTGCCGTGATTGCGGACAACGTTGGCGATAACGTCGGTGACTGTGCGGGCATGGCAGCTGACTTGTTTGAAACCTATGTCGTCACGCTGATTGCGACCATGTTGCTCGGCGCACTGCTAATCACTAACGCCACGACTCAAGCGATTATTTACCCACTGTTGCTGGGTGGCGTTTCGATCATTGGCTCCATCATCGGCTGCTCCATGGTCAAAGCCAAGCCGGGCAAAAAAATTATGTCGGCGCTCTACACCGGCTTGTGGTGGGCTGGTGGCCTGTCTCTGATTGGCTTTGCCGCCGTGACTTACCTCGTCATGCCGCGCGAAATGCTCTGGCCAATGATCGGATCCACCGTTGTGGGCCTGGTACTCACCGGGTTGATGGTTTTCATTACCGAGTACTACACCAGTACCGATTTCAAACCAGTCAGACACATTGCAGAAGCCTCCACCACCGGCCATGGCACGAACATCATTGCTGGTCTCGGTGTTTCCATGAAATCCACGGCCTATCCAGTTCTCGCCGTCTGTGCCTCGATTCTGGTTACCTACAAGATCGGTGGCCTGTATGGCGTCGCGATTGCAGCGACCTCCATGCTCTCCATGGCAGGTATCGTGGTTGCGCTGGATGCCTACGGCCCAATCACCGATAACGCTGGTGGCATTGCAGAAATGGCTGAAATGCCAGATTCGGTGCGCGCCATTACCGACCCACTGGATGCCGTTGGCAACACCACCAAGGCCGTTACCAAAGGTTACGCTATTGGCTCTGCCGGTCTGGCTGCGCTGGTTCTGTTTGCCGACTATACCCACGCGCTGGAATCAGTCGGTCAAAGCACCACTTTTGACCTCTCCGACCCGAAAGTCATCGTTGGCCTGATCATTGGTGGCTTGATTCCCTACCTGTTCAGCGCCATGGCGATGGAAGCCGTGGGTCGTGCCGCCGGTTCGGTTGTGATTGAAGTGCGCCGCCAATTCCGTGAAATTCCCGGCATCATGGATGGTTCCGGAAAACCGGAATACGACAAGGCTGTAGACATGCTGACCAGTGCTGCGATCAAGGAAATGATTCTGCCATCGCTGTTGCCTGTCGTCGTACCAATCCTGGTTGGCCTGATCCTTGGCGCAGCTGCGCTGGGTGGCCTGCTGATGGGCACTATTGTTACCGGCCTGTTCGTCGCAATTTCGATGACGACCGGCGGCGGTGCCTGGGATAACGCCAAGAAGTATATCGAAGATGGTCACTGCGGCGGCAAAGGCTCGGAAGCGCATAAGGCAGCGGTTACCGGTGACACCGTCGGCGATCCATACAAAGACACTGCTGGCCCAGCCGTTAATCCGCTAATCAAGATCATCAACATCGTAGCGCTCTTGATCGTACCGCTGTTGCCAGTATCAGGCGTAGCCTCATCCAACGCGCATATCGCCCCAGCGCCTGAACACGCCATTCAGGCACCCGCAAAGGTTGAAGCGCCAGTATTACCGAAAGTGTTGCCAGCAAAACCGGCTGACGCAAAATAAAGCTTTCTCTTCCCCAAAAAGGCAGCTTCGGCTGCCTTTTTTATATCCCTGCTATCAATTGACCCTGTTTTGATCTAGAACAAACGTTCTAACTGATTTCTGGTACCGGCGCAGTAAAATATGCTGTGCCGTGTCAAACTCGAGCTTTGGCTAACAATTGAGGAGATATGTATGCGCACCAGACTCATCCTATCATCCGTAGCTGTCACGCTAGCGCTGTCAGGTTGTGCCAACATGACACAAACTGAGCGTGACACCTTCACTGGGGCTGGCATTGGCGCCGTTGGTGGCGCAATAATCGGTTCTGCCACCGGGCACACCGGAGAAGGTGCCGTTATTGGTGCCGCACTGGGTGGCACTACCGGGTATATCTGGTCAAAACGGATGGAGCAACAGCGCATGGAAATGCAGCAAGCGACATACGGCACAGACGTTCAAATCAGGCAAACCAGGAACAACCAGCTCATGCTGCAAATACCCGGCGACATCTCTTTCAACTCTGGCAGTAGTCAAATTTCGCCAAGCTTTGCCAACCTTCTTGATCGCTTTTCCACTAGCCTGAATCGCAACCCAAACACCGTCATTAACATTGTCGGCCACACGGACAGCACGGGCACCGACGCCGTCAATCTGCCGCTCTCCCGTCGCCGTGCAAGAAGTGTGGGGAATTATCTGGTCAGTCGTGGCGTTTCACCTGACCGGATCGTTGTGGAAGGGCGCGGCTCGCGCGAACCGATTGCCAGTAATGCGACCTTTGAGGGGCGCGCGCAAAATCGGCGCGTAGAAATTTTTGTGGCCGAACCGGCTCGGTATCGCTAGATTTGACGCCACCTGATCAAATTGATTCTATTGATTCGGCAAGTTGAAGTTTGAAGTATCAAATTTGCGCCCTTGCGTCGCCCCAGCGTAGGCTGGGGCCCAGTGGCTTTGCTCTGCAGCGTAAGCCTGAGACCCAAGCGGCATCTTAACGACACTGGATGCCAGCCTGCGCTGGCATGACATGCGCATATTTCAAATTTATTCGTGCCGCATCAATAAGCGCACACGCAATGCCACTTAAATGACACAGTATTCTTCCATTAAAGCGAAAATGCTGTTATGATTCTCGTCTTATTTTCTGTACATTGCATTTGAAAACTACATGACCACTATCCGCGTTAAAGAGAATGAACCGTTTGAAGTCGCCATGCGTCGCTTCAAGCGCACTATTGAAAAAACTGGCTTGTTGACCGAATTGCGCGCACGCGAATTCTACGAAAAGCCAACTGCCGAGCGTAAACGCAAGCGTGCAGCTGCCGTCAAGCGTCATTACAAGCGCATACGCAGTCAGCAACTGCCAAAGAAAATGTACTAATTCGTTGCCGCGCGACTCCTCGCGGCACGCAAGCAAACCCGCTCTGGTTGATCCGCAGCGGGTTTTCGTTGTTTGATCCTCAAAAAAGGAAGCGACATGAGCCTCAAAGCCCAGATTACCGAAGACATGAAAGCCGCCATGCGCGCCAAGGAAGCACAAAAACTTGGCACCATCCGCATGTTGACCGCGGCCATCAAGCAAAAGGAAGTGGATGAGCGCATTGAACTTGATGACGCACAGGTTCAGGCAATCATCGAGCGCATGATCAAGCAACGCAAAGATTCAATCACCCAGTTTGTGGCTGGCGGACGTCAGGATCTGGCCGATGTTGAAAAAGCGGAAATAGATATTCTTGCCGCTTACATGCCGACACAACTTTCTAATGACGAGCTCGCCGCTGCAGTTGCCGCCGTAGCGGCAACTGCAGCTGGGCCACAAGACATGGGGAAAGTCATGGGAGCACTCAAGCAAACACTTGCTGGGCGCGCCGACATGTCGCGCGTCTCCGCGCTGGTCAAAGAAGCCCTCTCCAGCAAGTGATTTGGCGCCACAGTCAAACTGTGCAAAGATATGTTTCCCATGACAAATCATTACCTCCGGCTGAGTGATACCGCATTCTTTCATACAAGATCTGCTTAACCGCGTTGACATTGTCGACGTGGTGGGTGGCTATGTTCCCCTGAAGAAAGCCGGCGCCAACATGTTGGGACTATGCCCCTTTCATGGCGAAAAAACACCCAGTTTTACCGTCAGCCCAACCAAACAGTTTTATCACTGCTTTGGGTGCGGCCAGAATGGCACCGCCATCAGCTTCCTGATGGAATACGCCGGACTGTCCTTTGTGGAAGCGGTGCACGCACTGGCGCAACAAGTGGGCATGGCTGTTCCTGAGGAAAAAGAAAACATTCCTCCCATTGAGCGCGCCAAACAACAAGCCAAGAGTCTCGCACTTTCAGAAATCATGCAGCATGCTTGTGAGCATTACCGCAAAATGTTGCGCACCGCTCCGCAGGCCATTGATTACCTGAAAGGGCGCGGCCTGACTGGCGAAATCGCTGCGCGTTATGGCCTCGGCTATGCCCCCGCCGGATGGGATGGATTGCGCACAGTCTTCCCGGACTACGAAGCAGGCACATTGGAAGAGTCCGGCCTGGTCATCAGTAAAAATGAGGCGCCGGGCACCAATAGCAAGCGTTACGACCGTTTTCGTGATCGCATCATGTTCCCAATCAGGAATAACAAAGGCCAGACCATCGGCTTTGGTGGGCGCGTCATGGGAAACGGAGAACCGAAATACCTGAACTCACCAGAAACAGCCCTGTTTCACAAGGGTAGCGAACTCTACGGCCTGTTCGAAGCACGTCAGGCCATACGGGAAGCAGGCTATGTACTCGTCACTGAAGGCTATATGGATGTCCTGGCGCTGGCGCAACTGGGGTTTCCGCAAACCATTGCCACGCTCGGCACCGCCTGTACACCCACCCATGTGCAAAAATTACTGAGGCAGACAGACTGTGTCATCTTCTGCTTTGATGGCGACAAAGCAGGCCAACGCGCCGCACGCCGCGCAATGGAAGCCAGTCTGCCATTCGCAGCAGACAATAAAACCATCAAATTTTTGTTCCTTCCGGCGGAACATGACCCGGACAGTTTCATCCGCGCCAACGGCGCGAAAGTGTTTGAACAAGCCGTTGCCGACGCCAGCCCGCTGTCGCAATTCCTGCTTCAGGCCGTCTCCGAGGGAAACGACCTGAACAGCCCTGAGGGGCGCGCCAAAATGCAGTTCGTCGCCAAACCACTCATCAAGTTGATGCCAGCCACTGCATTACGGATGCAAATCCTGCGCAGTCTGGCACAACTGGCTCAGGTCAGCCCTGCCGAACTGGAAGCAGCATTCGAGCTCAGCAAGCCCGCAAACAATAAGCGAAAAGCCCCTGCCCGCCAGAAGCGCACACAGCCGATCGGTCTGGAACGTCAAACCATACGCGCGCTACTCGCCTGTCCTGCCCTGGCTTATGAACTGGACGAAGAAGCAACTGGCGTTATCACACGTCTCGCCACCGGCCATGCCAGCATGATGACGCAACTGCTCGAAACCATCCTGTCCATCGGCGAAGAAGTCCGTTTTGCAACGCTGTCAGAACAACTCCGCCAGACGGGCCCCGATTTCGACAGCCTGATTTCCGAAATTGCAGCCAGCCGCGACTTTGACCCAGAGCCGACACAACAAGAGTTGCTTGATGCAATTCGACGCATACGCGTCAACGAAATCCGAGAAGAACTGCAAAAACTCACTTCCGAGACCGCAAATAATGCCATGCCTCTTGAAGAATTACGTGAGCGCCACCAGATACTGACACAGCAACAAAAAGAATTGCAGCGACAAATTGCACAATCCACGCAATAGCACTTGATAAGTCTTTGCGCTACAAATGTTGAAAAATATAGCGATAATGATAGAATTGGAGGTTTTCTATCCATCGGTTAGGGGTGTTCTTCTGATTGTATTTTTAAACTCGGTACGCAATCAAAGACGTGTTACAGACACCCACCGGATATCGTTCGTTTTATCGCTTCGCAGCCAGTCCACTCTGGACGACACGCACAAAGCTAACGCCATTACGCCACTGACAATTACATAGCGAACGCAATGAATAAACCAGCAAAAAACCAGGCAGACAACGCCAAGAAAGCCAAAAAAGACGCGTCAGAAGAAAAACCGAAGCGCGTAACCGGGAAAACAGCCGTATCTGTCAAGGAAAATGACGCTACAGCCAGCGAGCCTCTAACCGCATCAACAGACGCGCCCGCCAAGAAAACCAGAGGGCGTAAGCCCAAAGCAGCGGCAGAAGGCACTGGAGCACCCGTTGCGCCATCAGTATCCAGCGCGCCTGCAGTAGTGCAAACGACCGACGCCAGCATTCTGGCTTCGATCGACACGTCCGGCTACGTGCTGCCAAAGGTCAAGGTGCCGGGACGTCGCGGACGCAAGCCGAAGGACTACCAGCCTGAAACGGACGAAGATGCCGAAATCAAGGCCGTCGAACGCGCGGAGATGAAGGCTTCTGACAAGACAAACGCAAAAGATCGCCGCGCCAAGGAAAAGGCTTTGCTGAAGGGGGCTTTCACTGCTGATTCGGAAGCGACGGAAGATGAAATCGAAAAACGTCGCGAGAAACTCAAAACCCTGATCGGAATGGGAAAAGAGCGTGGTTTTCTGACATATGCTGAAATCAACGATCACTTGCCAGACAATATCGTTGAACCGGAAGCCATCGAAGGCATCATTGGCACCTTCACTGACATGGGAATTTCCGTCTTCGAAATCGCGCCTGATGCCGAAGAACTGATCCTGTCTGACGATGCGCCCGCAGTCAGCACAGAAGAAGAAGTCGAAGCCGCCGCCGAAGCCGCGCTTTCCACAGTCGATTCCGATTTTGGCCGCACCACCGATCCGGTACGCATGTATATGCGCGAAATGGGCACGGTAGAGTTGCTTACTCGTGAAGGCGAAATTGAAATTGCCAAACGCATTGAGTCTGGCCTGAGTGACATGATTCAGGCCATTTCAGTGTGCCCGAACACGATTGCCGAAATCCTCGCCGCAGCGGAAAGCATTCGCAACAACACCAGCAAGATTGACGACGTTGTCGACGGATTTTCAGAAGGAGACAATCCGGAAGCCGCCGAAGAGGAAGAAGAAACCCCTGATGTCAGTAACGATAATTCATCCGATGATGACGATGATTCCGATGACGATGATTCCGATGACGATGATTCCGATGACGATGAATCTTCCGGTGGTACGCTGTCAGCAACGTCTGCAGCGGGATACAGTGCCGCGCAAATAGAGCAACTGAAGCAGCACTCGCTTGAAAAATTTGACAACATCCGGACGCACTACGAAACCATGAGCCAATACTTTGGCCAGGAAGGCGAAATGCCGGATGCATACAAAAAAGCACAAGAAAGCATCACACAAGAACTGGTTGGCATCCGTTTCACCGCAAAATTCATTGAGAATCTTTGTGACAACGTGCGGCAACAAATTGATGAAGTCCGTGAAATTGAGCGCAAGATTCTGGATATTGCAGTCAACCGCTGCGGTGTGCCGCGCGCCCATTTCATCAACGTTTTCCCCGGAAATGAAACCAATCTGAATTGGGTGGACGGCGAGGTCGAAGCCGCGCATGCATACAGCCCCATTCTGGGCAGGAACGTGCCGATGATCAAGGAATTGCAGCAAGAATTGATCGACTTGCAAAAACGAGTCATCCTGCCTTTGCCTGAACTTCGTAGAATCAACCGCCAGATGTTGATGGGAGAACGCCACGCCCGCACGGCAAAACGCGAGATGACCGAAGCCAACTTGCGCCTCGTCATCTCAATTGCGAAGAAGTACACCAACCGCGGCCTGCAATTCCTTGATCTCATTCAGGAAGGCAATATCGGCTTGATGAAGGCGGTAGACAAATTCGAATACCGGCGCGGCTACAAGTTCTCGACCTACGCCACCTGGTGGATTCGTCAGGCAATCACGCGCTCCATCGCCGATCAGGCTCGCACGATCCGCATTCCGGTGCACATGATCGAAACCATCAACAAGATGAATCGCATCTCGCGCCAGATTCTGCAGGAAACCGGCAATGAACCAGATCCGGCCACGCTGGCAGAGCGCATGGAAATGCCGGAAGACAAGATTCGCAAGATCATGAAGATCGCGAAAGAGCCGATTTCCATGGAAACGCCAATCGGTGATGACGATGATTCGCATCTGGGCGATTTCATTGAAGACAACAACACGCTCGCACCCGTGGACGCCGCGTTGCACGCCTCAATGCGCCACGTAGTCAAGGACGTACTCGACTCGCTCACGCCGCGTGAAGCCAAGGTACTGCGCATGCGCTTCGGCGTAGAAATGTCAACCGACCATACACTGGAAGAAGTCGGCAAGCAATTCGACGTGACTCGTGAACGCATTCGTCAGATTGAAGCCAAAGCGCTACGCAAACTGCGCCATCCCTCGCGTTCAGACAAACTGAAGAGCTACCTGGAGAACAATTAAGGAATTTCAAGCCATTCAGAATAGGGCCTATAGCTCAGTTGGTTAGAGCAGAGGACTCATAATCCTTTGGTCGTAGGTTCGAGTCCTACTGGGCCCACCAATAAAATCAAGGGGTTACGTGAAAGCGTAGCCCCTTGTTAATTTAATATTCCAACATTCCTCCAACGCAGCTAACAATAGCTCGTGCAAGTACCTGCATGAGATATCCCTGCGGCACCATCTAAGGAAACACTGATTAATTCAGCCAAGACCGCGTTTTACGATCATCCACGAAGTCATTCTTGAGATAATCAGTTGTTAGCAAAAATAAGACGTTATCCAGCCATGCAAAAGAGTTTTTCTGATCTTGAATATTCAGCCAAGAAGAAAGTTACACGCCGAGAGCGGTTTCTCAACGAGATAGATGAGATTACGCCCTGGGAGTCGCTGGAAGCTGAATTGAAGAAACACTATTTCAAAGGGTCAGGAAGAGGTCGTCCGCCCATTGGTCTGAAGCGCATGCTGCGCATGTACGTTGTGCAACAGTGTTTTGGACTATCGGATGAAGGGATAGAAGACGCGATATACGACAGCCAATCGATCCGGCAGTTTGTAGGGATAGATTTGGGGCGAGAATCAGCGCCGGATGCCACGACGTTACTCAAGTTTCGTCACATGCTTGAAGCCAAAGGACTCACGCGCAAGATATTTACCATCATCAACACACATCTGGCCAAACAAGGCCTGCTTCTGCGTGAAGGCACCATTGTTGATGCGACGCTGATTGCAGCGCCAAGTTCAACCAAGAATCAGGAAGGCACACGCGACCCGGAGATGCGCCAGACAAAGAAAGGCAATCAATGGCACTTTGGGATGAAGGCACACATTGGTGTGGATATGGCATCAGGTCTGGTGCATAGCGTGGTTGGCACAAGCGCCAACGTTCATGATGTTACGCAGGCACACGCGTTGCTGCACGGACAAGAGCAAGCTGTACTGGGTGATGCGGGCTATTTAGGCGTAGAGAAACGCGAAGAGAATCAAGGCAAGGCTGTTAACTGGCACGTTGCCATGAGGCCAGGCAAACGCCGAGCATTGCCAGACAACGAATTTGGAAAAGCATCGGAACGATATGAGCAGGCCAAGGCGCACATTCGAGCGAAGGTCGAGCACCCATTCCATGTGATCAAGAACCTGTTCAAGCACAAGAAGGCTCGTTATCGTGGATTGGCCAAGAACACAGCGCAACTGTACTCACTGTTTGGTCTGGCCAATCTGGTGCTGGCAAGGAGGCGACTATTGGCATTTGATGCCCAAGGTGCGTCTTGAAACAGGAAAGAGGCGGAAAATCCGCCTCAAAAACGCCAGAAATGGCAATAACTTGATAAGAAACTACGTTGCTGGCTCGGCTACCGAAAAAGCCAGCAAGCCGATTAACAAAAAACCGACTAAATCAGCGGTTCCCTAAGTTTAAAAGGCAGAACTTCGGTCAAAGCCGCCCTTGGGCTTGGTTAACGTAGCCAGCAAGGTTCGTCCAGAAGCTGTCAGTCACAGCTAGTCCAAGTGAGTTGTTTGAAATGGTGAACTCACGCCCCAAAACAACACCACAGAATGACGACCCACGTTGCGCCAGCCCATAAAAGTGTCAGCAGAACTGCAGCGCTACCCAAGTCTTTTGCCGTTTTAGACAATTGATGATGCTCCAGTGAAATGCGATCAACGACTGCCTCGATGGCGGAATTCAGTAATTCAACAATCAACACCAATATCAGCACACCGATAAGCAAGAGTTTCTCTAATGCTGAAACAGGCAAAGCTAGTGCAACAGCCATGCCTGCGATGGTAAGGAGCAACTCTTGCCGAAAGGCGTGTTCTTGCTGCCATGCAGTGCGTAAGCCGTCCATGGAATAAAAAAGTGCGCTAAAAATCCGGCGTATGCCGCTCTTGCTTTTAAACGGGCTGATAGATTGTTGTTCTGGCATAAGCAAAACCAATTCGGAAACGAAAGATATCAGTTGTAAATTGACGGTTTGCGCGCCTGTGGCACAGCAATAAATACGAAGTAAAGTAATGCGACCAGGCAACTGGCGATCCACATTGACCAAAGCGTGTGCGACAAAAAATGAGCGCCGCGCATTTGCTGCAACCAACCAAGCACAAATCCAAATGTGAGCACAAAAAATCCTACTATCCCTGCTGTACGTGGTCGGTGTGGCAGCCAGAAAAGTGTCAATGCCAGCAACCAGAGAACGCTGCTGATATGCCCGGCAGGGAAGCAATGCCCAGGCACCATCCCTGTCGGAATTGAATCCAGCAATTTGACGTACGGTGCCAATCCGCCATAGCGTTCGATGTCCCAAGGGCAATGAAGGAAGCTAAAGCGTTTGGCAGAGCCGATAACGAGTGGGATGAGTGCTGCAGAAACAGCCAATAGACGTGCCCTGATTCTGAATTCTCGGCTCCATCTTGCGATGGGGCGAACTGCATCAAAAATGGCAGCACCAACCACAACCACGCCCAATATCACCAATGCCAATTTGAGCCAGCGGTGTGCAAACGTGTCGGCCAGCCAACTGTGGCGCCACGGGAAATTGCCTGACGTAGCATCAAACATGGCATCCGCCAGCATAAGGTCAAGATTGGTGTATCGGTCTAGCAGCATGAGCACAACTGGTGATACCAACAGTGCCAGTATGACCATGATCCTGCCAGATAGGCATGGCCGATTTGGGGAGGTACTTTTCACTTATATTCCCACAGCAGCTCGTTGCGACTTTATGGTGCTGCCCTGGCTGCAAGCCTGAAAAATGTCTAAGGCCGGATCATGGACGGCGGTGCTGACGTTTAACATGCCTAGGACCGAATGGAATATGTTGTCGTGAGAAAAAGGCTGTTTTCGGCGTGCGTTCAGACAGGCTGTATTTAATTGGAAACGCTCACGAAAACTATCGGAAAGCCATAGCATGAACGGAACATGTCGCTGCTCATCGGGGGAGATCATGTAGGGTGCGCCGTGCAGGAACATGCCGTCTTCCCCCAAGGATTCTCCATGGTCTGAAAAGTAGATGAGCGAAGTATCTATCCGGTCCTTGTCGTTAAGCTGGCGCAGTGTGTCGATAACGCTGCTGACGAAGTGATCGGTGTACAAAATCGTGTTGTCATAGGCATTAACAATGGATTTAGTGGTGCATTGCCGGAAATCGCTGGTTTCGCAGACAGGGCCATATTTCTTGAATCTTTCTGGGTAACGCTTCCAATAGGCAGGTCCGTGACTACCTTTTTGATGCAGCACGATTACCATGTCTTTCTTTGAAGACCGGATGCGCTCCGATAGCCCCTGCAACATGCGCTCGTCATAGCACTCGTCTGATGTACACAAGGAGTCGGGTACGGGCTGGGAAAAATCTTCATATTCGACGCGATCACAAGCTCCTTTGCAGCCGGTATTGTTGTTGCGCCATAAAACGTCAAAGCCTGCATGGGAAAAGACATCCAGCAAACCTTCCTGCCCCTTTGCTTTTTCATCTGAATAGTTATCATGCGTCAAAGAAGAGAAGACACACGGCACGGACACGCCCGTCGCCGTGCCGCAAGACTGTACATTCGTAAAATTGATCAGCCCATTTTGTTTGGAAAGTTCCGGATTGGTGTTGCGCTCATAACCGTTAAGCGAAAAATTCATTGAACGCGCTGTTTCTCCCAACACGATCACCGTGACCGTTTTACGGTTTTCTCCTTTCCACAGTGTTCCTTTTTCTGCATCCATCCCAAGCGGCGCGACGACCAGTGGTTGCTTGAATTTCTGTTTAAAGAATTTTTTTGTGGCCTGAATATAGTTGAGTGGTGTGAACAGGAGTCGTAGCTCACGATGCTCACGAAAGGTGGGTGCGTAGCTCTTGTAGAAAACCAGCAACAAGCCGACAACGACAATAATGGAAAGGAAAACCGATCCAAATCTGATGAGCAAATCACGGCCAATAGTGAGCTTCGAAAGTTTTGTCCGCCAAACTAGATAGGAAGGGAGAACGCCAAGTAAGGAGACAAACAGCACCATGCGCCAGCTAAGTAGCTCAAATGTTTCCATGGTGTTCGTTTCAAACACGTTCTGGATCATCGTGGCATCAATGGCGACGCCATACTGTGTCATGAAATAGGTCGCGAGCGCTGTTGAGCAAAACAGCACGATCAATACGGGCTTGATGATTTGGCGAAAACTCACCAGGGTGAGAAAGGCGTTCAAAAAGAGGACCAGAACGATAAAGGTGGCGAGGTGTAGTGGCAGATTGTGAAGACTGAGGCCACCTGTGGCGTCGATAAATGTACGCCAAAAACTGAAGTTATAGGCAACAACGAAAAAGGTAGACGCTAACAGTGTCAGAACGATTGGGTGCGTCTTTGGTAGAGCTTTCATGTGCGGCTAACCATGAGGTCGGAAATACGTGCCACCTCCGTGGATGGAATGCCGACAAGTTAGCGCGAAGCACTTTAAGCTTTTGTGAGGGAAACGTTAAGATTTCGTTAAAAACGAATGGTAAACCGGGTGCCGCCTTCAGGGCGAAGTGATACATGCAAGTTTGCCTTGATGTGTTCGCAAATTCGCATCACCAAAGCAAGCCCCAGCCCCGAACCTGCTGAGCCGGCTGGTTCAGAAACAGGTGCCCCATTATTGAGTCTTGCAAGAACGAAATCGGGGATTCCTGGCCCGGTATCTTCGACCACTACGGTGCTTTCATTGACAAGCACGTTGACCGTGCCCTCAGCGGTATATTGGCAGGCATTGCGAATCAAGTTGCCAACGGCTGCAGCAAGCAATTCGCGGCGTGCAAATACGGAAAAATCAGTATTGATGGAATAGGTCAGCTTGACCGGTTTCTGAGCAACGATGGCTTGACTGCGCTCCACCTCGCTCCTGATCACGTTTGAGAGCTGCGTTTCCGGCGCATCAATCAATTCCGGTGTGCGCGCCAGTAGCAATAGTACGGTAATCGAGTCGGCAGCTTCCTTTGCGGTACGAAGAATGCGTTCGGAAGCGGCGTGCAATGCCGGTTGCTCACCGGTTTGAGTCATTAGCACCTCAGCCCCACCGATGATGACGGTCAAGGGTGTGCGCAGTTCATGGCTGACATCACCAGTGAAGAAACGCTCGCGATCCAGGAAGTCCTTGAGTTCTTGCGTCCGGGTTTCAAAAGCCCTCGCCAGATCGCCGATCTCGTCTTTTCTGATCAACAATGCCTTGCTTGATACGGAGTGCTCATCACGAGTGGCGTCGGCCAGTGTCGTAATCGGCGTAACGATTCGGCGCGCCACGTAACGCCCAAGGAAAAACGATAACAACAGAAAACCCAGCAGGCCTATGCCAATGGCGGAATAGACAACCAGCTCCACTTTTTCATATTGGCTGGCGTTATCCACAACGACATAATCGCCCAGTGTATCCTTTCCCGCCAGAACCTGAAGATCAGCACCATCAACGGAAATTTCATGCACGCCCAAAGGCAAATTGCGCAAGGATTTAGGGATAGATGCGCCGTGATAGAAGCTGAGACCGGCGGGCATTTCGACGGGGAGATTGCCTGCGTGTCTTGGAGAGGCCCAGGCTGCAACGCTCGCCAGACGGTCATCGACCAAGTGTACCTCGATACCCTCTACCGCGACACTTGCGATGATGGCAAACAGCAGACACGCGCTGGTTGCCAGCAAAACAAAGGCAACGACTACGCGGCGTCGGAGTGATCTAAACCATCTCATCATCAGCAACCAGTCGATAGCCAATTCCCTGCACTGTTCGCAGCATGGCGAAACCATGTTGCTTGTCCAAGGTTTGTCGAAGGGCATGAATATGAGTGCGCAACGCATCGCTTTCAGGACGATCATCGCCCCAGATTTCCTGTTCCAGTTTTTCGCGCGTCACGACTTTCGGTGCGTCACGCATCAGGCAGGCCAAAAGTGAAAATCCGGTTTTGGTCAAGTTCAACGGCAAGCCAGAACGTGTTGCCTGATGCGTGGACAAGTCGAGCGAGACGTCGCCAAGCTTCAACACGGGGTTGGCAATGCTCTTGCCGCTGGCGCGCCGCGTCAGCGCTTTAAGCCGGACTTCCAGCTCGAGCAGTGAAAATGGCTTGATTAGATAGTCATCTGCGCCACTGCTGAATCCGAGGACTTTGTCATCAAGCGTATCCCTTGCTGTGAGCATTAATACTGGGGTGTCTCTATGTAATTCTTCGCGCAATTTTTTGCACAACTCCAAGCCATCAATGCCTGGCAGGGTGATATCAAGCACCAGCACGTCGTACTCGTTTTGTGCTGCCAGCGCCAAACCGCCATATCCATTGGTGGCGGAATCCAAGACATAGCCGAGTGGCTCAAAGTGAGCATACAAATTTGCCAAAATATCGGCGTTATCTTCAACAATCAGAATGCGCATGCACTTGTCAGGATTTTTTGGTTTATTCAATAGACATGAGCCATTCTAAATTATCGCAGCGACAAAAGGGGTTTAGGGATTTGATTCATGTATTCAGTAGTTTTAAACGACTAATGAATCCTTGGAATTAAAGCTATTATCAGAAATAGATCACTAATGACGGCTTTAGGTCGAGGAGTTGCCCTAGACAGCCATAGAGTCCAACGACCGGTTTGGCCGAGGAACCGCCGGTGGATATCTAAATTCATCACCTGCAGATTGCAAGCGTGCATTTACTTCTTTAAATCGTTTTTATTTAACGATAGAGGATTTAGCTGGAGGACTTCCCGAAGATGGTCTGGTGCTAGGTGCGCGTACCTCATCGTCATGGTAATCGACTGATGCCCAAGCACTCGTTGTAATGTAAGTATGTTGCCTCCGCCAATCATGAAATGGCTAGCAAAAGTATGACGAAGGACATGTGTAAGCTGTCCGTCTGGCAGTTCAATACCTGCTTGCCGTATGGCGTACCGAAAAGCATTATAGGCAGGTTCGAAAATCTGAAATCTCGCGCCCTTTTTCTTTTCATCTCTGCGATTTTTTATGTGCAACGCCAGTTCATCTGATAGCTCCCTGGAAATTGGAATCGTACGTGTCTTTTTTCCTTTGGTATTTATGTATTGAATTCCTGATGCCGTAACTTGATGTGAATGAAGACTTTCAGCTTCGCTCCATCGCGCACCTGTTGCCAAACAAATTTTGGCAATTAGCGCGACGTGGGTATTGGGCGATTTCCCAAGTTCAACAAACAGCGTTTTAATTAGATCTGATGTTAAATAGCTTAGCTCAGATTCTTGCGTTTTGAATTGGCGAAGATTGTTTAGCGGGTTTGCACGCCTCCAGTTTTCGATTCGGATTAGCTCATTGAAGACTGAACGAAGATAGGCATGCTCACGGTTTAATGTGCTTGGCGAGATCCCTGCTGCCATTCTGTTTTTTCTATAGTCAGCAAAATCTTCAGCTGAGAATTTAGCTGCAATCTGGTCACCCATTACAACGCACATTTTTTTCAGTCTTGCATATGTATTGGCGCCAGCAGCGAGCGCTGTTCCGTGTAATTCATACCAAGTTTCAACGAGATCTGACAACTTTCTATTATCACGCTTTTCAGGTGTCCACTCGTTGTTTTGCTGATGCTTGGACTTGATGTGAATTTCAAATCGCTTGGCTTCAGCTTGAGTGGCAAACAACCGTTTGATCTGCCTGCCCGCACGTCCGCCTGGCTTGATATTTACAAGCCACTTTCCATCACTTCTCTTCGTGATCGACATCTTTAGTAAAACGCTCTGTTAATTTGTTGTTGATTTCGATTATTTCTTTCGATTTATTTTTCGGTAGAAGAGCCAGCAGCATGTCTCTCGCACCCTGATACGCCAACAAATCAAGTATCCGCAACTTCGTAAGCATCCCGAGATCATTTCGTTTATTACGCCACTCAGAAATAGCGGCACGAGTTACCCCTAAAACCCTAGCAATATCAGCGTCACTCGAAACATTTGCACGCCGTTTCGCTTCATCAACAAGCTTTTCCCAATCAAGATCCATATCCCCTCCAAATTATTCGTCAAGCGCACTTGACATGTACTGAACTCTGTACTATTGTTGCTCAAAACAAACGTACAGTCAAGTTTACAAGGGTCGATTCTATGGAAATAATTTTTGTGCCTTTTTTATCAAGAGAGCGATTTTCAGAGTTAGTTGGAATATCACCACACGTTCTAGAAAGATGGATCAGAGATGGGCGGGTTGCCACATTTCGTATTGGCAAGCGCAGCCTGGTCGACATGCGGCAGTGGCTTGACCAGAAAGATTAACAAAACTGCCAGTGTTACCAATGAGGCTCAACACAAACGCATTAATGCAATTGCGGGAAATAGCTACGCGCACACTTTCGCCATCTGTAGCGCGCCCCACAGTGAATGCGGGGGAGAGCCCCCCATTAATAACATGTGGGGAACATAGAACTTATGGCAAGCACAGGAAATTAATTTATGAATTTAAAAAGGGCAAATCATAATCAAGCCATCGAAGCTACACTGCGCACTCCACCTGCCGATAACTGCTGTGTAATTGATTGGGCGAACTTCACAGTAAGCGAGGACACATGGGTTCGCACTGGTCGCGAACAGTACATTGCTTGTGAAGATTTTGTAAGAGAAGCTAGCCGCAAACTTGAAAAAATATTTGGCTTTGGCGTAACTAAGCATCGTAAAAAGGGCATGAATTTTTATACAGATTCATGGTTGCTCGGAGACGATTTCGGCTTCGTGTGCTTTGGCGGTCAACGTCGGACCATGCTAATCACCTTGAACGGGCTTGGGTGTGCAAATGCACTGAAAGGATGGGAGTTACGGCTTTATAAATTTCTTAATGAGGATGCAATTCGGCCAACAATTACAAGAATTGACCTGGCCCATGATGACCTTCTAGGAAAGGCAGTCAGTGTTAATTGGGCTGAAAACCAATGGGAAATTGGAGGATTTACCCCGCAAAACGGAGGGAACCCACCGAACATCGAAAGACGAGGAAACTGGCATCGGCCTACCGGAGAAGGTCGAACATTAACTATCGGCAAACGAACGAATGGCAAATTTTGTCGAATCTACGAAAAAGGAAAAATGGAAGGCAGTGCCGAATCTCTATGGACGCGCGCAGAAGTTGAATTAAAAAACAAAGATCGAGTACTCCCGCTTGATATCCTTTTACGACCTTCTGATTATTTCACCGCATGTTATCCCTGTTTTTCAGATTTCGATTGCAATGCCCCAGAGAGAATAGCAGTGAAGCAAAAAACTGCTGAAATTACAATTGACAAGTCAGTCCGTGTCATACAACACCAGTTCGGCAAATACTTTAACGTACTGGTAGCTTTGCATGAACCAGCTGAACTAGTTGAGCTCGTTCGCCACCCTAACAAAGAAGGGTTTCCGCAGCGACTCAAGCCCGTGCTGGCTATGACACGCTCAGGTGGCAAGGAAATTCACAAAAGGCCAAAGCGCACATGTTTCGATCCACTGGTTGTTACTGAGGAAGATTGGAAAAAGGACAATTTTGAAATCTCTTCTAACTATCAGCTCTGCCACACTCTCCAGCACTATGAACCTAACAGCGAAAGCTGCTTTCCGCTTTAGAGGTTTTCCAATGTTTCTGTGGAAAAAGAAAAGCCAGATCCGGCGATGCGCTTGATCTGGCTAGAGTTAACTGGATTGATTAAAACTTAATCAGCGCCCTGCTCTTTTTTGCGGTGGCTAACTCTTTGAGTAGCTGAGAAATCGCTTCTTCAGCTATCACTCGTTCTTCCTCAGAATCGAAACTAATGGTTAAAAAACGCTCGTCTGGAAGAAGGGTTGCGTAGGCTTGGCCCCATGCCACCATAATTTCTTTTGTTCCGTATGCTTGGTTTGTCTTCATTATGTCCTTTGCTCGCTCTGACTCTTCAGACAAAGCACGTTGCTCCATTACCCATTGAAACAACGCGCCGGGGGCTGTTTTTGCCCTGCGATTTCCAGCAACTGGCTTAGGCGAGGCATTCCTCTGCTCAACCGCATCGCGTATTTCATGCAACATTCGTCTGCTTTTATCTCTTATTGCCATCTCATTATTTTAACTGATCCGGCCGGTATAGCGCGTGGATTTCAGCAGCACGCAGGAGCGTTTAAATTTGCTTGATGACCTTCTCATCCAGCTTTTCCGATTTCTGGCTACACCTATAAAATGACATCCAACTACTTTAGTCAAATCATCACTTACTAACTAATTGCGCTTTTTCAGGGTCATAGACCATATCAGTGATTGATCCATCCTGAATACGCTGAACCGCTTCGTCAATTACGTGGAGCGGCACCAGGAACCATTCCCTCGGCTTTACTGGATTCCCAAAGCGATCGTCAATGCTCAAGTCGAGCTGCGCTGCACCGAACAAGCGGTGAAAGATATTCTCCAGCCTTGTACGGTTGATGTTGTGTAGCTTGTAAGTGGCAACAACATCCACATCAGCGAGTAGATAGGTGGCATCTTTTTCGGCACCTGCGATGCGGGTCTCTACCTTGCCGCCAGTCACGCCAATCTTATGGATCAGCTCTCGATGTTCTGACACAAATGGATGACCGGACTGACTACGCAACACATATATGGTTCCTGTTTCAATATCATCAGACTCTGGCGCATCGCCAAAAAGCGGTCCCATGTCATGATCGGTAATACGACGACCCGTTTCGTCTTTGTAGAGCGCACGCTGCAAAGAACGGCGTAGCAAATTGCTTTCCGTACCGTTAGCATAGATAACCCGTAGCCGTGCATCACTTTCACCGTTGGGAGCCTTGATGGTTTCACCAACTTCTGCCACATAAGCAAGCTGCCCACCAACAATGAAGTAGTTACCCTCAGCGATGCTTGTGTCCCGCCCAAAACGAAGTGTTTTGCGAAGGTCAGATTTCAAATCCCTTTCGACCATTTCAAACAATGGCTGAAACTTATCAAAATCTTTACAAGCTGAACGTTCAGCGATTTCTTCAGCTGCGCGCTTTTCAGCACTAGAGCGTACATGACGAAGCACATTGATATTGCCTTGCTCGGCAACATCATCTCCAACCTCCAGCTCCGCCAGCAAAGCATCTTCATCCAAGTTATCGATATCTATAGTGGCTACAGAAGCACCAGATAACAGTCCTGGCTCATCTAACTCGGCAAGGAGTGTTTGAGCTTCTGGCAGTTTGCGCAACTGGTCTAAGCGTACGGCATAAAGACGCTCAAAAATATCTCGCCCCTCTCCATGCATCGGAGCACGTCCGTGTGTCTGATAAAAACGTAGGATGTCCTCAAAGCCAGCGATGATGCGTTCCTCGAGTGGAGTGCGCTTAACAACCTTGAGCGGTGCAACCTCGACGCCTAGCGCATCTAACAGCTCATCATCGTTCATGTCAGCCATTACCAGACTCTCCTTGATCCTGCGACTCCTTGGCCTTTGCTTGTGCACGGTAACGCGCCAACGCCGCCACACCCTCAGCCATTCGCTTTTCCCATGCATCTGCAGAGTTGATGTCTGGAAGGCGACCACGCTCGGTTTTGAACTGCAAGGCACGCTTTGCAAGGTCGCGTGCTTCATCCTCAGGAATATTTACCCTCTTGGCAGCAATACTGGCTTGCACTTGGCGCAATGTTCTTTCATCCATTGTTTTCGCCAATACGGCGTAAGCTGCCTCAAAGGGGTTGATGCGATCAATCAGGTCAATATCCAAGTCGCGTACATTAACAAACTTTCGCACCCCAACCAGCAAAGCCGTACTACCCTGCGCCGCATCACCATCGACGTCAGCCTGCACCAAGGCTAACTTGGCCTGCTGCGTGATATTCATGGCTGCAATGGCGTGCTGCCTTATGGCTTCTTGATCCTCAGCGCTCAGTTCCGGATAACGCTCTCGCACGATCTTACCCATACGTACCTTGGTAAGCTCTTCTGGCAATGTGTTTTCCTGGTCAAACAGACCGCGCTCCAATGCAACGTTATCCTGCAAAAAGTCGGTAACGACTTCGTTCAGATCCTCCCTGCAAATGCGCGTAGCCTCTGCGCTTTGCGGCGCCACCAGCCCATTTACCTCTACATGAACCTGCCCCGTGTCTTGGTTAACACCAATATTGTGTCCGCCCTCTTTGTAGCCATCTTCGCCATAATCGAAGCCCTCTTTTGGCCCAGTATTTTTTGGGGTGAACTCATAACGTGGAGCCAGCACCTGCTCCATTAGCAGGCTTGCTGAAATGGCCTTCAGCATGTCATTCACGGCCTCGGATACCGCAGCTTGTTCAGCTGTGGGCTCTGCAATCAGGTTGGTAAAGCGCGCTCTTTCCTTGCCTTCAGCATCACGAGTAGCGCGCCCGATGATTTGCACAATTTCGGTCAAACTGCTGCGGTAACCAATGGTCAACGCATGTTCGCACCACACCCAGTCAAAGCCTTCTTTCGCCATGCCTAGGGCAATAATAATGTCCACGTTGTCGCGATTATCCTTTTGAGCTGGATCTTTAAGCGTATTCAGTACCCGAGAACGCTCAGTCAAATTGCTGTCATCCACCAAGTCAGCCACTTTCAAAGTACGGCCATCATGAGCCTTGATGAGATGGAAGCCGGTTTCCGGATCAACTCCTTGCCATTCGCCTAGGCCGTGCATAATGTCGTTCACCTCACGCAGCTTGTCTTTGAGACTTTCGCGTGCATTCACGTTCGGAATATGGACGATAGTCTTCAGCGCCGGGTCTAACACCTTGGTTACTGCATCAACGTAGCGGCCCGTGTAAAAAAAATAACCAATATCCAGAGATTTGAGCCAGTTATAGCCGTTTAGCTGCTCGTAGTAAGTGTAGGTAACCGTATCAAACTTGGCTTCATCCGCAGGTGCTAATACGGCCACACTGTCTCCACGGAAGTATGAGCCGGTCATAGCTACTATATGCGTCTTGTCACGTGCAATGAATTCGCCCAACTGACGACCTAGTACGTTGTCTGGATTGCTGGAAACGTGGTGAAACTCGTCAACAGCAATCAGGCGATTGTCAAAAGCCTGAACACCTAACTCTTCCACCGCAAAGCGGAATGTGGCATGTGTGCACACCAACACTTTTTCGGCACCCTCAAGGAACTGGCATACTGCGCCCACTTTGGACTTGGCTACACGTGGCTCATCTATACCAGAAGCATTACAAAGGTTCCACTGAGGCTCCACCTTCCAGTCCCAATAAAACCCTTTATTACTCAAGGGTTCATCTGCAAAGCTACTGCCAATTGAGCGCTCCGGCACTACGATAATGACCTGCTGCAAACCTTGATTGTTTAGCTTATCCAGCGCGATGAACATTAGTGCGCGAGACTTCCCAGATGCTGGCGGCGATTTAATCAAAAGATATTGTTCACCACGCTTGGCATAAGCACGCTCCTGCATTTCACGCATCCCCAAGGCGTTGGCCTTGCTGGAAGCTCCAGTGCGCGCTGTGGTAATGGATACCGAAGGCACTGTATAGGAGTTGATGGGGGTGCTTGCTGAATTGCTCATATTCTCTTTTCCATTTGTGCTCTTTTTATAGGCATGGCTGAAAAACGGGCAGCATATCCAGAGAGCGCCAGAGTTCACTACTTAACCGTTTTATCAAAAAACACCCCACTCACGACCGCTTGACATCTTAAAGGTAGCGTCGATGGCCGTACTATTCTTGCGCCATCGGTTCTTCATCGCTTTCGATCCAATGATCAACTCAAAAATCCTTGGTTTTATTTTCCTAAAGAGCAAGTATTTATTGTCGTAGGCAGGTGGCCCACCGACGTCAGGTATAGGCAGAACCAATTTTTCCATCTTGTTATCGCTGTAAGTCAGAGAGAACTCGTCGCCTAGGCCACCGTTGAAGCTAATCTCTACATTGCCGATATGTGTGTTTTTTGGGACATTGTTGGAGTCAAACCCAAAAAACACCCTAGAAAGGCGCTTCATCATTAGCTGATTCCCAGGCAATTTCACGCCACGGTTCTTCGTAATGTTCCCAGCCTCAATCCAGAAATGTTTACATATACGAAGTTTTTGCAGGTCTTTGGCTGATAGAGATCCACGCCCCATATCAGAACTCGCAATATCATCCTCCGTCGGAGTCGGTGCCTTTAAGTTCTCTTTGCGCTCGAAGAGCTGGGCATAGTCTCTCAGAATATCTGCTGATAATGGTGTTGCTTCTCGCCATATGCTTGAGAACCATGTGCGCATAGTCTGCACCGCTGTGACTGGTTCAGCTTCTGGATCGCGACTGGCGCTCACAACAAGTCCAGCCTCAACGCCACGTGATAATCCCGATCTAGACATGTTGCCAGATCCAGCAAGTACAAAATCTCGCTGAGTGGTGCGCATTAAGAATGTCTTTGGGTGGAATGGCACTTTTGGAGAGCCTCCGTGCTGCAAGCAAAAGTCAGCGTCATGAATGCGGATGGAGGAGTTCGGCACGCCCAAGAGGAGGTCCAAAGCCATTGGCTCAGTCCTGCAATAGTCAAAAGACGTGATCCATCTCTTTGGAATCCCTGCCCAAGCACCGCCAAGAGTGTCTGTTGCACGCTTAAGAAAATCGTATGCTCCACCGGTCGTAATGTAAGCGACTGCTACATCAAGTCGCTCTGCATTGTCATTTCGCATGATGGTATGCAGTGCGTCAAGGGTGGTTTGATGAGTTGGTTGGGCTATATAGTCAGTTTGGATCATATGCTCTTCATTTATCAGAAAGCTGTTTCACTAACAGAAGCTTTTTGCCTGCCTGCATATATGGCGAACAGCTTCTCAAGACGCTCTGTGTCATTGCGGAATTTGCGTCCTATATAAATACGCTCAATAACTTCGTCATTGCGCTCGTGTGCTTTGCGTAAGTTCTCAGGCATTGACTCAGAATCGTAGAGATCGGCAATGGTCTTGGGGAAATGTACCTCGCGTGCCAATAAGATTTCTTCAGCGCAACGGGTCAAGTCAGCTTTATTCTGTTCGGTTAGAAATGGCACGGGGAAGGTGTTCCAACCAATCGTATTAGAGTACCGGAAGTCGGTCTTGATTTTTCCACAAACTGTCGCTACCCACACAAGGTGTAAACGAGAACTGAACACAGCAAAATTCCAAGGCGGCGCATCGTAAATGGCAAATGCACTGTCAGCAACGATTGTTGAGTTATCGAAAATTGCGATGGGCAGATATGGCCTTGACTCCGAAGAGTGGCGAGGTACAAGAAATAAATGAGACTTGGCAACCCCCTGTATTTGGACGAACCTATACGGCTTTTTAGCAAAAGACTGGGTTGACGCAGCCTTCATTTCGCTTCTCTTTTGAGCAACCTCTTTAAACCGCATACTTAAAGAGTTAATTTCAGATGCGGTTTTGTATTCATTCTCACCAACCCAGACACATACACGTTTGCCGCCATGAATAGCATCCTCAGATCCCACAAAATCTTTAAGATATTTCTCCACCCTTTTATCTTCGGCGATGAGCGCCAGACGCTCATCATTAGTCATTAGCAAGCTGCCGCCATCACGTGGCATGTTTCCAAACAGCATAGGGTGAAGTCCATTAATCGGAGATGATTCAGCCTCAACAATCACGTTTTCTGCAGGCGTTAGGTACGCATTAATGTGGCCAACATCTCTGACGGCATATTCTTCCTGCTCCCCAATAGAGAAAAGCCTTTTTGAGCCACGTCGGTTATTTGAGATCCCAACAATTGCAACAATGACGCCGGCATTGTGGCTTGCTAGGTTAGACCACTTAAATGATGAATGAGCGAAAGATATCTCATGATTTTTTTCAAAAATAATGGGCCATAGAATTGGCACCTGCTGCCCTTGGCATATGGAATTTGTTGATACAAAGGCTGAAGCTGCATTCGTGCGAGCGCCATAGTCTGCAGCCTTCATAAACCAACCTGCCACATAGTCTAGAGATTTCCACTTTGCTGTTCGTCCTAAAAATACGGACTCGAGATCCGATTTTTGCTGGTTGCTTTGAAGCTTGTTGCCAAGATACGGCGGATTCCCGCAAATATATGTTTCGCCGCCTTCATTTTCAAAGTCGATTTCCGTCTGATCTAGAGGTGTTTCAAACAAATCGTTGGCCACCACTTTTACACCTGTGCCTGTTGGAGGGCAAATACTCAACCAGTCCAAGCGCAGTGCATTGCCACAGGTAATCCAGTTCTGCGCATCTAGCGGCAGAAAATCATCCAGCGCATCCTTTTGTCCGCGATATAAAACATCGCACTGGTATTCCGCAATGATTAGTGCCAAACGCGCAATCTCTGCCGGAAAATAGCGCAGCTCGATGCCTCTAAAATTGGTTAACGGAATCTCACTACCCAAGTGTGGCTCTCCTCGTCGTCTGTTGATTTCTGCCTCAATCTCACGCATCTGCTTGTAAGCAATAACCAGAAAATTTCCAGAACCGCACGCCGGGTCGAACACACGAATGCGCGCCATGCGCTTGCGCAAGTTCAGTAGCTTGCGACCATTGTCGCCGGCATCTGCTAATTGAGCGCGCAAATCATCCAGAAACAAGGGATTCAATACCTTGAGGATATTGGGGACGCTAGTGTAGTGCATGCCCAATGCGCCGCGCTCTTCATCATCAGTCACGGCCTGAATCATGCTGCCGAAGATGTCCGGGTTAATTTGCTGCCAATCCAGATTGCCTGCATGAATCAAAAAGGTGCGTGCCATGCTTGTGAAGCGCGGCACCTCTGTGCCGCCAGAGAATAAGCCACCGTTTACGTAGGGAAATTCATTAGCCCAACCCGGCAAACGAGGTTTGGCATTGGCGCGCTCTGCCATCTTGACGTTCATAGCTCGAAAGATACTTTCTAGCACTTCATGAGTGTTAGAGCCATCGCGCTCACTCATCTGCTCAACACTTCGTGTGAACAAGCCAGCACCTCTGAAGATGTCGGTGTCTTCTGCAAAGAAGCAAAATACCAACCGTGCCATGAAATGATTCATGTCATGACGGCGTGCCTCTGAAGCCCACTCTGGGTTTGCACTTAGCAACTCGACGTACAGCTTGTTTAGCCGTCCTGTAGCGCGAACATCGATAGGGTTGTCTTTGATCTCCTTGACGGTAGAGATACCGGCTAGCTGCAGAAAAAAGCCAAAGTGATCGGGAAAGTTCTCATAAGCACAGGCAATGGTTTCGCCACTGGCCATATCCTCTGCTTCTATGGTTTCACCATCAGTAGCGAGAATGAACTTGGCCCTAGCTTTGGCAGTAGCAGCACTGGCATGCAAAGTTTTGAGGGTTTCACCTACTTTGCCGGCTTCACACACAGCGATATGAATGTTGTTGCGCTGGAGAATACCACCGGGCACATCTGAGGCGTTGTTGTTGCCTGTGCGCAGGCGTTTAAGGGCTGTGTCCTTGTTGCCAAAAGCAGCCAAAAACGCAAACGGAAACTCTGTTGCATCAAAGGGCTGAAGCGCCAAGTCAGATATAGCTTCTTCGATTTCTACCGCGTTCATGAGCCACGCTGCCTATATGATTCCCCAACGCTAGCGCCCAATTGATGCTTTGCTACTGGCTCTGCACTACGAGGCGCCACCTTGTAAATGGTTGTTCGTGAAACTTTGTAGCGCTCTGCAATCTGGCTGACCGGTATGGTTGGGTCAGACATCAGACGCCTGATCTCCCTAACCTGTCTTGCATCCAGCTTTGGCTTACGCCCACCGGATCGACCCCTTGCGCGAGCCGCAGCCAAACCTGCACGCGTACGCTCCCGAATCAGGTTGCGCTCGAACTCCGCCAACGCCGCAAACACATGGAACACCAACTTCCCAGCAGCACTAGTAGTTTCGATCTTCTCGGTAACGCTCTCGAAGCCAATTCCCTTGTTTTCCAACTCGGAAACGATACGCACGAGGTCAGGCAAGCTACGCCCTAGTCGATCTAGCCGCCATACCACGAGAACGTCACCTGTACGCAACGCTTTCAAGCAATGTTCTAACTCTGGACGCTCCGCAGACTTGCCGCTCGCCATTTCTTCGTAGATGGACTGAACCCCTGCGAGGTGCAATGCATCTCGCTGCAAATCTAGGTTTTGGTCTTCTGTCGATACTCGGGCATACCCGATCCGTTGATTCATGAACCCTTTCCGGACGTTGAAATGTTGACGGGTATTTTAACAGTCTGATTGGGCTTCAGATAGCCATTTTGAACGCAAATAGAATATGTTCAGAAAACCACCGTTTGTTGCACAATAATGAGCAGGATAACCTGCGCCGTGCCAGAGCAATGAATTCTTTCATCAGAAGGCTTGGTTCAAAAAGGCATGCACGCCGCTGCAATTGGTGTCGTCTTAGACGCCTGTCCTCCTATTCCTAATCTGATTCTGATTAGGAAACCTAAAAAAGCCGTTTCTAAAAGTGGCGCGGATGTGCGTAAATCAGCCCCCTGCAAATCACCTTAAATATATTGCGAAACCAGACCCCCCAAAGTCACCTTAAATATATTGCGAAACCAGACCCCCCAAAGTTGCGTGTTTGCGTGCGTAAATAAGACCCCCTCAGATCACCTTAAATATATTGCGTAAATAAGCCCCCCCTCTATCGCTTCCACGTGCGAAAGCAGACCCCCCAAAGTCACCTTAAATATATTGCGAAAGCAGACCCCCCAAAGTTGCGTGTTTGCGTGCGTAAATAAGACCCCCTCAGATCACCTTAAATATATTGCGTAAATAAGCCCCCCCTCTATCGCTTCCATGTGCGAAAGCAGACCCCCCAAAGTCACCTTAAATATATTGCGAAAGCAGACCCCCACGAATCACCTTAAATAGTGCGAAACCAGACCCCCACGAATCACCTTAAATATATTGAGAAACCAGACCCCCCTTTATCGCGTTTTTTCACCTTCTCTCTGCGCTGCTGTTCGTCCGTGGCATCCTAACGACCAGGTGGTTATACTGCTCGAATGAAGAAACGATCTAGAAACAATTCCAGTGCTACTTTTGAGAAGTCGGCCATGCCTCGCTTTAAAAAACGGCGAGATCCCGCACAAGCTGCCAGCACCTCTTTTAAAGGCGAACAGATAACGCCAGAATCCGCAAAAAAAATCCTTCAGATCGTGCGCCAACCTATCACTACATTGCGCCGTGCGCAGGGGAAAAAACTTGCTGACAAGGCGGCGGCGGCGCAGCAATCTGCTGTCACCGCCAGATTCCGAGCATCCACTGAATAGCTTAGATGCGCTCCAAGCCCCCAAGCCGCCTAGTTGCTATGCCTTCTGGCCTTCTCGGCTCTATACCCCACCGTGCAAAAAGTCTGGCGTATTAGTTCCCATGCCCACCGGATAAAGCCTTCTTATTTCCCCCAAGCATGTAAGCCCTCTGGACTGTGCGTGGCTGTTGATTGTTCCCCTGGCCTATGACTGAGTTGCTTGTAGCCGTGGCAGATCGTGCGCTGTCCTCTGGCCTGTGTGTCGATCTGGCTTCTTCTTCCCTAGTCATGACAGGGCTTCTGGCTTGTTGTTGCTTCGGCATACTGGACTTCATGCGTGTTGGTTTTCTGGCTTGGGATGATTCGTCTCTGGCTGTTGTGTCGGCTGCGCAATGAGAGTTGCAGTGACTTGTGTGTCGTTTGCCTGGTTCAGAAGTGCGGTGCGGCGGCCGGTGCGTCGTGTAGGGTTTTCCCTGCAGCCTGCAAGGATTCCTCTATCGCCTTTGCCGGTGCCGAGCTGGTCATTCGCTTGTGTTGTCTGCGCCTCATTTTCTCTTTTGCACGGTAATGTCATGGGGTTTGGAAAATACCGTCGTGACGGGTAGATTTTGCCGGAAACGTAGTGCATAAATGGTTATGCAGGACGGCTAATAGGCACTTCAGCTTAGTGCATAAATGGTTATGCAGTAGCAGGGATGGCATGGAATCGCGCGTAAGTGCATAAATGGTTACGCATCAACGACTTAGAAACCAAAAAATCAGGAAATGCGGCCACTTAAGGCGCTTTTAGGTGTTAGGTAGAGAATGGGGTGGGTGTGGGCTTAAAATCGCGGCACAGCGCCGATTTGCGCCCTTGCCGGTCATTTCATGGGTGTGTGGTGCGTGCGTTGTGTATAAGTGATTCTATGCTTTCATATTTCTGCAAAGGAGATTTCATTCTGGATAGCAGAATCGTCTTTTTGGCTTTTCTCTTGATCGGTGGTTTTTAGTGAGTCCATTTCTTGTGATGATGTTGGCTATTGAGGTTGGTTTTGAATTTGAATTTTATATCTCAAAAACTGACTTCCTATCGGCTTGCGGTGTCGTTTTTTGGGTTTGTTTCAACGGAGTGGCTGTTTTATATATGTTTTAGGGAAGCAGAAACGTAGAGCTGGCGCGGTGACCGGCAGCCGCTGCCAAAAGGGTAGTCAGGGTGTGATGAAGTGAGTTGTGAGTAGCCGAGCTGCTTTGGAGTCTCGGGCCGGTGAAAGGTGTTTAGTAGAAATTTGGGCTAATGCTTTTTTGGGGACAAAAGCTCTACAAATAAATTATTTAGCAGATCGTGCTGCGCATAAAATATTCGCATTAGTTTATGAATAGTGTCTGTCAGATATTGCGAATGTTTTATCCAGACTCTTCTTTACCGACCGGAGTCACGTTGAACCAATGATTGACGCCATCTTGGAAAAGATTATGTCCAAACTTACTAAAACGAGCGACGCAGAACGCGAACAAAACACCAAGGGCGGAACCATTGCTGTGGTGATTTTTATTATTCTGGTAGTGGGAGTTTATTTGGGGTGTATTGGTATGATCGCCAAAGGGTTGTGGAACAAACATCAATATGAAAAGGTTGTCGGTGCAGAGCATGCCGGAAAAATCATTAGCGCCTCTTATCAGAATCCTTCGTTTGGCACACCTACATCCGCTATTACTACAGCGAGGGGAACCTTTCTGGTGGTCGGCGTCATGCAAGGCTTATCAGGGCATCGAGTCCGCATAGAGGGTAGAGCCAATGGCGATAAAGCACTCTGCAACGAAGAAACTAATGTCTGCAAAAGAATATATCCGGAGGAAGGTGACCCTGGAGAAGGAAGTGTTGGCTTTTTTGTCTTCATGCTAGCCCTAATGACGTTTGCTCTGGCAATCACTTTCTGGGCACACTCTGCAGGCAAAAGTGAGGACGACCAAAGTAAAGAAGCTCACGATTCCAACGAGCTTCCAACCACATAGACAAACAATGGCATACACTGACAACTAACCTGTTGATTTGACGAGTAATGACGGATACTGGCGACCTAAAAATGATACTCATAATCCTTTGGTCGTAGGTTCGAGTCCTACTGGGCCCACCAATAAAAACAAAGACTTAGCTCACAAGGCTAGGTCTTTGTCATTTCTGGCCGTAACACAGTCGTGACAGTGAAATCACGCTTTCATCGGGGTGAGTAGCGCAATGATCTTGCCGCACCCCGCTTGCGAAACAGTACGGCTTCTGGCTTGAAGGCCGGTTAGGTGCGCTCAACGAATGGCTCCACAGAAAGATGGCGCGCCAGCCGATCCAGCGACCTCTCAAAGGCAATCAGCATGTAGGCAGGATCGCCTCTAGGAATGGAGAGAGTCAGGCGATTTTTGGTTCGCCTCAGTGAAGATTTGGTCAGAATACCTGGTGCCCCGCCACTAATGGTGTGTGCCAAACGGAGCGCATAACCAAGCGTTCTCACTCGCAGCTGATCCTTGCGCGACAACATTGTCATCACTTCCTGTATCGCAGGCAAGCTGTCGTTGCTCTGGTAGCGATAAAGAACGGAAAGCGCCATTGCCGCCCGATCCTGATGGTCAAAGCCAACCAACGGCATGCTGAGCGTTTTGAAAAAGGCTTGTTGCCCGCGAAAATCCGGGTGCTCGTTCCAGTAGAGGTCGCCCAGCGTACAAGCTGCATAGCGCAAGTGTCGCTCCCTTGGCGTTTCATCATCGAAGAGTGGATACAACCACTCCATCAATGCCGCCGGATGCTGCCCGAAACGGTGGCCTTTGGTAACAACGGACTCAAACATGTCTTCCAGCGGATCACGCAATCGAATGCGCGCCGGCAATTGATTGAAGTAGTAACCCTCGCGTACACCGTGAATTGAAAACACCAGCCGTTCCGGCTTCACTTTTTCCAGCAGGGCACTGAGCAATCGGACAGCATAAGGCAGGTAATCAATGCGCCGCCCGGATATATCAAAGTTCTTTTCCAGCCCGCTGCTATCCATTTTGGCGATGCGCGGCATAATGGTCTGCGCTTCTTCCAGCGACAGACTGAATTTGTCGATGATTTTCAGCGGGTGATTGGTCATGAGCATGATGACCCGGGCAACCGCACGTAAAGCACCGCCGACCACATACAGATTCTCTGTTTTTGTTTTACCTAGCCAAGGCACCGTCTCAAAATGCGCGTCAATATGCTGCCCCAACGCTCTGGCTGGCTTCTTCGGCAGGTCGGCCAATCGCAACACGCCCAACGGCAAAGACGCCGTGACACAGGCTTCCGACAGCTTCGCCTTGCTTAAATCCACCAGCTCCAGACTGCCGCCACCCAGATCAGCCACCATGCCGGAGGCATCCGGTGTGCAACTCATCACCCCGAGCGCCGCGTAGCGCGCTTCGTCATTTCCGCTGAGCACATCCACGCTGACACCATAGATATCTTGCAAGCGCTTTATAAATTCCGGTCCGTCTTCGGCATCACGCACCGCCGCCGTAGCCAGCAAAAAAAGACGAGAGACATTCATCGCATGCGCCAGGCGTACGAAACGCCCAATCGCAGCCAGCGCCTGATCGACACGCTCCGGTTTCAGCCGCCCTGTATTCTGCAGTCCTTCAGCAAGTGCGCAAACGGCCTTTTCATTAAACAGTTGCAAGGGAACGCGTGTTTTACCCGCATACACGACCAGCCGAATCGAATTGGATCCGATATCAACCACGCCTACCGTTGAATTGGAACTGGCGGCGTGCGGCTGAGATTGAACCGCCGAATGGGCTACTTGCATAATCATGCCTTATGCCTTTTCTTTCGTCTCTTTCTTGACCCTGGACGCCAACAGGTTCGGCGCAGCTTTCTTGATGATAGCGCTGCCTCGCCCTGAAAGGCTGGGATTCGTCATGAAATAGTGGTGATTGTTAAAATCACCTGGCTTCGACTTCACTCTCGTGTAGCTACCGTCGCTATTAAGCACCCAGCAATGTTCCTTGTCCAGCAAATTAGCCACCATGATTTGATCCAGAATTTGCTCATGTACGGTCTCATTCTTGATAGGCACCAAAGTTTCAACACGGCCTGTCGTATTGCGCTGCATCCAGTCGGCCGATGAAATATAGACCTTGGCGTGTTCCGAGGGCATCTTGTAACCATTACCAAAACAGGCAATGCGCGAATGCTCCAGAAAGCGCCCCACGATACTGCGCACACGAATATTGTCGGACAATCCAGGAACGCCCGGACGCAGGCAGCAGATGCCGCGAATGATGAGATCAATCTGAACCCCTGCCTGGGAGGCATCATACAGGGCTTCGATAATCACTTCATCCACCAGCGAGTTCATTTTCGCCCAGATGGTTGCAGGCTTGCCTTCTTTCGCAAACCGGATTTCCCGCTGAATATCTTCCAGCAAGGTCGTACGCAGGGTAATCGGCGCAAAGCAGAGGCTTTCCATTTGCTCCGGCAAGGCGTAACCCGTCATGTAATTGAATATCTTGGCCGCATCGCGACACAATACCGGATCGCAGGTAAAGTAAGACAAGTCGGTATAAACTTTGGCCGTCACCGGATGGTAATTGCCCGTGCCGAAGTGAACGTAAGTGCGCAACTCGCTGCCTTCTCGCCGCACCACCATGGAAACCTTGGCATGGATTTTCATTTCAATAAAGCCGAATACGACCTGTGCGCCCGCCATTTGCAGGCGACGCGCCCACTTCAAGTTGGCTTCTTCATCGAAGCGTGCCTTGAGCTCAACGACCGCAGTCACAGACTTGCCCGCCTCAGCCGCTTCAATCAGTGCCTCAATAATCGGGCTGTCATCACTGGTGCGATACAGCGTTTGCTTGATGCTGACCACATTCGGGTCGCTGGCTGCCTGACGAATGAATTGCACCACCACATCGAATGATTCATAAGGGTGGTGTACCAAAAAATCCTTGTGATTGATCGCGGCAAAGCAATCATCGCCGAAGTCACGAATACGCTCTGGGAAGCGGGCAGTAAAAGGTTCAAACAGCAAATCCGGGCGATCTTTAACAATGATGTCTTTCACATCGGTCATGGCGACAATGTCGTTCATATAAAAAACGTCATCCTGTGATGCTGGCAACTGCTCGACAATCAACTCTTGTAATTCCGGCGCCATCTCTTGCGTAAAGCCGACCCGAATTACCTGGCCGCGACGTCGGCGCTTCAAGGCACTTTCAAAACTGCGCACCAAATCTTCAGCGCCCTCGTCCAATTCCATTTCGCTGTCCCGAATAATGCGAAAAATACCACTCTTCTCAAGCGTGTAATTTGGAAACAGCCGATTCAGATGCATCATCACCACTGTTTCCAGCGCGATGAAGCGAATGCCGGCACCTTCCAGACGAATAAAGCGCTTGAGCTGTGCAGGCAATGGCACCATCGCGTACAAAGGTTCATCTTCCTTGTGGCCGTTTTCCCACAACTTGAGCGCAAGTGCCACGCCCAGATTCGGCATGAACGGGAAAGGGTGCGCCGGATCAATCGCCAGCGGCGTCAAAACCGGGAATATCTGCTGCATGAAATGGGATTCAAGCCAGGCCTGATCATTTCGCGTCAACTCTTTCAGGTCAATCACTGAAATGCCGTTTTTGCGCAACTCGACTTTCAATGCTTTCCAGCAATCACTTTGTCCACGAATCAATTCGTGAACCTTGTCCTTGATGGCGAGCAATTGCTGACTTGGCGTCAAACCATCGGCACTGCGCTTGTTTACATTCTCCTCAACCTGTCCTTTCAAGCCAGCCACCCGCACCATGTAAAACTCATCCAGATTCGAGCCACTGATAGACAAAAAACGTACTCTTTCGAACAAGGGGTGGCGCTGGTTCTCTGCCTCTTCCAACACGCGCATATTAAAGGCAAGCCAGGACAATTCCCGGTTGATATATTTACTGGCAGCATCGAAGGTTTGTGACATGGTCCTCTGTTTGTTCCCTGTTTAGTCGTTTTTCAACACCCAAAACACGCTTGCCTGATCATGAAAGCTTCACCCCTGTCCGCAAGCACCTTGCGCTCCTGTATACACAAAATAAATTGCAGCATAATGACACGGTTTGTCCTGTAATTTTTCAATGGGCTATCGCGTCCATACACTCAACTTTTTATCATATTTCTGATAGCCTGCATCAGGTATCCCCGATGTTTCTCAATAATCTTCATCCAACTTTGACATGAGCACCCATCGCAACAAAGCTGGCGACATCCCCCTTCTCGTCAAGGCTTTTGCCTTCGCCGCAGACAAGCATCGCAACCACCGCCGCGAAGATCGGCACGCCTCCCCCTACATCAACCACCCTGCCGATCTGGCGCATGAACTGAGTGCCGTAGCGAAAATTGACGACACTGCCGTACTGGTTGCGGCGATCCTGCATGACACACTGGAATATACGGACACGACGGCGGACGAATTACGTACAGAATTCGGAGACACCATTGCATCGGCCGTAGTAGAAATCACTGACGACAAAGCGCTGCCAGAAGCAGAGCAAAAACGCCTCAGAATATTGCGCGCGCCCAAGCTCTCCGATGCGGCCAAACTAATCAAGCTCGCTGACCTTATATGCAATGTGCGCGACGTACTCAACAGCCCGCATCCCGAATGGACCTGGCAAGAATGTCTGGAATACATAGAATGGGGAAAGCAGGTTGCCGATGGTCTGCGTGGCGTCTCGCATGTGCTTGAACGCAAATTTGACGCCTTATATGCGCTACGCAAATACAGGGAGAGATAACTTCCTAGGCAACACTCTCCTGCTTTTGCCAAAAATATTGCGCTGCTCAAGCCCTGCAACGAGCCTTATTTCTCACGCCTATACCAACTGGCGCGTACCAAACAAAGTACGCAATAATCCGGCGCTGCATGGTGAATGTTTGTTTTGATTCAACGATGTGGCAAAAAACGTTTACTTTTTCAAGATTGGAACATATCAAGAAAGAGCCTGGCGGGCGTTGAAAGCCGCCCCGTTGCTGGCCAGATGATCGCAACTGAAGACTCCAGTTTGCAGTTGGCAATTTCCATCAGGTGAAAGTCGTCTGCAGAGCGCAGACTGACCGTTGAACGCGGCATGATTGCAGTACCTAAGCCACGCTCTACCAGTGACAGTACGGCCAGTACGTTATCGCTTTCGCAGAAAATTTTGGGCGTAATTTGCATTGCTGCAAATGCATCATGCACCATGTCATGCGCACGGATGCCACTTTGCCTGTGCATCAATACAAGAGGCCTTTCTGCCAATTCTGCCAATGTGATTTGCTCGGGCTGGTCCCTTGCATTTTTCGGCATGACAGCAACCCAGGGTTCTGTCAGCAATGGAATTGACTCGTAAGCACCCTCGTACACAGGCAGTCGCACAATACCAAATTCAATTACTTTTGCGTCCAGCAGCTCCAGTACCCTAAATGTATTGCCCTCTCGCCACTGAAACCGCACCTCGGGGTAGCGTTCATTAAACGCCTTGATCCGATCCGGCAAGTAAAGATTTCCCAATGCTGGCGGACTACCGATTGATAGCATGCCATGCACACCGCCGTGATATTCACGCACTTCCTTCGATGCGGTGTCTATCATGCCAAGAATTTGTTCGGCACGTTGATACAGCATATGCCCCGCCTGCGTCAGTTTCATGCTGCGTGTATCACGCTCAATCAGCTGTACCCCCAGTTTCTCCTCAAGCAACTTAAGCTGCAGACTGAGCGGTGGCTGCGATATGTGCAAGCGCTTTGCTGCCCGGCTAATCTGCCCTTCCTCGGCAATGGCCATGAAATATTTGAGCTGTCTGACATCCATTCCAAACTCCTTATTTATATATTATTTATATATATATTAAACATAAAAAGTATTTTTCGTATAAGTGTTTGGCATGTAATCTTGGTTTGACTGATCGTTGACGTGATTTTTCTACAGGAGGTGTCGCATGAAATTCTGCATCTTTGGCGCTGGCGCCATCGGCGGCTATCTGGCGGTTGAACTGGCTTTGTCTGGTCAAGACGTGTGTGTCATTGCGCGTGGTGAACATCTGGAAGCGATCAAGAAAAATGGCTTAAAGCTATTGATCCATGGTGAAGAAAAAGTGGCGCATGTTCCCGCTAGCGATAATCCGGCTGATTTTGGTCATCAAGACTACGTACTATGTGCGTTAAAGGCGCACCAGTCGCACGAATGCGCGACCGCGTTTAAGCCGCTTCTTGGCCCTGAAACAGCCATGGTGACCGCAATGAACGGCATTCCGTGGTGGTATTTCTACAAACATGGCGGAAAGCTCGAAGGGCGTTCGCTTGAATCGGTTGATCCGGGCGGATTGCAGTGGGAATCCATCGGCCCCGAACGCGCCATTGGTTGTGTCGTTGATCCGGCATGCGAGGTGATTGCGCCGGGCGTGATTGAGCACCACCAGTTCAATCGCTTCATCCTCGGTGAACCAGACGGCACGCACTCCGAGCGTGTTGTCAAGCTAGCTGATGCGCTGACTGCTGCCAACTTTGATGCGCCCATCCGCGACGCTATTCGCTGGAACGTATGGCTCAAGCTTTGGGGAAATGTTTGCTTCAATCCAATTAGCGCTCTGACACGCGCAACACTGGATCGCATCACAACAGAGCCTGCCCTGCGTGCGCTATGCAAGCAGATGATGCTTGAGGCAAAGGCAGTAAGCGAGGCATTTAATGTCCGTATTGGCGAAGACATGATTGAACGGCGTCTGAACATCGCCGGTCAGGCGGTTGGCCACAAAATGTCGATGCTGCAGGATCTAGAGCGGCATCGCTCGATGGAAATCGATGCACTGGTAACAGCGGTGCATGAACTCGGGCACCTGGCTGGTGTACCAACGCCAACCATCGACATCCTGCTAACGCTGGTTCAGGAAGAAGGCCGACAGGCAGGTCTGTATAAACATTAGGAGCATCATTTTGGACAATATTTCCCTGTGGTGGCTAGCGTACCCGCTACTTGGCGCGGTCGTCAGCATGGTGGCCGGCATGTTCGGCGTTGGCGGCGGCTTTGTTTTGGTGCCCGTTCTGTACATGCTTTTTTCGGCACAAGGATTTCCGCATGATCACGTCATGCACATGGCGCTTGGGACAACCATGATGAGCATGATTGTTACCTCGGCCGTTGCGATGAATGTGCATCGGAAATTGGGAAACATCGACTGGTCCATTGCCAAGGTGATGGCTGTCGGCCTTGCTATTGGCAGTGTCATCGGATCCACAATTGCCAGCCATCTACCCACAAAGCAGCTCACGATCATTTTCAGCGGCATAGTTGTTCTGGCAGGCTTGAACATGATCTTGAATATCCGGCAAACACCGGCGCGACAACTGCCTAACACAGGCTGGCAATTCTTCAACTCATTCGTCATTGGCAATGTTGCAGCACTGATTGCTGCCACCGGTGGTTTTTTGGTAACGCCCTACCTGGCCTGGCACAATGTCCCCATGAGGCGCGCCATCGGGACTGCAGCAGCCATCGGCGTTCCCGTGGCAATCGGTGGTGCCATGAGCTATTTTGTTTCAGGGTTGTCGGTGCAAAATCTACCATCATTCACCTACGGCTTTGTCTATCTACCTGCGCTTGTCGGCATCATTTCCTGCTCGACACTGTTTGCCTCAACAGGTGCGAAGCTCGTTAGCCGGCTAGATGGCGGCAAAGTCAGGCGAATCTTTGGTAGCTACCTGATACTCGTCGCCATCAAAATGCTGCACGCTTCTCTGACAGCCTGATCTGCACCGGCATTCATATATGGACTAATAGATGTCCCAACATGCTGACAAACAAGGCTGCGAGCGTCTCCATGCCACTTGAGCTAAATCAATGGTTGATCAACGTACGTGTATACGATTTAACCACCGTCTCGTATACGTAAGCGCAAACACGCACAAAAACATGATCAAAAAAAACGCTGAAACATAAGGCTCGTACAGTTCAGTTTTCCTTGCAGGAAGGATTTCCGTATGCATCAATCCATGTCCAAAGAAAAAGAAATGGTCGCGCACGATTTTGCCTGGCATTCGACTGACGCTAATGCCGCAATGCTGAAGCTTGGCACCTCCGCAAGTGGTCTAGACGATAAAGAGGTGCAGGTTCGGCAAAAAATGTACGGTCCCAATCGCCTTACTCCCCCAAAAAAACGGGGGCCATTGGTGCGCTTCCTGCTCCAGTTTCACAACACATTAATCTATGTGCTTTTGGCTTCGGCCCTCATTACAGGTTTGTTGGGCCACCTAATCGACACCGGCGTCATCGTTAGCGTTGTCGTCATCAACGCAGTAATCGGTTTTCTACAGGAAGGAAAGGCTGAAAGCTCACTGGATTCGATACGCAAGATGCTTTCCGTGCATGCGACCGTCATCCGTAATGGTGAGCGCAATATCATCTCCAGTGAATCATTGGTGCCAGGCGATTTGATTGTGATTGTTTCTGGAGACAGGGTGCCGGCAGATGTGCGACTCATTGAATCAAGAAATTTGAGAATTGATGAGTCATCGCTTACCGGGGAGTCCGTTCCTGTTGACAAATCTGTCGACCCCGTTGCCGAAGATGCCCCGTTGGGTGACCGTATCTGCCTTGCCTTCTCCGGCTCCATTGTCAGTTATGGCCATGCAACCTGTGTCGTAGTCGCTACGGGTGACAACACAGAGATTGGGCGCATCGGCAACATGCTGGGTGGTGTGGAAGAAGTATCAACCCCCCTGTTAAATCAAATCGCCGGTTTTGGTCGCAAGCTGACCTATATCATTTTGGCTGTTTCTGCGGCGACATTCATGATTGGCGCGGTATGGCGCGACCACACATTGAATGAAATGTTCCTGATTACGGTTGCGCTGGCTGTAGCCGCCATTCCAGAAGGTCTGCCCGCTCTGATGACCGTCACGCTCGCCATGGGCGTACAGCGCATGGCTAGGCAAAATGCCATCGTGCGTCGCCTGCCATCAGTTGAATCGCTCGGATCAGTGACGGTTATTTGCTCGGACAAAACCGGCACCCTGACCAAAAACGAAATGACGGTGCAAGAAGTAATCACAGAGAACAAACAGTTTTCCGTCAGTGGTGTCGGTTATGCACCAGTAGGAGGGTTCCAGTTAGAGAGTCAGGCTGCATCACTAAAAGATCACCCGGAATTGCACGAAATCTGTCGTGCAAGCTTACTGTGCAATGACGCGAGACTAATCCATGAAAATGGCAACTGGAAGCTGGATGGTGACCCTACGGAGGGCGCATTGCTTTCTCTGGCGTTAAAAGCGGGCAAGGATCCAGCATCTGAACAAGCCGACCTGCCTCGTGCCGACACTATCCCATTCGAATCCGAATACCGATTTATGGCAACACTGCATCACGACCACCATGGCGACAGTCGCATTTACGTAAAAGGCGCACCAGAACAACTGCTTGACATGTGTCGCTTTCAAGGAAGCCTGAACGACGCTCAGCCATTGAATCGAGCATATTGGGAGCAAAGCATTCTGGAAGCGGCTGGTAAAGGGCTGCGTACTCTGGCGGTCGCAACAGGCACAGTTGATCCAGCTCAGCAGCAATTACAGTTTTCAGATGTCAAACAGGGTCTCACCATGCTTGCGCTGTTTGGCATCATTGATCCGCCGAGGGAAGAGGCCATTGCAGCTGTAGAAAAATGTCATACCGCCGGCATTAGCGTCAAAATGATTACCGGTGACCATGCCGAAACGGCGCGCGTAATCGGTGAGCAACTAGGGATCGGCAATGGCAAGCCCGCCATGACCGGAAGCGAGATTGAGGCGCTGGATGACGAAAGCCTGAGGGAAATTGTTCAGCAGGTTGATGTCTACGCTCGAGCAAGCCCTGAGCACAAATTGCGATTAGTTCAGGCTTTGCAGGCCAGAAATCAGATTACGGCCATGACCGGAGATGGCGTAAATGACGCCCCCGCTCTCAAACAGGCAGATGTCGGACTTGCAATGGGCATGAAAGGGACAGAAGCGGCAAAAGAAGCCGCAGAAATTGTTTTGGCTGACGACAATTTTTCAACCATCGCCTCTGCCGTAGAACAGGGGCGAACCATCTACGACAATCTGAAAAAATCCATTTTGTTTATTTTGCCAACCAATGGTGGTGAATCGCTATTGGTTATAGCAGCAATCTTATTTGATCTAACGTTACCGCTCACATCCGTCCAGATTCTCTGGATTAACATGGCAACCTCTATCACGCTTGGCATTGCCCTCGGTTTCGAAAAAACGGAAGGTGAGGTTATGGAGCGCCCTCCAAGAGATGCCAAAGAACCTCTCCTTTCTGCCTTCCTTGGATGGCGCGTGCTTTTTGTTTCAACGCTGATAATGCTGGGAGCAATGGGCTTGTTCCTGTGGGAGCTTGACCGAGGCAAGAGTATTGAAACGGCACGCACCATCGCCGTTAGCGTGGTAATCGTCGCGGAAATCTTCTATCTCATAAATTGCCGTTATCTTTACCGAAGCTCGCTCTCGATTGAGGGCATTTTTGGGAACCGGACAGCGCTGTTGGCTATCGCCGTACTTGCTTTCATGCAGCTTATGATTACCTACGTTCCCTTATTACAAACCATTTTTGAAACGACCTCGCTGGATGGGGGCGAATGGCTGAGAGTTGTCGCCATTGGTGCATCGATCTTTTTCCTTACCGAAGCGGAGAAAGCACTACAGAGATGGCGACAAAGAAACCATAGAGAGAATCACTGGTTTAGTAAATAAAACTCGCCTGGTTTTTCGTCTTCCCCATCTGGACAGGTGAGCAAAACCAGTATTAACGAAACAACAATACTCACCAGCACAACAATGGAGCTCAACGCCCAGCCTGCAAACGGTTTCGTCGCGTTCCTGTGAAAACATTTCGTATCGGCTATGATAGCGGGTTGTCCTGTGTACCTTGCACAGGGTGGATATCATGAAACGGAAAGCCGGAAATGGAACAACTTCGGGAGCACAATCGGGAAGAAATTCGTATTCGGGGTGCGCGTACACACAACCTGAAAAACATCAGTCTGGATCTGCCGCGCAACAAGCTCATCGTCATTACCGGGCTTTCTGGCTCTGGCAAGTCGTCACTCGCTTTTGACACCCTGTACGCCGAAGGACAACGCCGCTATGTGGAATCATTGTCTGCCTACGCGCGCCAGTTCCTGCAAATGATGGACAAGCCGGATGTGGACCTGATCGAAGGGCTTTCACCGGCTATCTCTATCGAGCAAAAAGCCACCTCGCACAACCCGCGCTCGACCGTCGGCACCGTCACCGAAATTCACGATTATCTGCGCCTGCTGTATGCGCGCGTCGGTACGCCCTACTGCCCGGAACACCCGGACAAGCCGCTGGCAGCGCAGTCGGTCTCGCAGATGGTGGACGCCGTCATGGCCTTGCCCGAAGGCACACGTCTGATGATCATGGCACCCGTGGTCGCCAACCGCAAGGGCGAGCACCTTGAGCTGTTCGACCAGATGCAGGCGCAAGGCTTCGTGCGCTTTCGCGTGCAAAGTGGCGTGCGTGAAGCAAAGATCGTCGAAACAGATGACTTGCCCACGCTGAAGAAAACCGAAAAACACACGATCGATATCGTGGTGGACCGTTTGCGCGTCAACGACGACGTCAAGCAACGTCTGGCAGAAAGTTTCGAAACCGCGCTGCGTCTTGCTGATGGCCGTGCATTGGCCGTTGAAATGGACACCGGCGAAGAACACCTTTTTTCCAACAAATTTGCGTGTCCCGTCTGCGGCTATGCGCTGCAAGAACTGGAACCGCGCCTGTTTTCTTTCAACAACCCGATGGGTGCCTGCCAGGAATGCGATGGCTTAGGGCACATTGAATTCTTTGACCCAAAGCGCATCGTCGCTTTCCCTGGTCTTTCGCTCGCCAGCGGTGCCATCAAAGGCTGGGATCGGCGCAACCAGTTTTATTTCCAGATTCTGAGCAGCCTGGCCACGCATTACGATTTCGACATCGACACACCGTTCGAGGAATTGCCCGAAAAGGCACAACAAGTCGTCCTGTACGGCTCCGGCCGCGAAGCCATCCCGTTCAACTACCTGAGCGAGCGCGGCGTATATTCCGTGCGCCAGCACAGCTTCGAGGGCGTAGTCCACAATCTGCGCCGCCGTTACCGCGAAACGGATTCGATGGCGGTGCGCGAAGAACTGGCCAAATACATTAACCAGAAAACCTGCCCATCCTGTCACGGCGCACGCCTGCGCGTGGAAGCACGCTTCGTCAAAATCGGCGAGGGCGCGCAACAGCGGGCCATTTATGAAGTTTCTGCACTGCCACTGGCCGAATCTCTGGCCTTTTTTGAGCAACTGGAACTGACTGGCGCGAAGAAAGAAATCGCAACACGCGTCATCCGCGAAATCACGTCGCGCCTGAGCTTCCTGAATAATGTCGGCTTGAATTATCTTTCGCTCGACCGCAGCGCCGACACGCTCTCCGGCGGCGAAGCCCAGCGCATCCGGCTGGCATCGCAAATCGGCAGCGGGCTGACTGGCGTGATGTACGTACTGGATGAACCCTCAATCGGCCTGCACCAGCGCGACAATGATCGGCTGATCGGCACACTGAAACATTTACGCGATCTGGGCAACAGCGTCCTTGTGGTCGAACATGATGAAGAAGCCATCCGCACCGCGGACCACATCGTCGACATGGGGCCCGGTGCAGGCGTTCATGGTGGGCGCGTGGTCGCGCAAGGCACGCTGGATGACATCCTCACCTGCGAGGAATCGCTGACTGCCCAATATCTGAAAGGCGAGCGTCGAATCGAGGTGCCAAAAAACCGCATGCCCTTCGATGCCGAACGCCAGCTGGTAATCGAAGGCGCTTCTGGCAACAACCTGAAAAATGTGACGCTCAATTTGCCGGTTGGCCTCATGACCTGCGTCACTGGCGTTTCTGGCTCGGGCAAGTCTACCCTGGTCAATGACACGCTTTATCTGGCGGCAGCACACCGTATTCATCGCGCGCAGGCAGAACCAGATGCCCACACCTCTATTGATGGGCTCGAGCATTTTGACAAGGTCATTTCGGTCAACCAGTCACCGATTGGCCGCACGCCACGCTCGAATCCGGCGACCTACACCGGCATGTTCACGCCGATTCGCGATCTGTTTTCAAACGTCCCCGCTTCTCGCGAACGCGGCTATACACCGGGCCGATTCTCCTTCAATGTCAAAGGAGGGCGCTGCGAAGCCTGCCAGGGTGATGGCGTCTTAAAAGTCGAAATGCATTTCCTGCCGGACGTATACGTACCCTGCGATGTTTGCCACGGTTTGCGCTATAACCGGGAGACGCTGGAGATTCAATATCGAGGGAAAACCATTGCCGACGTACTGGCGATGACGGTCGAAGAAGCCTTTGAATTCTTCAAACCGGTGCCGCAGGTCGCGCGGCGCCTGCAAACCTTGCTGGATGTTGGCCTGAGTTACATCCGTCTGGGTCAAAGCGCGACCACGCTCTCCGGCGGCGAAGCACAGCGCGTCAAACTGGCGCTGGAACTTTCCAAGCGCGCGACCGGGCGCACTCTCTATATTCTGGATGAGCCCACTACCGGCCTGCATTTCCACGACATTCAGTTGCTGCTAGACGTCATCCATCGCCTGCGCAATCAGGGCAACACCATCGTGATCATTGAACACAATCTGGATGTCATCAAAACGGCAGACTGGGTAGTCGATCTCGGGCCGGAAGGGGGTGCAGGCGGCGGTCAAATTATCGCCACCGGTACACCTGAAAATGTCGCCAAGAATCCAGATAGCGTAACGGGACGCTATCTCGACCAGGTTTTGTCATAAGTGCATACAAGCACTTCGCGTTCCGCCTCGGCCAGACTTTCGGCTGTGCCGCGCAAAATCAGGACGTCGTTGAGTTGAAGCGTCATGTTCGGCTTTGCCGGAAGTCGCTTCCTGCCGCGCCGCACAGCGATCACTTCCGCGCCTAAGTCCCCCAGATTGAGTGCACTAACGGGCTGCCCAATGGCTTTCAAGCTTTCTGTCAGGGTCACGGAGCGCAATCGCATCAAGGTCTCCTCTTCCGGCTCGGCGCTTGACCCATGAAAGTAACCGCGCAAAGAGGCATACCGCTCCTTGCGCGCCTTCTGGATAACGCGCACCACACGTCTGGCAGGAACCCCCAAAGCGCGCATCGTAAACAGTGCCAGCACCATACTGCTTTCGATGGCCTCCGGCACCACCTCACTTGCCCCCGCCTGTTTGAGCTGATCGAAATCATCGCCGTCCTTGCTACGTACGATGATCGGCAAATCAGGCGCCAGCTCATGCGCAAAATGCATGATTCGAGCTGCTTCATGCACACCGGAAAACGTGATCACCATGGCGGCAGCACGGTGGATGCCCGCAGCAACCAGGCTTTCGCGACGCCCGGCATCACCGTAAGACACATTGGCACCCGCAATACCGGCTTCGCTGACCTTTCCAGGGTCGAGTTCTAGCGCATGATAAGGCACATTCTGATCTTCGAGCAGTTGCGCCACACTTTGCCCCGTACGCCCGAAACCCGCAATGATGACATGCTGCTCCGTCGCCATCGTCCGGCTGGCAATATTGGTCAGTGCCAGCGATTGCATCATCCATTCACTCGCAGAAAGTTTCATCACAATGCGATCCGACTGCGCAATCAGGAAAGGCGCAACAAACATGGACAGCACCATCGAAGCCAGGATCACCTGCACGAACAAGGGGTCAACCAGATTCAGCCCCCCCGCCTGATTCAGCAAGACAAAGCCAAACTCACCCGCTTGTGCCAACGCGAGACCGGTGCGTAAACTAACGCCAAAAGGCGCACCAAAGAACCTGGAAAGTGCCGTGATTAAACCAAGCTTGAACACAATCGGCCCTACCAGCAGCAAAAGGACGATCCACCAGTTTTCCAGTACCAACTGAATATTCAGCAACATCCCGATCGTAATAAAAAACAGACCGAGCAAGACATCGCGGAAAGATTGAATATCCACCTCAACCTGATGCTTGTATTGCGTTTCAGCAATCAGCATCCCGGCAATGAAGGCACCCAACTCCAGGGACAGGCCGGCACTTTCGGTAATCCAGGCCGCGCCGAGCGTAATCAGCAACAGGTTCAACATGAACAGCTCTTGAGATCGTTGCTTGGCAACCACATTGAACCAGCTGCGCATCAGCTTCTTGCCAACGTATAACAAGAGCACCATCGCAACGATAGCCTTGCCAAACGCAAGGGTCAGCGTCAGGGGCAAATCATCGGGATTTCTGGCGAGTGCAGGCACCAGAATCATCAGCGGCACCAACGCCAGATCCTGAAACAGCAAGACACCGAAGATGCGACGACCGTGATCGGTTTCCAGTTCCATTCTTTCGCTGAGCAGCTTGGACACGATCGCCGTTGAAGACATGGCCATCGCCGCGCCCATTGCAAAGGCAGATTGCCAACGGATGGTCGCCATTTTCGGCAACAGATACGCGCCCAGCAAACACAATCCCATGACTACTGCAATCGACAGCACCACCTGCGACAGACCTAAACCGAAAACCAGTCTGCGCATCGAATTCAATTTGGCGAAAGAGAATTCGAGGCCAATAGAAAACATCAGGAACACCACGCCAAACTTGGAGAGTGTGTGCATGGCACCGCTGTCACCCGCCAGGCCAAAAGCAAATGGACCGACCAGAATGCCGACCACCAGATAGCCCAGCATCGGCGGTAACTTGAGCATGCGAAAAACCACGACGCCGAATACGGCGCTACACAACAGCAACAGGGTAAGTTCAAGAGGAGCATGCATAATTTGTCAATTTTACCTTCTACGCCGCTTTTCGAACATGGCAAGCTTCTTGCTATGCGAATTCGTTTATACTGCAGCTATGAACGAAACTGAAACAAAATTCATGCCTGAAATATACGACCCCCAACGCTCACTGGAAGTGGCGCTGCAAACCCTGCAAATTGAGGCCGATGCGCTTCTGACCCTGAAACAGCGCATCGCCAACGACAGTAGTGGAAGCCTGTCCAAAGCCGTATCAATCCTGCTTGAATGCTCGGGACGTGTTGTCGTTTCCGGCATCGGCAAATCAGGGCATATCGCCCGCAAGATTGCCGCGACGCTATCCTCAACCGGCACGCCAGCCTTTTTTATCCACCCCGCGGAAGCGGCACACGGCGATCTGGGCATGATCAAGGGCAAGGATGTGTTTATTGCCATTTCCTACTCGGGTGAAGCCGCTGAGCTGATTTCGATCGTGCCTATCATCAAGCGCATGGGCGGAAAACTGATTGCGATGACGGGCAATGCTTATTCCGGCCTGGGACAACTGGCCGACGTCCACCTCGACGTCAAGGTGGAACAGGAAGCGTGCACGCTAAACCTGGCGCCCACCGCCAGTACCACCGCCACACTCGCCCTCGGTGATGCCTTAGCCATTTCGCTACTGGATGCCAAAGGCTTTCTGGAAGAGGACTTTGCGCGCTCGCATCCGGGTGGTGCACTGGGTCGCCGCTTGCTGACGCATGTACGCGACATTATGCGCAAGAATGATGCGATTCCGATGGTCACACCCGACACCCCGCTTTCTGCCGCCCTGCTGGAGATCACGAATAAAGGCATCGCGATGACCGCCATCGTGGATGAACAGCGCCATGTCGTGGGCATCTTCACCGATGGCGACTTGCGCCGCCTGTTCGAAGACGCGCAGGATTACAGACGTTTAAGCATTGGCGATGTGATGAGCCACAACCCACGTTGCATAGGCCCCAACCAGCTTGCAGTCGAAGCCGTCAGCATGATGGAACAATACCGTGTCAACCAATTGCTGGTTGCAGATGCTGAAGGCAAGCTAGTCGGCGCGCTTCACATCCATGACCTGACAAACGCCAAGGTGATTTGATGTACAGCGAATCGCTCAAACGCGCGGCGCACATTCGGATGATGATTTTTGATGTCGATGGCGTTCTGACGGACGGAGGCTTGCATTTCAGTCATGACGGCGAGATCATCAAGCGCTTTCACGTACATGATGGACTCGGCATCCGATTGCTGCAGGAATCTGGCGTAGAAACAGCTATCATTACCGCCCGCCAGTCGCCCATTGTTGCGCGTCGCGCCAGTGATTTGGGCATTCATCATGTCAAACAAGGTGTGCATGACAAGCTGGCAGCCTTTAAGCAATTGCTGGAGAAAACCGGTCTAAACGCAACAGCGTGCGGTTTCGCTGGTGACGACCTCATCGACTTGCCAGTGCTAACCCGGGTTGGCTTTGCCGCCAGCGTTGTCAACGGACACCCCGAAGTTAAATCGCGCGTACATTATGTCTCGCAAGCAGGTGGTGGCAATGGTGCCGTGCGTGAAATTTGTGACCTGATCCTGCGTGCGCAAGGCAACTACAGCGCAGCATTGGCGGCCTTTCTCTCATGAGCACGCTCGCGTCAGGACAGCGCCTTCGCTTTGTGGTGGTCATCTCAACCGCCATTTTTCTGGCGCTGAGCAGCTATTGGTTGAGCCTGGTCATCAAAAAAAATGGCAGTGGCGATGGAAAGAAATCCTCACGCAACATGCCCGACTATCACGTTGAAAACTTCAATTTTGTCAAGATGTCCGCAAAAGGACAGCCACGCTACCATATTCATGGCGAAAAAATGACCCACTTCCCACAAAAAGGAACGCTGCATATCGAGCACCCGATTGTGAAGAGTTTGGATGAAGGCGCCCCCAAACAAACGCTGGTTTCCCAGCGCGCCATACTGGCGGATGACAACTCAAAATTACACTTGTACGGAAAAGTTAAATTTAGCCGCGACGCCATTGCCGATTCAAGCGCACTTCAACTGACAAGTGAATATCTGTTAATGCTTCTTGACGAAGACATTCTCAAAACGGACAAGCCAGTGACAATCACTCACGGCAACTCAACCTTGAAAGGCGTTGGCTTGATTGCCAATAACGCAACCCGAGAACTGCGCATACTGAATCAGGTAAAAATAAAGTTAACACCCCTTGATCAGGAGTAAGATTTCCTGCGATTCATCCTAACAACCGCGTTGAAAACCGGACAATTCTGAAACTTGAGGATTGTTTAACGCTCCTGCTTCCAATTAGGCGATGCCATGAAACGTTTCATTTATTTTCTGCTCATCACACTTGGCTCTGTTTCGACGTTAACGGCTCACGCCTTAAAATCTGACGCAGAGCAGCCAACGCGCATTGAAGCCGCGCACATGAGCTATGAAGACTTGAAGCAGGAAAACACCTTCATAGGAAAGGTACTGCTAACACGCGGCACGCTTAAAATCGAGGGTGAAAAAATGCTTGTCAGGCAAGACCAGTCAGGCTATCAATATGGAACGGTCTTTGGCAAACCTGCGCTATTCCAGCAACAGCGCGATGGTGGCCCCGACCGCTGGATCAAAGGACAAGCCGAGCGCATTGAATATGACACCAAATCAGGCGTCGTCCGATTTTTCAGTCAGGCAAAATTGATACGTCTCGAAAACAGCAAACCAACAGATGAAATAGAAGGCGCCTTTATTTTGTATAACAGCCGCACGGAATACTACTCGGTCAACAACAAAATACAGGGTGAAAAACGCGCAGATAAAGGGCGGATCAAGGTCGTTATCCAGCCCAGCAAGAAATAGGCAAGGATCATCAGCATGACCATCAGCACCCTTATTGTCCATAATCTGGAAAAATCCTACGGCTCACGCCAAGTCGTACATGATGTCTCGTTGCGTGTAGAGACTGGCGAGGTTGTTGGCCTGCTAGGTCCAAATGGGGCAGGAAAAACAACGTCGTTTTACATGATCGTCGGCCTGGTTCCCTCTGATGGGGGCAGCATTGATCTCGACAACAAAGATATTTCGCGTTTGCCTATCCACCAGCGCGCTCGAATGGGCCTGTCTTATTTGCCGCAAGAAGCCTCTGTTTTCCGCAAGCTCAATGTTGAAGACAACATCCGCGCAGTCCTGGAACTTCAACAGGAAAATGGCAAACCGCTGTCCAAAAAAACCATCGAAGAGCGTTTGAATGCCTTGCTTGCTGATCTGCAAATTGAAAAGTTGCGCCAGAATTCAGCCTTGTCGTTATCTGGTGGCGAGCGTCGGCGCGTCGAAATTGCGCGCACACTGGCAACCAACCCGCGCTTCATTCTTCTGGACGAACCCTTTGCTGGCATTGACCCAATTGCGGTTATTGAAATTCAGCGCATTGTTCGATTCCTTAAAGAACGTGGCATCGGTGTGCTGATCACCGACCATAACGTTCGCGAAACGCTTGGCATTTGTGACCGTGCCTATATCATCAACCAGGGCGCGGTTCTGGCAAGTGGTCACCCGGATGACATCATTGAGAATGAGTCGGTGCGACGTGTCTATCTTGGCGAACATTTCAGGATGTAAAGGGGCAAAGGAGCATGAAGCAATCTTTGCAATTGCGAACATCGCAACATCTGGCCCTCACGCCGCAGTTGCAGCAATCCATTCGGCTGCTGCAACTGTCAACGCAAGAACTGCAACAAGAGCTTGAACAAATCGTACAAAACAACCCCATGCTGGAACGTCTGGACGACCAGCTTGATGGATCCCTCCGGCTGCTCGCGGATGGTGCCATCAGCCCCACCACGCAGCGCGAAGTTGATTCAGATAATACGGAAGTCAAAATAGCAGCAACAACAGAAGCTGAGCATGACGAAAATGGGGCGTCCAGTACCGCTTCCGACAGCAGCATCGACTGGTCTGGCCCGGATCACTTTTCACGCAGCAACCACGCGCCAGAAGACGACGACGCCCCCCCTCAAATTGAAGCGCCTCAATTGTCCTTGCGTGACATGCTCGAAGAGCAAACGCGATTAAATGTAAGGGATACTCGCGAACAGGCACTCATCACCATCTTGATTGACGCCATCAACGACAATGGCTACCTGAGCGAACCGCTGGAAGAAATTTTGGCGGGCTTGCCAGCAGAGCTCGGTATCACGATGAAAGAAATGGCGCAGGCACTTGATAAACTGCAAAGCTTCGATCCGGCAGGCGTTGGCGCGCGTGACATTTCAGAATGTCTGGCAATACAGGTTCGCCAACTGCCCAATGTTCCCTTTGTCACGCGCAAAAGAGCACTCGCAATCGTTCAAAGTCACCTGATGCTGTTTGCCAAACGTGATTTCAACAAACTGCGCAAAGCGCTCGACTGTGATGATGAAGACCTGCGCGAGGCCCAAGAAGTCATTCGTCGCTGCAACCCCCATCCAGGCGCCGCTTTTGCAACCGATGAGGCAGATGCAGTGGTGCCGGATGTCATTATCAAGCGTATCAAAGACAACTGGCAAGTCGAACTCAACCCGGAGGTCATGCCTAGGCTACGTCTTAACTCGATGTATGCCGATATCCTGAAAAACAACCGCGGCAGTGCCAGTCTGGCTACGCAACTTCAAGAAGCAAAATGGCTGATCAAAAACATGCAGCAACGCTTTGAAACCATCTTGCGCGTCTCTCAAGCTATTGTCGAACGTCAGAAGAACTTCTTTTCGCATGGTGCCGTCGCCATGCGACCACTTGTATTACGCGAGATTGCTGATACACTGGGTTTACACGAAAGTACTATTTCTCGTGTTACCAGCCAGAAATATATGCTCACGCCGCACGGCATGTACGAGTTGAAATATTTTTTTGGCAGCCATGTCGCAACTGAGGCAGGCGGAGAAGCTTCCTCAACCGCGATTCGTGAATTGATTAAACAACTGATAGGAGCCGAAGACCCGAAAAACCCTTTGTCCGATAGCAAAATCGCAGCAATGCTGGGAGAACAAGGCATGGTGATTGCACGGCGTACCGTAGCAAAATACCGAGAGTCCATGAAAATCCAGCCAGTTAGCCTGCGTAAGTCATTGTAGTTTCACACTGAGTCGCTACCAGCAAATTATAGTAGCGAACTGATTTAAGGAGACTTGTATGAACCTGACCATCAGTGGACACCATCTCGAGGTTAGCAACGCCATCCGAGAATATGTAACCAGCAAACTCGAACGCGTTACGAGACATTATGAAAATGTGATCGATCTTTCTGTCAAACTGAGTGTCGATCCGCTTCCTGAAAAAGAAAAACGACAAAGGGCTGAAATCAACTTGAATGTAAGTGGCAAGAAAATTCATGTGGAAAGCGTTGCGCAAGACATGTATGCCGCGATTGACCTTTTGATGGATAAACTTGCCAGAGCGCTGCTGAAACACAAAGGAAAGCAGAACGATCACACTCGTGAAACCATCAAGCGAATGCCGGAAGAAGGTGCTGAGTCTGCACCGGCCGGTATGTAAATACTTCATTCTCAGAGAAAAGGGGCGCTTTGGCGCCCTTTCTTACGTCTGCTCAATATCGAATAAGCGCCGGTGTACCTTGATCGCGTAGCGATCCGTCATACCCGCTATATAGTCCGCCACTTTGCGTGCTTGTTTCGCCTTGTCTACCGAGTCGGTTTCATAATCAGGCGGCAACAATCCAGCGTTGCCCATCAAAACATCAAACAGCTCCTCAATAACCTGACACGCCTTTCTGGTCATGCGATTGACCTGATAATGCCGATACAAATTCTCATTCAAAAAATGCTTCAACAAACTGGCTTCTTTGCGCATGCCGTCTGAAAAGCCAATGAGTGGCGGCGCCTGGCGAACGGCTTCCAGTGACTGAACCTGCGCCGCTTCAATGCGCTGCCTTGACGTCGCAATCACATCAACAATCAAGGCATTGATCATCCGACGCACTGTTTCATGAATGGCGCGGCGCTGCCCGACTCCCGGCATCAGGCGCTGAACCTCCAGCCAGTGCCGCGCAAAGAAGTCGACCTCTTCCAGTTGGGCCGTAGCCAACAAACCAGAACGCAAGCCATCATCAATATCGTGATTATTGTAAGCAATTTCATCGGCCAGATTCGCCAGTTGCGCCTCCAGAGACGGCTGCGTTCCCGCGATGAAGCGCCACCCAAGCTCGCCCAACTCAGCTGCCGTTTCAAGCGGACAACGCTTGAGTATGCCTTCGCGCGTCTCGAAAGTCAGGTTTAAGCCGTCAAATGCGCCATAGCGCTCCTCCAGCACGTCGACCACACGAAGACTCTGCAGGTTATGCTCAAACCCACCGTAATCCTGCATACACGCATTAAGCGCGTCTTGGCCGGCATGCCCGAAAGGCGTGTGTCCCAGATCATGCGCCAGTGAAATCGCTTCTACCAGATCTTCGTTCAAGCGCAAGTTGCGTGCAATTGAGCGCGCAATCTGCGCTACTTCCAGACTGTGTGTCAGGCGCGTACGGAACAGGTCGCCTTCGTGGTTAACGAAAACTTGCGTTTTGTATTCCAGACGACGAAACGCACCCGAATGAATGATGCGATCACGATCCCGCTGAAACTCCGAACGTGATTCCGGTGCGGGCTCGAAAAAAAGCCGTCCTCGCGAATTGGCTGAATGCGCCGCGTACGGTGCGAGAAAGGCCTCCAGGTTCATGTCAACTCGCTGCGGTACATGCCTTGAGCGTTTCTTCGAGCATCGCTTGCGGCACCGTTGTAATGATGGGTGACCCCAGTGGCTTGAGCAAAATGAACTTAATCTCACCCCCGGCGCTCTTTTTATCCACTTGCATCAGCTCAATCCAGCGTGCCACACCCAGATCCGGCGCAACCGTTGGCAAATCCGTTTTGGCGATCAGCGCTTCGATCCGGTCTCGGGTTGTCTGGTCGATATATCCCATTCTGCAAGACAGATCCGCCGCCATCACCATGCCACACCCAACCGCTTCGCCATGCAGCCACTCGCCGTAGCCCATGCCCGCTTCGATCGCATGCCCGAATGTGTGACCAAAATTCAGAATTGCCCGCAAGCCGCCTTCGCGCTCGTCTTGTCGAACGACATCCGCCTTGATCTCACAAGAACGTTGAATAGCGTAAGCCAGTGCATCTGCGTCCCGCCCCATCAACCTTTCAATATTCGCTTCCACCCATTCGAAGAAGCCATTGCTGGTAATGCAGCCATGCTTGATAATCTCGGCTAGGCCGGTGCTTAATTCGCGCTGGTTCAGCGTAGCTAATGTAGACGTATCGGCAATCACCGCCAGCGGCTGGTAAAACGCGCCAATCATGTTCTTGCCAAGCGGATGATTGATGCCCGTCTTGCCGCCCACAGACGAATCCACCTGCGCCAGCAAGGTAGTGGGCACTTGCACAAATGGTACGCCGCGCATGTAGCTTGCAGCCGCATAACCGGTCATGTCGCCGATCACGCCGCCGCCCAACGCCAGCATGGTCGTCTGACGATCACATTTCGCCACCAGCATGGCATCAAAAATTTTCATGAGGTTAGCCCAGCTTTTTTCCTCCTCGCCATCGGGCAGAATGATCGGAATCACCTCTTTGCCACAGGCAGTCAGGGATTGTGCCAGCATATCGAGATAAAGCGGTGCCACAACGGTATTGGTGACCACCACAACCCGCCTTCCCGGAACCCGCTTGGCCAGCATGTCTACGTCTTGCAGCAATGTCGCGCCGATTTCGATCGGGTAGCTGCGCTCGCCGAGTTCGACCTGCAAATGAATATGGGACGCTTGCTGATTATTCATGTTTTTTCCTGTTTTACCGCTTTTGACTTCACCGCTTTCTTACTTGGCTTTGACTTGTCCAACCCCAACTGCGTCAAAATATTCTGCACCATCGCATGCACATTGGGACGACCGGTATCAATCACAATATCCGCTACTTCGGTATACAAGGGTTCACGTTGGGCAGAAAGTTCTTCAAGTTTTTTGCGCGGATCTGCCGTTTGCAATAACGGCCGATTGCGGTCATTGCTGGTGCGGTGCAAAAGACTGTTCACGCTGGCACGCAAATAGATCACTGTACCTCGTGTCTTGAGATATTCGCGATTTTCAGCGTTAAGTATGGCACCGCCCCCTGTCGCCAGCACAATCCCATTTTCTTGCGTCAAGTCGCGAATCACATCCGTCTCGCGACGACGAAAGCTTTCCTCGCCTTCAATCTCGAAAATCAGCGGAATGGTTGCGCCGGTGCGCGCTTCAATTTCATGATCGGAATCGACAAAACGCAGGCCAAGGCGCTTGGCAAGCGCACGACCAACCGTGGTTTTGCCTGCGCCCATCAAGCCGACGAGGAAGATATTGTGTTGCATCGGAAGATTTTAACCCGCTTCCGTGCATGCTAGCTCATGCACTGAAGTGGAAAGGCGTTATCAATCTGCTGTACCCGCAAAATCAAAGGTAACCGGCACAACGACCGTATTACCAAGCGGCGACTCCACAACAATGTAGAAGCGACCGTTTATAGTATCAAGACCTGCAGTGTCACATTTATCGCTCGGTTCGATAAGGATGCTATGGTTCGTTCCTGTCGAAATAGGAGTAATTTTTGGAATTTCACCTTCGCCAGGAGCAAGCTCGACAGTTGCTTCATTTTCTGACTGAATTGATACTGTCGTAGTATATGGCATTGGTCCACCATTAACATCAGCTACTCGAATCTGCATCGTATAGGCGCTGCAGCTCCCGACAAACTCACTGCTTATGTCAATGGAACCAACAGGAGAGGCAGCAGCAGATGGATAATAGATATCCGCGTAAGAACCGGCCATGTGAATTTGCGCAGAAGTAGTCAGCGTATCCGTTGCATTTGTAGCACGCGCAAAAATTGTCGCGACAGGTGTAAAGACTTTCTGGCATCTCCAATTAATACTGCACGCTCCATTCACTGTAGTACACATTGCGTCTGGCGTGCCGACCATTGCGCCGCCATCAGTCGTAAATACCACCTGCGTGCCATCCGCAACCGCGTCGCCATTTTCATCTGCAAGAAGCGCAGTCACCGGATTCACAGCGCCAATATTGTCATTCCAGCATTCAAAATTAGGTATCTCTGGTACGAGAGTAAATGAAGCTTGAACAGGCTGTCCCGTAACAACCGAAATCGTATCTGACATCGTACTCACAGCAGGAGTGTCAGAAGCCGTTGCAATGACACGAACCGTCGTTGGTGAATCACCAGAGTTGACCGCCACAGTTACATAGCCATCTGCGTCCGTCGTTCCAGATGTAGATACCAACGTGACCGGTGCATTAGTATTCAGTGAAAAATCCACATCAACATCGGGGATACCTTGATTGCTATCATCAACCACCTTGAACGTCAGCAAGGCGACCTCGCTACGCCCGTTACCACCAGATCCAGCAATAACGATAGAAAGGTCGTCAGGCACTGCTGAATCGAAATTCATCGCCACGGGTGTTGCACTTGCGTTAGCGCCAACAAGGAAGTTATCCGATGCTGTGATTTCTTCTGCTACTGGCGTAGCCGCTGCCTGTACAGTGACTGCAGAGCTTCCTACACCCGCAGAAGAAAAACTCACTGACGCCTGACCGCTTGCATTTGTCAAAGTTGAACCAGAGGACGGTGAAATCGTCCCGTATGTTTCTCCGCTAGTAAGCGTAAACTGAACAATCACACCCGGCACTGCACTGCCATTTTCATCTCTTACTGTCGCTGTCGCGCGCAATGAGTCCGTACCGGATATAGCAACGTCATCATATGCCGCCCCGCCATCCGTATAAGTAAGCGCTATCTCAACACTACCGTTAGAAGTATCCGTCGTCGTGCCGCCACCCGTAGTACCACCGGGTGAGCCACCACCGCCACCACATGCGGTCAATGTCAACGCAAATACCGTCATCAAAACGGCGCTTGCCAATTTTCGCCACGAAACCTTGATCAAGTCCTCACCCATTTTTCTGCCTTTGAATTTTATTTATAAATTAGCAACGCTATTCTACCTGCTTATTGCTTGGCTAGGCTGTCCGCAATAATTTTTGGCGTAATGAAAATCAGCAGTTCAGTTTTGTCGTTTTGTCGCTCTTTATTTTTGAACAAATTACCAAATACAGGGATATCACCAAAGAAGGGCACTTTTGTCACCGTATCTCGCTCAGTTTGCAAAAAGATACCCCCCAACACAACCGTACCGCCATTTTCAACTAGAACCTGCGTTTTCACGTGCTTGGTATTGATGGCAAAGCCTGCCGTTGTCACATCACCGACGGAATCCTTGTTCACATCCACGTCCAGAATGACATTGCCATCCGGCGTAATTTGCGGCGTCACTTCTAGCTTAAGGGTTGCCTTGCGAAACGAGATAGAGGTTGCTCCGCTGCTAGTCGCCTCCTGATAGGGCAATTCCGTGCCCTGCTCAATAATGGCTTTTTGCTGATCGGCTGTGACCACTCTTGGACTTGAGATTATCTTGCCTCTGTCTTCCGCTTCCAGTGCGGAAATCTCCAGATTCAGGAAGCGATTTGCCGCACTATTGAAAAGACTGATGCCAATACTGCCCGCTGTCATGCCATTGATGGAAGCCGCAGGCAAACTCACGAATTGCGTATTCGGGATATAGCTTTCATCCGTCACGGCCGCCTGAAGGGTTTGCTCACCAATACCGAGGTAGTTACCTGTAACGGCTATGCGATTGTTTCCAGTTGTTGACCACCCCGTATCGCCACCACTCAGGCCTCGCAAATCAGTAAAGCCAAGCTTCGCGCCCAAATTACGACTAAAGTTATCATCCGCCTCGACAATACGTGCCTCAATCATCACCTGACGCGAAGCGATATCCACTTTCTTGACCAGCCTTCGCACCTCTTCGAGCTTGGAGGGAATATCCGTCACAAACAACTGATTCGTTCGCGGATCGATGACTGCACTACCACGCTTGGAGAGGATGCTGTTTTTATTACTTCCGTCTGAACCACCTGCATCGTCAATGTTGAACACTTTTTTGAAAGCTTCTGCTTTTTGATAATTGAGTTGGAAGATTTCCATTCTCATCGGTTCCAGATCAGCAATTTGCGCCTTTTGCTCCAGTTCCAGCTTTTCCTTGGTCAGCAATTCATCCTTGGGCGCTACCCAGATCACCGTGCCGTTTTTGCGCATGTCCAGATTCTTGGCGCGCATGACAATATCAAGCGCCTGATCCCACGGTACGTCTTTCAGACGCAACGTCAGGTTGCCACCGACGGTATCGCTGGCGATGATATTCAAACCGGTAAAGTCCGCGATGACCTGCAGAACAGCACGCACTTCAACATTCTGAAAATTCAGTGAAAGCTTTTCACCACGATAGCCTTGCGTACCCTGCGTCAGTTTATTGGGATCTTCCTTGATAGGCTTGACGTCCACCACCAACTGATTGGCACTTTGATAGGCGCTGTACTCCCAGAGACCTTGAGGCTCAATCAGCATATGAACATTTTGGCCTTGTTTCTGTGTGGTGACCTTCGCAACGGGCGTGCCAAAATCTGTCACATCCAGACGGCGTCGCATGGCGTCCGGCAAGCCAACCTCCAGAAAATCAACCAGAACCTTTTGTCCCTCCTGGCGAACGTCTACACTGACCTGATCATGCGGCAACTCAACTATGATACGGCCCTCGCCCTGACTTCCGCGCCGAAAGTCAATTCCTCGGAGTACATTCGGCAGGGCTGCCTCTGCTGCGGCCGGCGCGGCCACCTGCGGCATCAACATTTTTTTTGCTTCTGCAACCTGAGATGCCCCACCCAAGGTAAGCGTGACGACATTGCCTTCTATTTGCGTCGAGAAATCTTTTGGCTGGCTCAAATTAAAGACCAGACGGGAACGCTCCCCCGCCTGCACAATATTGACGCTGCGCACTTCGCCAAAACCAATTTCCTTGAATCCCTTGCCTGTCGCATTTGCAGTAGAGGCAAAATCGACCACCACGCGCGCTGGATTGGACGTGGAAAAAGCAATAGGCTGCCTGGCAGGCGGATTACTCAGCACTACTTTGACCGTGACACGCCCCCCCTGCTGAACCGCATCCACAGACTGAATGGCATTATCCTGCGCACAGGCCATGCCACCAATCGCAAACAAACAGATTAGCAAGCATCGCTTTACCCAACGCTGCTTGATTCCACATACCCATGCGATAAAACATTTCTCTCGCGAACGTGACGCTGTCATTTTGTTATCTCCTGAAGCTCAAGCTTTGCTTTACGCTCGGTCCACTCTCCGGACGCATCCTGAACAATTTCTCTTATATGGACAGCGTCTTCATTAATTTCCGTAATTTTGCCAAAATTCTGCCCCAAGTAATTCCCCACTTTAGCGCGATAAACCATCTTGTCAACTTGCAAAACGGCGTAACTCTTTTCCTGTTGATGCAAACTTCCAACCATCTTGATGGTATCCAAAGGAACTTGCTCCAGCGGCTCGCGGCGGCGTTTTAAATCCGGCTTGATCCCACTTTTTGAACGTGCGCGCAGCTTCGCAAATGCCACGTCCAGTTTCACCGGATCAAACGGGGCAACGCTATCCTGTTGCCTGTACGCAAAGGGTTCGAACGTCTTGGGTGGTTCAACTTTGGGAACATGCGTTCTTGTCTGACTTTTCGTTTGCGCCATCCATTGGCGAACTTCGGCCTCGCCACCATCCCCGCAACCGGAAAGCATCAAGGTAAACGACGCAATTGTCGCAAAAAGAATCAAGCGAAAGCTGTTCATTTCTTTCTCCCCTTCTTGCCACGTGCCTTCTCTGCTTTCTCTTTGCGTTGTGCTGCCAGTTCTTCTTCATCCAGGTAACGGAACGTCTTTGCAACAGTATCTAAAATCAGGCCACCATCCTTTTGAGTGGCAATCTTCATGTTGTTTAGTGTCACGATCCGCGGCAAATTGGCAATATCGCTCGTGAACGACGCAACATCATGGTAGTCGCCCGTCACCTTGATGTTAATGGGCAATTCGGCATAATAATCTTTCACAATGACCTGGCCGGGTTTGAAAAGCTCAAACTGTAAACCACGCCCTAAACCTGCCTGGTTAATATCTGACAGCAACGCATCCATTTCTGCCTTGCTTGGCAATTGTTTTTCCAGCGTGGAGACATATTCGCCAACCAGCTTCTTCTGCTCCCGAAGTTTTTCCAGATTAACCGCCTGCCCGATCTTGCTTCGATAGGCCTGTTTGAGACTCACCTCGTCTTGTTTGCCCCGTTCCAGTCTGCTCATCTGGTCTGACCAATAGAAATACCAGCCACCCGCGACGACGGCACTCGTAACAAGCAACGCACAAACCAGTTGCGGAAAAAGCGGCCACTGCCCAGGATGCATGCCGCGCAAGCCAACAAACTGCGATCTGCCAGCAGCAAACAAGCGCTTAAAATCCGGGAGTGCAACTTTCTTTTTCAGTTTCATTTCTTACCTGCTGGCTTAGTAGCCGCACTGACATTTGTCTGTTCAGCGATCACCTTATCGCGCGGCCGTTTGATCCCAACATTTATGATGAATGCGTAAACCCTTTTCTCCATACGCCCTTTGCCCAGCTTGTCTGCTTTAATTTCAATTAGTTCTGGCCGCTGCAACCATGGAGAATGATTACTCAGATTTCGCAAATACTCTGAAACGCGTTCGTTAGACTGCGCATAGCCCTGCAAAACGACGCGCTGGCCTTCCTGCTTCAATTCCTTGATGAAAACCCCTTCTGGCGTCTGCACCACCAGTTCGTCCATCAAATAGACAGGCTGATTCCGATCTGCCTGAAGATCTTCAACCGCTTGCTGCCGTGCCTTGAGGGCCTCAATTTCCTGCTTCAGGTTCGCAATTTCCTTGATTTTTTCATCCAGGCGCTTGTTCTCTTCACGAATCACTGTATTTCGACGATCCTGCTTGGCATTTAATGCCGCATATACGCCGCCAACGGCAACGACTATAAGAGCACCAATAATTCCGCCCAGAATCAGCAGTGAATAAAATGCTTTTTGACGCTGCTTGCGCCGCTCTTCCCGATGAGGCAGCAGGTTGATTCTGACCATCAGTCAAACCTCCTCATCGCAAGGCCACACGCAACCAAATAAGCCTGTTCTTCAACTTGCATCTGCTTTTCACGGATCCTGGAAGATAGGCTGATTCCCTTAAAAGGTCGCGCCACAGAAGCAGGCACTTTCGTCCTGCTACCCACAACATCAACCAATCCCGGCAAGACCGCACATCCTCCGGCAAGCACGATATGATCTACCCTTGTATAAGGCGAGGATGTATAAAAGAATTGAATGGCGCGCGTAGCCTCTTGAACCACGCTTTCATAAAATGGCTGCAACACATCCTGATCGTAACCGTCTGGCAAATCGCCAATTTTCTTTTTTTGCTCTGCTTCGTCAAAAGACAAGCCATAAGCACGAGAAATGTCTTGTGTCAGTTGGTTACCACCAAAAGCCTGTTCGCGATCATAAACAACTTCGCCGTCAACCAGCACCGAAAATGTCGTCGTCTGAGAGCCTATTTGCAACAACGCAACTATCTGCACTTGTTCGTTTTCAGGCAACTGCGCCATCATGTGCATCAAGGCCGCTCTTGACGCATAGGACTCAATATCCATCACGACGGGCTGCAAACCAGCAGCCTCGGCTGCAGCAACGCGGTCATCCACTTTTTCGCGACGCGCGGCCGCCAGCATCACTTCCACTTCGCCTGGTGAGTTTCCAGACTGCCCAATAATGTCAAAATCGAGACTAACTTCATCCAAGGCAAAAGGGATATATTGACTGGCCTCTGTCTCGACCTGATACTCCATGTCATCTTCGTTCAAGCCCGCAGAAAGCACCAACTTTCGTGTAATAACTGAATTGGATGGCATGCCCAGCGCCACCGCCTTGATCTTGCTTCCGCTCCGCCGCCATACGCGACGTAATGCTTCTGAAACCTGCTCAATATTTTCAATGTTATTGTCAACGATGGCGCCACGCGGCAAAGGCTCCGAGGCGTAACTTTCTAACGTCATGCCACCCTTGTCATTACTTGACAATTCAACAAGGCGCACTGCTGACGTACTGATATCAACGCCAATCAATGGTGGTCTTTTTGGAATAAACAGTGAACCCAGTTTCAAGCGCCCTTCTCCCCGTAACCTGAAGCAAATCTCAAGCTATCCATTAACAACCCGCCCCAACTTACTTGCATCCTAGCAACAACATTCACTCTATGTACAGAGCAATCTGAATTATGATACATAAATTCGTTGCTAAAAACTGACGAATGACAAGAATATCAATGATAGTGCCGATTTTACTGATCCCGTATAATGCAGACCTACCTTAGGAAGATGTAATTCATGGCGCGTGGAAAACCCAAAATAGACCCCAGTAAGGCTGAACCCAAATCAGGTAGCTACAGAATCAAGCGTGCACTTTCACGTATTATCGGCCTAATTGGTGGCATATCCATAATCTCGGGTCTCGTCTTGGTTTTTGCGCTTGTGGTCGCTTACGCCAACCTGCCTGAGCTTGACTCACTTACTGATTACCGCCCCAAAATTCCGCTCCATATTTATTCGGCCGATAACGTCTTGATTGGTGAATTTGGTGAAGAGCGGCGAGAGCTTGTCCGTATAAAGGACATTCCTTATCGCATGAAGATGGCCGTTCTGTCCATTGAAGATGACCGATTCTATAAACATGGCGGCGTTGACTATATCGGCATAGCGCGCGCAGCCTTACATAATCTATCGGGTGGTGCCAGACAGGGCGCATCCACCATCACTCAGCAAGTTGCACGCAATTTTTTTCTGACGCGTGAACAAACCATCAAGCGGAAACTGCTGGAAGTTCTGCTGGCCTGGAAAATTGAAACGCAATTAAGCAAGGATGAAATCCTGGAAATCTATATGAATCAGATTTATCTGGGTCAACGCTCCTTTGGTTTTGCGGCAGCTGCCAAAACGTATTTTGGTAAAGAGCTGAATGAAATAACAGTTGCGGAAGCTGCCATGCTCGCCGGGCTGCCCAAAGCGCCTTCTGCATACAACCCCATATCCAATCTGGAACGCGCCAAAATACGTCAGCAATACATTCTTAAGCGTATGCACAAATTGGGATACATCACGAACGAACAATACGAGCAGGCAAAAGATGAAGAAACCGTCATCAATAGAGCTCAAAGGAAGTATGCGATTCATGCCCGGTACGTCGCGGAAATGGCCAGGCAATTCGTTCAAGAGCAATTCGGCGAAGGGGCATACTCAAGTGGCATCAATGTTTACACAACCATTACCAAAGAAGATCAGAATGCAGCCTATCAGGCCCTACGAAACGGCGTTCTAACCTATGACGCCAGGCATGGCTACCGCGGCCCCTTAAGGCAGGTAAAACTTCCCACTGACAATTCGGATGTGAGTGTGCAAGTAAAGCAAGTCCTCTCAAACATACCGACAAGCAATGACATTTTGCCGGCGGTCATTCTTAAATATTCAGGCGCTAAGGCATACGCCCAGCTTGAAAGTGGCGAAAATATCAGCCTATCCAAGCAAGGGCTTGTGTTAGCCACCCATGCCGAAGCTACTACCACCTCTTCCAAATTGGATATAAAGCGTGGCTCTATCGTTTATGTCCAAAAGCGCGGCAAATACTGGGGCTTATCTCAAATTCCTGAAATTGAAGCCGGATTTGTGGCGATCAACACTGATGATGGCGCTATTCGCGCTCTTGTTGGCGGCTTTGATTTCGGCATGAATAAATTTAATCACGTCACGCAAGCCTGGCGACAACCGGGCTCCTCGTTCAAACCATTTATTTATTCTGCAGCCATTGAGAAAGGCCTTTCTCCCTCGACACTGATCAGCGATATGCCTGTTTCATTTCCCCCTGAGCTAACTGGAGATGAATACTGGGAACCCAAGAACTACGACAACATGTACGAGGGCGCCTTAACCATGCGCCAGGGCCTTGCCAAATCCAAAAACATGGTTTCTGTTCGCATACTCAATACAATCGGCGCAAAATATGCACAAAACTATATTTCAAGATTTGGTTTTAGCAAGCCCAGAAATCCGCCATTTCTAACGATGGCCCTTGGCGCGGGCGCCGTCACCCCGTTGCAACTAGTAACCGCACACTCTACTTTTGCCAATGGTGGCTACAAGGTCAAACCGTATCTTATTTCACGCATTACCAACGCTGACGGAGAGATACTTGCGCAAGCGAAGCCACAAGCGGCTGGGGATGAAAATGCCCGCGTCATAGATGAGCGCAACGCCTTCATGGTGGAAAGTATGATGAGAGATGTTGTCCAGCATGGCACGGCCAGCAAAGCACTTGTTCTCAAGCGATCTGATATCGCCGGGAAGACTGGTACAACCAATAATTCACACGATGCGTGGTTTGCTGGTTATAACCCCAAAATTGCGGCCGTTGCGTGGATTGGTTTTGACCAGCCCAAAAATCTTGGGGACCGTGAAACCGGTGGTGGACTTGCGTTGCCAATATGGATCGATTACATGAAGGTTGCGCTTAAAAACATACCAGATGAACGACGCGAACCTCCGAAAGGCGTCATTTTTGCAAATGACGATTATTATTACGTTGAGAACCCGCCGGGTTCCGGTGTTGAACGCGTCGATGTGGAAAACGCTCTGTTTCAAGACGCGAAAGAACGCGGCTTTAACTATGAGTTCGATGAAAACTGATAACGCGACGGACGCTCGAGTCTTGCCGACATTCAGTCATTAGCATCTTCGCGCATTTCTTTTGCTTGCGTCTTTTCTGCTAATCGAACAATGCCGACGACCACAAATGGCTTGCGCAAGCGCAAGTAGTACCGCCTCGCGCATGCTAGACTTTACATGAACCACTTATCATTATTTATAGAATCGTGAAAACAAAATCTTTAATTCTTCGAATTGCCGCATCTTTAATCGCATTGCTTGTATTGCAAGCTTGTGGTCAAAAGGGCCCGTTATATATGCCTGATAGCAGTTCACCGACGCATAAAAAAACTTCCCAATAACTGTGCAACGATAAGGGTATTAATATGTCGACTCACTTTTCTTATCTTAACGGAACGCTTTATGCTGAAAATATTCCATTGCCGGAAATTGCCAAGCAATTTGGGACACCGACTTATGTCTATTCTCGCGCTGCACTAATAGAAAACTTCCGGGAATATGAAAAAGCATGTCAGGAATATGCATCCAAGGAAAGCCCCGCATTAATTTGTTTTGCAGTTAAGTCCTGTTCAAATCTGGCGGTATTGAATTTATTTGCACGCCAAGGCGCCGGCTTCGACATAGTTTCGGGAGGAGAGCTTGAGCGTGTCATTGCGGCTGGCGGCGACCCACAAAAAACATTGTTTTCCGGCGTCGGTAAAACAGTGGATGAAATGCGCCTTGCGCTAAAGCACAATATTCTCTGTTTTAATGTCGAGTCACATGAAGAGCTCACTCGCCTTAATGCAATTGCAGGTGAGATGGGTAAACGGGCACCCGTATCCTTTCGCGTTAATCCAGACATTAACCCAAAGACCCACGAATACATTTCTACCGGGCTGAAGGAAAATAAATTTGGCATTCCTTATCCGGATGTCCTTCAGTGTTACCGCGCAGCATGCACCATGCCAAACATTGACATTCTTGGTGTCGACTGTCATATCGGCTCGCAAATCATGGACAAGGCACCACTACTCGAAGCTGTAGATAAGCTAATGGAGTTAGTTGATCGATTGTCCGTCGAAGGTATCCCTATACATCACTTTGATATTGGTGGCGGTCTTGGCATTGCCTACAATATGGAAAAAGCCGTCAAGGTAAATGATTTTATAGCCCATGTTTACGACAAAATTAATAACTGGCGTCAAACCAAACATCAGAACAAACCCATCAAAGTTATTTTTGAGCCCGGACGTTCTTTAGTTGGCAATGCAGGCCTTTTACTCACTGAAATTCAGTACCTAAAAACAAGTCCATCCAAAAATTTTGCGATTACAGACGCCGCCATGAATGACTTGATGCGGCCAGCGATGTATGACGCTTGGCACCGCGTTCAAACGGTATCACAGCGCCCTTCAGGCGAAAAAAGATGGGACATTGTTGGGCCAATCTGTGAAACCGGTGACTGGCTAGCTAGAGACCGCAAACTTGCCATCGAGCAAGGAGACCTGCTAGCCGTCATGACCGCGGGAGCATACGGAATGACCATGTCCTCCAACTATAATTCTAGAGGGCGTGCAGCTGAAATAATGGTTGATGGCGATAAAATTCACTTAATTCGTAAACGGGAAAGTAACGCAGACTTATTTGCAGGCGAGTCGATACCCGCCTAATTTGACTGCCAAAGCGATGACACACCCAAAGCCTTACCTTTTAATAACCACGTTGTAAAAGTATTCCTACCATGTCGAAGCTTTGGCAAGCCCGTTTTTTCACAACGGCAAATCATTTACGCGAGTTACCGCAAACAAGTGTTCCTGAAATTGTTTTTGCAGGGCGATCAAACGCGGGAAAATCAACCGCTATCAATGTGCTGTGCAACCAAAAGCAACTTGCCTTTGCGTCTAAAACACCTGGACGGACTCAGCACATCAACTTCTTTTCAATTGGTGGCGCAAAAGTCTCTCAACACCGAAAAGACCCAACTGACATTAGCAAGATACAGGCCTTGCTGGTTGACCTCCCTGGTTATGGCTATGCTGAAGTTTCGCGTAGCGCAAAGCAACATTGGCAAAAGCTTTTAAGCACTTACCTACAAAGCAGAGAACAAATTGCTGCACTCATACTAATCATGGATGCGCGCCGCCCATTCACTGATTTAGATGTTCAAATGCTGGAGTGGTTTGCGCCTCAAGGAAAGCCAATTCATTGTTTGCTAACCAAATCAGATAAGCTCAACCGCTCTGATTCCAGCAAAATTATTCGCCAGGCGCGCACCATCCTTGAAAGTTACGTTAATGAGGATGGCACTCCTTTCCCCTTTACCGCGCAGCTTTTTTCAGCGCTTAAAAAAACGGGCGTTGATGAAGCCACCGATAAAATCACTGATTTTGCCGGCCTTTAAAAATTGCTTTTTGCCGTCATAAAACACAAAAGCCAGCAATTTGCTGGCTTTGAGGTATGCGCTGGCTGATTTATTCTTCGACCGTATCTGGACGGTCTACCAGTTCGACATAAGCCATCGGTGCATTATCACCATGACGGAAACCCATTTTCAAAATGCGCAAATATCCGCCATTACGGTTTGCATAGCGAGGACCCAGCTCCGCAAACAGCTTGACTACCATTTCTCTGTCACGCAGGCGGTTAAAAGCCAAGCGCTTGTTTGCCAAGGTATCTTTCTTACCCAGCGTTAAGATGGGTTCGACAACTTTCCTCAATTCTTTTGCCTTTGGAAGCGTCGTTTTAATTGCTTCGTGACGCAATAACGAGACCGACATGTTGCGCAACATCGCCAGACGATGCGATGAAGTGCGGTTCAGTTTTCTTAAGCCGTGACGGTGGCGCATGATATTTCCTTTACACAGTAATTTTAGATCCAGCTCTTCTATCGTCAACGACTAGGGACGTGACGCGGGCCGGTATAAGTGACAATAAATTATTTTTCCAGGCCTTGTGGTGGCCAGTTATCCAGTTTCATTCCTAAAGTCAGGCCACGCGAGGCCAGCACTTCCTTAATTTCATTCAACGACTTGCGGCCCAGATTCGGAGTTTTAAGCAACTCGTTCTCGCTACGCTGAATGAGATCGCCAATATAGTAAATGCTTTCTGCCTTAAGGCAATTCGCTGAGCGAACAGTCAATTCAAGGTCATCTACTGGACGCAACAATGTCGGGTCAACCGGAGGAACTTGAGATGGTGCCTCGGAAGCAGACTCTGTTCCCTCTAGTGCAGCAAATACACTTAGCTGGTCAACCAGAATGCGCGCCGCATGTCTGACCGCCTCCTCTGCCGAAATGACGCCATTCGTCTCAATGTTCATGATCAGGCGATCAAAATCTGTACTCTGTTCAACGCGCGCCGCTTCAACCGTATAGGAAACCCGACGTACCGGTGAAAATGATGCGTCCAAAACAATTCTACCGATTGTCTTGTTGGCATCTTCGCTCAGACGGCGAACGTTACCAGGCACATAGCCACGTCCCTGCTCGACCTTGATCTGCATTTCAAGATTGCCGTTTTCTGCCAGATTGGCGATCACATGATCCGGATTAACCAACTCAACGTCATGCGACAATCCAATATCAGAAGCCAGCACAGGACCCTTGCCCTCTTTCTTAAGCGTCAAGTTCACGGATTCTCTGCCGTGCAATTTGAAAACGACGCCCTTCAAGTTCAACAACAAGTCAACAACGTCTTCCTGCACACCATCTATTGTTGAATACTCGTGTACTACACCCGTAATGGATACTTCTGTTGGTGCATAACCCGTCATCGATGAAAGCAAAACACGGCGCAAGGCATTGCCCAAAGTGTGTCCGTAGCCACGCTCAAACGGCTCCATTTCCACTTTTGAATGCCCCGGGCCCAACGTTTCAACATTAATAATGCGCGGCTTTAAGAAATTGTTTTGCATGCTTTGTCCTTTTCAATACCCTCGACTCGTTACGCCGATAAGGCTGATGGATTCGTCCTAATCCCTGCAAGAGGGGTGCGAGCAAATAGGTTATCGGGAATACAATTCGATAATCAGAGACTCATTCACGTCATTCGCAAATTCGCTACGATCTGGAATGCGCTTGAATACACCTTCCATTTTCTTTGGATCGACCTCAACCCATGAAGCCATGCCGATTTGCCCTGCCAAAGACAACGAATCCATGATTCGCGCCTGGCCCTTGGCCTTTTCACGAATTGTAACGACATCCCCTTCTTTAACAAGGTATGAAGGAATGTTTACAACTACACCATTCACCATCAACGATTTATGACCCACGATTTGACGTGCTTCCGCACGTGTTGAGCCAAACCCCATTCGATAAACGACATTGTCCAGACGCATCTCCAGCAATTGCATCAGGTTATCACCTGTATTGCCCTTGCGACGTTCTGCCGCTGCAAAATAGCGGCGGAACTGGCGCTCAAGCACACCATACATGCGCTTAACTTTTTGTTTTTCTCTCAACTGGTTACCAAAGTCAGATGTACGTGCACCTGAACGCAAGCCATGTTGGCCTGGTTTCACATCGAGTTTGCATTTGGAGTCAAGAGAACGACGCGCACTCTTGAGAAAGAGATCTGTGCCTTCACGACGAGACAGCTTTGCTTTTGGTCCTGTATAACGTGCCACGTTAATTTCCTTATATCTGTTAACGCTCCGATAAACCTATGGATCTACCAAGCGCAAGTCCTGAATATGATCAGGACTGTGGACTTAAATTCGCCTATATCTCAAGGCGGTTTTCTAAATTTTAGATGCGACGACGCTTGGGTGGGCGGCAACCGTTGTGCGGAACGGGCGTTACATCTTGAATTTCGGTAATGCGGATACCCAAGTTATTTAGCGCCCTCACTGCCGACTCTCGGCCCGGTCCAGGACCTTTGATGCGCACTTCGAGATTTTTAACACCGCACTCAACCGCCACTCGGCCAGCAGCCTCAGCAGCCACCTGTGCAGCAAAAGGAGTCGATTTACGTGACCCCTTGAAGCCTGCGCCGCCAGACGTTGCCCAAGAAAGGGTATTACCTTGGCGGTCGGTAATGGTAATAATCGTATTGTTGAATGAGGCATGTACGTGAACGATGCCTTCCGGCACGTTCTTTTTAATCTTCTTGCGTGCACGCGCGCCTTGTGCTCTTGCCATAATAATTTCCTTGATCTTTCCGCTTATCTAACCAATAACGGCTTATTTCTTCAGTGATTGTGCCGCACGACGTGGGCCTTTGCGAGTGCGTGCGTTTGTACGCGTACGCTGACCTCTAACAGGCAATCCTCTGCGATGACGAAGGCCACGATAGCAGCCCAAATCAAGCAAACGCTTGATGTTCATCGAAACTTCACGGCGCAAATCACCCTCAATAATGTGGTTATTTATAGCCTCACGAAGTTTCTCAAGATCACTATCCGTCAGATCGCGAACTTTCTTGGATTCCTCTACGCCTGTCTCTGCACAAATCTGACTTGCGCGAGTACGACCAATCCCGAATATGGCTGTCAGGCCAATAACGGTATGCTTGTGGTTTGGGATATTCACCCCTGCAATACGTGCCATCGTTATTCCTCAATCAATAACGTTAATTAACCTTGGCGCTGTTTATGACGCGGCTCCGTGCAAATTACACGAACCACGCCATTGCGCTTGATTACTTTACAGTTACGGCAAATCCGCTTTACGGATGCTTTGACTTTCATTTTGTGCCTCTTTCAGATTCTTGCAATTAACATTTTGTTCCACTTCTTTACCGCTTATCTCAGTGATGGCGGTTTGAAGTTTGATTTACGCAATAGCGAGTCATACTGCTGCGACATGATGTAGTTGTTTACTTGCTCGAAAAAATCCATCGTTACAACCACAATAATGAGCAGAGAAGTGCCACCAAAATAAAACGGCACTCGCCATTTGGCAATCAAAAACTCTGGCAGTAAACAAACAAGCGTGACGTAAATCGCCCCTGCCAGCGTCAAGCGCATCAAAATTCTATCTATGTAACGCGATGTTTGTTCACCCGGGCGAATGCCAGGAACAAATGCGCCACTCTTTTTCAAATTATCTGCGGTTTCTCGGCTGTTAAAGACCAGAGCCGTGTAGAAAAAACAGAAAAAGATAATCGCTGCAGCATAAAGCAATGCGTGAATCGGTTCTCCTGGAGAAAGAGACGCTGCCAAATCCTTAACAAAACGCGCCACTCCACTTGTGTCCTCGCCCGTTGCAAACCAACCCGCAATGGTTGCCGGAAACAAAATAATCGAGGATGCAAAAATTGGCGGAATTACACCCGACATATTCAACTTCAACGGCAAGTGCGAAGACTGACCACCATAAATCTTGTTGCCAACTTGTCTTTTTGCATAATTAACCAAAATCCGGCGCTGGCCACTCTCAACAAAGACAACAAAGAAGGTGACCGCACACACAATCAAACAGATAAGTATGGCAACAATCGTGCTCATCGCACCAGTGCGCACCAACTCAAACAAACCGCCCACAGCGCTAGGCAAACCAGCAGCGATACCAGCGAAAATAATGATCGAAATACCATTACCCAAACCGCGCTCTGTTATCTGCTCTCCCAGCCACATCAGAAACATCGTCCCCGTCACCAGGGTCACAACTGCCGTAACCCGGAAAACCATACCAGGATCAATAACCAAACCCGGCTGAGACTCCAGCGCTACCGCAATACCAAAAGCCTGAAAAGCGGCCAGCACTAACGTGCCGTAACGCGTATATTTCGTTATCTTGCGGCGCCCAGACTCACCCTCTTTCTTCATTGCCTCCATCTGCGGTGAAACCACCGAGAGCATCTGCATAATAATTGACGCAGAAATGTACGGCATAATTCCCAGAGCAAAAACGGTGAAGCGAGACAAGGCGCCACCTGAGAACATGTTAAACATGCCCAATATGCCGCCCTGGTTCTGCTTAAAGAGTAACGCCAATTGGTTTGGATCAATCCCCGGAACTGGAATATGGGCACCAATTCGATACACCACTAAGGCCGCCAGCAAATACCACAATCTTCCCCAAGGAAAACCCGATACAGCTGTCTTTCCCGCTTGTTGATTAGTAGCCAATTAATTGCTCCAGCTTTATTTTCAGGAAACCGTTCCACCAGCCGCTTCGATTGCTTCCCTGGCGCCTTTGGTGACAGCAATACCCTTCAGGTTTATAACCTTGGTGATTTCACCTGCCTTAATGACGCGCACGTCTTTGACTTTGCCAGTGATGATGCCTGCCTGCCTGAGCGAAAGCATATCCACATCTGTAACTGGAAGCTTATTCAACTCAGAAAGACGCACCTCGTCACGGAAAAGCGCCATTTTTGATTTAAAACCGCGCTTCGGCAAGCGGCGCTGCAAAGGCATTTGACCACCCTCAAAGCCCACCTTATGGAAACCGCCGGAGCGAGATTTCTGTCCTTTATGACCACGGCCAGCTGTCTTACCGAAACCTGAGCCAATACCGCGGGCAACGCGCATTTTTGAGCGCTTAGAACCCTCTGCCGGTTGAATTGTATTTAATTTCATTTTCTTTCCAATCCTGAAGTCGCGCGTTTTACGAAACCACCTTAACAAGATATGAAACCTTATTAATCATGCCGCGCACAGAAGCTGTGTCTTCCAGCTCCGCAACGGAGTTCAATTTACGCAAGCCCAAGCCACGCACCGTATCACGATGCGATTGGCGCGAACCAATCACACTTTTAACCAGCTTTATTTTCACTGTTTGTTTCACTGCATCAGTCATCGCCATCACCTTAACCGTGAATTTCTTCAATCGACTTGCCACGTTTCGCGGCCATCTCTGCCGGCGTACTCATGGAACGTAAAGCATTCAGTGTCGCGCGCACCATGTTGTATGGATTTGAAGAACCTATAGACTTCGCCACTACGTTGGTAATGCCCATTACCTCAAATATTGCACGCATCGCACCGCCAGCAATAACCCCGGTGCCATCCTTGGCAGGGATCATCATTACCTTTGAAGCGCCATGCTTACCTGTAATCGTATGCTGCAGCGTGCCATTCCGAAGACTCACCTTCATCATATTGCGACGCGCCTCTTCCATCGCCTTTTGCACCGCAATCGGAACTTCTTTGGATTTACCCTTACCCATTCCAATACCGCCATCACCATCACCAACCACGGTCAGGGCCGCAAAACCCATGATACGACCACCTTTTACCACTTTGGTAACACGGTTAATCGCGATCATTTTTTCACGCAAACCATCATCGGGCTTGTCGCCTTGCATTTTTTGTTGCATCTTTGCCATGATGACTCTTCCTTAAAACTTCAGACCGGCTTCACGCGCGGCCTCAGCCAATGCTTTTACACGGCCATGGTAACGAAAACCGGAACGATCAAAGGCTACTTCTGTTACCCCTGCCTTAATCGCCTTCTCTGCAATGCTCTTGCCGACCAGTGCTGCCGCCTCAACATTTCCGCCCCTACCCGACTTCCCGGCAAGTTCTTGGCGAATATCTAGCTGCAACGTTGAGCTTGATGCCAGAATGTTCGCATCTGGCGCAATCAAGTTGGCATAAATATGCGAATTGGTACGGTGGATCGCCAAGCGTGTCGCCTTTAATTCTGCAATTTTCGCACGGGTACGACGTCCGCGGCGCAAGCGTGCTTCTTTCTTGTTCATCGTCATCCCCTATTACTTCTTCTTAGTTTCCTTGAGCTTGATCACTTCTTCCGCATAACGCACACCTTTACCTTTATACGGCTCCGGTTTGCGATATGCGCGCACCTCTGCGGCCACTTGGCCTACGCGCTGTTTATCAATGCCCTTGATTACAATCTCTGTCTGCGTAGGTGTCACACACGTCACACCATCCGGCATCTGATGAACCACTGGATGCGAAAAGCCAAGCGACAAGTTCAAAGCATTACCTTGAGCTTGTGCACGATAGCCAACACCAACCAGATTCAACTTCCTCTCAAAACCTTTTGTCACACCCTGCACCATATTATTAATCAGGGCGCGCATCGTACCAGACATCGCATTCGCTTCACGGGTCTCTGCTGTCGGCACGACAGTCAATACGCCCGCTTCGTTTTCCAGTGCGACCAAGGCATGCAATGATTGCACCAAAACACCCAGCGGGCCTTTCACCTCAATCTGACCGTTATTGACCGCAACCGACGCACCTTCAGGCACTGTAATCGGCATTTTTGCTACACGAGACATGCTGAACTCCTTATGCTACGTAGCAAATCACTTCGCCACCAACCCCGGTAACGCGCGCTTTGCGGTCAGTCATCACACCCTTAGGCGTGGATATAATCGCCACACCCAAGCCATTCATCACTCTTGGAAGCTCATCTCGACCTTTATAAACTCGCAGGCCTGGACGGGATACACGCTCAATACGCTCGATAACAGGCTGACGATCGTAATACTTTAAACCGATCGTTAAAGCTGCTTTTCCGCCCTCTGCCGCAACCGAAAAATCGTCGATATAACCCTCGTCCTTCAGAACTTGCGCTATTGCCACCTTGACCTTTGACGACGGCATAGTAACAACATTTTTTTGTACGCCTTGGGCATTGCGAATGCGCGTCAGCATATCGGCGATAGGATCACTCATACTCATAGTTTCTTCTCCTATTACCAGCTAGCTTTAGTGATACCCGGAATTTCACCACTCATGGCGAACTCACGCAGTTTGTTACGACCCAAACCGAACTTACGGTAAGTGCCGCGTGGGCGCCCGGTAATCGCGCATCTATTTCGCTGGCGGGTCGGATTCGCATTCCTTGGCAGCGCCTGCAATTTCAGGCGCGCTTCGTAGCGCTCTTCCTCGGTTTTGCTTTGGTCATCAATGATGGCCTTTAACTCTGCGCGCTTGCCAGCATACTTCTCAACCAGCTTTGCGCGCTTACGCTCGCGGTTTATCAGAGACAATTTTGCCATGTCACTCTCAGTTTCTAAACGGAAATTTAAACGCTGTGAGGAGTGCTCTCGCCTCATCATCAGTCTTCGCTGTCGTCGTAATGCTAATATTTAACCCACGCACAGCGTCAATTTTGTCGTACTCAATCTCAGGGAAAATAATCTGCTCCCGAATACCGGTGTTGTAATTACCCCGACCATCAAAGGAACGACCAGAAATACCCCTAAAATCACGTGTCCGCGGCAGAGCAATCGTTATAAGCCTATCCAAAAACTCATACATGCGCTGACCACGCAAGGTCACCATACAACCAATCGGGTAACCATCACGAATTTTAAAACCCGCAATTGACTTGCGCGCAACCGTCACAACCGGTTTTTGCCCCGCAATTTTGGCCAATTCAGCTACCGCTGCCTCAAGCACTTTCTTGTCAGCCACCGCCTCAGACAAACCCATATTAAGGGTAATCTTGGCAATGCGCGGAACCTCCATCAGCGACTTGTACGAAAACTTCGCCACCAAATCCGGAAGGATTTTATCTTTGTAAAATTCCTGTAGACGAGCCATAGTCATAACACCTTAACAACTTCGCCAGTGGACTTATAGACGCGCACTTTCTTGCCGTCCACCACCTGGAAACGCACACCATCCTTCGCACCCTTCGCCGCATTGAACAACGCGAGATTCGAAACATGAATAGGCATTTCTTTATCAACAATACCGCCCGCATCATTAGTCGCCGGGTTTGGACGCACCGCCTTCTTGGCGACATTGACACCCCCAACAATAACGCGCTCGGCCGAAACGCGGCTCAAAACCTTGCCACGCTTACCCTTATCCTTGCCTGCCAGGACGATTACATCGTCATCTCTTCTGATCTTATACATGAGCAATCCCCTACAGCACCTCAGGAGCCAACGAAACGATCTTCATAAAACGCTCAGTTCGCAATTCCCTTGTTACCGGGCCAAAAATACGCGTGCCAATTGGCTCTAAACGGGCATTTAGCAACACCGCTGCGTTATCATCAAACTTGATAAGCGCACCATCCTGGCGGCGCACACCCTTGGCTGTGCGCACCACTACTGCGTTGTATATTTCGCCTTTTTTGACTCGTCCTCGCGGCGTCGCCTGCTTAACCGCCACCTTGATAATATCGCCGATGCCCGCATAGCGGCGCTTGGAACCACCCAACACCTTGATACACAACACTTCTCGCGCACCAGTATTGTCGGCCACCCTTAGACGGCTTTCAGTTTGAATCATAATTTTTTCTTTCCCAACTTAACACACACAACCCGCACTTACAGGCTGGCGATCAGTTTTGGCTCCGTTGGCAAATCAGATTTAATTTGCCGGCTAGATAAAACAACTCCCGACCCCAAAGCACAAACAAAACACCAGGGCCCGCGGCTCACATGAAACTCGTCACATCAACCGAATCAAGAATTATCCCAGATTAACTTGACTAAAGCAACCACTTTACAAAATTTGTGCTTTTTTGATGACCTTAGTCAAACGCCAGGCTTTGCGCTTCGAAACCGGACGACCCTCCTGGATTTCAATCGTGTCTCCTACCGCTGCCTCGTTCAACTCATCATGCGCCAAGTACTTCTTTGACAGCACAATAACCTTTCCGTATAGCGGATGTTTCACACGCCTTTCAACCTGAACGGACACACTCTTGTCCATCTTGTCCGAAACCACTCGACCAGTCAGTGTGCGATTACGCACCTGTTTTTCTTGAGCATTCATCATCAGGCTTCCTTCGAATTCATTACCGTTTTCACGCGTGCAATATCACGCCGAACTTTTTTCAGCTGCGAATTATCCGTTAATTGCTGCGTTGCGCTCTGCATACGCAAATTGAACTGCGCGCGCAGCAAATCATTCAGTTCCTTCGTCAAGGCAGCTTTATCCATACCTTGGAGCTCACTTGCTTTCATGGCTCACTCCTTTTATTGTCCAACTTGGCGACAAACAAACGTGGTCTGTACTGGCAGCTTGGCCGCAGCCAAACGAAATGCCGAGCGTGCCATCGCTTCGTTTACACCATCCATTTCATAAAGAACTCTGCCTGGGCGAACTTCTGCCACCCAATACTCAGGGTTACCCTTACCTTTACCCATACGCACCTCAGCAGGCTTCTTGGAAATTGGCTTATCCGGAAAGATACGTATCCAAATTTGACCGCCACGTCGAATGTGACGCGTCATGGCACGGCGTGCTGCTTCAATCTGGCGAGCCGTGATCCGGCCCCGCTCTGTTGCTTTCAGGCCAAACTCACCAAATGAAACCGAAGTACCACGTTCGTGCGATATTCCCGTGTTACGACCTTTGTGCTCTTTACGATATTTTCTGCGTCTTGGTTGCAGCATGATTATTCTCCTGCTTTCTCTACCGTGGTTGCAGCCGCGCCCTCTGCGACAGCATCAGGCTTTCTGGTGCGAACACGTTTCGCAGTAGTCGCCGCAGGCGCAGCAGACTCACCGTTACTGGCCTCAGTGCGACGAGTGCGGGTACGCCCACCTGGTTTACCATCATCACGCCGACCGCGCTTTTTCTTTTCTTCGTCAACTGGTGATTCAACGACTGGAGCCTCACCATTTGCTAGACGATCACCTTTGTAAACCCAAACTTTGACACCAATAATACCGTAGGTTGTCAGCGCCTCACTCGTAGCATAGTCAACATCAGCGCGCAGTGTATGCAAAGGAACCCTGCCTTCGCGATACCACTCTGTCCGCGCGATTTCAACGCCATTCAAGCGACCTGCAGACATGATCTTGATACCCTGCGCGCCCAAGCGCATCGCATTCTGCATTGCCCTGCGCATCGCACGACGGAACATAATCCGCCTTTCCAACTGTTGCGTAATTGAATCAGCAATCAACTGCGCATCAATTTCCGGCTTGCGAATTTCTTCGATGTTCACATGCACCGGAACACCCATGATCTTCGCCAATTCAGTGCGCAACACCTCGATGTCCTCGCCCTTCTTGCCAATAACGACACCCGGACGTGAGCTGTAAATTGTAAAGCGGGCATTTCTGGCTGGGCGCTCAATAACCACTTCGCCAACCGAAGCATTTTTCAGCTTCTTCTTCAGATAAGCACGCGCCTTCAGGTCTTCGTTGAGCATCGTGGCAAAATTGGTATTGCCCGCATACCAGCGAGAAGACCAATTACGCGCAACAGCCAGTCTAAAACCTGTCGGATGAATCTTCTGTCCCATCTTGACTCCTTAGTTGCTGACAGTCACGTAAATGTGACAGGTTGTTTTTTCGATCCGATCACCGCGCCCTTTTGCGCGAGCCCTCATCCGCTTCAACTTCGGACCTTGATCAACGCAAATCGAGGCCACCTTCAGCTCATCGATGTCCGCACCATCATTGTGCTCCGCATTTGCAATTGCTGACTCAAGCACTTTTTTAATTATGACCGCACCCTTCTTTGGGCTAAATGTCAAAATATCAAGCGCTTGCGCAACAGGCTTGCCGCGAACCATATCTGCGACCAATCTCCCTTTTTGAGGAGAAAGACGCACCATTTTGAGAGTAGCTTTCGTTTCCATCATGCCACCTTATCTCTTCGACTTTTTATCTGCAGCATGGCCTTTGAACGTACGCGTCAGCGCAAATTCCCCCAGCTTATGTCCGACCATATTTTCAGAAATATAGACAGGAACATGCTGCTTGCCATTATGAACTGCAATTGTTAACCCGATAAAATCGGGCATGATCGTTGAACGGCGCGACCAGGTCTTGATCGGACGCTTGTCCTTGACTTCCTGTGCGGTCACCACCTTCTTCATGAGATGGGCATCACAGAACGGCCCTTTTTTCAATGAACGTGTCATGTGCTACCCCTTATCTCTTCTTGCCACGGCGCGAAACAATCATTGAAGACGTGCGCTTATTGTTGCGCGTCTTCTTGCCCTTGGTCTGCCAACCCCACGGCGAAACTGGATGACGGCCACCGGAAGTCCTGCCTTCACCACCACCATGAGGATGATCGACCGGATTCATAACCACACCACGAACAGTCGGGCGAATACCGCGCCAACGCTTGGCACCTGCCTTACCGATCTTGCGCAAGCCCTGATCCGCATTACCCACTTCACCAACTGTAGCGCGACAATCGATATGCACGCGACGCACTTCACCGGAGCGCAAGCGAACCTGCGCGTATACAGCATCACGCGCCATCAATACTGCGTACGCACCCGCCGAACGCGCGATCTGCGCCCCTTTTCCTGGGAACATTTCAATACAGTGAATGGTCGTGCCCACTGGAATATTCCTGATCGGCAAGCAGTTTCCAGGCTTGATTGGCGCCTCAGCACCACTCATAAGACTATCCCCAGCAGAAACTCCCTTGGGCGAAATAATGTAACGACGCTCACCATCCGCATAGCACAGCAGCGCTATATGCGCGGTACGATTCGGATCATACTCAATTCGCTCGATTTTAGCGGGAATGCCATCCTTGGCGCGCTTGAAATCAACCAATCGGTAATGTTGCTTATGACCACCGCCCATATGGCGCACCGTAATGTGACCATTGTTGTTACGGCCGGCATTTTTACTTTTCTTTTCAAGCAACGGCGCGTATGGCTCACCCTTGTGCAGCCCAGGCGTGATCACCTTGACCATTCCGCGACGCCCTGCAGACGTCGGCTTGACCTTAACGAGTGCCATAATTACTTAGCCTCCTCGAAGAGATTAATTTCCTGGCCCTGCGCAATATTTATATACGCGAGCTTCGCATTGGCGCGACGACCCATAAACTTACCAAATCTGCCCCGCTTGCCCTTGCGGTTGGTGACCTGAACAGACTTCACATCCACCTTAAAAAGCGACTCAACCGCAGCCTTGATTTCAGGCTTGGTAGCACACGGCATCACACGAAAAACTGCCTGACCATTTTTCTCGGCAAGAAAGGTCGCTTTTTCGGAAATAACCGGCGCAAGCAACACTTTGAGCAAGCGCTCTTCGCTAATTTTCATTTTTGCATTCATGCCAGCATCTCCTCAATCTTCGCCAGCGCCGGCTTGGTAATCAGAATGTCATCAAAGTAAATCAATGACATCGGATCAGCATGATGCGGCTCCATAACCTGTACATTTGGCAAATTGCGTGACGCGAGATACAAATTCTCGTCGTATTCGCCCGTAATCAAAAGCACAGACACCAAACCCATATCCTTCAACTTCTGCGCCATCAACTTAGTTTTAGGCGCCTCCAAAGTGAAATCATCCACAACACGCAAGCGATCTTCTCGCACCAATTGCGACAGAATCGAGCACATACCCGCCCGATACATCTTCCGATTCAGCTTGTGTGTAAAATTCTCGTCCGGGCTACTTGGAAACGCGCGACCACCTCCACGCCACAAAGGCGATGCCGTGGAACCAGCTCGCGCACGGCCAGTACCCTTTTGCTTCCATGGCTTCTTGGTCGAATGCTTCACTTCGCTACGCGTTTTTTGCTTACGATTGCCACCACGCGCATTTGCCTGAAAAGCCACAACGACCTGATGAATCAGCGCCTCGTTGTAATCACGACCAAAAACGGTATCTGGGACAACCACATTATCCGTAGCTTCGCCGACATTATTTAGGAGCTTCAAATCCATTTCACACCCCTCCGTCAACTTTAGCTTTAATAGCAGGATAAACAACAACCTGCCCGTTCTTCGCACCCGGAACCGCGCCCTTGACCAGCAACAACTGACGCTCCTCATCAATACGCACAATCTCAAGATTCTGCACGGTACGCTTCACATTACCCATATGACCAGGCAACTTCTTGCCCGGAAACACACGCCCAGGGTCCTGATTCATACCAATTGAACCCGGCACACGATGCGACAACGAATTGCCGTGCGAAGCTCGACCACCACCAAAGTTATGGCGCTTGATGACACCAGCAAAACCCTTACCGATAGAGGTACCTTGCACATCAATCTTCTGACCTACCTCAAACATGGAGACCGGCACAACATCACCGAGATTCATGCTTGCAGTAGACGTGGGATCAATACGGAACTCTTTCAAAGTGGAACCAGCAAGTACAGCTGCTTTAGCAAAATGACCAGCAGAAGGCTTGTTCACACGCGAAGGACGGCGCTGACCGAATGCGACCTGAACAGCGGAATACCCGTCCGTTTCAGGCGTCTTGATTTGCGCAACTCGGTTGTTTGACACATCAATCACGGTGACAGGCAAAGAATCACCATCATCCGTGAATACGCGCATCATTCCAACCTTGCGACCAATTAGGCCTAGGCTCATTATTCTCTCCATTCCCACCTACGATTGGGCGGGGCTGATTATATTCAACAAAATCTGCAGTAACAAACTACCTGCATAGCCGGGCATTATAGCCCGACTTAATCTATTTAACAACCGACAAATATTTTTTTGTCGGTCTCACTGCATTTACTGCAATTTGATTTCAACATCTACTCCGGCAGGCAAATCCAGTTTCATGAGTGCATCAACTGTTTTTTCTGTCGGGTCGACAATATCCATCAAACGCTGATGGGTTCTGATCTCAAACTGATCACGTGACTTTTTGTTAACGTGTGGTGAACGCAAAACATCAAAACGCTGGATGCGTGTTGGCAAAGGAACAGGGCCCTTAACAATTGCACCAGTACGCTTAGCTGTTTCAATGATTTCAAGTGCTGACTGATCAATCAGCTTATAGTCAAACGCCTTGAGGCGAATGCGAATTTTCTGGTTTTGCATGATTACCTTCTACAAAGAACGAGCTTCTGGCGAATGCCGCCAGAAGCATATTTTATTTAAGAGTGCTACCCACTTACTCAATAATTTTGGCTACGACGCCAGCACCAACCGTGCGGCCACCTTCGCGGATAGCGAAACGCAAGCCTTCTTCCATCGCAATCGGGCAAATCAGCTTGACCGTGATCGATACGTTGTCACCAGGCATAACCATTTCTTTATCCTCCGGCAACTCGATCGAACCCGTCACGTCCGTCGTGCGGAAGTAGAACTGCGGGCGATAGTTGCTGAAAAATGGCGTATGACGACCACCTTCATCTTTCGACAACACGTAAATCTCACCCGTAAAGTGACTGTGCGGCTTGATCGATCCTGGCTTGGCCAGTACCTGACCACGCTCTACGTCTTCGCGCTTGGTGCCACGCAGCAATACGCCAACGTTGTCGCCTGCCTGACCTTGATCCAGCAACTTGCGGAACATTTCAACACCGGTACAAGTGGTCTTGACGGTATCCTTGATACCAACAATCTCAATTTCTTCACCAACCTTGATGATGCCGCGCTCTACACGACCTGTCACAACTGTACCGCGACCAGAAATCGAGAACACGTCTTCAACCGGCATCAGGAACGCGCCGTCAATCGCACGCTCCGGCTCTGGAATATAGGTGTCGAGCGCATCGGCCAACTGCATGATGGCTTCTTCGCCCATCGGACCCGTGTCGCCTTCCAGCGCCATTTTTGCCGAGCCTTTGATGATTGGCAGGTCGTCGCCCGGAAATTCGTAGCGCGATAGCAGCTCACGCACTTCCATCTCAACCAGCTCAAGCAACTCTTCGTCGTCTACCATGTCGCACTTGTTGAGGAACACGATAATGTAAGGAACACCCACCTGACGCGCCAACAGAATGTGCTCACGCGTTTGCGGCATCGGGCCATCCGCTGCGGAACATACCAGAATGGCACCATCCATTTGGGCCGCTCCGGTAATCATGTTCTTGATGTAGTCAGCGTGACCCGGGCAGTCTACGTGTGCGTAGTGACGACTCTCAGTCTCGTACTCCACATGCGATGTATTAATCGTAATACCGCGCGCCTTCTCTTCCGGTGCCGCGTCAATTTGATCGTAGTCTCTCGCCTCACCACCAAACTTCTTCGCCAACACGGTTGCAATCGCCGCCGTCAACGTCGTCTTGCCATGATCCACGTGACCAATCGTACCCACATTCACATGCGGCTTGGTCCGCTGAAACTTTTCCTTTGCCATTTTTCTTACCTCAAAAAAGAACGATTTATATGTACAAACTCACGCCCAGCGTCTTGACTGAGCAGAAAACCTTAACTACTTAGCTCTTGCACTAACAATTGCTTCAATGATGTTTTTCGGTGCTTCCAGATAGTGCTTGAATTCCATGGTATAAGTTGCACGACCTTGCGTAGCTGAACGCAATGAAGTCGAATAACCAAACATCTCGGACAACGGCACTTCTGCCTTGATAATCTTGCCGCCACCAACAATATCATCCATCCCTTGCACCATACCGCGGCGAGACGACAAATCGCCCATCACGTTGCCCGCGTAATCCTCAGGTGTTTCAACTTCAACCGCCATCATTGGCTCCAGGATGACAGGATCAGACTGGCGACAGCCATCTCTGAATGCCATTGAGCCCGCCATGCGGAAAGCATTCTCGTTCGAGTCAACATCGTGGTAAGAACCAAAGTGCAGGGTCGCCTTGATGTCTACCATCGGATAACCCGCAAGAACACCCGTATCCATTGCCTCTCGCACGCCACGCTCAACAGCCGGGATGTATTCACGTGGAACCACACCACCTTTGATGGCGTCTACAAACTCAAAACCCTTGCCTGGCTCATTTGGCTCAAGTTTCAGCACAACGTGACCGTACTGACCACGACCACCAGACTGCTTGACGAACTTGTGCTCGCTGTTTTCAGTAACCTTGCGAATCGTTTCGCGGTAGGCCACCTGAGGCTTACCAACAGTCGCCTCAACATTGAACTCACGCTTCATGCGATCAACCAGAATTTCAAGGTGTAATTCACCCATGCCAGAAATAATGGTTTGCCCCGACTCCTCGTCTGTTTTTACGCGGAAAGAAGGGTCTTCTTGTGCCAAACGACCCAGCGCAATCGACATTTTTTCCTGATCGGCCTTGGTCTTCGGCTCAACCGCCTGCGAAATTACTGGCTCAGGGAACACCATGCGCTCCAAAGTAATGATTGCGCTCGGATCGCAGAGCGTCTCACCCGTAGTCGCCTCTTTCAAACCAACTGCCGCCGCAATATCGCCCGCGTTGACTTCCTTGAGCTCCTCACGATTATTCGCATGCATCTGCAAGATGCGGCCAACACGCTCGCGCTTACCCTTTACCGGGTTGTAAACCGTGTCTCCCGACTTGATCGTACCGGAATAAACCCGGAAGAAGATCAACTGTCCAACAAAGGGGTCCGTCATGATCTTGAATGCCAGCGCCGAAAACTTTTCGTTGTCGTCTGCCTTGCGAGTCTGCTCCTCTTCATCCTCGCCAATACCAGCCACAGGCGGAATATCAACCGGCGAAGGGAGATATTCAATCACACCATCCAACATGGCTTGTACGCCTTTGTTCTTGAATGCGGTACCACACATCATCGGCACAATTTCGTTTGCAATAGTACGCGTACGAATACCCAGCTTGATGTCTTCTTCTGACAAATCACCTTCTTCAAGGTATTTATCCATCAACACTTCATTGGCCTCGGCTGCCGCCTCAACCATTTGTTCACGCCATTCATCTGCCTGCGCCTGCAATTCTGCCGGTATGTCCGCATAATCGAATTTCACGCCATGGCTTGCATCATCCCAATAAATGGCCTTCATCTTGACGAGGTCAATCACACCCTTGAAATCTTCCTCAGCACCAATAGGAACCTGCATGACAACCGGGTTTGCACGCAGGCGGCCACGCATCTGCTCATACACCTTAAAGAAATCAGCGCCAACACGGTCCATCTTGTTGACGAAAGCCATTCGTGGCACGCGGTACTTGTTGGCCTGACGCCATACTGTTTCAGATTGCGGCTGCACGCCACCCACTGCGCAATACACCATGCACGCACCATCCAAAACACGCATGGAACGCTCAACCTCGATCGTGAAGTCAACGTGGCCCGGCGTGTCAATAATATTAATGTGATGCTCAGGGAAGTTGTTCGCCATCCCTCGCCAGAAGCACGTTGTCGCAGCGGAGGTAATTGTGATGCCGCGCTCTTGCTCCTGCTCCATCCAGTCCATGGTGGCCGCACCATCATGAACCTCACCAATCTTGTGATTCACCCCGGTATAAAACAGGATGCGCTCGGTCGTTGTGGTTTTGCCAGCATCAATATGTGCGGAAATACCAATATTGCGATAACGGCTAATAGGTGTCTTGCGAGCCATAATTGTTCCTAAGCTTGTTAATGCACAAAACCGAGCGCTTTTAATCAAACGCGCCCGGCCTCAAAAGAGTTATTTTAGAAGGTGTCCATTACAATAATTTGACAGAACAACCTCCTCATTCATTAGAATCGGAAATGCGAGAAAGCCTTGTTGGCATCTGCCATACGATGAACCTCATCACGCTTTCTCATCGCACCACCACGATTTTCTGAAGCATCCATCAATTCGCCCGCCAGACGCTGGGACATCGATTTCTCGCTGCGCTTAAGCGCCGCCTCACGCAACCAGCGCATAGAAAGCGCCATACGACGCTGCGGACGAACCTCAACAGGAACCTGATAGTTGGCACCACCCACTCTGCGCCCCTTCACTTCCACCATAGGCTTAACATTGTTCAGCGCTGCCATAAACACTTCGAGCGGGTTTTTGCCAGATTTGGCCTGTATTTGCTCAAACGCATCATAAATAATGTTCTCCGCTACGGATTTTTTGCCCGACAGCATCACTACATTAACGAATTTGGCGACATCAACACTACCGAATTTCGGATCAGGAAGAATCTCGCGTTTAGGCACTTCTCTACGACGTGGCATGTATTACCCCTTATTTTTAGCTTCAGTCGAACATGAGCAAACTCATGCTCCCGGAACGCCACCATAGCGCCCCACTTACTCGGTCACTCCCGACCGACCCATATTCCAACCAGCGAAATTATTTCTTGACGGCCTTCGCGCGCTTGGTGCCGTATTTGGAACGACCCTTCTTGCGATCTTTCACGCCTTGAGTATCAAGCGAGCCGCGAACCATGTGATAGCGCACACCAGGCAAGTCCTTTACACGACCACCACGCAACAAGACAACGCTATGCTCTTGCAGGTTATGGCCCTCGCCGCCAATGTATGAAATTACTTCATAGCCATTAGTCAAACGCACTTTAGCTACCTTACGCAAAGCCGAGTTCGGCTTCTTTGGGGTTGTCGTGTACACACGCGTACAAACACCCCGCCTTTGTGGGCAATTTTCCAGCGCCGGCGACTTGCTCTTGTAACGCACAGCCTGGCGCGGCTTACGAATTAATTGATTGATGGTTGGCATCTATATAAATCCAACAAAATAATATGAAATAATCAGGCAGAAAAAAGCCTGGACACAAAAACTTTCGGCGCACCAAATTTCAGCAGCCAACAACCCGAGGGTCGAGAACCCGAGATTCTAACCCCAAGCATTTTTATCGTCAACTAGCAAGGCACTTTAGATTGGAATAGCGCACTACTTTGCAACGAACATCAACTCAACAACCGCTCATGCGCGCGCAAAACTATCAAAAAGCACGCGTTTACACGATTTGATTCCGAAATATGCTGATCCTATCAACTTCGTTTGCCTGCTTCTTTGTGATTAGACAAAACCATGAGATTTAAGCCCTCCCGTTTCTGTCAATCAATTAAAAATTTTATCCTGACGGGAAAATGATTTATGTGGCCATGACACGCCTTACAAACGCACTGAAATATTCACCAACCTGATTCAGGTTCCGCGCTAGCCTGTGATCGTCATCCACTAAAAGCAAGCTGCACTGGTGTTCCTGACCGAAACGAACCGAATGCTGGTAAGGAATGACACTGTCGTGCCAGCCATGCACAATCGCAATTTTGCTTCCTTCACACCCAACCTGATGCTCGGGATAGTCAGACATGTAAAAAGCCGGCGCCATCAGAAACAGTCCTCGAACAGAAATTGTGGTTGTCGCCATCGTGGCCACCCAACCACCCATACTGGAGCCAACCAAAATATCGGGCTTTCTTGCCTGACTGGCAGCAACCAGCTTATCTGTACGTGCTTGCGGGTCGTCCAGCGCCAGATAGTCCAGACTTTCGACACCAAAGCCTTGTTGGCGTGCGATTTCAGACAAATACGATATTTTGCGCCCCCACGGACCGCTTTCCTTGCCGTGCACAAATTGAATTAGCGGTAACATAAAACTTCTCCTGTCGTTTTTTCCAATAATCATAGGCGGTTTTGCATGACAAACAAAGGGAACTCCACGATGACAAAAAAATTACTCACTCCGATAAAAGTTGGCGCGTTTACTTTGCAAAATCGGATTGTCATGGCGCCTCTCACCCGATGCCGTGCCAGTCAACCCGGCAACGCACCCACGGATCTAAACGTCGAATACTATGCTCAACGTGCTGATGCCGGACTTATTGTGACCGAAGCAGCGCCGATCTCGCCTCAAGGAAGAGGTTACGCATGCACGCCAGGCATGTATAGCAACGAACAGGAAGCGGGCTGGGCCAAAGTGGTTTCCGCCATTCATGCAAAAGGCGGAAAAGCCTCGGCACAGTTGTGGCATGTTGGTCGCATTTCTCACACATTGTTGCAGGAAGATGGGGCTGCGCCGGTCGCGCCCTCAGCCATTCCTGCCGCCAACAGCCAATGCGCTATCCTGCAAGCCGATGGCACCCTGTCTTATGTCCCTTGCAGCACGCCGCGCGCACTGGAACTGACAGAACTGCCCGGGATCGTTGCACAACACCAACAAAGCGCTGAACGCGCCAAGCACGCCGGTTTCGATTACATTGAAGTGCATTCCGCGAATGGCTACCTGCTCAACCAGTTTCTCGCTACTGGCAGCAACCAGCGTACCGACAGGTATGGCGGTTCAATTGAAAACCGGGCGCGCCTGACACTGGAAGTGGTCGATGCCGTTATCACCGTCATGGGCGCAGATCGGACTGGCGTTCGACTGTCTCCGCACTTCACTTACAATGATTTATACGACGCCGAAACAGAATCGATGACGCTTTATCTCGCAAGGGAATTAAGTGCGCGGAACATCGCCTATCTGCACATCGCTGAACCAATCTGGGTTGGCGGGCCAAAGTTAAATGACGTTTTCCGCAAGGCGCTTCGCTCAAGCTTCTCCGGCACACTTATCTACTGCGGGGGGTATGACGTGCAGAGCGGCGAAAAAATGCTGGTTGATGGCTCGGCAGACGCCATTGCCTTTGGGCGCCCGTTCATTGCCAACCCCGATCTGGTGAAACGCATTCAGCTAGATGCCGCATGGAATGAGATGGACAAGTCAACCATTTACGGTGGCGGCGCGCGAGGTTATACCGACTACCCCGCACTGGAAGGGCGTTAAGCGCCCCGCCCGAAGCGGGCCACTGCCCGCCGGGCATGGATCCCTATTGCACGCCGAACACCCCATCAACCCGACTACCAGGCCCGATACCCCGCTGACTAAACCAGTCGCGATTCATTTCAAGCGCGTAATAAACCGGTATACGGCTACAGTGCACATCATGGCTATACGGCACCATTCTTTCAATGTTGACAATCGTTCCCTGTCCATCAATGAATGCGACCGAAAGAGGGATCAGTGTATTTTTCATCCACATGCATACCCGCTTGGGCTGGCTGTAAGCAAAGAGCATCCCCTCGTCTTGCCCCAACGATCGGCGAAACATCAACCCCTGTCGGCGCTGCACCTTGCTTTTCGCCACCTCTGCCTGAATCACATGGCTACCCACTTTCAGTTGCGCATGGTGAGACGAATTATCATCGTGTGCCTGCGCAAGCCCCTCATGCATGACGATGAGGGAGCACAACGCAATGACGCCCAGCAAAGAAATCGATTTCATGTAACTCACGCTTTTTCTGACAAAAAATGAACTAGATGCACTACTTTCTGGCGACATACTACAACACAAGCACACACTGCAGACACGCCACTTTGATGCCTGAATGAACAAGCACCACCATGCACAAAAAGTCAGTATCATTAAGAGATTAACGGATCGCTTTAACCATCGGCATTCCTTTCGAGGAATTATTACCCCCCTTACTCAACGCAAACAATGCCAGCGCCGACAGACGCAACAACAAATACCGCACTACCACCCACCGGAAAGCGCTGGCACGACATCATTGCAGGGCTTTCCTTGGCAGGCTTGCTACTTCCACAAGCGTTGGCCTACTCAAGTATCGGCAACATGCCACCGCAAGCAGGCATCTTCGCACTATTTGCCGGCCTGGTTTGCTATGGCTTTTTGGGCTCAAGTCGTTTCGCTATCGTTTCTGCCACCTCCTCCTCAGCCCTCGTCCTCGCCGTTGCCACAACCGCGCTTGCGCCGGACAACCTGGCGCACCGCCTAGCCATCTCCATGGGGCTGGTCACCATTACCGGCCTATTTTTCATTTTTGCAGCCGCCGTAAAAATGGGAAAGATTACGGACTTTATCGCCAAGCCGGTATTGCGCGGCTTCACCTTTGGCCTGGCGATTCTCATCATCTTAAAACAGTGCGGCAATGTCGTTGGCGTTGCTGGCATAAAAGGTAATGCCGTCAGCACCATCGTGCAATTGGTAGACCAGGTGGATTTTTGGCACCTGCCCAGCATTATCGTTGCTGGCACTGCCCTGATGCTACTGTTCTTACTTGAGCGCATCAGACAAGTTCCCGGCGGGGTCGTTGTCATTCTGCTAGGGATCGCGACTGCTTACTGGCTCAATCTGGAGAGTTATGGCGTCAATCTGGTCGGCACGGTCGATCTCGAACTGACAACACCAACCGTACCGCATCTGGCCACAAATGAATGGATTCGCTTGTGTGAGTTAAGCATCGCACTGCTGTTCGTCCTGTATGCGGAATCTTATGGATCAATCCGCAACTTTGCGATCAAGCACAATCATCCTGTCGCCCCGAATCGCGACCTTTTTGCGCTGGGCATTGCCAACGTTGTTTCAGGCTTACTGCGCGGCATGCCAGTCGGTGCAGGGTACTCGGCCACCTCTGCCAATGAAAAAAATGGTGCCACCTCCCAGTTTTCCGGTTTGAGCGCGGCCATTGTCGTGCTTGCCATCGTATTTACGGCCATGCCCGGCATTGCATTGATTCCCAAGCCTGTCCTGGCAGCCATCGTCATTCATGCTGTCAGCCACTCCCTGATGCCGACGGCATTTTATGCTTATTTTGAGTGGCACCGCGACCGACTGGTCATTGTGGCGTCCGTTGTTGCCGTTCTGTTGCTTGGCGTACTTGATGGGCTGTTGGTATCAGTTGGGCTTAGTCTGTTTCTCATGCTGCGCCAAATGGCCTCATCATCTGTTTCCGTCATGGGTCGCCACGGCCGCCGTGAGCATGACTTCGTCAACATGAGGGTCTTCCCCAAGGCAAAACCTATCCCCGGCATCTTGATCTTGCGCCCTGATCAAGCCCTTTTTTTTGGCAATGCAGATCGAACGATGACGGAAATCCACCAAATTCTTGCAGCCTCTGACACCTCCATCCACGGCATCATCCTCAGCCTGGAGCAAACGCCCGATCTGGATGGCACGAGCCTGGAAGCAATTCGGGAGTTCGCTCGTTCCGTGAAAGAGACGGGAGAAAAACTGGTGCTGGCCAGAGTTAAAAACGAAACCTATGAAGCACTGGAACGCGCCGTTATGCCAGACTTTCCAGATTTGATCGTCAGCCGATTAAGCGTTTCCCACGCCGTCAATGTCATACAAGTACAGGAAGAGCCGATTCATGCCGAAATGGAATCGCGGCCACAGGAATGGCCTGATCACCACAATTACTAACTTACCAGCGACACCACATACGCCATAAAACAACAACCCAGGTAGCACTTGCCAGCAGCAACGTCAATAAAACGGCTGCACTACCATAATCCTTGGCATTTTTTGACAGCGGGTGAAGCTCGAACGAAATGCGGTCAACTACCGCTTCAATCGCTGAATTCAGCAATTCCACGACCAGCGCCAACACCAATACACCGATAAGCAGAAAACGTTCGAAAAGCGTGACCGGCAAAAACAGGGCCAGCGCACTGCCAACTGCGGCAATTATTACCTCCTGACGAAACGCCTCTTCATGCCGGAAAGCCGAACGCATGCCATTGGCCGAATGGCTCAGTGCCGCAAGAATCCGCTCCAGGCCACGCTTGTTTTTGAATTGGTTGGTGGACTTTTTTTCAGTCATGAAGAAAATCACACGTCGAATATTTCAAAAAGCGCCATTATTACTGCAGAACATGACATGAATGTTGCCAACTTGCATTAACTAGCACGCATCGACTCATGCTGCTCCCTGGCTGCACAAAAACTCAGGGCGCCCACAGCATCGTAAGCGCCCTGAAGTCATACCGCCAGGCTTGTCAGGAATCTACAGGCTATTGAGAAACTCGACCTCTTCTTCAGTCAACTCGAAAACTGCATAAACATGCTGATCAAGACTGCCCTTGGCACGATCAAGATCCGTATCCATTGTGCTTAACTGGATTTTCGCCTCCATCAGAAAATCTTCCCATACCGGAACCATATCTTGTGGAATTGGCTTGCCGAAAAGGCGCTCAGCTTCCTCACTAAGCGCATAAACGTCAAGGAAGTGCCAGTTCAACAGCTTTTCGCTAAACTGGTCTGGCGAAGCGCCGTCAGCAAGATGTTTTGCCATTTCACTACGGACATGCTCAAGCAGATCAACCCGCTCTGCTGTCGTCTTCTGGAAAAAGTCCGCTGCAGATCCGATGAAACCTTTGTGCTCAGCCATCGGCATTGGGAACGGTAAACGTTCAAAATGCGCTGGCTTGTACGTTTGCGCATCCTCGTCTTCTTCCATCAGTTTTTGCAGCATTAATCGGTACAACTTCGAACTCAGGGAGCCCAGCACGAAGTAATCCTGAAATGGCAGCCAGCCAATGCCGCCCGAATATCCGCCTTTAAGCTCGTGCGTAAAGGTGGGGGAATTATCGGTATGATGCAAAACTATTTTTGCCTTGCCTGCCGCCTCTTCCTTTCCGGTATAGCAGCGCAATAGCTCATACCATTTGTTTGCCGTTTCACGCTTTTCAAGCTGTTCCCGATAAGGCGTCAAGTGCGCCTTGATGGCAGGATAATCTTCTATATCTGCCAAACCAGTCGGCACGTGAATCAACCATCTGTCCGGCTCTGCAGCACGCCAGTTAGAAAAAGCGTCCTGACTCAAATAAGGCTTCAAAACTTCTTCTGAACGTGGGTCCGTCCTGAGCAAGGCATCCCGTTTTTCGCTATCAATCAAAAAGGCCTCGTCCAGACCGGTTTCAATACTATGGTGCGGCGTACCATATTCATCTTTGAAAGTTCTGTGCCCTTGGCTCATCAACCTTTCAAGAAGTTCCGCCAACTTATCCTGCTTAAGCTGACTATCAGACATTGTCACTCTCCTTTTAATCTTTTTGAGCAACAGCATTTGCCACTGCTACCAAACCAGATGCGTAAGTTGTTTTTGTAAGTCGCGGTGAAGTATAGCAAAAACTGGGCAACTCACTTGATTTCGCCTCTTTAAACCCTTAATGTCGCTCAACCCACCATAATGCGCCAACAGCAAACAACAGGAAGATGCTACTCGGAAGTGCCGCTGTTATGAAAGCAGGCCAAGTATTCAGCAATCCAATATGCGAGAAGAGATTGTTCAGCAGCACAAAACCAACACCAATCATCACACCGACAAAGATTTTCAGGCTCACCCCTCCTGCCCGGAAGTGCAGATAGCCAAACGGCAGCGCAAGCGCGATCATCACAAATACGGAAAACGGATAGAGCAGCTTCTTCCAGAGCGCAATGTCATAAAGGCTTGTGTCCTGATTGTTTTCTGCCAGATAACTTTTGTACACTGCCAAATCGTATGCTGACATTCTTTCCGGCTTGGCAAACAAGATCGAAAGCAAGCTAGGCGTTAACTCACTGATCAATTTACGGCTGGGTACCTTTTTGCTTGTAATCGCCTCGGCAAAACTATCTGCAGGCAACTTGCTCATTGACGCGCCTCTTTTCAACACTGTCTCCGTCACACCATTAAGAAGCCAGAGGTGATTGTCCTGATAATCTGCGCTTTCAGCAGAAATAATCGCTGTCAGGCGCAACTCCTTGTCAAACTCATACATCTTGATGCCGCGCAATTGACCGTCCGGTTTCAACTCGGCAATATTCAAGAAGCGCGTGCCAATTACCGGGCCATCAATCGTTCCGCTCCGAATCGCATCCTTTGTCCACATGCCCGTACGAAATTCTTTTTTCAGCGATGCGCCCTTGGCATCCAGCTTGAATTTTTCCGCCATTGTCGTGGTAAACGGTGAAATCACCTCCCCGATAAGCATCGTTGCAACCACGAACACCAGCCCGATTTTGCCAAGCATGAAACATGCTTGTGCGGTTGACATCGACGAAACGCGCATGACGGTAAACTCTGAACTGGCCGCAAACCTTGCCAACGCGTAAATCGCACCGATCAAAACCGCAATCGGCATCAGTTCATACGCATAAGTCGGCATCCGCATCATGACAAATGCAAAAGCATGGTGCCATTCGTAACCGTCCTGCCCGACCGTCTTTAACTCGGTAATCAGGTCAAAAAAAGCGAATAGCGCCAAAAACGCAATCAGTACGAACAGTACGGCGCGTATGATTTCTTTCGCAAAATAGCGCTGCAGCACCGTCATGCGTCAGAGCCCCCCGAAGAAGCACGCCGCCTAAGCAGTGACCACAAGGCGTGAGGGTGATAACGACTGTTCACATTCAATCTCAACATGAACATACCCAATATCAGGACAGCCACGAGAAAATGAACCGGCCACCACGCCATGCCAAAACTGGCATTGCCCTGAGCAACCGCTGCGCGTGAAAAGCTGATCAGATTGCTGTATGTAATAAACAGCAGCAGCGCCACAATCAGGCTGGCGGAACGACCGGCGCGCGGATTGACGAAAGAAAGCGGAATCGCAAGCAGCATCAACAATATGCCCATGCAGGGCATGCCCATACGCCAAAGCAACTCACCTAGACTATAGCGATTCAGGTTGGCAAACAGCGCGAGCGTTGGTTTGGCGCGCGTCGATTTGTCTCCCAGAACCGGCCTGTCATTCGATAACACAACAATGGCATAACGCTCAAAATCCATGAGCTGAAAATCCCTCTGGCCGGGCGTACTCTCGTAATGCATGCCATTTTCAAGCACCAGCAACTTGTCACCCTGTTTATCCGTTTTTATTGAGCCTTCCTTGGCAACCACAACATTCAAGCGCCCGTCATCAGTATAAGAATTCACGAACACATTTTTCATTTTGGTCAGATCACCCGTCACGCCTTCAACGAAAAAAACACGATTAGCGCCTGACGATTCCTGGAATTTTCCGGGCGTAACCCTGGAAACATCATCCCGCTTTTCATATCGCTCCTTGAATTCTGCGCTTTGTCGCGCCGCCCACGGCGTTACGATGAAACTCATCGCGGCGGTAATCACCACAATCGGAATCGCAAACGTCAGCACCGGACGTATCCACTGCTTCAGGCTCATGCCTGATGAAAACCAGACCACCATTTCTGAATCATGATAGCTGCGCGTAATGACCAGCAGCACAGAAATGAATCCCGTCAGCACCATGATCACCGCCATGTAATTCAGCACGGCAAAACCAAGGAGCGCAACGACATCCGCAGAATCCACCATGCCACGTGCGGCGTGGCTCAATATTCTGACCAGCATGATCGTGATCGTGATCGTGAACAGCGTCATGAAAACACCACTCGCGGTATTGATCAGCTCACGCCGAAGTGCACGTTTGAAAATCATTAAGGGGCTATAATCTTTGGTATGACTAGGAGGAAGCAGATGAACTTTAGCATAAATGCGATTAACCAGGCAGGTGATCTCAAGACAACAAAAACTGGCTGCCTTGCCATTGGCATCTACGAAAACAAAAAACTCAGCGCCGTTGCCAAAACACTGGATCAGCATGGCGAAATCACGCTTGCCATACAGTCTGGCGACATTACCGGAAAGGCTGGCTCGACGCTACTCTTACGCAACCCGACAAAACTTGCCGCTGAGCGCCTATTGCTGGTAGGACTAGGCAAAGAAAACGACACCAACGAGCGCGACCTCAAGAAAGCACTCGAAGCGATGAGCAACACGTTAAGCACCCTTGGCACGGAGGACGCTGTCATCGCACTCCCCATGGGGAGCGCCAAAAAACTTCGTGTTGATCAGATTATTCGCCACTGCGTTCTTGCTGTCCATGACAAGAATTATCGAAGCGATACCCTCAAGAGCAAGAAAGAACCCGATGTTCTCGGCGTGAAAAATATCGCCTTTGCTGTAAACAAGCAACAGTCCGCACAAGCAGAAAATGCACTAAGGAATGCCACCGCGCTTGCCAAAGGCGTCGAACTCGCCAAAAATCTCGGGAATTTGCCGGGCAATATCTGCACGCCAAGCTTTCTGGCTGAAACCGCACAAGACATCGCCAGTGCGTATCAGATGGAAATCGAAGTGTTGGAGCGCAAACAGATTGAAGCACTGAAAATGGGCAGCTTCCTTTCGGTCGCAAAAGGTAGCGACGAAGCACCCCGATTCATCGTGCTGAAGTATCTTGCTGGCAAAGCCAAGGAAGCGCCGATTGTGTTGGTTGGCAAAGGCATCACCTTTGATTCCGGTGGCATTTCACTCAAGCCGGGCGCCAACATGGATGAAATGAAGTACGACATGTGCGGTGCCGCATCTGTTCTCGGCACAATTCAAGCCGTCGCTGAAATCGGTTTACAGCTCAACCTGGTTGTCATCATCCCTGCCTGTGAAAACCTGCCATCTGGACGTGCCAACAAACCAGGGGACGTCATCACAACGATGGCTGGTCAAACTGTTGAAATTCTCAACACTGATGCCGAGGGTCGCCTGGTCCTATGCGACGCCCTAACCTATGCTGAACGCTTAAAACCTGCAGTAGTCATAGATGTTGCCACGCTTACGGGCGCCTGTGTTGTTGCCCTTGGCAAGCACAATTCCGGTCTGTTTACGCGTCATGATGACGCACACGACCAACTGGCCGAAGAACTGCTGGCAGCAGGCAAAGCGACTGGCGATGCCGCATGGCGCATGCCTATCGAAGAAGTCTACCAAGAGCAATTAAAATCCAACTTTGCAGACATGGCCAATATTGGTGGCCCGCCAGCAGGCAGCATCACCGCCGCCTGCTTCCTTGAGCGATTTACAAAAAAATATGTCTGGGCGCATCTCGACATTGCAGGCACCGCATGGAATAGCGGCGCAACCAAAGGGGCGACCGGACGTCCCGTTCCACTACTTACCGAATTCCTGATTCGCAGAGCCAGGATGCAAGCCAAGCGCAAGTAACCCCCAATAAAAAACCCCGGCTTAACCGGGGTTTTTTATTTCGTTCCCATCAATCTGATGAGTTCAAGCACATCAGACTATTTGAATATTTGATGCTTGCTTACCTTTTGGGCCGGTCGTCACTTCGAAAGAAACACGATCGTTTTCTTTCAGTGTCTTGAATCCTGCACCCTGAATCGCGGAAAAATGCGCGAACAAATCTTCGCCGCCCTCATCCGGGGTAATAAAACCAAAACCTTTGGTGTCGTTAAACCACTTAACAGTACCTGTTGCCATTAAATTTCCTATTTATACGTTACTTAAATTTTCATCCATTGGATCGCATGAAGCAGGCAGAAAACTCTCTTCACTACCACATAGAGCCATAAAGATGTGGCATAGTAACACACAAAATTGATTGGTACATATCAAGTCAAGCTAGCGCACCCTCAAAAAAAAACTCTTTTTAAAATCGTTGATTACAAACAAAAAAATGCTGGCACAAAAAACCTCGACATGAAGGACAGAATTTCACGCCAAGCTTTTTCATGCGCTCGCCGGCTTCCACTTTCCTGCCATAATTTTTTCCAGCCAGAATGCGCCAACAATGGTTTTGACATCGGTGACCGAACCGTCCCTCACCCAATCTAGCAAATCAGAAACCGGCACCTTCATGGTTTCGATAAACTCTTCGTCATCCAGATGGCTTTCGCCCTCTATCAGGTCACGCGCAAGGAATAGCGCAAGAAACTCGTCCGAATACCCCAAAGCATTATGGAATTCGCAGACGTATTGCCAACTGCGTGCGGTATAACCTGTTTCTTCCTGCAATTCCCGTTGCGCACAAGCCAGCATGGTTTCACCAGCATCAATTTTCCCGGCAGGAAATTCCAGCACCGCACGCCTGATCGGATAACGAAACTGGCGTTCCAGCAACACTGTTCCATCTTCAAACAGCGGCAAAATAACAACCGCGCCAGGATGGCGTACAAACTCGCGAGACGTGGTTTGGCCATTCGGCAAGCGCACCCTATCGCGCTGAATTTGCAAAAAACTGCCCTCAAAAACAGTTCCCCCTTCAATTCTGGTTTCTTCAAGTTCAGGATAAATCGCCCCTGAACGCGCTGATTTGGTATGGGTCATCGTGTTAAATGCGCAAAAAGTTGGATAAGGTCTGCATAATAATCTAGAGTAAGGGTCATTTGCCGCGCAAAACGTTCCCCCTGCTTGTCATTTATAATGACTGGAATATGCGTAACGGCAAGGCCGCCCCTGTCCTTAACCATTTTTTGGAGGAGATGCCGCCAAAGCGGGCATCACTATAAAAACATGACAACACTAATCTATTCACACGACGACTGCTTTGAGCATCGCCCAGGGCCTCATCACCCGGAATCTCCGGAACGTCTGAAGGCCGTTTTGAAAGCCCTTCGCACCCCTGAGTTTTCTAATCTGGAGTGGCGTGAGGCACCGCTGAGTACTAAAGAAAAAGCCATGACGGTTCACACAAAAAAGTATGTTGATTTTGTTCAGCGCAGCTCCCCCTCGAACGGCTATGTGCCACTTGACGGTGGCGACACCATCATGTCTCCCGGATCGTGGCAAGTTCAGATGCGCTGTATCGGTGCCATCTGCGCAGGCATTGATGCCGTCATGAACAAGGAAGCAGATACTGTTTTTTGCGCCACCCGACCCTGTGGCCATCATGCTGAGGCAGATCGTGCAATGGGCTTCTGCATTTTCAACCAGGCTGCCATCGGTGCCATTCATGCCCGCGACGTACATAAATTGAAGCGCGTTGCAGTGGTCGATTTCGACGTACACCATGGCAATGGCACCCAAAATTCTTTCTATAGCCATCCCGAGCTTTTTTATGCCTCCTGCCATCAATCGCCGTTTTACCCTGGCACAGGCGCACAATACGAAACAGGTGTTGATCACAACGTGTGTAACGTACCTCTGTCACGTGGCTGCGATTCCAGCACCTTCCGCAGCCGAATTACTGCTGAAATGCTGCCGCAACTCCGAAAGTTCGCGCCGGAACTAATCATCATCTCGGCGGGCTTTGATGCGCACTACAAGGATCCGCTAGGCGGTTTGAGCTTTACGGATGATGATTATTACTGGTTCACAAAAGAGTTGATGAAAATTGCCGAAGAGACCGGCGAAGGCCGTGTTGTCTCCACGCTGGAAGGCGGATACAGCCTGGAAGGTCTGGCCAGTGGCTGCGCAGCCCATGTGCGAGCGCTGATGGGCAATTAAGCTGAGCTCGTTGAAAATTGCTTCAGTTACGCCCTGAGAAATCGGGGCGTTTTTTGTAAGAAGCGAAGAAGAAACCTTTAAGCACGACCGATTGCAGCAAATCGCCGACACAAGCATTTAGTCGGCATTTCCGTTATTCGCGCGTAATACGCGTTACCCCTTTTAGGTGCCGCAAGCGTCGCATCAGGCGCGCCAGATGGATACGGCCTTCGACCTGCACGGTAAACGTCAGAATCGAGAATTCGTCACTCTTGTCGTCATCCATGCCCACGTGCGTAATATTGGCATCCGAATCACTTATTTCTGAGGCGAGGCGCGCCAGCAACCCACGTTTATCTTGGGCGTGAATCGTCAAACGACAATCAAAAAGTTGTTTCAACTCATCGCCCCACGCGACCGCAATCCACTTGTCAGGCTCCTTGGAGCGCAACCGGCGCGCAAATTCACAACTTGACGCATGGACCATCAAGCCACTATCCAGATTCAACTGCCCAACAATAGGATCGCCTGGAATGGGGTGACAGCATTCCGCGATTTGCACGGAAATCCCCTCACTGCCATAAATCAGCACCGGATCGCTTTTACGGAACGCCTTGTCACCTTGCGCATGACCTTCTGTCTGCTTATCCGATGCACCATGCAACAAGCTCATAACACGATGCGCCACAAAGGAAGGCAAGCGCTTGCCCGTCCCAATGTCTGCATAGAAGTCATCCAGCGATTTGGTGCCAGATTCACTCAGGATTTTTTCCACTACCTCATCAGGCAATGCCTCGTCCAGATGCAAACTGCCCAGCGACTGTGCCAGCAAGCGCTTACCCAGTGCAATCGAATCCGAAAGACTGGCCGAACGCAGATAGCTGCGAATCGAAGAGCGCGCCTTGCCTGTTCGCACAAAATTCAGCCATGAGGGGTTCGGCCGCGACGTAGAGGACGTAACCACTTCAACAATGTCACCATTTTGAAGCTCTGTACGCAATGAGGCGGGCTCATTATTAATTTTGACTGCAACGGTCTGATCGCCAACGTCTGTATGGATGTGATAGGCAAAATCAAGTGCGGTAGCCGCACGCGGGAGCGCAATAATCTGCGATTTTGGCGTAAAGACGTAAACCGAATCAGGAAACAGATCGAACTTGACGTGCTCCAAAAATTCGGCCGAGTTGCCAGTTTGCTGCTGGATATCAAGCAAGGACTGCAGCCATGAAATACTGTTTTTCTGGATATCCGTCAGGCTCTCATTGAAATCTTCCTTGAATAGCCAATGAGACGCAACGCCGGACTCAGCCATGTGGTGCATTTCGTGCGTACGAATCAGAAACTCGAGTGGTGTACCGAAAGGGCCAATCACAGTCGTGTGCAAAGACTGGTATTTGTTCAGTTTTGGAATGGCAATGTAGTCCTGCACCTTGCCCGGCATCGGCTTATACAGAGAGTGCAACACACCCAGTGCCATGTAGCACTCCGGCAAGGTATTCACCACAACACGAAAACCGTTTATATCAAGAATCTGCGAAAAGGACTGATGCTTTACGCGCATTTTTCGATAAATGCCGAACAAAGTTTTCTCGCGACTGTAAATCTCGGCCTGAAGGCCCGCTTTTTCCAGTTCGGTTTTGGCGGCCTGATGCACTGTTTCCATCAATTCGGCCCGGCCTCCGCGTAATGTCTTGATGGCTTTTTCCAATGTCCGGTACCGCAGCGGATACATATTGGCAAAGGAAAGCTCCTGCAATTCGCGGTAAAGCTGGTTAATGCCAAGACGATGCGCAATCGGCACGTAAACTTCCAGCGTTTCATGCGCGATACGCTTGCGCTTGTCGACCCGCATAACATCTAGCGTACGCATGTTGTGCAGCCGGTCGGCCAGCTTGATCAAAATGACGCGCACGTCACTCGCCATCGCGAGCAGCATCTTGCGAAAATTCTCGCCCTGCGCCTCGACATAGTTCTGGAATTCCATTTTTTCCAGTTTGGACAGGCCGTCCACCATGTCCGAAACGGCCGGGCCAAAGCGCTCGATCAACTCTTCCTTGGTAACGCCCTTGTCCTCCATCACATCATGCAGTAGCGCAGCCATGATGGCGTCGTCGTCCAACTTCCAGTCTGCGCAGATTTCCGCTACTGCAAGCGGATGAGAAATGTAGGGCTCACCAGAAAGGCGCATTTGGCCCAGGTGCATTTCATCCGCGAAACGAAAGGCATCCCGGATATGCGAAATCTCCGAGGCAGGAAGGTAGGTTTCAAGCTTTTCAGTCAGGTGTGAAAAAGTTGCCACACCGGGTTTTTTCATATTCGTCTGCACGGCGCGTCTCCCTCAGTCAGAAACGTCCACATCGTGTATCAAACCCGGCAGTGCAAGGCCAGCCTCGTGCGTACCAATTGGGCCACAGTCGGCGGGCGGGGAACTCATGTCAATCAACCGCCCGACAATTAGCCAGGTACTTTTTTCAGCATTTCCGTTCCAACCGCGCCAGCCGCGATTTCGCGCAACGCCAGCACCGGCATCTTGTCCTTGGCATCCACTTTGGGCGTGTGTCCCTGAAGTAGCTGACGTGCACGATAAGTCGCGCACAAAGTCAGTTCAAAACGGTTCGGGATCTCTTTTAGACAATCTTCAATCGTGATACGTGCCATCTTCTACTCCAATAAGTGTTTTTACTTCCCTGCATATTCAATGCCCAGTTCAGCAAACAGATCTTTATGTCTGCCTGCCTGTTGTGCCAATCTTAAACGTGCCGCGGCAACAACCGCAACCAGTTCCGAGACCGCCGTTGCAAAGTGTTGATTTATAATAACATATTCACATTCTGAAACGCGCTTGATCTCACTATGCGCTTCTTCTATGCGCCGCTTGATCACCTCTGCGGTATCCAGCCCCCGCTTAGTCAGCCGCGCCTCCAACTCCTCAACGGAAGGGGGGAGTATAAAGATGCTGACGGCGTCTGAAAACAAGCGCTTAACCTGCTGCGCTCCCTGCCAGTCAATTTCCAGCAACACATCCGAGCCAGAATGCATGTGCTCGGAAAGGATCTTGCTCGAAGTGCCATAGTAATGGCCATACACCTCTGCCCACTCCAGAAACTCGCCCTGATCTTTTCTTGCCAGAAACTCGTCCACCGTCAGGAAATAATATTCCCGACCATGCGCCTCTCCCTGCCGCGGCGGTCGCGTCGTGCATGAAACGGAAAGGCAAATATTTTTATCTTGTTCCAGTAATGCTTGAACAAGACTCGACTTGCCGGCACCTGAAGGCGCAAAAACAATGAACAGACTTCCTGCAGAATTCGAATCTATGGGCATGAGCAATCAAAGACAGGTTATGCGTTCACGACATGGCAATTACCAGATTTTCCACCAGGCCGATTCTTCCTTCGGACCGCCCGACAAATAGACGCTTTGTGGAAAACTCTTTTTAAACACACGATCTGCGTCATCTCGCAACGTGGTCATGCCGAGGCGATCATACGCCCTCACTAGTACGTAAAGCGCCTCTTCAATGGCTGGTGCGTCCGGATATTTTTTGATCGCAATCTGCGCCCGATTGGCTGATGCCAGATAAGCACCGCGGCGGAAATAATAATTCGCAACATGCACTTCGTATTGCGCCAGGGTATTGAGCAAATACTTCATGCGCAACATCGAATCCGGCGCATATTTACTTTTCGGGTACCGCGTCACCAGCAACTTAAACGAATCGAACGCATCTTGTGCTGCCTTCGGGTCCCGCTCAGTCGCGTCCTCCTGTGAAAAATAGTTCAACCAACTCAACCGATCATTAAAGCTGGCCAGGCCGCGCAAATAATACATGTAGTCTACATTCGGATGATTCGGGTGCAAGCGTATAAAGCGCTCAATGGCTGCCAATGCCAACGCTGGCTCGTCGTCGCGATAGTGCACGTAGGCCACTTCCATTTGAGCCTGCTGCGCATAAACACCAAACGGATAGCGTGTTTCCAGCTTTTCGTAATATTTAATTGCCTTCTCGTATTCACCATTTCGCGCTTCACTGCGCGCCTCTGCGTATAATTTAGAAGCGGACCAGTCCTTGGTCTCGTCAATCTGATCTGGCAGCAAACTACACGCGGACAAAGCGAAAGTAAGAGAAAGCACTATGAGCGCAAGAAGTTTTTTCGGCATGGTTTTCGTAAAAATGCGGTTAGTCGACTAAAAGAAAAAGTGCCCGATACAAGATTTTGATTATAGCCGATAGGAAGCCCCATAATGGCAAACGCCACACCAAAAGAAAGCACGATGCCGCAAGAAATTTGTGAAGAGGATGAAATTTATCTTGAGAGTGAACCTCAAATCGAGCTGATCTTGTCGCGCGAAAACACCGGGGAGCGGCTCGATAAAACACTGGCGAAAGCACTGACGCAATTCTCTCGCAACCGCATCCAGCAGTGGATTGAGGAAGGTCAGGTCACGGTGGACGGACAAATCGCCAAAACGCGAACCACCGTTTATGGCGGAGAAAGCGTCATCGTTCGACCGCAATCCACTCCCGAAGACTCGGCTTTCTCACCAGAAAACATCACGCTACCCATCGTCTTTGAAGATGAACATCTGATCGTCATCAATAAACCTGCCGGACTGGTCGTTCACCCTGCTGCAGGCAACTGGTCCGGCACCTTGCTCAATGGCTTGCTCTATCATTATCCCCCCATCGCAGGCGTACCCCGCGCCGGGATCGTACACCGACTGGATAAAGACACCAGCGGCTTGCTGGTTGTCGCCAAAACGCTGGAAGCGCAAACTGACCTGGTTCGACAATTGCAAGCCCACACCGTCACACGCAAATACCTTGCGCTGGTCTGGGGAACGCCGATCCCGCGCGGGCGCATCGACGCCGCCATCGGACGTCATCCGCGCGACCGCATCAAAATGGCGGTGCTGGATAGTATGCGCGCCAAACCAGCTGTCACGCATTTCGAGCGACTCGCCGCCGGAAAACTGGATCGCCATCCGGTCAGCCTTATAAGCTGTCAGCTAGAAACCGGCCGCACGCACCAGATTAGGGTACACATGCAATCCAACGGTCACCCGCTGGTCGGCGACACCACTTACGGCAAGCAACACCTGGCCGCTTTCTTTCACCGCCAAGCCTTGCATGCCGCACGCCTGGGCTTGACGCACCCAGCGTCGGGCGAGTACTGCGAATGGAACACCCCCCTGCCGGATGATTTCACCAAACTGCTGGAACGCGCAGAAATAGAAATTCCGGAGTACGAATGATCTCAATGCTCACACCGAACTGGATCGGAGCACCACCCAATATTGGCGCTTTCACTACCCTGCGTAATGGTGGCATCAGCCAATACCCGTATGACGATGGACAAACCGGTCAGAATGGTTTGAACCTGGCACTGCATGTAGGCGATAACCCTGATCATGTCCGGCACAACCGCGCATTGTTGCGCACGCGTATTCCTGCCGAACCAGCCTGGCTCACGCAGGTGCATGGCACGCAAGTCGTCGATGCCGCTTCTGCCGGCAGCCAGCCAGAAGCCGACGCCAGCTTTACAACGCAGCGTAACACCGCGTGTGCCGTACTCACAGCCGACTGTTTACCCGTTCTGTTTTGCGATACAGCGGGCATGGTCGTCGCGGCGGCGCATGCCGGCTGGCGGGGGTTAGCAAACGGCGTTCTGGAACAAGTCGTCCAGCGCATGCGCGCAGCCGGTGCCCGCGACGTTCTTGCCTGGCTAGGTCCTGCCATCGGGCCGCAACAATTTGAAGTTGGCGAAGACGTCAGGCAAGCCTTTGCCAACGAAGAGTCGCAAACAGAATCCGCCTTTCAACCACAGGCTCAAGCCCCAGGAAAATACCTAGCTGACCTGTACGCACTGGCAAGATGGGCGCTCCACAACGCTGGCGTCACACGCATATCCGGCGGCGATCATTGCACCGTCACGGAAAGTAAACGCTTTTATTCCTATCGGCGTGACGGCGTGACTGGGCGCATGGCCAGTGTCATCTGGCTAAAGTAAGTATTTACTCACAGACTTAACCGCAAACCCTTTGTGCCGTCACAAGACGAACCGGCAACGGCTGTCCTACAATAAGCGCTTTAAAAGATCAATTCGAAAACAACCAACGCATGCCAGATAACGCACCACACGCCCCAAAAATCGGCTTTATTTCTCTCGGCTGCCCAAAAGCCACGGTCGATTCCGAACAAATCCTGACCCGCTTGCGCGCCGAAGGCTATGAAAACGCGCCCTCGTACGAAAGCGCCGATCTGGTGATTATCAACACCTGCGGCTTCATTGACGACGCAATTGAAGAATCGCTGGATGCCATCGGCGAAGCGATGAAGGAAAACGGCAAGGTCATCGTCACGGGCTGTCTCGGTGCCATAAAAAATGTCTGCGGCAGCGATATCGTTCTTGATGAATTTCCGGACGTGCTGGCCATCACCGGCCCGGATGCGCTAGAACAGGTCATGGCCGCAGTGCATCAGCACGCGCCCCGGCCGCACGAGCCGTTCCTGGACTTGTTGCCGCCGCAAGGCATCAAGCTTACGCCCCGGCACTATGCCTACCTGAAAATTTCCGAAGGCTGCAATCACGCCTGCACATTTTGCATCATTCCGTCGCTACGCGGCAAGCTAGTATCGCGTCCGATCGGAAATATCCTGCAGGAAGCCGAAACCCTGTTTCAGGCCGGCATCAAGGAATTGCTGGTGGTTTCGCAAGACACGGCTGCATACGGCATGGACATCAAGCACCAGACCGGTTTCTGGGAAGGGCGCCCACTCAAAACCAACATGACACAACTCGTTACCATGCTGGGCGAACTGGCAGCCAATTACGGTGCATGGGTGCGTACACATTACGTTTACCCCTACCGTCATGTCGATGAAATCATTCCTCTGATGGCCGAAGGCAAGGTGCTGCCCTATCTGGATGTGCCCATGCAACACGCGCACCCGGATGTGCTGCGGCGCATGAAACGCCCAGCCAGTGGTGAAAAGAATATCGAACGCATTCGGGCCTGGCGCGCCATTTGCCCGGACCTCACGATCCGTTCCACCTTCATCACCGGCTTTCCTGGCGAAACCGACGCCGAATTCGAATACCTGCTGGATTTCATCCGCGAAGCCGAAATCGACCGACTGGGCTGCTTCGCCTACTCCCCCGTGGAGGGTGCGCCTGCCAACGAACTGCCGAATCCGGTGCCTGAAGAAATACGCGAGGAGCGCCGTGCCCGCCTGATGCAATTGCAGGAAGAAATTTCCGCCAAGCGACTGCAAAACAGGGTCGGCCAGAAAATCCGCGTGCTGATCGACGAAGTGCAATCCGCTGGCAAGGCAGTCGGCCGTTCCAATGCCGACGCACCGGAAATTGACGGCGTCGTGTTTGTCAGCCAATCGCCCTATGACCGCCGCACCAAGCTGGCAGTGGGCGAATTTATTGATGTTACCGTCACAGCGGCCGATGCGCACGATCTCTGGGCAACCACCTGAAAACAGGAGAGAAAACATGAAAAAAAACCGCTCCCTCGACACCCTGCTTTCCCATAGCGACTACGCCGCACCCGATGGCTTTGCCGCTTTCCCGGTGCCCGTGCATCATGCCTCTACCGTCCTGTTTGAAAACGTCGCCGCTACCCGCGTCAGAAAAGAAAGAGGCAAAGTACCCTACACCTACGGCCTGCACGGCACGCCGACTACCCTGACCCTGCAAGCAAGACTGGCGGAAATCGAAGGCGGCACGAACTGCATCCTCGCACCCAGTGGCCTGGCCGCGATTACGCTGGTTAACTTCGGCTTGCTCAAAACCGGCGACGACATGCTGGTGCCAGACAACGTGTACGGCCCGAACCGCGCCATGTGCGACTGGATGGCGGCTGACCTGGGTATTTCGGCGCGCTATTACGACCCGATGATCGGCAAAGGCATTGCCGACCTGATCCAGCCAAACACCCGGTTGATCTGGACCGAGACCCCTGGCTCGCAAACGATGGAAATACCGGACATTACCGCCATCTGCCACGTCGCCAAAGCGCACCAGATACCGGTCGTCGTAGACAGCACCTGGGCAGCGGGCATCGCCTATCGACCGCTTGAACACGGTGCCGACATCGTGCTGCACGCGCTCACCAAATACCAGTCCGGCGGCTCGGACGTGTTGATGGGCGCCATCATCACGCAAGACGATGCCCTTCACGCCAGGCTCGACCGCGCGCGCATGCTGCTGGGCATGGGTATCGGCCCGGAAGATGCCTTCCTGATATTGCGCGGCTTGCCGTCAATGAAAGTACGCTACGAAGCGCACGACCGTTCCGCACGCAAGATCGCCGCATGGCTGAAAGCGCGCCCAGAAATCGCCAAAGTGCTGCACCCCGCCTTCGATGACTGCCCCGGCCACGACATCTGGAAGCGCGACTATACCGGCGCAGGCGGTCTGTTCTCAGTATTGTTCGACCCGAAATACACCGAAGCGCAAACCGACTGCTTCGTCGATAGCTTGCAACTATTCAAGATCGGCTATAGCTGGGGCGGCTCACACAGTCTGGCCGTTCCGTATCGCGTAGCAGACATGCGCATCAACTGGACCGAAAAAGGCGAGCTGGTACGCCTCAACATCGGGCTGGAAGACCCGGATGACCTGATTGCCGATCTTGAGCAGGCGCTGGAAACACTGAAATCCTGAGCCTGAATTGGCAAGAAAGCAATGGCACTGCTTGTGCTATCTATCAGGAGCGCCTGTTGCTTGCCCAAGGTCTTTGTGTGCCAGCTTGCGGATTGCCTCATCCACTGGCGTCTTACCTTCAGTCAATTCAATAATGACCCGACTCACCTCAGGTCGTTCAATGAGCTCGACCAAGGTCGCTGCCACATCATCACGCGAGACGCTTCCATAGGGAATGGCTGGTCCGGCACGAACCTTCCCTGTGCCGGGTAAATCCTGCAGCGTTCCCGGACGCAAGATAACCCAATCGAGATCCGTCTCCGACAGGCAAGCATCAGCAAGCTTCTTGACTGCCAGGTAGTTTTCAAACGTATCTGACATTTTCTTGCCGCGCGCAGCCTCGGGGAAAGCAGAAACCAGCAAAAAACGCTGGATACCTGACAACTTCGCCGCCGCCACTGTTAACTCCAGCCCGCGTCCGTCAATGGCATTGGTCATCTCCATGCCACCCTTGCCACCTGCACCGGCAGAAAACACGACAATATCACTGCCGCTCATCAATTGAGACATGCTGTACATATCAAGATCGAGCAGACTACCAAAGACAGGGATCGCACCAAGCAAGCCAAGCGCCTCAGCCTGCTCCGGTCTGCGATGCAAACCAATCGGTTGGTGACCACGTTCGACCAGTTGTCGCACAAGACGGCGACCAACTTTGCCAGCACCGCCGACTATGAAAACTATTTTCATGGGCCTATCCTGTTACCTTTAATCCAGAGCAAGCCTTTTATATTACGCCACTTGATTCTGGCCAGCAGACCACACAGCGGCATCTCGCTTCGCGAGACCAGCTCCCAGCGATCCTGTGACCGATGCCGGAATGACAGTCAACGCGATCATTCACTGAAATGCAATGAGCGCAACCGCGCCACCAGCAGCGCCGGTTCGGCGTCAACCAACAGTAATTGCTTGTGCTTCTCACTGACGAAACCCTGATCAACCTGATGCTGCAAAAAGGCCAGTAAACCGTCAAAAAAACCGCCAACATTGAGGATGCCCACCGGCTTCTGGTGAAAACCCAGTTGTGACCAGGTCAGAATCTCGAACAATTCTTCCAGCGTACCCAAGCCGCCGGGCATGGCGATAAAACCATCGGACAGATCGGCCATCATCGCCTTGCGCTCATGCATGTCTTTGACGATATGCAAGCGTGTCAGATTCTCGTGCGCCACTTCCATGTCCAGTATGCCTTTTGGGATCACACCCGTCACTTCTCCGCCGAGGCGCATCACTTCATCAGCAACCACACCCATCAGGCCAATATCGCCGCCACCGTAAACCAGCGCAATATTTTCCATCACCAGTTCCTTGGCCAAGGCGCGCGCCATCTCTGAATAGGTTTCTGAATTACCCACCCGCGAACCGCAATAAACGCAAATCGATTTCATCACATTTCACCCAAACTTAAGAAAACCGTCCTGTTTGCACACCTATACGCCTTCACGCCTTGGCACTTCTGACACGGCAAATTTTTCCAATTATGAGCGCAAACAGTGCCAACCCGCAAAATACTGCGCCTACTCTGAACGTAACCGATCATGGTCAGCACCCAGGCACTCCTGGGAACGTGCAACTGATTGGGTGGTTTGTTTGGCACCGCCGTTTCTCCACGTACGCATATGAATCCAATGTACCTGATTGCCGGCCGCAAATGCGGCCAAACGTAGACGACGCTTGTTGAATGTCAGACCGCAAAAAGCAAATCGCCGCTCATGGGTGTATGTGCGGCGATGTTTAAGAAGAGACGGCGACTTGCCGATTTCTATTCGGTTGTCGGCACCAACCGCTGCTGCCCCCCCATATACGGCTGTAATACGGAAGGAATGTCCACACTTCCGTCGGCCTGCTGGTAGTTTTCCAGAATCGCCACCAACGTGCGACCAATCGCTAGGCCAGAGCCATTCAGCGTGTGCAGCAACTCAGGGCGGCCTTGCGCATTGCGGAAACGCGCCTGCATGCGACGTGCCTGAAAAGCTTCGCAGTTCGAGACCGATGAAATTTCACGGTAGGCGCTTTGTGCGGGCAACCAAACTTCCAGGTCATACGTTTTGGTTGCGCCAAAACCCATGTCGCCCGTACACAACAACATGACACGATAAGGCAAGCCAAGCTTTTCCAGAATCGCACCAGCATGACCGACCATTTCATCCAGCGCTTCATAGGATTTTTCCGGAAGCACAACCTGCACCATCTCTACTTTATCAAACTGATGTTGGCGAATCATGCCGCGCGTATCCCGACCATAACTGCCCGCTTCGGAACGAAAGCACGGCGTGTGCGCCGTCAGCTTGATCGGCAATTCCTCCGCCGCCACGATTTCATCGCGCACCATATTCGTCAGTGTCACTTCTGCCGTCGGAATCAGGTACAGCGATTCATCCTCACCTTCCTGCCCGCCCTTTTTCACCGAAAACAGGTCACTCTCGAATTTCGGCAACTGGCCCGTACCACGCAGCGTATCCGCATTGACGATGTACGGCGTATAGCATTCGGTGTAACCATGCCCGACCTGCGTATCGAGCATGAACTGCGCCAAGGCACGGTGCAAGCGCGCCATCCCGCCTTTCATCACGCAAAAGCGCGAACCCGTCAACTTGACGGCCGACTCGAAATCCATGCCCAGCTTTTCACCAACATCAACATGATCCAGCACCTCGAAGTCGAAATCACGCGGCTCACCGATTTTTTTCACTTCCACATTGGCGCGCTCATCATCGCCCACCGGCACGGATTCATGCGGCAGGTTCGGAATGTCTTGCGTAAACTCGGCCATTCTGGCTTGCACCACAGCAAGCTGGGTTTCGTTGTTCTTCAACTCATCGCCAATGCCAGCCACTTCCGCCATGACTGCGGAGGCATCTTCACCCTTGCCTTTCAAAATACCGATCTGCTTTGAAAGCGACTTGCGCTGACCCTGCATTTCCTCGGTACGAGTCTGAATGAATTTGCGCTGCGTCTCCAGCGAGTTATAGGCTTCGACATCCAGTTCGAAATTGCGCGTTTGCAGCCGGGCCGCCACGGTTTCGATGTCTTTGCGTAAGAGTTGTGGATCAATCATGGTCAGAAATGGTTTTATGTTTTAACGGATGCGTGATTGTAACAAGCCTCAATTTGCAGAGCGGCAAAAATGAAGCGTTGCTCGCTCACGCAAGCATTTATTCGGCGTTTCTTTTATTTTTGAGCGCATGCCGGTCCAATTCGCGCAAATGCGCCAGCTTTTCGCCGATGCGCCCTTCCAGGCCACGAGGCGTTGGCTGATACCAGCTCGGCTCCTTCATGCCGTCCGGCAAATAGGTTTCTGCGGCCGCGTAGGCTTCCGGCTCATCATGCGCGTAGCGGTACAACTTGCCGTAACCCAACTCTTTCATCAATTTGGTCGGTGCATTGCGCAAATGTTCCGGCACCGGCCGCGACTTGTCTTTGGCGACAAACGCGCGCGCCGCATTGTAAGCGTTGTACACGGCATTGGACTTGGCGGCGCAAGCCAGGAAGATGACCGCTTCGGCCAGCGCCAATTCCCCTTCCGGCGAACCGAGGCGCTCATAGGCTTCCGTGGCATCCAGCGCAATACGCAAGGCACGCGGATCGGCCAGGCCAATATCTTCTGCCGCCATGCGGATGATGCGCCGTGCCAGGTAGCGCGGATCGGCACCACCATCGAGCATGCGCACGAACCAATACAAGGCACCATCCGGATTCGAGCCACGCACCGATTTGTGCAGCGCGGAAATCTGATCGTAAAATTGATCGCCGCCCTTGTCGAAACGCCGCATTGCGTCGCCCAGGCATTCACTCAACAAAGCCACACCCACTTCGGTTTGTCCTTTGGATTCTGCCGTGCGCGCCACAATTTCAAGATTATTCAACAATCGGCGTGCATCACCATCGGCACTGGCAATCAGCATTTCGCGTGCATCCTGATCAATTTTCAGTTGATTCAGTTCCTGTTCACAGGCACGGGTGAGCAGTGCATCCAGATTGGTCTCTTCCAGCGATTTCAGCACATAAACCGCCGCGCGCGACAGCAAAGCCCCATTGACTTCGAAGGAGGGGTTTTCCGTCGTCGCGCCGATAAAGGTAAATAAGCCGCTTTCCACATGCGGCAAAAAGGCATCCTGCTGACCCTTGTTGAAGCGGTGCACCTCATCGACAAACACAATCGTGCGCCGACCGGAATTTGCGCGGATTACCTGTGCACGCTCAACCGCTTCACGAATGTCTTTTACGCCGGACAACACAGCAGAAAGTGCGATGAACTCGGCATCAAAAGCATCGGCCATCAGGCGCGCCAGCGTGGTTTTACCCACGCCGGGCGGCCCCCACAAAATCATAGAGTGCGGCTCACCAGACTCAAACGCCACTTGCAGCGCCTTGCCCGACCCGAGCAAATGGCGCTGGCCGATAACCTCATCCAGCGATTTGGGGCGCAGTCGTTCTGCAAGCGGTGCTAAAGACATAAACAGAAATGATGATCGGAAGGAGGTAGTCTAGCCGATGGAAACGCGGCAAGCATCAAATTTCATAGATATTTGCCAATCTGGAGCCAGTCGCTTCACAGCCTTTTTGCAGAAACGCAGCAAATTTGCTGGCAGAAAGCGGGCGACTGAAATAATAGCCCTGAATCTGGTCACAGCCATGCGATTTCAAAAAATCGTACTGATCGCGCGTTTCCACCCCTTCGGCTATCGCCGTTTTTTGTAGTGTATGTGCCAGGGTAATGATTGAAAGAGCGATGGCAGCGTCATCCGGGCGCTGGGTAATATCTGATACAAATGAACGGTCAATCTTGAGCTTGTCTACTGGCAAACGCCTCAGATAAGCCAAGCTGGAATACCCTGTGCCGAAATCGTCGATAGACAGGCGAATACCCATTTCCTTGAGACGATTAATGGTTTCCAGAGATTGCTCAGCGTCCTGTATCAAAATCGACTCCGTCAGTTCCAGTTCCAGACAATGCGGCGGCAACCCGGATTCTCGCAATGCACATTTGACCTCGTGTTCCAGATCACCACGCTGAAATTGCAATGCCGAAATATTGACGGCGATCAGCAGATCCGGATAACCGGACGCATGCCACGCTGCGGCCTGCCGACACGCCTCGCGTAGTACCCAACTACCAATTTGAACGATCATGCCACTTTCTTCAGCAACATGAATAAACCGGCCTGGTTTGATCAGGCCCAACTCTGGGTGCTCCCATCGCATCAAGGCCTCCGCGCCGACCACCTGGTTTTCAGCCACATCAATAAAGGGTTGATAATGCAGTGTGAACTCGGCTCGACCCAGTGCGCGCTGCATGCTGCTTCGAATCAGCAAATGCTCCAGCATGTAGCTATTCATCTCTTCCGTGAAGAAACGGTGTGTGTTTCGCCCGGATTGTTTGGCGCTATTCATCGCCATATCCGCTTTCTGCATCAAGGTAACACTGTCCCTGCCATCTTCTGGATAAATGGCCACGCCAACTGAGCCGGTTACCGACAACTCCATGTCTCCCAGTCGATAAGGACTTGAAATCTGCTCCTGAATGCCAACCAGCAGCTTATTTACGTCATCAAGCTCTTGAACATCCGTTAGCAAAACGATGAACTCATCATCCCCCTGGCGTCCCACTGTGTCATGCTCCGGCACGCACGCCGTCAGCCGCTCGCCTATGGCCTTGATCAACTGATCACCAACGGCGTGACCGGCTGTGTCGTTAATCGACTTGAAGTCATCCAGATCAATAAAAACAACGGCCACTCGTGTACGATGCGCATGCACAATGGCCTGATCGAGACGGTCACTTGCCAGCATACGGTTGGGCAAGCCGGTCAGTGCGTCGTGGTAGGAGAGGAACTGAACCTTGTCCTGGTTTGCCTTGCTTTCGGTAATGTCATTCGCCATGCCGATGTAGTGGGTGACGCTGCCACTTTCGTCTCTGATCGCGCTAACGGAAAGACGCTCCACATATTCTGTGCCATCTTTACGTTTATTCCATATTTCACCCTGCCAGCGGCCCGTTTGCGTCAGCGTTTCCCAAAAAGCCAGGTAAAACGCCGGGTTATGCCTGCCAGACTTCAAAATGCGCGGATTTGCACCCTCGACCTCTTCCTGACTGTAACCGCTAATGCGTGAAAAAGCCGGATTGACGCGGATGATATTTGCATCTGCATCCGTAATGATGATGCTGTCATAGCTGTGATTAAACATTTTTCCAGACAGAACCAGTGCCTCTTCTGCCTTTTTGCGCTCGGTTATGTCGACCGCCATACCAACAGACAGCTGCCGCCGGTCTGTCATCTGCCCAAGCGGCGTCACAACAAGCTGCCACAAACGCAAACTGCCGTCAGCGCAACGAATCGACACTTCGCCATGGTCCTTGGGGGCCATTAGAGAGTGCTTGCCATTGACCGTTGACGTTACCCGTTCTTCGACGCAAGCGTGCTCTATCCACTGCTGAACGGTTTTTATGCTGGCACGCGAATAACCGGTAATCTCTTTCCATGAGCGATTGAACTGGAGTACCTCGCCATCCTGCGCAAACAGCACCATCGGGAAAGGGGACTCTTCAGCAATCCGCCTGAAGCGCTCCTCACTCTGACGCAAGGCCACCTCCGCCCGTTGACGGTGATGTTCACGATCCAGCTTCTCAATCACATAACTGACATTACTGGTTACTTCTCCCATGAGCGCAACAATGTCATCATCAAAAGCATTGGCACGATCAGCATAAACAACGAGAACGGAATCCGGCATGCCGTCGCGCAATATCGGGAAAGCCAGCATCGCCTGAATCCCACACTTCCGCGCCTCGTCATGCCAGGGCACCGTACGATAATCCGCGTAGAAATCGTTTACTACAACCGGCTGCACCCGCCGGAAACAAACGGCACTCGGCGCATAGCTTTCCTCTGTAATCGGCGGAAGCGGAATAATGAGCTTCTGGATATAGCCACCCGCAACACCATAGTGCGCCAAAGGTACCAAATGGAGCCCCTCGGGATCCGCCGCCCCTGCCCACGCTCCCAGCCACCCGCCTTGCTCAACAATAATCTTGCACAACACCGGAAACAGCGCAGCCTCATCTTCAAGGCGCATCATGGCCTCGTTAAGCGCGCTTAGTGTCCGATACATGTTCATCCTGCGATGCTCACGCGCCTCCGTCTCCTTGCGTTCGCTTATGTCACGAATGATGCTTTGAATGAAAAAGCCACTTTCAACCTCAATCAGGCGTGAACTGACCTCCACCGGAAATTCAGCCCCACTCTCATGTTTGTGACGAGACTCGAACATGGCGCTTTTGTTCTCCAGCACCTGATTCCAGTGGTTAAGGACGCTTTCTTGCTGATCTTGCGCACGCAAAGCTTTGACATTCAGTCCCGTTAGTTGATCACGCGAAAGCCCGTACGCTTTCTCGGCACGATCATTGGCTTCAATGATATTCCCCTGCGCATCCATCAGGAGAATGATGTCATTGGCATATTTGATGAAATAATCGGCATGCTTGTTCAACACTTGCTTCTTCATGCCACCACGACGCTGAGACGAAGGCAAACCCGCGCTGCTTCGACTGTTTTGTCGCAAGCCCACCTTTTTGTCACCCATCATCGCCCCCCTTAATCGCTACCGCATCAACCCAATGCCATAGCGATCGGTTCCACTCACGATGACCTCTTAATGTTTGCTTCCACATAAAAAGGGCCTTATTTGCTTCCCATTAAAAACTCCGTTTCCCAAATGCAACCCTATCTCATGCACCTCTTCCAAAAAAGTCACTTGCCCATATGCTTTGCTTTGCATCAACCGGTTCCGTTTTTATTGCAGAAAGCCAGCATTTTAGAAGAGGTTCTAGTTGGTTCGTGTTCTAATTTGTTTTACAGTTACAACTACAATAATTCCGATAAATCTGAGCGGGCTTGACCAACACATGGAAAAACCAGCGCTTGACAACACTTCCCCCCTGCGTCACCCAGGTCGACTTTTAGCGTTATTCCTGCCTATTGCCGCGCTAATTTGCGGCACGCTCTTCTTTATACACAGAACAGAAGTACAACGCCTGCACACCAAGCACGCCCAAGATGCCCATGAGGCAATCTCGGTGAGCGGCGAATCCATTACCCGGACGTTGAGATGGATCACGCGGGATTTGCGTTATCTCTCAGACGACAGCGGCATGCAGAAAATGCTGGACAATTTTAGCCAGGGAACCATGAGTGCTCTCGCGAATGACTGGGTTTCCTTTTCGCAAAACAAGCAAGTTTACGACAAGATTCGCTGGATAGACGAAGTCGGCATGGAAAGACTGCGCATCAACATGGCGAAACCCAAACCCTATGTTGTGCCTGCAAATGAGTTGCAACTCAAAAGCAAGCGTTATTTTTTCGCGGACACGTTCAAACTGAAGGCGGGTGAAGTTTTCGTCTCGCCTTTTGACCTCAACTTTGAGCTTGGAAAAATTGAAATTCCTTACAAGCCCACCATTCGTATAGGCACACCCGTTTTCGACAGCACGGGGAAAAAGCGCGGAATTCTGCTCATCAATTATCTGGCCACGGATTTGCTGGCAGATTTTTCCAGACAGTTTCAGGCAAAAAAACAGACTGGCTGGCTGGTCAATCAAGAAGGTTATTGGCTCAAGGGTTCAAAGCCGGAAGACGAATTTGGCTTCATGTTCAAACGTGATGACCTAAGCATGGCAAAACGTTACCCCAGTGCCTGGAAAGAAATCGTCCACAATGAGTCCGGCCAGTTCAACACGCCCGAAGGCTTGTGGACATTTAACACTGTTCACCCTTTACTGGAAAGCAGAAAGTCAAAAGCAGAGTGCGCCAACCTCACCCTTGAGAGTTGCAAAGAAAGCAATATCAGGTATGCATGGAAAGCCATTTACCTCATGCCCGCCAACGAATACAACGCCGGCGTGACTGCTTTGACGCTCAAACTGGTGGGCAGCGCCATCTTGCTGCTTGCACTCTTTTTTGTCGGTGCCTGGCGCGTTGTGCGCGCGCATCTGGTTGAAAAGAATGTCCGTGAAAATCTGGAGCAGATCGTTGAAGAGCGCACACATGACTTAACCGCCGCCAACCAGAGCCTGACCGAAAGTGAAACCAGAATGCGCACGCTATTCCATGCCATTCCCGATCTCATCTGGCTCAGGAACAAGGAAGGGATCTATCTCGCCTGCAACCCAGCTATCGAGCAACTTTTTGGAGCGAAACAAGGCGACATTATTGGCAAAACGGCAGATGAATTCATCGGAAAAGAACTCACGCAAGCATTCCACTCCAATGACCTTGAAGTTATCAAAGGAAACAAGCCCGTTGTCCTGGAAGAGTGGTTAACTTACAGGGGAACAGATAAGCGCGCACTCTTTGAAGTCATCAAGGTGCCCATGCAAACCATTGATGGTGAATTGATCGGTGTTCTCGGCGTCGGACGAGACATCACGGAACGCAAGCAAGCCGAAGAAAGACTGCAACTGGCCGCGATGGTTTATCAGCATAGCAGCCAGTCCATTCTCGTTACCGATAACGTTGGCACCATCATTGCCGTCAACCCGGGATACGAGCGAATTACCGGATACTCTGCCGAAGAAGTCGTGGGCAAAAACGCCAGGATCGTCAACTCCGGCCGCCATGACCGCAAATTCTTCCAGGCCATGTGGCACTCGCTAAATACAACCGGACGCTGGCAAGGTGAAGTCTGGAACCGCCGCAAAAACGGCCAAATCTACCCGGCCTGGATCACCATCAACGCCATCTTCAACGATGACGGCACCATTGAACGTTATGTTGAACTTTGCTCGGACTTCACGAAGAAGAAAGAAACCGAACACCTGCTCTGGCAGCAGACCAATTTCGATCCGCTGACCGGGATGCCGAACCGGCATATGTTTATGGAGTACCTGGAGCAGGAAACGAAAAACTCGCAGCAGGCTCAGTTGCCGCTGGCACTCATGTATCTCGACCTTGATCATTTCAAGGATGTGAACGACACGCTCGGCCACGACATGGGGGACCTGATGCTAAAAGAGGCCTCTGAGAGACTAAAAGAATGTGTGCGCGAATCGGACATTGTGGCTCACCTGAATGGAGATGATTTCACAGTCATTCTGAGTTCGCTTGAAAGCGTTAGTATCATCGAACACACGGCGGATGCAATCCTCAAGAAAATTGGCGAGCCATTCCAGCTTGAAAATGAAACCGTCCATGTCACCGCCAGCATTGGCGTTTCCATTTATCCAGATGACGCTTCTGATGTAGATAGTTTGCTGAAAAATTCCGAGCAAGCGATGTATGCCGCCAAAAAAGATGGGCGCAACCGCTGCAACTACTTCACAACCTCCATGCAAGCGGCTGCACAAGTGCGCCTGCGCCTGATAAATGACTTGCGAAGCGCCCTTTCTGCCAACCAATTCAAAGTGGTGTATCAACCCATTGCAGAGCTTGCAACTGGCAGAATTCACAAAGCGGAATCTCTTATTCGCTGGCAACACCCCGTACGCGGCCTGATCAGTCCGGGAGAGTTCATCAGCATTGCTGAGGAAATCGAAGTCATCGGCGATCTTGGAAACTGGGTTTTTCATGAAGCCGCCCATCAATCGATGCGCTGGCGAGGTGCGCTTCAGCCGGATTTTCAGGTCAGCATCAACATGTCACCCCTGCAATTCCGCAACGACGGCATCAGCCACATTGGCTGGTTTGACTATCTTCGCCGCCTCGGCATTCCGGGTGAAGGCATCGTCATTGAAATTACGGAAGGCCTGCTGATGGATGTCGACAAAGGCATCAGCGGCCAATTGCTTGCATTCCGCGATGCCGGCATGCAAGTCGCGATTGATGACTTCGGCACCGGTTATTCCTCGTTATCCTACATCAAGAAATTCGATATCGACTACCTCAAGATTGATCAGTCGTTCGTACGCAACCTGTCACCCAACTCAAGCGATCTTGCGCTGTGCGAAGCCATTATCGTAATGGCACACAAACTGGGCATTAAAGTCATTGCTGAGGGCGTGGAAACCGAACAGCAACGCGAACTACTTGTTGAGGCAGGGTGTGATTTTGGTCAAGGCAACCTGTTCTCCAAACCGCTTAATGCGACCGACTTTGAAGTCTTGCTCAGGAAAAACGTGGAAAAGCAAAACGAAGAAAACTCTGATAACTGATGCCCTCCGAATCGCGCATATTTAAGAAAAGACTGCAGGTGCCACGCATTCTGTATTCCGTCAGAATTCCACTTCAAATTAGTGATGATCGTCGCGTGCGGAAGGCGGCAGGAAGCGATGCGCCAGAGCGTGGTAAATCGGTATCGGCGCAACCAGCCGCGAAACGGCACAGGCAATCAGTGATGCCACCATTAGCGCCAACAGCATTTGGTGGCCACTGGTCATTTCCATCGTGATGATAAAAGACGTCGCCGGCGACCTGGTTACGCCGGCCAGATAGGCGGCCATCATCATTACAATAATGGCACCATGCGGCGCAATCGAAGGCATGATTAACGAAATGGCGTCTCCCAGACCGGCGCCCACTGCCAGCGTAGGAGCAAAGATGCCGCCCGCGATACCGCTAATCGTGGAAAGAATGGTCGCCCCGAATTTCGCCAGGCCGTAATACCACGGCATCATGCTGGCGCCTGCAGCCAGCGTGCTGCTGGTTTGCCCATAACCGGAACCAAACACATCGCCATTCGTCAGCAAGCCCAGCAGTGCTACCCCCAAACCACAGCTTGCAGCAAAAACGTAGGGTAATTTCTGAACAAACTTTCCTAGCAACGGCATGCGCCGATATGACACCGACTGCACGATGCGGCTAAACAGGCCACCGAAAAAACCGCCCGCCACGCCACAGACAACGACGCCAATCACATCCGTTCCCCAGTTCACGACGGCCTCTGTAGAACTGAAGTAAGTGTAATTTCCTACCAGCGCCATCGAAATCAAGCCCGCCACAATCACCGTGATAATCGTGGTCGTGTTGGCAACAAACTTGAATCTTTTGCTAGTCAGTTCTTCAATGGCAAACATGATGCCAGCCAGCGGCGTATTAAAAGCAGCAGCAATCCCGGCAGCACCTCCAGCCAGCACAAGCAAGCGACGATGTGCAGCCGTAATCATCGCGGCTCGCCCATAAAATGCATGCATAACCGAGGCGCCAATTTGCACTGTCGGCCCTTCACGCCCAATGGAGGCGCCGAAGAAAAAGCCGAGAAACAACATCAACGACTTGCCGATCAAAATGCGTACGGAAAGCAGATTGCTGGTTTTGCCATCGTCCGGATCTTCAACAACCGCAATTGCCTGCGGAATACCGCTGCCCTGACTGCCCGGAAAAACACGCACCGTTAAAAAGACCAAAAAAGCAAAGCCCAAGGGCATATACACCAACGGTGCGTAAGGGAAAATTTTCTGAAGCTGAAGATTCAGATGCGACGCGTAGTCGCAGCCCATTGCAATACCCACACCAAGAAGACCGATGACGCAAGGGCCGATAATCCAGACATGCCATTGATTCCAGAAATCAATGGCACGCTCGACCAAACTGGGCCTGGTTTCAGGTGATGGCGTATTTTCGTTGTCTGGTGTCGTGTTGGCCATTCAGCGAATTGCAACTGAGAAGAAAATGGTAAAACGGCCATTTTACAGGATTATCCCCGCCCAACGACAGGCATTAGCGTGCAAACTGCTTCACACCATCACAATGCTTCAGGAGCGCAATGTGGCCGTCAAACGCTTGGGAAAGCGCAACAAATCAAGGGCGTCATGAATACTGGTCGAGACAATGTCCGCACTAAGCACTGCCTGCGTCGCCCCCCCTTCCCTCTGAATCAACGCAACACCGACCGCCGCCGACTCAAGCATTTCACGGTCATTGCGCCCATTACCGATTGCCACGACATTATCTGCGCCAAGTTCCGCAATAAAGTCCCGCTTTTCTCGCGCATGATCGTCAGATGCCAGAATCTTCACTTCCAGCGGCAATCCAGCTACCTGTCTGGCAGCATTGCCAAAGGTGTCCGCCGTGATCACATGTATGGCCAGATGTTCCGCCAGCGCCCTGATGCGCTCGCCCACGCCTTCAAGCAAAATCCCGTCCACGGCAATCGTGCCGTTGTAGTCCAGCACCAGATGCCGGATTTGCAGGCGACGAAACCCGGGAATATCAAATTCCATCATAAGAAAATCGCTCCGAAAGAAAATTGCGTACTGATCATGCCTTGTCGGCGCAAAAGAAAATCATGCGCCAGCCTGTTGGCTTTTAACAAGGCGCAACACCGCATTTTTTACGGTTGCGGCAACGGTTGCCTGATTGTACGGCTTGACAAAAAAACCATGCACGCCTCTGGCAACCGCGCGCTCTGCCGTCTCCTTGTCAATAGCGCTGGCGGACAGGAAAATCAGTGTTTTGGGCCATTCCTGCCTAATCTTCTCAATGAAGGCACCATCGTCATTCGCGTTTTGCAGGTCAATGCAAACGAAGTGCGGCTGATGCTGCCTCATCATCAGCAAGCCCTTGTTATTGGTATTGGTATGGCCGACCACATCCCAGCCATTATTCAGCAGTACGGTTTGTAGCAACCCACGTGACGATGCATTTTGATCAATAATGATTGCCTTGAGCATTGCGATAGTTATTTATTGGTAATAAAAGTGCAAAAGATAACGCATATCTTCGCCAATATGTCACCAATATTGCAAGATTGCAACTTTTGCGCACAAAAATCAAAAACCGCATGGCCCTCTGGGCGGAAGCGGATTAAAGCGGTTCGGTTCTTTTGGACTCTGGATCAGAAACACCAACAAAACCAACGCGCCAATTAATGGAATGAACATGATTAACTGCCACCAACCGCTCCGGTCAGTGTCGTGCAGGCGACGCGCAGCAACCGCAATGCTTGGGAAAAACGTCGCTAGACAAAACAGGCTAGGCAACCAGTGCAGTGAAGTAAAACGCGACGCAATCAGCGACAAAAGCAAACTTCCCAGAAAATTGAACAGAAAAAACCACCAGTACTCGGATCGAGATGCCCTGCCAGTAAAATCCACATATTTGGAAAGACAGATTTTGATGGACTCGACAAACGTCATCCCCACTCCCCCAATTCAATGGCCAATAAAGGTGTCAAAAATCTATAGCGCCAACATTACAAGAAAAAGACCCGCATGGCATAACCATGCGGGTCTCTTTTGAGCTTTTACAACCAAGCGGAACAAATTACATCATGCCGCCCATGCCGCCCATGCCGCCCATGCCGCCCATATCCATTGATGGGCCTGCCTTGTCGTCCTGAACCTCATAAACCATGCAGTCCGTCGTCAACATCAAGCCGGCAATGGAAGCCGCATTTTGCAGTGCGGAGCGCGTCACTTTGGCTGGGTCCAGAACGCCCATTTCAACCATGTCGCCGTAGGTGCCGTTAGCGGCGTTATAACCGTAGTTACCACTACCGGACAAGACGTTGTTAACGATGACAGAAGCTTCTTCACCGGCATTGACCGCAATCATGCGCAGCGGTTCTTCAACAGCACGCATTACGATCTGGATACCAGCTTCCTGCTCTGCATTTTCGCCCGTCACGTCAACGTTAGAACGTGCGCGCAACAAGGCAACACCGCCACCCGGCACAATACCTTCTTCTACCGCCGCACGGGTTGCATGCAGGGCGTCGTCAACACGCGCTTTCTTTTCTTTCATTTCGACTTCAGTCGCCGCACCCACACGGAGAACAGCAACACCACCAGCCAGTTTGGCGACGCGCTCTTGCAATTTTTCCTTATCGTAATCAGAAGAGGCGTCTTCCATTTGTGCGCGAATTTGCTTAATGCGATCCTGGATGTTCACTGCCTGACCAAGACCATCAATAATGGTGGTTTTTTCCTTGTCAATTTCAACACGCTTGGCTTCGCCCAGATCCTCCAGTTGCACTTTCTCCAGCGTCATACCGACTTCTTCGGCAACAACGCGACCGGACGTCAGGGTTGCAATGTCTTCCAGCATAGCCTTGCGACGATCGCCAAAGCCAGGGGCTTTCACCGCACAGGTTTTCAGCACACCGCGCATATTGTTGACAACCAATGTTGCCAGCGCTTCGCCTTCCACATCTTCAGCAATGATCAGCAGTGGACGGGATGATTTGGCAACCTGCTCCAGCACGGGCAGCAGATCACGAATGTTCATGATCTTCTTGTCGCACATCAGGATATACGGGTTATCCATAACAACCGCCTGTTTCTCCGGCGTATTGATGAAATACGGCGAGAGGTAGCCACGGTCAAATTCCATACCCTCTACGACGTTCAATTCATTGTTCAATGAATTGCCGTCTTCTACTGTAATCACACCTTCCTTGCCGACTTTTTCCATCGCATTGGCGATCATTTCACCCACGTCGGTATCAGAGTTCGCAGAAATGGAACCAACTTGTGAAATTTCCTTGCTCGTGGCGCATGGCTTGGCCATCTTTGCCAATTCTTCCACAATCGACACCACGGCCTTGTCGATGCCACGCTTGAGGTCCATTGGATTCATGCCAGCAGCCACATATTTCATGCCTTCACGCACGATAGCTTGTGCCAGCACAGTCGCCGTCGTGGTACCGTCGCCTGCGTTATCGTTGGTTTTGGACGCGACTTCCTTAACCATTTGCGCGCCCATGTTCATCAGCTTGTCTTTCAGTTCTATTTCTCTCGCAACTGTCACACCATCCTTGGTGATGGTCGGCGCACCCCATGAGCGATCCAAAACGACGTTGCGACCTTTAGGGCCAAGCGTTACCTTCACTGCGTTCGCCAGAATATTAACGCCCTCCAGCATCTTGCTGCGTGCGCTGTCGTGGAAAACTACCTCTTTCGCTGCCATATTTATTGCTCCTAATTAATTCGTTATTTACGTGCTCGATAATTCAATCAGAAATCAGCTTTGGACAACTGCCATTACGTCATCTTCACGCATGACCAGCAATTCCTCGCCGTCAACTTTGACACCCTGACCGGCAAACTTGCCGAACAACACGATATCGCCGACCTGTACCGTCAAGGCACGCACGCTGCCGTCATCCTTGACCTTGCCAGCACCCACAGCCATAACTCTCCCTTGATCCGACTTTTCAGCAGCGGCATCAGGAATCACAATACCCGAAGCAGTGGTGGTTTCTGCATCAACACGCTTGACAATAATACGATCATACAAAGGACGAAGTTTCATAAAGATTTCCCTTATTAATAAAAATTACCCAAAATGCCGACCATACGCGTCGACACCCAATATTGGTTAAGTGGAACCATTAGCACTCTCCACTGGTGAGTGCTAGTATATGGGCGACCCTATGCCTTTTCAAGGCTTGCCCTGAAGATTTTTGTCGTCCGCCACTTAATTTTAGAGTTTCGCCACTTAAGATTAGAGTCCCATCACCTGAGCAATCATTCTTTGAAACTTTGACGGCGCCAAAGTCTATGCTCTGAACACCTAAATCAATTTGGCTCACTGAATTTGGCATAAAGAATCGATGCTACCGTACCCGCCCACCTGATCCGCATTACTCAACATAGCACTTCATCCTTGAATCCGCCTTTGATTCTTGATATTTATCTAGCCCACCAATAAAAATTTGCCTCAATGTACGAGCGTGGGTAGTCACAAATGTATGTTGACAGGAGCCAGTGATGAAACTGATGAGCCGCACGCTTATTGCAATCGCCTTGATTCTGTTTGGGGCTAATGCAATGGCTATTGAAGAAGCTAATTACAAGATTTTAAAAAGTTCCGGCAAATTTGAGTTTCGCGAATATGCACCGTATATAGTCGCCGAGACCATCGTTGATAGTGATTTTGAAAATGCCGGAGACATAGGATTCAAGCGGCTCTTTAATTACATATCTGGGCAAAACCAATCTCGCACCAAGATTGAAATGACCGCCCCTGTTTCGCAGGAGGCAAAGGGCGAAAAAATTGCGATGACCGCACCTGTCAGCCAGCAACGATACCATGAAAAGTGGGTAGTCAGTTTTGTGATGCCAGGCACTTACACCATGGAAACGCTTCCAAAGCCAAATGACGCTAAAGTCGTTTTACGCCAAATCCCTTCTCAAATGATTGCAGCCGTGCGCTACTCCGGTTTCTGGAGCAAAAAAAACTATTTGCGTAACAAAAAGGAACTTGAGAAATGGATCAGTGAAAATGGACTAAAGGCTTCGAGAGAACCCGTCTGGGCGCGCTTCGACCCGCCAGTCATGCCTTGGTTTTTTAGAAGAAACGAAGTTCAGATTCCTGTTGAAATAGATGAACAGAAGCGGGGCGACTAAAGTAGCATAGCGCATGATAAAAAGTCTCGTGAATCGCGTGAGATGTCGCACGCCATCCATTTTGCGTATGTCCACTATTGGCCGGGGGTTGAACTGCGGTGACAGGATGCTCACACCCCAATTCAAAATGACTGTTATGGAGCGAGATTCGCTTCAGATAGCGACAACAGGAAATGACCGGTTTGGCCAACGTTGAGATGTCTTGCCGAATGCCTGCTCCAAGCCAAGGGAGCAACGCTATAATTCTTGATGAATCGTTGTGAAATTCCAAAGTGGATCTGCTGGAAAACTCTTATCTTAAATGGCAAAAAATCGGAAAACTCTAACCTTAAGTGACAGAAAACGGAAAAGTCGGGTTGGCGAGAGTTTTGGTAACCATATGATTTTATTGAAAGCACGAATCTCAACTTAAGTGATAAACGATAGTTTTTTTGACAAACTGCACCCTTGATGAAAATCGCCGCCAAAATGTACGGCCCTCCATTCTCGTCGGAATAGCAAAGATGATTGATCCCATTACAGGAATCCCATACTCGGTTCTTAATGGACTGAAAAAAACACCTGCAGACCATCCAGTTGCCCTTCTGCTCAGGCACGCAGAACGAGGAGAGCTTCCCCCAAACGATGTCGGCTACGAATTACCTATAACCCAGTTTGGTATGCAACACAGTTATGAACTGGGCAAACGTTTGTCTGGAAGGATAAAAGGAATCAGATCCAGTCCGGTTTTCCGCTGCATTCAAACTGCCGAGCAGATATGTCAGGGAGCCGGCGTTGACATCCCCATTGAACATGACCGTGCGCTTGGAGATCCCAGCATTTATGTCACCTCGCCAGAGCTTGCCTGGAGAAACTGGCAAAAAATGGGAAATGAAGGCGTCATGCAACACATGGCAACGGCAGATCACGCACTGCCAGGGATGGCTCATCCAGATGAAGCCGCCAGGGCATTGGTAGAGCATATGCTGACGCTTGCCGGAGATAAAAAAGGGATCCACGTCTTCGTGACGCATGACATCATTGTCTCTGCAACAGCAGCGCGAATACTGGGTGCAGCATCGAGAGAAAATTCATGGCCACAATATCTAGAAGGCGCTTACTTCTGGAAAAAAACAGGCGCATTGCACGCCATTTATCGTGACCGTTTTGAGATGGTCTGAATAACGCATTAGATATTTGCGCGTCAATAGCCAACGCGCCAAAGTCAACCCCTCTGTTGCCCTGCAATGAACACCAACAAATGAGACTTTCTCCCCCTTCTTAATCAGCAAACGACGTATTTTCTGTATTATGCAAAAAATTTCCACTTTATTGCCTTACATCAAGACAGCATGCTATCCGACAGGTAGAGTAAACACTCTCGTACAGGAGCATTTGCATGGAATTCAGAAGTAGGAAGTCGGTCGTTTCACTCTCAATTCTAGGAGCAGGTGTTCTGTCTTTGCTGTGGGGCGCATTCAGTCACCTCTTCGAGCCCGCCTTGGCTGGAAGCCTGCTGTTAACAATTGGCCTTTCAGCACTTTTTCTGGGCAGCAAGCAAGAAAACAAGAACAACCGGTTTTTTCTCCCCTCATTTGAAGACGCTTTGCTTGACGCAATCCCAATTGCGGTTTTTTACAAGGATATAGAAGGACGCTATCTTGGTTGCAACAAACATTTCAGTGACATTGTCGGAGTAAGTGAAGATCAAATAATCGGCAAAACGGTCTTTGATCTATGGCCTGCCAAGCTTGCCAAAATTTATCATCAGAAAGACATCGAGTTGCTGGCGCGCCCTGAACTTCAACGCTACGAATTCAAGGCTCAAAATGCACATGGAAAAGAGATGGATGTCCTCTTTAGCAAAAATGTGTTCCGAAGTGCGCAGGGGGAGGTGGCCGGCCTTATCGGCGCACTGCTCGATGTCACGGAAGGAAAGGAAAGTGCCCAAAAACTGGATGCTCTGATCGAAAAACTCAGGCTTGCAAACACGGAGCTAGAACTTGCTTCTCGCGTGTTTACCGATGCGCACGAAGGCATCACCATCACCGACGCGAATGGCACCATCGTTGACATCAACAATGCTTTCACACGCATTAGCGGATATGCAAGAGAGGACGCCCTCGGGAAAAAGCCAAGCATTCTGAAATCTGGTTTGCAATCCGATGCGTTCTATGAATCCATGTGGCGCGCACTCACCGAAACGGGTGCCTGGTCCGGGCAAATCTGGAATCGCAGGAAAAGCGGAGAAATATACGCTTGCCTGCTCACCATCAGCGCGGTGCGTAATGCAGAGGGCGACATACAAAACTATGTCGCCTTGCACTCGGACATTACGAAAATCAAGGAACAAGAGCAAGAGCTTGCGCGCATGGCGCATTACGATGCACTTACCGGCTTGCTCAGTCGCACGCTTCTGGATGATCGACTCGAGCAAGCCATCGCCATAAGCCAGCGTACAAAAACCTTGGTTGCCGTTGCCCATATCGATCTGGACGGATTCAAGGAAATCAATGACACCTACGGGCACGATGTCGGCGATGAATTGCTTCTTTCTATCTCACAGCGCATGAAAAATACACTGCGAGAAGCTGACGCCATACTACGTGTTGGCGGCGACGAGTTTATAGCCATCCTGACCAATCTGGAAAGCCAGCAGGATTGTGAGCAAATACTTACTCGCCTGCTGGATGCCGTGACCGCTGTAGCCCCTGCCACAACAGTAACGCATGTATCAGCCAGCATCGGCGTGGCAATTTATCCTGATAGTGAGGCGGACGCCAGCCTGCTCGTGCAACATGCAGACCAGGCCTTGTTCGAGGCCAAGCACGCCGGAAAAAACCGCATCCATTTCTCCAAACCGCGTCAAAAACATATGATTGATTCGGCCAGTTGAAGTTTGAAGTATTCAAGTTTGCTCCCCTTGCGTCGCCCGAGCACCAGCCCGCAGGACAATAGGCAAACTCACCACTCCTGCTTGCCGTCACCCCAGCGGAGGCTGGGGACCAGTGGCTTTACTCTGCAGCATAAGCCTGAGACCCAAGCGGCAGCATAACGACACTGTATGCCAGCCTGCGCTGGCATGACATGCACATATTTCAAATTTATTCGTGCCGCATCAATAGTAAAAACCAGATTTCTTCAGTGTGGCAGGCCATTTCATGCACAAAAAACCTTCGCTGTAGCCTACCTTGGACGACGGCAAAATCACATTCGATTCCCAACCCCGGAAAAATAAAATACGCGCCTGACATATTGATGCGTTTCCGGGTATGGCGGCACACCGCCATACTGTCTAACCGCGCCCTCACCCGCATTGTACGCAGCGGCCACCAAGCGAAGGTTCCCTTTGAACGTCTTTTTTAACCAGCGCAAATAGGCCAAACCGCCACGCACATTAAGTTTTGGATCAAAAGGGTTTTTGACGCCAAAACGCTTTTGCGTTTGAGGAATCAGCTGCATGACCCCTTGCGCGTTCTTGACGGAAACCGCGCGCGGATTCAGGTTCGATTCCGCCAGCGCAACGCCGAGCGCGAAGCGAACATCCACGCCATATATCGGCGCGGCCTGTCGAATGTAGGCAGCAATCTTGCGACGCGCAGGTGACAGCCCGGAAATATGGCGTTCCAGATTAAAGGGGCCAGCCGCGACATAGTCATGAGGTATGCGGCAAATCTCGCCCAAAGGCGCACTCCCCACGCGCTCATCATAATGTTTTACCGCCTCCTGATGCCCGAGGCGCGCAGCCAACGCCAAGTGCGCATTCGCCATCCTCCGTCGGCTTGTACTGCGCCGCCACCTTCGAAGGATAAGCCCCACGCGGTAATACCCTTCCGGGCTCCCCATTCTTCCTGCATCACAGTACAGCGCCATCGCCAACTCATAATTTCCCCAATATTTCTCGGCCGATTCGCCCTGCTCCAGTAAAGCCGCAACGCGTGGTGGCATGCCGTAATCATTTGCCAATGCAAACTTTCCAGCCAATGTTAATGCCGCACACATAAACAACCGTACAGGCCAAATCATTCGCTCCCCACAGGAAAAATTAACCCAAGCCCAAGATTATGAAAAAAAACACCCAATCAAAATGCGCTAACACAACATCCCGTCAATATTTATAAAAAAAGCCAGCTCACCGTCCGGGATCTCTGCGCCCCCAAGTCAAAAAACTCCCTCTGCGCCCTCTCTAAATGGCATCCTGCTTTTCTGTAGTCTCCTGAATTTTCCGCAACCACAAAACCGACAGCGCGTGCAGACGCGACCGCTTTTGCATGATGAGCAACTCAGCACACTTTTTATTTCTCAATTACACTGATTTACATGGCAACAGACAAAGCGTTCTGATTGACCATATTCATGGTACAAACCATTGCCAGGTTCACTTCACAAATAAGGAAAACCAACATGAGCAAACCCGCCATAAACGCCGATATCATCGACAACCCATCCAAAAACCGTTTCGAAACCGAGATTGAGGGGCATACGGCAGAAGTCGTTTACAAACTGGATGGCCAAGTCATTTCCTTTGAACACACCACCATTCCGGAGGCGCTACAAGGGCGGGGGCTGGCTGGGCAACTGGCGCATACCTGTCTGGCTTCTGCGCGAGAGCGCGGCCTGGCTGTCATGCCGCAATGCGCCGTCTTTGTTAATTACATGAAAAAGCGCCCGGAGACTCACGACCTGCTTTCTCCAGAAGGGCGCAAGGCGCTGGAAATCGATTAACCGCCTTCTTTCGCCATGAGAAACGCCCCAAAACGGGGCTTTTTTCATTTAAATACCCGTTCATGCCTGCGCTTTATTGACGATCAAGCTTGAACTCCGTCCAGGCAGACATCGCCACAACCGCACAAACCTTGACCCCTGCATCGGGTTCACCCAAGCAGAAGGGAACTAACCCGATACGTTATAAATGACGCCAGGTAAGCCAGCCCAAACATATATACCAGCATGATCGCTACCGGCTTCCAGGAATTGGTTTCCCGCTTGACTGTCACCAGCGTTGCAATACATTGCGGCGCAAACACGTACCAGGCCAGTAGCGACAAGGCGGTTGGCAATGTCCAGGTTTCGGCAATCGTTGGCGTCAGCATAACCGCAACATCCCCCCCTGTTGCCGAAAGAGCGTAGACCGTTCCCAGCGCACCCACCGCCACTTCTCTTGCCGCCATGCCAGGAATCAAGGCGATGGAGATCTGCCAGTTAAAACCTATTGGGCTCAATACAACTTCCAGCAGGCGACCAATCTGGCCAGCAAAGCTATATTGAATTGCCGGACCCACTGCGCCATCCGGCGGTTGCGGAAAGGTGGAAAGAAACCAGAGCACCACCATCATCGAAATAATGATCGTGCCAACGCGCGTAATGAACAGGCGAGCACGCTCCCACAAACCCAGCATCAGGTTGCGCATATTCGGCCAGTGATAATTTGGCAACTCCAGCATCAGCGGGTGATAACGATTCCTTCCGAAGATTCGCTTGAACACGTACGCCACACCCATTGCCGCCACGATCCCTGCCATATACAGGGAAAACAAAACCAGACCCTGCAGATTGAAGATGCCCACCTGCTGATTTGGAATGAACGCACCAATGATCAGCGCATAAACCGGCAAACGCGCCGAACACGTCATCAAAGGAGCAATCATGATCGTTGCCAGGCGATCGCGCGGGTTTTCGATCGTGCGCGTTGCCATAATGCCCGGAACGGCACACGCAAAGCTGGACAAAAGTGGAATGAACGCCCGCCCAGACAGACCCACTGTTCCCATTAGACGATCCAGCAAAAACGCCGCTCTGGGCAAATAACCGGACTCCTCCAGTATCAGAATAAACAGGAACAGAATCAAAATCTGAGGCAAAAACACCAGCACGCTACCGCCGCCAGCCAGTACGCCATCCACAATCAGGCTACGCAACATGCCTTCTGGCATCGCCTGCAAAACAAGGGTCGCCACACCATCAACCCCTTGCTCGATCATTGCCATCGGCCATGCAGACCAGCTAAACACCGCCTGAAAAATGGAAAACAGCAAAACTGCCAAAATCACATTGCCAAGCACAGGGTGCAACACCACGGCATCGAGCCGTTCTCCCAAACGGGAAACCGCCTCCCCCTCATGAACGCAGGCACTCAAAATCCGACCGACTTCATGGGGGATGTCATCAGGCTCAACAAGGGTTCTGTCTTTCGCTTGAGCGTGCGCATCTCTGCCATTCAGCGTTTGCGCCAAGGAAGCAAGGGTGTCCACCAGCGCATCCGCACCGCGATCCTGAATGGCCACGGTCTCGACAACCGGAATACCGAGCTCTTCCGATAATCGGGGGATGTCTATCACCACACCATGCTTTTTGGCGACATCCATCATGTTTAACGCCAGCACCGCAGGTATCCCCAAACGCAACACTTCCAGCGCCAGCCGCAAATTCAAACGCAAATTGGTGGCATTAACAACCAGCACAACCAGGTCAGGCATTGCCTCGCCCGGATAATTCCCCTTCAACACGTTGCGCGTCACCCTCTCGTCGGGCGTCAGCGCATTCAGGCTGTAGGTGCCTGGCAAATCAATAAGCTGGAACTCGCGGCCTGTGCGGGATGTAAACACCCCCTCCTTGCGTTCAACAGTGACACCCGCGTAGTTGGCCACTTTCTGCCTGGCACCCGTCAGGCGATTGAACAGCGCTGTCTTGCCACAATTGGGGTTGCCGACCAGAGAAACCCGTGTAACCGGTAGGGCGCTCATAGCGTGGGAAATCTCTTATGAAGATCAGGCGTCGAGGTGTTCGACACGCACCATTTCCGCCTCATGACGACGAAGCGCAAACATGGTATTGCCGATGCGCACCGCCATGGGGTCCTTGCGAGGAAAAGACTCGGCAACTACACGCACCCGCTCACCAGGCGCAAATCCCAGCTCACGCAAGCGCTGACAAATTGCGCGCTGCTCATCACAACTGATATCGACCAGCCCGACGACAACGGCGCACTCCCCCTTCTTCAGGCAGGCGAGCTGGCAGATGCACTTGTCTTTCGTTGATTTTGAATTTTTTGGCACGTTTGTTTCTTGCCTATCTTGTTTGTACGCTTTCTGAAATTATATCAGGCAAATGATAACTATTATCAGTTACGGCAGGTTATTTCATTTATTGATAGTCAAAGCATGGGATAATGTCGAATCCTTCAGTCCAATGAGGTGAAGATGCGCGAAACAACCACCCAAAAAAGAGCTTTTTTCTTGCTGGTTATGGGGTTGCTGGCTTCCCTGTTTGGCCTTGCCCCCTCCCCTGGCGCCTCTGCACAATCACTGCCTCCTGTCATCGTTTCCGAATTCGAGCGCGCGGGAATTCCGCGAGAAGCCGTCGCCACTTTGGTGCAAGAAGTCGAAAGCCCCACCCCCATCGTCAGCTTGAACACCCATACCCCGCTCAATCCGGCCTCCACAATGAAATTGGTCACCACCAGTGCTGCGCTAGACCTGCTTGGCCCGACGTATACCTGGAAAACGCAAGCCTATACACTGGGTGAAGTACAGGGCGATACCTTACGCGGCGATTTGCTCATCAAAGGCACCGGCGACCCCAAATTCGTTTTCGAACACCTATGGCTTTTCCTCCGCAAAATCCGTGCCATAGGCATCCGAAAAATCAAGGGCAATCTGCTGCTTGATCGATCCCATTTCAAAAATATGCCGTTTGATCCGGCCGCCTTTGACAATGAGCCGCTCAGAGCCTATAACGCCGGACCGGACGCCCTGCTACTAAATTTCAAGACACTGCAATTTCAATTCCTTCCTGACGAAGCCAACCAGCGCGTGGGTGTACACATTGAACCGCCAATTGCCGACTATGCCGTTGACACGCCGTTCCTGTCAGACAAAGCTTGCGCAAACTGGAAGAAGCAGATGCATGCCATGGTCAACGACACACGCATCCGCTTTGATGGCGCCTACCCAGCCACGTGCGGCAAAAAAACATGGGGCATGCATCAATACATGATGTCCGACAACCAATATTTCGGGGCTGTCTTCAAACAGCTCTGGCGAGACCTGGGCGGCAAATTCGACGGCAAAGTGGCTGATGGCAAAGCGCCTGAAAATACCTTGCCCCTCGTCGAGTGGACTTCTCCGCCGCTTTCGCAAACCATCCGCGACATCAACAAATTCAGCAACAACGTGATGACGCGCCAACTGTTACTCACTATTGCCGCCGAAATCTATGGCCCTCCTGCCACGGTTGAAAATGGCACCACCGCCATCCGGCACTGGCTGATTCGCAATGGCATCATTGCCGACGAGCTGGTGATCGAAAACGGTGCCGGCCTGTCGCGCATTGCCCGCATTTCCGCCGACACCATGGGGCGCATCCTGCTCATGAACTGGCGCTCAACTTTGATGCCCGAGTTCATCTCGTCGCTCCCGCTGGCAGGAATGGATGGCACCATGCATCGGCGCGCCAAAAATATGGGCGTGACCGGCCACTCCCACATCAAAACCGGATCGCTGAAAGAAGTGCGCGCGTTGGCAGGTTATGTGCTGGCTTCATCGGGCAAACGCTACGTGGTTGTCAGCCTCATCAACCACCCTCACGCCCGGCGCGGTAGCCAGGCACAAGACGCCCTACTGCAATGGATCTATGAAAACGGTTAGCCCGCATCCCTGGAGGCATCTGAAGCTTGAGCGCCAGAGAGATTAGGGCGCAGCAAGACTGATCCCATGGCCATCAAAATCAAGAGCATTGCAGCGTAGTCTTGCCAATTTGGCGCTTCTCCCAGCACCCACATTGAAGAGAATAATCCCAATACAGGAATCATCATCACGGAAAGTGTTGAGGCCACCGGAGGTAAAGTACTTGCCAGTTGCACCCACACCACATAGGCGAAGCCAAAAACCAGAAACACGTTATAAAGAATGGCCCCCCACTCTACCGTGCCCGGCATGCGCCACTGTGCGCTCTCAAAAACAATGGCCAGAAACAGCATGGCCACGCTGCCAAACAACATCATCCAGAACGTAATAGTCAGCGTTTGCAATTCAAGCGTATTGCGCTTGAGCAATACCGTACCCAAACCCCATGCCATCGCACCGGAAAGAATGACAAGCGTTCCCAATGGCTGCCCGGAAAGCGAAGAAAACTCGCTCGACAAAAGCAGTACGGCACCCCCCAACGCACAACCAACGCTCACCCACGCCCGCACACTCAGATTTTCACGAAAGAAGACCAGCCCGGACAAAACTGCCCACACCGGCATGGTGTAACACAAAATCGCCGCACGACCTGAAGAGGCGAGTGTTTTGATGCCAATCGTCATGGACAACTGCAGGATCAGCATATTTGGCAGGCTGAGCCAAAATATGCTTTTGGCTTGCTTCAGTGAAAGTGTCAGGGTCACCCCTTTTCGACGCGCCACGAACCAGAGCAAAGGCAAGGCACCAATCATGCTCGAGACACGAAAAGTAATCGGAGGATAAGCATTCAGCCCCAGCTTCATCACCGGCCAGTTCAAACCCCAGCAAAGGGTCAGCAACACTAGCAAGATCAAATCTTTTCGCGACATTTTTGGCATCATGTCACCATAGCACGCCAACACCCATCGCAATAGCGTTCAGTTCCTCCGACAATCGCATTAAAATGGGCTTTTGTATCACGCACAAACAAATACCATGACTTTCACGCAAAAACTTTTCGCTGCCTGGGCGAAAAACAACTCGCTCCTGTGTGTCGGCCTTGACCCGGACATCAAGCGCTTCCCGGCACATCTGCAAGGCCAACCCGATGCCATCTTTTCCTTTTGCAAGGAAATCATTGACGCCACCGCCGATATCGCCTGTGCCTTCAAACCGCAAATCGCCTACTTCGCCGCACTCCGTGCGGAAGATCAGCTTGAAGCGATCTGCCAGTATTTGCGCCAAAACCACCCGGACATCCCGTTGATTCTGGACGCCAAGCGCGGTGATATCGGCGCCACTGCGGAACAATATGCACGCGAAGCGTATGAGCGCTATGAGGCCGATGCCGTTACGCTCAACCCCTACATGGGCTTCGACACCATCGCGCCTTTTCTGGAATGGAAAGAGCGTGGCGCAATCCTGCTATGCCGCACCTCCAACCCTGGCGGCTCCGATCTGCAGTTTTTGAACGTGGGAACACCGAGCAATCCGCTCCCGCTTTATCAATACGTCGCGCGGATGGTTGCGGAAAAATGGAACACTAACGGCCAGTGCGCATTGGTCGTTGGCGCCACCTTCCCGCAAGAGCTGGCGCAGGTGCGTGACATCATTCGCGACATGCCTTTGCTCGTTCCTGGCATCGGTGCGCAAGGCGGCGATATTGAAGCCACCGTGCAAGCGGGACAAACTGCTGACGGCACCGGCATGATGATCAATTCCTCCCGCGCCATCCTCTATGCAAAGACTCAGGAAGAAGAAAGTTTTGCGCAGGCATCGCGTCGTATCGCCCAAGAAACCCGCGAAGCCATTAACCGCTTTCGCAATACCTGAACAGACTGAATTTTGAAATCATGAGCACACCTAATCTCATGCAAAGCATTCGCGAGGCGCACCGGCTCTCCGGCAACCTAGCTGAAGAGCTTATCCGGCTGGAGTCAGAACAACGCGAGGATTATTGGTCTGACGGTGATTTTTTCGACATCATGGCCGGTTTTCTCGCATCTATTAAAGCAATGGGTTTTGAAATCGAAACAAACTCTTTAGGTGAGCGTTTACGAAGTGCCATGCAAAATAATGCCGAAGCGGAAATGGCGCGTTTCCGTTTTGAAATAACCACTAATTTAAAAAAACTGTCGGGCGGAAAACTCTCCGGCTATATGTTTTTTGTTTTCTGGCCGAACCTGCACGCCGCACTTGTTAATCAAGTGCAATAAGCCATATTGCTTATCACAAAAGAAAAATGCACCTCCCAAAAGGAAAGTGCATTTTCACGCCTCACTCAATTGTGAGAAATAGCTACATTAGAATCCCATATAGTCGTAATTTGCACCTTCCGGCTCCTGGACTGCATCGGGCGCCATGACAGGACGGAAAACCATCACCGGGATTTGGGAGTGCGTCAGCACTTTATTCGTATTGCTACCCAATATGAGGGCGTTGTAGCCTTTACGCCCATGTGATGCCATGACAATACAGTCACAGCCTTTTTCATTCGCCGTGCTGATGATTACCTTCCATGGCCTGACGGAAGTCACCGTGACCGTTTCGCAAGGGATACCTGCAGCACTGGCGGCCTCAGCCACTTTGCCCACGTTAGAGTCTGCCGATGTTCTGGCATAGCCCATATATTTCTCGGAATTTGTATAGACTTCACCTTCGAACGCAATCGTTGGCGCAGGCTCTACAACGGAGAGTGCAACGATCTTACTACCCGGGTTAATTTTCGCAAATTCAATTGCATTGCCAATGGCTTGTTCAGACAAATAAGAACCATCTGTTGGTACCAATATCGATTTAAACATGAGCTTTCTCCTTTTAATTAATTCATTATGGGCTCGACAGGTCACGCAAGTAACAACTGGGCAAAACAACTTTATCGCGGCATTCAATGCGGAGATTTGATATTAGATAAAACTCATCCATTATTAAGGCCTTCATGCGCTTGTTTTGAACGCATTTTTGCGCATTAAAAATGCTGAAGAGACTCGGCACGCGGGATGCAGTGCAATGCTTTCCGAGCGCCATGGCAGAAGCCAACCCAGTGAGAGGCAATGAGGGGTGTTCCGCACAACACGGCAGATCACTCGCGTGTGCCTCTGTGTACATTGCTGGCTTAAGACTGGCTTAAGGCACTGGTAAGCAGTTTTGCCGTGATATCAACAATGGGAATCACGCGCTCGTAAGCCATACGCGTCGGGCCGATCACTCCCAGCGTGCCGACAATACGGTCATTCACCTTGTAAGGCGCGGTGACCACGCTCATGTCGTCCACCGGCAATACCTGAGATTCTCCACCGAAGAAAATCTGCACGCCGGAAGCCTGACTGGAAATATCAAGCAATTCCAGCAAGCCGGTTTTATCTTCGAAAATATCGAACATTTTGCGGAGCGAACTCATGTTTTGCGCCAGATCCGTCACGCTTAGCAAGTTGTTTTCACCCGAAATCACAATATCATCGCCATTCTCCGACACGGCTTCGCTACCGGCCTCTATCGCCTTTTGCATCAACGTCGTCATGTCGTCGCGTAACTGGCGCAATTCAGTTTGCAGTTTTTGTCTGACCTGAAGAAAACTCTGGCCGCTGAAATGTACATTGATATAGTTCGCCGCCTCCACCAGTTGCGACGGGGAATAGTCCTTTTCAGTCAGCATAAGACGGTTATGCACATTCCCGGAAGGATCAACAATCACCAGCAAAATCCGCTTTTCTGACAGGCGCAAAAACTCGATTTGTTTAAACATGGATTCATGCCGCGGTGTCAGCACCACGCCAGCGAATTCGGATAGCGAAGAAAGCAGTTGCGCCGTGCGCTGTATGATTTTCCCCGGCTGTGCGGCAGAAAACTTGGACTGCAAGGCAGACTGAACCGTTTGCTCATCAATCTGCTGAACCGTCATTAGCGTGTCGACAAACAGGCGGTAACCACGCACCGTTGGCACCCGTCCGGCAGACGTATGCGGACTGGCAATCAACCCCATCTCTTCCAGATCAGACATGATGTTGCGAATCGTCGCAGGCGAAAGATCCAAACCGGAAAGTCGGGAAAGCGCACGCGAACCGACCGGCTGGCCATCAGCAATGTAATACTCGATCAGTGTCTTGAGCAAAGTCTGCTCACGAGCACCCAACTGCGTATTTTTCAGCACCATTTCAAAACCAATTCCGCTTTTCTGTCCCACCTCGAAAATGGAGGCCTTTGCAGCTATTTCAAGTGATGGCGCTTTTTTTCGTTGCGAAAACGAATGGCCAAAATTCAAGCATGCAAAAGGCAATATTACCACCATGAACACGCATATCTCACTGCATATGGGACAGCAAACGTATCAGCCATACCACCTGCCTTTTAGCTTTTACCGCAAATAGCTGCGCATCCCCAATTTATGGTGTAATCTTTTTCACTGGCCCGTCAGCACACTGACTCTATATGCAATCAAAAAAACTCCTCTTCGCACTCATTGGCAGGCTCAATACGCCAGCCGTTACGCAACCTCTGGCTACGCTGGCAGACTTTCTTCTCGGCGCAGGCCATCTGGTTGCTTACGAGGAAGAAACAGCGAACGGCATTGTAACCGACGGCATCACGACCATGACCCTGGACGAGATTGGCAAACAGGCCGATGCTGCCATTGTCGTTGGTGGTGATGGCACCATGCTTGGCATCGCACGTAGCCTCGCTCCTTACGGTGTGCCGCTGATCGGCATCAACCACGGGCGACTCGGTTTCATGGCCGACATCTCGCTAGACCAGATGATCCCGGTACTCTCAGCCATTCTGGAGGGCAAATTCCAATCAGAACGGCGCAGTCTGCTGGAAGGCACCATTTTCAGAGAGCACCAGAAAGTGCATCAAGCGACGGCCCTTAACGACGTCGTTATTTCACGCGGCAGCGGCAGCGGCATGATGGAACTGTGTGTGATGGTGGACGATCACTTCATGTACAGTCAGCGATCGGACGGGCTGATCATTTCAACTCCAACCGGCTCTACCGCTTACTCCCTTTCCGCAGGCGGCCCCTTGCTGCATCCGAACCTCGATGGCATCGTGCTGGCTGCGATTGCGCCGCACGCGCTCTCGAACCGTCCAATCGTCGTGCCGGACAAAAGCGAGATCATGGTCGAAATTGTCGATGCGCAAAATCCAACCATCAACTTCGACTCGCAATCCTTTGCCAGCGTCAAAGTTGGCGACCGCCTTGTGATTCGGCGCTCAAAGTGCTTTGTCACTTTCCTGCATCCTCGCGGGTGGAGTTACTACGATACCCTGCGTGAAAAACTGCACTGGAACGAAGGCAAGGGCAAACGCGTACCTGTCAACTGGGGTTACTAAACAGCTATTTTGGCCATACATCATGCTGCACACCCTCTCGATCCGCGATTTCGTTATTGTTGATTCACTCGAACTGGAATTCACGAACGGTTTCTCGGTTCTGACCGGCGAAACGGGTGCCGGAAAATCCATTCTCGTCGACGCACTGATGCTCGCGCTCGGTGGACGTAGCGATGCGCGTGCCATACGTGAAAATGCGCAGCGCGCCGATATCAGCGCCGAATTTACCCTTGATCACGACGCACAGGACTGGCTGAAGCGCCACGAATTCGACAGCGACGAAGATCGTGTGCTGCTGCGCCGCGTGATCGACAGCAGCGGCCGCTCTCGCGCCTTCATCAACGGCTCTGCCGCTACCCTGAGCCAGCTGCGCAAACTGGGCGAAATGCTGGTTGATATCCATGGTCAGCATGCCCATCAAGGCCTGCTCAAAGCCAACAACCAACGCAGGCTTCTGGACCGTCACGCCAATCTGGAGGCGCTCGCTAACGCCGTCGCGACAGCCCACCGAAAATGGCAAGCCCTGACGCGCCAACTTCAGGAAAGTGTCGCCAATGCCGAAAACACTGCCGTCCAGAAAGAACACCTGCAATGGCAAGTGGATGAACTGGAAAAGCTGACACCACAAGACGGCGAGTGGGAAGAAATCACGCAGGAACATACCCGCCTGTCGCATGCCGCCAGTTTGATGGAGGGCGCGCAGCACGTACTTGCAACATTGGCTGAAACCGAGCAGCCACTGATATCGGAGCTGTTTTTACTACACCAGAAGCTGTCTAAACTATCGGACATTGATGGCGCTTTGACGCCTTCGCTCGAAATGCTGGATTCGGCGCGCATCCAAATGCAGGAAGCAGCCTATACGCTGAATCACTACCTTTCGCGCACCGACCTCGACCCACAACGCCTGCACGAAGTTGAAGCACGCATGGATGCTCTCCACGCCGCCGCACGCCGACTGCGCATACAACCGGAAGCACTGCCTGCCGAGTTCGAGCGCCTGTCCGCAGAACTGGAAGCACTCACGCTAGCTGACGATCTGGAAGCCCTGCAAGCACAGGAGCAAGCCGCCAAAACAACTTATGACAATCTGGCGAAACAACTCTCTGCCGCGCGCGCAGAAGCGGCATCGGAACTTGGTAATGCCGTCACCGAAGCGATGCAGGATTTAAGCATGGCGGGCGGACGCTTTGCCATTGAGCTGATTCCGTGCGACGCCAGCGCAAATGGGCTGGAGCAAGTCGAATTCATGGTCACGGCGCATGCCGGCACCTCGCTGGGCTCGCTGGAAAAAATCGCTTCCGGCGGCGAGTTGGCACGCATTTCACTCGCGATCTCGGTCATCACGTCCAGCGCATCCGCCACACCGACGCTGATTTTTGATGAAGTGGACAGCGGCATCGGTGGCGCAGTCGCCGAAGTGGTTGGTCGCCGCTTGCACCGGCTTGGCAGCAAGTGTCAGGTATTGTGCGTCACACACTTGCCACAAGTCGCCAGTCAGGCGATGCAGCACTTTCAGGTCAGCAAACTCACCGACAAGGAAGGCGCGCCAGTTTCGCAGATTACACATCTCGACATGGATGCGCGCGTGGAAGAAATTGCCCGCATGCTCGGCGGCGTTGAAATCACGGACACAACGCGCCAGCACGCAAAAGAAATGCTTTCGCAATAGCCCTCTTCAGGGCTTTAATGAAGTACGCGAGGAAGCGAGCACCACGCAACACGGCAAATCGCTCGCGAAGGCATTTATTCAGCGCTTTCTCGCGTTCCCCCCTTGAAAGCAAGAGAAGTGCCCCAAATTAGCTGCCATTCAGAACAAAAGTTGACTGTTGGAGAAACCTTGATGCAATCCGAAAACAAAACGGAACCCCAAAAAAATGCTGAACAAAACGCAGCAACCGACGCAGAGGCGCAAACTGAAACAACGGAATTAGAAGCGGCGGAAGCAACGGTCACTGAAACAACGCTCCCGGAAGAACCTGCCGAACCTTCGCTGGAAGAGCAGCTTGCGCAGGCAGAACTGAAAGCAGCCGAGATGCAGGATGCGTTCTTGCGCGCCAAAGCGGAAACGGAAAACATCCGCCGCCGCGCACAGGAAGACATTGCCAAGGCACACAAATTTGCCATTGAAAGCTTTGCCGAATCCATGATGACCGTCAAAGACAGCCTTGAAATGGCACTGAATATTGAAACAACCTCGGTAGAATCGCTGAAAGAGGGCGTTGACATGACGCTCAAGCAACTCTCCGCGGCCTTCGAGAAAAACCGATTGATTGAGGTTGTACCGGAAGCAGGTGAAAAACTGGACCCAATGAAACACCAGGCCATCTCGACTGTGCCTGCCGATCAGGAACCCAACACCGTTGTCACAGTGCTGCAAAAAGGCTACATGATTGCTGACCGCTTGCTACGTCCGGCCATTGTGACCGTTGCTGAATCAAAATAATCTTGCGAAAACGCTGATGAGTCTGCCTTTCCCTTGAAATAGCTGATATCAGCCCAATATTTGAACACATACAGGATCTGGGACACCCGGATCAAACAAATAAACTGAGAGGAACAAAAATGTCAAAAATTATCGGTATCGATCTGGGCACGACCAACTCTTGTGTCTCGGTCATTGAAAACGGTCAGTCCAAAGTAATTGAGAATGCTGAGGGTACACGCACGACACCCTCTGTCATTGCTTATCAGGAAAATGGCGACATTCTGGTGGGCGCACCAGCCAAGCGTCAGGCGGTGACCAATCCGAAAAATACGCTTTACGCCATCAAGCGCCTGATTGGTCGCAAATTCAGCGAAAACGCGGTGCAGAAAGACATTGACCTGATGCCGTTTGAAATCACCAAGGCGGATAACGGCGATGCCTGGGTTTCCGTGCAAGGCAAGAACATGGCGCCACCGCAGGTTTCTGCAGAAGTGCTGCGCAAGATGAAGAAAACCGCCGAAGACTATCTGGGCGAAGAAGTGACCGAAGCGGTCATTACCGTACCCGCCTATTTCAACGACTCGCAGCGCCAGGCAACCAAGGATGCCGGCCGCATCGCAGGTCTGGAAGTCAAGCGCATCATCAACGAGCCAACCGCTGCTGCGCTGGCTTTCGGTCTGGACAAAACTGACAAACGCGACCGCAAGATCGCCGTTTACGATCTGGGCGGCGGCACGTTTGACGTGTCCATCATTGAAATTGCCGATGTGGATGGTGAAAAGCAGTTCGAAGTGCTCTCCACCAACGGCGACACTTTCCTTGGCGGCGAAGATTTCGACCAGCGCCTGATCGACTTCATCATTGATGAGTTCAAGCAAATCAATGGTATTGACCTGAAAAAAGACCCGATTGCACTGCAGCGCATCAAGGCATCTGCCGAGCGCGCGAAAATCGAACTGTCCTCCGCGCAGCAAACGGAAGTCAACGAGCCCTATATCGCGATGTCAGAGGGTGCGCCCGTCCATCTGAACTTGCGCATCACCCGATCCAAACTGGAGTCGCTGGTGGAAGACCTGATTGCCCGCACTATCGAGCCATGCCGCACGGCGATCAAGGATGCGGGCATTAACACCTCCGATATTGACGACATCATTCTGGTTGGCGGCATGACGCGCATGCCCAAAGTGCAGGAAAAAGTGCAGGAATTCTTCGGCAAGGAACCACGCAAAGACGTCAATCCTGACGAAGCGGTCGCTGTCGGTGCCGCACTGCAAGGCTCCGTCCTTTCCGGTGACCGCAAGGATCTGCTGCTGCTCGACGTCACACCACTCTCGCTCGGCATCGAAACCATGGGCGGCGTAATGACCAAGATGATCGAGAAGAACACCACGATCCCAACCAAGTTCAGTCAGGTTTTCTCCACTGCCGAAGACAACCAGCCTGCCGTCACCATCAAGGTGTTTCAGGGCGAGCGCGAAATGGCCGCGGGCAATAAAGGGCTGGGTGAATTTAACCTGGAAGGCATTCCACCAGCCATGCGTGGCACACCACAAATTGAAGTCACCTTCGACATTGACGCCAACGGCATTCTGCACGTCAGCGCCAAGGACAAGGCAACCGGCAAGGAAAACAAGATCACCATCAAAGCCAACTCCGGTCTGACCGAGGAGGAAATCCAGCGCATGGTGAAAGATGCCGAACTGAATGCGGCAGAAGACCACCGCTTGAAAGAACTGGCCGACGCACGCAATCAGGGCGACGCCTTGGTGCACAGCACGAAGAAATCGATGGGCGAGTATGGCGACAAACTGGAAGCCGAAGAGAAAGAGAAAATCGAAACGGCAATCAAGGATCTCGAAGACACGCTGAAGGACGACGCCAGTGACAAGGCAGCCATTGATGGCAAAATTGAAGCACTGGCACAAGCTTCGCAAAAACTGGGCGAGAAAATGTATGCTGACATGCAAGCCCAGCAACAAGCCGCCGCGGCAGGTGGCGAAGCACCGGAAAGTGCCAAGCCACAAGAGGATGACGTCGTCGATGCTGAATTCAAGGAAGTGAAAGACAAGGAATAAGGTCAAGCGGCGCAAGCCGCATTGATTTAGCCGGGCAGACGTGTGCAAACAGGAACGTCGAGCCCGGCGTTTTCACACTCCTCCATTTCAAATTCTCGGTAGCGTAAAATGGCAAATTGGTGGGGTTCCAGTAGCAACATCAAACCGAAATGAACGATCAGGAAATCAGGTAAGAAACAATGTCAAAGCGAGATTACTATGATGTTTTGGGTGTGCCGAAAGGCGCATCTGACAGCGAAATCAAAAAAGCCTATCGCAAGATGGCGATGAAGCACCACCCTGATCGAAATCCGGAAAACAAGAAGGAAGCGGAAGAAAAGTTCAAGGAAGTCAACGAAGCAAACGACATCCTGTCCAACCCGGAAAAACGCGCTGCTTACGACCGCTACGGCCATGCGGGCGTTGATCCGAACAACATGGGCGGCGGTGCCGGCTATGGTGGATTTGCCGATGCCTTTGGTGACATCTTCGGCGACATCTTCGGTGGCGGGCGCAGCGGTCGCTCGGGGCCGCAAATGTATCGTGGTGCCGATCTGCGTTACAACCTCGAAATCACGCTCGAAGAAGCCGCGCATGGGTTCACCACCACCATTCGCGTTCCGTCATGGGAAACATGCGACACCTGTCACGGTAGCGGCGCAAAACCGGGCACATCGCCCACCACCTGTACAACCTGTGGCGGCCACGGCACAGTGCGCATGCAACAAGGCTTTTTCAGCGTGCAGCAAACCTGCCCGAAATGTCACGGCAAGGGGCAGATTATTGCCGAACCCTGCCGCGATTGCGGCGGCGTGGGTCGCATCAAGCGCCAGAAGAAATTGGAAGTCAGCATTCCAGCCGGGATCGACGACGGCATGCGCATTCGCTCTTCCGGCAATGGCGAGCCGGGACAAAATGGCGGGCCGCCCGGCGACCTGTACGTGGAAGTACACATCAAGCCACACGCGACCTTCCAACGTAACAACGACGACCTGCACTGCGAAATACCCGTCACCTTCGCAAAGGCAGCACTCGGCGGAGAAATCGAAGTGCCTACGCTGGACGGCAAGGTGGAATTTACCGTGCCAGAAGGCACACAAAGCGGCAAAGTGTTCCGCCTGCGCGGCAAGGGCATCAAAGGCGTGCGCTCTGGCCGCTTCGGCGACCTGTTCTGTCACGTCAATATCCAGACGCCGGTGAAACTCACCGCGCGCCAGAAAGAACTGTTGCGCGAGCTCGAAGATCTGACGGTGGAAGGCGGCGACAAACACAAGCCGAAAAGCGAAGGGAAGTCATGGACAAGTAGAGTGAAGGAATTTTTCGAGTAACCAACTGGCTTGACACTACTTTCTCCAAAATCCTGATCTGCGCCTTCAAAATGCGGTCAGGATTTTTCTTTTCCGCCATTCACATTCACGGTAAACCATGAATTCAAAAAGAATCATTCACGAAATTGAAGGCAACTACTTCGGCACCGAAGTCGATGAAAAGTGGTGGAAGCGCTACAGCAAAAACAAAATGCTCGCGCGCGGCAATGGCCTGTTCTGGGTTGACCAGCAAGCCATTCACTTTCGGCGCTACCTAACCAAGGAGCCAATCTCCATTCCGCTAAAAAGCGTTATCGAACTCAAAACCGGCAAATGGCATGCGGGAAGATGGGGCACTAACAATAAGTTACTGAAAGTGGTCTGGGAAAAAGACGGATTACGTTTGAGCTCCGGCTTTGCGCTCTCAAAGAGTGAGTATGAAGTGGTGGCGTTGATGGTTAGGTTGGAAAAGCAAATTGGAACTGTGAAAACAAACGCAGACTAAAAACGTGGTCTATCCCCTATTTACTACAGAAGTCATATGAAAACTAAAACAAAAGAGTTTATTCCGTATCTTTATCACGAGATTGAAGATGAAGAAAAAGCAGACGAATACATTGGCAACGCTGTAGCATCCATTGACACTATCGTAATGTTCTTCAACGCACTTGAAAGCTATCTAGACGAAATCCTTTGCAAGCACCTCACAGACAGAACAGATGCTACTGGTCTCATCATTCTCAGCAATATGAACTATTCGTCAAAAATGGGACTTTTCAAACGTTTCTGTGATGACGCTCATATCGGCTTAGGAAATACCATTGAAGGATATGATCAGCTAATCAACGACCTGAAAGAGTCAGGACGTCTGCGCAATCTAGTTGTCCATGCCAACTGGTTAAGCACAGATGAAGAGGGCTACACATATGTGAGGCTAAAAATGTCAAAGAAAGGCATGCAACAAGAATATGTTCAGTTCTCAGAGGAATCCCTAGAAAAGATCACTGAACTTGTTATTCAAACAAAATTTAACCTTTGTCAGTATTGGGAGAAACGAAATGACATGCTGTATGGCAGCAATTAAATCTCGCCAAAATAGAAAACAGCCCACGCTTTCTACTAACGTTTCCGCTCACCCGCATTAGACGCTGCCGCTGACAGAAGGCAAAAGCGGAATAGAAACAAAAAATGTTTGAGCGTAGCGAGTTGTTTTTGTTTCCCGCCTTTTGCTGCACTGGCAGCAGGAATAAAGCGTCTAGCGGTCGCCTTTTTTCTAATCACAAAACCTTCGCCATCAACAACATCGGCAAATTCCCAGGCCAATAGTCCAGAATCTCTTCCACCGACTGAAAACCCTGCGCTGCGTAGAACGCTCGCGTTTTGACGTAATTCTTGTCGAGATGCGTTTCACCGAGCGTTTTCACTTCCAGACTCGTCACGCCTTCTTGCTTCAAGTGTTTTACCGCCGCCTCGATCAGCATGTGACCAGTACCTTTGCGACGCTGCCCTCGATCAACGGCCATAACCTGAATTTCAGCAATCTCTCTTTCGTGCCGATTAATCGTGATGAATCCAATGACTCTTTCATCCAGCCAAGCTACGAAAGAGGGCATCGTTTCGATATCTTGCAGGTAGTCAAGCAGCACTGACTCAATACTGAAATACTCTGGAAGGGCGCGCAGAATTGACTCGCAGTTCGCCACATCGGCAGCAGTCGGACCAAATATTTTTATCGTTTTTTTGTCACCCAGCAGCAAAAAAGTTCCCGAAAAGCACCACTTCAACAGATGCCTGCTTAACCTAAGCTACGGTTATTGCCTGGAATTTGCAAAAGTTACGACAACTCTATTAGCGCACCATCCCGCAAATCCAGCTTCGTTAGGCCGGGCAAGGAAGTCAACGCCGGGTCATGAGTTGCCATCAAAATACTTGCGCCCTCATTTAGCAATGCAGGAATCAGTTCAGCCACTTGCTCGCGCGCCGCACCATCGAGATTTGCCGTCGGTTCGTCCAGCAACAACAATTTCGGCTTCAACACACGGGCGCGCGCCAGTGCCACGCGCTGCTTTTCGCCACCGGAAAGCGTCTTGGGCTTGTGGCCACGCAAGTGGGTCACGCCTGCCCATTGCATCGCTTCTTCCACCTGCTCATTGAGCGCCGCTCCGTTAACGCCACGCATGCGCAAACCGTAGGCGATGTTGGCAGCGACGCTGGTGGCAAACAGCACCGGATGCTGGTGTACATACACAATCGCCTTGCGAAGTTTTTCCGGGTACGGAGAAAAGGAAACCATCTTTCCGTCAAATTCCGCACAGGCAATTTCTGCCGGCTCCAACCCGCCGATGATGCGCAACAACGTGGTTTTTCCGCTGCCGTTCGGGCCAGTGAGTACCGTCGCACTACGCGGCATGATCTGCAATGTCTCTATCTCGAACAATGGCTGCGTTTTAAAGGCTTTACGAATGCCATGTAACGCCAGCAGCGGGATCATTGCGCGACCCCCGCCGTTTGCGCTTCGCCTTGCAGAAACATCAGCGCCGCGTTGATCAACAGCGCCAGAAACACCAGCACAATGCCCAGTGCTATCCCTTGCGCGAATTCACCCTTGCTGGTTTCCAGCGCAATCGCGGTGGTGATTGTGCGCGTAGCAGATTCAATATTACCGCCCACCATCATCGCACAACCGACTTCCGAAATCGCGCGCCCAAAACCATTAATGATCGCCGCCATCACACCGTAGCGCACTTCATAGAGCACCGTCAGCATGACGCGCCAGCGCGGCGCCCCGAGCGATACAGCCGTTTCGGCCAACCGCACATCTGCCGCCTGCACAGCGGCGAGCGTAAAGGCAATGAGCACCGGCAGTGCAATCATGATCTGCCCGGCAATGATGCCGGACTGGGAAAACAGCATGCCAAACACGCCGAGCACCCCTTGACGAGAGAGCACCATGTAAAGCAGTAAACCAACCAGCACCGTTGGCATCGACAGCGATGCCTGCAAAATCCAGGTAATGAAACGACGACCAATAAATTTATTCGTGGCCAGCCAGTAACCGATCACTACTGTAAACGGCGTAGCGATAAGCAGACTGAGAAGTGACGTTTTAAGCGACGTCCAGATAATCGCCCACAACGCGGCATCGCCGGAAAACAGCAGAATGAAGGCGTCTTGAAGAGAAGCGATCAGGCTCATGCGTTTTGTGACACGCCCTTAAAAGCAATGCTCCGGTGCTGGGAATGAACCATTTTTGACGGCTTCCACATAAGCGCGCACAGCCGCATCGATGTTGTCGTTTCCATCCATGAAATTCTGCACAAAGCGCGGCTTGTGCCCCGGGAACACACCGAGCATATCGTGCATGACGAGCACTTGACCAGAACAGTCCGGCCCCGCCCCGATGCCAATGGTCGGGATGGAGAGCCGATCCGTTACCTCCTTGCCAAGCGTGGCCGGAATGGCTTCCAGCACCAGCAGCGACGCACCGGCATGTTGCAGCGCCATGGCTTCCGTTTTCATTTTCTCTGCCGCGTCCGGCACCCGACCCTGCACCTTGTAGCCGCCGAGCTGATGCACCGATTGCGGCGTCAAACCCAAATGCGCACAAACGGGCACTGAGCGTTCAGTCAAAAAACGTACCGTATCCAGCAACCAGCTTCCCCCTTCAAGCTTGACCATTTGCGCCCCGGCTTGCATAAGCTTGACGGCATTGTCAAAAGCGGCTTCAGGCGTGGCATAGGTACCAAACGGCATGTCGGCAACCAGTAGCGCGGTCTTGTTGCCGCGCGCCACGCAGGCGGTATGATAGGCCACCTCCTCCACCGTAACCGGCAGCGTGGAATCCTGTCCCTGGCACACCATGCCAAGCGAGTCGCCGACCAGCAACGTCTCGACGCCGCAGCGATCCATCAGTGTGGCGAAACTCGCGTCATAGCAAGTCAGCATCGTGATTTTTTCGCCGCGCTCGCACAATGCCATCAACCCCGGAACGGTGATCGCCTTGCGTTCTTTCAGATACCCTGCCATGTTGTTTCTCCCCACTTCAATCTTGCCGCATTTTGTGCCGCGACCATCATCAAAACATATGCTTGCTCGCTTTTGGCGCCGGCATTTTTCCTGCCTTATATCTTTACCTTGCTGATCCGCTGCCCGGAAACCGACTTAATGAACTTTTGACCCGGTCCCTGACCCGGAATATCAATCAGTGGATCAAGTTCCAGCAAGGGCAGTAGTGCAAAAGCCCGCTCTGTCAGTTTCGGGTGCGGCACGACCAGATCGTCTGCTTCGATGCGCTGCTTGCCGTAGAGCAGAATGTCCAGATCCATCGCGCGCGGCGCATTATGAAACGGACGCGTCCGGCCGAATTCCGATTCGATGACCATCAACTCCTTGAGCAACTCCTCAGCAGTCAGGTGCGTATGAATCTGGACAACCGCATTGACGTAGTCACTGCCGAGCGAGTCAATCGGCGCCGTCAGGTAGAGCGAAGACTGCCGCCCTGTCGAAGTTTGCGGAATCCGGCGCAAACGCGACATGGCACGCCGCACATTGCCAATCACATCCCCCATATTTGAACCCAAACCGACATAAGCTATCACTGTTGGCACATTCATACCGTAACCTCACTTATCTGTTGAGTTTCCGTGGCACCGTCTTTCTTGCGCCCCCGCCCGCCACGTCGGGAAGTACGCTTTTTGGCCTTCGTTCCCGCTTGCTGCTTCTTTTGCACAATCAATTCTTCCCGCTCGACACTACTGCCCTGCGCAAAGAGCGTCCACCATTCGCCGATGGCAGCATCAATTTCACCGGCTTCGCAGCGCAACAGCAGAAAATCGTAGGCCGCGCGGAAACGCGGGTGTTCCAGCAACCGGTAAGGCGTCCTTCCGGCTCGCCGCTCAAAGCGCGGCTGCAACGCCCAAAGCTCGCGCATATCCGATGTAATTTTGCGCTGCAAGGCCAACTTTTCGGTCTGCAAGTCCAACACGTCAGTGACCGCCAGATGCAGCGCCGGAATCGGATATTCACCGCTGGCGCGGTAGGCATCCCACCGTTCCACCACATGATGCCACAGCAGCGCAGCAAACAAAAAACCAGGCGAATTTGATTTTCCTTGCTGCACGCGCTCATCTGTTTTTGCCAGTGCCAGCGACACAAACCGCTCGCCTAATGGCTGTTCCATCACCACGTCCAGCAAGGGGAGCAAACCGTGATGCAAGCCCTCTTCGCGCAACTGATGCACACATGCCACAGCATGACCGCCTAGCAACAATTTGAGCATTTCGTCATAGACACGCGCGGGAGGCACGTTGTTGACTAACGGCGCCATCACCCGAATGGGCTCGTGCGCTGCCGAATCAATTTTAAACCCCAGTTTGGCCGCGAAACGCACCACCCGCAACATGCGCACCGGGTCTTCCCGATAGCGCACTTCCGGTACGCCGATGATACGCAGCAATTTCTGGCGAATATCGCGCATGCCGTCGTGATAATCCAGTATTTTTTGCGAAACCGGATCGTAATACATCGCGTTGATGCTGAAATCGCGCCGTGCCGCGTCTTCATACTGCTCACCAAAAGTGTTGTCACGCAGCACGCGGCCATGCTCATCTTTTTTGGCGGCTTCGATTGATGCACCGCGAAATGTGGTCACCTCGATCTGTTCCGTCCCGAACATCACATGCACGATCTGAAAACGTTTGCCGATGATGAATGCCCGCCGGAAGAGTTGTTTGACTTGCTGCGGCGTTGCATTGGTTGCGATGTCAAAATCTTTGGGGCTTTCACCCAGCAACAGATCGCGCACGGCACCGCCAACCACATAAGCCTGATAACCGGCTTCCTGCAGCGTACGGGTAACGCGCACGGCATTTTTAGACACTTTGGCCGGGTCAATCTGGTGTTCTTCAAGCTCAATGACGCGCGGTTCCGTTTTCGTTTCTGCCGGCGGGACATCCTCTGAGCCAAAAATTCTCTGCATCAATTTCTTAAACATCAAATAACTTCAACAAGGGCCAGCCCTGCGCTTTTGCGTGCGCCTCCAGTCTGGCATTCGGATTGGTAGCGACCGGGTGAGTCACTATGGACAGCAATGGAATATCGTTTTGCGAATCGCTGTAAAAATGGGTTTGCTCGAAATGCTCCAGCGCCTTGTCCATATTCGCCAGCCACTGCTGCGTATGCACAATCTTGCCTTCGCCGGATGTCGGCACACCCAGCAGCTTGCCGGTCAGTTCGCCGTCATCCGTCATTTCCGGTTCGGCAGCAAGCAAATGTTCGACGCCCAATTCGCGTGCGATCGGTGCCGTCACGAAGCGGTTGGTCGCCGTTACGATGGCGATCAGATCGCCGGCATCCTGATGGCTTCGCACCAAATCCAGCGCTGAAGGCAATATGACCGGGCGAATCACTTCATCCATGAACTGAGCGTGCCAGGTATCCAACTGGCTGCGCTTAAATTGCGCCAGCGTACCAAGTGCAAATTCCAGCCACTCCACAGGATCTAGCGTGCCCGCCTGGTACTGTGCAAAGAATTCCGCGTTGCGTCGCGCAAATTCTTCAGGCTCGACCGCTCCGATTCGCACCAGAAACTGCCCCCACTCGTAATCGGAGTCGATTGGCAGCAACGTATGATCCAGATCAAATAGCGCGAGATTCATAAGGTTTCCTTTTTTGCCTCTTGCTCCAGCAAATCCCGCAACAGCGGCAAAGTTATTGCGCGCTGGGTTTCCAAAGAATAGCGATCCAACGCGTCCAGCATTCCAGACAATGAGCGCATGTCGCGTGCAAAATGCGTAATAAGGTAAGGTAGCACGCCCGGCGATAAAATCAAGCCACGCCGCTGCGCTGAAACGGTCAACGCCGTCAATTTTTCTTCATCCGTCAAACGATGTACCTGATACACCAACCCCCACCCCAGACGACTACGCAAATCATCACGCACCGTCAAATGCCTTGGCGCAACTGATCCGGCCGTTACCATGAAGCCACCATGATCGCGCACGGCGTTAAAAAGCGTGAACGCGGCCACTTGTACCTGCGGTGCAAGCCGGTTGCAATCGTCCAGCAAGTAAAGAGTGATCTCTGGCGAATACGCAAACGCTTTTTCGTCCGCAGTAGCGGGAATGAAACGCGCCGCTGCCATTTCAGCCAGCGCATTGAGTAAATGCGTTTTTCCAGCAGACGGTTCGCCCCACAAGTAAGCAAAACGCTCGTCTGCAGTCCGCTTCCCGTATTGCGGCAACAGTTGCAGCAACTCGTCGTTATTGCCAACGACAAAAGAATCCAGTGTTTGCGACGCTTGTATGCCTAAATCAAGCGGTAATTGCCGCATCGTTCCATGCTCATGAAGTATAAAAATCGCTCTTGACGTATTGCGTTCTCAAGTGCCGGAACATAACCGACAGAATGGCCGATGAAGGCAGCGCCAGCAGTACGCCCACAAACCCAAACAAATGACCAAAAGCGAGTAACGCAAAGATCACTACCAATGGGTGCAGACCGATGCGCTTGCCGACCAGTTTGGGCGTCAGGTAAAACCCTTCCAGAGCCTGGCCACCACTGTAAACCAGTGCCACCAGAATAATCCCCTTCCAACCGGCGAATTGCAGCAGGCCTGCCAGTAAGGCCAGTATCAACCCCAAACCGAAACCAACATACGGGATGAACGCCAGCAAGCCGGTAATCATTCCCACCGGCAAAGCTGCATCGAAACCGGCAATGGCAAGCCCGACGGAATAATAAACTGCCAGCACGAGCATGACCATGAACTGCCCGCGCAAATATTGCGCCAGCAATTCGTCCACCTCCTTGGCCATGCTAATTGTTTTTCGCGCCCAGCGACGCGGAATGGCAACCACGACAACGCGCAACAGCTTGCGCCAATCAAGCAGCAAATACATCACCACCACCGGCGTCAAGGTCAGCACCGCGATCCAGCCTAGCAGGGCTGTTCCGCCAACCTTGGCAGATGCCAGCACCGCTTTCCAGAGCCACTCCTTACTGGCGGCAATTTGTTCGCCTAGCACCGTCTTGATATTATCCGGATCAAGACTCACTTCGACATGCAATTTTTGAAGCAGGGGTGCCAGCGTTTCGTTTATTCTCACCAAAAAACCGGGAACCTGATCACTCAACAACGGGATTTGCTGCTGCACCACTGGCACCACAACCAGCACCAAGGTAACCATGACTGCCAGCACCAGCGCCAGCACAAAAACCACGGCAATCGGACGCGAAACCTGCCAGGCTCCAATGTGCCAGCGTGAAATGCGTTCAACACTCGGATTCAGGATATACGCCATAATCGCGCCGATGATAAAAGGCGCGAGAATCGGTCCGAGCAACACCAGAATAACCATCAAAAGCAGCCATAAACCGACCCATAGTGCGGTTTGCTTTTGATTCATGGTCAAATTAAAGGGCATTGGCTACTTTTGCTGTCTGGCTGTTTGCTAAAATGGCACTTTCGCTCAGGCAATCCGTTTTGTCAAAAAGAAACTCTGTGTAATACAACAAACTGTTGCGAAACGATTAGCCGACGATCAGAAACATACTGCTATTTTACTTCCCCTGCGTGAATAAACCATGAACAAACCAGAAAATGTCTCCCTTTCTTACCGTGATGCCGGTGTCAATATCGATGCTGGCGACGCGCTCGTTGATGCTATCAAGCCCTTTGCCAAACGTACGATGCGCGAAGGCGTGCTAAGTAACATCGGCGGCTTTGGCGCGCTATTTGAAATCAGCAGGAAATACAAGGAGCCGGTACTCGTTTCCGGGACAGATGGCGTCGGCACCAAACTGCGACTGGCCTTTGACCTGAACAAACACGATACGGTTGGCATCGATCTGGTTGCCATGAGTGTGAACGATATTCTGGTACAAGGCGCGGAACCCCTGTTCTTCCTTGATTATTTCGCTTGCGGCAAGCTGGATGTGGCTACGGCAACCAATGTTATCAAAGGCATTGCGCTTGGCTGCGAGCAAGCCGGATGCGCACTGATCGGCGGCGAAACGGCAGAAATGCCCAGCATGTACCCGGAAGGCGAATATGACTTGGCCGGTTTTGTCGTGGGCGCGGTAGAAAAGTCCAAAATCATCGACGGCAGCAAAATTGCACCTGGCGACGTGGTACTCGGACTGGCCTCCTCTGGCGCCCACTCCAACGGTTACTCGCTGGTGCGCAAGATCATCGACCTTGCACAACCTGACCTGAATGCCGACTTTGAAGGCCGCCCCCTCGCCGAAGTGCTACTCACCCCGACGCGCATTTACGTTAAGCCGATCCTGGCGCTGATAGAAGCGATGGAAGTCAAAGGCATGGCACACATCACCGGCGGCGGGCTGGTCGAGAACCTGCCGCGCATCCTGCCGCAAAACCTGACAGCGGAACTACGACGCGACGCCTGGACGATGCCAAAACTCTTTGGCTGGCTACAGCAACACGGTGGCGTCGCGGACGCCGAAATGCACCGCGTATTTAACTGCGGCATCGGCATGACTGTGATCGTGGCAAAAGAAAATGCGGAGGCCGCGATGGCGCAACTCCGCGCGGCTGGCGAAACCGTGTACCACATTGGTGCGATTCGCGAGCGCAGAGGCGAAGAAGCACGAACGATCGTGCTTTAACTCCCCCAAGAAACGCAATAAAAGAAACGGCACCATCGTGCTGCCGTTCAACATCTAAAACGTGGGAAAAGCGCGAATTCAGTTCGTGGCTTTTTTTACATTGATATCAGTCAGGGAGTTGCGGCGCAACTGGCGCTTACCCTGGCTGAGCACATGACCTTTCAAACCAGCACGCTGCTGATTCGCAAACACACGGAAGGCCGTCTCAGGCGCCGTTTTTGATCCCATTTTCACCGCTTCCAGAATCTCAATCATCATCGCATTTCGCGCAGGCATTGGTTTCTCCTTGTGGAAAAGTCGCTAACGACTGTTTAAATAATTTCTTTAATGCAATAAGCATACCCGAGTGTCATGTCCGTTTTATGACGTAGATCACAAACCACAAAAATATTCACTGTCATGGCACCGTCATACGGCATTCCTAAACTTTCCCTTAATGCTTGCATGCCTGAGCACACTTTTTGCATTGCCTTTTCACAATATTTTAACTGGTTTGTTAGTTATGAGTTCGAGTGGTCTTCATGCCTTAGCAGTTCGCAACAACGCAAACAGCAAAATGTTGCGCCGCAAGATCCGTTTAACCTTTAATAATGCCCAAAGCCTGGAAGCGCGCACCGTACACGTTTCGACAACTGAGTTGACATTAATGAGTCCTTATCGACTACGTAAAGGCTTTTTATGTAAGGTCGAGTTCGACATGCTGTTAAATGGCAAGTTACAGAAAATCACTGCCGTTTCAGAAACGCAGGAAAGCGTTTGTGCTGGCATGGAAGGTTTTCGCATTGACATGAAATTCATCAATCTGAACGAGCAAAGCCGACAGCACCTTCAGGATTTGATGAATTACGGAAAATAGTCTAGCTTGTCGCTCTTCGTTGATCTGATTGCAACAACAATAATCTCGCCTGAGTAGCTGTTTTCCCATTTAACATACTGCTCTGTGCCAACGTGTCACCCATTCTGGAAAGGAGAATCAAGTATGCATACCAAACCCCATCAATTATCCATGACGGTACTAATGACACCGGACACCGCCAACTTTGCTGGCAACGTGCATGGTGGCACAATTCTTAAACACCTTGATAGCGTCGCCTATGCTTGCGCCAGTCGTTACTCTGGCCGTTACGCAGTAACGCTCTCTGTCGATCGCGTTGAGTTTCGCCAACCGATTCATGTTGGTGAACTTGTCACATTTCTTGCCTCTGTGAACTACACAGGAAATACATCGATGGAGGTGGGTATTAAAGTTATCGCAGAGGACATCCTCAAAAATCAGAAACGTCACGTCAACAGTAGTTATTTCACGATGGTTGCTGTTGATCAAAATCGCCGCCCTGTTTCCGTGCCGCCGCTTGAGTTAAGTAATTCTGACCAAGTCCGACGTTTTGATGAAGCAAAAGAACGCCAAGAGATTAAAAAGCGGCGCTCAGCAGAGGCGAAACAACGTAAAGCGTTGAATAAACAATCGCATAATGAAACAACGCAATAAGCATCAACCCATTTTAAGAAGCAACCTCAACGAATACGATGGCAGCCCATAAACTCATTACCATGCACGCCCTCACACCGCACCCGGAAGGCGGCTGGTATCGTGAAATCTATCGCTCCAACTCGCCAGTCGAAACACCACGCGGCACGCGTTCAGCTCTCACGCAAATTTATTACCTGCTGGAGCAAGATCAGGTCAGCCGCTGGCATGTGGTTGAATCCGATGAAATCTGGCATTTTTACGCTGGTCATGCGCTGGAACTGTTTTCATACAACCCGCAGATGCAACAGCTTGAACGCCATGTGCTTGGCAACCCGCTGGACGGCCATGCCAGCGTTGCCGTCATCCCGGCCGGGCACTGGCAAGCGGCACGCCCCCTGGGCAGCTACGTGCTGGCAGGATGCAGTGTCGCGCCCGGTTTTGAATTTCCTGAATTCCAGTTCGTTGCCGACATCCCGAAGCATCCCGAGCATTTCGATAGCGTACTCACGAACCTGAACGGTTTGCTATAAAAAATCCCTGCAACTTTGGCAGAGGCAGGGATTTTATGGGCCAATTCTGTAGGCTCTACCAGCGCATGCCTTGCATGGCTGTGCCGGTCTTTTCGCGCAGGCAAGCCGGACAGACAGCAGGAGCATCCCCTTCCAGGCCGAGTTTGCTGCGCAGTCTTTCAAATTGTGCCACCGTCGTGAACATAGCACCGCACGTCTCGCAAGCCTGCAATGGCTGGCGACGCACTTCGGTGCCGGTAATCGTCGTTACCCGCTCATTACCTTCATCTCCCACGGTAATCGCCCCGGTCGGACAAACCGCCGCGCACGCACCACAACCGATGCACATTGTCGCCGGCGTCATAAACCCGTCAAACACCATGCGGCCAGATTTGGTTTTCACCATACGCAGTGCATTCGCACCTACTTCTATACAGGCCAGTTCGCACAAGCCGCAACCTATACACTGGTCGCAGCGCAGACAGCGCGCCGCTTCGGTTGTCGCAATTGCTTCGTCGAAATCGAACTGAATCGGGTCGTGCGAAGTACGACGTGCTAGCGGGTCTTGTTCCGGCACATGCGGACGATGCGCATCGACGCGCGCTTTCGGATCGCTCTTCACTGGCACCACAAAATCCCGACGCTGCGGCTTGAGCGATTCAAGATCCATCTGGCTTTCCGTGAGGTAGGCATGAATCGACTCGGCCGCGCGCTTGCCGGAGCCAATGGCCGCGACCACCGTGCTGCCACCATGCTGGATGTCACCACCGGAGAAGACACCACGAATGTCGGTCATCAAGGTCACCGGGTCGGCAATAATATTGCCCCATTCGAGCCGGATGTCGTTGCCTTCCAGATAATCGTTATCCGGGTCCTGACCGATGGCAGCAATAACATGATCTGGCTGAATGACGACCGGCTGAGTCGTCTCTGCATCAGGCGCGCTTGAATTGCGGACAAATTCGATTTGGTTGCCGGGCAATATCTTGCTCGGCGCCCAGTATTCCAGCAATTCGACGCCTTCGTCGAGTGCCATTTCCACTTCATGCGGATTGGCTGGCATGACTTTGCGTGTGCGACGGTACCAGATCTCCACCTTGGTTGCGCCCTGACGGAATGCCGTCATCGCAGCATCAATGGCGGTATTGCCGCCACCGATGACGACGACGTGCGGGCCGACGCGCGGATTCTTGCCATCGCGGACTTCACGCAGGAAATCAATCCCGCCCAGCACAAATGGCTGGTCGTCGCCTTCCACACGCATGCCCTTGGATTTTTGCAGGCCAGTTGCAAGGAAAATCGCGTCGAAACCTTTTTCGCGCAAGTCTTTCAGGTTGGCAATGCGCGTATTCATGTGGAACAGCACACCAAGCGCCTTGATCATATCGACTTCAGCGTAAAGTACCGGGTTGGGCAGGCGGTATTCTGGAATGCCGTAGCGCATGATGCCGCCGGGATGCGCATTCTCATCGAAAATTTCGACGTGGTGGCCTTTTTGTGCCAGGTAGTAAGCAACGGTCAAACCAGCCGGTCCTGCGCCAACGACAGCGACTTTCTTGCCCGTCGGCGCGTCACAGTCTGGCAGCGGATAACTGCCGCTACAACGGGCCGCCACCGATTTCATCGGCTTGATTACCACCGGTGCGCTGACGGCATTCTGCACGCACGCATCTTCACACGGCGCCGGACAGACCAGACCACAGGAATTCGGTAGTGGCGTATCCTTAAGCAGTACGTTCAGCGCATCCGCATACTGCGCTTTCCCGATATAGCCCAGCATGCTGGGGATGTCGATATGAGCCGGGCATGCTTCCTGACACGGCACCACACTTGGCTGGATGCACTGATCCGCAGGGCATGTGCCCTCCGTCACATGCTGCCGCCACTTATCCTGGCTGCCCGTCAGCGAGCCGAGCAGCGCACTCGCCAATACGCTGTCCGTTGCCTTGATCTCGTTCGCAAAAGTGGCGAGTTCATCCAGGTGCGCCAGCGACCCTCTGCCAAGGCTGATTTCCGTCACGATGCGCGCGCCGCGCGCCAGCACCTGGCGCACCCCATTGAGGTCACTACCGCCAGCCAGCAACCTGTCCCTTAACAGCGCCAGACTCTCTACCACCGGGCAGTTTTCAACCGCCGATTCTGTTTTTATTTCCACAGTCATGATTTATGCCTGATATCCGAAAAAATTCATATGCAAAGGTCAGCCACCGACCTTGTGAGTCAACGCTGAACCCCTCCGAAATTCATCGATGCCAAAAACAAGCAAATCGATGCATATTTGTATCAGCAGAATAATCGCTATAATCATCCACTTTCCCAGAAGCGAGAGAGGATAGCATGTGGCAACCGCCACCCAAATAGGCAGCTATCCGCATATTTAATTCGCACACGCTGAACCCACGAGGTGCAGGCATTCAAAACCGTGCGAGACAGGAGGCAAAAATATGAATCGGTTCGTTATCGCAGAACCCAGCAAATGTATTGGCTGTCGTACTTGTGAGATCGCGTGCGCACTTGCCCACCCACTTGGAAACGGCACGGCGCAAACACTTACACCCGAAAACTTCAGACCTCGCCTTAAGCTGGTCAAGAACCGGGAAGTGACTGCTCCGGTGCAATGTCGTCATTGCGTTAATGCGCCGTGCGTCAATGCCTGCCCAACCAATGCCATCGTTTATCGTGACAATACGGTGCAAGTCATTCAGGAGCGCTGCATCGGCTGCCAATCCTGCGTAATCGCTTGCCCCTTTGGTGCTATGGAAGTCATTTCGATTCCTGCAAAGGAAACGAATCTTGGCACTCTAAGTGTTGATGGCTTTATCTCTGTTGCGCACAAATGCGACATGTGCATTGATGTACCTGGCGGCCCGGCCTGCGTCGCCGTTTGCCCGACCGACGCGCTGCACTTGATTGAAGCCCCTGACTTGGAGGCTCTTTCAAACCAGCGCCGCGAGAGAGCTGTGTCTGCAGCGACCAGCAATCTCAACTTGAAATAAGGCCGTTTCCGGTCATTTACCGTGCGCACAAAAGAAAATAGTCTGGATCTCTAGAAGCGCACGCAAAAAAATCGGCACAACCGGAGTTGAACCATGGAAAAAGTCATTACCGTCTGCCCTTACTGCGCATCAGGCTGCAAGATTCACTTGCTGGTCGAGGAGGGAGAAATCGTCGGCGCTGAAGGGGCCAACGGCGTCACCAATGAAGGTGAACTGTGCCTGAAAGGCTATTACGGCTGGGATTTCCTGAAAGACACGCAACTGCTGACGCCGCGTTTGAAGCAACCACTCATCCGTCGTGACCGCAGCGGCCCGTTTGAGGCCGCAACGTGGGACGAAGCAATTGAATTTGCCAGTTCGCGCCTGAAGGAAATCAAGGACAAGCACGGTCCGGATGCCATCATGTGTTCCGGCTCCTCGCGCGGCCCCGGCAATGAAGCCAATTACGTGATGCAAAAATTCGCCCGCGCCGTGATCGGCACCAACAACGTGGACTGTTGCGCCCGTGTCTGCCACGGTCCGTCCGTTGCCGGACTGGAAGCCACGCTCGGAAATGGCGCCATGAGCAACTCGATCAACGAAATCGAGGATACAAAATGCCTGCTGGTGTTCGGGTACAACGCCGGTGATTCGCACCCCATCGTGGCACGCCGCATCATCAAGGCCAAGGAGAAAGGCGCGAAAATCATCGTGTGCGATCCGCGCGTCATTGAAACCGCACGCATTGCCGATCTGTATCTGCCACTGAAAAACGGCTCCAACATGGCGCTGGTGAATGCATTTGCCAACGTGTTAATCAGCGAAGGCTTGTATGACCGGGATTATGTCGCCAGATACGCAGAAGGCTTCGAGGCTTACAAGGCATCTGTCGCGAAATACACACCGGAATACACGGCCGAAATCACCGGCCTGGAACCGGAGCTGGTACGGGAAGCGATGCGTATGTATGCCGCCGCGCCGTCGGCCACCATTCTGTGGGGCATGGGCGTCACGCAATGGGGGCAATCGGTCGATGTGGTCAAAGGGCTGTCCAGCCTTGCCACCATCACTGGCAATCTGGGGCGTGCGAATGTGGGCGTCGGACCAGTGCGCGGCCAAAACAACGTTCAGGGCGCGTGCGACATGGGCGCGCTGCCCGGCACCTTGCCCGGCTACCAGAAAGTCACCGATCCGGACGCGCGCGCCAAATTCTCCAAGGCATGGGGTGTTCCTGAAATTCCAGGCGAAAAAGGCATGAGCCTGACCGAAATACCGCACAAGATTCACGAAGGCAAGCTCAAGGCGTTTTACATTTTCGGCGAAGACCCACTGCAAACCGAGCCGGATTTGAGTGTCATGCGACAGGAATTTGCGAACCTCGAATTCATCATCGTGCAAGACATCTTCATGACCAAGACGGCGATGGCGGCCGACGTGATCCTGCCCGCCACCTCGTGGGGCGAGCACGAGGGCGTGTATACCAGCGCTGATCGCGGTTTCCAGCGTTTTTACAAGGCGGTCGAACCCAAGGGAGACGTGAAACCGGACTGGGAAATCCATAGCCTGATGGCGCGTGCTCTCGGCTACCCAATGCAATACAACAATACACAGGAAATCTGGGACGAGTTGCGCGAACTGTGCCCGCTGTATCACGGCGCGACTTATGAAAAAATGGCCGATTTCGGCTACGTGCAATGGCCGACACTCACGCTGGACGACCCTGGTCGCGCCTGGCTGTATGAAGGCAACCAGTTCGATACGCCGAGCGGCAAGGCGCAATTATTCGCCACGGAATGGGTGCCGCCTGCCGATGCCACGGATGCGGAATACCCGCTGGTGCTATGCACGGTGCGCGAAGTTGGGCACTATTCCTGCCGGTCGATGACCGGCAACTGCACCGCGCTGCAAACGCTGGCTGATGAGCCGGGCTATGTGCAGATTCATCCGCAAGATGCGAATGCGCTCGGTATTCGGGATCAGGAACTGGTGTGGGTGGCCTCACGCCGTGGCAAGGTGATTACCCGTGCGGCCGTAAACGAACGTGTGAACCACGGCGCGGTTTACATGACCTACCAGTGGTGGATCGGCGCGTGCAACGAACTCACTCTCGACCACCTCGATCCGATATCCCGCACACCGGAATACAAGTATTCCGCCGTCAAGATCGAAAAGATTGACGACCAGAAATGGGCAGAGCAACACCTGACCCATGCTTACGAGCAAATGAAATCGGAGATGCGTACTGCTGCGCTGGCCTGATCATCTATGCATCCAACAAGAAAGCCCGCTCCCTCAAAAAGTGCGGGCTTTTTAATGCGCAACTTGCTCAGCCTTGCAAAACCTGTTTTTCAAATGCCTCAATTGGCAAAGGCCGACTGAAGAAATAGCCCTGATAGGCATGGCAACCTGCGTTAGCCAGGAACTCACGCTGCGATGCGGTTTCCACGCCTTCTGCTATCACGCCCAGCCCCAGACTTTGAGCAAGCGTAATAATGGTTGTGGCAATGGCAGCATCATTCGGATCAATGAGAACGTCACGCACGAATGTCCGGTCAATCTTTAGTTGATCCAGGGGCAGAAGTTTCAAATAGGACAGGGAAGAATAGCCCGTTCCAAAATCATCCAGCGAGAAACCCACGCCTTTGGACTTCAGCACAAACATCTTCTCGGCCACTTCATCCAGATCAGACGCCAGCAGACTCTCGGTCAACTCAAGCTTCAGGCGATGCGGGTTTGCACCCGTATTGCCAAGCGCCACCTGTACCTGATCGACAAAATCCGGCTGGCGAAACTGGCGGGCACTCACATTGACTGCGATGGTGAGATGGGCCATTTCTGGTCGCTTTGCCCATGCTGCCAATTGCATGCACGCCGCCTCCAGAATCCACTGACCCAATGGCAGGATCAAGCCATTCTCTTCTGCCAACGGTATAAATTCCGCCGGGGATACCAGACCACGCGCGGGACGCATCCAGCGCACAAGCGCTTCAGCGCCAACAATCTCGCCATCTGCGATCTGGCTTTGGTAGTGAAGGATGAACTGCCTGTTATCTATGGCCTCGCGCAACTCGCCTTCCAGCTTGGCGCGATGCATCACGGCAAACGCCATGTCCGGCTCGAAAAAACGAATGCTATTGCGCCCCGTTTCCTTGACCCGATACATGGCAAGATCCGACTGCTTGATCAGCGCATCGATATCCACGTCGCCGCCACCAAATAAACTGGCACCCACACTCGGCGTGATGCGCGACGAGATCCCCTTGAGTTGAAAGCTTTGCGTAAAGGCAATGTGGATTTTTCGGCCTGTCTGTTCGACCTGTGAGGCCGCCTCACTCTCTACCTCACTCAAACCCACCAGCATCACAACGAATTCATCGCCACCCAGGCGCGCAACCGTATCCTCTTCCCGGACACAGCCAATCAGCCGTTGCGCCACCTGCTGCAACAAGATATCCCCCATATCATGGCCAAGGGTATCGTTGAGCGTTTTAAAGTTATCCAGATCAATGAGTAATAGTGCGCCATGACGTCCGCTCTCTGCACAAGCCTCCACAGCCTGCTTGATACGTTCACGCAAAAGTGTGCGGTTAGGCAGTGCCGTCAACTGATCATAGAAAGCCAATTGATAAATCTTTTCTTCTGAACGCTTTCGTTCAGTAATATCTTTCTGATAGGTCAAAATGCAGGGAACGTCGCCAACCTCTATAGCCGTTGCCGACAGCACTACCCAGAAAAGTTCACCGCTTTTCTTTCTGGAAAGACACTCGAAATTTCTGCAACGTCCCTCTCGCCGCAAAATTTCCATGAAGCGTTGTCGCTCAGCCAATTCGCGCCAGACGCCCAATTCAAGCGGTGTCTTGCCAACAACTTCCGTTCTTCGATATCCATAAAGATCAAGATACGATTGGTTGACGTCGAGAATCACGCCGTCGCTTATACGCGTAATAGAGATGCCATCAAGGCTGGTTTGGAAAACCGAGCGGTAACGCTCCTCGCCCACACGCAATGCCGCTTCTGCGCGCTTGCGCTCAGTAATATCGCGCGTAAAAATAAACAAGCAGGGAGTGCCATCAAGCTCTATCACAACGGCAGACACCACTCCCCAGAATAACTCGCCACTCTTCCTTCTGAGCGGCACATCAACGTGGATGCAGGTCCCGTCCCTTTGCACCGATTCGACCAAATGCTGGCGGTCCTTGACGCTATCCCAAATGTGGATATCAAGAGCGCTGTAACCGATCACTTCATCAAGCTTGAAACCGAAGGTGTCAAGAAACGGCTGGTTGACATCTAAAAACAGGCCGTCACTTACACGACTGATACTAATGGCATCAAAACTGCTGTGAAATGCGGCACGGTAGCGCTTCTCGCTCCTTGCTAGCGCCTCCTGAGTCTGCTTCAGTTCCGTAATATCACGCGCCACGCCGAACAAGCCAATAATGTTGCCGCGCTCATCCTTGATCGGGTACTTACGGTTATCGACCCAGCCCTTATTCCCTTCGTGCCCCAGGATGGGTTGAACGTCCTGCGCGACCGGCAACTGCCCTGAAAACACTTTTTTTTCAAGTGAAAAATAGATGTCCGCAAATTCCTTTGGAAATACTTCGTAGTCTGTTTTCCCGATCAAATCCGTCCAGCGCTCGCTTGGATCCGTTATCTTCACCAGCGTCTGACTTGCACAAGTAAAAAGGTGATTTCTATCCTTGAAGTAAATGTAGTCGTCCGTATTTTCCAGCATTGCCAGATAGTTGGTCATCGCTGTTTCACCCAGAATGTCTTCAGAACGCCTTTCGGGTAACTGGCAGGTGAGCAAAATTATGGTTTCTTTGCCTTCCGAACTGGGCCGCTTATAGTGCATAAGGCTGAGAATTTTGACCTCGCCGCTTTTATGGTAAAAACGGCAAGTCTGGGGGCGGGAAGACGTTTGTGGCCGGTGAGAAAAAATCTCATCACAAATATCCTGGTCGTCCTCGTGAAACAGATCGTCAAACCGGCGTTGTCCGGACAGAAAGTCTGTTATGTCGTACCCTGTCATGGTCGCAATATCGCCATCAATTTGCTGGCAATGCAAGCCATTTGCATTCAACAAAAACGTTAGGGCAGCGACAGACAAGGCGGCATTCCTCATTAAGTGCGAAGTTTGTTTGACATAAATGAAAAAACTTTCTAGCTGCACAATGGCAACCAGTACTTATATTGCTATATGGAAACTAAAAAGTCGAATTGTTTTTTAGCGTGCAGCACGTAAGATCGGCGCGCCATGAGATTTTTGTATTGGACAAAAAACTGTTTTGAGGAAACGCATTACTTTAGCGCCCGCAACACGCGACCCATTGGCCGTTGCCCAATTCTTTCTGTGCTAATCGATTACAGCCACGCCCTTTACCTGCGCGTAGAGAGACTTGCCTGTTTCCAGCGCCAACACGGATGCCGACTTGCGCGTAATGCGTGACAACAGCCGCACGCCGCCCACGTCCAGTCCGACCATAAGCTGCCCATATGCATCGTCGGCCAAATCGGTCACTGTTGCGGACAAGCTGTTCAAAATACTGCTGTCTTCCGCGCGTGTGAGCGCCAGACTGACATCACGCGCCTGAATCCGCAAACGCACAGACCGCCCAAGCTTTTCAGCCAGACCAGGCAACCAGATGTTTCCACCGTTGAATTCAACGCATATCAGATCAAACTCCGACTCCGCCGCCACAACTTTTCCCGCGACCACGGCGGCCGCCGCGTCGCCATGTGCCAGCGGCAAATCCAGTCGAGTCAATAGCTCACTGGGCGCACCACTTGCCAGCACCTTTCCCGCCTCCAGCAAAACAAGGTGGTCGGCAAGGCGCGCCACCTCATCAATTGCATGGCTGACATAGAGCATTGGAATGCGCAGCTCCTGATTGAGACGCTCCAGATACGGCATGACTTCCATTTTGCGCGGCATGTCCAGCGCGGCCAGCGGCTCGTCCATCAGCATGATGCGCGGACTCGTTCCTAACGCACGCGCAATGCCCACGCGTTGTCGCTCTCCGCCCGAAAGCGTGCCGGGCTTTCTATCCATCAAGTGCGCAATGCCCAGGAGATCTATCACGTCATCCAGTGAAATTTTGCGCTGCAATGTCGGTGTGCGCTTCATGCCGAACTCAATATTGCGGCGCACATTTAAATGTTCAAACAGGCAAACGTCCTGAAAAACATACCCCACATCTCGCCTGTGCGGCGGCAGAAATACGCCGCCCGCCACGTTTTCCCAAATATTTTCACCCACGGACAAAAATTGCGCATGCCCGCGCTCAAATCCGGCAATGCAACGCAGAATGGTTGATTTGCCCGCGCCAGACTGGCCAAATATGGCTGAAATCCCTTCTGCCGGAAAATGAAGATCGGCATCCATCGCATAACCCGGGTGCCGCACCCGCAAGTTTGCCCGTATGTCATTCATTTTCTGCGCCCCGTCGGATTGAACACATACAGCAGCAGCAGCACCACGAAGGCAAATGCCAGCATGCCTGCAGAAAGCCAGTGTGCCTGGGTGTATTCCAGTGCTTCAACATGATCGAAAATCTGGACAGATAGCACGCGCGTACGCCCCGGAATATTCCCGCCGATCATCAACACCACACCGAACTCACCAATCGTATGCGCAAAACCCATCACGGCAGCGCACAGATAACCGGGGCGCGCCAACGGCAGGACAACATTGAAAAACGTATCCAGTGGCGAAGCACGCAATGTCGCCGCCGCTTCCAGTGGTTTTTCACCGATGGCTTCAAAGGCATTCTGGATGGGCTGCACGACAAATGGCAGCGAGTAAACAACCGAGGCAATCAACAAGCCTGAAAAGGTGAATGGAAGCAAACCCAGACCAACCGATTGTGTGAATTCTCCCACCAGCCCGTTCGGCCCCATGGCAACCAGCAGGTAAAAGCCCAGCACGGATGGCGGCAAAACGAGTGGCAATGCCACCACGGCATTAACCGGCCCCTTCCACCAACCGCGCGTTCTGGACAACCACCAGGCCAAAGGCGTACCCAGTAACAGCAGGGCGATTGTTGTCAGCCCTGCCAACTGAATGCTCAGCCAGATTGCAGCGTAATTTGCATCCATCCGCTTTACTTAATAACGGTATCCGAATGAAGCAATGACCTCGTACGCCGGTTTGGACTGCATGTACTGCATCAATGCCTGTGCAGCCTCCCTATCTGCCGCCCGCCTCAGCACGACCGCCTGCTGGCGAATCGGCTGGTGTAAATCGGGCGGCACAACCCAACCCGAACCACTATTGAATTGGCCGTTTTTATATACTTGCGACAGCGCAACAAACCCAAGCGTAGCATTGCCGCTAGAAATGAACTGATGCGTCTGCGCAATGTTCTGACCCTGAACCAATTTGGCAGCAAGGTCATCATATACATTCAGCGACTGCATGACTTCAACGGCGGCAACCCCGTAAGGCGCCAACTTTGGCGAAGCGATCGCAATATGCTTGAAATCTTTTCTTTGCAAGACGGCTTTCCCAGTCACATAGTCCGGCTTCGCCGACCATAAGGCCAACTGACCGATTGCGTAGGTAAAGCGGCTGCCTGGAACAATATCTTGCTCGCTCTCCAGCTTTTCCGGGCGCTTCACGTCGGCCGCAAAAAATACATCAAACGGCGCGCCATTTTTGACCTGTGCATATAACTTGCCCGTTGAACCGAAGGACAGGATGAGCCTGTGTCCGGTTGCTTTTTCGAAATTCGCCGCTATCTGATTCATAGGTGCCGTGAAATTGGCCGCAACCGCAGCACGAACCTCTCCGGCAGAAACGGAAATGGCATAGCACGTCATGATCAGCGCAATACATAACCGCAAAAATCTGAAAAATTTCATCACAACCGCTCTCGCTATTCTTATTTGGAATAACGAAAGATTATCAGAAAAAATTTAAAAGTACAGCCCTCTACCGAGATGAACATGCGCACTTGCTTTAATCCGTGCAAAATAGCGGTATGAAATCAACACTCTCTCTTGCCAGTGCATTGGGGCATGCTCAAACAGACAAGCGTATCGAAATACTGCGGCTCGTTGGCGAAACTGGCTCCATTTCAAAAGCTGCGCGCGAAGCACAGATCAGCTACAAGGCTGCGTGGCAAGCAATCGACACCCTCTCTAACCTGGCAGGCGTAAGCCTGGTGGAAAAGGTTGTGGGCGGCAGTGGTGGCGGTGGAGCGCAGCTGACTGAAGCAGGGTCGCAACTCTTGACTGCCGCCCAGTTGTTTGAGCAGGTACGGCACGAAGTGATTGATCATTGGTTGATTGGCAAACCCGGCGTTCAGGGTTCCCTGCTATCTCAACTGGCCGTGCGCACCAGCATGCGAAACCATCTCCCCTGCCAGATCTGCGCACTGGAAAACCAGGGTCAAATCATCCGTGTTTTCCTGCAACTTCCCAATAATGGCGACCAGATTGTTGCACGTATCACGCGCGCCAGCGCAGAACTGCTTGCCTTGAAAATCGGGCAATCCGCACTGGCCTTGTGCAAGGCGACAAGTGTCCATATTCATCCGGCAATTGATGCGCAAAAACAGCCAGACAAAAATCATCTGGCCGGCGTTGCGGATCGCATTTCAACTGGTAGCAAGGAACATGAAATCGCTGTCGCGCTTCCTTCGGGACAGCATCTGGTGGGATTTGCACCCGCTGCACTCGACATCCAACCGGGAAGTAACGTTATTGCCCTGATTGACGAATCAGCCGTTGTCGTTGCCCTGGCAAGTTGACCGAATTGCCTTATCGAAAAACCCCGTCAGGAAACGCCGCTTCACGAGACATCATGACACCCGTTTCTGCGGAGTCATACCCTGGCAACTTGCTCACTTCCGTTCTGAATTCATTCGATTTTAAATAAGCCAGTAGTGGCTTGATGCGTGCATCATCAATCGTTTTCTTATCCACAATCAGGAAATAGCGCTCCGTAATCAGTGGAATGAAGTCCAGATCAAATTGGCGCGCTGCCGTTTCAACACCCATCCCAACATCAGCCTTGCCGCTCGCCACATAGGCCGCCACGGCTGCGTGCGTCAACTCAATGCGCTCAAAACCATTAACGCTCAATCCAGACAGACCTTCCTGCTCCAGCATCAGGTCGAGGATAATGCGCGTGCCGGATCCGGGCTGTCGATTAACGAACAATACATCGGGGTTCAAAAGGTCTTTGATTGACCAGATATTTTTCGGATTACCGTGCTTGACGATAATTCCCTGCCTGCGAGAGGCCAGATTAATCAGCACATGAGAACTCAGCAAGACCCGCTCAAATTGCCGAATCGCCGCCGTTTCCAGCGCTCCAACCGGAACATGAAAACCGGCGACGTTGCACAAGCCCCGGTTTAGAGAAGAGATGGCTTCCAGACTGCCCCGATAACTCAGATCAAGCGACACGTCGCGCTTCTTGAGCTGTTCGCCAAGCAGCGCAACTGCAAAGTCATGGCTGGCCAGAATTTTCAAATGATCATTCGCGCGCGCCAGCACATCCAGAATCTCTGCCTCAATCTCCATCGCCATGCTTTCCAGCAAAGGATCAAGGCGCGCATGAATCAGTTTTTCCGCCCAGACCAGCTGCTGCCCAAACTCGGTCAGCGTCGTGCCGCGACCACGACTCATTTCGACAATGGCACCACCCAGCAGTTTTTCCATTTCAATTAACGCGGCCCACCCCGTACGATAGGAAATTGATTGCGCGTCACAAGCCGCTCGCAAATTACCCATTTCCTGAATGGTCGTCAGTAAAGCAATACCACGCGCAAGAGAATAAGGCTGTTCTGTTTTACCTGTCAGGAAAAGATCGGGATGTATTTCTATTTTCATACGAATGAAATTTCGCCATTAGTCTCGTCTTGCCATAAAAACATGCCATATATTTATACATGCAAAAAAGCAAAGGCCGGACAATATATTAAATATTTCAGCAAGATGCGAATATTAAGGGTATCACGGCCTCTGTTTTTAAACTGTTAAAAGTGCAAAATACGCATATTCAGTTCGCATTATGGCACCCAAACATCCCCTTACAGGAAACACCATGGAAGATCGTGCAACATTCGCCACTTTCGACATCGTTAAATGGCGCAACGGAAATTATCAGCAAACGCAAGACAAGATCGCCGAAGAAGTGCCGATTGCCTTCGTTTACAACGGCATTTCCCATGCCGTGATGCTGGCAACCCCCTCCGACCTGGAAGATTTTGCGCTTGGGTTTTCGCTGACCGAAGGCATTCTTGGCAATGCCAAAGAGCTTTACAGCTGTGATGTCACGCCAGAAGCCAGCGGCATTCGCGTTGAACTGGAAATCGCCAGCGAACGTCTCTGGGTCTTGAAGGAAAAGCGACGCTCGCTGGCTGGTCGTACCGGTTGCGGCCTGTGTGGTACGGAAACACTTTCGCAAGCGATCCGCATGCCGCCACCAGTAAATAGCGAAGCGCAATTCGACATCACCACCCTTCACGCCGCTTTTGCGCAAATGGCGCAGCAGCAGGTTTTGCAGCAAGCCACCGGCGCCACGCACGCCGCTGCCTGGCTGACCAAGGAAGGCGAGCTCATGCTGCTTCGTGAAGATGTCGGACGGCACAATGCGCTCGACAAACTCATCGGTGCACTGTCCCGAAAAAACATTCAAACCGCGTCGGGGTGCATCATCGTCACCAGTCGGGCAAGCTATGAAATGGTGCAAAAAACGGCCAGCGCAGGCATTGGCTTGCTAGCCGCCATCTCGGCACCCACAGCACTGGCGGTGCGTATTGCAAGAAGTACGGGGCTGACACTGGTTGGCTTTGTCCGAAACAATGGTCACGTTGTGTACGCCCACCCGGAAAGAATTCGCCCATAAAGCACCAGATATCCTACAATCAAATGCTTGATCGTCACCACAACCTCCTCGTCAAACGCCTCAGACCATGAGTTCACCCGTCGCCGTGCTGATCCAGCAAGCCATTGATTGCTTCCAGAAAGGAAATCTGCCTGAAGCACAGCAATACCTGAATAAAGCGCTCGCAATTGACCCGAAAGAATTTAACGCCCTGCATATCCTGGGTGTCGTCTTCGTACACCAGCGCCAGCACGAAAAAGCGCAAACCTTTTTCAGACGCGCCATTGATACCAATCCAGACAGCGGCATCGCGCACTTCAATCTGGCCACCTCGTTCTCGGAAACAGGCAACGATGAAGCGGCGCTGCCGCATCATGAAAAAGCCACAACGCTATCACCCGGCGACCCCGACACCTGGATCAATTACGGCAAAAGTCTTGCCAAGCTGAAACGTCATGAAGAAGCGCTCAATTGCTACCAAAAGGCGCTTGCCCTCAACCCGAGACACCCGCAGGCACTCAGCAATCAAGGAACGCTCTACGCAGAACAGCAACGCCATGAAGAAGCATTGGCCTGCTTTGACAAAGCACTGGCACTCCACCCTTCCATGTCCTCGGCCTGGTCGAACAAAGCCAATGCCCTGTGCAGCCTGAAACGTCATGAAGAAGCGCTGAAATTTTATGACCGCGCCGTGCAACTCAATCCAAACAATGCAGACATCTGGTACAGCAAAGGCAATGCGCTGTGCGCGCTCAAGCGCCATGAAGAAGCGCTATTTGCGTTTGACCACGCACTCAAGCACAACCCGCAGCACGCCAATGCCTGGCATCACAAGGGCAACGCCCTAAATGAGCTCAAGCGCCCTCAGGAAGCACTCATACATTACGACCAGGCGCTGGCGCTCAAACCTGATCATAACTATCTGCATGGTGACCGACTGACTACACAAATGGCGATTTGTGACTGGAATGGCATCGAAGCACAGCTGACAAGCATTGCACGACGAATTGAAAGCAAGCACCCGGCCGCCACCCCGTTTGATGTGCTTGGCGTACTGGACGACCCCGCCCTGCAGCAAAAAACCGCGCAATTGTATGCCCTGAATTTCCCGTCCCCTCTCACGCTAGGCGGAATTTCCAGGCGTGAACCCGGAGAAAAAATCCGCGTCGCCTATTTTTCCCGCGACTTCCATAACCATGCGACGGCGTTTTTGACTGCAGAGCTGTTCGAATTGCACGACCGAAGGCAATTTGAAGTCATCGCATTCTCGTTTGGACCATACAGTGCCGACCGCATGCGCCTTCGCCTGCTGCAAGCCTTTGATCAGTTCATTGACGTACGCAACAAAAACGACCGCGAAATCGTCGAACTGGCCCGATCACTGAAAATTGACATCGCCGTTGACGTGCAAGGCTACCAGACAGAGCATCGCACCGGCATTTTTGCGCACCGCGCCGCGCCGATACAAGTCAGCTATCTGGCCTACCCGGGCACAATGGGTGCGCCATTCATGGATTACCTGGTCGCCGACAAAACCCTGATCCCGGTTGAAAACCAGCGCTACTTTGCCGAAAACATCGTGTATTTGCCCGACTCGTATCAGCCAAATGACCGGCAACGCGCGATTTCGGACAAGCATTTCACACGCGCAGAACTGGGGTTACCGGAAAGTGGCTTCGTCTTTTGCTGCTTCAACAATAGCTACAAGATTCTTCCCGAAACTTTTGATGTCTGGATGCGCATCCTGGAACAGGTGAAGGACAGCGTCTTGTGGCTGCTGGAAGGCAGCAACCCGCTCGTCGCGCAGAATCTGAAACAAACTGCTGCGGCAAAAGGCATTGCGCCCGAACGCCTGATCTTTGCGGCGCAAATGGATTTGCCTGACCATCTGGCGCGCCACCGTACAGCGGACCTGTTTCTGGATACGCTTCCGTACAATGCGCACACCACGGCCAGCGATGCCTTGTGGGCTGGTTTACCCGTACTCACCTGCCAGGGGAAATCCTTCGCCAGCCGCGTCGCCTCCAGCCTGCTCAACGCCGTCAACCTGTCTGAACTCATTACCCACACTTACGCTGAATATGCGCAGTGCGCCATCGACTTGGCCTCGCAAGCTGAAAAGCTGCAAAAAATGCGGCAGAAGCTAACAGAGCACCGTCAGACAGTCCCGCTATTTGACACGCCAGCTTATGTGAAACATCTGGAAGCCGCCTATCATCAAATGATGGCGCGCTATCGGGAAAATTTACCTTTAACCCACATTGAAGTGGGGTAGAAAGAAAGCACCCAGACCCACGGATTTTCTGCCCAGGCACCGCGTCCATAATCCGACTCCCAGGACAAACGATACCAGTCCAGCGCGGCCGCCTTGTCCTGTTCGAGACAGATTTCTGCAAACGCGGCATACCCTTCTGCCAGACACTCTGCGTGAGAAATATTGTGCAAACGATCAACCTGAACGCCAATAACATCCAACGTAAAACTAAGCGATTCCTGGCACTCATTTTCAGCGCCCAAATCAACCTGGGAAGTCTCTCCAAGCGACGTAGCCCGGTAGTAAGTTTCCATCCCATCCAGACCAGAAGCCGTATAAGCTTCGCGCACCCACAGTCGGCCGCCCATTTGACCAAACGGACAGGCATTCACACTCACAAGTTGCGGCGTATTGTGGCGCGTCCGCCAATAGGGCCTTCCTGCCTTGTTGGTGAGTGGTTGCGGCTCGATAATCGCCCTCGCCTGCGTCTTGCGCCCTTCAAGGATGGTGCGCACGGTATGGGCTTCAAAGAGTAATTCAGTCTCTTTCACAAATATTAGTAGTAGCGGATGAAAGAAAAACGCGGAATCAGGATCAAGCCGTTACCTTAATGGAGCAAAGAGGGAAAGACAAGCGCTTGTGAAAGCTGCACCGCCGCATATCTGAGACCGAATGTTCGCGCTGATTGAAATTTGACCCACCGTGCCGATTGAATTTTGACCCAGGGTCGGAAGCTGCATTTTGGTATGGCAGCTGTGGATAAGTTTAACAAATAGCCAGTTTTTTATTACCTCCTTTTTTCATTTCCTTAGCATTGGGTTTCGGCGTTTTTATTCTTTCTGGCCTGCTCTCTTGATTTGATGCGAGACTTTGCTGCCAGACTGCTGTGCTGAAAGCGATACGACTCGTTGCCGGTTTCAACGATATGGCAATGATGAGTCAGGCGATCAAGAAGCGCCGTTGTCATTTTGCTGTCGCCAAATACGCTGGACCACTCCGAGAAACTCAGATTCGTGGTGATGGCCACACTGGTGTGTTCGTAAAGTTTAGAGAGCAAATGAAACAGCAAGGCACCGCCGACCTGACTGAACGGCAGGTATCCCAACTCATCGAGTATGACGAGATCCACACGCATCAGGGAGCGTGCAATCCGACCGGCATTACCATCGCGCTTTTCCTTTTCCAGCATGTTGGCCAGATCGACTGTGGAATGAAACCGCACACGCTTGCTGTGCTGGGTTATTCCGCTTATCGCAATGGCTGTAGCAAGGTGCGTCTTGCCGGTGCCGGGTCCGCCAATGAACACGACGTTTTGTGCATGGTCTGCAAACTCCATCGTTGCCAGTTGCCTGATCAGCGGTTGGTCAACTTTGCTAAGCGCAAAATCAAAGCCCGCTAGGTCGCGATGCACTGGAAACCGTGCTGCTCGCATCTGGTTGGTGATTGAGCGCATGTGGCGGTCTGTATTCTCGGCTTGAAGCAGGTGTTCAATCAGCCATTTCGATGTTTGAGTGGAAGATGGTTCATTCACCGTCAAATCCGCCCACGCACTGACCATGCCGTGCAGGCGCAATGCCTTGAGTTCTGTTGCAACATCACGCATGGTTATCCTCCGTCATGTCTGCAACTTCATGCCTGAGCTGGTCGTAACGGTCAGTATTAGCAAGCGGTGCTTCCTTGAGCTTCAAGGTCGTTTCCACGCAAGGCGGCATTGGTGCAGCGTTAAGTCTGGCCAGCACATTGAGAACATGCTCTGCGCTGAGCACGCCGGATTCAAGCACGAGTTCTACTGCCACCAATACTGAACCCAGACCTGCTGTTGGCACTGCCGAAAGTACTTGCGCCATAAGCCGATCACCGCCTTCACGGCGCATCAAGCCAAACTTGAGTTGCTTGAGTGACGCAGGCATGTCTGCAAAGGGTGCGCCATTCCTCAGTGCGCCGGGCTTGCGCTCAAGGAGCGGGATGTAGTGCTGCCAGTCGTAACAAACCTGCCCACGCTCAAACAGCCGCTCATGGCTGGCAACGACAGCATCGTGCGCCACCACATTGATTCGATCAGGATAAATGCGCACACTGACCATCTGGCCGGACAACTCGCATGGCACGGAGTAGCGGTTGCGTAGTACGGATACCAAGCAGGTGCTTGATACTCGGGCCGGCTTTTCTACATAACCGTCAAAAGCGGTCGGCATCGGCATCATGTCGCTGCGCTCTTGTTCCAGTATTTCGGCAATGGAGAATGTCTTATGCTCTGGATGGCGCAGTTCACCCCATAATGCCTTGCACTTGTCTGCCAGCCAGACGTTGAGTTCTGCAAAGGAGCCAAACTTCCGATCCCGCGCTTCTAGCCAGATTCGCCTGCGGCTGTCCTGGACATTCTTCTCGACAACGCCTTTCTCCCAACCTGAAGCCACATTGCAAAAGTCAGGATCGAACAGGTAGTGGCCGCACATGACGGCAAAGCGTGCGTTAACCACGCGCCCCTTGCCTTTGTTGACCTTGTCGACCGCTGTCTTCATGTTGTCGTATATCCCGCGTCGCGGAATGCCGCCTAGAGCAGCGAAAGCGCGGGTATGCGCATCAAACAGCATTTCGTGCCCTTGGCTCGGATAGGCGACCAGCCAAAAGGCACGACTGGCGCAGAGCTTGAGGTGCGCAACTTGTATCCGGCGATATATCCCGCCAATCACCAGTCCTTCTTCGCTCCAGTCGAATTGAAATGCTTCGCCGAATCCGAACGTGAGCGGCACGAACGCCGTGTGCGCCTTGCCTTCGATTTCTTTCCAATCGCGTATAAAGGCAGTGAGCTGGCTATATCCGCCTTCATAGCCTTCAGCCCTGATTTGTGCAAACAGCGCTTTGGCGGTGCGTCGGTTTTGTTTGGAACGGTGAAGATCGGCTTGAAGTGCCTGCCTGATCGTGGCGTGATACGGGGAAAGCTTGCTGACTTTCTTGTCCCTGACGTACTTCGGTTGTTTAACAACTTCAGGCTTCCTGAGCCACTTGCGTACCGTGTTACGCGACAGCCCAGTGCGCTTGGCAATGGCGTGCAGCGACATCTCGTCGCGAAAATACATCCTTCTTATCTTGCTCAAAATTTCCATGGTGATCACCTTTTATCTCCCGCCTAATAATTAAGCAGGACTAGTAAAACACCTGGGTCAATTTTGAATCAGCACAACACCCTTAAATGGGTCAATTTTCGGTCAGCGGCAACAGGCGGCGTTAGGTATTCGTTGGTGGCAGAATCAGGCACAGATTCACCATACGTCCAATTGGTCAGATCGCGCGAACATACTTGGGCGTGTTTGTACTCAAATGCGTTAGTCATGCGAAATCTCCTCATTAGATGCTTCAAGCATGATATTTTTATTCTGGTAAGGGGTTTCTTCGCCGCTCATCTTGCTGATAAGCAGGCGTTCCATGGCGGAACCGTCTTTGCGTGTGAGATTGGGCACGAACCTGGAATACACTCGGAAAAGCATCTCGGTGGTCGTATGTCCAAGCTGCATGGCGATCCATTGTGGGTTTTCACCAGCGGCAAGCCATAGCGTGGCAGCCGTGTGTCGACACTGGTAGGGTCGGCGCGGTGTAATGTTTAGGTACCGCAGCAGCGGGTACCAGACGCGATTAGTAACGTTCTTATGAGCCAGCGGCATCCCGTTACGATTGCAGAAAACGAACGCAGATCGATTTTTTGTGGCTTTCTCCTGTGCTTTTAGTGCGTCATACACCAGTTGTGACATATGGATGTCTCGTTGTGAACCATCGTTCTTGGTGTATTCCTCTGCGCCCGCGACAATTGTTTCACGGATCATTATCAGACGACGCTCGAAATCTACAAACCTCCACTTCAGGCCGTCTACTTCTCCTGTGCGCATTCCAGTGAAGAACCTGACTGTGAAGTAATTTTTGAAATCTGGGCGCACCATGCTGATAATCTGTTTCACCTCTTCGATTGTGAAAGGGTGAACGTCCGTTTTGCGAACCTTGAGTTGCTTAATGTTCTGGCATGGAGACCGAAAATCGAATCGATCTGCCGCCTCATTAAGGATTTGCCTCAGTGGATTCAGTATCTTGTTGATGCGCGGATTGGAAATTAACGATGTTTTTCCGCGCGCGGTTGTCTTGGCAAGTTCTGCACGATAAGACAATACATCAGCCTTCGTGATCTGACCGACCTCCTTGTCCCCAAAACGTGGGAGCAGGAGTTTGTCCAGGTCATTGCGGATCATTGAGCTGTATGTTTTGCGCCACTCCACCTGCTTTTCCTCGAACCACGTCTGGGCGAAGTCTCGGAACAATGGGGTTGCAGGTTGCGCTGTACGGCTTCCCTGAACGGTTCTATTTCTCTCCGCATTTGGTGCATGCTCGAACTTGGCAGCGTTTCTGCTTCCAGGAAAATATCGGCGGTATTCAAAGGTGCCAAGCGAGATATCTCCCTCAATCCTGGAAATTAGCTTTTCTACCTTCTTCCGGTTGGCCTGAGTGTCAGGGAGTGCCGTCTGTTCACGGCACCTGACGCCAAGATAGTAGAAATCGATGATCAAGCATCCGGTTTCTTTGCGGACTTGAATGCTACCCATGGCAGACACCTCCATTGGCCATGGGGATGCCGATCACGCCAGAGGGCGTGTACATGTCACGCTCAATAGCTTCCCAGATATAAAGAATCTTGCGGCCGCCGAATGGGCGGACGTAGTGGACACCTTCCAGCAGGACGCTGTCTTTCATGCGCTCCCTGATGGTTCTAGGGTCATACTTGATTGCAGCCGATAGTTCTTCGGTTGTGAGATACGTGGTATTCATGTTAACCTCCAATGGTCGCTTACAGGGTTCGTGTGATACTTTTATTTATCACTTAAAGCCCATTATATGCATCAAACGCCTAAAGTCAACTGCATTTGATGTTTTTATGCATCACATGAATATCAAAGGCTTACACAATGCTGCGATTCAGGTTCAAAGAACTTGTTGCCGAGAAAGAATTTCGCGAAGGACGAGTTATAACGATGGTGGAGATTGCCAGCGCTACCGGCATTCACCGCATGACGTTATCCAAGCTTGCCAACCACAGAGGGTATAACCCGACTTCGGATGTGCTGGATAAGCTATGCACTTTCTTTAACTGTAGGATTGAGCAACTGGTTGAGCACATTCCTGACACAGATGAAAATTGAGAAAATGTGAACTGATCTGATTGAGCCGCCCCGGGTTTGGTGGGTGCGCAACACCTCGAGACTGTAAATTTTTCTGTGCAAATGGCTTTTTTTCACAGTTGCGTATTCGCATAAGAAAGGCCACCAATTCTTATGCCAAACCAGTCATGGTTTCGCATTACAAACCGACCGTATGCTCGCATACTGAAACAGCCATACATTCGCGAATCAAAAAAGCCATTCTTTTGGGAGACTGCCAATGGATCTCTGCACGTGATGTTTAATGAGTGTGTGAGGCTGGCTTGGTTGTTTTTCATTGTCAGATTTGGGTAGTGACAGGCAATAATTCGGCCAAACCGATCATTGATCGTCGTTGTTCTCAAAGGCAGCTTCCGCACCTCAAAGCCGTCATGCCATAAAGTAGATTTGGCGCGACTTATCACGCCTAATCTGCACGTAATTCTGCCAATATCGCCAATTCGCTATTGATCTGGGGCGCATTCTTATGCCACTAGCAAAAAGACTGGATGAGTCAATACTCGAATCCTGTCGTTGAGCCCTCAATTTGACTGCCATTCAAAAAGCCTAGATACTCAAAGAGCAAAGTTTTCAATTGTTCATGCTCGGCAACACTAGCTGGGTGGATTCAGAAAAGTTAAAGAAAGTGAGGTTGAAATGACAGATAAGATTAAAGGAATCGAGGCTGGCATGGTCATGGCAGAGAAGAAATTCAATCAGACCGGGAAAAACCCTGAAAAGGGCTACGTGGCGATACTTGGCTGGAGTCTGAATGCCATTGATGCCGTTGAGCGCTTCGATCGTCGCTATGTCATCGTCGCCCCGGATTGGGCTGAAGAATACGCAACAGAGCACAACATCCCGTTTATATCCTGGAACTTTGATCAGTTAAATGAGCAATCAATGGATCTTGCTTATCTCCTCCAGGACATGGGCGTCGATGTCGCAATTCCACTGTACGAGGAAACGGTAGAGTGGGCAGGCAAGATCAACGCCTTGCTTCTTGGCAAGCCGCGCTTGCTGGGGCAGGCAATGTCGTTCCGTGACAAGGCGTTGATGAAGCGCCGCGCACAGCTTGGCGGCATTCGAGTTGGCATCTTCGAGGAAGCGCGCGACAAAGACGATGTGATGCGCTTTCTGGTGCGCGTCAATCAGGCATTGCTCAAGCTTGATGGTGACCCCAACGATCCCGTTCATCTGAAAGCATTCGACAAGGCAGGATGCCTTGGGCACCGCGTAATTCGAACAGCTGAAGATGTCGATGCGATAGCGCCCGAAGAGTTTCCTGCACTGCTGGAAAGCCATCTCGATGGCTGGGAGTTCGGAGTCGAAGCGTGGATTCACGATCGCAAGATCCGCTTCCTCAATATCTCCCAATACGTGACGCTCGGTTACTCGGTGTTTGTGCCTGCATCGCCAGAGCTTGAGCGATGGCGTCCACGCTTGATACAGGAAATAGAGAAGCTGATTGACGCCTTTGATATCGATTTCGGCTTCATTCATCCCGAGTACTTTGTCACCAATGACGGCCAGATGTATTTCGGTGAGGTTGCCTATCGTCCGCCTGGCTTCAAGGTATTCGAGTTGCTCGAGCAAGTGTACGGTTTCAACGCCTATCAGGGGATGGTGCTGATGTTTGATCCCAAAACCACTGAAAAGGAGATTGAAGCATTCTTCCCGCGCGAAGTAATTGATGCCAAGGGTTTCGCAGGATGCTTCGGTGTCTATCCGCGTCTGCGTGTAGTCAGCAAGCTTGAGATTCCGCCTGAGACAGCCGATCACGAGTACTTCGAATACCATGAACTGGTCGCACCGGCAGAACAGATCGTGACGAAACGTACCGCATTCGGCACCCATTGGGGCCTGATATATTTCTTCGGTGACGACCCAGACCGCATGCGGGAGTTGCTGAAGAGACAGGAAGAAATTGACTTCTATGTCTAATCTCGCCACAGCAGCCACGCCGCCTCAGTCCACGCCAGCAAAGAGCCAGAACATTGAAGAAAAACTGGTTCGCGCTCTGGAGCGACTGGAGGTGGCGGCGCCGATGGCAAAGCTGAATTTTCAAGGTCCAGTGCTGGAACTGGCACAGCGACTTCTGGTCGAGCCGGACAGTGTGCCGCAGCTCTACGCATTGGCACCACGTTTCGATGCGGCCGGTGTATTTTATGGCACAGACTGGGACACGCCGTCTACGTTGCAACCCAATCTGGTCGCTTATACGCTGCAACACGGTGAACCGGCGACGGTCACGCTTGAGTGCCTTAGCGAGTTGCGATTGCTGGCTATCGCTCAAGGCCATGGCGACAACCCGGATATTTCAGCGGAGCAAGCACGGCTCTTTCTGACACAAGTGCTGGCTCTGAATCTACACCGCCTGTTTCACGGCCAACATGAAGCAGAACGGACACGTCTGGGCCGCCTGGGCCAATCGGTTGCGGACTTGCATCAGTATTTGCTCGCACATATTGGGCTCAAAGATATCCTTGGCAGCTTGATCGATGAGATCTGGCGCATTCTGGCTCAGCGGCCGATACAGGTCGGATATGTCAAGACAATGGTGACGCAGATCGCACTGAGCCTAGCGCATGAGACGGGTGAGATCGGCGAGGCAAGGCTTGGCGCCGATCGTCTGGTCAGTGCGTTGTTTGCGCCAACGCATGGTTCCCGTGGCGATCCCGGGCTGGAGGAATATACGACTCGACTCAACGGAATGGATCTTCCTGGCTTGCAGCAAGAAGCCAGTGGTCTGGCACGAGCGATGCATGACATCGGTCTGGTGTCTGACTATCACGCTGTGTTTCTGCGGTGGTTGCTCATGAATCAGCGTCGCGAACTCATTGCAGATTCACTCGGGCTCGGCAGCACCGGCATCGATGTATTGCGAAATCACGGAGATCTCGTTTGTCGACTGATTGAAGATGCGATTCATCCGGAAACGGCGCAGGCGATCTATGGTCTGGCATTGCTGCTTGACCGAGGGATTTTGCATATGCCTCCTATTGCACCAGGGCTATGGCGGCAGATCGGCTTGCGACTATCAGCGCAAACTGTTCAGTCCCTGTCAGCAGCCTTTGGTGAGGCACAACCACCGCGCGCGTTTCTTCTCGCAGGTGTGATCTCCCTGCTGGGACAGCCTCTCGGAATTGGTCAGGGGAACAATCCCACCTGTCAGTCAGCTCGTGCCCTGTCGATGTGGTCATGGAATGATCCAGATTTCCTGCTGCACAGCATCGCACATGCCGCGCGCTTTGATTCCATTCTTATGCACTTCGAAGGTGAGCCGATTTCGTCGAGTGAGATCATGGCAACACGTACCGCCCCACTTCCACTCGATACCGATCCCGTGTCCGTCATTGTCGTTCCACATTTGGAGCACATCTACAACGAGATGGGAAAGCGATGTGCCGGCCGTGGCGACGATCCGCATCGCTGGATCAATCCAGAACTGCACGGCTGGTGGGTCGGCCGCAAGTTCATGATCGCCGTTGATGTAGGTAGCGGAAAGTTAAAAGACTATGACACCTTCATACGCAACTTCTATGGCAGCTATCACCCGCACTACAACGGCAATCAGCCGGTGATTCACCCGCAACCAGCGGGACTCGCCGTCACTGATAGTACTGGAGCATTTATTGGCTGGCACGCTATCACGCTGCTACGTGTTGTCGCCGACCAACATGGGGTGATGCGTGTATATTTTTACAACCCAAACAACGACAGCGGCCAGGACTGGGGGCATGATGTGGTCGTCTCAACCCATGGATGCGGTGAAAACTTCGGCGAAGCATCGCTACCGTTTCCACAGCTACTATCGCGCCTCTACATCTACCATGACGATCCAGTAGAAGAGTCAATCTTGGCATCTATCCCCGCCACAGAGTTCGATGATGTCAAACACATGGCGATCAGCAGTTGGGCTGCAGATAGAGTAGTCACACATGGCGAAGGTGAAATTGGCACATGACAAACACTCCACACCTTGATTTTTTTGATAAGTTCGTAAACTTTTTAACACTGTCCGCTTTTTGGTGGGAGTAGTCCTTGATGGTTGCAGTTGCCAACGTCCGGTTTGACCGAACTACTGCCGGTCACTATGTGCTGATTTTGTATTAAAAAGTGACATAAACAATGTCGCAAAAATATGGGTCTTATCTCAGGTCACCAAGGGCAGTAATCAAAGAGCGTCCATCTCGGCGCATTCCAAAATTCCATAGTCACAAAAAAGTCACAGAATCGTCACCGTTTGGCTACGGGGATTTTGCTACAAATTTTGTGATGACTGCTCTCAGTGACCAAGGGAATTTGCAGCCCACAAAAAACGAGGTCTGCCCGCCGTAGATAATAAGCAAGATTTTGATGTATTTTGATAGGGGTGTTTTAAAAACTCCCTGTATATCAAGGAGCTGGCGCGCTCGGCTGGGATCGAACCAGCAACCCCTGCCTTCGGAGGGCAGTACTCTATCCATTGAGCTACGAGCGCTTTGTGGTGTGAAACTTAAATCAGGGCAGTACTCAAAAATCGCTTCAAAATCAGAATGACCCGTGCCTTCGGAGGGCAGTACTCTATCCATTGAGCTACGAGCGCATTTGATGTGCCATCAGGCAGGTTCGCATTTTACCTGAATGCCATACGTTCTGGCGCGCACCTCGGCAATCAAACCATTCGATTTTTGGCCATTGGCGGATTCTGAGCGAAATAGCGCTTGATACCTTTCAGCACAGCGCTGGCAATCTCCTCCTGATAACGACTGCTGTTGAGTTTTTTTTCTTCTTCCGGATTGGAAATAAAGGCTGTTTCAATCAGGATACTGGGAATATCGGGCGCTTTCAGCACTGCAAACCCCGCCTGCTCGACCAACTGCTTATGTAACTCATTAATGCCGCCGATTTCGCTTAAGACCGCCCCCCCGACCTTGAGACTATCCTTGATTTGCGCATCAGTCGACAAATCAAGCAAGACGCTGGCAACCTGATGCCCGTGATTTTTCAGGTTGGCGCCACCGATCAGGTCGGCATCATTTTCCTTCTTTGCCAGCCAGCGCGCCGCTGCTGACGATGCGCCGCGCTCGGACAGGGCAAACACGGAGGCCCCACGTGCAGTCGGCTTGATAAATGCGTCTGCATGAATGGATATGAACAAATCAGCTTGAGCGCGCCGGGCTTTTGCTACGCGCTTGTACAGCGGCACAAAGAAATCGGCGTCGCGCGTCATGAAAACACGCATATTTGGCTCAAGCTCAATCCGTTGCTTAAGCCGCCGCGCGATCGATAACACCACATCTTTTTCACGACTGCCCCGCCGACCAATGGCACCGGGATCTTCGCCACCATGCCCGGGATCAAGAACAATCGTCGTCATGCGCCGAATGTCGGACCCTTTCGGACTTTCCTCCTGCTGCGGTGCCGACATGGCTTGCTGCGTCTGCTCGCCAGCCAGGCCCTGCTCTTTCAGCAAAGCGGCAATCGGATCACGTGGGTTGGTCGGGTATAAATCCAGCACCAGCCGATGCTGATACGATCCAACCGGCTCCAGCGCAAAAACCTGCGGGCTGACTTTTTCCTTCAGATCAAAAACGAGGCGCACCACATTCGACTGGTTCTGGCCAACACGCACGCCCTTCACATAAGGATCACCCGCCTGAACCTTTGTCATCAGCTCCTTAAGCGCTGGCGTCAGCTCAAGCCCTTCAATGTCAACAACCAGCCGCGCCGGACTGTCCAGTGTGAAATAGTTTGCGTTGAGCTTGCTACTGTTTTCCAGCGTGACGCGCGTGTAGTCCTCGGCCGGCCAGATGCGCACATTGAGGGTTTGCGCCGCCCACGCAAGTCCGGGAAGCGCCGAAGAAGAAACAACGGAAATCAGCAGGGCACCGCCAGCTTGCAACACCGTGCGACGCGTGACGCCACTCTTGGTGCCGATCACAGATTCGGAATGAAATCGAGTTGTTGGAGACATGCCACCCCTTTATCGGTCAACCCAACGAGTCGTATCTTACGGCCTTCGCCTTCGGCCGTCAAAGTCGCGTCAATATCAGGCGGCGGCAACACCAAATCGCCATTTTCCGGCCATTCAACAATACAGATACCATCGCCGTCAAAATGCTCCCTAAAACCCGCTTCCAGAAATTCTTCCGGGGTTTTCATGCGGTAGAGGTCGAAGTGAAACAGGTCGACTTTCTGTCCGCCGATCTCGACTTCATAGGGCTCGAGCAACGTATAGGTGGGGCTTTTAACGTGTCCTTCATAGCCTGCTGCATGAAGCAGTGACCGGGTCAACGTTGTCTTGCCCGCCCCCAGATCGCCCTGAAGGTAAATCACCAGACCCGGCACCAGCACGCGCGCCAACGATGCGCCAAGCGCCATCGTGCCTGCTTCTTCATGCAATAAATAAGTTCGTTGCAGCATCGGATAAAATGGGAAAGTAGCCTGACTGAATTATGCAGCATATCCTTCGGCCGTACGCCGCCCAGTCGATTATTTCACATACAGGTCGAATCCATCAAAGCGTTGAGCGTGAACCAAAGCGTGAGAGACTTGCCCAATAATGTAAATACCATGCGAAATGTACATGATTATGCTGCTGTCATTAGCGCCCCTTTTGGCGCGATTGGCATCCTGACCGCCGTTGACGCGATTTCCGCTATCGTATTCCTGCCACCCGACCATCCGAAGCAATTACCACAAGGCGTGCTGGCCAAACAGGCCTCTGAACAAATTTGGCAATACTTCAAGCATCCCGACTTTCAGTTTGATCTGCCCGTCGTTCAGGGCGGAACCCGCTTTCAGCAACGCGTCTGGCACGAAATTCAGGCCATCCCGTTTGGGCAAACAAAAAACTATGGCGACCTTGCGCATCAGCTGCGCTCTGCCCCGCGCGCCGTTGGTCAAGCTTGCGGCGCGAATCCCTGTCCACTCATTACGCCCTGCCATCGGGTCATTCGCTCCGGCGGTGCGCTGGGCGGTTTTGCCGGGCAAAGTGAGGCGGGGCATTTCATGCTGGACGTAAAACGCTGGCTGTTGGCACATGAGGGCATTTACCTTGACTGAAAAAGCTGCCGAAATTACTGCCGCCAATCAGGAACTGATTGACGATTTTTGCGACAACTTGTGGCTGGAAAGCGGGCTGGCACAAAACACGCTGGATGCGTATCGTCGCGACCTGCGGCTATTGGCCCATTGGCTGGAAAAAACGTCCGACAAAACCCTGTTTCAGGTGGAAGCGACCGACCTGAATACCTATTTCGCTGCCAGACATGCAGCCACGAAAGCCAGCTCGGCCAATCGCCGCCTGTCGGTACTGAAACGCTTTTATCAACTGGCGCTGCGGGATAACAGGATCAGCACCAACCCCTGCCTGAAAATAAAATCTGCCAAGCAACCCGCCCGCCTTCCAAAAACGCTTTCCGAAGGGCAGGTTGAAGCACTGCTGTCTGCGCCCGACATCAACACCCCACTCGGCCATCGTGACCGCACCATGCTGGAACTGATGTATGCCAGTGGCTTGCGCGTCTCCGAGCTGGTACTGATCAAACCCTTTGAAGTCGGGATGAACGAAGGCGTGTTGCGCATTGTCGGCAAAGGCGGCAAGGCGCGGTTAATCCCGTTCGGTCAGGAAGCGCGCATCTGGCTGGAGGATTACCTCAAGCAAACGCGGCAAACGATCCTGAAAGGAAAGGTTAGCGACGCCCTGTTCGTCACCGCCCGCGGCGGCCCGATGACGCGCCAGATGTTCTGGGCGCTGGTCAAGAAGTATGCGCTCAAGGCCGACATTCATGCCCCGCTTTCTCCGCACACGCTACGCCATGCCTTTGCCACTCACCTGCTCAACCATGGCGCCGATCTCCGCGTTGTACAACTCCTTCTTGGCCATGCGGACATCTCCACCACGCAAATCTATACTCACGTCGCACGCGAACGCCTGAAGCAATTGCACCAGGCGCACCACCCGCGCGGCAAAACATAAAAAAGCCGAACCACCGCAAATGGTAATTCGGCTTTATGCCCATCGCACAACGTTTATCTGTAGTGACCCACTGGCGGACCGTCTTTCAGGCAGCGAATAAGGCGACCATTGCGTTCCAACAGGAAATCCAATTTCCGCCACTCTGCGCGATCAATGCGGCGGTCGCGATTAGCACCGCGGTATGCTCGTTTGATGCCGCCGAGATTATCCTTGAGGAATGCGGCTTCTCTGCGAAGCAGCCGACCTTCTCGCATGCTACGGCGAATCTGATGCTCCTGACGATCAATCCGCTGTTCTATCTGACGCTGTTTCTCATACTGCTGTTTCATTATCGGCCTTGGCGGTGGCGCATGATGCTCTGCCATGGCGATACCCGCTGAAAGCGTCATTACCGTACCAATTACACCTGCAATCAATTGCTTTCTCATGTCGATTCTCCTGTTCAGGAAGTGTTGTTCATGTCGTTACTTTGAAGGATTACCTTTTTGCATTCAAGCGCCGTTACAAATGGTAGCGCTTGTTACGATTTGCCGGGCATGCGCAACTCAAATTCTGGCTACTTCCCCGCAACATCTTTTTCAAACAAACGAATCCGCGCAACAACTTGTCCGTGATCCGATGCAAACGGCAGTGCCTGCGCTACATGATCGTTGAAATACAACACCTCTTCAACCGCGCCCAAAGCATTGGGGGACTCGGCATCAAACGCATCCGAGAGCAAGATGTGGTCAATGGTTTCATGGTAGCCATCATAGATATCGGTGAAGTGCACATCATGTCCACGCATCACCTTGCGCTGGATGCGGTTCGCATCGTGCAAACGCCACCCGCCTTCTTTCAACTCACGCTGCCCTGGCCCCATCACCAATTGCGTCGTCGTTGCAGTCGCGACGTCGTTAAAATCCCCCATCACCACCGTCGGCAAACCGCTCGCTTGCATCACATCGGCAATCACCAAACGTATGCCCAGTGCTTCCGCACCGCGCCGCACGAGTGAGCGCAATGAAGCCATACCAAAATGGCGATAGTTATTTTCTTGCTCATCGCTTACAAAATCAGGACGCTTCGACTTCAGATGCAACACAAATACATTCGCAGCCACTTCACCGTTAAGCTGTACCACTGCATGCAGCACTGGGCGCGTAAAACGCGCCAGAGGCTTGCCGCCTTGCAGCCACATACCCTGCAATTCTTCGGGCAAACCCCAGATCGCGCTCGCCTCGCCCACAATCGGTAAACGCGACACCAGTGCTACGCTCGGTGTAAATTTATCTGCATCGGGATCAGGGTCGAAGCCAAGGTGAAATGCCTCACGGTAGCGGCGCGTTCGCGCCAGCACCTCTTTCAGGGCCGCTTGCGAAAAAATCTCCTGGAACCCGATAACATCAGCATCCAGTCGGTCAAGCTGCTGCGCCGTCCAGTTAATCTTGTCTTCGTATTCAGCATCGGTATAAGGTGCCATACCTTCATACAACTTCATGCCTGACGGCGCCAAATTACGCACATTGAAGGTGGCAAAGCGGATTTCCTGTTGCATAATCTCTCCCGAATGACAGAATAAGATTAACACGCAGCCAACAGCACCATTAGAAATTACTCAAACGAACATGATGTACACCGCTTTATTCGCACTCGCCGCCTATTTGATCGGCTCAATCTCTTTCGCCGTCGTCGTCAGCAAACTGTACAGACTGGATGACCCGCGTACCTTTGGCTCCAAAAATCCGGGCGCAACCAACGTACTGCGCACCGGCAACAAGTCAGCCGCAGTGCTGACACTTATTGGAGACGCGGCCAAGGGCTGGCTCGCCGTATGGCTAGCAAAAACCTATGGCGCACAATTCGGCATGGCCGCAATCGGCTTGGCACTGGTGGCACTGGCTGTCTTCATCGGTCATTTGTGGCCGCTTTACACCAAATTCGTCGGTGGCAAAGGCGTAGCCACGGCACTCGGCATATTGATCGGATTTAGCCCCATCCTTGGGCTGATGGCGCTGGGAACGTGGCTGGTCGTCGCATTTATTTTCCGTTATTCCTCGCTGTCTGCACTGGCTGCTGCCACCGCTGCACCGTTGTATTACGGCCTGCTTTACGGCTTTGACCCCAACATGGTCGCCATCGCCGTCATGAGCGGGCTCCTGATCATGCGCCACAGCTCAAATATCAACAATTTACTGAAAGGCAAGGAAAGCAAGATTGGCAGCAAGAAGAAGTAATTGTGAAATCACCCCGAACCGGAACGCCTTTTTCAAACGAGAGCATATTGAAACCCACGAAAGAAATTCCTTTTGCTTGTGAAAGCATCGCCAATAAAGATGGTTTCGAATTGGTTTGCCATGACCCCGACGGCGGGCAGTCAATTATTTTCATGGAAGTAGAGGGCAAGCAAGCTATCCGCTATTCATTTCAAGAATCTGACGTAGCGCAGGAAATAATGCTGACCGACCTTGAAGCGAAAGAAATTAACGCCTGGCGGAACAGTGGCCGTAGAAATAGTTATTGGAATTGGCCGGGATGGAGCACTGTACGAATTCGAAGTAAACTCAACCAATAGCAGCACATTAATCACGGTGGCTACGCTGTTTAAATAATCACTGGAGACCTCATTGACTTCCGTCATCCTTACAATAATTGTTTGCGTGCTTGCTTATTTGTTGCTCCACTGGCTGAGAAAGCGGGGGGCTTATTACAATCAGGTTGACCAGGCACTGCGGCGACGTATGATTAACGCATCCATGCTTGACGAGAAGTACGATCGCGCGACCTATCAGGCAAGGCTCGACTTTATGCGCAAACATGGCCTGTCACCCGAAGAAGCCGCTGAAGCCGTTGCGGCAGATCTGCAAGGGGAATATAACGAATTCATGGAGGTATTGAATGCGGAAGCGTGGCGTCAAAGTGCGCCTGCTGCTCTCAAGGACATGGATCCAAAGCACGGAAAACAGGCGGTTCAGAACATTAATGACTCTTTTGAATTGTGCGATCTCTTCTCAAATACGCTAGCGGAGAAACCGCTCCCCGGTAATGAAGATGCGCAATCCCCTGACGAGTTTGGCATACTCATGACTTCGTTTGTGAACTCACTCATGGCCAAGAAGAATATTCAAATTGAACCCGGCTCAACCGGGGAAAAGTTGAAAGAAGCCACAGAAAACGGAGATTTAGACACGCTGTCCGAGTTGCAGCATGAAATCATGGGTGAAATTCACCGCCTGTCTGGCGACGACAGGGCGCGGTATGTTTTCCAGCTATTTTGGCCGCAGATTTTCCATAATTTGAACACAACACGCTGACCCGCTGTTGCTGAGCCCCGCCATTTCGCAACCCGGCGTGTCATGATCTGCGATTACGCTAGAACGGTCAGAACACGCGGCTCGCTGTTGCGCCGTTTACGTACACCATTTCCATAAAGGAACGCGGACCGGTGAGGCGCATGTCTTTTCTGGATGCCGTGCTGGCAAAGCTACCTGTCGGGTTGGCATTCTCTCCAATATCGTTGACATCCGGCACGATGGTGACCGGCATATCCTGCACACCGACCCCACTTGTAACGTCTTTTTCCGGCATGCCGGCAGCCAGCCAGCTTTTTGCAGCATACTCTGTGAAAAACAAGGGAGGCATCGCCAAATCGCTTACCGTGTCATAAATCAGATACAGTTTCGTTCCGTCTTCAAAGAGGGCTGCTCCAATTTGCTTTGTCACTGATGGGCTCCTTCTGAAATGGCAAAAATTTAAATTTATCGCTCGCAGTTCTCCACAAACTTTAGCAGACCACCCAGAAATAAAGAAACAAAATGCGGCCAAACCGTCGCGTTTGTGAGACAAAATAAGCCCTTGGCAGCCTACAGGCTGCCAAGGGCTGATAAAGCGATAAAAATGGCGCTGGGCACCCCCAAGGCCAGGGTGCCATTTCAGCTTACCAACTGGTATCTGCCTCGGACGTTGACGAAATCTGGTGGATCGCCAGGTCAGCACCCATGAATTCCTGCTCGTGATCAAGGCGCAAGCCCATGGTTTTTTTCAGAATGCCGTAAATCACGAAACCGCCTACCAAAGCGATCACCACACCCATCGTGCTACCAACCAGTTGCGCCATAAAGGAAACGCCTCCCAAACCACCCAACTGCTTCATGCCGAAAATACCCGCTGCAATACCGCCCCAGAGGCCGCACAAGCCATGCAGCGGCCATACGCCAAGCACATCATCAATCTTCCACTTGTTTTGCGTTAGCGTGAACATCCAGACAAAAATGGCGCCCGCAATACCACCAACAGCTAACGCACCTAGCGGATGCATCAAATCGGACCCGGCACAAACGGCGACCAGGCCAGCCAAGGGGCCGTTATAAACGAAGCCAGGATCATTTTTTCCCAGAATCAGCGCCACAATCGTGCCACCCGCCATCGCCATCAAGGAATTCAGCGCCACCAGACCATTCATGTTTTCCAGCGTTTGCGCACTCATCACATTAAAACCAAACCAGCCGACTGCCAGAATCCAGGCACCCAGTGCCAGAAACGGAATACTTGATGGTGGATGCGACGCGACCGCACCATTACTCTTGTAACGACCTCGGCGCGCTCCCAATAAAATAACAGCCGGTAACGCCACCCAACCGCCCACAGCATGCACGACGATGGAACCAGCAAAGTCATGAAACTCGGCACCAAAAGTAGCATTGATCCACGCTTGAACACCGAACGCCTGATTCCACGCGATCCCCTCAAAGAAAGGATAGACAAGCCCGACCAGCAAGGCAGTGGCAATCAGTTGAGGATAGAACTTGGCACGCTCTGCGATACCACCAGAAATAATGGCCGGAATAGCGGCCGCAAACGTCAGCAAAAAGAAAAACTTGACCAGCTCATAGCCATTTTTATTTGCCAGCACTTCCGCGCCCGAGAAAAAATCAACCCCATAGGCCACGCTGTAACCAACGAAAAAATACGCTATCGTAGAGATTGCGAAATCGACCAGAATTTTGACCAAGGCATTAACCTGATTTTTCTTGCGCACCGTACCCAATTCAAGAAAGGCAAAGCCTGCATGCATTGCTAAAATCATGATTGCGCCAAGCAGGATGAACAAAGCATCGGCACTATTTTTAAACACGACCATTTTAAAAATCCCCTATTTAAGTGCATTATCGTTTTATGGTTCTTTTTGAAGCAAAAAACGTTCCACTTTGAGGCAAAAAGGAACTTGCGCCGCAAGCTGTTGATTCTTAAAAAATTATGGCTTTTACGACAAACCAACTCACCCACCCATGCGCCCTGATGGTGCGAAACGGAGCACCAGAATGATTCACTGGCTCCATGGCAATGACCCATTCCCGGACACCTCCCAGGCGCTAACGGAAAAAGATGGTGCGCCAGGATTGCTTGCTGCCAGTGCGCATATGTCGCCGGAGCGATTGCTCAATGCCTATCGGCACGGTATTTTCCCTTGGTATACGGAAGGACAGCCGGTGCTGTGGTGGAGCACTGACCCGCGCATGGTGCTATATACCGACCAGTTCAAAATTTCTCGTAGCCTGAAAAAAAAGCTGAAAACAGTACAAGCAAGTATGCAAACCGACCAGCGCTGGGACATCCGGTTCGACTCCGCTTTTCTGGACGTGATGCATGCTTGCGCCGAACCACGAGAACAGCAGGAAGGCACCTGGATCACGAAAGAAATCGTCCAGCACTACTACACGCTACACAAGCAAGGCTACGCGCACTCGGTGGAGGTCTGGCTGGATGGCTCGCTTGCAGGCGGTCTGTACGGCTTATGTATCGGCAGAATGTTTTTTGGTGAATCCATGTTTTCACGCATCACGGATGGCTCTAAAATCGCGCTCTCCTGGCTGGTGCAATTTTTGAAGGCCAATCATGTTACGATGGTGGACTGTCAGCAAGAAACGGCACACCTGACTTCGCTCGGCGCTGTTGCGATTCCCAGGTCAGCCTTTCTTGTTCACTTACGACAAGCGGTTGCGCAGTCCCCAATAAAATCATGGGAGCCGATTGCACCACTTTAACTTTTTGAACCCGTGTCATGTGTGAAAAACTGCTTTATGCCTTAGCCCGCCCGATCCTGTTTTCGATGGATCCGGAAAATGCGCATACCCTGACGATGAAGTCACTCAGGGCGTCGGCTTCTGCTGGCCTGACGGCCTTGCTTTCAAAAACGCCGCCAGATCCGCGCACCGTCATGGGCATCACGTTTCCCAATCCGGTCGGCCTGGCTGCCGGACTGGACAAGGACGGCACATATATTGATGGTGTCGCGTCGATGGGTTTCGGCTTTGTTGAAGTTGGCACGGTCACGCCACGCGCCCAACCTGGCAACCCCAGGCCACGCATGTTCCGCCTGCCGCAAGCCCAGGCACTGATCAACCGCATGGGATTCAACAATGCGGGCGTGGATGCGCTGGTAGAAAATGTCCAGAAATCGCGTTTTTTCCGCAACAAGAAAGGCATTCTCGGCCTGAATATTGGCAAAAACGCCGATACCCCGATTGAGCAAGCCAACGAAGATTATCTGATCTGCCTGCGAAAAGTATATCAATTCGCTGACTACGTAGCCGTCAACATTTCCTCCCCTAACACCAAGGATTTACGCCAGTTGCAAGGCGCTTCCGAACTTGAATCCCTGTTGGCGCAATTGAAAATCGCGCAACTGCAACTGGCTCAGGAGCACGGGCGTTACGTACCGATTGCGATCAAGATCGCGCCGGATATCGACAACGAGCAGATCAAGGCAATAGCCGATGCGCTGTTACGCCACGAAATGGATGGCGTGATTGCGACCAACACCACCATTACGCGTGATGCCGTCAAAGGGATGCTACACGCCAGCGAGATGGGCGGTCTGTCCGGCACACCAGTCACAGAGATGTCAAACCGTGTGATTCGCGCGCTAAGGACTGAACTGGGCGAGACGTTTCCCATCATCGGGGTAGGCGGCATCATGTGCGGCGAAGATGCGAAGGCAAAAATAGAGGCTGGCGCCGATCTGGTTCAGCTTTATACTGGCCTGGTTTACCGTGGCCCTGCTTTAGTGAGAGAATGTGCGGCCGTACTCAGAAATCGGCAAACGAAGTAACCATGAAGCCACCCTGTTTATGCAGAAGATTCCCTTAGGCAGCAGCCCGTTCTACGTCAGCAAACTCTGTCTTGGCACGATGACGTTTGGTGAGCAAACCAGTGAAATCGAAGCGCATACGCAACTTGATTACGCAACTGAGCGTGGCATTAACTTCATTGACACGGCAGAAATCTATCCCGTCAAGCCGCGCCCCGAAACACAGGGTGACAGTGAACGCATTATCGGCAGATGGCTGAAAAAATCCGGCATGCGCGACAAGATCGTGCTATCAAGCAAAATCACCGGTCCGGCGCGCAACATCAAATGGATTCGGGGCAACAACCACAATCTGGACGAAACCAATATCCGCGCCGCCGTAGAAGCCAGCCTGACGCGCCTGCAAACGGATTACATCGACCTGTATCAAATCCACTGGCCAAGCCGCAACGTACCCATTTTTGGTCAAATTTACTTCGAGCCAAAAAGTGAGCGTCCGCATACCCCGATTGAAGAAACGCTAACCGCACTTGACAAGCTGATCAAGGAGGGGAAAATCCGGTCTATCGGCGTCTCAAATGAAACCGCGTGGGGGCTGTGTGAATACCTGAAACAATCCGAATTTAAAGGGTTGCCCCGCATCGTCTCAACCCAAAATGCCTATCATCTGGGCAACCGAACTTTTGAGTCGGGTCTGGATGAAGTCTGCTTCCGCGAAAACCTCGGACTGATTGCCTACAGCCCGCTTGGTTTTGGTCAGTTAACCGGCAAATACCTCGATAACCCACAAACGGAAGGCCGCCTGACGATCTTCCCGGCAACCTGGATGCCACGCTTTTTACGCCCAACCATGATCGAAGCGGCGCGACGCTACGCAGAACTTGCGCGCAGCCACGGCATGACGCCAACTCAGATGGCGCTGGCATGGTGTTACTCGCGCTGGTTCATTGATTCCACCATTATCGGCGCAACCCGAATGGCGCACCTGAAAGAAAATATCGACGCGCTCTCCATCAGCCTCTCAGATGAAGTGGTAAACGAGATCAACGAAATTCACTCCCAGATTACGAATCCCGGTCAGTAAGCCTTTCCCACAGGTAAGCCAGCACATTGTCCAGCGACACCAGCTGGGCGTAGTCTGCCTCAGGAATTTCAACCGCTGTTTTCTTGTGCAAGCCAATCAGGAAATTCAGCCAGTCGATTGAATCCAGATCAACCTGGTCACGTAGTGGCAAACTTGCATCCAGCTCATCTTCCTCTACTTCCGGCGCGATTGATCGGAGCGTCTGAATAATAAGCGTCTTGAGTTCTGGTTGATCCATGCCCGCCTCACAATTTTTCTGGTTGTTGTAATTGATCCCGTATGGCAGCCAGGAACAATCCACCACGATGCCCATCAGAAACACGGTGATCTGCTGCCAAAGTCGCCGTCATCACGGGCACTGCCGACACCACCCCGCTCTCGGCCCATGGCCGTTCAACCACACGTCCCAAACCAACCAGCGCTACTTGGGGCGGATAAATCACGCCATGCACGGACTCGACGCCCTGCTCGCCGAGGTTCGTTACCGTAATTGTCTGGTCCATCATTTCTGAGCTGCGCAAGGAGCCGGCACGAGTGCGCTGCACCAGATCCATCAGTTCCTGCATGATGATATCCAATGACTTTTCCGCCACATCGTGTATCGCTGGCGCAACCAAGCCACCCTGGCGCAAGGAAATTGCCACCCCAATGTGAATCGCTTCAGACGGATGATGCTCGCCATCCTTGTAAAAGCCGTTCATGTCAGGAAACTGCTTCAAGGCAAGCGCCACCGCCTTTAGCTGCAAGACCGCCATCAGCATGCGATCCGTTACCGACCGCTCGGCATTAAACGCTTCCAGCCATTGCTGCGCCTTGTGCATCGGCACCGGCTCGCTCAAATAATAATGCGGGATTTCGCGCTTTGAGCGGCTCATCGCGGCAGCAATCGCATGCCGCATTTCAAGCTTTGCGTCGGCTTGCTTGGGCTTGGCGGCGGCACCATGCTGCCTGACAAAGGCTTCAACATCTGCCAGCTCAATCGCACCATCTGCACCACTGGCTTCAATATCCTCAATATTCACGTTCAATTCTTTGGCGCGCCGGCGTGCTGCTGGCGAAATCCGCCGCCTTGCGGAAGCGGCTGTCGCTTCTTTATCCTCCCCAATCGGCTTTGCTTCAGGTTCTTTTTCGGAAACTGACTGACTGGCTGATCCTGGTGCCTCCCCTTTTTCCAGAAAAGTCGCCAGCGTCGTGCCGACCGGCACCATCTCTCCCGGCTCTCTCAGTAATTCATGCACGGTACCGTCATGCCAGCTTTCTATTTCCACCGCTGCCTTGGACGTTTCGACCACGGCCACAATCTGACCGCGCTTGACGACATCACCTGGCGCCACCTTCCACGCAACCAGCTTGCCTTCATCCATATCCGCGCCCAGCGACGGCAAAGTAAAATCGATCATGCTTTCCCCATCATTTGTTTGGCTACGTTCACAACATCCGCAACCTGCGGCAAAGCCGCCTGCTCCATATGCCTTGCATACGGCATCGGCACTTCGGCACTACATATCCGTGCTACTGGCGCGTCCAGTTCATAAAAAGCATTTTCCATAATGCACGCCATGATCTCGGCAGACAGGCTGCATGTTTTCCAGCCTTCATCCACGACGATGGCGCGATGCGTTTTGCTGACCGAATCCACAATGGCGGTCGTATCCAACGGGCGCAGCACACGCAAATCAATGACCTCCACGTCAATCCCTTCCGTGGCGAGCGCCTCTGCAGCCTGCATCACTTTCGGCAAACTGCCACCATAGGTAATCAGGCTCAGGTCTCGCCCTTCACGCCGAACCGCTGCAGACCGAATGTCACAATGCCATGAAGCCGGATCGTCACCCAGTTCGTCTTCCACACCAAAGAGCTGGGTATGTTCAAAAATGATGACCGGATCAGGGTCAGCCAAAGCCGGCGCCAGCATGCCGCGCGCATCAGCCACGGTCGCAGGCGCCAGTACTTTGATACCTGGCACATGCGCATACCACCCCTCGAAGCTGTGCGAATGCTGTGCGCCCAATTGCCGCCCTGCACCCGTTGTCATGCGAATCACCAGCGGCACACCGAACTGACCGCCGCTCATGTGCCGTAGCGTCGCAGCCGTATTCACGATCTGATCCAGTGCCAACAAACTGAAATTGACTGTCATCACTTCGACAATCGGGCGCATGCCATTCATGGCTGCGCCAATACCTGCACCGACAAAGCCCAGCTCCGACAATGGCGTATCGCGAATGCGCTCTTGCCGGAACTCAGTCAGAAAATCTTTCGAAATCGCATACGAACCGCCGTAGCGACCCACATCTTCCCCCATCAGGAAAACACGCGGATCGGCCTCCAGCGCTTCATGTAATGCCAGTCGCAGGGCTTCACGATAAGTGATTTTCATGATGTTCCCTCCGCCGCGTAGACGTGCTTGTACAAATCCTGCTCCGCCTCCCATGTACCTGACTCGGCAAAATCAACCGCCTGCTGCAACTCTTGCTGCACTTTTTCAACGATCAACGCGTACTCGTCATCGGCAAGCTTTTCATCGGCCTGCAAACGCGCCTGGTAATCTGGAATGGGATCACGTTTTCTCCATTCTTCAATTTCGTCTTTTTCACGGTACAAGTCGGGATCGAACATGGAGTGCGGACGGAAGCGATAGGTTTGCAATTCCAGAAAATATGGCCCTTTTCCGCCGCGCACATACTCAACTGCCTGTTTCGTTGCCTCGTGCACGGCCACCACATCCATGCCGTCCACGCGCTCGGCCGGCATGTTGTAACTGGCCGCCTTGACGCACAAATCAGTCTGAGACTCATAGCGATCCAGCGCCGTACCCATTGCGTAATAATTGTTTTCACACAAAAAGAGTACCGGCAATTTCCACAAGGCCGCCAGATTCATCGACTCATGAAATACGCCCTCGGCGACCGCCCCGTCGCCAAAAAAACAGGCACTGACACGCTGTTGCGCCTGCATCTTGTCTGCCAGCGCCATACCAACAGCCGTTGGAATGCCGCCACCGACAATGGCATTGCCGCCAAAAAAACGTACGGTTTTGTCAAACAAGTGCATTGAGCCGCCACGCCCGCCGGAACAGCCCTCCTGTTTGCCATACATTTCGGCCATGATCGCGCTCATCGAAACACCGCGAATCAATGCATGCCCATGCTCGCGATAGGTGGCGACCACATTGTCTTCCGGTGACAGCGCATGCATGGCACCCACCGCCACCGCTTCTTCGCCGATGTACAAATGCAAAAAACCGCGAATCTTTCCCAAGCCATACAACTCCGCCGCTTTTTCCTCCATGTTTCGGATACGCAGCATGTCCCTCAGCAAGGTCTGCGCAAAGGGTTTTTCATATGGGACATTCATAATGCGCTCCCTTCCAGCATGGACAGATCGCCCTCGGGCAAACCCAGTTCGCGCGCCTTCAGCAGACGGCGCATGATTTTGCCACTACGCGTTTTAGGCAGCGAAGGCACAATGTCGATTTCTTTTGGCGCCACCGCTGCACCGAGCCGTTTTCGCGCATGGCCCAACAAGCTCATGCGCAACGCTTCGGATGGTTCAAAGTCCGCTTTCAGCGACACGAACGCTTTCACCACCTCGCCCACAACCGGATCTGGCTTGCCGATCACCCCTGCCTCAGCCACGGCCGGATGTTCCATCAGAGCGCTTTCAACCTCGAACGGACCGATCAGGTGGCCCGCCGACTTGATGACGTCATCAGCGCGGCCGACAAACCAGAAATAGCCGTCAGCATCGCGCTTTGCCAAATCCCCCGTGAGATACAAATCACCATCGAAACACTTTTTATAGCGCTCCTCGTTATTGAGGTAAGCGCGCATCATTGAAGGCCAGCCAGCCCTGAGCGCCAATTCGCCCTCCCTGTCTGGCTCATCAACCATGACGATATTGCCATCCACATCCCGGTCCACAATGAAGGCGTCCACACCGGGGAGCGGACGCCCCATTGAGCCGGGTTTGATATCCAGCGCCGGCATGTTGGCTATCATGATGCCGCCCGTTTCTGTCTGCCACCAGTTATCGTGAATCGGCAGGCCCAATACATCCTTACCCCACCACACCGCCTCCGGATTCAACGGCTCGCCAACACTGGCAACGAAACGCAGATTCGGGAAGCTATATTTCCCGGCAATATCCGCGCCTGCCTTCATCAGCATGCGGATCGCTGTCGGCGCGGTGTACCAAACGGAAACTTTCTGCTCCTGCAAAATCCGATACCAGCGCTCAACATCAAACTCCTGCTCGTCCACCACGGACGTCACACCATGCAGTAGCGGTGCGATGATGCCGTAGGAAGTTCCCGTTACCCACCCAGGATCAGCGGTACACCAGTAAATGTCCTCAGGATGAAGATCAAGCGCATACTTTCCCGTCGTCCAATGCGTTGTGACGGCGTCATGCACATGCACCGCCCCCTTGGGGGTACCGGTTGTTCCACTGGTGAAATGCAGCAGGGACATGTCTTCCGGCTGCGTCGCAACAGTCTCGAACTGCGCTGTCGCCTGCGCCATCAATTGGCGGTAATCAAGCGTACCAGGAATATCCACCGCTTCGCCTTCGTCATCACTGACGACAAAAATGTGCTGCAGCTTTGGCAGCTGTTCGCGAATACCAGCAATCTTGCGACGATATTGCGCAGCCGTCGTCACCAGTACGCTGGCATCGCCCAGACGCAAGCGTGTCGCAATGGGTTCCGGCCCAAAAGCCGAAAACAGCGGGCTCACGACGGTTCCGTTCTTGAAACTGCCCATCATGCTGACATACAAGGCCGGCGTGCGCCCGAGCAGCAAAAACAACTTGTCTCCCTTGGCAACGCCCAGATTTCTGAGCACATTGGCAAACCGGTTACTTTGCGCAGACAACTCGCCATACGTCATGATCTGTTCGCGCTTCACCCCCAAAAAACGGAACGCCGCATGATCCCGGCGCTCACCCCTGGCATGTCGCTCTACTGCTTCGTAGGCAATATTGCGCCCGCCATCCGGCGTGGCAGTCAGCGCTTGCTGTGCCTCTTCCCACGAAAACGTATTGTGGACCGAAGCATAATCCACGAGATTCGGAGAGACGCGAAAATCCGCTTGTGTCTTGTGAATAATGTCTGGTCTGCTCACGATGCGATTCCTTACAGATTTCGTTAAAAAGAACTCCCAACATCGTGCACCCGATAGAAACAGGCCTCTTTGCGCAAACACAAATTTGCCTCATTCACAAAAATATTTGCGCCTCCAAGCGCACTTTTAACGACACCAAGCTTGATGGCTCTCAACGCATCTGCGCCCGAAACCTTTTAGATTCAAGCTGTATCTCTTTTATCCACAACAACAATAAAGCGTATGAGCATGATTGCCCCTTTATCGCCGACCCAACTGTACCGCCATTGCGAACCGGCCAGCATTCCATTTGACAACACCGATCAGGCCGACATCAAGTTCTCAATGCTTGGTCAAGAGCGTGTGCTGGATGCCGTACAACTGGCCGTCGAAATGCGCCAGCCTGGCTATAACCTGTTTGTCATGGGAGAGCCCGGTTCAGGCAGAAATGCACTGGTTTCGCGCTTGTTGAAAGAACACGCCGGCAGCAAACCCGAGCCTGACGACTGGTGCTATGTCAACAATTTCAGCACGCCGACCAAGCCAGTCGCCCTTCGCCTGCCGCACGGCAAAGGCAGCCAGTTGCGCTCTGATATGCAGCATCTGGTCGAAGAGTTGCTCACCACGATTCCAGCCATGTTCGAAGGCGATGAATACCGCTCGCGCATGGACCACATTGATGCCGAACTCAACGAGTTACAAAAAAAAGCCTTTATCAATCTGGCGCAAGAAGCAAGCAAGCAGCAAATCGCGCTGCTGCGCACCCCCCAGGGGTTTTCCTTTGCACCGGAAAAAGACGGCGAAGTGATGTCGAACGAGGAGTATGAAAACCTGGCCGATGAAGAAAAGCGCAAAATCGAAAAAAAAATCTCGCGCCTGCAGGAAAAACTGGAAGAAGTCCTGCAGCAAGTGCTTGAATGGCGCAAGGAACGGCGAAACCGCTTAAACGATCTTAATCGGGAGGTCACCATTTTCGCAGTCGGCACACTGGTCGATGACATCATCAACCATTACCGCCTGTTTCCAGATGTGGTCAGCTATCTGGAATCAGTCAAACAAGATGTTATTGAAAACGCGCACATTTTCCGCGCGCCAAAAGGTAATGCGCTCGACATCCAGGGCGAGGAATTGCCCCCCCTGCGCCGCTATCAAGTCAATGTCATTGTCGAAAATACGGCAAAAAATGGCGCGCCCGTCATCACGGAAGACCACCCTACATTCCAGAACCTGTTTGGCCGCGTCGAACACATCGCTCGCCTCGGGGCGCTCGTCACCGATTTCGATCTCATCCGCGCCGGTGCGCTGCACCATGCCAATGGCGGCTACCTGCTGATCGACGTCCTGAAACTTCTGATGCAAGCTTTTTCGTGGGAAGGCTTGAAGCGCGCCCTCATCAGCAAGGAAATTCGCGTTGAATCGCTAATGCAAATGTATGGCCTCGCGAGCACGGTTTCACTGGAGCCGCAACCTATCCCGCTAGACGTCAAAGTCATCCTCTTTGGTGAGCGCATTTACTACTATTTGCTGCAAGCTTACGACCCGGAGTTCGCCAAGTTGTTCAAGATAGTGGCGGACTTTGAAGATGACATGCCGCGCGATGAGGCCAGTCAGGCCGGATTTGCACGCATGCTGGCTGCTCTGGCACACGAACATCAAATGCTGCCATTCAATCGCCACGCCATAGGGCGAATCATTGAATTCTCGGCACGAGATGCGGCCGATGCCGAGCGGCTTTCATTGCACATGCAGCGCCTGATCGACCTGATGCACGAAGCCGAGCACAAGGCCAAATCCCGCCAGGCCAAAACCGTCGCGGCCAATGATGTGCAGCAGGCAATTGATGCCAAGATACGGCGCGCTGACCGTATTCAGCGCCGTATTCGAGAAGAAATCCTGCGCGGCACGCTCATGATTGATACGCAAGGCACCCGCATAGGACAGGTCAATGGGCTTTCTGTCTTCGATGTCGGCGACTTTCCGTTCGGCATGCCAACACGCATTACAGCCACAACACGACTGGGCGATGGCGAAGTGATCGACATTCAGCGCGAAGTAGCACTGGGTGGCGCCATCCACTCCAAAGGCGTGCTAATCCTGTCCTCTTTTCTGGCCTCGCGTTACAGTCAGCGCCAACCACTTTCGCTTAGCGCCAGCCTGGTGTTCGAGCAAACCTATGGTCAGATAGATGGCGACAGCGCCTCGCTGGCAGAACTCTGCGCATTGCTGTCGTCACTGGCCGACGTGCCAATCAAGCAATCGCTCGCCATTACCGGATCGGTCAATCAATACGGCCAGGTTCAAGCTATCGGTGGTGTCAATGAAAAGATTGAGGGGTTTTTTGATATTTGCAAAATGCGCGGCCTCACCGGCGAACAGGGCGTGCTGATACCAGCCACCAACGTCAAGCACCTGATGTTGCGCGCCGACGTGGTTGCTGCAGCTCAGAATGGGGAGTTTTCGATCTACCCCGTCGAAACGGTAGATGATGCGCTTACCCTGCTCACGGGAATCAAAGCTGGCCTGGCAGATGCAATGGGCAACTTCCCGGCAAACTCGGTCAACCAACGTGTGCGCACAAAGCTGTCCGAATTGCTGCAGATTCGTTTAGAACTGGCGACAAGCGGGTTGAAGAAGATGCGCAAACGCAGCAAAAAGCTGGTCTAGCCATGACGCTTCAGCAGGGCGTCTGCATAGTCGCGCAATGCATCCAGTACCGCTTTCCCTTGCTCATCCGCGCCCTCTGAAAGGCGTGCAATCTCTGCCAGTAATTCAGCCTGTGATCGCGCACCATCTATGCCATCTTTAATACGTGCGAGACAATGCGTTTGCCAGAGCCGAAACTCCTCCTCCGTAAGAGCGTGGGGGTAATTGCGTGCACGGTAGCGAAACAGCAATTCATCCAGCCTGTGATCGTCAAAACTCACCGTTTCCTGCGCCAGCGCTTCAGGAGAGAGGGTACGCAAGCGATTAAGCACGCGGCGATCGTGATTGCCGATAAAACCGCCGTACAAATCGGCATCAACATCCGTATTCAATGAAGCAGGTTGTCGGTAAACCTCATGCCAGACTGTGGCCATCTTTTTTTGAAATGGTGATGCCACAGTCTTTTCAGCAAACTGATGCGCCTGCTCGACATCCATGCCCCAACGTGCGGCCGCTTCCTGTGAAAGGGCTTTCAAATTGCCGATCACGACAGGTGCACGATTCAAGCGAATCGTCTTGATTGGCAACCGCGACACGCCTTCCGGCAAATCGTCTTCCTTCGAAAACAGACGTTCACTAATCGTTTCGGCATCAAGTTCCAGTAACACGGTCGGATCAACTGAAAGATCCCACGCGATGATTTCATTACGGTTTGTGGGATGCTGCGCCAGCGGAATCATCAACGCCATGCAACCGCGCTCGACCGGGAACATGCCGGAAACGTGCAAAAACGGACGGCGCAATTCTGGCTGGCGTTGCAAGCCAATTTCTGTGCTGGCACGCTGCCTGTCACGTAGTGCAAAACAATAATCAAACAAGCGCGGCTGGCACTCCCGAATCAGGCGCGCCAGGCCAATCGTGGCGCGTACGTCCGATAACGCATCATGCGCGGCATCATGTTCAATACCGTTAACCGCAGCAAGTTTCTCCAGACTGAATCTGACGCGCCCATCCTCATCCTCCGGCCAGACGATGCCTTCCGGGCGCAAGGCATAGGCCGTGCGCATCAGATCAAGAATGTCCCAGCGCCCACAGCCGTTTTGCCATTCGCGCGCGTAAGGATCAATCAGATTGCGCCAGAAAAGAAAGCGGGTGAATTCATCGTCAAAACGAATCGAGTTGTAACCTACACCAATCGTATTCGGCTGCGACAGCAGGCGCTCTATTTCAGCAGCGAACTGATATTCTGGCAAGCCACGTTCCAGACAAAGCTGCGGCGTAATGCCGGTAATCAGGCAAGCTTGGGGATCGGGCAAGAAATCCGGTGCCGGCTGGCAATACAGCATGACCGGATCGCCGATGGGATTGAGTTCGGCATCGGTACGAATCGCCGCAAACTGCGCCGGTCTGTCGGTACGCGCCTGCGTACCAAAAGTTTCGTAATCATGCCAGAGGAAGGTATGCATTGGGTTTATTGAACATTTAAAACCGGGCTTGTCACCCCAGACCTTCGCTGCCAACCACCTGGTTCCGACCCGCCGTCTTGGCACGATACAAGGCTTCGTCCGCCACAGCGATCAACGCGTGGGCATCCTGCCCCGGTCGCAGACTGGCCGCCCCAAAGGAAGCCGTGATATGCGGCAAGGGCAGGCGCATATCCTGAAACACGACGGCGCGGTGCATGCGCTCGCGCAAACGCTCTGCCACCGCCCTGCCTTCTTCATGGCCAGTGTCCGGCAAAATAACCATGAATTCTTCACCACCGTAACGCACTGAAAAATCGGTTGGCCGCAACGCTTCACTCAGCACGCGCGCCACCGTTCGCAAACCATCATCGCCTGCCAGATGGCCATGCTCGTCATTGAACTGCTTGAAGTGATCGACATCCAGCAGGATGACGGTCAACTGTCTGCCGCGCGCATGTGCATTCTTGACCATGTCGGGGAGATGCCCATCCAGCCAGGCGCGGTTATGCAAGCCGGTCAGCCCGTCCAGCATCGACAGTTCACGGTAAAAGCGCCCCACTTTCTGACGCTGACGCAAGCGCGCATTCGCAGCCTGAATACGGAAGGAAAGCAAGTGCAACAGGTTTCGTGCCAGACTGTTCGAAAGGTCAATCATTTGCCACAATTTGCTCGCCTCAATAGCTAGCACATCGGACTCTTCCACCGCGACAATATTCGGCATCGAAGAGTGTTCATCCAGCACAGACAGCTCTCCTGCGCACTCGCCCGGCACGACGCTGGTAATGATGTCTTCATCCATGCCGGTTTTTTCGCCGGTCGCCACGTTCAGCATGCCGCGCAACACAACGTACAGATAGTTGCTGCTCCCGTCCTCCGGCACCAGTTCGACATGGGCATTCACACGCAACACCGGGCAATCTCCCAACAAGTCATGCACAGTCGTGTCATCCACATTGCCAAACAGTTGCAATGCGTCAATCCTGTAACCGGATTCACTGAATTTGGTCAAAAACGCCAAAACTGCCTTTCACTAAAAATCACCACCACCGAAATTGTTTCAGTGTAGCGCATCCCTTGCCGAAACAGAATGTTACAAGCCCAAGTTGCTTCCCAACATAAATAGCGGCACAATTTCTTTGTTTTTTGCACTTAATGCCCTTTTCTGATCACTTATAGACCCTTTTTAACCTTTTATCCGTTCATAGGAAGCATCATGCGTAAATTCACTACTCCCCTTTTATTTTGCTCTGCATTGGCCATAGCCAGTGCTGCGCAAGCGGCACCCGACATGAAGCCCGGGCTCTGGCAAGTCAATATTCAATCTGATCAGATGAAAAACATGCCAAAGATTTCCCCACAACAGGCCGCGATGATGAAGAGCATGGGTATCAGCGTACCCAGTCAGAACGACAGTGGCATGACCACCAAAATCTGCTTCACGAAAAAAATGATTGAAAACAATGAGGTATCTGGACAAGAAGACAGCGGCGACTGCAAAACAACCAATGTGCGCCAAAGCGGCAGTCATTACTCTGCAGACATTATCTGCGATGGCCCAGACATGAAAGGGCGCGGCAAAGTCGAAGGCACATACACAGCAACGCAATTCAATTCGACCTACCGCTTCAAAGGCACATCCCACGGCCACCAGGCTAACCAAACGCAAACCAGCAGCGGTAAATGGCTGGGCTCCGATTGTGGTAGTGTCAAACCGTTTTCTGAATAAGTAGTGATAACAAAAAGGCCGGATGGTGACGCACACCGTTCCGGCCTTTTGTTCATCATGCCTCAATCAAAGCAACACCAAATTGTCGCGATGAATTAATTCCGGCTCACCGGTGTACCCGATAATTGCTTCAATTTCTGACGACTGGTGCCGCATGATCAGACGGGCCTCCGAACTGGAATAATTCGTTAATCCATGCGCAATGCCACGCCCGAATTCATCGACACAGGCAACCACTTCCCCACGACCGAACTCGCCCTTTACAGCCACCACGCCAATTGGCAGCAGAGACTTCCCCTCTTCTCGCACTTTTTTGGCAGCACCAGCATCCAGTACTACCTTGCCGGCTGTTTGAAGGTGGTTAACCATCCATTGCTTGCGTGCCGTTAGCCTACCCGTGGCGGCAACCAATTGCGTGCCAATGGCTTCACCTGCTGAAAGTCGCGTCAGAACATCCTCTTCCTTGCCCCACGCAATAACCGTATGCGCGCCAGAACCCGCCGCACGCTTGGCGGCCAGAATCTTGGTCAGCATGCCGCCACGACCAATCTCGGAACCCGCTCCTCCCGCCATCGCTTCCAGAGCGGGGGCCCCCGCTTGCGCCTCATGAATGAAAGTTGCATCGGGGTTGGTGCGCGGATCGGCACTGAAAACCCCTTTCTGATCGGTCAGGATAATCAGCGCATCCGCTTCAATCAGATTGGCCACCAACGCGCCCAGCGTATCATTGTCGCCAAACTTTATTTCGTCGGTCACCACCGTGTCGTTTTCGTTGATAATCGGAATCACGCCAAAATCAAGCAGAGTCAGCAAGGTCGAGCGCGCATTCAGATAACGCTCCCGATCGGCCATATCCGCATGCGTCAGCAACACTTGTGCCGTTTCCATCTGATGCGTACGAAAACTACTTTCGTAAAGTTGAATCAGCCCCATCTGTCCAACCGCCGCGCAGGCCTGCAGTTCGTGAATACGCTTGGGGCGCTTCGCGAACCCGAGCCGTAACATCCCCTCGGCAATCGAACCCGAACTGACCAGTACAACTTCTTTACCTTGCTGACGTAACTGCGCAATTTGTGCCGACCACCTGGCGATAGCCACTTTATCAAGACCGTGGCCGTCGTTAGTTACCAGAGTCGAGCCGACCTTGACGACGATACGCTGTGCATTTTGGATCACCGAACCCATAATTTGACGTCTTCTTTTACTCTTCAATCGCCTTGAAACGCGGATCATCCGGTTCGACGGATGAAATATCGCGCACCACTTCTGGCACCCGCGCATCCTGCGCGCGCTGCATTTGCTGGCGCGTTTCCTCCAGATGGTGGTAAACCGAAATTACCAGTGCATCGCAACCGGTTCGATCCAGCGCCGAAATCTTGAACACCGGACCTTTCCAGCGCAAGCGGCGCACAAAGTCCTTAACGCGCTTCTCGCGCTCGGCCTCCGGAACCATATCAAGCTTATTCAGGACCAGCCAGCGCGGTTTGGCAGCCAGTGCCTCATCATACTTTTCCAACTCTTTTATCAAGGCGCGCGTTTCCTTGACCGGGTCAACCGATTCATCAAACGGCGCCAGGTCAACCAGGTGCAGCAAAAGATCCGTGCGCGCCAAGTGGCGCAAGAACTGGTGTCCCAGACCTGCCCCTTCTGCCGCCCCTTCAATCAAACCCGGAATATCCGCAATAACGAAACTTCTTTCCGCACCCAGTCGTACCACACCCAGATTGGGATGCAGCGTCGTAAACGGGTAGTCGGCCACTTTGGGGCGCGCATTGGATACCGCAGAAATAAAAGTCGACTTACCTGCATTCGGCATGCCAAGCAGGCCCACGTCGGCCAGCACCTTGAGTTCAAGGTGCAACTGGCGCTGCTCACCTTTCCTGCCGTCCGTTTTCTGGCGCGGCGCACGATTGGTCGAGCTCTTGAAATGGATATTACCCCAACCGCCTTCACCGCCTTTAGCCAGCAGTTCCATCTGCCCGTGCTCGGTCAAGTCGGCAATAATTTCACCCGTATCGCAATCAGTAATCAGCGTACCCACCGGCATGCGCAGCAGGATGTCGTCTGCCCCCTTGCCATAGCAATCCGAACCGCGGCCATTTTCGCCGTTTTTGGCGCGATGCAAACGAGTATAACGATAGTCGATCAATGTGTTGATATTGCGATCAGACACTACCCAGACACTGCCGCCCTTCCCGCCGTCGCCCCCGTCCGGGCCACCAAACGGGCGGTATTTCTCACGATTGAACGACACAACCCCATTGCCGCCATCTCCCGCGATGACATCAATGCGTGCTTCATCAATGAATTTCATTTCGAGTCACCAAAAACAAAAAGGTTCTACCAGTGGCAGAACCTTTCGATGTGTGGGCTTTCGCCAAATTTACGTTTGAAGGTTTTTGCCTTGCAAACGCATTTTACGCCGAAGCGACCGTCACATATTGTTTTTTGTCTGGACCTTTTTTGACAAACTTCACTGTGCCGTCGATCAGAGCAAACAAGGTGTGATCTTTACCCATGCCAACATTTTCACCTGGGTGATACTTGGTGCCACGCTGGCGAATGATGATATTACCTGCCGTAGTGGACTGCCCACCATAAATTTTCACGCCCAGTCGTTTCGAATGGGAATCGCGACCGTTACTCGAACTGCCGCCGCCTTTTTTGTGTGCCATTTCAGACTCCTGCTATTCTGGTTGATTCTGCCTATGCTTATGCAGCATTAACAGAAACGATTTCCAATTCGGTATAGTTTTGACGATGGCCCTGGCGCTTCTGATAGTGCTTGCGACGACGCATCTTGAAAATCTTTACCTTCTTGTGGCGACCTTGCGCCAATACCGTAGCCTGCACCGTTGCACCTTCAACCGTTGGCGTTCCAAATTTCATGGATTCACCTTCGCCCACTGCGAGCACTTGGTCAAGGGTAAGTTCGGTGCCAATGTCTGCCGGTATCTGTTCTACTTTTATTTTTTCGCCAGCAGCAACTTTATATTGTTTACCGCCGGTTTTTATGACCGCGTACATGTGTAACCTCATCAATATGATTTAAAAACCTTCCCGATCAGCAGCATTCAAAACACCCAAAATCGGGAAAACCGCTAATTGTACAGGCACTTAGCGTTACGGTAAAGCAAATCGCAACGGATTTCGTAGGAAAATCGGCCCGATCGAACGAACCTTATTCGACCGGTGTTACCGATACATTGACGCGAATACTGCGGCCCGGCTTATAAGGCATCACGGTTGTAAATGTGCGCCCTGCATATTCATAAGTCACAGCATAACCCGTCGTGCGTCTTTCCCAGTTATCCACCAGACGGCATTCGCGCGACTGATACTGTCCGTCCGAACCAGCGCTCTGGTTGCCTAGACGGTCGCCCACAATCGCACCCGTAATCGCACCCGCACCCGTTGCCAGTGCACGGCCACTGCCTCTACCAACCTGATGACCAAGAATGCCACCGGCGATCCCGCCAATAATGGCGCCCGTCGCACTACGCTGCGACGGTGCCTCGCGATAGACACTCTGACACTCTTCACTTGGACGATTCACCTCTTCAACGCGCGGCACCACATCAATCACTTTGGCGGTCGAAATATAATCACCTGCATTAGCAAGCGACAACGCACTCAGGCAAAGCAAGGCTGTGAGAATTTTGGTTGGCCTCTTCATGGGGGAGCCTCATCTGTTTAAGGAAATTGATAGGGGCATGTTAATTCAAGCCCTCCCTAAAATCAGCAATTTCACGAACCAAAAATGTAACAATCTGTAGCAACATGATCACCAGCCAGCGTAACAGCATGTTGTTACAAGCCATTGATTTCTCACAAACACGAAAACATCAGGCAAAAATGATTAATGTTACACACTGCCCATTATTCATTCTCAGCGCGGTCAAACCAGCGCGCCCCACATGCCAGGCACTCCCGGTTTTTCACGCCCTCTTCCAGCACTGACCAAATATCACAGCCGCCGCAAACCCATTCATTTTGCGCCACTTTTTCAAGTGCTTCACCTCTTGGCTTGCCCCAGACAAGCGGCACACCCTCCATTTGATCACAATTCGGGCAACGCGCTTTGGGCTCTCCCTGCTCTCTCATTGGACACCTCTACAAACTCTTGTTGAAGTGGCCTCGCCGACAGGAATCGAACCTGTATCCCACGCTTAGGAGGCGTGTGCACTATCCGTTGTGCTACGGCGAGATACTTTCATGGCGCTCATTATAGCGGACGTCACGCCTTGTATTTCTATTCCCAACCGCTACAATCCCCCTTTGTCTGTTCGCTTTTGCACACACCTCTTTAAGCAATCAACCTTCATGGCCCTCATTTCCCTGTCCGACGCCCAACTTGCCTTTGGTCACTTTGCAATGCTCGACCACGCGAGTTTTTCGCTGGAACCTTCGGAGCGCGTCGGGCTGATCGGCCGCAACGGCACCGGGAAATCCTCCCTTTTGAAAGTGCTGGCGGGGGAAACAGTGCTTGACGGTGGCTTGCTTGTCATCCAGCAAGGCACCCGAATTGCCTTTGTAGAACAGGAACCCCAGTTCAAAAAGGGCGTTACGGTATTTGAAGCCGTTGCCGGTGGGCTGGCTGAAATCAACAATTGGCTACAAGAATACGAACGGCTGACATCAAAGCTGAGCGACACCAACAGCGATGAAATCATCGAGCGCATGCACACGATACAAGCCAAACTGGATGAAAACGATGCATGGAACCTGAATAACCGCGTTGAAACCACGCTCGATCGATTAGGCCTGGACAAAAATGCGCGCGTTGAAACGCTTTCCGGCGGCATGAAAAAGCGCGTTGCGCTCGCACGCGGCCTGGTCAGCACACCCGACGTCTTGTTGCTTGACGAGCCAACCAACCATCTGGATGTTGATTCGATTCTGTGGCTGGAGAACCTGTTGCGTGACTATAAGGGAAGCGTCTTGTTTATCACCCACGACCGCAACTTCCTTGACAACATCGCCACACGCATCGTCGAACTTGATCGCGGCCGCCTGCTTTCCTATCCAGGAAACTTCAGCGCCTACAAGCAGCGCAAGGCAAACCAATTGGCTGCGGAAGATGTCGAAAATGCCAAATTTGACAAGTTCCTGGCGCAGGAAGAAGTCTGGATTCGCAAGGGCATACAGGCACGTCGCACCCGCGACGAAGGGCGCGTCCGCAGACTGGAAGCCTTGCGCAGTGAAAGAGCCGTGCGCCGCGACCAGCAAGGGCAAGTCAAGATGGACATTTCGGATGGCGCGCGCTCAGGTCGAGTCGTTGCCGAACTGGCGCACGTCAGCAAGCGTTTTGGCGACAACACCGTAGTGCGTGATTTTTCCGCCATTATCCAGCGTGGCGACAAAGTCGGGTTTATCGGTGCTAACGGCACCGGCAAGACAACGCTCCTGCGCATGATTCTGGGTGAAGAAAAGCCTGATACGGGCACGATACGGCAAGGCTCGAAAATTCAGGTTGCCTACTTTGACCAAATGCGCGCTCAACTGGACGAAGAAGCGAGCTTGCTAGACACCATTTCACCCGGCAGCGAGTGGGTCGAAATCGACAACCAGCGCAAGCACGTGATGTCCTACCTGAATGACTTTCTTTTTTCGCCGGAACGCGCCCGCTCGCCCGTCAAGTCGCTTTCCGGTGGCGAGCGCAACCGTCTGCTGCTGGCTCGTCTGTTCGCTCGACCAGCGAATGTGCTGGTACTGGATGAGCCGACGAACGATCTGGACATTGACACGCTGGAATTGCTGGAAGAATTGCTGGAAAACTATTCAGGCACGCTGTTTCTGGTCAGCCATGATCGCGCTTTCCTCGACAACGTCGTAACGCAGGTCATTGGTTACGAAGGAGAGGGTAAATGGCAGGAATATGTTGGTGGCTATTCGGATTGGGAGCGTGCTCACACAGCAGCAAAACCCAAGCAGGCTTTGAAACCGGAATCAAAAGCGCAAAAGCAAAAGGCGCCTGCCTCACCCAATAACCAGCGCAAGAAATTAAGCTACAAGGAACAACGGGAACTAAATGAGTTACCGGATCTGATCGCGCGCCTGGAAGAAGAACAGGCAACGATTACGAAACAACTCGCCGACCCGGAACTGTACCGCACGCAACCGGAAGAAGTGCAGCGCCTAAACACACGCTTTGCTGAAATTGACGAACAACTGCTGCAAAGTCTTGAGCGCTGGGAAGAAATCGAAGCACGTCACTTCCAGGGAAACACCTGAAAAACTTGGGCGTTTATTACTGGGTGCCCATATCTTTTTTCAAGCCAAGACGGTACATAAGCGTGTCCCGATTGATATTCAGCAATTTTTCAATCGCAGAGAAATCGTCCGGCAAGGCCGCGTTTTCCCAGCCATTTGCCGAGTGGCGCGCCAGATCGATCGCCAGGCTCACGTTCAGAAAGTTGGCGGTTTTGTTCAGCTCCGGGTTAAAACGATCCGACAGCAAGTCTGGAAGATCCCATACCTCACACAACGCCTTTTGCAAGGCGTCAAACGTAAAACCGAATATCTCTTGTTGCGCCACCTTGCTACGCAAGCTGGCGTCCGCTCGCTGTTTCCTTAAAATTAGAGAGGACTCGTCCGGCGCATAAATCCACATCAGCATTTCTGCTGCATCATATAGCAGTGCCGAGGTGTAAATCTCTTCCACCTGCTGACTACGCCGCCAGGCAGCCCAATCATAGGCATATTTCGCTGCACGCTGCACGCGGCGAATAATGAACAGCAAGCCGATCATCGCCTCGGGCCTGTCATTGAGCCGCCCCTCAACGCTGACCAAATCTTTGAAATACTCAAAGAATGGCTCAACCCCCATCACCATCAAAGCGTGTGCAACTGTCGATGTTTCCTGAAGTTGCCGCTTCGATTCGAATGCGCGTGAATACGTCAGAACACGCAAGGCCATGAGCGGATCGCGCATGACGATATCGGATAATTCTCTGTGACTTACAAAATCAATTCGCTGACGCGCCTCTTCCAGGCTACGCACGGTCTGTGGCAGCACAGGAATGGGGGCCTGACTCAAGAATTCGACCCATGACGCAAGGTCACGCTTATTTTCCATGGTATCTGCCCTTAAAAGCTGCGAGAGACAGCCTCATGTAATCAAACAAACGCTTAATTATCAATCCCTTACTGCCCCTTCCTATACCCTTTACGGCAGAAATACCACAAAACTTGAAGGAGAATGTTCGTGGCGCCTATTTCCCCCAAGAGTCGCGCAAGGTCACAATGCGATTGAAAACTGGTTTACCAGGCCGGGAGTCCTCTCTGTCCGCCACGAAATAACCATGCCGCTCAAACTGGAAGCGCTCTTCCGGCATCGCCTTTTCAAGGCCCGGCTCAAGATAAGCCGTAACCACCTGCTTCGACTCCGGGTTGATCGCATCACGGAAATCCCTGCCGCCCGCACCAGGTTGCGGATCAACAAACAGCCGATCATAAAGGCGCACTTCAGCCTGCAAAGCATGCGCTGCGCTGACCCAGTGGATGTTGCCTTTCACCTTGTACTCAGCGCTTCCCGGCGTACCGCTCTTGCTGTCCGGAAAATAAGTGCAATGCACCGCTACCAACTGGCCGTTTTCATCCTTATCGACATGCGTACACTCAACCACAAAACCATAGCGCAAACGCACGCGGTTGCCCGGAAACAGCCTGAAATAACCCTTGACGGGATCTTCCATGAAATCTTCCTGCTCTATCCACAGCTCACGACTGAACGGAAAGATGCGGCGCCCGCTTTCAGGATCGTGCGGATACACTGGGGCGGAACAGGCTTCCGTCTCACCCTCAGGAAAGTTGTCAATAATGAGTTTCAAAGGGCGTAACACCGCGACTGAGCGCGGCGCCTTCGGATCAAGATCGTCGCGCACGCTCGCTTCCAGCGTCCCCATGTCAATCCAGCCATCCGCCTTGGCCACGCCGATCCGTTCGCAAAACAGCCGAATAGATTCCGGCGTATAACCGCGACGGCGCAAACCGAGCAGTGTCGTCAGGCGAGGATCGTCCCAGCCATCCACAATGCCCTCTTCAACCAACTCAACCAAGCGGCGTTTGCTGGTAATGGAATACGTCAGGTTCAATCGCGCAAATTCATACTGATGCGGCACTTTTTCCGTAAAAAAACCACCCTCGGTCAGGCGCGCCAGAACCCAGTCGTAAAACGGACGGTGATCCTGAAATTCCAGCGTACAGAAAGAGTGCGTGATATTTTCAAGCGCATCCGAAATCGGATGCGTATAGTCGTACATCGGATAAATACACCACTGGTCACCGGTGCGATGGTGGTGCGCATGGCGGATTCGATAAATTGCCGGGTCACGCAGATTCATGTTGGGCGATGCCATATCAATCTTGGCACGCAACACATGTGCGCCATCCTCGAACTCGCCCGCCTTCATGCGACGGAACAGATCCAGCGACTCTTCCACCGGGCGGTTCCGGTAAGGCGAATCGACACCCGGCTCGGAAAAACTGCCGCGATTGGCAGCCATCTGATCCGGCGTCTGGCTATCCACATATGCATGCCCGGCCTTGATCAAATATTCTGCCATTTCGTACAGCTTGTCCGAATAATCGCTCGCGTAATACAAGTGCTCCGCGCCCTGCTGTTCCCAGGAAAAACCGAGCCAGTGAACACTATCGATAATGCTGTCAACGAACTCCTGCTCTTCCCTCGTCGGGTTGGTATCATCAAAACGCAAATGACAACGCCCACCGTAATCGTTAGCCAAGCCAAAATTCAGACAAATCGCCTTGGCATGCCCGATGTGTAAATAACCGTTCGGCTCAGGCGGAAAACGCGTAATAACGGGCGGAAGACCACGACGATCATAGGTGCCCTTCTTCAAGTCGGACTCAATAATGGTGCGCAAAAAGTTGGAAGGGGAGGCTGGCTTGGCGCCTTTTTTATTGTTGCTCATGTTTTTTCTGTGAATAACGAGAGAAATCGGATCTGTTGCATTCTACCGTGTGAGTGTCATTAAGAACCACCACACTTGCGCTTTTGCCACACTGCTTGGTATAAAATCACAGGATAAGCGGTTTCCGTCTTTCGACTCACCCCCTTTTTATTGAGTTGGCAAAAAATGATAAGCATTGTCATTGCAGACGATCACACCATCATGCGCGAAGGTCTGAAGCGTATCCTTGAGGGCGCGGAAGACATTGTCGTAGCTGGCGAAGCCACCAATGGCCATGAAGCACTGGAGCAAGTCCGCACCAAAACCTTTGACCTGCTGCTACTTGACCTCTCCATGCCCGGACGCAACGGTATCGATCTGATTCGCCAGATAAAAAGTGAAGCGCCCAAACTACCGGTGCTGATTCTCACGATGCACGACGAAGAGCAATATGCCGTGCGCACCATTCGCGCGGGCGCACAAGGCTATCTCACCAAGGAAAGCGCCGGCACCAAGCTGGTAGAAGCAATTCGACGCGTTGCCTCCGGTCGCCCTTACATCAGCCCGGAAGTCGCGGAACAACTTGCGCTGAATATTCAGTCTCCCACAGGAAAAGAATTGCCACACACAAAGCTGTCCGACCGGGAATTTGAAGTGTTCAACTTGCTTGTCAAGGGCCAGACCCTGACCGAGATTGGCGAGCAACTGCATTTGAGCGTCAAGACTGTCAGCACGCACAAGACACGCATTCAGCAAAAAATGCAGATGAATTCACTGTCGGAAATTATCCAGTACGCCGTGGCGCACAACTTGCTGAATCCGATGGAGATTTAAGGGCGTGCCTGACAAGGCATCATTTTCCGATGCAAAAATTCGAGAAAATCATGCCCAGCAAGTCATCGGATGAAAACTGACCGGTAATGCTACCCAGTTGCTCCTGCATCAGACGCAACTCTTCAGCAAACAAATCCAGCGCATCGTCGTTTTGTTGCGCATGCGCTTCTGCCATCTCAAAATGCTCCCACGCCTGGCGCAAGGCAATCAGATGCCGCTCGCGTGCCAGATAAAGCGACTCGCCACTGGGCCGCCAACCAGCAACTTGCAGCAATTCAGCCCGCAACAAGTCAATCCCCTCTCGGTTCAGTGCTGACAGATACACGCTGGAAACACCCTCCAGAGCATCAACGCTCGGTTGATGGCCGGACATATCAATCTTGTTCCAGACTCGAAGAACAGGCACGCCCCGCGGCAAGCCCGCCGAAATCTGTTCGTCACTTTTGGTCGGCCCTCGGCTGGCATCCAGCAAATGCAGAATCACATCAGCATGCGCCATTGCCTCCCAACTTCGCGCTATGCCTATTTTTTCGATTTCATCCCCCACCTCCGCAGAAGCGCGTATGCCAGCGGTATCAATCAGATTAACCGGCACCCCTTCAATCTGGATGGATTCCTGCACCTTGTCGCGCGTCGTGCCTGCAATTGGCGTCACAATCGCCACGTCTGAACCCGCGAGCGCATTCAATAAGGAGGACTTGCCAACGTTAGGCATCCCGGTCAATACAACATTCAGCCCTTCACGCAATAACGCACCTTGTGCGGCTTCCTTAAATACCTGTTCCAGTGCGCGCCTGATTGCTGCCAGCCTGTTGCCTGCGTCCGTTTTTTCAAAAAAGTTGATCGCTTCCTCGGGAAAATCCAGCGTTGCTTCCACCAGCATTCGCAAATAGGTAACTTGCTCCACCAGCGCATTGACCCTCTCGGAGAAGACGCCGGCAAGTGAGCGTGAAGCCGACCGCGCCGCCATTTCGGTGGAAGCATCAATCAAATCCGCTACAGCCTCGGCCTGTGCCAGATCGAGCTTGCCATTCAGAAAGGCACGACGCGTAAATTCGCCTGGCTCAGCCAGGCGCAAACCAATTGCCTGCCCCGCCTCCAGACAGCGCGATTGCAACATCTGCAGCACCATTGGACCACCGTGCCCCTGTAATTCGAGTACGTCTTCGCCGGTATAGGAGTTTGGCCCCGGGAAAAAAATCGCCAGCCCCTGATCAATGATGCTCCCATCTCCCGCGGCAAAAGCACGATAGCTCGCATGCCGCGGCAGCAATAGCGGCTCACCAAACAGGGTTTGCACCAAAGGCGACAAGTCGTTGCCGGAAACGCGAATCACGCCGACCCCGCCGCGTCCTGGTGGCGTGGCAATGGCAATGATGGGGGAAGTATCGAAATTCATCTTTTAATTACGTGGCTCGTCAACAGGATTAGTCATCTGATTGTAAACGACCCATTTCAGATTCCATTTCGTTCTTGATGAAGTCAGGCTCAAAAAAACACCATTTAATTTGCGGCCAGCGCTTCTGCAAGCTTCTTTCCACCGTGTTGATTGCCTTGACCAGTTCGATATCCGAGGGTTGCGGTGCCATCTTGGCCTGCACAGCAACCATCAACTGCGCGCCCCATTGCAAGGTAATCAGGTTGATAACACTATCAACCAGCGCCTGCTCTTCAATATGCGATTTGATCGCAGCATGCACTTCTGGATCAGCAGACTCGCCAGTAATCATCGCCTTAACTTCCCGCGTCACGAACAGCGCGACGATCATCAGCAACACGCCGACACAAATCGAACCAAGTGCATCCCAGATTGGGTTACCAGTAATGTAAGTCGCTACCACCGCGATCAATGCGATGGCCAGACCAAAAAGCGCGGCAACGTCTTCACCGGCAACCACCATCAATTCTGACTGACGTGTTTCGCGAAACCAGCGAAAAAACGGCTTGCCGTTTGCAATCTTGCGTATTTCCTTGAGCGCCCCGGCAAGCGACAGCGCTTCCAGCACAACCGCCACACCCAGCACAAGCATCGCTACCGGCGCATTGCTGATCGGCTCCGGATGCCTGATATGCGCAATGCCTTCCATAACTGAAAAAGCACCCCCCATGAAAAACAAGAGTAACGCAACCATCATCGCCCAAAAATAAACTACGCGACCATAGCCCATTGGATGCATCACATTCGGCGGGCGCTGCGACTCACGCAAGCCAAACAGCAGAAATATTTGGTTAATGCAATCTGCCAGAGAGTGAATCCCCTCTGCGAGCATGGCGTTCGATCCGGTATACAGGGAAGCGCCGAACTTACAAACAGCGATGCCTGCATTGGCAGCGAGTGCATAAAAAATCGCCCTGACGGATCCTTCTGAATGTGATGACATGTCGGCGGCACGGCAAGCAAAAACGCTACCTTAGCGCCTGTCCAGGCAAGGCACAAGTCGGCCAGCATAAAATCAGAAAGAAAAAAGGTCGCAGTGTGCAAAAGCGCACTGCGACCAAAACCAACCAAGTAACATGCACATCAGAGAAGCTAATTACTGTTTGATCAGCTTGTTGGAAACAGCGACTTTTCCAGTTCGCATCCGACATTAGTAATTAGCAGGTTTTATTATGGATGCTATATCGACCATAACAACAGCATAACCATTTGTGATATATGGGTTTCTTTTCATATGGACACGCTCCGCCCACAAGAAAACCGCCATCATAATTCACACGGAATAGGGCTTTAGCCGCGGGCAACTTCATGAAATAATGCCTTCTTGCGATACACGCGCCCGCTTTCATTTGTCACAAACAACCGGATGAAAAAATCATGAGTACGATTGAAAACTCCAGCACTGAAGCCGTGCAAAAACCCACGTCAGTCACCCGTGAAACATTTGACGAGGTCATGGTTCCCACTTACGCACCTAGTCAAATCGTGCCGGTACGCGCGTCCGGTCTGGACTTATGGGATCAGAAAGGCAGGCGCTTCCTGGATTTCACTGCCGGCATTGCCGTCACCAGTCTCGGCCATGCCAACCCCTCTCTAATTGAAGCCCTGTGTACGCAAGCCCAATCACTCTGGCATGTGTGCAACATCTACACCAATGAACCCGCACTTCGACTGGCACTGGCATTAACCAAAGCCACATTTGCCGAACGGGTTTTCTTTTGTAATTCAGGGGCAGAAGCGAATGAAGCCGCGTTCAAGCTTGCGCGTCGTTATGCCAGCCGGAAATACGGCAGCCAGAAATCACGCATCATTTCCTGCACGAATGCCTTCCACGGTCGCACACTGTTTACCGTCACTGTCGGCGGCCAACCCAAATACACTGAAGGCTTTGAGCCTTTGCCGGAGGATGTGGGGCACATTCCTTATAACGATATTGCGGCAGCCAAAGCAGCCATAAATGACGACGTGTGCGCTGTTGTGGTCGAGCCAATTCAGGGAGAAGGTGGCGTCTATCCAGCCACAAAAGAATACCTGCACGCCTTGCGCGAACTCTGCAACGAAAAAAATGCCCTGTTGATCTTCGATGAAATCCAGAGCGGCATGGGTCGCACCGGCACCCTGTTTGCCTACATGGATTATGGCGTCACGCCCGACATCATGACCTCGGCCAAAGCGCTAGGAAATGGCTATCCGATCGGAGCAATGCTCACAACTGAGGAGGTGGCATCAGCGCTAACCGTCGGCACGCACGGTACGACCTATGGTGGCAATCCACTGGCAACCACCGTAGCACTCAAAGTGCTTGAAACCATCAACTCGCCGACCTTTCTCGCACGCGTCCAGCAGGCCGGCGATAAGTTGCGCATGACGCTGCAAGCCATCGTTAACGACTATCCGCAAATGTTTTCGGCTGTGCGCGGCAAGGGTCTGTTGCTGGGGCTGGTCATGTCAGAGGCATACCAGGGCCAGTCGGGCAAAGTGATGGCCGCTGCAGAAAATGAAGGCCTGATGGTGCTTGTGGCCGGCATGAATGTCGTCCGCTTCACACCCGCATTAATCGTTTCCGATGAGCAGATCGAGGAAGCCAACCAGATGCTGCGCAAGGCGATAAAGCGAATGCTAAAAGAGGGCTAGTCAAATATGACTTTTCCCTGAAAGTTAGCACTCACTTCCAATTTTTAACAACCGCATAGCGCGCCAGTGTTTTCTGGCGCACCTCCTCATGCGCAACAATCGGCGCTGGATAATCTACGCCCAATTGAACCCGCGCCTTTGCCAATGCTTCTGCTGGGGCTTGCCATGGTGCGTGGATGGCATTGTTATCCAGTTGTGCCAACTGCGGCAAATAACAGCGAATGAATGCCCCCTCCGGGTCGAACTTTTTTGACTGCGTAATCGGATTGAATACCCGGAAATACGGCTGCGCATCGCAACCGCTGGAAGCCACCCATTGCCAGCCGCCATTATTAGATGCCAGCTCAAAATCGATTAACCGGCGCGCAAAATAGCGCTCACCCCAACGCCAGTCAATGCCCAGATCCTTGACCAGAAAACTCGCACTCACCATGCGCAAGCGGTTATGCATGAATCCGGTCTGGTTGATTTGCGCCATGGCGGCATCGACCAGCGGATAGCCGGTCTGCCCATCGCACCACGCCCGAAATAGTCGCGCAGCCTCCTTCCCTTGTTCCCATTCAATCGCATCGTAGGACGGCTTGAAGGCCTGTTCGACCACACGGGGATAGTGGTGCAAAATCATGGCATAAAACTCACGCCAGATCAGTTCGGACAACCACGTTTGCGCACCACGTCCACCTTCCCCTGAACGAATCGCATCCACGGCTCGCTGCACCAGATAGCGAATGGAAACCGTGCCGAAGCGCAAATGTACCGACAGATGCGACGTGGCATCCAGTGCCGGGAAGTCGCGTTCCTTATCGTAATGCTGCATGCGCGCGCCAAAATCTTGCAGCAATCTTGCGCCGCCACCCATGCCGTTTGAGACATGCATGCTACCCGGCTTGGCCGACGCAAATCCCATTTCTTCCAGACTGGGGCATGGCAGACGGAAGACTTCCGCCGGGCACGCAAACGAGGCCTTGTACGACTCGACGAGATGCGGCGTGAGTGCTGACAAGTCATCATCATGCAACCGGCGCAGCCACGCCCGCTTGTAAGGCGTAAACACCGAATAGGGCTTGACCGAACCAGTCAGCACTTCGTCCGTATCGAAGATAACCTGATCCTTGAAAACCTGCCAATGGCGACCATCTGCATGCAACTGCTCCGCCACCTGCTGATCGCGCGCCACCGCCTGCGGCTCGTAATCCCGGTTGGCATAAACGGCCTCTGCGCCCAGTTCAGCCGCAAGTGCAGGAACGATCTCACTAGCGCGCCCGTGCCGAACCAGCAATTCACCACCCAGCGCGCGCAATGCGCGCTGCAAGCCTGCCACCGCGTCATGAATGAAGGCAACGCGCCGATCAAAGGTCAGACTGCCTTCCCTGAGCGGTTCAAGGATGCCGGTATCGAACACGAACACGCAGTACACCTGTCGGCTTCGCACCAGCGCATGATGCAAGGCAGCATGATCGAAGTCGCGCAAATCGCGCCGAAACCAAACCAGAGATTTATTCCATTGCCGCATCAGGCACTCCGGGAAAAAGGCAATTATTCAATGGAAAGCGCTAAAGAAATTGTTGCGCAAAACAACTGCCGCGCAGCGGTTCGTTAAGGTGCAGGCTAACAGACAGGTATGGGGCATGTTAAGCGAAGCGGTCGGAACCAAAGGGAGTAACTGCCTGCTACTGCCGACAAAAATACATATTCTGCATGTTTCACTCATTAAAAAACCCGCCAAAAAGGCGGGTTCTTGATCTGGCACAAAACAGTGCTGTTATTTGGCCTTGGTCGCTGAAGCAACCGGCTTTCGCTTGCCCATGCCAGCAGCTGTAACGCCTTCTGGCAGCGTGACGGACTCAAGGAAGACCGTTTCTTTCGGCGCGATGCCCGACAAATCGACCGTAATGAATTCCGGCACGTCTTTTGGCAAACAGCTGATTTCCAGAGTTTTCATGACCTCATTTACACGCGCGCCACCCAACTTGACAGCAGGCGAATTCGCCGCATTTTCGAAACGCAAAGGCACTTTCACGGTCACCATTTCATCCTGAATGACACGCTGGAAATCGACGTGCAATACAATCTGCTTAAACGCATGCATCTGAAAATCACGCAACACCACTTGATCAACCACACCATCCACTTCCAGTTCATGGATGCTTGCGTGGAAAGACTCGTTCGCAATGGCATGCCACAACGCATTGTGATCCAGCTTGATATTAACTGACTCTTTCTTGCCGCCATAAATAATACCCGGCGTCATGCCTTCATTACGCAGGCGGCGGCTCGCACCTGTCCCCTGCTCATCCCGCTTAAAAGCGACTATTTTCATTTCTTTCTCCCGTTAACGCAGAATTTCTGCTCTGCTGGAAAATCCCCCGCGACCAGAGGATTCAAAAAAGCAGCCAAAGGCTGCACCAAAAAAACTTAACCTTCGTCTTCGTCCGCGAACAGTGACATTACGGATTCGCCACTGCTAATGCGCTTGATGGTTTCCGCCAGCAAGGGCGCGCAAGTCAGCACACGAATCTTGCCACACTGTCTGGCTTGCTCGGAAAGCGGAATCGTGTCCGTAACAACCAACTCATCCAGCGTCGAATTGGTAATACGCTCAATCGCCGGACCGGACAACACTGGATGGGTACAGTAAGCCACCACTTTCAATGCGCCGCACTCTTTCAACATGCTGGCAGCCGTCGTCAGCGTACCCGCCGTATCAACCATATCGTCCATGATGACGCAGTTACGACCGCGCACATCGCCGATCACATTCATGACTTCGGACTCGTTTGCCTTGGGACGGCGCTTGTCAATAATTGCCAAATCGCATCCCATTTGTTTTGCAATAGCACGCGCGCGCACGACACCGCCGACATCCGGAGATATCACCAGCAAATCGTCATATGCTTTTTCGTGCAAATCCGCCAGCAAAATCGGGGACGCATACACGTTATCAACCGGAATATTGAAGAAACCCTGAATCTGGTCAGCGTGTACATCCATAATCAGCACACGTTCAACGCCAGCGTTCTCCAGCATGTTGGCGACCACCCTGGCAGAAATCGCCACTCGCGCCGAACGCGGGCGGCGATCCTGGCGCGCGTAACCGAAGTAAGGAATCGCTGCCGAGATACGCCCAGCCGAAGCACGTTTGAGCGCGTCAACCATCAGCATGATTTCCATCAGGTTGTCGTTGGTCGGCGCACAAGTGGACTGCACCACAAAAACATCTTTGCCGCGCACATTTTCGTTGATTTCAACCGTCACCTCACCGTCGGAAAACTTTCCGACCAGCGCCTGCCCAAGCGGAAGGCCAAGATGATGTGCAATGCTCGCACCCAATGCCGGGTTGGCATTGCCGGTAAAAATCATCAAGTCGTTGTATGCCATGGAGGAAAACCTTAAGGGCTAAAACTTACTGGAATAGCAATAGGCGCCGTATAAAACAGTTTTGCCCCAGAGGGGCAAGTTGGTACTGACTGTCTATATTTATGCCATTGCCTTTGTTGGTGGCAGGGGAAGCAGGATTCGAACCTGCGCATGCTGGAATCAAAATCCAGTGCCTTAACCAGCTTGGCGATTCCCCTACGTTTTCTATCTATCTGTCGTGCCGTTTCAGGCTGTTCGCCAGCCCGTCAACACGCCAAACTCAATTCTTTCGTGCCGCCTGTCAAACCAGCAATGCTGCCATCGGATGATGTGTCATCGCCCTAGCCTTCCAGGCTCGCCATGTCTCCGGAACCTCGCTTAACACGGCATCTGCGTCCCGCTCGCTCGGTAACGGACAGAACACACACGCACCGGAGCCAGTCATTCTTGCCTCTCCGTAGCGCCGTAACCATTTTAGCGCTTTTGAAACCTCAGGAAAAAGCCGACAGGCAACGGGTTGCAAATCATTTCTCCCAAAGCCTACAAATACATCTGTTTCCCTGAGAAAGTCCGTTATTTTGACCGGTTCCGTATTCCTTGTCAAATCCTCTGCACCAAAAATTTCGGCAGTTGGAACAACAACGCCTGGTTCGATAACGACGTACCAGCAATCTGGCGTTTCTACCGGCATTAACACTTCACCCACACCTTCGGCAAAAGCATTGCGCCCAAACAAAAAGAACGGCACGTCTGCGCCCAACTTGAGCCCCAACGTCATTAATTCTGCACGCAAAAACCCCGTTTTCCACAGATGGTTAAGCGCCATCAAGGTCGTTGCCGCATCGGACGATCCGCCGCCCAGGCCACCTCCACCAGGCAAGCGTTTGTGGAGTGAGATATCCACGCCCGGCAATAGCTTTCCGCTACGCGCCTCCCCCGTTTCCTTTAACAGCCGCGCAGCGCGCATTACCAGATCCGTTTCTACGGGAACACCTGGGAGATCGGTCACGCGACGAATCTGGTCATCCGTCCGCAAACTGAAATCCAGTTCGTCGCCATAATCAAGCAACTGAAAGATCGTTTGCAGTTGATGGTAGCCATCTGCATTGCGACCCACCACGTGCAGAAAAAGATTCAGTTTCGCCGGCGCGAAACAACCTTGCAATGACGGCAACGGCACCCCTCCACTCATCGACGCGGCTTCCATGCATCGATTACCAGCCGCAACGACACGTCATCATCACCTGCATGGTGCTGCATGTCGATCCGTTTTGGGCGCATTTGTTTGACCCCTTCAGCCTCCCAGACCGGATAAGCCAGTTGCCAGCCACTCTGCGTCGTAACCTGTTTGTGAGCCGGCGTTGCCACGAACTGCTGCCCATTATTGTCGGTCAACGCACACCCCTGCAACCAGCCCCGCATGCCCGAAACCGGCAGAGCCCAGCCCAGCGCCTCTTTGGCCAGCACATCTGGATCCGCTGCCGCGCGAACATCGCCGTCAGAGAGCGTCAACACCGTCACGCCCGGCGTCATTTCCAGCTTCGCCAACACTTGCCCCAGCGGCGACAGCAAAGTCAGCTCAGCATCGGATGCACGCTGCACCCAAACGAAACGCCCATGCATCGCATGCTCTGCGTCATCGCGAAAATAACGCACGGAGAACCGCCCTGCCAGGTCGATTTGCGCATAACAGTCGCGTGACACTTCTTCCGAAACAGGAATTTCTGAGCGCATGCCAGCGCAGCCAGACAGCAGCAACACCACACAGAAAAACAATCCGGCGGAAAGTGGCATCAATCGCGTTTTCATCAAAATAGTACCCACCCTGTTTCCCTTGCGTCTGCCCATGACAGCTGCGCTACCCATTTACAGATCAACATTGAGCCGTTTGAGCGTCTCCTGCAAGATCTTATTGCCTGGTTCTTTCGATGAGGCCAAGCGCCAGAACTGGCGCGCTTCTTCTTTTCGCCCCTGCATCCACAACACCTCCCCCAGATGTGCCGCCATTTCCGCATCCGGGCGCTTCTCATAGGCGCGCCGCAAAAACTTTTCTGCCGCCGCAAGCTCACCACGCCGGAAGTGCCACCAGCCCATGCTGTCCAGAACAAAAGCATCCTCCGGCGCCAGCTCCAATGCCCGCTCCAGCAACTCGCGCGCTTCCTGTAGACGCAAGTTGCGGTCAACCAGCGAATAACCCAGCGCATTATAAGCATGATAATTTTTGGGCTCCAGGACAATCACCCGACGCAGCGCGGTTTCCATCTCGGTCAATCTATCCAGACGCTCAGCCAGCATCGCATAATCGTACAAAACACGGGTATCGTCCGGAAACTCCTTCCGCCCAACATCAAGCACTTGCAAAGCATCATGATGCCTACCGGCATCACGCAACAAATGGCTTTCCGCCAACAGGCGTTGTACTTGCAGCATCGTGTCTTTCACCTGGGTGTCAGCCAGCAGTTGCCGTGCCTCATCCAGTCTTCCCTGGCGCGCCATGATTTTGGCGCGCTTGATGCGCGCACTCAAATAGGCGCCACCGCGCCCGGGGCGTGACTCGATTTGCTCCAACCAATCTAGCGCCGCCTTTTCGTCACCGCGCTCATCAGCCAGTTGCGCCAACAGTAACAAGGCATGCAGAATGTCGTGTTCGTTGCCGCTTCCAGGCCTGAGACCCTTCATGTACGCAGTCAGGTACTTTTCGGCGTTTTTGTGCTCACTCAACTGCGCCGTCAGCAAACCCAGCGAATACAAAGCCATCTGGTCATCTGGTTCCTCTGCCAACAACGCTTCGAACTCCCTGCGCGCCAACGCATATTTTTTCTGGGTGATCAAAATGCGGCCGAGCGCAACGCGCACCTCCTTGGATCTTGGGTTCCTGGCGATGAATTCCGACAACACTTTCTCCACCTCATCAGGCTTTCCAATGGCTTGCGCCAGCATCAGCACTGCCATCGAAGAATCCGGCTTGATGGCAATCGCTTGCCTGGCCTCCTTAATGGCGCGCGCGCGATCTCCTTTGCGAAGCGCGCCCTGAGAAAGTGCCATGTGCGCCTGCAACATTTTTTGATATGGTTCAACAAGCTCTTCCAGCAACGCAAAAGCCTGTTCCTGATTGCGCAAACCGGCAAGCAGGCGCTGAATCTGGAAAATCATCAGGCCGCGCTCATGCGCAGGCGCCTTCTTTAACCGCATCGCAAAAATCGGCTTGGCTTCCGACAAATCATCACTGAGCAAAATGAAGCCCAGCATATAGCGTGCCGCTTCTTCCGATTGCGGCGCCAGTTCACGCCAGAAGCGTATGGATTCCAGTGCATAGGTTGGCTGTCGCGCATTCGCGGCCATTTCGGCTGCACGACGTGCCAGGCGTGGGTCACGCGTCTCCTTCGCCACACTCATCATGATGGTATAAGCCCGCATCCAGTCGTTTCGCTGATAGGCAATTTCCGCCGTCAACAACATGAACAGAAGGTCGGACGTCAAGGATACATCCGGCAACACATCCAGTTGTCCCGCTTTGGGATCTGGCGCGCTCAATGCGTCTGCCTGCTCCTCCATGGCCGAAACCGGTGCCGCCTGTTGCTGCAAAAAGACCGGCGGACCGCTGGCCCAGACAGGCGCCAGCCCGGCCAGAAACGACAACGACCCGGACAGCGTTACAATCGAGAATAATTTTTTCAAGGACATACCCGTGAATTTGTTCACCGCAATGCAATAGTACGATTTTACGCGCAAGCCAGCGCATAATGCCAAAAGCACTGATAAACGAAGCCTTCCCATTTGCAGTTTGTTACACGAACCAGCCATGCCCGAACTCCCGGAAGTCGAAATTACACGCCGCGGCATCGCCCCACTGCTTGAAGGGCAGGCCGTCAACGGCGTCACCTTACGCCACACCGGCTTGCGCTGGCCGTTTCCAGAAAACCTGTCCGATACGTTGACCGGCCATACCATCCGGTCGGTTGGGCGGCGCAGCAAATACCTGTTACTGGACTTTGCGCACGGCACGTTGCTGATACACTTGGGCATGTCTGGACGACTGCGCATCCTGCCTGCCAACGTACTGCCTAATCCGCATGACCACTTTGATCTGGAACTAGAAAACGCCGTATTGCGCCTGACCGACCCGCGCCGCTTTGGTGCAGTCTTGTGGCACCCAGTCGAAAACGGCCCGGTTGCCGACCACCCGCTGTTCCGCAAACTGGGACTGGAACCTTTCGACCCGACGTTCTCAGGTGACTATTTGCATGAAAAGTGTCGGCAACGCAAAAGCAGCATCAAGCAAGTGCTGCTTGCAGGTCACATTGTGGTTGGCGTGGGCAATATCTATGCTTCGGAATGCCTGTTTTGGGCGGGCATCGCCCCCCAAACGCCCGCCAACCAGATCAGCCGTTCACGCTGCGACCAACTGGCCGAATCCATCCGCACCGTGCTGGCCACCGCCTTGCAACAAGGCGGCACCACCCTGCGCGATTTCGCCCACCCGGATGGGCAAGCCGGTTATTTCCAGATGAATAATGCCGTTTACGGGCGTGCCGGCGAACCGTGCCGCCAGTGCGACCACCCGATCAAACAGATTCGGCAAGGACAGCGCTCGACCTTTTACTGCCCGCACTGCCAGACATGAATAGCGCCGACCCGACATTCGCCGCCACGCTCATCGCCTGGCAAAAGCAGCATGGGAGACAGCAACTGCCGTGGCAAAACACGCGCGATGCCTACCGCATCTGGCTGTCGGAGATCATGTTGCAGCAAACCCAGGTCGCCACCGTCATTCCCTACTTCAAACGCTTTGTCGCCCACTTCCCCGACATCGCCACACTTGCCGCTGCCAACGTCGACGACGTGATGGCACTGTGGAGCGGACTGGGTTACTACGCCCGCGCCCGCAATCTGCATCGCTGCGCGCAACAAGTCGTGATCGAACATCAAGGCACTTTCCCGACCGACCCGGCAACCATCGCGCAACTTCCCGGCATCGGCCGCTCCACCGCCGCCGCGATTGCCGTATTTGTCACCGGACAGCGCGCCGCCATTCTGGATGGCAACGTCAAGCGTGTACTGTGTCGGGTATTCGGCATTGAAGGTGACCTGAGCAGCAAGGCGATTGAAAACGCCTTGTGGCAACGCGCCGAAGACCTGATGCCGCAGCAAGAACTGGAACCCTACACGCAAGGCCTGATGGACCTCGGCGCCACCATTTGCACACGCGGCCGCCCCACCTGCACAGCCTGCCCGTTCTCCTCACGCTGCAATGCGCTCGCGACCGAGCGTGTTGACATACTGCCCGAGCGAAAGCGTCGAAAACCGCTGCCGCAAAAACAGGTCGGCATGCTGATCATCGTCGATCAGGGCAAATTACTGATGCAGCAACGCCCCGCAAAAGGCATCTGGGGTGGGCTATGGTCGCTGCCCGAATTCGAATTGGTTGAAAATAGTGATGGCAGGCAGGCTGCCAAACGCGCTGCAGCGTTATTCGGCCATGAATCCGAACTGCACGCGCTGGAACCAATCGCCCACACCTTCACCCACTTCCGCCTGCACATCACGCCGTGGAAGGTTGCGCTTTCACGGCGCGAGGCGCTGGATGAGGATTATTTCTGGCTGGCTACAGACCGACTTGCGCAAGCACCGTTGCCTGCGCCGATTCGGAAATTGCTGAACCGCCTTAAGGGCTCAAAACTCGAGTGAACACAATGACGACAGAATAAACTTGTCATTCCAGCGGATGCTAGAACCCAGTGACTTTGCCTTGCTATTCAATGAATAGCGCAAACGCTACGCACTAAACGACCCTGGATCGCAGCCTACGCTGGCATGACACGCCGGCGTTCTCTTAAACAAGATCTCTGTGGCGGACGAGTACACTTTCGGATTTCCGAAAATGCTCCGCCAGACGCTCCACCATATACACCGAACGATGGCGCCCACCGGTACATCCAATCGCCACCGTCAGATAGCTGCGGTTGTCTTCCTTGAACGCCGGCAGCCATTTCTCGATATAGGTGCTGATATCCATCAACATTTGCGAAACGGGAATCTGGCTATCGAGAAAGTCAGCCACTTCGGCATCCTGCCCGGTCAGCGGCCGCAAGCTCAGATCGTAATGCGGATTCGGCAGCATGCGCACATCGAACATCACTGCCGCATCTTGCGGCACGCCCATCTTGAAAGCAAAGGATTCGAAATACAGCGTTAACGGCGCGTGTTCAATTTCGACAAATTCCTTGACCCAGTTGCGCAGCTTGTTCGCGCTCATGCGCGAGGTATCAATCACATGACCGACCGTTTCGACCGGCCCCAGCATTTCCCTTTCCGCTCGAATCGCCTCAAACAAGGTACGTGACACAGTGTCGCCATCCGCGTCAACGCGGTGCGAAAGAGGATGACTGCGCCGTGTTTCAGAAAAACGGGCAACCAGAGATTGCGTATCGGCGGTAAGGAACAAGACATTGACGTCATGTCCGGCTTCTTTCAACTGGCGAACGTTTTCGGGCAAATGTTCGAGCGATGTGGCGCTGCGCGAATCGATCGCCACCGCCAGACGCGGCGTATCACCCGCTGTGAACGCCGTAACCAATTGCGGCAACAAGGAGGGCGGCAGGTTGTCGACGCAGAAATAGCCGGCGTCTTCGAGAACATTAAGTGCGACCGTCTTGCCTGAGCCCGAGATACCCGTGATAAGAACGATGCGCATATTGATGCCCCGTAAAAGTTATTCTTCTTCCATCGCCTTCCGATGGCGCTCCATGAAGTCTTCCAGCGTGTTGATGCCGCGCAGTTGCAAAATCGTGTTGCGCACTGCGGCCTCAATCAAAACTGCCAGATTTCGACCGGCCGCAACCGGAATCTGTACCTTGCGAACCTGCATGCCCAATACTTCCTGTGTCAGATTCGGTAGTTGCAAGCGCTCGAAATTCACATCGTAATCCTGATTGCGAGTCAGTTCCACGATCAATCTCAAACGCTTGCGGCGGCGCATCGCGGCTTCGCCGAAAATGGCCTTGATGTCGAGCAAGCCCAGACCGCGCACTTCCAGCATGTTTTGCAATAACGGCGGGCAGCGGCCTTCAATCACGTTCGGCGCAATGCGTGCAAATTCAACAGCATCATCGGCCACTAGGCCGTGTTCACGGGTAATCAGCTCCAGACCCAGCTCACTCTTGCCCAGACCAGATTCGCCGGTAATCAGCACACCCAGGCCAAGCACATCCATGAATACACCATGCATGATGATGCGCTGTGCCAGCGCCTTGGCAAAGAAAATGCGCAGGAAATCGATTACCTCACCAGCGGGCAGCGGCGTCGCAAACACGGGAATATCGTTTTCATCGCAAATCGCCAGCAACTCGGGCGGCACCGTGCGTCCGCGCGCAACAATAATCGCAGGCGGGTTGCCATCCACCAGTTCGTGTATCTGGTAAGCACGGGATTCCGGGGATAAGCGTTCGTAGTAACTGACCTCGTTACGCCCGAACACGTGAATCCGATCTGGATGAATCAGATTGAGGTGGCCTACCTGATCGGCAGCAGAAACACCACTGCCAGAAACCAGGCGCTGGCCGCCACTCAAACCGCCAACCCACTCCAGCTGAATTGCTTCATGGTTTTGTTCGTATAACTGCTGGATCGTCAGTGCCGTCATATTTTTTGCGTGTAAAAATCAAAATCAGCCGATATTTCAGGCACCCCATTGCTTGCCAGGACGCCAGCCTTGAATCTCCGCATACACCTTTTGCGGGTCCGATTCCGCATTCAGCACAGCACGAAACTCCGAATTCGAAAACATTTCAGCTACCTCAGACAGAATTTCCAGGTGCTGCTGCGTCACATTGTCTGGAATCAACACGAAAATTAACAAACTAACGGGGCGGTCATCGGGGGAGTCAAATGGTATCGGCTCCTTGAGGCGCACAAATGCGGCCATTGGCGATTTCAAGCCTTTGATTCTTCCGTGGGGCACGGCAACACCATGACCGAGACCGGTCGAGCCCAGCACTTCACGCTCCAGCAGATTTTTTGCAATAGTTGCTTGCGCAATACCGCAATGTGCGTGGAGCAATTTACACACTGCCGCAAACGCTTGCTCTTTATCGGCAGCTTCCAGATCAAGAACGACATTGCTTTGCAAAAGTATTTTGGCAAGATTAGTCATGTCAGAATAACCGGCAATCCAATAATAAGTTCCGAAGAATTATAAGCTGCATCCCATTTTGCACAATGCATAAATAGGCCTTCCTTTTGGCTGCAATCAATCACTTACTGGCGTGCGTTACGCGCATTCGGTGGACGTTTTCCCGTCGTGAAATTACTGCGCCAAGGGTTGATATCCAAGCCACCCCGACGCGTGTAGCGCCCATAAATGGCCAGTTTTTGCGGCTTGCATTCGCGCAGGATATCCAGAAAGATACGCTCGATACACTGCTCATGAAAGCCGCTATGACCGCGCAAACTGATCAGGTAGCGTAACAAGCCCTCCTGATCGATCGGGCTGCCAATATAGTGGATTTGCAAGCTGGCCCAGTCCGGTTGGCCCGTGACCGGGCACGTTGATTTGAGTAGATGGGAGACCAGTTTCTCTTCAATGGGCGACTCACCCCTAGCCGCACTCAGCAAGGCCGGGTTGGGTGCATATTCATCGACCTCGATCTCCAGTCGGTCCAGCAACAAGCCTTCCAGCTCCTGCATTCCCAACTTCGAAAACTCATCCTGCGGCGTCACCTTGACCTGCACCGAAGCGCCGCAAGCAGCAGACAGATCCGCACGCAGCAATTCCGACAAAGCCTCAATACCCGCAATTTTTTCTTCGGAAAAGGAATTTAAATACAGCTTGAAGGATTTGGATTCGATGATGTTGGGCGAATCCGCTGGCATCATGACCGTCATAATCCCGACCTGCGGCTTGCCGCGCATATTCAGCCATGACAATTCGTAGGCATTCCAGATATCCATGCCAAAAAAAGGCAGTGTTGCACCGATATCCAGTTCCGCCCGCGTTTGTTGTCGCTCAATCGAATACAGCAACGATGGATCGTAGCCGGAATCGTATGAAGTCGCTTTTCCCAAAGGCGAATCTTGCGGTGTATTTTCTGAAGTCATCGTGGTAATTCGTTTGCGCTTGCTCGCGACTATCCTAATTCAAAAACCTAGCCAAGAAACATTTTGTATACCGGATTGTCCGATTCGTTCCAATGCGGATAACCCAACTCGGACAGGAATTGACGAAACGCCTTTTTTTCGTTCTTCGGCACCTGCAAACCGACCAGCACGCGACCAAAATCCGCACCCTGATTGCGGTAGTGGAACAGGCTGATGTTCCAGTTCGGTGCCATGCTCGACAAAAAGCGCATCAATGCGCCCGGGCGCTCGGGAAACTCAAAACGATACAACAGTTCATTGTGCGCCAACGGACTCTTTCCACCAACCATGTGGCGAATGTGCTGCTTGCCCAACTCATCATCTGTCAGATCCAGCACTTTGAAGCGGTTGCGGGTAAGCGTACGCAGCATCTGATTGGTCTCATCCCGATTCGCCACTTCCAGTCCGACAAATACATGCGCCTCTTCCTCACCGCTGATGCGGTAATTGAATTCGGTGATGTTACGTGCACCAATCAATTCAGAAAAGCGCCTGAAACTGCCATGCTCTTCAGGAATGGTCACCGCAAACACCGCCTCGCGCGATTCGCCGAGCATGGAACGCTCGGCCACAAAGCGCAAACGATCGAAATTCATGTTCGCACCACTAGCAATCGCTACCAGCGTTTCATCCTCAAAGGCCTTTTTCCTTTTGCGCATTTGGGCGGCATACGCCTTGGCACCCGCAACCGCCAATGCGCCAGCTGGCTCAAGAATGCTGCGCGTATCCTGAAACACATCCTTGATCGCTGCGCAAATCGCATCGTTGTCCACCAAAATGATGTCGTCCACGTATTGCCGCACAAGACGGAAGGTCTCGCGGCCCACCAGGCGCACCGCCGTACCATCGGAAAACAGGCCAACATCTGACAAGGTTACACGCCTGCCCGCTTCGAGACTGCGCGCCATCGCATCCGAATCCACTGTTTCCACACCGATCACCCTGATTTCCGGGCGCAACTGTTTGACATAGGCAGCGATGCCCGCGATCAAACCGCCGCCACCAATCGGCACGAAAATGGCGTGAATAGGACCAGAGTGCTGGCGTAGTATCTCCACGCCGATCGTACCCTGACCTGCAATCACGTCCGGATCATCGAATGGATGCACAAATGTCAGGCCATGTGTTTCTTTCAGCATTTCCGCGTGCTGGTAGGCATCGGTAAAGGTGTCACCAAACAGCACCACTTCGCCACCGCGAGCCCGAACCGCCTCCACTTTCACGGGCGGTGTCGTGGTCGGCATCACGATCATCGCATTGCACCCCAGCCGACTCGCAGACAGCGCCACCCCCTGCGCGTGGTTACCCGCCGAAGCGCAAATCACACCACGTTGCAACTGCTCCGGCCTCAAGCTCGCCATTTTGTTATAGGCGCCTCGCAACTTGAAGCTAAACACGCTTTGCATGTCTTCACGTTTCAAATAAAGTCGGTTCCCAATTCGCATCGACAGTTGTGGTGCCAGTTCTAGTGGCGTCTCTTCAGCAACGTCATAAACGCGCGCATTCAGGATTCTTTTCAGGTAATCGGTCATCAGTAAATGTTAGATGCAACTTGCAAAAATGAGAGTCATTATAATTGACCTTCTTGAGCACAAACATGAAAGCACGATGATTGAATCCGCCGTTCTCTGGCTATTAGGCAAACTTGCCATCCCGCAGATCGGTCTGACGTCGGTCTTTCTTATCAGTTTTATCTCGGCCACTTTGCTGCCAATGGGATCAGAACCGGCCGTCTTTGCAGTCGTCAAGGCGAACGGTAACGTTTTCTGGACAGTGATTTGCGTGGCGACCGTTGGCAATACGCTCGGCGGCTGCGTCAATTACTGGATCGGCTACGGCGCCCATGAAGCCTTCGCCAAGGAGCAGGAAACACGCTGGTTTGGCTGGCTCAAGCGCTTTGGCCCCAAAGCCATGTTCCTGACCTGGCTACCTGCGGTGGGCGACCCGATCAGCACGCTTGGCGGATGGCTCAAACTGCCTTTCTGGCCCTGTGTTGGCTATATGGCGGCAGGAAAGTTCCTGCGTTATACAATCATGACCTCGATTTTGCTGTACATTCCCGATGAATTCTGGCGCAACCTGATTGACTGGCTAGGCTAACACTAACAATTTTTCAAACATTCAACACAACATGACTACTCCAACCTGCGAACTTTGCATTACCGACAACGAAGACATCCTTTTTCAGGCAGACCAATGGCGCGTCATTCTGGTCGATGACAAATCGTACCCCGGCTTTTGCCGTGTCATCTGGCAAGAACATGCCAAGGAAATGACTGATTTATCACCGACCGACCGCGCAACCTTAATGGACGTCGTCTGGGAAGTTGAATCGGTCATCCGCGAGGTCATGCAACCTGACAAGGTCAATCTTGCCAGTTTGGGCAATGCCGTGCCCCACCTGCACTGGCACGTCATCCCCCGCTTTGAGGGTGATGCCCATTTTCCATCGCCGATCTGGGCAGAAGCGCAACGAGAGACAAAAGCGCAAAACATGTTCCTGCAAATTACCATGTTGCCCACGCTAAGACACGAAATCAGGCAACGGCTAGCGCATTTGGCCGGCAACTAAAAAAGCGCTAAACTGAGCAACGGCAACACCCGTAACACTTGAAGCACATGGAGCACTTGGAGCATCATGCAGAAACACGCATCAACCGGCCGCACGTCACAAAGCGCTGCCTCCATCCCGACCAACATTACAATACATCAGCAATCCAGAACACTTGAACTGCTTTATCCTGACGGTACAGTCTTCCATTTTTCGTTTGAATTTCTGCGCGTATATTCCCCATCAGCAGAAGTACAAGGCCATGCGCCCGGTCAGGAAACGCTGCAAACCGGCAAACGTGATGTGCAAATCACCGCACTGGAACCTGTTGGCAATTACGCCATCCAACCGTATTTTTCCGATGGACATGACTCTGGAATTTTCACCTGGCAATACCTTTACTGGCTGGGAACCAGCCAGGACATGCTGTGGGAAAAGTATCTAATGCGTCTGACTGAAGCAGGTTATACAGAAGAAAACGGACGCGAAGCACCTATACTGGGAAATAGCGCCTGATCAACCGACATGAACAAAACCACGCATTTCGGCTTTGATTCGGTCGACGAACAAGACAAAGTGCACAGGGTTGCCGATGTCTTTCATTCTGTCGCTGGCAAATACGATTTAATGAATGACTTGATGTCGGCAGGGCTGCACCGCGCCTGGAAGGCCTTCACCATTGCGCAGACTGGCGTGCGCGCCGGATTTCGCGTACTCGACATCGCTGGCGGCACTGGCGACCTGACCAGGGCCTTTGCCAAGCAGGCAGGACCGACTGGGCAAGTCTGGCTGACCGACATCAACGAATCGATGCTCAAGGTCGGGCGTGACCGCCTGATGAATAGCGGCCAAATCATCCCCATCGCCTTGTGCGACGCCGAGCACCTGCCTTTTCCTGACAACTACTTCGACCGTGTCACCGTTGCCTTCGGCTTGCGCAACATGACGCACAAGGAGGCCGCACTCGAAGAAATGCACCGCGTTCTGAAGCCGTGCGGCAAATTGCTGATACTCGAATTTTCCAAAGTTTGGGCGCCACTGCAAAAGGCGTACGACCACTATTCGTTTTCCTTCCTGCCCTGGCTAGGCGAACAAATTGCTGGCGATTCAGAGAGTTACCGCTACCTCGCCGAATCAATCCGCATGCACCCCGATCAGGGAACACTGGAAAAAATGGTGCATAATGCAGGTTTCGAGTGTGTGCGGCATTTCAACCTGACCGCGGGTGTCGTTGCACTACACACTGGCGTCAAAATTTAAACGCAACCATTCAGAAGGAATCGTTTTGAAGAGAATTTTTCTTGGTTTCATGATCGTTACCGCCGCAATGACGATGTTGGTTACCGAAGCACAAGCAGCACGATTTGGTGGCGGGTTCCGCTCTTTCGGTAAAACATCAAGCTTCCGTTCATACCGCGCGCCAACACAAAAAGCGGCGCCCACATCCGGCACCAAACCTGCGGCTGGCGCGACCGCCCGCCAACCAAGCCGCTGGGGCGGCATGTTTGGTGGTCTGCTGCTGGGCATGGGGCTAGGCGCGCTGCTGGGACACTTCGGCATCTCAGGCGGCCTTGCCAGCATGATCAGCACGCTGTTGATGTTCGGTCTGATCGGTTTTGGCGTCATGTTCCTTTTCAGGAGGATGGCGCAAAAGCAAATGGCCAACCAATACCAGAATCATCAGCAATATTCTTCTAATGACGACGCCTATCAACGTGGCTACTCAAATTTTGACGTGCCGGAAATCGGGTCAGGCATTGAGCGACGCAGCCCGTCACTCGCGTATTCAAATGGTCAGGCAACAGATGCGCCTTACGGTGTTCCTGCCGGCTTCGACACGGAAACCTTTCTGCGCAGTGCCAAAACCTACTTCATCCGCCTGCAAGCTGCATGGGACAAGTCTGACATCGAAGACATCCGCGAATACACCACGCCGGAAATGTTTGGTGAGTTGCGCATGCAACTGCATGAGCGTGGCGAAGCCGCCAATCACACCGACGTCGTTACGCTGGATGCCGAATTGCTCGGCATGGAAAATATTGCAAACAACGAACAAATGGCCAGCGTCCTGTTTTCGGGCACCATACGCGAAGCGCTGAATGGGCCAGCCGGGCCGTTTTCCGAAATCTGGAACCTGACCCGCCCGCTCTCTGAAAATGGCGGCTGGGTCGTGGCTGGCATTCAGCAAACCTGATGATGCCTTTGCCAATGAAGTCGCACACAACCGCCCGCATTACCCTGCGGGCGGTTTTTATTTTTCCAGTCATTTAAGCACGAGCGATGTTCAACCTGCCGCGACTTTTGAAAATCATCCGCGTAGCCATGCACTACGGCCTGGATGAATTCGCCTCGCCGAGTCCGGCCGCCGTTCGCATCGCAGCGCTGCTCAAGCTCTTTTTTTCCCGACGCAACACCACTGCACTGCGTGCCGAGCGCCTGCGCCGCGCACTGGAAGAACTGGGGCCGATCTTCGTCAAATTCGGCCAGGCGCTTTCCACGCGCCGTGACCTGCTGCCGGAAGACATTGCTGACGAACTGGCCAAGTTGCAAGATCGCGTACCGCCGTTTGACTCCGAGCTCGCTGTTTCGCAAATCACGAAATCACTGGGCGCACCGCCGGAGGAACTGTTTGCCAGCTTCGAGCTCATCCCCGTTGCGTCCGCTTCGGTCGCGCAAGTCCACTTCGCCACGCTCAAAGACGGTCGCGAAGTCGCGGTCAAGGTGCTGCGCCCCGGTGTGGAACAGCAGATTGAAGAGGACCTGGCATTGATGCGCGTGGCGGCCGGCTGGTTACAGCGATTCTGGATTGATGGCCGCCGCCTGCGCCCGCTGGAAGTCGTGGCTGAGTTCGACAAACACCTACACCACGAACTGGACTTGATGCGCGAAGCGGCCAACGGCAGTCAGTTGCGGCGCAATTTTGCCGCGTCTGAGTTGCTGATCGTACCGGAAATGATGTGGGATTACTGCTCCAGCAAGGTGATCGTGATGGAGCGCATGCATGGCCTGCCGATTTCACGACGCGATCAACTGGTTGCTGCGGGCGTGGACATGCGTCAGCTTTCACAAAACGGCGTCGAAATTTTTTTGACCCAAGTGTTCCGCGATGGTTTTTTCCATGCTGACATGCACCCTGGCAACATCATGGTTTCGATTGATCCCGCGACCTTCGGACGTTATATCGCGCTGGATTTCGGCATCGTCGGCACACTCAACGAATTCGACAAGGATTATCTGGCGCAAAACTTCATCGCCTTTTTCCGGCGTGATTACAAACGCGTGGCCGAAGCCCACATCGAATCGGGCTGGGCGCCGAAAAATACGCGCGTCGAAGAACTGGAGGGCGCGGTGCGCGCCTGCTGCGAACCGATTTTCGACCGGCCGCTCAAAGACATTTCGTTCTCGCAAGTCCTGTTGCGCCTGTTCCAGACCTCGCGCCAGTTCAACATTGAAATCCAGCCACAGCTCGTGCTGCTGCAAAAAACCCTGCTGAACATTGAAGGACTGGGGCGACAGCTCGACCCGGAACTCGACCTATGGAAAACCGCGAAGCCGTATCTGGAAGAATGGATGAGTAACCGCATCGGCTGGCGTGGCCTGCTTGAAAAATTGCAGGCCGAAGCGCCACGTTACAGCCAGTTGCTATCCCAACTACCTCGCCTGATTCATCAGGCACTTTCGCGCAATGAAGATGCCGCGGCCGCTGAAAAAGACATGCTAAAAACCCTGCTGGAAGAACAGCGGCGCACCGCCCAGCGCCTGAACACCCTGTTGTATTTTTGCGGCAGTCTGGTCGCAGGCATCATACTGCTAAAACTGGCTGCGGTGCTTTTGGCATCCTCATGATGCGCGCCTCCCCTCCCCCTGCGGCCTTACGTCAGCAACCGGCGCAGAAGCTGTTGAATTTTCAGATTTTGTACCTATTTTCCGTGGCAAGTGCGGCACGGCCACAAAGCCACGAAAAATACGCACAAGGGCGCGAAAAACATGTGCTTTCCAACATGTAGAATCTGCGCAATAATGCCTTACTCCTATAATCAACCCTTCAAGTTTTCGAGGTAAATTATGCCAATCTATGCCTATCGCTGCGAAGCTTGTGGCTTTACGCAAGACATCCTGCAAAAAATGTCTGACGAACCATTGACCGAGTGTCCGTCATGCCACCAATCCACCTTCAAGAAGCAACTCACTGCCGCCGCCGTCGGTGGCAGTTCAGGCTCTGATGGCTTCATGGGCGGTGGCGGCCCGTGCGGCATGGGACCCTGCGGATTCGGTCCGTGCGGATAATATCCGCCAACCCCCAAGCAGCCTAAAAACCACATGCGCAAATACTTTCTCACTGGCTTTCTGGTTCTGATTCCGGTTGGCATTACCGGCTGGATACTCCATCTCATCATCGAAGTGATGGATTACTCACTGCTGCTGCTACCCAAAAGCTGGCGGCCCGAGGGGATAATTGGTTTTCACATCCCGGGCTCTGGCGCGCTGCTGACTATTCTGGTGATCTTCATTACCGGGCTACTGGTACGCAACTACATCGGCACCTACCTGCACCAGAAATGGGAAAGTTTTGTACGGCGCATCCCGCTGGTGAATTCCCTGTATTTCGGTATCAAGCAGGTATCCGAGACGATTTTTTCATCCAGCAGCAATGCCTTTCGCAAAGCCGTCCTGGTGCAGTACCCACGTGAAGGCACATGGGTCATTGCCTTCATCACCGGCAAACCCGGCGGCGATGCGGCCAATCATCTGCCCGGCGATTACGTGAGTATTTACGTACCCACCACACCCAACCCGACATCGGGCTTTTTCCTGATGCTGCGCCGCTCGGATATCGTCGAACTGAAGATGACCGTTGACGAAGCCCTGAAGTACATCATTTCCATGGGTGTCGTCGCGCCGCTGCCCAAGCTGCCCAAGGCGCCCAAACAACCGACACCGAACTAAACTTGCGCACATTTTCCTCACATAGGAAAATGCGCAACGCGCAACACACTTTGAACTCAACCTACAACTTTACATGTCCATGCGAACCGAATATTGTGGCCTAACCACAGAAGCTCTTCTTGATCAAATTGTCACCGTTTGCGGCTGGGTACACCGTCGCCGCGATCATGGCGGCATCATTTTTATTGACTTGCGTGACCGCGAAGGTTTGGTGCAAGTGGTGTGCGACCCAGATCGCCCAGATGTTTTCAGCACGGCGGAAACCATCCGCAATGAATTCTGCCTGCGCGTCACCGGCCGCGTGCGGGCGCGTCCTGATGGCACGATCAACAACAATCTAAATTCCGGCAAGATTGAAATCTTTTGCGAACAACTGGAAATCCTGAACGCCTCGGTGACACCGCCGTTCCAGCTAGATGATGACAACCTGTCCGAAACAACGCGACTGACGCACCGCGTTCTCGATCTGCGCCGCCCGCAGATGCAGGAAAACCTGCGCCTGCGCTACAAGGTCACGATGGAAGTGCGCAAGTATCTGGACGAGCTCGGCTTCATTGATATTGAAACGCCGATGCTAACCAAATCCACGCCAGAAGGTGCACGCGATTATCTGGTGCCGTCACGCGTCAATGCTGGCAATTTCTTCGCCCTGCCGCAATCACCACAGTTGTTCAAGCAGTTGCTGATGGTTTCCGGCTTTGACCGTTATTATCAGATCACCAAATGCTTCCGCGACGAAGACTTGCGCGCTGATCGCCAGCCTGAATTTACGCAAATCGACTGCGAAATGTCGTTCATGGATGAAGAAGGCATTCGCGCCACATTTGAAAACATGCTGCGCACCATTTTCAAGAATGCAATTGATACCGACTTGCCGCAGCCGTTCCCAACCATGGATTACGCCACCGCCATGAACAAATACGGCTCTGACAAGCCGGATTTGCGCGTGAAGCTGGAACTAACCGAGCTCACCGACGTAATGAAGGACGTGAACTTCAAGGTTTTCAGTGGCGCGGCCAACATGGAAGGCGGCCGCGTCGTCGCGCTGCTGGTCCCTGGCGGCTCGAAAGAAAACGGCGGCATGCCGCGCTCCGAAATTGACGCCTACACCCAGTTTGTCGCTATTTATGGCGCGAAAGGGCTGGCCTATATTCGCGTGAACGAAAAAGAAAAAGGGGCCGCGGGGCTGCAATCCCCGATCGTCAAGAACCTGCACGACGAAGCGCTGCAAGCCATTCTGGAGCGTACCGGCGCACAAAACGGCGACTTGCTGTTCTTCAGTGCCGACAAGGCACAGGTCGTCAACGATGCCATGGGCGCCCTGCGCAACAGAATCGGCCATTCCGATTTCGGCAAGGCCAACGGCTTGCTGGAAGATGGCTGGAAGCCTTTGTGGGTCGTCGATTTCCCGATGTTTGAATACGATGAGGAAGGCCAGCGCTGGCATGCCCTCCATCACCCCTTCACTTCTCCCAAGGACGGGCACGAAGACTTGCTGGAAACTGATCCGGGCCAATGCATGGCGAAGGCCTACGACATGGTGCTCAACGGCTGGGAACTGGGTGGCGGCTCGGTGCGTATTTACAAAGAGTCTGTACAAACCAAAGTCTTCCGCGCACTGAATATTGAAGCTGAAGAAGCGCAGGAAAAATTCGGCTTCCTGCTCGATGCCCTGCAATACGGCGCGCCGCCACATGGCGGAATCGCCTTCGGCCTGGATCGCATTGTCACCATGATGACCGGCGCAGAATCGATTCGCGACGTGATCGCCTTCCCAAAAACGCAACGTGCGCAATGCCTGCTCACGCAAGCGCCTTCCGAAGTCGACGAGCGCCAGTTGCGCGAATTGCATATCCGCCTGCGCAATACTGAACCTGCAATCAAAACCTGATGCCAGACCAAGGGGCGCGCAAGCGCTCCTTTTTCATTTACCATGACCCACAAAATCCCGGAATCGGTCCTCGTCATCATCCACACCCGCAACATGGAGGTGTTGCTGATCGAGCGCGCCAAGAATCCTGATTTCTGGCAATCGGTGACCGGCTCGAAGGACACGGCAGAAGAATCTTTTGCCGAAACGGCGATGCGCGAAGTGCTGGAAGAAACCGGCATTCGCATCGCGCAGCCCGGTGAAGATGGCATTCCGGCAGCAAACCTGCAAGACTGGAATCTCGTCAACCGCTACGAAATCTACCCAAGCTGGCGCTACCGCTATGCGCCTGGCGTCACGCACAACACCGAACATGTGTTCGGCCTGCTGGTACCCAGGGACACCCCGATCACGCTTGACCCGCGCGAACACGTACGCTATGCCTGGCTACCGTATCTGGAAGCGGCCGACCGCTGTTTTTCATCCTCGAACGCGGAAGCGATCCTGCAATTGCCGCGACGCTACCCCGATCTGAAATAGCCGCCGGCATTCCTAGCCGACGGTATAACCCAAATCGGCAATCATTTGCCTATCCTGCTCCAGCGTCCTGCCTTCCTCGGTCAGGTAATTCCCCGTCATGATACCGCTGGCTCCGGCATAAAACACCATCGAATGCAGGTCTTTCATGTTCGCCATGCGGCCACCGCAGACCAGCACATGCTTGTCCGGACAGATATAGCGAAACAGCGCAATCACCTTGAGGCAGCGTAGCGGGGAAATAATCGGCAAATTCATCGTCGCCAGGCGCGTCCCCTCAATCGGCATCAGGAAATTGACCGGTATGCTGTCCACATCCAGTTCGCGCAGATGCAAGGCCATTTCCACGACTTGCTCGTCGCTCTCGCCTATGCCGAAGATGCCACCGGCGCATACGCTCATGCCAGCCCTCTTGGCCGCCAGAATGGTTTCTACCCGTTCGTCGTAGCTGTGCGTGGTGCACATCTCCGGGTAATAACTGCGAGATGCCTCCAGATTGTGGTGGTAACGGGTAATCCCCGCCTCCCACAGGGCATTCATCTCCGCCTCGCCTAGCACGCCCAGACTGGCGCAATACTGCGTCTTGTGTGGTGCCTGCTTCAACTTCTCGAAATAGGATGACAACACCCCCACCTCCCGGCGACCCAGACCTTTGCCGCTGGTCACCACCGAATAGCGGTTGATGCCGCCTTTTTCCGCCTGTGCCGCGCCATCCAACACTTCCGCTTCGGATTTCAGCCCGTAGATCGGCGCATCCGTTTTGGCATAAACGCTTTGGCTACAAAAAAAACAATCTTCGGTACATTTTCCGGATTTGGCGTTCAGGATGGTGCAAAGATGCACCGACTTCCCGAAATGGAACTGGCGCAAGAAATCCGCGCCCGCCAGCAGCGACATGACGCTTCCGTCTTCAATACGCGCCATTTCCAGCGCCTCGGATTCAGACAGTGGCTGCGACTGACTGATCCGTTCAGCCAGTTCCAGATATTTCTTCGTGAGCATAGCGACTCGTGTGTACGTTGGAGTGAAAAGGTGCGCAGTCAAACGCGCAAGAGGCTAAATATAGCAAAAACGGAGGGGGTGTGCAGATAGTTGATGTGCTGAGGTTAGACTGTCATTCCGTCGAACGCCGGAATCCAGTGACTTTCTTTCTCATATAAAAAAGATCCCAGCCTGCGCTGGGATGACGCCACCACCGCTCACCAACCAAACGCCCCCACCACCATCAACGTAAAACCCAGCAAATTCAGTCCGCGCCATTCATTGGGCTTTTTTGCTCGCGTGTCTTGCTACCAGACATCTTCGTCAAAACCTGTAAATCACACGCAATTACCCGCAAACCACCTATGGGTTTAAAGCGCTATCCGTATCGAATACATCAAAGAAAAGAAAAGTCTATGCAGTAAGTTGAAGTACCGCTTCTGCGGCAAAACACCATCCGGGCTAATCCATTGATGTTACTGATACAGGAGGCGCATGATGTTACACAAAGACAAAGATACCGCTTGTGGGACTGCACCAAAGCACACCCGCCAACCCAAAGACCTGTCCTCTCTGCGCCTCTTGATGTCTGATGAAGTGGGCCGTCTTCACGAGGTGCCAATTGATACGGCGGCTAGTGCGGCTTCCCACTTCGCCACTATTTCAGATAACTATGCAAAGGGTTGCCCTTATACGAAAGTCCGGTTCCCATGGCCGACCAAATTAACCTCCCGATCTCAGCGTAAGGCTAAACTGTCTCCCTTTGTTTCCGCGATCCGGAGCGTGCAATATCGCTGGGATATTCTTCCGGAACACTCAGGAACGGTATTTATACCGCCTTCTTACGTAAATCATCCTGACCTTGAAGATCTGGTAAGCAAGCCTTCCTTTGTGGCAGATTTTGCAACAGCGGCTCAAAGCCCCAGCGTCATGGCTCAGCACACTGCATTTGCTAACCGTCCGATAAATTACACCGACTTCCCCGAGTGTCCGTTATGTCGTGTCGGCGCTGCCCTTGGCAAGGTGCAAATCTGGGCGGCGGTTTCTGCTCGGTACGAGCGGCACCGCCTGCTAAATGCATTGGGACACCTTCGCAAACAAGCTCTGGCCACACCAGAACTGGCCCGATATGAGCGCTTCGCCAAAGATTGGCCCGTACTCGCGAGTTCCCCAATTCGAGGTAAACCCTTTAAAGCCTGGGCGGAGGAATTAATACGGGACCACCCTTTAATAAACACGGATCCGGCCGGAGGATACCTTCGCTTTGAGACTCCCGAGGATGCATTCAAGTTCTTTGATCCGATACTGGAGATAAGAAAACCGCGCAATTATGAAAGGCGTGAACTTTTTTGCTAACCCTTGTATAACTTGGGGGCAGCCCACGTTTTGTGCGGCTGCATTACACCCTTCGGGCTGGTGCCGGAAAGACATGCCAGATTCAGCTTAATGCCTCTCCGGCCCAATCCTGCTTTAGGATAGCTGCAACCACGCTTCCACAGGCACTATTGCCTTTCAGGGTTTCCAGCCTCTGCGCCACGTCCTTAGCGGAACGATAAACGGCGGCTCGCCATTATCGAGAAACCAGCTATCCACCGCCCACAGCGAGTCATTCGCACGCTCGTTTACGACTGCCGTGGTATGCGGCATACCAAAGAGAAACCATCCTCGCGTTGAACGATCCATGATCTCATGATGGTGCAACAAGCCCTGGCGCTTGAACAGCGTGAGATAAATTGTCGTATTGGTTGATTCGTCGATGCAATCCATCTCGGCAGGCCAGCCTGCATCATTCATCGCATTACGCCCTCGGTCGGCCGAGGTGCCGATAGCCGCGCCGACGAAGCGCTCCATCTTGGCGATGGCGCTGCGTATCTGTTCGCGCTCTATTGCCGCCGATTCTGCGCGCCGGTTGAAAGATGCTTGCACCTCCGCCCAGTCCTGCGGCTTCAGGCTGACTTCCGAAAGAAGCGCGCAAGTGTTGCCGTGACAAACCGAGAAACGCGCTGGCGTGGGATCAAGAATGATGTCGTCGCGCGTAAACACCTCGGCACGAGAAATGAACGGCAGGCAAAACAGCATGGTCAGAGTGATTCGTACTATCTGGCGCATGATTTCAGGCATGGTTTGCGTCGTCCGTTTCATTGGCCAGTATCTGCTCGACTGCACTAACACGCGCCTCGTGAATTGCCATCGTGATATGTTTCGGATTTTCCTGATGGGCTTGCGCAATCGCACCCGCATTGACGGCAAGCACCGCATCCAGCACCCCTTGCCAGAAAGGCGCTTGCGGATAATCCATGCGCGTGTATACGCTGTTTTCTTCGCCGCGCCCGCGAAAATCGCTTTCGGTTGCCTTGAGTATTTCCAGAAAGCGCTCTGGACGACGAATCGCATCGCAGCGTTCCAGCACGCGCACGATGCCGCTGGCAGACATGCTCAGCCCGCGCCCGATGTTGCCATGTTCCCGCGCCGTCATAACCGCGAGATCGCGGCAGGTATTCGGCACCCGAATCCGCTGGCAAACTGCCTGCACCAGCGGCACACCCAATTCTTCGTGACCGTGGTGGCTGGGCCAGGCCTCCGAAGGCGTCTGACCCTTGCCGAGATCGTGCATTAGTGCGGCAAAACGCACTTCCAGCGAGAACGCCCTTTTGGCGGCATAGTTGAGCACGGTCATCACGTGTGCGCCGGTGTCAATTTCAGGATGATGCTGTTCGGGCTGCGGCACACCCCAGAGCGCATCCAGTTCCGGCAAAATATGCGACAGTGCGCCACAGGCGCGCAATACTTCAAACATGCGCGACGGCCTTTCTTCCATCAGTCCGCGCGCAAATTCCTGCCAGACCCGCTCTGGCACCAGTGCATCCACGTCACCCCGGTCAATCATTTTTCGCATCAGCGCCAGCGTTTCGGGTGCAATGGAAAAATCGGTAAAGCGCGCGGCAAAGCGCGCGAGGCGCAAAATGCGCACCGGGTCTTCTTCAAACGCGGCGGAAACATGACGGAAAATGCCGTTCCGTAAATCTTGCTCACCGCCAAACGGGTCGATCAGCGTGCCATCCTCATCCTTTGCCATCGCGTTGATGGTCAGGTCGCGCCGGATCAGATCTTCTTCCAGCGTGACATCCTGTGAAGTATGGAAGCTAAAGCCTTTGTAACCGGGCGCCGTGCTGCGTTCGGTGCGCGCCAAGGCATATTCCTCGCCTGTTTTCGGGTGCAGAAAAACCGGAAAATCCTTGCCGACCGGCGTAAAACCCAGTTCCAGCATAGCCTCAGGCGTGGTGCCGACAACAACGTAATCCTTGTCTTCCACGCGCAAGCCGAGCAGTTCATCCCGTACAGCACCGCCGACAATGTAAATTTTCATATTTTTGATCCGGGCGTTTCGCTCTGGCGCTTGCCAAGCATATAACCGTGCGATGCCAGCACCCGCCCCATGTTTGCACTCTGCCAGGATTCGGGATCGGTGACGATTTTTCCCGCATCCTCTGCCAGCATTGCCAGCAAAGTGGACGGCGAGAAAGATGCCCCATGTGAGGCAAAACCGTCACTCATGGCACAACAATGATTACACCGTACTGCCAGTTCTTCCAACGCTAGTACCAATTCTTCGCTGACTTCGACCTGAATGCTGACCGATTTCATTTATTCCTCGTTTTCATCCACCAATGACTGGGCAACCATGCCCATGCGCGCCCTCAGCGATTGCGGCGTCCCTTCGAACAGCACGGCATAATAGGTCGCGTTTGACATCACATTCTTCACATAGCCACGCGTTTCGTAAAATGGGATCAATTCGGCGAAAATCGCCCCTTCAAGCTTCCGCGTCAACCGGCTGCGCCAGGCGCGCAAACGATGCGGCCCTGCGTTGTAAGCCGCTGAAGCCATCGCCTGTGACCCATTGGCTTCGTCATGCATCATTTTCAGATAATTCGTGCCGAGCTGAATGTTGGTTTCCAGATTGTTCATCTGTTCATGGTGAAAATTTTCCATGCCGATTTTTTTTGCCACCAGTTCAGCCGTTCCTGGCATCACCTGCATCAGGCCAGAAGCGCCGGCATGCGAACGCGCATTCATCAGAAAGCGTGATTCCTGGCGGATCAAGCCATACACCCACGCCATGTCCAGCCCGAGCTTTTCCGTGGCCACTTTCATCAGATCACGGTGTGGGGTTGGAAAACGCTGCGTAAAATGATATGCCTTTCTGGTTCGTTCCGACGTACTCACCATGCGATCCAGCACACGACTGCGGCGCGCAAATTCCGCGGCTGCCAGCAATTCCGGCTCTTTCATGTCCCGCACTTGCCAGTTCCACTCGCGCAATCCTTCCAGACGCAAATTCATTTCAAACATTTTCAGGGCGCGCTGCAAGCCCGGGTTCGCCGCCATGTGCGCGATAGCTTTTTCACTTGGCGCCTCGGGAATCGGGGGAATTTTCGATTTGCCGCCTAATTCTTCCAGCGCCAACTGACCGTAAAAATCGCGCCCGTCTGCAAGTGAACGAAACAGGCGCTTTGCCGTTTTCGGGCGACCCGTCTCCTTGTATGCCCGCCCCAGCCAGTAAACCCAGGTCGGTTTTTTGCGCAGCGACTTTGGCATTTTCAAAATAGCAGCTCTTACATGCCACCATTTACCCGCCAGCAATGCCGCGCGCGCCTTCCACTGGTGACCGCTTTCCGTTAGCGGTGCCTGGCCAGCATAACGCCAGTAGCGCAACGCATGCGGTGACCAGTCAACCGACGCGTGACGCGCAATCTGCGACCAGCCATGTCGGCGCTCTTCAGGTCGTAACTTGTGCGAGAAACGCGCCAGATGACGCGCGGCCTGCTGGTAGTCCACACGGGCCTTGCGGCTGACAGCCATCAGAAAGGTTTCACGGCTATTTTTGGCTTTCCCCGGCCCTTGCATTAACAAGTGATCACTGTGCTCAAAGGCACGCTCAACATTGCGCTCGTCAGCCTTGACCAGCGTTGCCAGTTGAAGTGTCAGTGACTTTTGTCCGCGCTCTGTCGTCCTTCTGATTAGCGTCCATATATCGTTAGATTTGAATTGTCGGCGCGCATGCAGATACGTAACCAATGCCATGCATCCGTCTCCAATTTGACGCGTCGCTGCCAGCAAGGCATGCGCCTGTTTCGGCACCCATTTGCCCTTGGCCGCGCGCGACTTTAACGCATAGCAACGAAGCTGCGCATCATCCTTTAAAACAAATTTCGGATATTGCTGGTCAAACGTGCGCCACTTGTCCTGTTTTCCCAGTTCCAGCAGCCAGTCATTGCGTAAGCGATCTGCAATGGCACTGCCTTGATAGTGCGTCAAAAAGGCGCGTATCTCTTTTTCTGGCAAATCCTTGATGTATGCCTTTATTCTGTAATACGCAACGTAGGACGGCATGTGATAATCAGACAGGCGATCTGCCAACGCTTGCGCTTCATCCGCCGCACCATTGAAGGCTGCCTTGCGCAGGGCGACAAAATCCTGATCCATTTGGGCGACCGTTGCAGCATGTGCAAGACCTGCTCCCAAAACGGTCAGGAAAGTGATCGCGACAAAGGCCATTGCCCTTAATTTGAAAATGCGCAACACCATATGCCTCGAAACAAAACGGACCAATCATGAGTTTACCATCAAGCAAAACCGTTAAGCAGACCCTTCGCAAAAGTCTGATCGAAGCCCGTGAATCATTGGACGATGCCACCCGAAAAAAGGCCGATCAGGCAATCGCCAGCCACGTCGAACACTGGCTGCGGGCCAATCCTGTCGAGACGCTGGGCATCTTTTACCCGATTCGTCGCGAACCAGACCTGCTGCCGCTGTACGAACGCCTGTCGGAGCAAGGAACCGTTCTGGCGTTGCCCATCGTCGTCGACAAAAACGCGCCGCTTCAATTTGCGCAGTGGGCACCTGGCGAGCCACTCAAAAAAGATGCGTTGGGCGTACCGGTGCCGAACAGGCTGATTTTTGGCGCTACGCCGCAAGCCGTGTTGGTGCCCTGTGTCGGCTTTAACGATGCGCGCTACCGCCTCGGCTACGGTGGTGGTTTCTTTGACCGAACGCTCAAGACTGATCCGCGCCCAAGCGCGCTTGGCATTGCCTATGCCTGCCTGGGCACCACGTTCGATCCGGGGCAGTTGGATGTCGCGATGGACTGGATCATCACGGAAGAAGGGGTGATTTGAACAAGAACGCCCGTCTTGCAGTACTGCAAGACGGGCGAAAGTCTTTTCCTTCTACAACCGGGTTAACCGGACACCATGCCAAGACGCGTCAGAATTTCCTCGGTTTTGGCGGCGCGGTTCAGGGTATAGAAGTGGAAACCTGGAGCCCCTCCAGCCAGCAAACGCTCGCAGAGTTCCGTCACCACATCCAGACCGAATGCACGAAGGGATTGCAGATCGTCGCCGTAACTCATCAGTTTCAAGCGAATCCAGCGTGGTATCTCTGCGCCGCACATGTCTGAAAAGCGCGCCAGCTGCTGGTAATTCGTAATCGGCATGATGCCGGGAACGATGGGAATGGATACCCCCGCCTGCTGTGCCTCATCCAAAAAGCGGAAGTACGCATCAGCATTGTAGAAATACTGGGTAATTGCCGTATTGGCCCCTGCGTTGACCTTGCGCACAAAATTGTGCAAATCTGCCTGGGGCGATAGCGCTTGCGGATGCATTTCCGGATAGGCGCCAACGTCAATCTGGAACCAGTCTCCCGTTTCCGCGCGAATGAATTCGACCAGCTCGTTGGCGTAGTGGAATTCTCCCTTTAACTCGCGACCCTCCGGCAAATCACCACGCAAGGCCACCACATGACGGATGCCCCGATCACGATACTCTTGCAGTTTGGCGCGAATGTCTGAACGAGAAGAGCCAAGACACAGCAGATGCGGCGCAGCATGACTGCCCCCCTGGATAATATCGGCAACTGTATCATCGTTGCCATCCAGTGATGAGCCGCCCGCACCATGCGTAACGGAAAAATAGGCCGCGCCCAACTCTGCAAGGCGCGCCCGTGTTGCACGAAGACTTTCCGCACCTTCCGGTGTCTTGGGCGGAAAAAATTCGATACTGAAATAAGCTTGAGACATTTTATTCTTTCATGATCAATGTGGTTAAGGCCCAGGTGGCAATGCTATATAGCAACGCCCCCCAAACGGCCGACCAGAAACCTGCCACATGAAACCCGCTCACCATTTTCGCTACCGCCCAGAATGTCAGGCCGTTGATGACGAAAAGAAACAACCCCATCGTCAGAAAGGTCACCGGCAAGGTCAGCACCAGCAGTATTGGGCGAATCATCGTGTTGACGAAACCCAATACCGCTGCCGCAATCAGGGCCGACCAGACATCCGCCACATAAACGTAATCCGTCAAATAGGGGATGAGCAATAAGGCCGCAGCATTAATGACCCAAAGGATGAACAGGCGCAGCATAAAACGATTTTATTAATATCGATAGTGGTCCGGCTTGTACGGCCCTTCAATCGGGACGCCAATATAGTCTGCCTGTTCGGGTGTCAAGGTCGTGAGTTCCGCATTCAATTTCTTCAACTGCAGCACGGCCACCTTTTCATCCAGATGCTTGGGCAAGGTATAGACGCCCACCGGATAGGCTTCGTGATTGGCAAACAGTTCGATTTGCGCGATGGTCTGGTTCGCGAAGGAAGAACTCATCACATAAGACGGATGGCCGGTGCCGCACCCCAGATTCACCAAACGCCCTTCGGCCAGCAAGATGATGCGCCTTCCCGACGGGAAGATGACATGATCGACCTGCGGCTTGATGTTTTCCCATTGGTATTGCTTAAGTGAAGCAATGTCAATTTCATTATCGAAGTGGCCAATATTACAAACAATCGCCTGATCTTTCATCTGCAGCATGTGATCATGCGTAATCACATGATAATTGCCGGTGCACGTCACGAAAATGTCGCCGTGCTCGGCAGCATAATCCATCGTCACCACGCGATAGCCCTCCATCGCGGCCTGCAGCGCACAAATCGGATCGATCTCAGTTACCCAGACCTGAGCAGACAGTGCGCGCAGCGCTTGCGCCGATCCCTTGCCGACATCACCATAACCGCACACCACGGCAATCTTGCCTGCAATCATCACATCGGTCGCGCGCTTGATGCCATCGACCAGGGACTCACGGCAGCCATACAAATTGTCGAATTTTGATTTGGTCACCGAATCATTGACGTTAATGGCCGGGAATGCGAGCTTGCCTTCCTTGTGCATCTGGTACAAACGATTCACACCGGTTGTGGTTTCTTCGGTCACGCCCAGAATCTTTTCCAGACGCTTGGAATACCAATGGCCATCCACGGCCAGATAACGCTTGATCGCATTGAACAGGCAGACTTCTTCCTCCGAGCCGGGGTTGTCCAGCACCGAAATGTCCTTTTCGGCGTTGCTGCCAATGTGCAGCAGCAGGGTCGCATCACCGCCATCGTCCAGAATCATGTTGGAGTAGCCGCCATCCGGCCAGTCAAAAATGCGGTGCGAGTATTCCCAGTATTCATCCAGCGATTCGCCTTTGAAAGCAAATACGGGAGTCCCCGCAGACGCAATCGCCGCTGCGGCATGATCTTGCGTTGAGTAGATATTGCACGACGCCCAGCGCACTTCGGCGCCCAGCGCTTCCAGCGTCTGGATCAGCACGGCTGTTTGAATCGTCATGTGCAGGGAACCGGATATGCGCGCGCCCCTCAGCGGTTGACTGGCGGCATATTCGTCACGAATGGCCATCAGACCCGGCATTTCAGTTTCGGCAATACGGATTTCCTTGTGGCCCCAGCCAGCAAGGTTGATGTCTGCAATTTTGCAGTCGGAATGGATGTTGGGTGCGTTTTGCATCACGCCCTCCTTTCGTTAGTCATTCAAGAAAAAAGTAACGTGAGCGCCGTTGAATCTAGTGTAGTCCGAGCCTGGCGAAATAAGCTTTTCGTCGCAACGCTCCTCGGAATTGGCGTATCTTACCACCAAGTTGAATGACAGGCTCAGTAATCCTCATCAAGCGCCGCCCCCGCATGAAGGCGATCCGCCGGAGTTTCAAAACAGAATGCACCACTCATTCGATCCAGATAAGGCAGAGATAGGGTACCCCTTCATCCTTTCTCGCAAAATCAGGTGGCCTCCTAGAAAGAACTTTCGGTAAGCGGCGCCGATTTCCGCTAAACTGTTCCACTCTCCTCACATTTTCATGCGCCGATTATTGATGCCATGACCACCGCCATTTATTCACATCCGCTATGTCGCCTGCACGAAATGGGCGAGTTTCACCCTGAACGCCCCGCGCGCATCCAGGCGATTGAAGAGGCTCTTGTCGCCAGTGATTTCGCGCGCCTTCTTGATTTTCGCGAAGCGCCTGAAGCAAGCATTGACAATATCCGCAGAATTCATTTGCTGGATACCATCAATATGGTTCAGGCAGAAACCCCGGTAGATCCAGACGATTATTATTCGATTGATGGCGATACGGTTCTGAACCAGTACAGCTGGAAAGCGGCCTTGCGCGCGGCAGGTGCGGGCATTGCCGCTACCGATGCGATAATGGCCGGCGAAATCGACAATGCATTTTGCCTCGTACGCCCGATCGGTCATCATGCCCGCCCAAGCACACCAATGGGTTACTGCGTTTTCAACAATGTGGCCATTGCTGCGGCCTATGCCTTGCGTAGCCATGGACTGGAACGTATCGCCATCGTTGATTTCGACGTGCATCACGGTAATGGCACAGATGAAGCGTTTGCACACGATCCACGCGTACTGATGGTCAGTTACTATCAAGCGCCGCTTTATCCGTACATGGGTAATGAACGTGAACGCGCACACATGGTTAACGTACCGGTTCCGAAAGGCACCGGCAGTGAGGTGGTGCGCAAAATTGTGACGGAACAGTGGCTGCCTGCGATGCATGCGCACAAGCCGCAAATGATTTTCATCTCGGCCGGGTTCGATGCCCACCAGGACGATTCGATGGCTGGCATGGAACTGATCGAAGACGATTATGCCTGGATGACGCGCCAAATCATGGACGTCGCCGACGAACACGCACAAGGTCGCGTCCTCAGCTTTCTGGAAGGTGGCTACAATTTGTCCGCGCTCGCAAATAGTGCGGTTGCCCATATCAAGACTCTCGCGAAGCGCACCTGATCATGTCTGTCCAGTGGTTCCCCGGTCATATGAATGCCGCCCGCAAAAAGGCGGCGGAAACCATGGCAACAACCGACCTCGTCATTGAGGTATTGGATGCGCGCATTCCTCAAGCCAGCTGCAACCCAATGGTCGAAGAATTGCGCAAATTCCGCCAGCGACCCTGCCTGAAAATACTAAACAAAAGCGACCTGGCAGACCCCGCTGTCACACAGCAATGGCTGACTTACTTCAACAGTCAGAAGGATGTACGCGCCATCGCGCTTAACGCCCACAGACCAGCAGAAGTCGCCAGGGTCACCAAACAGTGCCAGGCCTCTGCGCCCCATCGCAACGATCCGACCAAGCCGTTACGCATGATGATCATGGGCATTCCGAACGTCGGCAAATCAACGCTGATGAATGCGCTGCTAAAGCGCCGTGTCGCCAACGTCGGTGACGTACCAGCCGTCACAAAAAGTCAGCAGCGCCTGTATCTGAACAAGAGCATGGTGCTAACCGATACGCCAGGCATGCTGTGGCCCAAAATTGCCTACCCTTCGGATGGCCTGATGCTCGCTGTCTGCCATGCGGTTGGCATCAATGCCATAATCGAAGAAGAAGTGGCGGCTTATCTGGCCGAATTACTGCTGGAACGTTACCCGCAAAATTTAACCAAACGTTACGGCATCACTGTTGATGGCATGGACAAGGTCGATGTCCTGGAAAGCGTGGCACAGCGACGCGGTTTGCGCATCAAAGGCGGCGGACTGGATTACGAAAAAGCCGCGCATGTCTTGCTGCAGGATTTTCGTAGCGGCGCACTGGGGCCAATCAGTCTGGAATCACCAAAAAGCCGCGAAGAAATGATTGCGCGAGAAGCCGCACTGGTGAAAGAAGCTCAAAACGAAACACTGGACTTGATTTAAACAGCTTACACTCGGCTTTTGCCTTTCAGACAAGCTGCATTAGAATCCCGATTTTATCCCTCATTTTTCTGCATGAAACCGATTGCACCCGGCACCGTTATTTTTCATCGCCATCGTGGTTATGGCGTGCTGACGGCCGTCAATTTGCTGACCGGCTGGGTATCGGCACGCTTCGGGAGCGAGAAGCATGTACTGGATCTGAATCTGTCCACCGATGAAGTGCAACATGCAGATGGTGAACCCATTCTGTTCCGCCTGTCCGCACCAGATCGCATGCCACATGCGCGCCTGATGGCCGTCGTGCAAGCACTGCATGAAGCTGGTTACGAACGTCTGTATTTGCATTCCTGCCCGCGCCCCTCCGGCATGCACTGGCGCTGGCACCTGTTTACCGGCACGCGCAACTGGTTTCAGCGCCCTTGGCGTGAGGGATGGTACGGCTCCGGCTCCGATTACATTTTCAATCCCGTTATCGGATGGGGAGACAACCCGGGGGCCGGCACGGAAGAGTTGATCCGCTGTCTGGCGCAATACGATCCGGAAGGACTGGCGCGCGCACTGGGTAAGGATGAAGAGCATACTGTCTGGTTCAAGAAAGTGTGCGATGCCTTATTACCGGGCTACATGTACAGCCTGGAACTCAATGGCCGCAATCCGCTGGCACCAGGGCCCTTGCCCATTTACCCGGTACGCCCGAACATGCCGGACTATTTTGGCCCTGATTTACCCTGGCCGCCAGGGTGGTCGCGCTACTGGCGCTTTGCCGGAACACGTGCCATCAGGGAAATGGCTTGACCATTCCCAATCACGCTTGAGCGTGTCCATAGCAAAGCAAATATCGCCTCCCCACGCACCCCGTTGATTTTTCTGAAATTGTGGTATAAATGCGTTCACTAACGGTCGGCAGCGTTTTTCATTTTAACGCTGCCGTTTGATAGCCGTAATTTCGGCGACCCTCGTCAGCATGCATTACCGGGAAGAGCAACTGATGCTTTCTGGTGTTAATTGGGGTATCTGACATTGCATGTGTTAAAGAGGGTTACGCCATGGCACATTCCACATCAGTCATCGTCAGCACATACGATTCTCCATCCAATCTGGAAAAAGTTCTCTGGGGCTTCAAGAAACAGTGCCAGCCCGATTTTCAGCTCATCGTCGCAGATGATGGTTCTCAACACGAAACCCGGCACATGCTCGAGAATTTCAAGCAGACATCGGGCATGAATATGGAACACCTCTGGCATGAAAAAAGCGGTTGTCAGAAAAGCATGATGCTCAACAAAGCGGTCCAGAAAGCTTCTGGTGATTACCTGATTTTTACCGAAGGCGACTGCATTCCGCGCAAGGACTTTGTGCGCTCCCACAACAAGGCGGCAAAACAAGGGCACTTTGTAACCGGTGGACACACCAATCTGCCTCAATGTGTCAGCGACCGTGTCTGTGAAGAGGCCATTTCTTCCGGCAACGCTTTCAAACTGACATGGCTGCTGGATCATGGCTACCCAAGCTATGCCAAGAAAATGCGCCTAACCGTCAAAGGGCCGGTCGCAAAATTTTTTAATCACGTTCTGCGCGGTCAGGCCGACTGGAACGGGCACAACGCTTCTGGCTGGAAGAAAGATCTGCTGAATGTAAACGGCTTTGACGAACGCATGAAATTTGGCGGTGAAGACCGCGAAATGGGGACTCGCCTGATCAATGCGGGCGTTAAGATTACACGTGCGCGCTATACGGCAGTCTGTATTCACCTGGCCGATACGCGCAATCTGTTTTGTCAGCTTGCGGATGCCATCAACAAACGCGTTCAGGGCGAAACGGAAAGTGGTCACTCACGTTTCACGCAACACGGCATTATAAAATCGTAAGCAAGGCGGGCCGCTTTTTATCAAGCGCCTCATAGATGCGTTGGTAGCCCATGCGCGCTTTGGTAAAGTGGCGTTGTTACCATAACTTTTTGCCACCCTCAGCAAACTAAAGATGACCCTTCGCATAATCGCCACCGGCGGCACCATAGACAAACAGTACGATGAAATCGCTGGCGAGCTCGGCTTCAAGAAAAGCTTGTTGCCGCAAATGCTGGCACAGGCACGCATTACCGCTCCTTGCGTGCTGGAAACGCTCCCACTACTTGATTCACTGGACATGCAAGAGGCAGACCGACAACGCATTCTGACAGCCTGCCTGCAAGCTGCTGAAACGCGCATCGTCATCACGCATGGCACCGACACGATGACCGAAACCGCCGCCGTGCTAGGTGGTGCCAAAATCGAAAAAACCCTTGTATTGACGGGCGCGATGATTCCCTTCGCCCTCGATAATTCGGATGCCCTGTTCAATCTTGGCTGCGCATGCGGCGTTGCACAAACCCTGCCGCACGGCGTCTACATCACCATGAACGGTCAAGTTTTTGCATGGGATAAGGTGCAGAAAAACCGGGCGGCGGGCCGATTTGAAGCCCGCTGAGCCTCCTGCCAAACCGCCTTACTCAAACTGATCAGGCGCATCGCCCACCCGTTTTCCGGGATTGCGTTGCTCCAGTGCGATCAAGGCAGCCGACTGGTCGGCATTGGGAATTGCTGGCAGGATACTATGATAAAGCTCCGTCACCAGTTTTGAAACCGGTAACTCAACACCTGCCTCCTGCGCGGCAATCAGGATATTGTCCATGTCTTTGGCTTGTGTCTTGATCTGCCCACCTGGGATAAATTTGCGATCCAGCATACGCTGACCATGCACTTCCAGCAGGCGACTTTCCGCAAATCCACCACGAATGGCCGCGCGCATCGCCGCTGGATCAGCACCACCCGCCTGCGCCAGTAACAAGGCCTCCGCAATGATGGAGAGCGTCCCACCAACAATCAACTGATTGCAGAGCTTCGCCAGCTGACCACTGCCAACCGGGCCAACCCGCGTGGCCCGCCCCATCACCGTCAGAACCGGTTGGGCACGTTGGAAATCCGCTTCGCTACCACCTGCCATGATCGCCAGCGTTGCCGCTTCCGCACCCAGCACGCCACCGGATACTGGCGCATCGACAAACGCCACGCCTCGCTCCGCGAGCATGGCGTGCAGCTTTTCGGCTTCAGACTGCTGCGTGGAACTCATGTCAATGACCAAAGAACCCGCCTGGAAAGCCTTCAAGGCTGCCTGAACAACCTCCATCACGCTCGGCCCGTCCGCAAGCATGGAGATCACGATCTCCGCTTCCTTAACGGCTTCTTGCGGCGTATCTGCAATCTGTGCGCCATGCGCCGCGAGCGGCTCTGCCTTGGCGCGCGTGCGGTTCCAGACTGTTAATGGATAACCGGCCGTAAGCAGGTTTTTAGTCATCGGCAGGCCCATCAGACCGATGCCGAGAAATGCAAGACGTGGCAGAGAACTCACGATCAATCCTTACTATTCAAAGCTTACAAACAAAATCACGCACGTTTGCCATGCAGCGACATCGTTATCTCAGAAAAATTGGCTAGAAACGGTAACTGACACGCATCACAGCCATGTTCAAGCCATCATTAGGCTTTTTGATGCCGCCATTTGAGAAATGCTGCACGCGCAAACCGATATCAAGCTCGTTATTGAAGACGTACCCCAAACCGAGGTGATCTCCAAACTGGAAGGCCGTGGAAAGTCGCCGGCTCACACCGTTTGATTTGACGTCATTGTTGTATGTCTCGGAGAACAAATGTATGCCAATGCCACCCTCAACATAAAACCCCTTTTTATTGTCCTGCTGCCAGCGAAATACCGGCGTGAGGCCGATCGTGGTGATATCTTGGCGTGCGTCCGGAATGTTCCGATAACGCGTACCACGCCATTGGGCCAAGGATAAATCCCAATGTCCGCCGATGTGATTGCCATTTGATTCAAACCAGCGCGCATCCCAGTCCCACTGCGCCGCCACCCGCACCACACGAAGTTTAGATGCCGTTCCCACTTCGACCGACATCGAATCCACCGCACAAGCACTTGCACTCAGGGACGCAAAAGCAATACCCACAACCAAGGTTTTCCAGCTCGTTTTACCCGTCTGCATCATTACTCCTTTTTTCTTGTTTATTCTCGGAGGGTCAGTCCTTGCCAAACTCCTCAGCTAATTCCTGACTACGCGCTTGCGCCGCCTTCATCGCCCGAACAATCGCTTCCTTTACCCCGCTTTCGTTCATACTGGCAATCGCAGCATGGGTCGTTCCTCCTTTTGACGTAACGCGCTCCCGCAACACCGCCACCGAATCATCCGACTGCGCGGCAAGCTGTGACGCGCCGACAAACGTCCCATAAGCCAACTGCCTTGCCTGCTCAGAATTTAACCCCATTTCCTGAGCCGCTTGTTGCATTATCTCAATGAAATAAAACACATATGCCGGACCGCTTCCAGAAACGGCCGTTACCGCGTCAATCTGCGCTTCGTCATCCAGCCATACTGTGGCGCCCACCGCTTTCATGATGTCATCAGCAACCTCGCGCTGCGACGACGACACGCCGTCCATTGCCACCATGCCACTCATTCCTAGGCCAACCAGCGACGGCGTATTCGGCATGGTACGCACAATCGCCGTATAACCGCCCAGCCAGCGCGACATATCCACCGCCCGTATCCCGGCAGCAATCGACAAAATTAACTGTGACGAAATATGTGATCGCAACGCCAATGCCACCTCACGTATCTGCTGCGGTTTGACGGCAAGCACCACAACATCGCATTGCGACACGCTGGCCTCAATTCTCTCCGCCGTTGTCACATCAAAACGCTGGTGCAGTGCCGCCAGTTTTTCCGGGTTAGGGTCAACCACATGGATATTGGCACCTGGCAGCAAAGTATTCGCCATGCCACCAATTAAAGCGGCGGCCATATTGCCGCCTCCAATAAAACAGATTTTCAAATTTTCATGCATACTTTTCTCTCTGGCCGAAAATGGCCGTTCCCACTCGCACGATGGTTGCCCCCTCCGCAATCGCAGCCGCCATGTCATCCGTCATGCCCATGGATAAAACATCCATTTCAATGCCTTTCTGGCGCATTGCGTCAAATAGCGCCTTCAGTTTGGCAAAAGCCGCGCGTTGTTTTCCGGGATCTGCTTCCGGCTCTGGAATCGCCATCAAGCCGCGCAAGCGCAAATGAGGCAAGCTTGTTATCGTTTGCGCCAACGTCAACGCCTCTTCCATCGGAACACCACTCTTCGACACCTCACCGCTGATATTCACCTGGATGCAAACATTCAGGGGTGGCCGCTGTGAAGGGCGCTGGTCAGACAAGCGTTTTGCAATTCTTTCGCGGTCCACGGAATGCACCCAATCAAAATGCTCGGCAATAGACCGGGTTTTATTGCTTTGGACAGGGCCAATGAAATGCCACTCCAGCTTCAGGTCCGGCTCCGCAGCTTGAACCGCCTTTATCTTGCTGATGGCCTCCTGATCATAACTCTCACCAAAAGCCCGTTGCCCGGCACGCACGGCCTCCAGAACCGCCTGAGCATCCCATGTCTTGCTCACGGCCAACAGGCTCACATCGTCCGGATTGCGCTCCGCATCCTTTGCCGCAACACAAATATTGTTGCGAACAACTTGCAAGTTTTGTGAAATTACCGACATAATCAGAGGTATTCAGTTGCCCGGCAGTAACAGTTGATCTTTCATTGAGTTTACGGAGATTATAAATGGACATTTCCGAACTACTAGCCTTCTCGGTCAAGAATAGTGCTTCCGACCTGCATTTGTCAGCCGGTATGCCACCCATGATTCGCGTTCATGGTGAAGTACGCCGCATCAACTTGCCCAACTTGACGCATCAAGATGTCCACGGGATGATCTACGACATCATGAACGACGGGCAGCGAAAATCGTATGAAGAGGCACTTGAATGTGATTTTTCTTTTGAAATTCCCGGTCTGGCACGCTTTCGCGTCAACGCCTTTAACCAGGATCGTGGTGCCGCTGCCGTCTTTAGGACCATCCCTTCCAAGGTACTGACCCTTGAAGACCTGAATGCCCCCAAAATTTTTGCAGAACTGGCGCTGCGCCCCCGCGGTCTGGTTCTTGTCACCGGCCCGACAGGAAGTGGAAAATCCACAACGCTTGCGGCCATCGTCAACCATATCAATGAAAATGAATACGGTCACATCATCACGATTGAAGATCCGATTGAATTTGTGCATGAACCAAAGCGCTGCCTGATCAATCAGCGCGAAGTTGGCGCAAATACCCATTCGTTTGACAATGCGCTACGCTCGGCGCTGCGTGAAGACCCGGATGTTATTCTCGTCGGTGAAATGCGTGATCTGGAAACGATTCGACTCGCGCTTACCGCAGCAGAAACCGGCCATCTGGTTTTTGGCACCGTTCACACGTCATCTGCAGCCAAAACCATTGACCGAGTCGTTGATGTCTTCCCGTCAGAAGAAAAGGAAATGGTTCGTGCCATGCTTTCCGAATCTCTGATTGCTGTGATTACCCAGACACTTTTGCGCCGCAAAGACCAATCTGGCCGGATCGCAGCACACGAAATCATGGTTGCGACGCCGGCCATCCGCAATCTGATTCGTGAAAACAAAATTGCGCAAATGTATTCCGCCATACAGACTGGCGGCGGTTTCGGCATGCAAACACTCGACCAGAACTTGACCAACCTGGTTCGAAGCAACATGATTTCTTCAACTACTGCACGTAGTGCGGCAAAAACACCAGAAAACTTCCCTGGCTAACTCGAGAGCTTAAAGATATGGAAAGAGATCAAGCAACCAAATTCATGTTTGACCTGCTCGGCCTCCTCAATAGTAGAAACGGCTCCGATCTTTTCATTTCTGCCGATTTCCCCCCCGCACTGAAAATTGACGGCAAAATCACGCCGGTTTCAGACAAATCGCTAAACCATATGCACACTATAGAACTGGTGCGTTCGATCATGAATGATCGTCAGGCTGCGATTTTCGAGCAAACCAAGGAATGCAACTTTGCCATCAGTCCGGCCGACTTGGGGCGCTTCCGTGTTTCGGCTTTCATGCAAATGGGACATGTTGGCATGGTGTTGCGCAAGATCAACACGGAGATCCCGGAACTGGACGACCTGGGGCTGCCAGAGATACTCAAAGACGTTGCGATGGAAAAGCGCGGGCTGGTTTTGATGGTCGGCGCAACCGGTTCCGGAAAATCCACATCGCTCGCTGCAATGGTCGGTCACCGCAATAAAAACAGCTTCGGCCACATCATTACCATTGAAGACCCGGTTGAATTCGTTCACCCGAATATCAACTGCCTCATAACCCACCGCGAAATTGGTGTGGACACGGAAGACTGGGGGGTTGCGCTCAAGAACTCCCTGCGTCAAGCGCCTGATGTCATTCAGATCGGCGAAATCCGTGATCGGGAAACCATGGATTACGCCATTATGTTTGCCGAAACAGGCCACTTGTGCTTCGCCACGTTGCACGCTAACAGTTCAAACCAGGCGCTTGACCGCATCATCAACTTTTTCCCGGAAGATCGGCGCCAGCAATTGCTGATGGATTTGTCATTCAACCTCAAAGGTATGATTGCACAACGCCTTATTCCGAAAAAAGACTCGGAAGGTCGCATGGCCGCGGTCGAAATCATGCTGAACTCACCCTACATCTCGGAGTTGATCTTCCGTAACCAGGTGCATGAAATCAAGGAAGTAATGAAGCGCTCGCGTGAACTCGGCATGCAGACCTTCGACCAGGCCCTATTCGATCTTTACGAAGCCGATAAAATTTCCTACGAAGATGCCCTGCGAAACGCAGATTCGGTCAACGACCTGCGTCTTGCCATCAAATTGCAAGGGAAAGATTCAAAAAATCGTGACCTGATGGAAGGGACGGAAAAAATGGGGATTCTTTAAAAATCCATCGGCTCCTTATTGGCTTTATCACTCTGGTTAAAAAACGCTTTTTAATCTATCTTATGCAGGCCTGCTTGACGGAGGCCAGCCGACCGAATCGATCAATACGGTCAGGCTTGATCTTGTAAACTGGCAAAATTTGGCACTTGCATATCTGAAATACAACTTTGGGAGAAATTGATGAAGTTACTGGCCTGGCTCGTTTTTTTCGGGCTGGTTGCAGCAGCACTCTGGGTCAAGCGATCAATCAACATTAAAGTTACCCGCTTGTCACAGCACGAACATCAGCGAGAATATGACGATACCGGCGCAGAACGCATGGTGCGTTGTGCGCATTGCGGTGTTTACATTCCTGCTTCCGAAGCGATCCAATACCGTGGCAATGACTATTGCTGTGAAGCGCATTGCGGTAAACCACCCATTTTCTAACCCCGGAAAACCGTGACCGCACAATCCACCAGCACCCCTGTCAGCTTCTGGCGTTCCCTGCACGCCCTGAATCTGACTCGCATCGTCATTGCAGCAGTCTTGCTGCTTTTCTGGAGTGTGAAGGCAGACTCCTCACTATGGGGCGGAAAATTCGGCTATCACCAAACCTGTGTCATTTATCTGGTATTGGGCTTGGCCTTCGGCATCATCACGCTTTTCAGGCGGCGCCATTTCATGGCGCAACTACTGGTGCAGGTCGTCACTGACCTCATTGTTATTTCCCTGCTTTTTTTGTTCGCTGGTGGCATGAAAAGCGGCCTGGCCATCTTGTACCTGTTTCCACTGTGTAGCGCCGCCATTCTGGTAAAAGCGACCCTGGCACTTTTTTTTGCTGCCGTCGTGTCCCTTTTCCTGCTTGGGCAATCACTCGTCCTTTTTTTCAAAAACAGTTATGACAGCTCAGGGGTTCAGGCCGGCCTGTATGGTGCGACCTTCATGGCATCTGTCTTCATTCTGAATCGGCTTGCCGCACGTTTAATCACGCAGGAAACGCTGGCCACCCAGCGTGGGAAGCACCTGCAAATTCAGGAAGCCATCAACCGTCTTGTCATTTCCAGCATGGATGACGGGCTCATTGTTATTGATAGTGGTGGTCAGGTATTTGCCAGTAACCCTTCCGTTGACAAGAAACTTGGCATCAACCTGCACCCCGATGGCGACCAAGCGCTTTTTCTATCCGATTTCCCATCGCTTAAGCCCCTGTCTGATGCTTTTTTTGTCTGGCATGAAGCACTTGGGCACATAAAAAACAGTCTGGAAAGTGATAGCGCTCATGTCAAAATCAAGCCCAGTGATGACGTTGCGCTGTCCAAAGCATCCCTGTTACAAGATGAGCAAGGCAAGATTGTTGCACACTTGAAAGCGCGCTTTGCCAAGGTAGAAACACCTAGTGATCAGGATGAGCGTTTTGTCATTTTTCTACAGGATGTCGCAGGAATTGAAAATCAGGCGCAACAACTCAAGCTGGCATCCATGGGACGCCTGACCGCCAGCATTGCCCACGAAGTGCGCAACCCGCTCGCCGCCATTTCCCACGCATCAGCCCTTCTGGAGGAAGAAGTTTCCAGCAACACACAAGTACGCCTTTTGAATATCGTGTCCGAAAATGTGACTCGTATGAATCGTATGATTGAAGATATCCTGAATCTTTCGCGCAAGGTCCAATCACACGAACCGATCAGCGTCATAAACGTCGTTGAACAAGTTCATGCAAGCCTGACAGAGGTGCACCACTTGCCCAAAGACATGATCCAGTATGCGGATGTCGGCAATCTGAAGGTTCGGTTTGATCCGCTCCATTTGCGTGAAGTGCTGCTGAACCTGCTTGGCAACGCCATCCGATACGCCAGTGGACGCGCGGGGAGCATATATATCCAGGCCGTTACCGCGCCCCCCAACCGGGTGGAACTCCATGTGCAGGATGACGGACCGAGCATCACACCGGAAGTGCGTGCGCATCTGTTTGAGCCCTTTTATACAACATCCAGCAAGGGAACCGGGCTGGGGCTTTATCTCGCGCGCGAGCTATGTTTGAATAATGGTGCCATGCTGGATTACGAGTTCCACCCGGATGTTTCAAAGGATGGCGCCTACAGTGGTCGATTTGTGATTTCTTTTCCCATCAATGCATAACGACAGATAAAACGACATGGCATCCTCCCCCCGCATCCTGGTTATTGACGACGAAGCAGATTTGCGTGAACTCTTTGAGATTACGCTAATTCGCATGGGGCTGGATGTCGACAGTGCAGGCTCGGTCAGCAAAGCGAGGGAACATCTGGAAAACAACCGTTACGACCTTGTTATCACCGACATGCGCCTGCCAGACGGAAATGGCCTAGAGCTGGTGGAGGAAGTGACGCAGAAATACAACCAGACACCTATCGCCGTTATTACCGCTTTCGGCAGTGCCGATAATGCCGTCACCGCCTTGAAGGCTGGCGCGTTTGATTACATCTCCAAGCCGGTTGAGCTTCACCAACTGCGAACCATGGTGCACTCTGCGTTGCAACTAAATGCTGTTAACGCAAGCAACGTCGCAGATAAATCAACGACAAAGAAGGCGTCCAATAAACCGCCAACTTCGCAACTCATAGGTAAATCGAGCGCGATGCAGCACCTGCACGCTCAAATTTTGCGCCTGTCACGCAGCATGGCACCCATTTCGATTACCGGCGAATCTGGTAGCGGCAAAGAACTGGCAGCACGCGAGATTCACATTAATAGCCCACGTGCCGACAAGGCTTTCATCGCCGTCAACTGTGGCGCTATTCCTGACACCTTGATGGAGGCGGAATTCTTTGGCTACCGAAAAGGCGCTTTTACCGGTGCCAATGAAGATCGGGACGGCTTTTTCCAGGCTGCCAACGGTGGCACCTTGCTGCTGGACGAAGTGGCTGATTTACCGCTTGCGATGCAAGTCAAGTTATTACGGGTCATTCAAGAACGTAGTGTACGCAAACTGGGGGACAACACCGAAGAGCCCATTGATGTCCGCATCATCAGTGCCACCCACCAAGATCTGGCCGAGTGCGTTGCACAGGGCAAGTTTCGTCAGGATTTGTTTTACCGGCTTAACGTCATCAATTTGGCTCTTCCCCCGCTCAGAAACCGTCGTGACGATATTGCATTGCTCGCAGAAGCCATACTGGCGCGGATATCCCATCAACACAGCCTACATGCCAGCCTGTCTCCCCAAGCACTTGAAGCACTTTGTGCCTACGACTTTCCCGGCAACGTTCGCGAACTGGAAAACATTCTGGAACGCGCCCTGGCCTTCTCCAGTAACGGCCTGATTCAGGCAGAGGATCTAGGGATTCAAACCACAGACAACCTGAAAAAACAGGGTGAAACATCTGACAGCGAAACAAGCACCGCGCCAGCGACCCCGGAGTTCGCACTCAACCTGCCTGACTTGAGCGAGGGATTACCGATTCCCCTCCCCACCTTTCTGGATGACATAGAGCGCGAACTGATCTCACGTGCCTTGGCGCAAACCGGCAATAACCGCACACAGGCCGCACATTTGCTGGGCATCACATTTCGCCAGTTGCGCTATCAGATCCAGCGCCTGAACATTCATGCGCCGGAAACATGAAAGCAGGAACATCTCAATTCACGCTCAGCGCAGACGGGTGGTGCAGACAAGCCAGGATCACCCCATCTCCGAACTTCGATCCGCGTCCGGATAATATTGAAATCGACCTGCTTGTCATTCACAACATCAGTCTGCCGCCCGGAAAGTTTGGCGGAAATTTTATCTCGGATTTGTTTTGCAATACGCTTGATTATGATGCAGATCCCTATTTTGACCATCTGCGTGGATTGCGTGTTTCTGCGCACTTTCTGATTCGACGCAACGGTGAACTGATACAGTTTGTCTCAACGAAAGAGCGCGCGTGGCATGCGGGCCAATCGCACCATGCAGGACGCATACGCTGCAACGATTTTTCTATCGGAATAGAACTGGAAGGGGCAGACAACGAGGCTTTCACGGATGTTCAATATGACGTACTGGTCAAGCTCACCAACGCCTTGCTCTTACATTACCCGTTAGAACACATCGTTGGGCACTCAGACATCGCTCCCACGAGAAAAACCGATCCGGGACCTTGCTTCGAATGGTCGCGCTACCAATCTCTGTTAAGCGCCGTCAACCCGGTGACAAAGCGTTCGCTACGCCTTCCTTAATTTGAGGAAGGCTGTTGAAAAGCTTGCCTGACAGTTGCTGTCGTTAAATGGGTATCACGCACCTCAAGCAGTTTGCGCTTACTGGTAAAACCGTGTGTCAAAACAACGGCGCGCTTCGGCACCGCCAAGGTCTCAGCAACGAAGCGAACCAGCGCTTCGTTCGCCTTGCCATCTACGGGTTGTGCCTGCAAGCGAATCCTTAACATGTCTTCAACGACGCCCACAACTTCCGTTTTTTTCGCCTTGGGCGCCAGTTGCACGGCAATTCGAATGCCTGAAGCCGTTGAAGAGCACCACTCCCGGCTCATACCATGTTGGCAACCGAAGCCAATCCCATGCTAATCAGGCGCAAAATGATTTGCAGCAGGATCATTGCCGCAAAAACCGAAAGATCCAGCCCGCCTATAGGGGGAATGATACGCCGCACCGGACGCAATATCGGATCGTTCATCGCATGAATAAACGGTGCCACAGGTGCGTTCGGATTGATCCAGCTAAAAATAACATCCAGCAATAGCAAGAGCATGAGCCCGTAAAGAATCCAGTTCGCCAGTTGCTGAATCGAAAGCAATATTACAAACTTTGGGGTCATGAAGGCCGTGCCCCAGACAACAACCAACGTAGCCAACACCGCCATGACAACAGCCCCAAACAGGCAAGGCCAGTCATACCCACTTGAGCCAGGCAACAAGCGCCGCAACGGCAACACAAACCAGTTGGTCATCTTAAGTGTAAAGTTGACCACTTGCTCCGGTGGGCGCATCCGCGCCACCTGACTCCAGAATCGCAGCAAAAACACCGCTGCCAGCAAGGTTGCTGCCGTATCAACAAGCAGATTGATAATGTTATTCAAGTTATTGTCCTCATCAGGGATCTGCGTAATCAGTCAATGAAAAATTTCCAAGGCGTATGCGACTTTTCTCCAACAAATTAGCCACCATCGCTTCCTGGCCTCTGTCTGGAAGCATTGTGCCAAACATTTGTGCGGTTACCAAGCCGCGGAAGGATTTCCGTAGCTTGTCCGCGCCCGCCATAAAAAAGCCCCTTTTAAAGGGGCCTTTTCGAATTCATTCTGCGAGTAATCAAGGCTTCTTGCTGGAAGCGCGCTGACGTGCCTGCTGTGCTGCGGTTGCATGCTGGGTTGAATACGACTGATGCGCAGCTGCTTCGGCGTCTCCAACCTTGACCGACAGGCCTTGATCGGACAAAACCGAGCCCAATGCCGACAGACACAGCATCACATTGGCCGATTGCGCAGAATAACCCATCAAACCAATGCGCCATACCTTGCCAGCCAACGGACCCAGACCCGCTCCAATCTCAAGATTGAACTCATTGAGCAAGATCGTGCGTATCTCCGCTTCATTCTTCACCCCTTCAGGGATGTAAACCGTGTTCATCTGTGGCAAACGGAATTCTTCTTTCACAACAAACTGCAGGCCCATCGTCTCCAGCCCCGCCTTCAGCGCAAGATGGTGACGACGATGACGTGCCCAGGAATTCTCAATCCCTTCTTCGCGCAACATCAGCAAGGCTTCATGCAAGGCGTACAGCGCATTAATCGGCGCCGTGTGGTGATACGTGCGGGTCGTGCTGCCCCAGTAGTTGAGCGTCAGGTTCAAATCAAGGAACCAGCTCTGAACCTTGTCCTTGCGGTTCTTGACATAATCAACCGCCCTTTCCGAAAACGTCACTGGCGAGAGACCCGGCGTACAGGAAAGGCACTTCTGACTGCCCGCGTAAACCGCGTCCAGCCCCCACTCGTCTACCAGTACCGGCGTGCCTCCCAGCGAGGTCACCGCATCAACAATCACCATCGCGTCGTACTTGTGCGCAATCTCGGTCAGCAGTTTGGCGTCCGAGGCCGCTCCCGTCGAAGTTTCCGCATGCACAAAGGCCAGAACCCGTGCATCTGGATTCGCCTTGAGTGCGTCTTCGACCTTGTTCGGATCGACCGGCTCTCCCCAGGTGTCTTCCACAATAATCGGAATACCGCCGCATCGCTCAACATTTTCGATCATGCGACCGCCAAATACGCCGTTGCGACAGACAACAACCTTGTCTCCTGGTGAAACCAGATTGACAAAACAACTCTCCATGCCAACCGAGCCCGGACCAGAAATCGGGAACGTGAGCGCATTTTCAGTCTGATAGGTGTAGCGCAGCAAAATCTTGAGCTCTTCCATCATGTCGACAAAAAGCGGATCAAGATGACCAATAACCGGCAGACTCATTGCCGCGAGAACGCGTGGGTTGATGTTCGATGGCCCAGGACCAAGCAAGACACGCTGGGGGGGATGAAAGGAGGTGATTTTCTTGTGGAATGTGGATGCTGCCATGATGTGTCTCGTATCTCGTCAGTACTTGAAAGGTTGTTTATAACTGCTTATGGCAACCCGGTTCTCGGGTTGCCATAAGCGAGGAATTACAGTTACGGCTTGCTTCGTATCTTATCCTTCTTGCCCATTAAGGCATACTTCTCCGTTAGTCGTCCATCGGCTCCAGTTTAACCTGCCCATGTTCTTCGTCCATTGTTTTGGAAAGCAGTTTGACCAATGCGTATACCGTATTGATATGCGGTGTCGGCGTGCCCGTCAGATGGCCCAACTCCACGACGGAGCCAACCAGCGCGTCGATTTCCGGCGCACGGCCTGCTTCAACGTCTTGCAGCATCGAGGTCTTGTGCTTGCCGACCTTTTCCGCGCCCGCAATGCGCTTTTCCAGGGGAACACGGAATTCTATGCCGAGCTTGTTCGCAATCGTCTGGGCTTCCGTCATCATGTCGCTCGCCAGTTCGCGTGTGAGCGGGTACTGGCATATGTCTACCAGCGTCGAGTGTGACAGCGAGCTTATCGGATTGAACGTAAGGTTGCCCCACAGCTTGAGCCAGATCTCGGAACGGATGTTCTCGAGAATCGGTGACTTGAAGCCGGCGTTGATAAAACATTCGGATACTTTCTTCGCGCGCTCTGATACCGAGCCATCCAGTTCGCCTATCGGGAAACGGTCGCCTTCAATATGAACCACCACGCCAGGCTCGGTCAGCTCAGAGGCCGGATAAACCACACAGCCCAGCACGCGTTCCGGGTTAATCTTCTCGAGAATTTTGCCGCTTGGGTCAACGCTTTTTACGACGCTTCCTTCAAGCTCACCACCGTGCTTGTGGAAATACCAGTACGGAATCCCATTTTGCATCGGCACAACGATCGTATCCGGCCCAAACAGCTTCTGGACATCGTCAACAATCGCTTCCACCTGATGGGCCTTCATGCCCAGAATAACAATGTCTTGCGGACCCGGCTCGTCGTAATCGTTCGTCGCCTTGACATTCGATGCCACAAGCTCCGTTCCATCATTCATGATCAACTTCATGCCGTTTTTCCTGATGGCTTCAAGATTCGCTCCACGAACCATGAACGTGACATCGTTTCCTGCCAACGCCAACTTGACACCTACGTAACCACCGATTGCGCCAGCTCCTATGATCGCTATCTTCATCTTGTTATCCCTTTTGTTTATTAATCGTCGAAACGGTTACTCGTGCTATCTGCAGATAGCACCGCGAGAAATCTCCAGCTCATGACTAACGACCTATCCACGGCTTATCCAGGAAATACATGCGTTCGCCAAAATTCTTCTTGGTTTTGAATAGCACTCGCAAGCCAACTGTTTGCAATGCGACTCGCAAGCCCCGCAGTGATCACTTTACGCTTATTTTTCTCCCATCCGCGATTTCCCAAAAAACAATCTGACTACTGGTGGCATGAAAACGCTCAAAGCATCATATTCCCATAAAAACATAGTAATACAATACACTGACAAAAAACATCCTGCATGACCACACTCTGTACGGATGATTTTTCTCAATATTATCAGGACAATCCGGTAATCATTCCATCTGCATCTACATCTATGCCCGTAGATGACGGCACTTTCGGCAAACCAGGCATGGTCATAACATCTCCACAAATCATAACGACATACTCTGCTCCCGCCGCCAGCCTCACCTCTCTCACATTCACCGTGTGACCTGAAGGTGCACCACGCAATTTCGGGTCTGTCGAGAATGAATACTGTGTTTTCGCAACACAGATTGGGAAATTCCCATAACCCTCTCGCTGCAAAGTCTCAATCTGGTTGCGCACCGCCGTATCCGCTGTCACCTCGCGCGCACCATACAATTTTGTCGCAATGGTATTGATTTTATCCCACAACGGCATGCTGTCTTCATAGACAAACTTGAAGTTGGCCGGTGTTGTTTCAACCAGGTCAACTACCGCCCTGGCCAGGTCTTCTGCTCCCCTGCCCCCTTCTGCCCAATGACGCGAAACGACAACCTGCGCACCAAGGTCGGCCAGTTTGTCGCGCAGAAGCTTGATTTCTGCGTCCGTATCCAGGGTAAAGTGGTTGATAGCCACAACACAAGGTAAGCCATAATGCTCTCGGATGTTGTGAATGTGGCGCTCAAGGTTTGTCATGCCTTTTTCCAGCGCATCCAGATTTTCCTGCCCAAGCTCAGCCAGATCAACGCCTCCATGATATTTCAAACCGCGAACTGTCGTGACGACCACCGCGCAGTCCGGACGTAATCCTGATTTGCGGCATTTGATATTGACAAATTTTTCCGCACCCAGATCTGCACCAAACCCCCCTTCCGTAACCACAAAGTCTGCCAGCTTGAGGGCTGTGGATGTGGCAATCACGGAATTACAGCCGTGCGCGATATTGGCAAAGGGGCCACCATGAATAAAGGCGGGATTATTTTCAATCGTCTGTACCAGATTGGGCTTGATAGCATCCTTCAACAAAGCCGCCATCGCACCCTGCGCATTCAAATCGCTTGCAAGAATCGGCTTTCGATCACGCGTATAAGCCACCACAATGCGACCGAGACGGTCCTTCAAGTCTGCCATGTTGACAGCAAGACAGAAAATCGCCATCACCTCAGAAGCGACCGTAATGTCGAAGCCTTCCGAACGCGGATAGCCATTGCCCGGTCCGCCCAGGCCAACGGTAATGTTGCGAAGCGCACGATCATTCATGTCGATGACGCGACGCCAAACAATACGGCGCACATCGATACCCAGTTCATTGCCATGATGCACATGATTGTCGATCAGCGCGGACAGAAGATTGTTCGCCAACGCGACGGCATTGATGTCCCCCGTGAAGTGCAGGTTGATGTCATCCATCGGCACAACCTGTGAATAGCCACCGCCTGCAGCGCCACCTTTCATGCCAAACACCGGGCCCAAAGAAGGTTCACGCAGACAAACAATCGCTGGCTTGCCAATACGGTTCAGCGCGTCACCCAATCCCACGGTTGTCGTGGTTTTCCCTTCACCGGCAGGCGTCGGGCTGATTGCCGTAACCAGAACCAGTTTTCCGTTTGGCTTGTCCTTGACCGTATCCAGAAATTCCAGTGAGATCTTGGCTTTCCAGTGGCCGTACTGCTCCAGATATTCTTCGTCCACCCCAATTTTCTGAGCAATTTGCGCGATACGAAGCATTTTTGCGCTTTTTGCAATAGCAATATCTGTCGTCATTTGTCGTTATCCTTCCTGATGATTCTTTTTTTGGGTATGGTTTTGCCTAAGAGCCGTCATGGCATAAATGCGGGATTTTGATTATACAAGTTCCCCATAAGCGCAACAAGAACAGCCCATTCGTGCACAAAGCCACCGCTTGCACGCTTTCCAGCGGACCAACTGCACATCAAAACAAAATTTTGCTTCAAAACACGCATGCCGCATCGGTTAAAATGGCTTGCAAAAGAAAGTGCGCACGCCGCTTACCCCTACTCCTGATATTGACGAAGATACTATGCTCGACAACCTGACTCAACGCCTTGCCAAAGTCGTCAAAACTGTCCGTGGACAGGCTCGCCTGACGGAATCAAACACGTCAGAAATGCTACGTGAAATACGACTGGCACTCCTTGAAGCTGACGTTTCCCTGCCTGTAGTGCGTGAACTTACCGCCCAGATCAAGCAAAAAGCCCTGGGCGAAGAAGTGATTGGCTCGCTGTCACCAGGACAAGCGTTGGTCGGTGTCGTCCAGCAAGAACTGGCCGCAATCATGGGCGCTGACCTGGGTGCAAAGGCCTCGGAGCTCAGTTTTGCCACCCAACCGCCCGCTGTCATCCTGATGGCAGGCTTGCAGGGTGCGGGCAAAACCACCACCGTCGGCAAACTGGCCAAGCTTCTGAAAGAAAATAAAAAGAAGAAGGTCTTGACGGTTTCAGTAGACGTCTATCGCCCAGCGGCGATTGAACAGCTGCGCAGCGTTACTGAACAGGCAGGTGCGGAATTCTTTCCCTCCAGCGAAACTGACGACCCGATTGCCATTGCACGCGCTGCGCTGGATTTCGCTCAGCGTCATTATCACGATGTGTTGCTGATCGATACGGCTGGACGCCTGGGTGTCGACGAAGAGATGATGCAGGAAATCTCCAGCTTGCACACGGCTGTCAAACCAATTGAAACCCTGTTTGTCGTCGATGCGATGCTCGGTCAGGATGCCATCAATACGGCCAAAGCCTTTAACGACGCGCTGCCGCTCACCGGCGTCGTACTCACGAAGCTAGATGGTGATTCGCGTGGCGGTGCTGCACTGTCAGTCCGACACGTCACCGGAAAGCCAATCAAGTTCGCGGGCGTATCCGAGAAACTGGATGGGCTGGAACCGTTTGACCCGAAACGGATGGCTGACCGCATTCTCGGCATGGGCGATATTCTGTCCTTGGTTGAAGATGCGCGAAAAGGCATTGATGAAAAAACCGCCGAAAATCTGGCGAAAAAAATTAAAAGCGGCGGCCGATTTGATCTGAACGATTTCAAGGATCAGCTCTCCCAAATGAACAAGATGGGCGGCTTTGCTGGCATGGTGGGCAAATTACCCGCCCAGTTCCAGCAGTCTGCCAGCAGCGCCAATGTCGAACAGGTCGAGCGCAATATGCGCCGCATGCAAGGCATCATTAACGCCATGACGCCCAAGGAGCGCTCCAGGCCGGACATCATCAAAGCCTCCAGAAAGCGTCGTATCGCTACCGGTGCAGGTGTGCAGATACAGGAAGTAAACCGTATGCTTTCTCAGTTTGAACAAATGCAATCCATGATGAAAAAGCTCGGCAAGGGCGGCGGCATGGCGAAAATCCTGCGCGGCATGGGAATGCGATAGGGGTAGCTTAAAGGCTCTTCAATGTAGCAATTTACGCACAGGAAGACAGAAATTTAAATCAAACTTCAAAAAATGCTTGCGCAGCCTGTCGAAACAAAACACTATTTTGTTGGCAACGCATTTCTTCTGCGCAACTTACATCCCACCCGTTTTTTTGTGAATAGGGCTCTAACATGGCAAAAACAAAATCTGAAACAAGCAAAAAGCGCGCACCCAACGCGGCATTCATGAAACCCCTGACGATTTCTGCCGAACTGGCCGCCGTCATTGGGTCTACACCTATGCCACGCACCGAAGTTACCAAGAAGATTTGGGAGTACATCAAGCAAAACAACCTTCAGGATCCCGCAAACAAACGCAATATCAATGCGGATGAAAAACTTCTGGCAGTTTTTGACGGCAAGCCGCAGGTGAGCATGTTTGAAATGACAAAACTCGTCTCCAAGCACCTGTCATAAATACTGAAAAGCCTTACAAAAAAGCCCATGGCCAACGCCACGGGCTTTTTTATTTTGGGCGAAGCGCAACGTACAGCGGGGCAGATCCCCCGCCACCGACTGGGATACTTGTTCACAGTATCTCTCTAACGCTTCCACTTATTCCAGGCTGACAGTACCGCTTTGGGATATTTTCGGTATCCGCGACTCCCGTTATAACGCCCCAGGGCCATGAAAAGATCGCCCCCTTCCATATCGATATACATGCGCAAAATCGAGCAGCCATAACGCAAGTTGGTTTGCATGTGAAAAAGTTTTCGGGGATCGCCATCTCCGACCACGCGTGTCCAGAAGGGCATGACTTGCATGTAACCCAGTGCCTTGGCTCCAGAAATGGCGTATTTGCGAAAGGCGGATTCAACCTGAATCAGACCCAGCACCATCTCCGGATCCAGCCCGGCGCGACGTGCCTCATACCAGACCGTTTCCAGAAACTCCTTGCGCGCGCGGTCATCTGCAATACGTGACTTCAAGCGCGTCGACTTTTCAGCCAGCCAGTTCAGGTACTGAATACGCTGCTGCACATCATCAAAATTCGGCTTGGGCGGACTGGCATCCGTGATCTCTCTGGATAAAGCTGAACGCACTGCATCGCTAATGGCGTCTTCCTGCTGATTGCCGGCCCATGCAGGTGCACAGACACCGATCAGACACATCAGCAGCAAGCACCTGCAAAGACGTATTGCAATCATACCCTGCCTCCAAAGCCTCCCTGCACAAGCTTTCAGGTGCAGTTGTCAGCTATCAGTCAGACTTGTTTCGATTGGCAATCTGCGATTGAATGAACCCGCTGACCGCTTCAATCGGAATAGCCGTAGCCTGCTCATCCCGACGCCCCTTGTATTCCAGCACACCCTCTTTAAGCCCGCGATCACCAATGACCACGCGGTGCGGCACACCGATTAACTCCCAGTCAGCAAACATCACGCCCGGACGCTCGCCACGATCATCCAGAATGACATCCACGCCCGCCTGCAGCAAATCGTCATGCAGCTTGTCCGTCTGTTCCTTGACCGCCTCGCTACGTTCATACCCCATCGGGCACAACACCACTTCAAACGGTGCAATCGCTTCCGGCCAGATGATGCCGCTATCATCAAAATTCTGCTCGATCGCTGCGCCCAGGATGCGCGTCACGCCAATCCCATAACACCCCATCTGCATCAGCTGCGTTTTGCCGTTTTCGTCCAGAAAAGTTGCATTCATGTCTTCGGAATAGCAATCGCCCAGCTGGAACACATGGCCGACCTCAATGCCGCGCTGGATTTCCAGCACACCCTTGCCATCCGGAGACGGATCGCCCGCAACCACGTTGCGAAAGTCAGCAATCGTTTCCGGCAACATCGCATCACGCTCCCAGTTCACACCGGTCAGGTGATAACCCGCTTCATTTGCGCCGCATGCAAAGTCGCCCATCGCTTCAACTGCATAATCGGCATAAATGGCCACATCTTTAAGCCCAACCGGCCCCAGATAGCCCGGGCGACAGCCTGTATGCTGCACGATTTCCTCATCACTGGCAAAGCGGAATGCACCAATCCGGTTCTGGGTTTTGACTTCATTCAAGTCATGATCGCCACGCAACAGAATGACCGCAAATTGTTCCGGCGCATCTTCTTTGTCACCTTGACACATTACCGCAATAAACTTGACTAGCCGATCCAGCGGCAGCGCGAGGAAATCTGCCACATCCTCCATCGTTTTCTTGCCGGGCGTTTCAATTTTCTGCAACTGCTCGGTCGGCAATGGACGCCCCTGCGTGTGGGGCATGGATTCTGCCGCTTCCATATTGGCTGCGTAATCTGAAGTCGGGCAATACACCAGCGCGTCCTCACCCGTATCGGCAATAACATGAAACTCATGCGAACCCGAACCGCCAATGGCCCCGTTATCGGCTGCCACTGCGCGGAATTGCAAACCGAAACGCTCAAAAATCCGGATGTAGGTATCAAACATCACCTGATAAGACAGGCGCATGCCCTCTGCATCGCGATCAAAGGAATACGCATCCTTCATCGTGAATTCACGCCCGCGCATCAAGCCGAAACGTGGGCGGCGCTCATCACGAAACTTGGTCTGGATGTGATAGAAGTTGACAGGCAACTGACGGTACGAACGAATCTCGGAACGTGCAATGTCCGTCACCACCTCCTCCGACGTAGGCTGAATGATGAAATCCCGCCCATGACGGTCCTTAACGCGCAACAGCTCCGGTCCGTACTTCTGCCAGCGCCCGGTTTCCTGCCAGAGCTCCGCCGGTTGCACGAGCGGCATCAACAATTCAACCGCCCCCGCGCGATTCATTTCTTCGCGAATAATGTTTTCGACTTTTCTAATCACCCGCAAGCCCATTGGCATGTAGGTATAAATGCCTGAACTCAGTCGTTTAATCATGCCCGCACGCAGCATCAGTTTATGACTGACGATTTCCGCATCTGCAGGTGCATCTCTTAAGGTTGAGATAAAAAATTGTGAGGCTCGCATCGGCGTGGTTTCTTTTTAAATTCTTTTAATGAATGAGGAGTATAATTTACGCAATTTTAAAGGATTAATTGCTTGTCAGGCGCGCTCCAATGAGACAGGTATAAGTTTGCTTCTGCCGCACACATTCAGGTTGTCGGCATGTAGACCAATGTCCATGGAATGCGGGGCAGCAAAAAGAATCAAGAGGCAATATGCTGGATCGTGAAGGATTCCGCTCCAACGTCGGCATTATTCTGTTAAATCTGCACAATAAGGTTTGGTGGGGTAAACGAGCAAGAGAACACTCGTGGCAGTTCCCGCAAGGCGGGATCAAGTTTGGAGAAACACCGGAACAGGCCATGTACCGTGAGCTGGAAGAAGAAACCGGCTTGCGTGCTGAGCATGTGGAAATTGTCGGCCGTACAAAGGACTGGCTTCGCTATGAAGTGCCAGAACACTTCATACGACGCGAGATAAGAGGCCACTACCGCGGCCAGAAACAAATCTGGTTTTTGTTGCGGCTCGTCGGCCGCGACACGGATGTCAACCTGCGCTATAGCAGCAACCCGGAATTTGATGCCTGGCGCTGGCACGATTACTGGGCCCCGCTTGAGGTCGTCATTGAATTCAAGCGCGGCGTCTACCAGCTCGCGCTGGAAGAGTTGTCACGCCATTTGCCGCCTGCCACGCGCAGAAATCGTCCGCGTAAAAACTATACGCCTGCGCCAAAAAAAGGGCCGCACGATAATCGCCCCCCTATTGCAGCGAAACACCATGAAAAAAGATAACCCGCATCAATCCAGGTCGGCTAGAAAGTGCAAACCGTGGTACGCCCTGGGTATGACGATGCTGTTTTTGATGTTTGTATCGACGGCACACGCAGAAGACAATGAATTTTCTGATGACGCCTTCGCTGACAGACCAAAAAAGGCGAAGGAGGAAGTCGCAGTCGTTTTGCCTGCCTTCCCGGAAGCCAAAAACCTGCTGCCTTTCAATGCCGGGCCGGCAGACCAGCGATCCTACGCGCTGGACGCGAAATCCATTTCCGTCGACAAACAAGACCACACGGTTTACTACACCATTGTCACCACCAGCCATTCCGGTGCGCGCACCATTAACCATGAAGGTTTGCGTTGCGGCTCGCATGACTACAAGCAATATGCGTATGGTCGCGAAGATGGCACATGGGCGCGCGCCCGCATCAACAAGTGGCGCCCCATTTCAACCCGTGCGCACACCCGCTTCCGTGTTGCACTTTCCAGAGACTATTTCTGCGATGTGGGCCTCGTTTCAGGCACGGCGGAACAAATTGTCGAACGCGTAAAGGACAAGAAGCCTGTTGAAGACTGGTGAGTATGGTTTGCGCCGGGGAAAATCTACTGCCCCGCAGCTGACGCGCCTTCACCGTCAACCGCCTGTCCAACACTGCTTTGCCTGATGAGCCAATCGCGAAGCGGCCCTTCAACCGGCAAAGCCGAAATCTTCTTGGAAACGGACAGGTTAACCGAAAGCAAAATCTGCATTTTGGACAGTGATATTTCAGGGAAGTAATCCAGAAACGTCTGCACAAATGAGCGCGACTCCAGCACCCACAACACCTTCTTGCTGCTCAGGTACTGCAAAACACTGGTAATACTGTGGCCGCGGCCGATAGTGTCGAAAATGAAACGATTGAATTTTTTATCAATCACCTTGAAGTCCAGTTCATCCTCAACCATGATTTTTGACAGGTAATACAAACCGGTCACCACCCTGAAAAAGCCGATGGACTGCTCCTTGTTGTTGCCATACATCATCACTGCAATGATTCGCTGCTTGGCAGCATCGTCCAGAATCAGATGTTCGTATTTATTCTTCATGTCGGCAAACAAAACCAGAAAGTTGTCCTCGCACCAAGAACGGCATCAAATCGCCATACTTTAGCGAAATAAAAAAGCGCCTCCGCAGAAGCGCTTCGTAGCCATCCCTTTTTTCCAAATCAGGCGGCATCCAGCAAGTTGTCAGACTTTTCCAGAACTGCGCCCACGTTCAACAGCTTGAACAGGCAGGCGATGTCAATGGCCTGAATCAGCAAGCGCCCGGCATTTGCCTTAATCACTTGCGGGATCAACATCCCCTCAGACAGCCTGGCCAATGGCGTCGGCACAATTTGCGACACATTGAACTCCGGCACACCATGCAGCTCACTTACCAGCAAACCGAACGAATGCCCGTCATGCTGCGCAATCAGCACCTGACTGCTGCTATCCACCACGGACGATTCACCGCGCACCAGATAGCCCAGATCAAATACCCAGATCACTTCCCGCGGCAACGCCAACATCCCCACACAGGCCCGGCTATTGCCAATCCGGTTCGGCGTAATTTCCAGTCCTGGATAAGCCTCCAGCACACTGATAGCCGGGAGCGCATACAATTTGTCGTCGATAAAGAAGGTCGCAAATTCCTGCCCCCCGGATACAGATGGCGCATCTTCCAGCATGACTTTCTGACGCTGGCTGTACCCGACCCCCATGCGCTTCGCAACCGCACCGAATGCCTTGTACACCACAGCAATCACGTCTTCTTCATACCCGTCACTCACCTTGAATTCGCGGTAACCACTGGAAACCGAACACCCCATGATGGCGTAATTGCCATCATGCAGCACGATGCGCGACGCACTGCAACCATTGTTCAGTTGCAGAAACTCCGGTTCGATCTCAAGCTGCGAGCCAACCGGACGCAAAGGATCCGTGCTTGAAATAATGCGCCCGGATCGATTAATGTAAAAAGCGGTCATTTCCGTACGTTCGCCCAAGCCACCCCTCAGCATGGACTCGAATTCCAGCGCCGAATCGAAGACGATACCGATGCCGCCAACCACGATCTCCGCATTTTCCGGATCACGAATCGCAGCGTGGTAAACATACGTCGGTCGGCCATCATAAAGCGCGTCTCTCTCGAACGCCGTAACGTGATAATGCTGCTCCGTCGGCAGTCCCAGCGTGTTGGCCAGTACCGCCTCGCCAACCGCCATTCCCACTACCGACGGCGCCCCATTCAAGCCGTGCAACTCCGTACTTGCCACAGTCGTGCCGTTACGGTCATAAATAAACAGGCGTGTGTAAACCGTATAAAGCGAATTGATGTAGGCCAGTATTTCCGTCATTTTCGCCACGGCCTGCTGGTCAAACTCTCCCGTAGCCAGCGTAGCGCGTAACTCTGGCGTCAACGCCCACCAACGGCAATCGTTGGCGCGCTCGTACAAGTTGCGATCCAGCAAATCCACCAATAACTGCGACGCGAATTCGCCGTCACGCAAACTGGATGTCAGCACGGTTTCATACAAATCCCGAATTGATTTCGAAAACAGCTCATTACTCCGATTTCCAGTCTCGCTGATCTGATCCAGTACGGTCTTGAGTTTCAGCACATCACCATTTTGTCCGGCCGTCATCACTTGCCCATTCCAGACCACACGTCGTATCGTTTCTGCCGCATTCATGATTTCATACAACGGGGGGCAAAACGTCTGCGCATGCGCCAACAAGCCATCTGACACCGATGAATCGACTCTGTCCAGCGCATTGCTATTGCTGGCCGAAAAAGCGACATCAACCGGCACCATGACCTGGCCTTGCCACCCCGGAGGCCCTTTGTAAGCCTGGTAACCGTCGGTAAAAAAGGTACGAATCAGATATTGGCGACCACCGTAAATCTGCAATTCGGCACTCGCATCGCGATTGACCGGCACGATGGATCCAGGCGGCATCCACAAGGGATCGGCGCTAGCAATCACACGATTCTCGCCATCCAGCAACAACATATTGGCGCGCTCTGCCGGATCACGATGCGTGTGAAAAATGCCCGCCATCTCTTCCTCGAAATTGAAACACAGGCAAAGCAGTCCAACAACCTCATTGGTTTCCGGATGATGCATCTTGCGTGAATAGATCAATGCCTGGCGCTTGTTTGGTCGCAAATCCGTTGCGCGAAATGTCTCGACGTAATCATCTGAGGCCAGCGTTTCCTTGATGAGCGAATCCTGACTACCCTCAATCTCCATATAGTCGTCGATCTGCATCAGCACATTGCCATTAACATCCAGCAACATGATTTCATCATAGACCGTGTATTTGTTGCGGTAAGCAATCAGGCGTTCATATATCGCCTGTGGATCGCTGTGCAACCCTGCTACAAAAGTACACAATTCATTATCCGTTGCCAGAAAACCCACGTCGGCGGTGCGCTCATACAAGTTGCGCACCACAATGTCGATTACGTTATGCGCCTTGGTGCCGATCTCGGCCAGCACATTCGCGACCTTCTCGCGCACCATACTGGTCACCAACTCTTCTTCCAGCCTGTCAAAACCGTCACGTGTGGCGGTCATCGTTGGGATAATGGTGCGCGCCTCAATCGGGCAATTCATCTTGGCCGATGCCTCGATCATGCGCCAGGTAAGGCTTAATTCGCGCAAGGATTGCTCGCAGCGAATGACGTCGCGCATATAGGGCAAAAAGCTGTCCAAAGCCAATGTGTGTGATGTGTCCATAACAAGCTCACTTAAGTAAATTAAATTTTGGAAATGCCAAGCCAACCCCGCTCATGGGGGGTGCATTTTTTAAAAGGGAAATTCAGTTTTTCCGGCCGTACAGTGCAAGCAATTTTTCCAGCGGCATTGGACGCCCTAGCAAAAAACCCTGGATCATCGGATATCCAAACTGTTGGAGAAATCCCAACTGCGCATCTGTCTCGACGCCTTCTGCAATCACTTGCAATTTCATGTGCTGTCCGAGATCGAAAATCGTGCGCACGATGGCGCAATCACCACAGTCTCCGGGTATGCCCCTGACAAACGAACGGTCAATCTTCAGCGAAGAAATAGGCAGCGTTTTCAAGCGCGAAAGCGATGAATGCCCCATGCCGAAATCATCCAGGCTGATATGAAAACCCTGCTTCCGCAATTGCTGCATGATGGGAATAACCTTGTCAGCCTGACGCATCACCATACCCTCGGTCAATTCAAGACAGACATGACTGGGATCAAGGCCCACTTCCTCAGCCAGTTGTTGCGCCTCCTCGGGCAAGCGACCGCTCAGAAACTCCGTCGCCGCCATATTGACATTCACCTGCAACCCATCCAAGCCTGCATCATGCATGTGCACCAGATCGTTACACGCCTGTTTTAATACCCAGCGCCCAATCTGCACAATCAACTGGCTCTGCTCGGCAACCGGAACGAACGCATCTGGGCGCACCAATTCACCATCATCGCGACGCCAACGAAGCAAAGCTTCGACGGCCTTCACCCGGTGGCCGAAACTGTCAAAAATGGGCTGGTATTCAAGAAACAATTCTTTTTTATCCAGCGCCTGATGCAAGGCTATTTCCATCGACAGTTTCTGAACATGGGCTGTTTGCGCAGACGGCACCGCACCGGAAAAGAAATGGTAAGCATTGCGCCCGCCATTCTTGCTGCGATACATGGCGGCGTCCGCCGTGCGCAACAGTTCTGGTGTCGTTGCCCCGTTTTCTGGGTACACGCTAATCCCAATACTGGCAGAAACCAGCAATTCTCTACCGCCAAACACGAAAGGGAGATTCGCTGCTTCCAGCACTTCCTCCGCGAGACTTGTTAACTCCGCCTGTGAGCTGATCGGCGGCGACAGAATGGCGAACTCATCACCGCCAAGCCGCCCAATATGGCTACCCGGCGGGACTAACGCCATCAGCCTGCGTGAAAACTCGCTCAACACGACATTACCCGCATCGTGACCGAAAGCATCGTTAATCGGCTTGAAATGATCCAGATCAACGAATAGCAATCCGAACGTCGTCCTTTTTTCAGCCGCTTCCAGACAGGCCAAATTAACCAGGCTATGAAAATGACGCCGGTTGGCCAGCTCCGTCATTTCATCAATTTGCGCCATCCGGCGAATGATTTCCGTTTGCTCCATGCGCTGCACGGTTTGCGCAACCAGCATCCCGATCGCGCTGGAAAGATTCGGCAACTGCGCCTCTCGCTGGCGAGACAAGCTGCTGAAGAATTCCAGCACACCTGGCCGGTGATGCGCACCATCGTCCATCATGTACGCTACCGGAAAGGCATAGCCGGATTGCAAGCCACTTTCTATCGCCGTTTGAGAGCGCGGACAATTTGCGCCAACATGATGGCCCTCAACCCAGCTGGGCCTGCCGGTCTGCCAGACATGGCCAACCAGCTCTTCGCCAGAGCCGATACGCATCTGGCGACTTTTCTGGGTAAAGAACGAAAGTGCATAGGCAGGATCGTGCCAGTAGTGCTTGCATTCCAGATAAGATTCGCCTTTTTCGTCTACCTCAACCGACCAGTAAGCGCCCCACTCCCAGCCGAGATTCTCACAAACGGACTGAATGACGCGCGTCAGTGCCTCACTCAGTTTTTGCGCACCCACCAGATACTGCGTTGACTCAAAACCGATACGTTCACGCATCGACGCATGTCTTGAAGCGGTGGTATTGATCAGAATGCCGCCCAAAAGACCAGAGGTCATTTGCGGCAAGGACATCATGCGCAACCAGCGCATGCCATCCAGCTCATTGATGACACGAAAGTCGCAATCCATGGTGCCGCCTGGTTTGCTGCCATTTTCCAGCGCCACCAGCAACATCAAAACATCATCCGGCATCACTTGTGTAAAACAGGCTTCCACGCGATCATGCAAGCCTGCCTCCACGCTCAGGAAACCGGCACTAACGGAAGACAACAGAAGTTGCTGTGTTCCAGGGTCATACCACCAACGTCCAAAAGACACCGCCTTTTCAACCGGATCAGTCAAAACCGCTTTGACCAGCATTGGCTTCAGCTTCTGCGAAGGCAACGTCTCATCAGAATCGCCAGGCATCTTCAAAAAACCGACTTTTTTTCTTACCACGCTCATTTTTTCGCTTCCTGTTTATTTGAACTTCAACATAAGCAAATTGCAGACCAGTCACAGCAATGGTTTGAAAAGCAGGCTTTTGCCAATACCTCCTCATGACGCACCTTTATGGGGAAATGCGACTGCCTCAACACGACTTTTTGACCAGAAAAACAAAACGCGCACCAACAAAGGGCGCGCGCATTCGGGCATATGGAAGAAAGAAAGCAAAACCGTCAATTACCGCTCAGCAAATCCTCTTCAGCCATCGCCTGTTTAACCGCCGGCATGTCAGCGATTTTTGTCAGATACAATTGCAGTACCGGCCAGCGATCGAGGCTCAATTCAACATATTGCGCCCAGTTCAGCACGGTAAATAGCAAGGCATCAGCAACAGTAAACCGGTCACCGACGATAAATGGCGTTTCTTGCAGCTGTGCCGCAATGATGTCGAAATGCCCGCCCAGATTCGTGTGCACGGTAATGCGCGTGGCGTCATTGGTTTCCGGGTTGAACAGCGGTGCAAAGCCTTTTTGCAAGTCGCTGGAAATATAGTTCAGCCATTCCATGACCCGATAGCGCGCCATGCTGCCTGCCAGCGGCACCAGATTCTTGTCTGGCACCTGATCAGCCAGAAACTGCAAGATGACAGGTCCTTCCGTCAGCACTTGCCCATCATCCAGTTGCAAAACCGGCACAAAGCCTTTCGGGTTGATTGAAAAAAAATCCTCGCCGCTTTCAGTTACTTTTTTGGCCAGATTGACGCGCTCCAGCGCATACGGACAATCCAAGGCACACAACACGATGTGGGGAGCCAGTGAGCAAGCACCGGGAAAGTAATACAGCTTCATCAAAAAGGTCCTCCTGTGATGGATAAGTTTGATTCTTGCCAATAAATCGTATTTTCTTGTTTTACATCATAAGCAGACAGCAATGTGAAGGGGCTGGTATGGCCTAGAATTAAGCTCAGGCTGGAATACAAGCCACCAAAAAAACGAGCTGCTGTCAGCAGAATTAAAAGCGCATTATAAAAATAAGTAAAAGCCGATTATGATCAACCAACTCGCTTCAAGCGTTATCCTGTTTGACAAGGATGGCTTCGGCAATGCCGATTCCAGCCTGCGTCACCAACTTGCCTCGGATTATTTCCGCTCTCTGGAAGAGCTCGGGCAATTCCCGCAAACCATCCTGTTTTGTGCGGATGGCGTGAAATTGACGGTGACTGGCTCGCCTTGCCTGCCGGAACTGCAAAAACTGCTCGATGCCGAAGTCAGGATAATGAGTTGTCAGACCAGCCTGGCGCATTATGGCCTGACGGATCAACTGGCCATTGGCGATTTGGGCAGCATGGCGCAGCTCATTGAAGCGCAAACGGCTGCGGCACGACTGATCACCCTCTGATCACCCATATCCTGATAAATGTTTTTAGGCCAGTCAGACACTGACGTACTCATTGTGTCAAAAACGAGACATCTCTGTAGGGATCCCTCTTACAATTTTTTACAAATTAGGACGTTTGTTACATACTGTTCAAGTGCTTGGTAACACAAGCAACAAATTATCATTTAGCACCCCCACTTAAAGAGGAAAAAAATGAAAAAAACTTTAATCGCACTGGCAACACTCGGCATGGTCGCCGGCGCAGCGCAAGCCAGCAACGTCACTATCTACGGCCAGCTCCAGCCTTCATACGACTTCATGACAGTGAAAGCGCCAGCTAAATCCGGGCTTTCTAGTCAGCCAGCGTTGGATGAGGACTACACCAACATGAACGACAATGCCAGCCGCATTGGCTTCAAAGGCTCCGAAGATCTGGGTAACGGCCTGCAAGCCATCTTCAAGCTGGAATCCTATTTCAACATCGTTGACGGGAATGGTTTTGATGGTTCTCGCGATGCTTACGTTGGCCTGAAAGGTGACTTCGGTTCCGTGATGTTCGGCAAGATCGACACCACGTACAAAACCATCTCCAGCAAGTATGACGCCTTCGGTGACACCATCGGTGACTACAACAGCATCATGGGCATGGCACCTTCCGTCGTTGATGGTTGGGGTGGCAACTATTTCGCTGCTGACGCCAACAATCGTGACAGCAAAACCGTCAAGTATGTTTCTCCATGCATGAATGGCATCAAAGTCATGGCCAACTACACGCTGGACGGCAGTGCTGATGAAACCACCAAGGCATGGGGCGTTGGCGCAACTTATGATAACGGCCCATTGAATGTGCTGGCAGCTTATGAAAAGCAGAGCAATGTGAACGGCGATGACGACCAGGAAGCCAAATTCTGGAAAGTTGGTGCGTCCTACCAGATCGATGCAATCAAACTGAAAGCCCTCTATGAAAAAGCGGAACGTCCAACATTTGGCAGCCCTTGGGCTGACGGAGATGCAGACAGAAATGCATTTTTCTTAGGTGCTGACTTCGCACTGAATGGCAATACCACACTGATGGCCAGCTACATCAACGCGGGCGATTTCGAGGGCAAAGAGGAAAGCGGTGCCAAAGCCTGGAATCTGGGCGTGAACTACAAGCTGTCCAAGCGTACCAGCATTCAAGGCATCTACTCCTACCTGAAAAATGATGTAAACGGCGCATACACAAACGATGCTGGTTACGGCGCGTATGGTGAAAGCGTTTGGTCTGTAGGCTCAGAAGCTGTCGAGTTGCAAGAAGGCGGCAAGATCTCCGGCTTCTCCGTCCGTCTGCAGCACAAGTTCTAATCGATTTAGCGTTTAGAACCATGCTTCATCAACGACCGCCTTCGGGCGGTCGTTTTTTATTGCATCTCTTCAGAAAAAAGTCCGGCGTCAGCAGACTCACAGACCGGTGCGCCTGAAATCCCGAATACGGAAACCCAAGGCCAGCAACGCACCGAAATAAACCACGCCGCAGCCAGCCATCACCAGAGATAGCGCGCCCACGCGCATCAGTGGCTGGGTCTGCAGTGCCAGCCAGTCAAACTGGCCCGCTCCCCACCATGCGGTTGCGCCCAGCAAGGTCAAAGCACAAACCAGTTTCATTAAAAACGGTAGCCAGCCCGCAAGCGGCGTGTATATCCCTCGGCGGCGCAAGCCCCAGTACAAAAAAATCGCGTTGATGCAACCGCCCAGCCCAATCGCCAGTGCCAGTCCGGCATGTGCAAAAAAAGGCACGAACGCCGCATTCATCGCTTGCGTGGCGATCAGCACGCCAACCGCGATCTTGACCGGCGTCTTGATATCTTGCTTGGCATAAAATCCTGGTGCCAGCACCCGCACCAGAATCACGCCGATCAACCCGACCCCATACGCAATCACTGCCTGCCCGGTCATCACGACATCCTGTGTACCAAACTTGCCGTAATGGAAAAGCACTGCGGTCATCGGGGTGGAAATCGTCAGCATCATCACGGCAGCAGGCAAGGCCAGCAGAAAGATCAGACGCAGCCCCCAATCCAGCAAGGCAGAATATTCTGCCTGATCCCCTTCGGTGTGCGCCTTGGACAGACTTGGCAACAGAATCGTGCCCAATGCCACGCCCAGCAAGGCCGCTGGAAATTCCATCAGCCGATCCGCATAGGAAATCCAGGAAACGCTGCCCTTGTCCAGATGTGACGCAATATTGGTATTGATCATCAAGCTGATTTGCGCCACCGAAACCGCAAAGGTCGCAGGCACCATCTGCCTGATCACACGTTTCACGCCGGCATTGCGAAAAGGCGCGATCGGGTTCAAGGAAAGGCGCGGCAGCATGCCGATCTTGATCAGCGCCGGCACCTGTATCCCCAGTTGCAACACGCCACCCACAAATACGGCGAATGCGAGCGCGTAGATCGGTTGTTCCAGTTGTGGCGCAACAAACAGCGCGGCCACAATGAACGAAATATTCAGCAGCACCGGCGTAAATGCGGGAATGCGGAATTCACGCCAGGTATTGAGCACGCCACCCGCCAGCGCGACCAGCGACATGAAGCCAATGTACGGGAACATGATGCGTGTCATCATGACTGACGCATCGAATGCCATTGAATCTGATTTCAAGCCGGTTGCAATCGCCAGCACGACGATCGGTGCCGCGATCATGCCCACGACACAGGTGGCAAACAAAGACCAGAACAAAGCGGACGCAACGTAATCGACCAGCTTGCGCGTTTCAGCTTCGCCCTGCTGGTTTTTATACTCGGCCAGAATCGGCACGAAGGCTTGCGAAAACGCCCCTTCCGCAAACAGGCGCCGCAACAGGTTGGGAATGCGAAACGCCACAAAAAACGCATCGGTGAGGCCTGATGCGCCAAAGGCGCGTGCAATCAGCACCTCGCGGATCAAGCCGGTGATGCGCGACAACATGGTCATGCTGGAGATGGTAGCGAGTGCTTTCAACAGGTTCATGCGGCCTGATTATACTGTCCTATGCTTGCCTATTGGCAGCACAGCCCGCCATAATGGAAAGCTTCTGACCACAAACCCAAATTAAGCTTAAGTAGCACAGTCATATGGCCAAATTCAGGCGCTCAGCCAGAAAATCGCAATTCGCTCCCATTACCCTTTCCGAATCCGGTGGCGTTCGCTATCTGCATTTCGGCTCGGAATGGATTCAGGGTGCCATGCGCATCAAGCGACCCGACTGGCCAGAGTTGGAGTACGTCCAGCAAATGATGGCGTGGATGCTGTTTCAAGACCGACCGGAACGAATCGTTCAGCTTGGCCTCGGCACGGCCGCACTAACCAAATTCTGCTATCACCATCTGCCTGAAGCATTCGTTACGACCGTTGAAATCAACCCCGAAGTCATCAGCATTTGCCGCGCGATGTTCAAACTGCCGCCCAACGACGCGCGACTAAACGTCATGCCCATGGATGCCATGGAATACGTCTGCGACGCTGCACATCACGGCAAAGTCGATATTCTGCAAGTGGATTTGTATGACGCCGAAGCGCGTGGTCCGGTGCTGGACAGCCCAGGGTTTTATGCTGCCTGTGCCGATTGCCTCAAGCCGGACGGCATCATGGCCGTTAATCTGTTTGGCGATCACCCCAGTTATGACAAGAATCTGCGCGTGATGGAAGCCATTTTTGATCGCGTACTGTGCCTGCCGGAAATTGACGCGGGCAATATTGTGGCGTTTGCCTTTAAGAATGGACAAGAACTGGATTTCCAGACCCTGTATGATCGCGCCATGGAAGTCGAAGAAGCAACGGGGCTCCCTGCAAGGAAATGGGTGAGTGGCCTGAAATCACATTATTCAAGCTGACCTTAAGCAAATGACGACGACATCTAAAACCATTGAGCCGGGCGCCGCAAGCGCAACAGAAAGTGTTGCGTCAATGATGACTGCACCACAAAACAAGATGCTGAATTTGCCGCAACTTTTTTCGTGGCTGATGTCGGACGGCATTCTGCCGCAGGAAGACACCAAAAAACTCTACAACCAGGCGCAATACATTTACCGCAACGCCACCGGCCCGATGCATCCGCTCACGGCCATTGCACAATGCAAACTGAAATCAGCGCAACCGCCGCACAGGGCATTGACGCTTGACTGGCTAAGCGAATGGCTGGCGCACAAAGCCTCGCTGCCATTCTTCCGAATCGACCCCTTGAAAATCGACTTTACGCGCGTCGCGGATGTGATGTCGGCTACCTACGCCACCCGCTTCAATATTCTGCCCGTAGAGTTGACGCCCTCAGAACTGGTGATTGCCACCGCCGAGCCATTTGACATCGAATGGGTAGCGGAAATTTCGCGCATTACGCGCCGTCAGATCAAGCTTGTGGTTTCCAACCCGCTGGAAATTGCGCAATACATTGCCCAGTTTTTCAGTCTGGCGAAATCCATCAAGGACGCACAGAAAAAGGACGGGCAAGATACGGTGCTGCGCAACAATTTCGAGCAACTGGTGGAGTTGGGAAAGACCAACCGCCAAGTCGATGCCAACGACCAGCACATCATCAATATCGTTGACTGGCTGTGGCAGTACGCGTTTGAACAACGCGCATCGGACATCCACCTGGAACCGAAACGCGACTTTGCCGTGATTCGTTTTCGGATTGACGGCGTACTGCACCAGGTCTATCAGGTGCCCGCCACCGTCATGATGGCGATGACTGCGCGCATCAAGCTGCTGGGGCGCATGGATGTCATCGAAAAGCGCCGCCCGCAGGATGGGCGCATCAAAACCCTGACTGCCGGTCAGCAAGAGATTGAACTGCGCCTGTCGACTTTACCGACTGCTTTTGGCGAAAAACTGGTAATGCGCATTTTTGATCCGGACGTCGTCGTCAAGACGCTTTCTGAACTCGGCTTCCCGAACAACGACGCCCAGCGCTGGGATACGCTCACAAAGAATCCGCACGGCATCATCCTCGTGACCGGCCCGACCGGTTCCGGCAAAACCACCACGCTGTATACCACGCTGAAAACGCTGGCCACATCGGAAGTCAATGTCTGCACGGTGGAAGACCCGATTGAAATGGTCGAAAGCAGTTTCAATCAGATGCAGGTGCAGCACAACATTGGACTGACTTTTGCCGACGGCGTACGCTCATTGATGCGTCAGGACCCCGACATCATCATGGTTGGCGAAATCCGCGACCTGAGCACCGCCGAAATGGCAATCCAGGCAGCACTCACCGGCCATCTGGTGTTCTCCACGCTGCATACGAATGATGCACCTTCCGCCATCATGCGCCTGCTGGAACTGGGGGTGCCCTTCTACCTGCTGGAAGCCACGCTCTCCGGCATCATGGCGCAACGCCTGGTGCGCACCCTGTGCCCAGATTGCAAGCAAGCCGATGAGACCATGCTGGATGACGTCTGGAACGGCCTGACCGCAGGCTGGGACATACCCAAACCAACCACCGTTTACCGTCCGGTCGGCTGCCCGGAATGCCGCCAAACCGGCTTCCTCGGACGCACCGGCATTTACGAATTGCTGACTATCACGCCCGCCTTTGCTGCGCTGATTCGAGAAGAAACCGACCAAGCGAAGTTACGCGAGCAAGCCATCAAGGATGGCATGATACCCTTGCGCATTGCCGGTGCCGCCAAGGTGGCGCAGGGCGTTACAACGGTGGAAGAAGTGCTGAAAGTTTCTTCGGCCTTGGCGCAATAAGTTGCGAAGATCGCCCTTGGCAGGTCAAGGTTTTCAGCGTATGCGCGCCAGTTTGATGTCGTACAAAGTTTTTCTCATCGCATTCAGGCGCGTGTCGGTTGCCGGATGCAAGGATGTGAAACATTTTGCCGTCGAACTATTGGCCAGACGCTGCCAGAATGAAGGGGCGGCATCAATGTCATACCCGGCCCGCACCAGCATATACAGCGACAAGCGGTCTGCCAGCACATCCTTGTCACTCGGCACGGGCATCAGGCGCGAAGCATTGGAGGATGAATCGCGCGTTGTGCCAACATGCAAATCATTCATGCGCTCATGTGCCGCCTTGACCATCTTCAATTGCTGCGGATGTTGCAGCACATTGTGCGCCATGCCCTTGGCGATCACATAAGCCAGTTCGTCGTCCGTACGGGCAAATTGCATTATGCCGCGCGTAACCATGATGCGTTGCCCATCGACAAAAAAATTGACTTCATCGGAATTGCCCAACTCCACCGAAAAGCCGCAAGCACGCGTCAGGGGCAACCGGACGCTGATCCGCTTTTTGCCGCGCTGAACCGTCAGCGGCAAATTCGCATCACCAAGCAGGTGTGGCGCCAGAAATGCGGGTGCCCGATATTCCGCTTCTTCACCTTGTGGCACGGGTATTCCTGCGACTGCCAGCAATCTGTCTCCGCGCTGCAACCCGACGCGCGCGGCACCACTGTCTGGCATGACGCTGGTAATTTGCAAGTGCTCACTCAGGCCGAGCGCCGTTGCCGCCATCTCCGACAAATCACTTGAATAGGAATAACGATTTTTAGCGGTAAAACCCAGCAAATTGCGCGCATTACGCTTGCACGCAACAGTATTTTGCAACAGCAAGGGGGCCGCCACCTCATCCAACCGCTGTTGCATACGCGCCAGCGTGCGCAAGCTGGCCGGCGTCGCAACGCTTGCCGAGCTGTGAGCAGGAATGACCATTTCTTCAACAGGCTGCTCTTTGACCGGCGCGGTAACCGTACACGCGGTCAGTAGCGCAATGACCAGACAGAAGATGCCGCTTCGCCGAATCCAGCGGCGAGCCAAATGATACATGTTTACGACTTTCCGGTACTTCCAAAACCGCCGGCGCCGCGCTCGCTGTCGCCGAATTCTTCTACAACGCGAAAGCTCACTTGCTTCACGGGCACAATCACCAGTTGGGCAAGCCGCTCCATCGGATTCAAGGTAAATGACGTATCACCACGATTCCAGGTGGAAACCATCAACTCTCCCTGGTAATCGGAATCAATCAGACCAACCAGATTGCCCAGCACAATGCCGTGTTTGTGGCCCAAGCCGCTACGGGGCAAGATCATCGCCGCATAACCGGGGTCAGCAATATGGATCGCCAGTCCGGTCGGGATCAAATGCGTTTCACCTGGCTTGATCTCCAGCGGTTCGCCTAGACATGCGCGCAAATCGAGTCCGGCACTGCCGGGCGTGCCATACGTCGGCAGTTGCTCAGCCATGCGCCCGTCGAGAATTTTTACATCAATGGTTTCCATACTGCTCCTGCCCTAAATTCGTGGTGCGATATTCGCAATCAATTGGCGCGCCAGCTGTTGCTTGTCTGCCTTGGGCAATTCAATGTGGCCCTGATCATCAAACAACACCAGTGTGTTTTCATCCAGACCAAAAGTTTCATGGCCGATATTGCCCACCAGCAGCGGGATATTTTTCTTCTGCCGTTTTTGCTCGCCGTATTCCAGCAGATTTTCCGATTCCGCCGCAAAGCCGACGCAGTAAGGTCGGCTCGGTAGCGCGGCAACCGACGCCAGAATATCCGGATTTTGCGCAAACGTGAGTTGCGGTGTGTTATCCGGCCCCGCCTTCTTCATTTTCTGCTCACTCGCATTCGCCACGCGCCAGTCCGCAACCGCCGCGACCGCAACAAACAGATCCTGCCCATCAACTTGCGCCATCACCGCATCAAACATTTCCTGCGCCGTGCGCACGTCAATCCGCATGACGCCCCGCGGCGTTGTCAGCGCGGTTGGGCCAGACACCAGCGTCACTTCTGCGCCCGCCTCGCGTGCAGCACGCGCGACCGCATAGCCCATCTTGCCGGAAGAATGATTGGTAATGCCGCGTACCGGATCTATCGGCTCGAAAGTCGGCCCGGCCGTCACCAGTACGCGCTTGCCTGCCAGCACTTTGGGTTGCAAGGCAGCCACAAGCTCTTCCAGTAATTCGGACGGCTCCAGCATTCTCCCCATGCCGACATCACCGCACGCCTGTTCACCCGCAGCCGGACCGAGAATGCCGACGCCGTCTTCTCTCAACTGCGCAATATTGCGTTGCGTCGCCGGTTTTTGCCACATTTCGACATTCATCGCCGGGGCCACCATAAACGGCAAGGCTGCCGGACGGGCCATGCACATCGACGACAGCAAGTCGTCTGCCAGTCCGTTTGCCAGCTTGCCGATGAAATTGGTTGTACAGGGTGCGATAACAAAGGCATCCGCATCGCGCGTCAGTGCGATATGCGCCATGTTGTTCGTCACATCCCATTGGTCAGAATAAACCGGGTTGCCGGTCAGTGCCTGCATCGTGATCGGCGTAATGAATTGGGTCGCGCCCCTCGACATGATGACATTGACCGTCGCACCGGCCCGAATCATCGCACGCGCAAATTCCGCGCTTTTGTAGCAGGCGATGCCGCCTGTCAGACCAAGAAGGATGTTTTTCCCTGCAAGTTCCATATCAAACCCAAGATCAGCGTTAATCAAACCGACGCTTTTTTGAACGCCGCAACTCGTCCAGCACGAACAGCGCCGCCCCGATGCAAATTGCGCTGTCAGCCACGTTAAAAGCTGGCCAGTGCCAGCCCGCAACGTGAATATCAAGAAAATCAATCACATGACCATACAAAAGGCGGTCGATCAGATTGTTGCCGATGGCACCACCCAGTATCAAAGCCAGTGCAAAGCAGAAAAGCCGCTGGCCGGCATGCCGTTTAAGCAGATAAAGCATGAACAGAGAAGCCAGCAGACCCAAACCAGCAAAGAAATAGCGCTGCCAGCCAGATTGCGAAGCCAGAAAACTGAAGGCCGCCCCTTTGTTATGAACCAGCACCAGATTGAAAAACGGCAGAACAGGCCTTATCTCACCATAGGAAAAGGCTTTCGCAATCATGATTTTGCTCACCTGATCCAGCAATACGATGGCAATGGCAATGGCAAGCCAAGGCCATATACTGCTGCGTCGTGCGGAAAACCGGATTCTTTCAACCATGCAAAAAAACCAAAAATAAGCGAAATTAATCTCTTTTAACAACTTTTATAAAAAAACCTACCCGTTCACTGCGCCTTCCATAAATACGTGAAATTACGCAAACTTTCTTTCTTCCCCTTCTCCGAACACATTGCTCACGCAGCGGCCGCAAATTTCAGGGTGCGTCGGATCAATGCCGACATCTTCCCGGAAGTGCCAGCAACGATCACATTTCCGGAAGGAAGAAGGCGTCACCTCAATGGCTTCTTCCGATTCCTGCGCCACTTCACGCAGCGTCACTTTGGACGTGATGAACAAAAACTTCAAGTCTTCGTCCAAACTCTCGAGCAATTTGAATTTGTTGCCACTGGCCTTGATCGTGACTTCAGCTTGCAGCGACGAGCCGATCGCGCCGGTCATGCGCACCTCTTCGAGTTGCTTGGTAATGACGGCACGGATTTCCTGCAAGCTGGCGTATTTTGCCAATAGCGCCGCGCCATCCTCAATTTCCGGCAGCGGATAAAACAGTTGCGTAAAAATCGTCTCGTCGCTTTCCTGATACGCAGTTTCCCCGGCAAATACCTCCCACGCCTCTTCCACCGTGAACGACAGGATCGGTGCCATCAGGCGCAACAACGCGTGCGTGATATGCCACAAGGACGTTTGCGCCGAGCGGCGCGCCTGGGACACCACGCCCGAGGTATACAAGCGGTCTTTCAGAATGTCGAGGTGGAAACTGCCCAGATCTTCCGAGCAATAGGCCTGCAACTTGGACACGACCGGATGAAATTCATACGCCTCGTAGTGGCGCAAGATTTCTGCCTGAAATTGCGCCATGTTCGCAATGGCATGCCGATCCAGTTCCAGCAGTTCATGCATCGGCAAGGCATCGGCTTTTGGATCGAAATCAGACGTGTTCGCAAGCAGGAATCGGAGCGTATTGCGAATCCGGCGGTAAGCATCGGTCACGCGCGTCAGGATTTCATTGGAAATCGAGAGTTCGCCGGAATAATCCGTTGATGCCACCCAAAGGCGCAAGATATCCGCACCCAGCGTATCGAACACTTTTTGCGGCGCAATCACATTACCCGCCGATTTGGACATTTTCTTGCCATCGCCATCCACGACGAAACCGTGCGTCAGCAGCGCCTTGTAGGGTGCGCTACGGTTCAGCATCGAAGAGGTTAGCAGGGAAGAATGGAACCAGCCGCGGTGCTGATCCGAACCTTCCAGATACAGATCAGCCGGATAGCCGTGTTGTTCGGCATGCGAGCCGCGCATCACGGTCTGGTGCGTGATGCCGGAATCGAACCAGACGTCCAGCGTGTCGCGGTTCTTTTCATACATCGCCGCTTCGTCACCCAGCAAATCTTCGGGCTGCAATTCCTGCCACGCTTCAATCCCGCGCAGCTCGATCCTTTGTGCAATCTGTTCCAGCAATTCCGGTGTGCGCGGATGCAGTGCGCCCGTTTCCTTGTGCAGGAAGAAGGCCATCGGCACGCCCCACTGGCGCTGACGCGACAAGGTCCAGTCTGGACGGTTGGCAATCATCGCTTGCAGCCGTGCCTTGCCCCATGCCGGATAAAACGCGGTTTCCTCCACCCCCTGCAATGCCGTTTCACGCAAAGACGGACCACCATCTCTAGGCGCCACATCCATGCTGGCAAACCATTGCGAAGTAGCACGATACACAATCGGCGTCTTGTGGCGCCAGCAATGCATGTAGCTGTGTGACGACATACCAAAGCTCAGCAGCGAGCCCATTTCGCGCAACTTGTCGCAAATCGGGCGCGACGCGTCCCAGATCGTCATGCCGCCGAACAACGGTAGCCAGGATGCATAGTGCCCGTCACCCATGACAGGATTCAGCACTTCCTCATCCCGCATGCCATGCGCCTTGCATGACAAAAAGTCATCCACACCGTAGGCAGGCGCGGAGTGCACCACGCCCGTGCCGGTATCCAGCGTGACGTATTCTTCCGCGTAAACTGGTGACAGGCGGCGATAAGCTTCGTGCGCGTCATACAGTGGATGCTTGAACTGGATACCCTCCAGCGCTGCGCCTTTACAAATGGCCAGCTTGCTCCATTTTCCCAGGCCATACATTTTTTGCAGGTGGCAATTGTGCGCATCACCCGGCGCTGCAAACATCGCCCGCTGTTCCGCCAGAATCAACAGGCCTTTCTCGGTTTCCATTAGCGCATAGTCGATTTCCGGGTGTACGTTCAGCGCCTGATTGGAGGGAATCGTCCAGGGCGTCGTGGTCCAGATCACAATCTGCCCCTGATCGGTCGGCAGTTTGGCGAGGCCGAACGCCGCCGCAATTTTTTCATGCTCGGCGAAGGCAAAACCAACGTCGATTTCCGGGTCACGCTTGTCCTGATATTCCACTTCCGCCTCGGCCAGCGCCGAACCGCAATCAAAACACCAGTTGACCGGCTTCAAACCGCGATAAATATAACCCTTTTCGATCAGCTTTCCGAGCGCACGCAGTTCATCGGCCTCGTTCTGGTAATTCATCGTCAGATACGGGTTATCCCACTCACCCAGCACGCCCAAACGGATGAAGTCCTTTTTCTGGCGCGCCACCTGCTCGGCCGCATACGTACGCGCCTTGCTTTGCACCTCGGCCACCGGCAAATGCTTGCCGAACTGCTTTTCAATCTGGATTTCAATCGGCATGCCGTGGCAATCCCAGCCCGGCACGTAATGCGCATCAAAGCCCGCCATGCTGCGGCTCTTGACCACGATATCCTTCAGAATCTTGTTCACCGCATGGCCAATATGAATATCCCCATTCGCATACGGCGGGCCATCATGCAAAATGAATTTGGGCCTCCCTTGTGCCGCCTTGCGAATGCGCTCATAGATTTTTTTCTCCTGCCACTGTGCAACCCATTGCGGTTCGCGCTTGGACAGGTTGCCACGCATCGGGAACGGCGTCTCGATCATGTTGACCGGGTAAGCCTTGTTCGATTTTTCTGCTGATTTGTCTTGGTGCTTTTTGGACATGATTATTGTTGGTGAAATGCTCTGCTGCTCATCAAACCAATGATTCTACAGCGATAAAAAAGGGCTGCCGCTAAATTTGCGGCTCGTGATCAATTTTGTTGGCGGCTTTTTCGAAAAAGGCGCGCGCATTTTCCGAATCGCGACGAATCGCCGCCTGCAGCGCCGGTAAACCGTCGAACTTTTGATAATCGCGCAATTTGTGCAAAAACTCGATACGAATCAGCTTGCCATAGCAAATCTGATCGAAATCAAAAACATGCGTCTCCAGCAAATGGCGACTACTGTTACGCACCGATGGCCGTGGCCCAATGCAGGAAACGGCGTCCAGTGGCCGCGCCGCCAGGCCATGCACCCGCGTCACAAACACGCCGGACAGAACCGGGCGTCGCTGCGCGATGCGCAAATTCATGGTTGGAAAACCCAAGGTTCGCCCCAGCTTTTCGCCATGAATCACACGACCGGAAAGGTAATAAGGCTGCCCAAGCAGTGCCGCCGCCTGGTCGAAATCGCTGCTTTGCAAAGCGCGACGCACGGCTGATGACGAAATGCGCTCACCCTCGTGCAAGACATCCCGTAGCACCTCTACCTGAAAACCGTATCGTTGCCCCGCCTGCTGCAGGGAGGCGACATTGCCATCGCGCCCTGCGCCGTAACAAAAGTCTTCGCCCACGATCAGCCACTTCACCTGCAAGCCCTCAACCAGCATTTTTTTGACGAAATCCTGCTCCGAAAGCGAAGCAAAATGGGCGGTGAAATGCGCCACGATCACACGATTCATGCCTGCTTCGGCAAAGGCATGCAGCTTGTCGCGCAAATTGGCAATCGCTGGCGGCACTTGAGAAGGCTCATCAGCGAGATGCGCAAAATATTCCCGCGGATGGGGCTGAAATGTCAGTACGGCAGCGTCAAGGCTCAGGCGTGCCGCCGCTTCTCGTACTTGCGCAAGCATTTGCTTGTGCCCACGATGCACGCCATCAAAGTTGCCAATCGCCAACGCACAAGGCCTGCGAACCGCAAGAGGTGGAAGATCGCGAAATACTTTCATGGTGGAATGGAAAACCCGCCTGCAAACATGCGATTATAAATGCTTTATATCTACTGACCGTATTGTGAATGGAATCAAGTTCGCCATGCAACGCACCCTCCGGTTTTCATTATCATTATTGAGAAAAGTAATCGCGGCATGGAGACAGTGCCTCATTGCCGCTTTGCTGCTTCCATGCGTTTCCAGTGCGACTTTATCTGCCGATTTGAACAAAGTCGTTCATACGGTTTTTGAAGCCGCTGACGATGGCTTTGACATGGCGCGCACCCAGAACTACTACTCCGGCTGGATTGCCGATGCGATTTTCGACACCCTGCTGACTTACGACTACCTCGCGCGCCCCGCCAAACTGGTACCCAACGTGATTGAGGCCATGCCGCTGGCCACTAACGGGAACAAAACCTATACCTTTCGCCTCAAGCGCGGCATCTATTTCACGCCCGACCCGGCATTTGATGGAAAGAAGCGCGAACTGACCGCAGCAGATTTCGCTTACTCAATCAAGCGCCTGATGGACCCGGCCAACCGCTCACCCTCAGCCGGATTCGTAGAAGGCAAAATTGTCGGCCTGGATGCCCTGACCAATCAGGCAAGGAAAACCGGACATTTTGATTACGACGCCCCGATTGAAGGCCTGCAAACGCCCGACCAATACACGCTGCGCATTCGACTCACACGACCCGACCCCAACTTTCTGTATGTCCTCGCCTACGGCGGGCTGGCCGCCGTCGCACGTGAGGTCATCGAACATTACGGCGCACAAAGCGGGCAACACCCGGTCGGCACCGGACCCTACCAGTTGAAGCAGTATGTACCGCGCAGCAAGATCGTGCTGGAGGCCAACCCGCACTATCGCGGTTTCATCTGGGATTTTGAGCCGTCATCCGATCCGCATGATGTGCAACTGGTGCGCGAAATGCGCGGCAAGCACATGCCGCAAATCGGGCGTGTTGAAATCGCCATTATTGAAGAGGAACAGTCACGCTGGCTGGCATTCCGGCAAGGCAAGATCGACTTCGACAAACTACCGCAATTTGCTGCCCCGCAAGTGCTGGATGGCCCACACCTGAAGCCCGAGTTTGCTTCCAAAGGCCTGCGTCTGATGCGTATGGTGGAGCCGGAAATTACGTACACGCTATTCAACTTCCGCGACCCGCTCCTTGGCGGTTTCGAGCCGGAAAATAATGCGTTACGCCGCGCCATTGCGATGGCCTATAAGGTTGAGGATGAAATTGCACTGTTGCGCCGGGGGCAAGCCACCAAAGCGGAAATGATCGTTCCAGCCGGCGTCGCCGGTCATGACCCAAACTACCGCAGCAGCATTGGCTACGAGCCAGAACTGGCGAACAGATTGCTGGATCAGTACGGTTACCAGCGCGGGAAAGATGGTTTTCGCACCCTGCCGAATGGGAACCCCTTGATCCTGGAAATCCACACCAGCCCCGGCAGCAGCGCGAAGATCGTGTCTGAAATCTGGAAGCGTAGCTTGGATGCGATCGGACTGCGCGTGAAATTCATGGTGGGCAATTTTGCCGACAACCTGAAAGCCGCCAGCGAGTGCCGTCTGATGATGTGGGGCAGTGCCTGGCATGCAGACTACCCGGAAGGCGAAAACTTCCTGCAACTGCTGTATGGCCCCAATGCCGGGCGTGGCAATCATGGCTGCTATCAATCGGAAAACTATGATGCGCTATATCGTCAAGCCATGGCGCTTCCGCCCGGACGGGCGCGCAATGAACTGTACCGGCAGATGAATCGCCAGATGGAAGCCGACACCGCATGGTCGGTACATGTCTCCCGTGTACGCAACTGGCTGGTGCAACCCTGGGTGCTTGGCTTCAAAAAACACCCGATCATGCCATCTGACTGGCAATATATTGACATGGCACCTACCCAAACGACCACCACACATGAGGGCAGCAATGAAGAATAATCATGCACTTCAACCCGGCCTGACGGGCACAGCAGACCTGATTGTCAGTGATTCACATACCGCAAGAAACATGGGCAGCGGGCGCATGCCGGTTTTCGCCACGCCCGCCATGGTTGCGCTGATGGAAGCTGCGGCACAGCGTGCGGTTGATCCCATACTCTCCGACAACCAGCAAACCATCGGCACGCACCTCGATATTCGCCATGATGGCGCCACGCCGATTGGCATGCGCGTTGAAGCCCGCGCAACATTAGCGGCCATTAATGGCCGACTTCTGACTTTTCACCTCACCGTGCGTGATGAACGCGAAATGATAGGTGAAGGCACGCATCAACGCGCCATCACCAACACAGCAAGTTTTGAGCGACTCTTAAGGCGCAAAAGCTGAATTTGTTTTATGTAATAAATTTCACAAGAAATATTTTTTCTTGACCGAGGTCATGGTCAAGAAAACGTTCTTCTCGCAAAATCGAACAATCACCCAAAGAGGCGAAGGCTGCATTGGCCCACAAGGTCATTTGTAACTGGCAACTTGCGGTGTAAAGTCAGAAAAAAACGGAGGGCTGTAATTTTCCGTAGTTTTCAACAATCAAAAAGGAGAGTAGACATATTATGACTACAGAAGCACCCGTTAAATATAAAAATCGCTGGATTCAGCTGATCCTCGGGATCGTCTGTATGGCAACGGTTGCCAACTTGCAGTACGGTTGGACATTGTTCGTTGCTCCTATCCAGGACAAATACGGCTGGGCACGTACCTCTATTCAGCTCGCATTTACCATCTTCATCATCTTCGAAACCTGGCTCGTTCCAGTTGAAGGCTGGTGTGTGGATAAATGGGGTCCAGGTCCTGTCATGATGGTTGGCGCATGTCTGGCCGCCCTCGGCTGGGTTTTGAACTCCATGGCTTCATCACTGACCTTCCTCTACGCTGCAGCGATTGTTTGCGGTGTCGGTGCTGGTGCGGTGTACGGCACGGCGGTTGGTAACGCCCTGAAATGGTTCCCAGACAAGCGCGGTTTGGCTTCTGGTGCAACCGCTGCAGGCTTCGGTGCAGGTGCTGCGCTGACGGTTATTCCAGTTGCCTCGATGATTAACTCCTCGGGTTACGAAAGAGCCTTTATGGTTTTTGGTATCGCTCAAGGCGTCGTCATCTTCATCTGTGCGATGTTCATGCCACGTGCAAAACTGGATCCATCCATCAAGATCGTTTCACGTGTTGTATCTAGCAAGATGCAATTCACTCCAACGCAAATTATTCGTCAGCCAGTATTCTGGATCATCTACCTCTGTTTCGTAGGTGTAGCTTCTGGCGGTATTATGGCAACGGCATCTTTCGGTCCAGTATCCCGTGACTATGGTCTGTCCACGATTCCTGTGACCTGCATGGGTGTTACCCTGCCACTGCTGACGATGGCAATGTCGCTCGACAGTATTGCGAATGGTGCAACTCGCCCACTGTGCGGTTTGATCTCTGACCGTATCGGTCGTGAAAACACCATGTTCATCGTGTTCATGGGTGAAGGCTTCGCGCTGCTAGGCATGAGACAGTTTGGCCATACGCCAATGGGCTTCATGATCTTCGCTGCTCTGACCTTCGCATTCTGGGGCGAAATCTTCTCGCTGTTCCCATCCATGTGTGCTGACACCTTCGGTGTCAAGAACGCTGCTGGTAACGCGGGTACGCTCTATAGTGCTAAAGGTACTTCCGGCCTCATCGTTCCGATTGCCGCCAAACTGGCCGGCAAAACCGGTGGTAACTGGGGTAAAGTCTTCGCCATCTCAGCAACTGTCGCATTTACTTGCTCCTGCATTGCCTTCTTCGTACTGAAGCCAATGCGTGCCAAGTTCATTGCTGAAAACAATGCTAAAGTTGAAGCAACCGGCATTGAAGACTGGGCTGCAGCTGCTGCATAAATAGTGCAAATTGCCTGATTCCCTGGGCAAGCATTACGTCGAGAGACAGCAACCTTCGGGTTGCTGTCTTTTTTTGTGCGCCTGAAACATATACAAAAAATAATCCAAAGGTCAGGACACCCTCGCTGCATATTATGCCGTCCCAATCGCCGCGTCCCCTAAACCGAAAACGTTTGACGGACTCAAGCTGTTATGCTTTGCCGTAGAAGTGCTGACCTCATACGTTTAGCAAAAAACTGGATATGCAAACCGTCCAGACGCTAACTCAACTGCTACTCTCGCATCTGCCAATCAAGCGTCACAAGACTTGCGACGCGGTTTGTCTAACGAATCTTTCTTGTTTTATTCACGATGCGTGTAAGGCCGCCGCCGTCCATTGCAAGGATATACGCGGCATGATCGACCAATCTTCTAGCAGAGATTGCTCAATGACGGCAATAAGGCCATAACATTCCCGTAGGGGCTACCGCTGAACGCGCGAGAAATATCGCTTATGGAGATATGTGTAGCGCAGCAAAGCCTCAACCCAAAAACCCACCGAAGAGACTGTTTGCATGAGCCATCCATGCGTAGCGCCGTAGGAATCTTCGGGGTTCGCGCCGGAGAGGGAGGGTGTCAAAAAGAGGGCGTCATAAAAAAGCCCCTTTTAAAGGGGCCTTTTCGAATTCATTCTGCGAGTAATCAGGACGTCTTTCTGGAAGCGCGCTGACGTGCCTGCTGTGCTGCGGTCGCATGCTGGGTTGAATACGACTGATGCGCGGCCGCTTCGGCGTCTCCAACCTTGACCGACAGGCCTTGATCGGACAAAACCGATCCCAATGCCGACAGACACAGCATCACATTCGCCGATTGCGCCGAATAACCCATCAAACCAATGCGCCATACCTTGCCAGCCAACGGGCCCAGACCCGCTCCAATCTCAAGATTGAACTCATTGAGCAAGATCGTGCGTATCTCCGCTTCGTTCTTCACCCCTTCAGGTATATAAACCGTGTTCATCTGTGGCAGACGGAATTCTTCTTTCACAACAAACTGCAGGCCCATCGTCTCCAGCCCCGCCTTCAGCGCAAGATGGTGACGACGATGACGTGCCCAGGAATTCTCAATCCCTTCCTCACGCAACATCAGCAAGGCTTCATGCAGGGCGTACAGCGCGTTAATCGGCGCCGTGTGGTGATACGTGCGGGTCGTGCTGCCCCAGTAGTTGAGCGTCAGGTTCAAATCAAGGAACCAGCTCTGAACCTTGTCCTTGCGGTTCTTGACGTAATCAACCGCTCTTTCCGAAAATGTCACTGGCGAGAGACCCGGCGTACAGGAAAGGCATTTCTGACTGCCCGCGTAAACCGCGTCCAGCCCCCACTCGTCTACCAGTACCGGCGTGCCTCCCAGCGAGGTCACCGCATCAACAATCACCATCGCGTCGTACTTGTGCGCAATCTCGGTCAGCAGCTTGGCGTCCGAGGCCGCTCCCGTCGAAGTTTCCGCATGCACAAAGGCCAGAACCCGTGCATCCGGATTCGCCTTGAGTGCGTCTTCGACCTTGTTCGGATCGACCGGCTCTCCCCAGGTGTCTTCCACAATAATCGGAATACCGCCGCATCGCTCAACATTTTCGATCATCCGACCGCCAAATACGCCGTTGCGACACACAACAACCTTGTCTCCTGGTGAAACCAGATTGACAAAACAACTCTCCATGCCAACCGAGCCCGGACCAGAAATCGGGAACGTGAGCGCATTTTCAGTCTGATAGGTGTAGCGCAGCAAAATCTTGAGCTCTTCCATCATGTCGACAAAAAGCGGATCAAGATGACCAATGACCGGCAGACTCATTGCCGCGAGAACGCGTGGGTTGATGTTCGATGGCCCAGGACCAAGCAAGACACGCTGGGGGGGATGAAAGGAGGTGATTTTCTTGTGGAATGTGGATGCTGCCATGATGTGTCTCGTATCTCGTCAGTACTTGAAAGGTTGTTTATAACTGCTTATGGCAACCCGGTTCTCGGATAGACATAAACATTAAATGACACCTACTATTAGCCTCGTATTTTAGCTTGCGATAGTATGACGTGGCTTCTACTAGATTTCAAAAACCTCCATTTTAACCTGTCCCTGCTTTTCGTCCACCTTCTTTACAAGAAACATCACAAGCAGCCCAGATACGGCACGCCGCTCACTGATTTAGCACATACGCCCATCGGCGCATAAATAGCCGCAGACAATGTCGGCAGGCATTGCGAACGGGCCTTGGGCAAACCAATTAAAACGCGGCGTCTAGAAACGCAAATGGCAACCTGGATCTCAGGTTGCCATTTACGATGGATATTACGAGTTTTTGTTTCGTATTTTACCCTGCCCTTGTGAGGCATATTTCCTTGACTAGGCGGCTACTGGCTCCAGTTTGACCTGCCCATATTCTTCGTCCATTGTTTTGGAAAGAAGTTTGACCAATGCGTATACCGTATTGATATGCGGTGTCGGCGTGCCCGTCAGATGGCCCAACTCCACGACGGAGCCAACCAGCGCGTCGATTTCCGGCGCACGGCCTGCTTCAACGTCTTGCAGCATCGAGGTCTTGTGCTTGCCGACCTTTTCCGCGCCCGCAATGCGCTTTTCCAGGGGAACACGGAATTCTATGCCGAGCTTGTTCGCAATCGTCTGGGCTTCCGTCATCATGTCGCTCGCCAGTTCGCGTGTGAGCGGGTACTGGCATATGTCTACCAGCGTCGAGTGCGACAGCGAGCTTATCGGATTGAACGTAAGGTTGCCCCACAGCTTGAGCCAGATCTCGGAACGGATGTTCTCGAGAATCGGTGACTTGAAGCCGGCGTTGATAAAACATTCGGATACTTTCTTCGCGCGCTCGGATACCGAGCCATCCAGTTCGCCTATCGGGAAACGGTCACCTTCAATATGGACCACCACACCAGGCTCGGTCAGCTCAGAGGCCGGATAAACCACACAGCCCAGCACACGTTCCGGGTTAATCTTCTCGAGAATTTTGCCGCTTGGGTCAACGCTTTTTACGACGCTTCCTTCAAGATCGCCGCCGTGCTTGTGGAAATACCAGTAGGGAATCCCATTTTGCATCGGCACAACGATCGTATCCGGCCCAAACAGCTTCTGGACATCGTCAACAATCGCTTCCACCTGATGGGCCTTCATGCCCAGAATAACAATGTCTTGCGGACCCGGCTCATCGTAATCGTTCGTCGCCTTGACATTCGACGCAACATGCTCCGTTCCATCATTCATGATCAGCTTCATGCCGTTTTTCTTGATGGCTTCAAGATTCGCTCCGCGAACCATGAACGTGACGTCGTTTCCTGCCAACGCCAACTTGACGCCCACATATCCGCCGATAGCACCGGCTCCAATGATCGCTATTTTCATATTGCTACCCCTTTATCTCAATCTAAAATCATCTTCGAAACAGTAATTATTTCCGGTAACGCGCCCTGGTTTGCGCATTACTGTTATGCATTCTTTACCCTTTGATTGCCTGCTTTAACCCCCTCTTTCTGCAAGAAAGCAGGGCACCTAAGCGGGCTATTGTAACCTGTGTGTAAATTCATTTTTCACTAAAACGCACAAGTCGGCAACAAAAATTTTCATTTTTTTTCATCGCGCCCCCATTTTTCATTGGCAGAGCAACAACATAATGGGCATTTTTTTGGGTTCCTTGAGCGCATTCACCAACCTGTAACGTGAAGAGAAACCGTTCTAAAAAACGTTTTTTCCTTCTTGTTCGAGCCAGTCGCGCACAGATTTGGCATTAGCGCGCGGCGTAAAAAATTTCTGGCTAGACTTCTTTGGCTTGCAATGTGACTGTTGTGTGCCTGCATTGTGCAAAAAAGCACAAAAAAACGGTGGCAGCTATTGATAAAAGCTTAGGATTGGGCAAAAATCCCTACTGCTTGTATGGGAATTTTTTATTTTCCCTTTATGTGCAGGTTTTTATGGGATTGAGAGTATTTCGAGATAGTGGCAAACCGGCTTCTGCAGACAGCAAAACAATCGCTCAAGAATGCATTGGCTAACCACGAATTCTTAATTCTCAATAATTTGGCCAGCAAAGAATCAAAGTCGCTCTGAAAGCGTGGGCGGACTTGATGATCCCAACAATAATAGCTCGGCTAAAAATGACACAACAACCAAGTAACTTAATTTAGGTGACACATCTATGGATCAAGAAAAAATTAACAAGAGAATTCGCATTCCAGCACTGAAAGACAAGATCATGTCTGCAGATGCGGCAGCAGAGTTCATTAAAGACGGCATGGTTGTCGGCATGAGCGGCTTTACCCGCGCTGGTGACCCTAAGGAAATTCCTTTTTCTTTTGCCAAAATTGCTGAAGGCGGCAAGCGCAAGATCACTCTGATGACCGGCGCCTCCCTCGGCGCAGACGTTGACGGTGCCATGGCGCGCGCTGGCGCAATCACCCACCGTACGCCGTTCATGTCCGACCGTGACATGCGCACCGCGATTAACAATGGCGACGTTCAGTATTACGACTTGAACTTGGGCGATCTGGCTTACCAAATCCGCAACAAGCAGTTGCCCGATCCAGATATCGCTGTTATTGAAGCCACAGCAATCACCGAAGATGGCCTGCTCATCCCAACCACCTCGGTTGGCAGCACGGACGTTTTCCTGGAGAAAGCAAAACAAATCCTGATCGAAATCAACCTGGCGATGCCTGATGGCCTGGAAGGTGTTCATGACATCTATGTTCCAGGTCGTCGCCTGATGCCAGAAGCGGCAGTAATTCCAATTCTTGACGTAATGGATCGCGCAGGCGCTATCGGCTGTCCTTTCGATCCAAGCAAGGTTGTCGGCATTGTTATCACCAACAAGATGGACTCCGCGTCTGAGAACAAGCTGGCCGATCCTGCACAAGATGCCATGGGCGTTAACCTGCGCAACTTCTTCCTGGGCGAAATCAAGGCCGGCCGCATGACCGAAGCCCTGTTCCCACTACAAGCTGGTGTAGGTAGCGTGGCTAACGCTGGTCTGTGGGGTCTGCTGGAAGGTCCTTTCAAGAACTTGACGATGTGGTCCGAAGTACTGCAAGACTCCACCTGGGATCTGATCGATTCAGGTCGCATGACTTTTGCAACGGGTACCGCAATTACCGTTTCCCCTAAAAAGACCGAAGAAGTGTACGGCAACTGGGAGCGTTACCAAGACAAGGTTTGCCTGCGTCCAATCTACATCACCAACAGTGCTGAAATCATCAAGCGCATCAACCTGATCGCTGTGAACACGGCGATGGACGTTGACATCTACGGCAACGTGAACTCCACGAACGTGGCTGGCAGCAACATGATGAATGGTATCGGTGGCTCTGGTGACTTCGCGGTTAACGCTCACACCACGATCTTCATGACCCGCTCATCTTCACCAAATGGCAAGCTGTCCCGCGTTCTGCCGATGGTGCCGCACGTTGACCACAATGAGCATAACGTTGATATCATCATCACCGAGAACGGTATTGCTGACCTGCGCGGCAAGTCCCCACGTGAGCGTGCTGTTGAAATCATCAACGTTTCGGATCCAGACTACAAACCAATGCTGCAAGACTACTTCGCGAAGTCTTGCGAGCGTGGTGGTCATACTCCGCACATGCTGGAGCACGCTTTCGACTTCTTCGAAAACTTGCGCACCAAGGGCTCCATGAAGGGCTAATCAAAACACGCTGAAAGGGCGTTGCCCTTAGGCTTCTGCCCTGTTTCAGGCTCGACTGGCGGTGAAAGTACTTTTTAGGAGTACCTTCCCGCCAGTTTTTTATTTGTGCACGACATTAATTTGCCCAGTTTATGAGGCAACATCCCGCCTCTTTCCTTGCCCGGCACACACGCTGACCGGCTATCGCGGTTAGGACGCAGCTTGCTCTTTACGGCTCACTCAAAAAATATGAATGCTGTTTTGCAGCGGCAACTTTAATCAGCGCTTTCTTTGCCTCACCAGAAAAACTGATCGGCTGTTTGTACGACTGCATGAAACAGTGAATATCAATTACGCCATCCTGCTCTCTTGTAGCCAGGCAATTCCCTTATTGCCAGCAAGGGCTTTATTGTATTTCCCCTGCAGAGGGCAATAAACTACCGGATTAACTCGCCTTTTAAAGGCAGTTTTTTGCAAGCTGAGCAGAACACTCGCGGTGCTCTGTTTCAAGAACAACCTAGCCAAAGAGCGTTTTTGAGCCTGCGAAAATCATGTATTTGCATACTCTTAGAACTCTTTGTTTATACAAAGGCGGAAAAGGTTCGGAGCTAATCAAGGAACCCTGGCTAGCTTGACGCATCTTTAACGCACCGTTGAATTGGTCGGTTGTATCAACTGTTAAATAACTTAACTTAGGTGGAATTACTATGGATCAAGAAAAAGTCAACAAGAGAATTCGTATCCCGGCACTGAAAGACAAAATCATGTCTGCTGAGGCTGCACAAGAATTCATCAAAAATGACATGGTCGTCGCTATGAGCGGATTTACCCGTGCAGGCGATCCAAAAGTTGTCCCTTTTGCGTTTGCCGATGCAGCCGAAAAGGACGGGCGCAAAGTCTACCTGATGACCGGTGCCTCTATGGGCGCAGACGTTGACGGTGCCATGGCACGTGCTGGCGCCATCTACAAGCGTATGCCGTTCATGTCTGATCGGGACATGCGTAAAGCAATTAACGAAGGCAAGGTTCAGTACTTTGACCAGAACCTGTCTGATCAGGGTTATCAAATCCGTCAAAAGCAACTGCCAGCCCCTGATGTTGCTGTGATTGAAGCGGTGTCTGTTACTGAAGATGGCTTGGTTATCCCAACCTCTTCTTTCGGTAACACCGGCGTTTTCCTAGAGTACGCAGAAAAAATCATACTGGAAATTAATCTGGGCATGCCAGATGCTCTCGAAGGCGTGCATGATTACTATGTACCGAAGCGTGCCCCCAATGCCGAGCCAATTCCATGCATGGAACCTAGTCAGCGTTGCGGTGAAATCGGTGTCAAGATTGATCCATCCAAAATCGTCGGTATCGTACTGACCGACCAACTGGATTCTCCATCTGAAAACAAGCTGGCCGACCCTGCACAAGATGCCATGGCTGCCAACCTCAACCAGTTCTTCCTGGGTGAGTACGAATCCGGTCGTATGCCAATCAGCCTGGGCCCATTGCAGGCAGGTGTCGGTAGCGTGGCAAACGCCGCATTGTGGGGGCTGATGGACAGCCCATTCGAGAACCTGACCATGTTCTCTGAAGTACTGCAAGATTCTACCTTTGACCTGCTGGACTGCGGCAAGATGGTATTCGCTGCGGGTACCGCGATCACCATTTCTCCAGGCATGACCGAGAAAGTGTATGGCAACTTCGATCAGTACAAGGACAAGATTGTTCTGCGCCCAACGGAAGTCAGCAACAATGCTGAACTGGTCAAGCGCATCAACCTGATCGCTGTGAATACCGCAATGGACGTGGACATCTACGGCAACGTCAACTCCACACACGTTGGCGGCACACACATCATGAACGGCATCGGTGGTTCCGGTGACTTCGCTAACAACGCGCACACCACAATCTTCCTGACCCGCTCCGCTCAAGTAGGCGAAAAAGTATCCCGCGTTCTGCCAATGGTGCCTCACGTTGATCACCATGAGCACAACGTTGACGTCATCATTACTGAGCAAGGTATTGCTGATCTTCGTGGCACGTCTCCACGTGAGCGTGCTCAAGTTATCATCAACAACTGCGCGCACCCGGTCTTCCGTCCAGAGCTGCAAAAGTATGTTGAGGAAGCGAACAAACGTGGCGGTCAAACCCCTCACGTTATTGAGAAAGCATTCGAATGGTTCGCACGCCAGCGCGAAACCGGTTCCATGCTGCCTTGATTTACGAGCGCATCAAAGGGCCGTTACCATTTAAACAGCCCTGAAAATTGCTACTGACGGGAAGTGTGCTCTCGAAGCACGCTTCCCGTTTTTCATTTCACCAAGCCAGGAAAAGTACCTCTTTCTTGCCAACCTCCATCTCGCACCTTTCTGCCCCTCTCTGTGCGAATCAACGCGCGTGCGCCGGATTTCAACGCAGAAAATATCAATAAATGGTTTTTTGATTCCGGCGTTTGTTTGAAAACGAGGATAGAATTAAATCCAACTTCATTCCCCCCGCTTCCCCATAGGCGTGAATCCACATCATTTCCACCAAGGAGATTTAACATGAGCAAAGCACCTTCCATTGATATCGGCATCTCAGCCGAAGATCGCGCAAACATCAGCGAGGCTCTCTCTGTCATGCTCGCTGACAGCTACATTCTTTACCTGAAAACACATAATTTTCACTGGAACGTCACCGGCCCCATGTTTCAAGCCCTGCATTCTCTGTTCATGGTTCAGTACACCGAATTGTGGAATGCGCTAGACGAAATCGCCGAACGCATCCGCTCGCTGGGTTTTCATGCCCCCGGCACTTACAAGGAATTCATGAGCAGAACTTCAATTAAAGAATCAGAAGGCGTCCTCATGGCAGAAGCAATGGTGAGCGAACTGGTTATTGGCCAAGAAGCGGTCGCACGTTCCGCACGCGCCACACTCAAAGTAGCTGACGATGCCGATGATCAGGCAACCGTTGACCTGATGGTTCAGCGCCTGCAGGTGCATGAAAAGAATGCGTGGATGCTCAGAAGCCTGCTGGATAACAATCCGGCGCAACTTATTCCGGCTCCCAAACCCAAACGCAAAAAAAAATAAGCGCTGTTATGTAAAAACCCACAGGACTGTGGGTTTTTATTGAGTCCTGCTCCACTTGCCTCAACTGTCAAGCGGCGTAAAAATGACGTCCAGATCCTCTGGCGTAATTTGGATGTTTTGCGACTCACCGGCTGAAAGCATAGCTTTCGCCAAATCTGCCTTCTTCTTTTGCAACTCCTGGATTTTCTGTTCCAGCGTTCCGTTGGCGATCAGTTTGTAGACAAAAACCGGTTTATCCTGACCAATGCGCCAAGCGCGATCCGTTGCCTGCGTTTCTGTTGCCGGATTCCACCATGGATCATAATGAATCACCGTATCCGCTGCCGTGAGATTCAAGCCTACCCCTCCCGCCTTCAAGCTGATCAGAAACACCGACACTTCGCCTTCCTGAAAGGAGCGAATAACCGAAGCACGGTCAATCGTACTGCCCGTCAGAATCGCGTAAGGAATGCCCTGCGCTTTTAATTCAACCTCAATGAGCGAAAGCATGCTGGTAAATTGCGAAAATACCAGTATGCTGCGCTTTTCCGCCAGCAGTTCTTCCAGCATTTCCATCAATTCCACCAGTTTCGAAGAAGCCGCGCCCTTGATCCGACTGTGATCGCTTTTAACCAAACGCGGATCGCAGCAAACCTGCCGCAGCTTCAGGAGTGCCTCCAGAATCACAATCTGACTGCGTGCCACGCCTTTTTTCTCAATTTCCCTGCGCACCTTGCTATCCATGGCCAGACGAACCGTCTCATAGAGGTCGCGTTGTGCGCTAGACAACTCAACCGTACGCACCATTTCTGTTTTGGGCGGCAGTTCCTTGGCCACCTTGTCCTTGGTGCGTCGCAACAGGAATGGCCTGATGCGACGCCGAAGCAAATTACTGCGCACTTCGTCGCCGAGCTTCTCAATCGGGTTGCGGAACTCCGCGTTGAACGCTTTTTCATTGCCGAGCAAACTGGGCATCAGGAAATGAAATTGCGACCACAGCTCGCCCAGATGGTTTTCCAGCGGCGTGCCAGTCAAACACAGGCGATGCCGCGTCCGCAGCATGCCCGCTGCCTGCGCCGATTTGGAACGCATATTCTTGATGTATTGCGATTCGTCCAGAATCACCATATGGTACTCATGCGCCAGCAGCATTTCTTCGTCGCGAGGCAACAGGGCATACGTCGTCAAGACCAGATCGTGCTTCATAATCTGATCAAAGCGCGGCATTCTGGATTTTCCCTGTAACAGCAGCACGCTCAATTCCGGCGTAAAGCGCGCGGCTTCTTCCTGCCAGTTACTCATCAAGCTTGTGGGCGCAATCACCAATGCGGGTTTGTCCAGACGACCTGCTTCCTTTTCAATCAAAATATGCGCCAAGGTCTGGATCGTTTTGCCCAACCCCATGTCGTCTGCCAGAATGCCAGCAAAGCCATATTCGCGCAAAAACTGCATCCACGACAAACCTTCAACCTGATAATCACGCAATTCGGCTTGCAAACCCTTGGGCGGTGCGACCCGAGTAATGCCGCTAAAATCACCCAGCTTGCGCCCCACTTCCAACAGCTCTTCCCCACCACGCCACCGTATGGCGAGGCTGCTTTCAAGTTCAGCCATGCGTGCTGCATCCAACCTTGAAAGGCGTAGGCGCCCTGCGCCGCTCAAGCGCGCAGTAAAATACAGCTCACCCAGGATGTTGAGAATAGGCTTGATGCGTCCCCAAGGCAGGGCAACGCGCACACCATCGGAAAGCGTTGCCAGCAACTGGTCTTCTTCCGCATACTCTGCCAGCGCCTTGGCATTAAAAGCGTTTGGTGCATTCTGAATCAAACCAACCAGCACGGGCAGCAAGGAAACCGGCACCTGATTGACAACAATCCCCAACTCAAAGTCAAACCAGTTATTTCCAGAGTCATTGGCGCTATGCTCAACGTGCGCATACCAGTCTTCAACCTCTGTCAGCTCATACCTGTATTCAGGCAATTTCTCAACAAGCCATCCCTGCTCTTCCAGTGCCGGCAAAATATCCCGCGCAAACCGTATCCAGTCCGACTGTGACGGTAATTCAAACGCGCCAGAAATGGCACGCAGTGGTGATGCAGACCGTTTGGGGAGCGTGAAGCCATAGTCAACCAGCAACTCGCTTGCCGCCAACTCTTTTTCAGACTGCCTCACAATCCGCTCTATTCCGTCCGGCGTTTCACGCATGATAGGTGCAGCCTGACAACTAAGAACCCTTTGCCCGTCATAATCGAAAGCCAGAACCACGAAATCGAACCAGTGTTCGCCATGTCGCATTTGCTGCGACACGCTTCCCAGCTGCAAGCAGGGAATGGCCGGAATGTCCTCACGGACGATTTCCTGTACCGGTTCCGGCATGGGAACAATATGGCTAAAGCCCTGCGCCAGAAGCATATGAGAAACACCAGCCTTGTTGTCAGGGGTCAGTGGCGGCGCCTGTGAAACCAGATCCTGCAATTCCCGAAGGGGAATCATTGCCAATTCATCGGCGAGAACCAGCTGTCCGCATGAGAGGTTTTCTATGTACCATGGCGGGTTTGTCAACAATACATAGTCGCCCATATTGTTTCCCGCCAGCGGCGGATCCAGTTGCCACCCTAGCCTGAGCGCCTCGCCATCTTCGTTCCACGCGAGGCGTGCCTCACGCGTGGGCGCTTGCTTTATCGGGAACACCAGACCTTTTGCCATATCCGAATAGGAATTCGTCCAGAACAGGCGATTCTCACTCAACAACAAACCTAGCATTTGTGCCCCAATCGCGCCTCTGGGTTCGGCAGCACTACTCATTTGGGATGGGATGCCACTACGCATGGCAATAAACAGACGCACCAAATCCAGGTCTTCCGCACCAACATACGGAGGCGGATTACTGAGCAAGCTGGGAAGCTCGCTTACCGGACTCGCCATAGTGATGTCGCCATGTGGTCGCAAACGCCCTTTACAAACGGACAACAACACATAACGATTACTACGGTCTGGCGACAAAACGAAAAGCAAACGATAGGCTGATACCGTGCCCAGCGCCGCCTCTTGAGCTGCAATCGCCGTATTTTCCCTTGCAGCATGAATGACCTGCTCAACCCGCCTCATCCAGTCCGCCACTTCCCCTGACAACCGCCCCAGATCATCCGGTATCTCATGAGGCGCTTCGGGAACCGCATCCTGTGCCAAAAAAGCCATCAAGGCTGCAGCAACATGCCGGCAATTGTGTTTGACCGCGCAATCACATGTGCCATCAAAGCTGATGCCATTTCGTGTTTGATAAAGCAGAATATCCTGATGAAATGCGCGACTATTTTCACCGATTACCGTGGATTTGATGCTGTCTCCAGCGAGACTGATTTCACTGACTTTACCACCACGAACAAACTCTTGTCCGCGCTGAATCGTCGGCGCCTCAAAATGCTTGCGAATGTCGTCTATCGTGAAAAACATATCCTGTCTTACGCACAGCCCCCGCAAATGGCGCGAGCAAAATGCCTATTATCAACCAAAGCACACCGTGCATCACCCTATTCACGCTTATTTTTGAATTTTTTTCTCATACATCAAACGAATGAATAAGGTTTGTGCAACTGGAACGCCCGCTCGCAAAGGCAAGCATGCGATATTCAGCGATTTTTTATTTCTGGATTGGATTACGCCGGATACAGCGCGCCAAGAATGCGTGGCCCCCGAGCACCAGTCACAGAAGGCAAGCTTGCTGCTTCTCTCTGGCAGAACCGGTAGGCCAGCCAGGCAAATGCCAATGCCTCAACATGACTGGGAGAAATACCAAACGTATCAGTTTTCAAAACTGGCGCAACCACACCCTGTCTGGATAGCGCTTGCATGATCCGCCTCATCAGGTGCGCGTTGTAAGCACCACCCCCGCAGATGTAGATCGCTTCAGCCTGTGGCGCATTTCTGGCAACCGCATCGGCAATGGTTTGCGCTGTCAATATGGTCAAGGTGGTCTGCACATCCTCTGGTCGATACGCGTCATGCCCTGCATGCTGCTGCAAATGCTGCGTCAGCCAATCCAGGTTGAACAAATCACGCCCGCTGCTTTTCGGTGGTGGCATGAAAAAAAACGGCTCTTGCAGCATGCGCGCCAGCAATTCAGGAATCACGCTGCCCTGCGCCGCCCACAGGCCTTCCGCATCGTAATCCTGCCCCCGATGTTGCTGTATCCAGGCGTCCAGCAAGGCATTACCCGGCCCGATATCAAAACCGGCAATCGCGCCATCGCCATGCAGAATCGAAATGTTGCTGATACCGCCGATATTGATCAGTACCAGTGTTTTGCCTGGCTCACCGAACACCGCCTGATGAAAAGCCGGCACCAGCGGCGCACCTTGACCACCCGCCGCCATATCGCGGCTACGAAAATCGGCTACCACATCAATGCCTGTCAGCTCCGCCAGCAACGCCGGATTATTGGCCTGCCGCGTATACCCCAGATCTGGCCTGTGGCGAATTGTCTGCCCATGAACACCCATCGCCTGCACGGCCCCGGAAGTCATTTGTGCGTCAGACAGTAATTGCGCCACGCACGCGGCATAAAGTTTTACTAAATCATTGGCGGCCAACGCTTCACGCTCGATTTCATTATCAGCAGGTGCCTGTAATGCCATCAACTCCGTGCGCAAGGAAGGGGGGAATGGAATATAGGCACTCGCCAGCAAGGGCGAGCGGGCGCCTGCATCGGAAAAGGATGTCAAAACACCATCGACGCCATCCATGCTGGTACCGGACATGAGGCCAATGTACAGAGGCATGGCAAACGAAAGATGCTGGTTAATCGAAGAAAACTTACTCCGCCTTCGCAAGCTTGAATTCCGGACTCAGCATGGCGAAGCGGTGCTGCATTTCTTTAGTCACCAGACGGAACTGGCGCAGATGGTGAGGTTTCAACGGTTTGGCCGTTGGAATGGCAACCATCCTTGGGTTCACCTGCCTGTTGTTGATCCGAAACTCGTAATGCAAATGCGGTCCAGTCGCATAACCAGTTGCCCCGACATAACCGATCACTTCACCCTGTTTCACTTTTTTACCCCGCGTCATGCCACGTGCATAACGACTCATGTGCCCGTAAGCAGTCGAATAAGGGCTCCAATGCTGCAAAACAATCAATTTCCCGTAACCGCCGCGGTAACCAATCTCCTTCACATAACCATCTGCGGCCGCATAAATCGGCGTGCCGTGCGGTGCCGCGTAGTCAATGCCTTTATGGGCACGGTATGTCTTGAGTATCGGATGTAATCTTTTCAGCGAAAAACCGGAAGAAATACGCGTGAAAGCCACAGGCGTTCTCAAAAAAGCTTTTTTCAATGCCTTTCCGTCGAATTCGTAATAGCCGCCTTCCTGCCCGGGCGCCTCATACCAGGCCGCTTCGTGTACTTCTCCCTGATTAACAAACATGGCACCCAGTATGCGGCCGGAGCGAACAAAGTTGCCGTTCTGCCAATACGTCTCATACACAATCTTGAAAAAATCGCCACGACGTATATTTCTACGAAAATCAATATTCGTGATGAACATCTGGATCATCGCGCTGGTAACAGCCCCGGGGATCTGCGCTGCGTCTGCTGCGGCAAACAAGGAGGAGTGAATCACGCCTGAACGCATTTCAACATGCCGATCCAATTCCGTTGAGCTATCCTCGGCAGTAAACCCATATTGCTCGCGGTTAACCACAATCTTTCTCACAGCGTCTTCATCGGTGGAAACATTCGAGCTCAACTGCAGCAGCTTGCCCTCTTCCGTGACCTTCGCCCGAAACATTTGCCCGGTCATCAATTTCAGCAAATCCTTGGCGGTTGAATTCGATTTGATGAAAGCCAGCGCTGCTGGATCGTTAATACCCATTCTGGTCAACAGCGTTCCCATGGTATCGCCCCAGCGAACTTTATCTTCGCGCACAAAATGCTCGACATGTTCTTCAAGCGCTTCAATCTGGGCAGAAAGCTCAGGCAACGGGAGTTCCATCTGAACGGTTTTGGCGTCGAACTGAATCGCGCCTACTGTGGCTGGCGCCACCGCAACAGCCCCAAAAGTGGTCAACGCAAAAACCAGCCCGGCCACAGCAAGGGCGCGTGTCTTGCGAGAACTGCGGAATAATAGCTGCTGAGCCATACCAATAAACGGCTTGTAATCAGGAATGCGCATCAAAATTCTTTCTTTATTGGCTTGGCTATCGGTTAAAATTTGCTGTTTTCCTGCTATTTGCAGACGTGTTCACTCCGCCTTGCGGGCACACAAACCAGTCCATGCTAATCAATACATTGACTTTTGTCAAAGCCTTGTAAATAAATATGAAATTCGAATCTCAGCCACCAACATCGACCCCTGCCATACCACTTTCAGACAAGGTCAAGGAAGCACTGGCCATTACCCTTCGCGGCACCGAAGAGTTGCTGGTCGAGTCCGAATTTACTCAAAAACTCGCTCGCTCGGAACAGACCGGGAAACCGCTGCGAATCAAGCTGGGGCTGGATCCGACTGCGCCAGATTTGCACCTCGGACACACGGTTGTTCTCAACAAGATGCGTCAGCTGCAAGATCTGGGCCACACCGTCATTTTTCTGATTGGCGACTTTACGGCCATGATTGGCGATCCCTCTGGTCGCAACCTCACCCGCCCGCCACTGACACGCGAACAGATCGAAGCCAACGCCATGACCTACTATGCGCAAGCCAGTAAGGTGCTTGATCCTGCTCGAACGGAAATGCGCTACAACTCCGAATGGAGCGACCCGCTAGGCGCGCGCGGCATGATCCAGCTGGCATCGCACTATACTCTGGCACGCATCATGGAGCGTGAAGATTTTTCAACTCGCTTCAAGGGAGGTTCGCCCATCTCCATCCATGAGTTGCTATACCCTTTGATGCAGGGTTACGACTCTGTTGCACTGGAAGCCGATCTGGAACTGGGCGGCACGGACCAGAAATTCAACTTGTTGGTCGGACGGGAATTACAGCGCCATTACGGGCAAGAGCCGCAATGCATTCTGACTATGCCGCTGCTGGAAGGCCTTGATGGCGTTGAAAAGATGTCCAAGTCCAAAAATAATTACATCGGCATCACCGAACCTGCCAACTCGATCTTCGGCAAAATGATGAGCATCTCGGACGAAATGATGTGGCGTTACTATGAGCTGCTATCGTTCCGCTCTCTGGCCGACATCGAGCAACTCAAGGCAGACGTTGAAGCTGGCCGTAATCCGCGTGACGTCAAAGTGGAATTGGGGCAGGAAATCGTGACGCGTTTCCACGACAAGGCTTCTGCCGAAGCGGCGTTGCAGGATTTTGTTTCCCGCTCACGCGGCGGCATTCCTGATGAAATAGACGAAGTCGGCATCAGCGGCGCCCCGATTGGCATCGGACAATTGCTTAAACAGGCCGGGCTATGTCCTTCCACTTCGGAAGCCTTGCGCATGGTGGCACAAGGCGGTGTGCGCATAGATGGCACCACCATCAGCGACAAGGCGCTGAAGTTAGAATCCGGCACCTTCGTGTTACAGGTTGGCAAGCGCAAGTTTGCGCGCGTGACTTTGTCTTAGGCATGATCGCCCTGCTTCAGCGCGTCAGTGAAGCCAGTGTCCGGGTTGACGGCGAAACCGTTGGCAGCATCGGTACTGGCTTGATGGTGCTGCTGTGCGCAGAACGGGGCGACAGCGAAAAAGAAGCAGACACCTTGCTTAACCGCCTTTTGAACTACCGCGTCTTTTACGATGAAAATGGCAAAATGAACCTGTCAGTGTTATCCGTCGAGGGCAGTTTGTTGCTTGTACCGCAATTCACGCTGGCGGCCGATACCAGATCTGGCACCCGCCCCTCTTTTTCACCCGCTGCGCCACCGGCAGAAGGGAAACGCCTGTTCGACTACGTCGTGCAGCAAGCGCGCACCAAACTTCCGAGCGTGGAGACCGGCATATTTGGAGCCGATATGAAAGTTTCCCTGATCAATGACGGCCCGGTCACGTTCTGGCTGCAAACGAAATCCGCTTAATCTGAATCAACTGATCGCCATATCTTTGGCAACATTCTCTATCTGATCGCTCGAACCAATGAGCACCAGCACATCATCCACTTGAACAATGAAATCCGACCCAGGGTTCATTTTGACTTCGCTGCCTCGCATTAGCGCGACCACCATCAAATCCCCTTCGTTTCGACTGAAAAACTCACCCAGTGGCTGACTAACCAGTGGTGATCTTTCCGTTACGCGCAGTTCCTCGATCTGAATTTCCAGTTTGTTCGGCGCAATCAACGTATCCAGCAACTCAACCGCTTGCGGCTTCAGTATAGCCATCGCCATCCTGTGGCCGCCAATCATGTCGGTTGAAACGATTTTATCTGCCCCGGCCTGTCGCAACTTGGCAACCGTTTCCGGCTGCACCGCTCTTGAAACGATTTTCAAGCCCGGATTTACCGCCCGAGCCGTGAGCGTCACAAATACGTTGAAGGCATCATTCGCCAGTGCGCAAATAATGCCGCTGGCACGCGTCAGGCCCAGCGAGCGTAGCACGTCATCCCGTGTCGCATCGCCCAGCAGCACCAAATGTCCCTGTTCGCGCATCTCGTTAACCCGCTCTTCATTGACATCGACCACCACATAAGGAGCCTTTTCCGCCTTCAAAATTTCCGCCACATTACTGCCAACGCGACCTGCGCCACAAACAATGATGTGATTATTCAACTTATCAATGGTCTTGGTTACCACGACATCCCCTCGCATTCTGATCAGTTGGCCTTCCACCAGGATGTTGACAATGGTACCCAGTGAATACGTCACAATTCCCAAACCGCCTACCAGCACAAACAACATGAATACGCGTCCGCTCTTGGTATGCGGCACCATGTCGCCATATCCAGTTGTACTCAGACTGACAATGGTCATCCATACGGCATCAAACGCGCTCCACCCCTCGAAATGCATCATGCCAAGCGTGCCGAGTACTGTTATGCCCAGCAACGCCAGCACCGCGCCGATCAGTTTTATTCGTGATTCAGGTATGCGCATCCCAGTTCGATAAAAATGAGGTTTTAATCTTATTTATTACGCTCGTTCGTGCGCTGAACATAGCGCACTACGCAGGGACTGGCAAGCAATCCGTCATGTGAGTCCGCACATTGATAACAGAATATTCGCCGAGTTCGTTTGTGCCTTCACAAAACGTGTCACTTCTTGATCTATGTATGACTCTCTTTTCATCCATTTGTTACAGTATGAATACAATCAACAAAAAACCGGAGGAATTATGAAATGGCAATCTGATCAAGGAGGCTGGAACCCCTACATTGCGGGTGCATTGGTTGGCCTGCTGGCAATTGCATCTGCCTATATCGCCACCATCTTATTGGGCAAAACCAGTTATCTCGGTGCTTCAACCACCTTTGTGCGCGCCGTCGGCCTGCTTGAGCGTCTTTTCGCACCAGAACACGTCGCCAGCAGTGCCTATTTCATCAAAACGAAAGTAAAAATTGACTGGCAATTCATGCTGGTCATCGGCATTTGCCTAGGCGCCTTCATCTCCTCATTGACGGATCGCAGCTTCAAGCTTGAAAGCGTTCCAAAACTATGGGCAGACCGCTTCGGTCCATCCATTATCAAGCGCTTCTTTGGTGCTTTCCTTGGTGGCGTGCTGGCAATGATTGGCGTACGCATGGCGAGCGGCTGCCCAAGCGGGCACGGCTTAAGCGGCATGATGCAACTGTCCGTCAGTGGGCTGGCAGCACTGACGGTCTTTTTCCTGTTCGGCATTCTGGTTGCCAACGTGATTTATCGCAGGAGGCAAGCATGACAACAGCACAAGCATTGGGTTTATGCGTCGGCATTCTTTTTGGTTTTTTACTGCAAAAAGGGCGCGTTCTTCGATTCGGGAAACAAGTTGGCGCGATGTTACTGCAAGACATGACCATCATCAAGTTCATGATGTCTGCCATTCTGGTCGGCATGGTCGGCATTCAGATCATGGCAGCTACCGGCGTAATTCAATTGAGCCACAAGCCCATGAATCTAGGTGCCATACTGGTTGGTGGCGCGTTGTTTGGGTGTGGTTGGGCCATCATGGGTTATTGTCCTGGCACGGCGCTGGGCGCACTGGGTGAAGGCCGTTGGCATGCCCTGTTTGCCATTCTCGGCATGCTGGCAGGCGCGGCCGTCTACGCTGAAATGTACCCGGCGCTGAAGGCCACCGTCCTGTCATGGCAAAATTTTGGCAGCATTAGCCTGTCTGATGCAACCGGCCTTTCACCTACCATTCTGGTTGCAGGATTCTGGGCATTCACCATTCCGCTCTTTATCTGGTTCGAGAAAAAAGGGTTGTGATTCCTGTGCATGGGAGGCAACTCCCATGCACACAAATTTCAATTAACGCGAATATCGAATAACATGGTTGATTCAGCCACCTTTTTCTGTAGAGAGCCATGACGCTTCTTGATCTGTCCCCTGATTTCCTTGCCGATATTCAGCACATTCGCCGCGATATTCACGCTCACCCTGAAACCAGCTACGAAGAGCACCGCACAGCCGATCTGATCGCTCAAAAACTAACCGACTGGCATATTCCATTCGTACGCGGTCTGGGCGTAACCGGCATCGTCGGCGTCATCACTGGAACGGGTGGCAACCGTGCGCGCGCAGTTGGATTGCGCGCCGACATGGACGCCCTGCCACTGCAAGAAGCCAATGCTTTTACACACGCTTCGAAGAACCCGGGGAAAATGCATGCCTGCGGACACGATGGACATACCGCCCTGCTCTTGGGTGCAGCGCGCTATCTGTCTGAAAACCGCAATTTTGATGGCAAGGTCGTGCTGATCTTCCAGCCCGCTGAAGAGGGCAACGCAGGGGCAAAAAGGATGATGGAAGATGGGCTGTTCCAGCAATTCCCGATGGATGCCATTTTCGGATTCCACAACTGGCCAGGCATGGCGGTCGGCTCCTTCGGTCTGTGTCACGGCCCGGCCATGGCATCAAGCAATGTATTCAAGGCCATCGTCAAGGGACGAGGCAGTCATGCGGCCCAAGCTTATAGCAGCGTGGACCCCATCATGACGGCTGTCCAGATTGCACAGGGCTGGCAAACCATCATCAGTCGCAATCAGAATCCGAATCAGGCGAGCGTGTTGTCGATTACGCAAATCCATGCTGGCACGACATTCAACATCATTCCGGATGAGGCAGAACTCATCGGCACGGTGCGCACCTTTCATGATGAAGCGCTGGACATGATCGAGCGACGCATGGAAGAGATCGCCGTTAATACTGCGCGCGCCTATGGTGCAGAGGTTGATTTCCGCTTCCGTCGCGGCTATCCCGCACTGGTTAATCATGAACGTGAAACCAATCTTGTCATCGACGTATTGCAATCACTGGTCGGCCAAAACAAGGTCGAGGCGAACATGATCCCCACGATGGTTTCGGAAGATTTTTCCTATTTTGTCAAGGAAGTACCAGGGTGTTACATCTTCATCGGTAATGATGGGCAGGTAGAACACCGCGACACAGGTCACGCCGATGGCGTTTGCAAGTTGCACGACCCGTCCTACGACTTCAATGATGCCGCACTTCCGTATGGCATCAGTTATCTGGTGCGTACTGCGGAAACTTTTTTGAATCAGGCTTGATTGATCCGAACGGCCCACGTCAAAAAAGCCCGCAGAACAATAGGCAAACTCACCACTCCCGCTTGCCGTCACCCCAGCGGAGGCTGGGGCTCAGTGGCTTTACTCTGCAGCATAAGCCCGAGACCCAAGCGGCAGCATAACGACACTGGATGCCAGCCTGCGCTGGCATGACATGCGCATATTTCAAATTTATTCGTGCCGCATCAATATATACAGCATCAAATTGAAAATACGCAACCCAAGCGCTTATATCCTCGCCCTGAACGGCGAGGTTTTACGCGCCATCCGATAAGCATCTTGTCTCCTCTCAAACAGCGGATCCAGATTTAAGGCATTATGCATGCAACCGGCATCGTTTGCTTGAACCCGTTCTACGCTTGGGAGTTCCTTATTTCTAACCCGTCCAAAGTCCAGTCTTTTGAAATCGAGGGCATGCACTGCGCTGCCTGCGTAGCACGCATTGAAAATGCCTTGAAAGCCGTACCGCATGTGCAACGCGCCGCGATCAATCTTGCTACCGGAAAAGCCACGATTCAATCCGACGAAGACATAAATCTTGGCGAACTGGCGCAAGCTGTTAGCAACGCCGGGTTCAGCATGTCTCAGCAGGCTATTCCGATCACGATCAGCGGCATGACTTGTGCATCCTGTGTCATGCGCGTCGAAAATGCGCTCAAAAAGGTACCGGGCGTACTGGAGGCAACCGTCAATCTGGCTACCCAGAAGGCGCAAATCATCTGCACGTCCGAAACCAGCTTGCCTCTACTTTTGCAAGCGGTTGAGGCCGCTGGCTACGAAGCCGGATTTATAACAGACGATGCCCAACCCGAAAGAAAGGCCAAACTGCCAGCGTGGTGGCCAGTTGCCGCTGCTGCCGTTTTTTCACTCCCATTGGCTGCGCCCATGCTTGGTCTGCTGTTCGGCAAAAACTGGATGCTGCCCGGGTGGTCGCAACTCGCGCTGGCAACACCAGTGCAATTTTGGCTTGGCGCCCGTTTTTACAAAGCAGGCTGGAAGGCCGTTTGCGCCCGTTCCGGCAACATGGACTTACTAGTTGCGCTCGGCACCACCGCCGCCTATGGGCTTTCCCTTTACTTGCTGATCACACATCATGGTGAAGGTACGGCACATCTTTATTTTGAATCTGCCGCCGTGATTATCACGCTGGTCTTGATGGGCAGATGGCTGGAGCAACGCGCCAAACATCAAACCATTTCCGCCATTCGTGCGCTCGAATCTTTGCGTGCCAATGTTGCGATTGTTCGCCGTAATGGCATCGATTCAGAGCTGCCGATTGCCTATGTGCGCGTGGGCGACCAGATCGTAGTGCGCCCCGGAGGGCGTGTGCCGGTAGACGGCAAAATCATTGAAGGACGCAGTCATCTGGACGAATCGCTTTTGACCGGCGAAAGTCTCCCCATTGCCAAGGGCGTGGGTGATCCGGTTACGGGTGGTGCGATTAACGCAGATGGCGTCATCGTGATTGCAGCCACTGCAGTTGGCGGTAACACGATGTTGGCGCACATTATCCGCATGGTAGAAGAGGCACAAACCGTCAAGGCACCGATTCAACGACTGGTGGATCGCGTCAGCGCGATCTTTGTTCCCGTTGTCTTGCTCGTCTCAGTTGCCACCTTTGCGGGGTGGTACCTGATTACCCGCGACTGGCAAATGGCCTTACTTAACGCTGTTGCCGTGCAAGTCATTGCCTGTCCGTGCGCGCTCGGCCTGGCCACCCCCACCGCCATCATGGTCGGCACCGGTGCGGCAGCACGGGCTGGCATTTTGATCAAGGATGCCGAAGCACTGGAAGCGGCCCATGCGATTCAAACCGTTGTGTTTGACAAGACCGGCACGCTGACGGACGGTAAACCTGCGGTGACGGCCATTGAGGGATTCGGGCAACCCGTGGCACGTGTGCTGGAGCTGGCATGGACGGCGCAACAATACAGCGATCATCCGCTGGCAAAAGCGGTCATCAATGAAGCCGAATCACGTGGCTTGTTATTGCTGCCAGCCAGCGATGCGAAAGCATTGCCAGGACTGGGCGTGCAAGCACAAACCGTCCATGAAACCATTTATCTGGGCAATGCCCGGCTGATGCAAGATTTATCACTCTCCACCGAAGCGTTTGCCCACGCCGCCGCAAAGCATGAGCGCGCAGGCCAGACCGTATCGTGGTTAGCCGTGAAATCCTCAGAACGCATTTCCTTATATGGACTGATTGCCTTTGGCGATACGGTCAAACCAACGGCTGCAGCTGCGGTGCAGAGATTAAAGAACATCGGCGTGGCTTCGACATTGCTGACTGGCGACAACACAGGAAGTGCGCAAGCCATTGCAACTACTGTCGGCATTAGTGATTTTCAGGCTGGAGTGCTTCCGGCAGACAAGGCGCACGCCGTCGCCAGCTATCGAAAAAATGGCAATATTGTGGCGATGGTGGGCGATGGTATTAACGATGCACCGGCACTGGCTGCGGCCGATGTTGGCATTGCGATGTCTTCCGGCACCGACGTAGCGATGCAAACAGCGGGCATCACGCTGATGCGCAACGATCCTGCGCTGGTGGCCGATGCCATCGACATTTCGAAGCGCACCTACCGCAAGATCCGCCAGAACCTGGGATGGGCGTTTTTCTATAACGTTGTCGGCATTCCGCTGGCGGCATTTGGTTTCCTGAATCCGATAATTGCCGCCGCTGCGATGGCCTTCAGCAGCGTCAGCGTCGTGTCCAATGCACTTTTGCTGCGTCGCTGGAAACCTGAAGAAAATAGGAAGCGCTGAAGAAACATTCAGCGCTTCCCTGTATCAGCTCAGATTCTTCTTTGGATTACGCGCATTCATCAGCGCCGTTAACCCACCCCCCATGCTTTTCACGTCGAAACCGTTCTGAGCCAGTACCCGCGCGGCAAAATAACTGTTTTTACCCAACATGCAAACCGTAATAACCGGCCTGGTACGATCCAGCTTATCCAGATTGGCACGCAATGTTGGCATCGGAATATTGATTACGCCGTCGCCCGGAACAGGCGTGGCTTCTGCCATCGGCTTGCCACGCACATCCACAACCTGTACATCTGGGTCTGCCGGTAATTCTTCGACAATATCAATCAAGCCATCTTCCACGTTGGTCGCTGCAAACCCGGCCAGATTGACAATATCCTTGGCGGAACCAAATGGCGGCGCATAAGCCAGTTCCAAGTGGCACAAATCCTCAATCGTCAGCTTACCGATAATAGCCGTTGCCATCACGTCCAGGCGCTTGTCCACACCTTCATGGCCGGAAGCCTGACCACCCAGTAATTCGCCTGTTTCCGGATCCCACAGGATCTTGACCGTCAGCGGCATGGCACCTGGAAAATAGGTCGCATGATGGTAATCATTGACTGTCACGGCCTTGTACGCGCGCCCCAGAGATTGCAGGCGCTGTTCGGTCCAGCCGGTGCAACCCGCTGCCACATTAAACACGCGCACAATCGCCGTGCCAATCGACCCCGGATAAGGACGTGCTTTTTCACCCAGGAAAACATGGTCGGCGGCCACGCGGCCCTGACGATTAGCCGGGCCGCCCAGCGGCACGGAAACCTGCCCGCCATAAACGCGATCACTGGTTTCGATGACATCGCCTGCGGAATAGATGTCCGGATCGCTCGTTTGCATGAAATCATTAACCACAATATGACCGCGCTCGCCCAGCGTCAGTCCTGCGTCGCGCGCCAGCGTTGACTCCGGTACCACACCGATGGAAAACACCACAAAATCGGCTTCCAGCACATCCCCGGATTGCAGGTTGCACCGCAATACCGTACCCGAACCATCCACACTGCTAATCTTGTTGTCAAGGTGTAGCTTGATATCGTTATGCAGCAAGGCGTTTTCCAGCGGCATTGCAATTTTCTCATCCAGCTGTGCCAGTACTTGCGAGCCTACCTGAACCACGTCAACCGACAAGCCCTTGCGATGCAATTGCTCCGCCATTTCCAGCCCGATAAAGCCGGCACCGACGACGATCGCGCGCATACCGGCGTCAGTGGCGGCGGTGATGCGGTCCATATCTCCCAGATCGCGCAAGGTAAAGACGCGCGGATCATCCTCGCCCGGGATGCCTGGCATCCTCGGCGACGCCCCCGGAGAGAGCATCAGCTTGTCATACGCCAGCCACTCGGTCTGGTTGGTTCTCAAGTCGCGCACCTGCACACGCTTGCCTTCGCGATCGATGCTGACCGCTTCACACAGCGTGCGCACATCCACATTCAGCAATCCCTTGAGTGTTTCTGGCGTATGCAACGCCAGCACATCACGTACCGGGATTTCACCACCAATATGGTAAGGCAAGCCGCAATTGGCGAAAGACACGTCCGGGCCGCGCTCTATCACCGTAATTTGTACTGACTCATTCAGTCGGCGCGCACGCGCTGCAAAAGATGCACCTGCCGCGACACCCCCAATCACCAACAACCTCATCTGCTCCATGGAAATTCCTCTGACGTTTAAGGTAAAACACTTATAAAAATAATAGTTTGACGCGAAATATTATATCATCATATATAATATGCTCAACTTAACTTTGGAGGCGTCATGAGTGATTGCGGCAATTTCAATCTTGCCTTGATGAGCAATGCGGCCAGCGAAGCGTCTGCTGTTTTGCGCGTGCTTGCCAATGAAGATCGCCTGCTATTGCTGTGCCAACTCAGTCAGGGCGAAAAATCGGTCGGTGAATTGGAAACACTGCTCAAGCTGCGTCAACCGTCACTGTCTCAGCAGTTGGGCGTACTCCGTGCAGAAGGGCTGGTCACCACACGCCGTGATGGCAAGCGCATTTATTATTCAGTTGCAGATAAAAAAGTTCTCTCACTACTCACCACGCTGTACCAACTGTACTGCTAAGGCAGAAACGCTCATGATTACTATCAACTGGAACGCTTTCACACCATACAGTTCCCTGATTGGCGGTTTGCTGATCGGTCTGGCCGCCACCGTACTGCTGCTGGCCAATGGGCGCATTGCTGGCATCAGCGGCATTGTCAGCGGACTGCTCAGACCCAATCCGCAAGACAGTCGCTGGCGCATTGCATTTATCTCAGGCTTGATTGGCGCACCGATTCTTTACAGCCTGTTCGCTGCCTTGCCTCCAGGCCAGCTAAACGCCAGCTGGCTTGTCCTGCTGGCTGCCGGCACGTTGGTCGGATTTGGATCGCGTTACGGCTCCGGCTGCACCAGCGGGCACGGCGTGTGCGGCATTTCCCGCCTGTCGCCACGATCCATTGTTGCCACCATGACTTTTATGGGCTTCGGCTTCGTCACCGTTTATGTCTTTCGTCATCTGGTCGGGTAAGGAACACGCATGCAAATCTTATTCTCGCTGATCTCCGGCCTGCTTTTCGGCTTCGGACTGATTATCTCCGGCATGTCCAACCCTGAAAAAGTACTCGCCTTTCTTGATCTGGCTGGCAGTTGGGATCCATCGCTGATGCTGGTGATGGGCGGCGCAATCGCCATCGGGCTTTTTGCCTTTACCTTCGCCAGGAAGCAGACCCAATCCTTTCTCGGCCTGTCCATGCAGTTGCCGACCGCGCGCAAGATCGATTACCGGCTGATTGTCGGCAGTACACTGTTCGGTATCGGCTGGGGGCTGGCGGGCGTATGCCCCGGTCCGGCACTGGTCCTTCTGGGCGCGGGCGTCAACAAAGCGCTCTATTTTTTGCTGGCGATGCTGGTGGGCATGGTCGCGTTTGAACTTCTCGACCGTCGGCAGCAAGCCGCCGCGAAATAATCAGGTTTCTGATTCGTTTTCCAGAAAGAAACGAATCGCCTCCTCAAGGACCTGCGCGCGAATGATATGGCCGCCCTCGAACGCTTCGTACTTTACCGCATAGCCATCGGCCTGAAGCTTTGATGCAATCTTGCCACCATGCGCATGCGCCGGGAGCTGCTCATCTTGCGTGCCATGCGCAATCAAAATCTGTGGTGCCCCCTCTGGCGCATACAGACTCATGAATCCCGGCGACAAAGCGATGACGTGGCTAACCAACTGACCATTCGTCAGTCCAATCGACAGCGCATAACTGCCGCCGTCCGAAAAGCCGGCAAACCCGAAGTGATGACTATCAATCTGAAAGTGGTCAGAAACGATCGTCAGTGCCTGTTCCAGACGCGCTAGATCAGGGCCATTGCCGCCCATCGCCAGATCCCAGGTCTGAAATTGCGAATACGGCACCAATAACAGAAAACCGTGTTGTTCGGCTTGTTGCTCCAAATGGGAAAGAGTCTTATCCGGCCATCCGCGCGCGCCATGAAACATTACCAACAACGGCACGGGCTCACCCATTTTTATACTGGACGGGACATACAGCGTCGCATCCCGCTCATTGGCAATCCCCAATTCGTTACACCCATGCGATAACGCAGACTGTTTCGGCGCAGCAATCGAAAATGACAACTTGCCCAGCAAAGCAGGCGGCAGTAGCGAAAGATCCATGTGGGAAAGCTTAATCATTCTGCAAAAGTATCGTGTTTTTTGAAAATACCTGACTGACGACCCATAGCAGGCTCTATCTTGAACCACCTTGGGCTACCGCGATGAGAACCCCAAGCGCTTAATCCACGCCTGCGCCCCTTCTTCCACCAGATCAAGCACCTCCTCGAACCCTTCCGGTCCGCCGTAATAAGGATCGGGCACGTCTTTCCCCAGGAACATCGCAAGTTTGCTCTGATGCTCTGGCAGGCAAGCGCGGCGCAACAAATGCAAATGGCCCTTATCCATCGCCAGCACATAATCAAAATGTGCAAAATCCTCCGGAGACACTTTTCTTGCGCGTTGAGCAGACAAATCGTACCCGCGCCTGAGCGCCGCTTCCTGGGTTCGCCAATCAGGTGGCTTGCCAATATGATAGCCGTGCGTCCCTGCTGAATCCACCTCGACATGCGCGCCAAGCCCAGCATCTTCCAGCAAGATGTGCATCACGCCTTCAGCCGTTGGTGAGCGGCAGATGTTGCCCGTACACACAAACAAAATTTTGGTGGTTTTCATACTTGGCAGAAGAAATTCTTAGGATGAAGCTTATTTTAAGGCCATATTTTGCTTGCTCCTCGCCTTTTCGTCTCACTTGGAGGTGTTGCCAGTCGTCTAGCTACCATAGTAATTAATGCCGATTTCAATTCTATTTCGGCCAGCTTCTACCCGCCGACGGTTGGCGTCACGCAAGGAGTAAATGCAACCACAATATTCCTGTTGATAGAAATGTTCACGTTTGGCAATTTCCAGCATCCGGCTGGAACCACCCTGCTTACGCCAGTTAAAAGTCCAATAGCGCATTCCCGAATAACGCGCTGCAGCACGCTGACCGCATTCGTTGACCTGATCCAGATTTTTCCAGCGCGACACGCCAACCGTACTGGTAAATGTATCGAATCCATTTTCATGCGCATACAAGGCTGTGCGTTCCAGACGCATGTCAAAGCAGGCCGTACAGCGTTCACCCCGCTCCGGCTCCAACTCCAGCCCCTTTACACGTTCAGACCAGTTTTTCACGTCATAGTCAGCATCAAAAAAAGGCACGCCCAGCTTCTCGGCAAAGCGCGCATTCTCCTCTTTTCTGATTAGATATTCTTTCTCGGGATGGATGTTGGGATTGTAAAAAAAAATCGTGACATCAATCCCAGCCTTTGCCATCTGCTCCATAACGTTACCGGAACAGGGCGCACAACAAGAATGGAGTAACACCTTGTCTGAACCCGTAGGGGTTTCGAGCATCATTCTCTCTTCAGGCATTGATCAACCCTTCAAATTTTTTTCATTGTTTTACAAAGCGCGAAAATTAGGCCTGCAGCGAAGACAAACCATGCGCGGAAATACAAAATTGTAGGACCGCCCAAACACGGCCATCAAGGCCGCAGCACAAATCAACGCGTTACGCAACCGTGAAATTTGTGCGACGTCCTTTTATTATCTCAGATGTCCCGTCGGTAGCGCCGTCGTGTATTTAACCTGACTCAGCGCAAAACTTGAACGGATGCTCGCCACGCTGGGAATTTGTGTCAGACATTCCAGCAGCAGCGTCTGGTACTTGGACAAATCCTCGATGACGGCACGCAACAGGAAATCCGCTTCGCCACTCATTAGGTAGCACTCCATGATTTCAGGACGCTGGCTGATCGCCTCCGTAAACATTTCCAGCGATGCCTTGTCCTGCTGCTTGAGTGAAACGTGGACGAAGACGTTGACCGTCAAGCCCAGTTTGAGCGGATCAACCAGCGCGACCGATCCACGCAGAACGCCTTGCTCCTTCATGTCCGCGACGCGTCGCCAGCAAGGCGATGCCGACAAGCCGATGCGTTCAGCCAGTTCGGCATTACTGAGTTCGGCATTCTCTTGCAGGGCATCCAGTATCCGAAGGCTGGCTTCATCCAGAGTGATTTTATTCACGGTAATAATTTTCCAAAAAACGATTAAATCAGGTTAAACGTTGTCGCATTATGCCAAAACACAAGAAAAATAAGTAAGTAATTTGGGGGCATGTCTGGCAAAATTTTCAGCATAAAAAGTCATTTTTCTGCCATCACAACCGAGTCCATGACATGCGCATTTCCAGAACTGCCACCGCTCCCGCCACCCCTTCAGCCACCGCTTCCGCTACACCCGCCACCCGCTTTTCCGGTAACGTCGTCACGATGGCGTGGCTTGGCCTGATGGTCGTGCTGTGGGGCATGAGCTGGCCCGCAACCAAATTGGCACTGAATGTCGTGCCGCCGCTTTGGCTGGCGACCTTTCGCTTCGGCAGCGCTGGCATCTGCCTGTTCCTCTTTCTCGCCATGCGCGGCAAGCTACGCTTCCCGCCACGGGCAGACTGGCCGATTGTCGCCAGCATGGGGGTCTTGCAGATGATGGCTTTTACCGGGCTGGGCATGATCGCCATGACCCATGTTGATACCAGCCGAGCGGTGTTGCTGGCCTACACCACACCGCTGTGGGGCGTGCTGGCAAGCTGGCTTCTGCTACGCAATGCGCCGACGCGCCTGCAACTGCTGGCACTTGCCGTCGGATTGACCGGAATTGGCCTGATCTGCTCGCCCTGGGAGATGGACTGGAACGCGCCCGGAACCGTCATGGGCGCGCTCTTCCTGCTGGGCGCCGCGATTGCCTGGTCCATCGTGATTGTGCACGTCAAGCAACATCGCTGGCAGGCATCACCGCTTGAACTGGCACCATGGCAAATGCTGCTGGCAACGATACCGCTGGCCTGCCTGGCCTATGCACTGGACGACAGCCTCAGTGCGGTGGTTGTGGACATGCGGCTGATCGAATTGCTGTTCTTCATCGGCCCCGTGGCAACCTCGGCCTGCTTCGTAATTTCGGCCGAGTACGGACGACGCATCAGCGTTTTTGCGATGTCCAATTTCACGCTTGGTGTACCCGTCCTAGGCATCCTCTCGTCGGTCATTTTTCTTGGCAACCACCTGACACCTTTTTTCATGGTCGGACTCGGCCTCATCATGACCGGCATGGTACTGGCGGCGCTAGCGTCTACGCGCAAGTCTGGTTAAGACTCAGAAAAACTGTAGGATCCCACAGCAGTTGGATTTCGAGCGTATTACAAATCAAGGTGATATGCATCATGAGTGGCCTGAGTGTCCAGATGCTGATGGTCAGCGGCCTAGCGGTGGCGACTGGCCGCCTCATCTTCCTTGATGCCCAGCCAATGCCTACTCAAAACTCCTTTGGCGAACGAAGGCAGAGCATACCGGCAACAATCTGCCAGATTCTTACAAGACGATCGGCAACAATTCGGCCAAAGCCGCCGTTGGCGGTTGTGACTGGCTAGGGCAACTCCCGACCCATTGCGGACGCTTGATACTTGCTCAAAAGGCTTATGGCTTGACGATGTGCCAGACACCATGTAAACCTTCACCGGTCTTATCTCCGGGCTTCTGGTCTTTAATCATAAGAAGTTGACCTCAGATCAAGATCGCCTAACGAATTTTGTCGCGGAATAATGCATCTACCCCTTTCACAATTTTATCAATTTCTTCTGTCTTCATATTTGGCAAGTGTCGTTTAAGGAACAATTTATCTAGCCCATTTACCATTAGATCAATCTCTTCTGGCGTCATGTTCAGTTCTTTCCAATCTTGAAATAGACCCCCCAATTTTTCCAGAAGTTTGTCAAATTCTTGAAAATCAGGTTTTGTTTTATTCAATTTGATTTCCGTTTTTTCGGGCATCATTTTCTCCTTCGAATAATTCCACCTTAACCCACATAATCATGACAAATTGTTTTTGGGGCATCTTCTGGCATATCCAAACATTATTCTCGATTTCCGATAGCGTCTGAGAAACTAGTGCAACCATGCCTGTCCATATTGCAACTTGTCATGCCCCAGACCTTTGCGCCAGCGCAAAAAAACATTCATTGAAATTGACATCGAAAGCAATTGGCATTCTGTCAATAGATTTAGCCACTTTTTAAAAGATGTCTGAAATCAAAGCTTTTCTATTGTTGAAGTTGCGCTGACCTGCTCCCAATTACTACTCCACCTGCTTATGATCAATGTCAGCTTTTAGCCGAAGGTACCCTGTGAGGGCAACCACGGTCAATGTCTGCTTTTGTAGAACGGAACAGCCGGTAGGCGAAAAAGGCACTACCGGCTGAATAATTACACCTCAATTTGCTCGGAAATTTCGAGAGCATCGTCCACTTCTACGCCAAGATACCTCACTGTACTTTCAAGCTTTGTGTGGCCCAGCAATATCTGCACTGCTCGAAGATTCTTGGTTTTTCTGTAGATAAGCGTTGCCTTTGTTCGCCTCATAGAATGAGTCCCATAAGCCGAAGGATTCAGGCCAACAGACATTACCCACGATTTAACGATTCGTGCGTACTGTCTTGTAGACAGATGAGGTGATGCATTTAGCCGACTGGGGAAAAGGTGCTGGCTACCTGCAAGTTGGGCTTGGGCGATCCAGGATTCAATCGAAAGGCGCGTTTGCTCGGTTATTTCAAATTGCACCGGACGCTTTGTTTTGTCCTGCATGACGACGGCTCTTGGCAGGATATGTCCACCTTGCGATATATCGCTGACTCGAAGGCCAACAAGATCGCAGCCCCTCAACTTGCTATCAATTGCCAAATTGAATAACGCCAGATCTCTTGCTTTGTGTTCGAGCTGTAGGCGTATTCTGATAGCCAAGATGTCTTTTAGCTTCAGCGGTGCTTTCTGCCCGATTAGTTTCCCTTTGTTCCAGGAAGTGGCAGAGCTGGTGTGATTTTGGTTCAAAGTCATGGGATACCTCCATCAAGGTATGAAAGGAGTCCCATTCTGCGATTCTTGGAAATCTACTGTCCCGCTCCAGAACAAACATTTGTCGTTCGGATGGCTCAACGACCACAGTCAGAAGCAAAGCGGACTTTGGCCTCTGCTATCATCACAGAGTAAGTCCGGCCAAAAGCGGAAGTTCGCAATTTATGCTTGACCAATAAAAAAGGCGGGAAATCCCGCCTTTTACTCAAGTAATGCGTTTAGGCATAAATCAGAACGGCACCCTGTAGCTGGCAGCCAACCAATAGTCCAGACCATTCGACTGTGTAGTGCCATTGAGCATCACCGACACGGTGCCGTCACCCAGCTTGCCATCCACGCCTGCGCCAACGCGCAACCAGTTGCGCTTGTAGTCCACACTCTCAATCGTAGTGGCTAGTACGCCTGGCACAGTAACGGACGCATTAGCCCCCTTGTCGTTGAAGAGGTGTGCACCTTCAACGCGACCCAATAAGTTCAGCTTGTCATCCAGTTTGTGCACCATGTCCAGACCAATGCGCGCTGCAGTTGTATGCTCGTCCCTGTCCCCCCATGTTGCAGGAAAGCCTCCATCCGTTTCGGTATAACCATCTACCTTGGACTTGGTGTAGGAGATGCTGGCATATGGCGTAAAGGCTGTCTTGCCTTTCTCGACAGCATTCAGCCAGTCAAAGCGTACACGAACAGAATAGGTGTTGGCATCTGGATTGCCGGTGGAATAATCTGGGTTACCCGCATTGTCATAACCACGTTTGATTTCAGCATCACCCCAGTGGTAGTAGGCACTCAAGGTCGCATACAGTGGCGTGCCTTTCACCTTCGCAATCAGCTCCGGCATGATATAGGTGCCATCCACACGAGTCAGGCCATCATAGACAGTGTCTTGTCTGCTATAGGTGCGGCCCAGCGCCACCTTGACCATGACATCGTCGTTAATGCCATGCGCAATGCCAATCTCTCCCAGCCCAGACCTACCGCTCAGATCCTCGCTTTCCATATGGCCAACATCACCCGCTACCCAGAAATCCTGCTTGCTTTCTGTGAGTAATCCACGCATCGGATTGCTGTGCGCGCCGTGCATGATCAAGCTTGCTGTTTGCATACCAACGGATGACACACCGGAAGATTCACCCAAGCTACTCATGTATTCTTCCGTATCGACCATACCTGAGCCTGCGCGAGCAATGAAGGCTTGGTCATTGTGAAGTACCCCCACGATGACGCTGCCATCGACGTTAGTAGCATTGGCTCGATATGTTTTCACTGCATCCGGGTTTACGGTAACGCCGCTAGTAGTTAGCCATTCCTCTATTGACTGCATACCAGTGGCTTGTGTCCAGCGCATAGCACGGTATGCATTGCCAGCAGCACCATCGTTTGCTTGGCCAACAACCACATCCCCTGCTGAGTTGACGCCGCTAGCAACAGAATAGTTGCCACCGTTTAATGTGCCTAGGCTTACCATGCCTGTAGCATCAGTCCAGCTAAATGCACGATAACCGTCAGTGCTATTGGACCATCCAACAACCAGATTGCCAGCGGCATTAACTCCTTCAGCAGAAGAACGATCGCCGCCACTTAATACCCCCAGGCTTACCATGCCAGTGGCCTCAGTCCAACGGAATGCACGTTCCTGATTGCTTGCAGCACCATCATAGGCTTTACCCACAATCACATCACCCGCAGAATTGACGCCGCTGGCCTCAGAATTCGAGCCTCCATTCAATGTGCCTAGGCTTATCATGCCTGTAGCCTCTGTCCATCGGAACGCGTATTGGTGGCTGTCGCCATCATTGGCAGTACCCACGACCACATCGCCGGCGGCATTGACGTCTCTGGCAGAAGAGTAGGTGCCACCGCTTAATATCCCCAGGCTTACCATGCCTGTTGCATCTGTCCAACGGAATGCGCGACTTTGGTTGCTTGCGTCGCCATCATGGGCTTGACCAACGACCACGTCTCCAGTTGTATTAACGCCCCAGGCAGACGAATAGTTGCCACCATTCAATGTCCCTAGGCTTACCATGCCCCCGGTTGAAGTCCAGATAAATGCGCGACTCGCATTTCCTGCAGCGCCATCATAGGAATAGCCCACGATCACATCACCAATGGCATTGATGCCGAAGGCCTCAGAATATTCTCCACCGTTCAATGCGCCAATCTCGGTCAGGCTAGGGTCTACAAGTTGCGCACCGGCTGGCGCACAAGACATGCCAAGCGACAATGCAATAAGCAGCGGCAATGGCCGTAGTACAAAAGTTAGTCTCTTGCTAATTGCCATTACGCCTGCACAGCTCGAACTGTTTTGACGGGACTCAACGCATGAAGCGTCCATTGTTTTTTTAGTGTTTGTTATCAAATTCATCTAAACTATCCTCATGCGGAAGCATTTAAAAAACGTATCGAAATAGATCTTAAGCCTGTGATGACATAACATCACCTGGTAATCCCCCCATTTTTAATGGGGGCGAATTCAACCGGTCATTGCAACGCTTCATTAAATACTTGTGCCGGTGTTTTGAATCCCAGCGTTTTTCTAGGCCTTGTATTCAATTTATTTGCAATATCGTCTAGCTGGCTCTGAGTATACTTCGATAGGCCAGAGCCTTTGGGGAAATACTGCCGAAGAAGTCTGTTCGTATTCTCGTTTGACCCTCGTTGCCATGGGCTGCTTGGATCACAAAAATAAACAGCCATATCCGTTTCCATCGTAAATGTCTTGTGTGCTGACATCTCTTGGCCCCGATCCCATGTCAGGCTTCTTAAAACCTGTTGGGGTAACTTCTTCATTTGCGTACTTAAGGATTCCACAACAGAGGCAGCACGTTTGTTTGGCAACTTGCACAGCACTGTAAATCGGGAGTGGCGCTCCACTACTGTTGCGATGGCACAGCTATTGGTGCCAACAAGCAGATCACCTTCCCAGTGTCCTGGTATGGCTCGGTCTTCTATCTCTGCTGGGCGTTCTCGAATCGAAATTGCATCAAGGATTTGCCCTCGGCTTGCAACTTTATGCGATTTGGCATGACGGAACATCCTCTTGGTTCGAAGGTGCTTTTTGAGCTCCTTTCGAAACAGCCCTCGTGTCTGTATAAACAGTGATTTGTATATCGTTTCATGTGACACGTGCATCTGCTTCCCATCACAAGAGGACCTTTTCAGCCAGCCAGATATTTGCTCTGGCGACCAATCTGCCTCTAACAGATTCGTTACTATTGCTCTCAACGCAGCGTTTTCAGCAAGCAAATACGGTTTCGGTCGCTTGCTACGCTTGATAAAAGCCTTCTCCGCAAGGGAGGCACGATATCGAGTAGTACCGCCGTTACGTGATACCTCCCGAGAAATCGTCGAAGGTGAGCGATCAAGATCCCTGGCAATGCTGCGAATACTGCATCCACTAGCTAAACCACGTGATATTGACTCTCGCTCATCCAAAGACAAACAGTTCGATCTCCGGATCCGTTGTCTCGGCTTTATGCCACCATGGTAAAGCAGATAGGAATAAACAGTCGCTGGCGGCTTTCCTATCTCTCGAGAAATATGACTCATGGGCCACCCCTGCTGCCATAGTTGCCAGATGCTCGCTTTGCGCTCATTGGTCATTGCTCCATAAATACTAACCATCACACCTCCAGATCTTAATCAATCCATCTATAGGTGTTGCAATGACCGGTTGAATTCGCCTCACTTATTCTGTGGGGGGATTACCTCACCACTCAAATTTCACACATAAAAAAAGCGATACGTTTGTATCGCTTTTTTCTTAAACAACTCTCGTTGATTCATTTATTTGTGAAAATTCTCAACTTTTTTGTGAACCTACAACAACATTAAATGTCGATATTTGCCGCCCTCATTGCATTATTTTCAATGAAGGCACGGCGCGGCTCGACGTTATCCCCCATGAGGGTAGTAAAGATCTGATCGGCGGCAATCGCATCTTCAATCTGCACTTTCAGCAGGCGCCGCACACCAGGATCCATCGTAGTTTCCCACAGTTGATCCGGATTCATCTCGCCCAGACCCTTATAGCGCTGCTTGCTCACGCCACGCTCGGCCTCGGCACGTAACCACTGCATCGCCTGATGGAAGTCATCAATCGCCACTTCCCGCATACGATCACCTTCGCCACGCTGTATAAATGCACCCGGCATGATCAACCCCTGGAAGGTCTTGGCGGCATGAACCAGAACCCGGTAATCAGCGCCACGTACAAAATCGCAATTGATCACACTGACACGCACATTGCCATGCACCATACGGGCAATCTTGAGAATATGCTCATCGCTGGCATCGTCCCATAGCGCGGTCACCGTCAGTAGCGGATCATTGATCGCCCGCGCCAGTGCTTGCGCGGACGCTTCTGCCTCTTCCATCGTATCCATTTTCAGAGTAACGCCAGTCATGATGGCCGTCAGGGCCGCATCATCAATCACACGCCCCAAACGCTGGATGATCGCGTTTGCGAGGTTGTACTGACGTACCAGTTCTGCCAGTGTGTCACCCGCAATCGGTTCGGCTCCCTCCCCCGAAATCAGCTTGGCGCTGTTCAAGGCGACCTGCATCATGTAACCCGCTTCCTCCAGGTCGTCTTTCAGGTAGCGCTCGTCCCGGCCCGCTTTCACTTTATACAGGGGTGGCTGCGCGATATAAATATGCCCGTTTTCAATCAACTCCGGCATTTGACGATAGAACAGGGTCAGGAGCAGGGTACGAATGTGTGCGCCATCAACGTCCGCATCCGTCATGATGATAATGCGGTGATAACGCAGTTTTTCGATGTTGAATTCATCCGCGCCAATGCTGGTACCCAATGTGGCAATCAATGTCGTAATCTGCTCGGATGAGAGCATTTTTTCGAAACGTGCCTTTTCGACATTCAACACCTTGCCACGCAATGGCAAAATCGCCTGGAATTTGCGGTCCCGTCCCTGCTTGGCTGAACCGCCGGCCGAATCGCCCTCGACAATGTAAAGCTCACAAAGCGCCGGGTTTCTTTCCTGACAATCTGCCAGCTTGGCAGACAGGCCCAACCCATCCATGACGCCCTTGCGACGTGTCAGATCGCGCGCCCTACGCGCCGCTTCGCGTGCTCGCGCTGCTTCAACAATCTTGCCGCAAATAATCTTGGCATCGTTGGGCTTTTCCTGCAAAAAGTCGGACAGCGTCTTGGAAACGATTTCTTCCACCGGGCCACGCACTTCACTGGAAACCAGCTTGTCTTTGGTCTGGGAGCTGAATTTCGGTTCCGGCACCTTGACGGACAGCACGCAGGACAAGCCTTCACGCATATCATCACCGCTAATATCGACTTTGGCTTTCTTGGCCAGATCGTTTTCGTCGATGTAGCGATTGATCACGCGCGTCATGGCCGCGCGCAAGCCGGTCAAATGGGTACCGCCATCGCGTTGCGGAATATTATTGGTGAAACACAGAACCTGCTCGTTATAGGCATCGTTCCACTGCATCGAAACGTCAACCGAAATCTGGGTATCATGATCCGACTGCCGCTCGCCGGTTGCCTGGAAAACAGTTGGATGTAACACCTTCTTGGTGCGGTTGATGTATTCGACAAACCCACGCGTACCGCCCTCATAGGCAAAAGACTCCTCCTTGCCCGTGCGCTGGTCAACCAGATTGATTAAAACCCCGTTGTTCAGGAAGGACAGTTCTCGAATACGGCGCGCCAGTACGTCGTAACTGAATTCAACGTGCGAAAAGATTTCCTCGTCCGGCCAGAAGTGCACTTCCGTACCACGCCGCTGGGTTTCCCCGACAACTTCCATCGGTGAGCATTCCACGCCATCCACCACTTCAATCTGACGCCGCTGTGGCACGCCGCGCGCAAACTTCATGCAATGCGTCTTGCCGTCACGATGCACTGTCAAACTCAGCTTTTTCGAAAGGCCATTGACACAAGAAACACCCACGCCATGCAGACCACCCGATACCTTGTAGGCATTCTGGTCAAATTTTCCGCCCGCATGCAGTTCGGTCATCACAATTTCTGCTGCACTGCGCTTGGGTTCATGCTTGTCGTCAAACTTGATGCCCGTTGGCACCCCACGGCCATTGTCCACGATGGAAATGGAGTTATCAGCATGAATCGTGACTTGAATCGAATCACAATGTCCCGCCAGCGCCTCGTCAATCGAATTGTCCAGCACCTCGAATACAAGATGGTGCAGACCCGTACCATCGGAAGTATCGCCAATGTACATGCCCGGGCGCTTGCGCACGGCTTCCAGTCCTTCCAGTATCTGGATGGCACCGGCGCCGTATTCGCCCTGACCGTTTTCATCAAGCATTTCTTGTGGGGTATCTGACATGAGACTTTCTTTTATCTGTTACGCGGCCTGCCGTTTGAAAGCGCCACACATTTTCAACTCAAGACAGCGTTGAAAAACGAAAGATGGGGGTGGCGACACCGTCATACCCTTATCGCCGCATCCCCGTGCATTGATTTTAGATGCGCATTGGCATCACAACATATTTGAAATCAGGGTCCTCTGGAAGCGTGATCAATACCGAAGAATTGGCGTCGCCCAATTCCAGTTGAACCTGCTCGCTCTTGAGATTATTGAGCACATCCAGCAGATAGGTCACATTAAACCCGATATCAATCGAGGCACCGCCGTAATCAATTTCAAGCTCTTCGACCGCTTCTTCCTGATCTGCATTGGTAGAACTGATTTTCAGGCTACCCGGCTCGATAATGCAGCGGACGCCCTTGAACTTGTCACTCGTCATGATGGCGGCACGTTGCAACGCACGCTGCAAGACTTCGCGATCAATCCGAAAATTATTTTTATACCCTTTTGGCAGGACACGGCCGTAATCTGGAAACTTGCCTTCCACCAACTTGGAAATCAGCTCGATGTCATCAAAACCCAGCTTGATCTGATTGCCAGCAATTTCAATCCGCACCGGATCGTCGGTTTCTTCCATCAGGCGTTGTAGCTCAAGAATCGTCTTGCGCGGAATGATCACTTCCTGGCGCTCACAAACCTGATCGGTTTCAACCTCGCAGAAGGCCAGGCGATGACCATCCGTTGCCACCGCGATGACCTTATTGCCATCAACAACCAGCAACAAGCCATTCAGATAATAACGAATGTCTTGCTGCGCCATCGAAAAGTGCACCATATTGAACAGGTGGCGCAAGGTTTTTTGTGGCAACACGACCACCGTTCCTGCCGTCTCGGCCTGCGCAACCGTCGGAAAGTCCTCTGCCTCCAGCGTCTGCAATGAAAAGCGCGCCTTGCCAGACTGCACTGTCAGTCGCTTACTGGACAAGCTCATGCTGACATCGGATGCGTCAGACAGTGAACGTAAAATATCCAGCAATTTGCGCGCCGCAACCGTTGTTGCACCATCGCCCTCGCCGGAGCCAACTTGGGCGTGGGTCGTTATCTGGATCTCTGTATCCGTGGACAGAAATGAAACATCTTCCCCTTGCTTACGAATAAGGATATTGGCGAGAATCGGCAAAGTTTGACGACGCTCGACAATACCGCTCACGATTTGCAGCGGCCGAAGGATACTATTTCTGCTGGCTGTAACCAATTGCATAGTAAGTTTCCATCAAACAGTATTAATCAAAAACCCTTGCGGGCACCTTTCGGGAAACCGAAACTTAAAGACGCTATTTTGACAGAAAAAGCACTGAAAAAACAATTTGCTAGAGGAAACGTCAAAGAAATTGATGAGCCGGATAGGATGCAAGCTACGCGGCGCACAACGGCCCAAGGCTTGCCCATCGGGTGCGCAAGGAAGCGAACATCGCACAAGCATTTATTCAGCGTTCTCCTAGGCTTTTAAAAGCCATTTGAATCAGTCTTTGAGCGTCTGCTCCAGAACATGCAGCGAATGGTTAAGCTCCGGATCATGCACCCGTTCTTTGGTAATTTTGCGAACAGCATGCAAGACGGTGGTGTGGTCACGACCACCAAATTCGGCGCCAATTTCCGGTAAACTTTTTTGCGTCAACTCCTTGGCCAGATACATCGCCACCTGCCGGGGACGCACAATGTTTGCATGGCGGCGCTTGGAGTACATTTCCGGCAATTTTATCTTGAAGAATTCAGCGACTGTTTTCTGGATGTTTTCGACCGAAATCTGACGATTTTGCACCGAGAGCAAATCCTTGAGCGCATCGCGCGCCACATCGACCGTAATGTCCTTGTTCTGAAAACGTGAAAACGCCACCACTTTGCTCAGCGCCCCTTCCAGTTCACGCACGTTGGAGCGCACATGTTTGGCCACGAAAAATGCCACGTCATCAGAAAGACTCTTGTCTTGCTGACGCGCTTTCTTCTGCAGAATTGCCACGCGCATTTCCAGCTCAGGCGGCTCAATCGCAACAGTCAGCCCAGAAGCAAAGCGGGACGTCAGGCGACTGTCAATGCTGGTGAGTTCCTTGGGATACGTATCGCACGTAATGATGATCTGCTTTTTCGCTGCAATAAGCGTTTCGAACACATAAAAAAACTCTTCTTGCGTACGCGCCTTGTTTCCACCAATGAACTGAATGTCATCAATCAGCAGCATGTCCAGCGAATGATAGTCCCGCTTGAAATCGTCAAACCCCTTACGCTGGTACGCTGTCACCACATCGTTCACGTAATGATCCGCGCGCACGTAGCGCACTTTTGCCGAAGGCTGATCCATCAGAACCTGATTGCCTATCGCGTGAATCAGATGCGTTTTACCCAAGCCAACGCCGCCATAAATGAAAAGCGGATTGTAGGAAGCACCCGGGTTGTTTGCGACCTGCACGGCTGCCGCACGCGCCAACTGGTTCGCATTGCCGGTTACGAGGCTGTCAAATGTCAGTTCCGCATTCAAACTGCGGGAAACAGTCTGATTTGGTACGCCGTTACCCTGCGGCTCTGGAACGCCTTCTACCTCTGCAACCGCAACAGAATTGGACCTGTTTGGCGCAGAAACTGCGTGCTTGACGGTCGCCTTGGGCTGAAGCGCAAACTGTACTGCGATTTCGTCACCCGCCTGCTGTGAAACCAGCGACGTAATACGCGCCCCGAACTGCGTCTTGACCCAATCCAGCTTAAAACGATTTGGCGCTGCCACACGAAATGTCTGCCCCTCGAAATCCAGCGGCACAAGCGGCTTGATCCAGGCATTGAACTGCTGGGGGGTCAATTCCATCTCAAGCTGCGCTGAGCAAGCTTGCCAAATCTTTTCCATATAACGCGTCTCTCACAGAACCCGGAAAGTGCAAATTTGCCTGACCCCTCTGATGTGAAGACCTTGTCTTCATTCATTTCAAAGGCAAAAAAATCAGGCGTCGGAAAGGATCATTTTAACGTTGGAGAGCCGAGTTATCCACAAGCAGGCCATAATTTTTTTCGCCCTTTCTCTTCAGCAGAAAAATGGCTCCGAACGCTTTTCATCATCCACCTTATCTGGTTGACAAAGTGGGTATAGGTATTGTCTAATTCAGGGTTACCTGTTCGCTGTATTGTCCCGCTGATGTTTTGGCGAATGATTATCGCCACTTTGTTGAGTTTTATGACAGAGGGCGAGCAGCAATTATCTGATTTATTTCTGCTGAATTAACGAGGCTACCATGAAACGTACTTACCAACCTTCTGTTACGCGCCGCAAACGTACTCACGGCTTCCGTGCGCGTCTGGCGACGCGCGGCGGTCGCGCTGTTCTCCGTGCGCGCCGCGCCAAAGGGCGCAAGCGCCTGGCTGCCTAAGGGCTGTCGTCGCTGCAAGCTGACTGTGTGAAGGAAGCGTTTCATCGCGGACGGCGGATTCTTAAAACGGATGAATTTTCATCCGTTTTTCGTATGCGACCCGTTAACCGGACAACGCACTTCGTGCTGTATGCCAAACCGAATCAATTGCCGCACGCGCGCCTGGGATTGGTTGTCGCAAAACGCTTCGCGCCACGCGCCGTGACTCGCAACGCCATCAAGCGCATGGCCCGAGAAATTTTTCGTGTTGCTTCATTGCGACACTGCGACTTTCTAATTCGCCTGTCTGCACCCGCAGTTCCACGATCTGCACCCGCAACAAGCAGTTCATTAAAGGCAGAAATGGAACAAGAGCTGCGTAGCCTGTTATCATCGCATCTTTTGGAAACCATTGATTCGAAAACAAAACCCGCAAACGGGTTGTCGAATTAGCGGCTCCTGTTGGAGGAAGTGTGCTGAAGTCTCCCCTAAAATCCTTGCTGTTACTGCTGATTCGCTTTTATCAGCTTTTCATCAGCCCCTTTTTAGGGCCTCGGTGCCGTTTTTATCCGACTTGCTCCAGTTACGCCATGGAAGCAATTCGTGAACACGGCTCAACAAAGGGATTGATTCTGTCCACAAAACGCTTATTTAAATGCCATCCTTGGCATCCCGGCGGATTTGATCCTGTTCCCGAGAAGTCCGCAACGACCTCTTCTTCGACCACCTGCGGTTGCAACCACACCTGATTAACAAACGCATATGAATTTCAGAAACCGTACCACGCTGTGGCTTGTCTTTGTCGTATCGATCATCATGCTATGGGATAACTGGCAAGTTTATCAGGGCGGCGACTCCCTTATTTTTGGCTCCTCCGTTAAAAAAACGGCACCAGCGACAGCGCGTCAAAAACGAATGGAAGCGCGTGAGCAAGCATTGGCAGAAGCCAAACGCGCCGAAGAACTCAAACTGTATGGTCCATCCGAACTCATTGAGGTGTCGACCGATCTGGTTAAGGTCAAAGTTGACACCAGAGGCGGTGTAATCAAATACCTCGAACTATTCAACTATCGCGACGCCACTGACAAGACAAGGAATCGCACCTTGTTTGACACAAACGAGCCTCGAACCTATCTGGCGCAAACCGGGCTTATTGGCGGCGATTTCCCGAACCATAAAACCGGATTTATGGTAAAGCCGGGGCCACGCAACACCGAACAGGCGAAAGCGGTTCAGTTAGTTCTTGAGGGCGAAAGAAACGGTGTAAAACTTATCAAGACCTTCACCCTCAAACGCGGTGATTACGCAATTGATGTCAAGCATGAAATCATCAATAACAGCAAGGAAACGATCAAGCCATCGCTTTACCTGCAATTGCTGCGCGATGGCGAGAAGCCAGAAGGCGAATCCAAACTGACAAGCACCTTTACCGGTCCGGCGGTTTATACCAGCAAAGAAAAGTTTGAAAAAATCGACTTTGATGAGATTGAAGACAGTAAAACAGATCATGCCAAGAAAGCAGACAATGGCTGGTTTGCAATGATTCAGAATCATTTTGTATCTGCTTTCATTCCAGCCAAAAAGGCAGAGCGTGAAATCTACACACGCCTGATCGACAAGGGCTTGTATGCCGTGGGTAATGTACTGCCACTGGGCAAGCTGGCGCCAGGTGAAAAGGCCGTCAGTGAATCAGTCTTGTACGCCGGCCCGCAAGATTCGCTGGTGATGGAAGAACTAGCAGTTGGCCTGGATCTTGTGAAGGACTATGGCCTGGTCACCATTGTTGCGAAACCCCTCTATAACGTCCTGGCCAAGATCCACCAGTACCTTGGCAACTGGGGCTGGAGCATTATTGCGCTCACGGTTTTGATCAAGCTCATTTTTGCACCACTGTCCGCTTACAGCTACAAGAGCATGGCGAACATGAAATCGGTTAACCCGAAGATCCAAGAAATTCGCGAACGCTACAAAGGCGACAAACAACAAATGAACGCGGCCATGATGGCGCTCTACAAAACCGAGAAAATCAATCCGATGGGCGGCTGTTTGCCGGTTGTCATCCAGATCCCGGTCTTTATCGCGCTGTATTGGGTATTGCTGGCCAGCGTCGAGATTGTTGGCGCACCCTGGCTCGGCTGGATTACTGACCTGTCAATACCGGATCCGTACTATATTCTGCCGCTGCTGATGGCTGGCTCAATGTTTATTCAGCAAAAAATGTCTCCGCCTCCACCAGACCCGCTTCAGGCCAAGATAATGATGTTCGTACCGGTCATTTTTTCGGTTATGTTCTTCTTCTTCCCCGCCGGTCTGGTACTGTACTGGGTTGTGAACAACGTACTTTCGGTTGGACAGCAGTACTACATTAATAAGAAATATGGTGGCCAGCCTAAAAAGGCGTAATTATTGCCACAACCCATCAGCCAAGCCCGTGCACATGCATGGGCTTTTTCTTGAACAACCGAACCATGCTCTGGCTATTTGATCTGGACAACACGCTGCACAACGCATCGCATGCAATTTTCCCAGCCATCACGGCAAACATGAATGCCTTTCTGGAAAAAACGCTGGCTGACAGCGGCGCGCCCAGCGATCCCGAAACCGTCAATGCCGTGCGCGCGGAATACTGGAAGCGCTACGGTGCCACACTCTTGGGCATGATTCGGCACCACAATGTACGCGCTGAAGATTTTCTGCACGCCGCACACCAGTTTGATGATTTAACACAAATGATTCGCGCCGAACGTGGCCTGAACCGTCTGTTCCGACAACTACCCGGTCGCAAGATTTTACTGACCAATTCGCCGCGCCAATACTCGCGCAACATCCTCCGGCACCTTGGCTTGCACCGCCATTTTGCCGACCACATTCCGATTGAATCCATGCGCGTACATGGTAGCTTGCGCCCCAAGCCATCCCGTCACTTGCTGCGAAAATTGCTGGCAAAAGAAAAAATCAGGCCACGGCAATGCATTCTCGTGGAAGATACGGCACCCACCTTGAAAGCGGCCAAGTCGCTCGGTTTGCGCACCGTGCTGGTTACGCAATACCTGTCAATGCAGCCACGCCAACGCGAACACCTGTTTCCCCTGTCCAGACCTGAACGCAGGCACCGTCCCGTTTATATTGACGTTAAAGTACGCTCTGTCAGAAAACTGCCTTTTTTCCTGCGTAAACTTCGTACTTCAAAATAAAAAAGACTACCAAAATGGCAACCAACAAATCAGGCGAACGCAAACTGCAAATTCTTCAGGCGCTGGCAGCCATGCTCGGCCAGCCTGAAAGTGAAAAAATAACCACTGCCGCGCTAGCAGCCAGGTTGGGCATTTCAGAAGCCGCGCTTTATCGCCACTTCGCAAGTAAGGCACAAATGTTTGAAGGCTTGATCGAATTTATCGAATCCACCATTTTCGGGCTGATCAACAAAATTGAATCACAACAGGAAGGGGGTCTTCAGCAAGCGCAGGAGATCACCTTGATGCTGCTTCATTTCGCGGAAAGAAATCCCGGCATGACTCGGGTACTGATTGGTGAAGCACTCGTCAACGAAGATACGCGCCTGCAAACCCGCATCAATCAGCTACTTGATCGAATAGAACTCTCTTTCAGGCAAGCCTTGCGTACCGCGCTATCGCAAGGACAGACACAAGAAACAGCTATTTCAGCCCGCGCCAACCTGCTTGTCAGCTACATAATCGGTCGCTGGCATCGTTTTGCAAAATCGGGCTTCAAATACTCGCCTTCCGCAGAAGCGGAAGCACAAATTTTGCTGATCTTTTAAATAGCTGTAGCTGTAAAAGGCGCAAACCAAAAAAAGGAGCCGCCATTGCGGTAAAGCAACATGTAAAATACTACTTGCATAACACTAACAAGTACGAGTTCGCAAGTAGTGATTTTCTCTATCATTTGCGAGTTCAAGCAGACCCGCACTCTCCAAGAGAACATCTCAGACATGAACGAAGAAATTGCCAAACGCCTACGTTATTGCCCCAGCTTGCCAAGCCTGCCTGCCGTTGCCCTGCGCATCGTTGAACTGACGCACAAGTCTGACACGGGCATGGCGGAAATTAGCGCGGAAGTCTCGAAGGATCCCGCCTTGGCCGCCAAGTTTTTGCGGCTGGCGCATTCACCGCTCTATCAGACACGTCGTACCGCAACCAATATTCGCCAGGCGGTCAGCTTACTTGGCACGCACGCCGCCATGATGGTAGCGCTGTCTTTCTCGCTTATGGATGCCTTTCGATCTCTGGATGAGCATCAAGATGGCGACCCCTATCACTTCTGGCGACAAGCCATGTTATCCGCACTGGCATGTCGCGCACTGGGGGAAGAGTGCGGTATCCAAAAATTGGACGACCTGTTTCTCGCCGGCTTGTTGCAAGACATCGGCGTACTGGCATATGAAGCGATGATGCCGGACGAATATGCGCGTGTTAACCGGCCCGGTTTGACTAATGAGGCATTGCGTATCGCCGAACGGGAAGCCTTTGGGGCGGGACATGACGAAGTGGGGCAATGGCTGCTGAAGCGCTGGAACTTGCCTGACTATCTGTCGCTTTCCTGTCTTGCGGCACACTCCTTGACGCAACAACCGGAGGCCATGTCGAAAATGACCGCCTGCATCGCTGTTTCTGGCCTACTTGCCGAAGTATTTTTATTTGCTGGTGACACGGATGCCGTTCTGCGTTGCACCGATGCAGCCCGGAATTATCTTGGCCTTTCGGATGACCGCCTGCACGCCGTGATGGAAATGGTTGGCGCACGCATTCCAGAAGCAGAAAAGCTGTTTGACGTGCCGATCCTGAAACAGGCAGAGATTTCCGCCATCATGACGGAAGCGAAAGACCTGCAAATGATGCGCCAACTGCAAAAGGCCAAAGAGCTGGAAAACCATGCGCAGCGCGATGCACTCACCGGCGCGCATAATCGCGGCTACCTGGACATCATCCTGCAGCGCGAATTTGAACTTTCCTCCGTTCATGGCTGGCCCTTGTCTGTTGCCATGATTGATCTTGATCATTTCAAAACCATTAATGACAATTACGGCCATCCGGCTGGTGACAGCGTCCTGATCTCCATCGTCCATGCCCTGCAAAGCCAGTTGCGCCCCGACGATGTTTTTGCACGTTACGGTGGAGAAGAATTTATTATTATCTTGCCGGGCACCAACCTCAAAAACGCTGTCCTGCTCCTGTCGCGCCTTCAGGAAACCATCAGCAATCTTGACCACGTCATGGATGACGGCACACACATCTCGGTTACCGCCTCCATTGGCGTTCTAACGCATATGGACGGCGGCATCCGCTTCATCCGCAAAGAAGACATCATCCGCGCCGTCGACCAAACCATGTACGCTGCCAAACATCTTGGCCGCAATCGTATCGAAGTCTGGAACGGAGAGACTGAAGGAACAGATACACCAGAATAAGCGCAACCTGTACGCAAAGAGGACTCACTTCAATGACCCGACGGTTCCTGCACCATGCTTGAAACGCTTTTGTTTGCATCACCCGGCACCCTGCTGCCCACCGTTGTGGCTGGCGTAATTGGGTTGATGGTCGGTAGCTTTCTGAATGTGGTGATCTACCGGATTCCTAAAATGATGCAGCGCGAATCAGAAAACTATATCGCGCAGGAAGCCGGGCAGGAATTACCACATACGGACCGGTTCAACCTGCTTGTTCCGCGGTCTGCCTGCCCAAAATGCGGGCACAAGATTTCGGCTTTGGAAAACATCCCCGTCATCAGTTATCTCGTTCTGGGAGGAAAGTGCCGCTCCTGCAAAACGAAAATCCCCTTGCGCTATCCGCTCGTCGAATTCGCCTGCGGCGCACTCTCTGCCTTCCTGATCTGGCATTTTGGCAGTGGCATCGTGGGTCTGGCCACCCTGCCCTTTGTGTGGCTTTTAATTGCGCTGACTTTCATTGACCTGGATACCCAGTTTCTGCCGGACGATCTGACCTACCTGCTGCTTTGGAGCGGTTTGCTGATCAACTTGCACGGTAACTTTGTTCCCCTTTCCGATGCAGTCATCGGCGCCGCTGCCGGTTATATGTCCTTGTGGTCGATTTATTGGCTGTTCAAGATCACAACCGGCAAGGAAGGCATGGGTTACGGCGACTTCAAGCTGCTGGGGGCATTGGGTGCGTGGCTTGGCTGGAAAGCGCTGCCTGCCATCATTTTGCTCTCGTCGGGCGTGGGTGCCGTTGTCGGCATCTGCCTGATTGTCTTTACCAGACACGGTCGCGAAAAACCGATTCCATTCGGCCCCTACCTCGCAGCAGCCGGCATGCTGGCGCTCCTTGCAGGAAAACCGATATCGCAGGCCATTTTCGGCTTCATCACGTGAAAAACGCGCCTTTTTCTGTTGGCCTGACAGGTGGGATCGGTAGCGGAAAGACCACCGTTGCAAATCTTTTTGCCGAGCTCGGCATTACAGTCATTGATAGCGACGCCGTCGCGCGGCAGTTGACCGCCCCCGGCGGAGCCGCCATTGATCCCATTCGCGAGGCATTTGGGTCAGACGCCATAGATACCAACGGCGGCATGAATCGCGCCAAAGTACGTGAACAGGTTTTTGGCAACCCAGCTGCCAAGGCACGACTGGAAGCCATTCTGCACCCGCTTATCCGACAGGAATGTGAACGGCTCGCCAGCGAGGCAAATAGCCCTTATATTATTTTTGACGTTCCCCTTCTAATCGGATCACCCCATTGGCTTAAGCGCGTACAACGCATCCTGGTAGTCGACTGCCCCGAAGAACTGCAAATCAGCCGCGTTATCACGCGCAGTGGCCTGACCGAAAAGCAGATTCGCGCCATCATGGCCACACAATCGACACGTGACGAACGCCTCGCGGCAGCCGATGACGTAATTGAGAACAGTGGCTCGCCTGAAAAACTACCTGCCAGCGTGGCGCAACTTCACGCCCTGTATCTAGATCTGTCTAGAAATCAACAGTAAAAATTGATATTTCGTGCCATTTAAGCCAGAATCACAGGGTATCTTCCTGACAACGGTTTAATGGGTGCTTGCTTGATCACTTACGAATACCCTTTCAACGAACGTATTCGCACTTTGTTGCGTCTGGAAGATTTGCATGAAAGATTCTCTTTCTTCCTGCATCAACCGCATGAGCAGGAACATCACGCCGCCATTACCACCATTTTTGAAATTCTTGAACTCGTTGGCCGCGCCGACTTGAAATCCGACTTGTTGCAAGAACTGGAAAGACAGAAGCAAACACTACAGGGTTTCAAATCCAACCCCAATGTTGAAGAGAAAGCTCTGGGTAAGATACTTCTGGAACTGGAAACAGCCAGCAACAACCTGGTTGCCGTACAAGGGAGAACCGGGCAAAGCATCCGAGAAAATGAATGGCTGATGAGCATACGCAGCAGAATGGTCATGCCGGGCGGCGTATGTGAATTTGATATTCCCTCTTATTTTGCATGGAAACAACTTCCCTTTGAAAAGCGCTTTGAGGACATCACCAAATGGTTCGCGCCTCTCAAACCACTTTTCAATGCGCTCGGGCTCATACTTCGGCTCCTTCGCGACTCAGGCCGCACCAGTACGCTAAAAGCACCGGCCGGCCATTATCAGGAAATGTTGCAAGGCAAAACATTTCAGATGCTTCGTGTCATACTGGACGGCGAACTGAACGTCATTCCGGAAATTTCAGCCAACAAGTACATGCTTTCAATTCGCTTCACCAAACAGGTTGGCGACCAGAAACCCAAGCCGTTTGAAAATGACGTTTCGTTTGACCTGACACTTTGTAACTTCTGATGCCTGCTATTGTTGAGTGCCCCACCTGCGGAAAAAATGTAGAATGGATCGAAGCGAATCGCTTTCGCCCGTTCTGCTCGGAACGCTGCAAGCAAATTGACCTCGGTGCATGGGCGACAGAAAAGTATGCTGTTCCAGCAGTTGAACTTGATGAGTCTGAAATTGATGAATTGCTCTCTTCACAAGAATGACCCTCAGGCGCGTGTTGCGTTGCGTTTTGTCCTGAACACCCCTTTCCGATGGCGTCCCTGACGCCTTCTGGTTAGTGCGCCGCGCGCCTGCGTCACCACGACAAAACGGCTCGAAACGACACCCACAACAATGAGATAATCAAGCAGTGAAGGCGCGCCCTGTCGCCGACTGCCGTCATCGGGAAAAGCCATGTTATTAATGATCGACAATTACGACTCCTTTACCTTCAACCTCGTCCAGTATTTCGGCGAGTTGGGGGAAGAAGTCAAAACCTTTCGCAACGACGAAATCACAATAGAAGAAATCGAAGCCTTGAAGCCGGATCACATCTGCCTGTCGCCCGGACCTTGTACGCCTGCTGAAGCAGGAATCTGCCTCGCCGTCCTAAAACACTTTGCCGGCAAAATCCCGATTCTTGGTGTCTGCCTGGGTCATCAGGCTATCGGCGCGGCCTTCGGCGGCAAGGTCATTCGCGCCCAAGAAATCATGCACGGCAAGACCTCCGAAGTCTTCCACACCGGCGTCGGTGTGTTTAAGGATTTGCCGAGTCCGTTCACGGTGATTCGCTATCACTCACTTGCGATTGAACGTAAAACGCTGCCGGAGGCACTGGAAATCACCGCCTGGACGGAGGATGGCGAAATCATGGGCGTACGCCACAAGCAATACGCGGTCGAGGGCGTGCAATTCCATCCCGAATCCATTCTTTCCGAGTACGGCCACGCCGTCCTGAAGAATTTTCTGACCAACACCTGAGCCTGTTGTGCCATGTCCATCACTCCACAAGAAGCCCTGACGCGCTGTATTGAACACCGTGAAATTTTTCACGATGAAATGCTGTCCCTGTTCCACCAGATCATGAGCGGCGAAATGTCGCCTGTCTTGATTTCCGCACTTGCGATTGCCTTGCGCGTAAAGAAAGAAACCGTCGGTGAAATCTCAGCGGCGGCGCAAGTCATGCGTGAATTTGCAACCAAAGTGCCGCTGACCGACAACACCCGCATGGTCGACATCGTCGGCACCGGCGGCGACGGTGCGCATACCTTCAACATTTCGACGGCCTCAATGTTCGTGGCGGCCGCAGCCGGTGCGCGCGTCGCCAAGCACGGTGGGCGCAGCGTATCTTCATCCTCAGGCAGCGCCGACTTGCTGGAGGCCATCGGTGCGAATATCGAACTGAATCCCACGCAGATTGCGCGGTGCGTCGAACAGACCGGCATCGGCTTCATGTTCGCGCCGCTGCATCATGCCGCGATGAAATACGCCGCACCGGTACGGCGCGAACTCGGCGTGCGCACCATCTTCAACATTCTTGGCCCGCTGCTGAACCCAGCCGACGCCCCCAATATCCTGATGGGGGTGTTTCACCCTGATCTGGTCGGCATTCAGGTGCGTGCACTGCAAAAACTGGGGGCACAACATGCGCTGGTCGTCTGGGGCTGCGACAATCTGGACGAAATTTCGCTTGGCGCACCTACCAAGGTTGGCGAACTGAAAGACGGCCAGATTCGCGAATACGACATCCACCCTTCCGATTTCGGCTTACCCGTTATCGAGAGCGAAACCTTCAAGGTCGGCAACGCGAACGAATCCCGAATACGGATTCTGGAAGCACTGGAAAATCCCGAAAGTCAGAGCAGCCACATCGTGGCACTCAATGCCGGCGCTGCCCTGTACGCCGCCGGGATTGCCACTTCCATTGAAGACGGCTTGCAGCGTGCCCGCACCGTTATCGCTTCCGGTGAAGCGCGAAAAAAACTCGACCAGTTCGTTTCAGTGACACAGACGCTGTCCCAAGAAAACGCCTAAAACCGCCGAACATCAGACCATGTCAGACATCCTGAAAAAAATCCTCGCCGTCAAAGACGAAGAAATTGCTGCCGCCAAGAAATCGTTGCCATACAGCAGCCTGCGCCGTGAAGTGGAATCTGGCCTGCCGGATGACAAAGCCGTGCGCGGTTTTGAAGCCAGCATGCGCGCCAAGATTGCTGCGGGACAGGCCGCCGTGATCGCCGAAATCAAGAAAGCCTCGCCCTCCAAAGGCGTGATTCGTGAAGACTTCAGACCGGCCGAAATTGCGGTCAGCTACGCCAATCATGGTGCGGCTTGTTTGTCCGTCCTGACGGACAAACCTTTCTTTCAGGGCGCGCCGGAATTTCTGGAACAGGCGCGCGCCGCCTGCACCATTCCGGCGTTGCGCAAGGACTTCATCGTCGACCTGTATCAGGTGTATGAAGCCCGCCAGTGGGGCGCGGATTGCATTTTGCTGATTGTGGCCGCACTGGGTGCGGGACAAATGGCAGAACTGGAAGCCTGTGCACACGAACTTGGCATGGACGTGCTGGTCGAAGTACACGACGGCAAGGAACTGGAAGCCGCACTACGCCTGAACACGCCGCTGCTCGGCATCAACAATCGCGATCTGCGCACCTTCAATACCTCACTGCAAACCACGATCGGGCTGCTGCCCAATATTCCGTCGGAAAAACTGATCGTGACCGAATCCGGCATTCACACTACGGACGACGTGCAACTGATGCGTAATGCCGATGTGCACGCGTTTCTGGTTGGCGAAGCGTTTATGCGCGTGCCGGAGCCGGGGGTGGAACTGGAGAGATTATTCTTTTGAAGATTTTTCTAGATTCGCATCTTTGGCAATAATAGTAGCCGGCGACAGTTCCAGAAGATATGGTGTCACCTCGCGATATTGGTGATGCCAAAAAAATAATTGTCCAGAATTTATGGTTTAGGGTAGCTATTATTTTTAAAATGCTGCTTGAACACCTAAGAATGCGTGATATTTCACCGTTTTTTTGTTAAATTGTGCTGCTTTTCGTAGAAAAAGATGTGATTTTTTCAATCCTTGTTTCTTAACGGCTTCTTTGCCAGCACTTTCAGGATCGGAGATAGAAAATGAAAAAGATGCGTTTGTACATAATGGCGCTGTTTGTGTTTGTACCAAGCCTGGCTTTTGCAGCGACATGCCCATCAGGCTACTCAACATGCTCAAAGGGCAGCAATGGTCCAGGCGGCTGTTACAAGCTTGGCCATGCACGTTGTAATAACGGTGCAATTGTTCAGAATGGTTATAACTACTGCAGCAAAGGTGCCAATGGCGCGGGTGGAAGCTACAAAATTGGCTACGCGCGATGCAACAACGGCGCAGTTATTCAGAATGGTTATGCCTACTGTGAAAAGGGCGCCAATGGTGCGGGTGGAAGCTACAAAATTGGCTACGCGCAATGCAACAACGGTGCAGTTGTTCGGAATGGTTATAACTTCTGTAAAAAAGGTGCCAATGGCGCGGGTGGAAGCTACAAAATTGGCTACGCGCAATGCAACAACGGCGCAGTTGTTCCAAATGGTTATGCCCTTTGCAAAAAGGGATCGAAAGGTCCAGGAGGCATTTACAAGACTGGGATGAAACGGTGTAACAACGGTCAAATTTACTAGCCAGGGAGCGCTTGTTCTTTTCAAACACAAACTGTCTGGCGCATGTGGCGGCATCACATCGTCATGATAGTTTATTACTCGTATTTTTCAGCTGTTCAAATGCAGCTTAACTGAAGGAGGCGCTGAATGAGTCAGTGCGTGAGACATGATGCAACGCACGCGAAAGTAACCTCGCGTAACTTTGCAGATCGCTCGAGCAAGCATTTACTAATCAGCATTTCCAACCATTTGTGGGAGGCTTTATGACGAAGGCAAGGTGGATTGTTAGTAGTGTCCTAGGATGCGTGCTGTTGTCCTTAAGTGCACAAGCCAGTGCGTGGCGGGTTCTGGCAAAGTGGGAATGTTGCGGAAAAAATCCACGGCAAAGGGTACATGTAGTTTGCAAAAATGGCTTGGGTCCAAAATTTGTCAATGTGAACGGAAAGTGGCATTTCAAGAAAAAGGGGATGCCCGATGGTGTAGGCTATGCCCACCCCTCACTGGATGCAGCAGCACGCAGCTTCTGTAAAGAATAATGGCACGCTTTGACGTGCCTTCCTGGCTCGCACAGGTGTGATGCCTTCGGTCCGTGACAGTAAATTTACATCCTTGAGCTGGACTATTTCAGTACCTTTGCTGAATAGTCCAGTTGTGCTTCGTCAAACTGCTGGCGTGTTGGCCATCACTTTTGTTCTGGTTTCTCTTCTAGTCAGCACCATTTTTGCGGTGGATGGCGACTGGTCTGGCATCCCGGTGGTCATTTGTGTGATTGGCCTCATTCATCTTGGGTTTGTTGTCGTTGCCTTGCTTGTCATGGCACTTTTTTACCGGAACCGAATGAACATGCGCTTTCATCTGGACAAGCGCGGCGTCAACTCTGAAGTAATCGATAGGCGCGCAGCAAATGCATCCAAATGGGCCATCATCCTCGGCCTGTTTACAGGTAATTTCAGTGCGGCCGGCGCTGGAATGCTTGCGCGGAGTGGCTCCCGCAGTTTTGTTTCATGGCGCAACGTGAACCGCTTGCGCTTTGATGAGCGTCGCCACACGATATATTTAATGGGCCGCTGGCATACGAAAGCGGCGCTTTTCTGTTCACCGGAAATCTATCCGCAAGCCAAGAAAATGGTGGAAGCGTTGTGTTCGCCAAGATAGGTCGTTCGCTGGTTTTCTGTCTGGGCATGATGTTGCTGATTTGGGGTATCTACATGCCTTTTGTCGCCTTGTTCGGCACGCAGGGACAAGGCAAGATTACGCACGTGCGAAGGCAGGGCGGCGATCGTGCTGAGGCGATCAGAAACCGCTATACCTACATGATCAGCTACACGTTCATGTTACCGAGCGGCGAGCTTGTAACGGGACATACACAACGTGTGGGTGATTATTTCTCGCCCAAACATCTAGTTGTGGGCAAGCGCGTGGAAGTGCGTTATTTCTCGTTCTTGCCTTCCGCTGCAGTGGTTGACCGGAGTTGGGGTGGCGTCACGGAAAATATTCTCGTTGCTGCGGTTGGTGCAGTGTTGATGTATTTGCTCGGCTTCCAAAGGAAGCGAACAAAAAAAAGAAAGGGCACCTCTCACCCCACCAGGAACGGTGACCAAAATAGCTGACATTACAGGTGTGTTCGCGCTGATTGAAATTTGACCCACCGTGCCGATTGAATTTTGACCCAGGGTCGGAAGCTGCATTTTGGTATGGCAGCTGTGGATAAGTTTAACAAATAGCCAGTTTTTTATTACCTCCTTTTTTCATTTCCTTAGCATTGGGTTTCGGCGTTTTTATTCTTTCTGGCCTGCTCTCTTGATCTGATGCGTGATTTTGCTTCCAGACTGCTGTGCTGAAAGCGATACGACTCGTTGCCGGTTTCAACGATATGGCAATGATGAGTCAGGCGATCAAGAAGCGCCGTTGTCATTTTGCTGTCGCCAAATACGCTGGACCATTCCGAGAAGCTCAGATTCGTGGTGATGGCCACACTGGTATGCTCGTAAAGTTTAGAGAGCAAATGAAATAGCAATGCCCCGCCGGCCTGGCTGAACGGCAGGTATCCCAGCTCATCGAGTATGACGAGATCCATACGCATCAGTGAGCGTGCAATCCGACCAGCCTTGCCATCGCGCTTTTCCTTTTCCAGCATATTGACCAGATCGACTGTAGAGTGAAACCGCACACGCTTGCTGTGTTGGGTTATGCCGCTTATCGCAATGGCTGTGGCCAGATGCGTCTTGCCGGTGCCTGGCCCACCGATGAACACGACGTTTTGTGCATGGTCAGCAAACTCCATCGTTGCCAGTTGCCTGATCAGTGGTTGATCGACCTTGCTGAGCGCAAAGTCAAAGCCAGCCAGATCACGATGTACAGGAAACCGCGCTGCACGCATCTGGTTAGTGATTGAACGCATGTGACGGTCTGTATTCTCAGCTTGAAGCAGGTGTTCAATCAGCCATTTCGAAGTCTGGGTAGAAGATGGTTCATTTGCCGTTAAATCCGCCCACGCACTGACCATGCCGTGCAGGCGCAATGCCTTGAGTTCTGTTGCAACATCACGCATGGTTATCCTCCGTCATGTCTGCAACTTCATGCCTGAGCTGGTCGTAACGGTCAGTATTGGCAAGCGGTGCTTCCTTGAGTTCCAGGGTGGTTTCCACACTGGGCGGCATTGGCGCAGCATTAAGCCTGGCAAGGACATTGAGGACATGCTCTGCGCTGAGTACGCCGGATTCAAGCACGAGTTCTACAGCCACCAATACTGAATCCAGTCCTGCCGTTGGAACTGCCGAGAGTACTTGTGCCATAAGTCGATCACCGCCTTCGCGCCGCATCAGGCCAAACTTCAGTTGCCTCAAAGGTGCAGGCATGTCCGCAAAGGGCGCGCCGTTCCTGAGCGCTCCAGGCTTGCGCTGTAGTAGCGGGATGTAGTGCTGCCAGTCGTAACTGACCTGCCCGCGTTCAAACAGTCGCTCATGACTGGCAACGACTGCATCATGCGCCACTACATTGATTCGGTCAGGATAAATGCGCACACTGACCATCTGGCCCGACAGCTCGCATGGCACGGAGTAGCGATTGCGCAGCACGGAAACCAGACAGGTACTTGATACTCTGGCTGGCTTTTCTACATAACCGTCAAAAGTCAACGGCATCGGCATCATGTCACTACGCTCTTGCTCCAGTATTTCGGCAATGGAGAATTCCTTGTGTTCCGGGTGGCGCAGTTCGCTCCATAGCGCCTTGCACTTGTCGGCCAGCCAGACGTTGAGTTCTGCAAAGGAGCCAAACTTTCGATCCCGCGCTTCTAGCCAGATTCGCCTGCGGCTGTCCTGGACATTCTTCTCCACAACGCCTTTCTCCCAACCAGAGGCAACATTGCAAAAATCAGGGTCAAACAGGTAATGGCCGCACATAACGGCAAAGCGTGCGTTAACCACGCGCCCCTTGCCTTTGTTGACCTTGTCTACTGCCGTCTTCATGTTGTCGTATATCCCGCGCCGTGGAATGCCGCCCAAGGCAGCGAAAGCTCGGGTGTGTGCATCGAACAGCATTTCATGCCCCTGACTCGGATAGGCGACCAGCCAGAAAGCACGACTGGCGCATAGCTTGAGATGCGCAACTTGTATTCGGCGGTATATCCCGCCGATCACCAGCCCTTCCTCGCTCCAGTCGAACTGGAATGCTTCACCGAACCCAAATGTGAGCGGTACAAATGCAGTGTGCGCCTTGCCTTTGCTTTCTTTCCATTCGCGTATAAAAGCGGTGAGCTGGCTATATCCGCCTTCGTAGCCTTCCGCCCTGATTTGTGCAAACAGCGCCTTGGCAGTGCGGCGGTTTTGCTTGGGACGGTGAAGATCGGCTTGAAGCGCCTGCTTGATCTTGCCGTGATACGGGGAAAGCTTGCTGGCTTTCTTGTCCCTGACATACTTCGGCTGTTTAACTTCTTCTGGCTTCCTGAGCCACTTGCGTACCGTGTTGCGCGACAATCCCGTGCGCTTGGCAATGGCGTGCAGCGACATCTCGTCGCGAAAATACATCCTTCTTATCTTGCTCAAAATTTCCATGGTGATCACCTTTTATCTCCTGCTTAATAATTAGGCAGGACTAGTAAAACACCTGGGTCAATTTTGAATCAGCACAACACCCTTAAATGGGTCAGTTTTCGGTCAGCGGCAACAGGTGCTCTCAATGCCGGGATGAAATTTTTTACGGGCCGATGGCCAGCGCCATCCAATTTCTTATATTTATCGGCCTTCTCTGGCAATGTGCCTTTAACAGCAATAACTATATGGAACTAACGCGCCAACCACTTCTCCTGCGCTTTTTGCGCTACTTTTGAATTCTGGCGCTCGCTCAGACGAATGCGTGCCGCCTGCTCCGGTTCCAACGTCAGCTCGAACGTCATCAGTTCGTCGCGCCGGAAAGCATGTACCGTCACCTTGTCGCCCAGCGCATAACGGCCAAGCAAGTTATCCAGATTCGATCCTGTCACCCGAATGCCGTCAAGTGCAATCACTACGTCATCAGCGGATAGCCCTGCTTTGTGCGCCGCGCCACCGTTGTGCACATGCATCAGGCGACATTCGTTGCCGCGTGACACGCGTACGTCCAGACTGGGCTTGTTACGCTTGTTGGCATCGGTCACGGCAATGCCAAAGGCGGGCAGGATGGTTTCCAGCGGCACATCTTCCGTGCCGCGAATGTACTGGTCGAAAAAACGCTTCAGTTTCAGGCCGCTGACTTCTTCGATCAGCGCCTCGACTTCCGGCTCGGTCACGCCGCGCTGCGGAGTGCCGGGTGTGTAGTAATCCTTGCCGTAGCGCCGCCACAGGACGCGCATGACATCGTCCAGCGATTTTTCACCCCTGGTCTTGCGCTGGATGGTCAGGTCAAGCGCCATCGCCATCATCGCACCCTTGGTGTAGTAACTCACCAGCGCGTTCGGTGCATTTTCATCCTGCCGATAGTATTTCGTCCACGCATCGAAACTGGCTTCGGCCATGCTTTGCTTGAAGCGGCCGCCCGCGCGCATCACGTTGGCGATGATGCGTTCCAGCCGCCGCAAGTAGGTTGGCAAATCCACCACGCCGCTGCGCACCAGCATCAGGTCGTCGTAATAGGTGGTGAAGCCTTCGAACAGCCACAGCAAGGTGGTGTAGCTTTCGGCTTGCAGGTTGTACGGCGTGAACACGTCCGGCTTGATGCGCTTGACGTGCCAGGTGTGGAAATACTCGTGGCTGCACAGGCCGAGGAAGGTGCTGTAGCCTTCGGACATTTCGGACGAATGCGTCACCGGCAAATCGGCGCGTGAGCAAAGCAGTGCCGTCGAGGCGCGATGCTCCAGTCCGCCGTAACCATCGCCAACGGCCATGGTCAGGAATACGTAACGATCGATCGGTGCCTGTTTTGTTTCCGGCTCGAACAGCGCAATCTGCGCTTCGCAGATTTTTTTCAGGTCTGCCGTCAAACGCGCCATGTCCAGATTCGGCACCCTGCCGGTCACGACCACTTCATGCAGCACGCCATGCGCCTCGAACGTGCCGAGCACAAAATCGCCCATCTCGACCGGATGATCGACCAGTTCATCGTAATCCTGCGCCACATAAGTGCCGAAACCGTGACGCTCGGCTTTCAGTTCCGGCATCGATGTCGCCACGCGCCAGTCCCTGCAGGCCGCATCCGCAGGGCGGCGGATATCGACCTCATGCGGCAACGCTTCCTGCCCAATTACACGCAGAAACACACTGGTGCCATTAAAGAAGCCGTGCGACTGGTCGAGATGCGCCGCGCGCACCGACAAATCCCACGCATAGACGTCATAACTCAAGGTGAGGGGCTCACGACACGGCGCTGCCTGCCAGGTATCCTTGTCGATCTTTTCCAGCGCCACCGGACGGTCACCGGATTGCGCACGGATCTCCACGATATTGCGTGCAAATTCGCGGATCATGTAGCTGCCCGGAATCCATGCGGGAAGCGCGAAAAGCTGCCCTTCCGGGGCAGGATTTTCCACCGTAACCGTGACTGCAAACAAATGCGCTGCCAAATCCTTCGGCTCAATGGTGTATGCAATTTTATTTTTGTTTTTTGCGTTCACGTTGCCTCCCAGATTGATCACTGTTTACAGATTCGGTGCCAGCCAGTGCGTGAGTTGTTCTTCGCTGACGCCGCGTCGCGCCGCCATATCAGTCAATTGATCCCTGCCGATTTTGCCGACACTGAAGAATTTCGATTCTGGATGCGCAAAGTAGAAACCGCATACGGATGAGCCTGGCAGCATCGCCATCGATTCAGTCAGCGCCATGCCAATCTCTTGACAGCGCAACAGTTTGAAAACATCACTCTTGACGGTATGCTCCGGGCAGGCCGGATAACCCGGTGCCGGACGAATACCGCGGAATTTTTCCTTGCGTAATTCTTCGTGGCTCAAGTGCTCGTCATGCGCATAGGCCCACAGATCCTTGCGCACCAGTTCGTGCAGATATTCGCTGAACGCCTCGACCAGACGGTCTGCCAATGCCTGCAACATAATGGCGCTGTAATCATCCAGCGCATCCCTGAACTGCTGCACGCGCTTCTCCACGCCCAGTCCCGTCGTCAGCGCAAACATGCCGAGATAATCGGCAATGCCGCTCGACCTGGGTGCAACAAAATCGGCCAGACACTGGTTCGGATGCGGCACACCGTCAATCACCGGCTTGGCCGTTTGCTGGCGCACCCCGAAATAGGTGAACGCCACTTCGGTACGACTTTCGTCGGTATAAACTTCGATATCATCGCCAACGCTATTGGCCGGCATCAAAGCCAGGGCCGCATGTGCCGTCAGCCAGCGCCCCTCAATGATTTTTTTCAGCATGGCCTGTCCGTCAGCCAGCAACGCACGCGCCTGCTCGCCCATTTCCGCATCTTCCAGAATCGCCGGATAATGACCGTGCAAATCCCAGGTGTGAAAGAATGGCCCCCAGTCGATGTACTGCGCAATCGTCGCCAAATCGGCATTTTTCAGGAACCGGTGACCGATCAGGCGTGGTTTGACAGGCGCATGATCACCGCTAAAGTCGATTTTCGCGTGGTTGTTCCGTGCTTCCTGCAACGGAATAATATTGGCTTTTTTCTTGCCAGCATGCAGTTCGCGCAAATGTGCGTAATCGGCCATCATGGCTTCGATGTAGCTCTCACGCGTTTCTTCCGTCAGCAGGTTCTGCGCCGCCGTCACCGCACGCGACGCATCTGCCGTATGAATCACCGGCCCATCGTAATTCGGTGCAATCTTCACCGCTGTATGGGCGCGGCCAGTCGTCGCACCTCCCACCATCAACGGAATCTTGCGTTCACGGAAGTAGGGATCGCGCTGCATTTCACTGGCGACATGCATCATCTCTTCGAGCGATGGAGTAATCAGTCCCGAGAGCCCGATGATGTCGGCGCCCACTTCCTTGGCCTTCGCCAGAATTTCGGCAGCCGGCACCATCACGCCCATGTTGATCACTTCAAAGTTGTTACATTGCAACACGACGGCCACAATATTCTTGCCGATGTCGTGCACGTCACCCTTGACGGTCGCAATCAGAAACTTGCCCTTGGGCTTGGCATCACCCAGTTCTTTTTTCTCTTCCTCAATGTACGGCAGCAAATGTGCCACAGCCTGTTTCATCACACGCGCGGATTTGACCACCTGCGGCAAGAACATCTTGCCCTGACCAAACAAATCGCCCACGACATCCATGCCACTCATCAAAGGGCCCTCGATGACATTGATCGGGCGACCGCCCTCCTCCATGACTTGCTGGCGCGCTGCTTCGGTATCTTCGTCAATCCACTGCGTGATGCCGTGCACCATCGCATGCGCGAGACGTTTTGCCACTGGCTCCTGACGCCATTCCAGCGTCGCCGCCTCCTGCTTGGCGCCCGCCTCAAATTGCGACGCCACCTCAACCAGGCGCTCGGTCGCATCCGGACGACGATTCAGCACCACGTCTTCCACCCGTTCGCGCAGCTCGGCCGGAATTTCATCATACACCCCGACCATACCCGCATTGACGATGCCCATCGTCAACCCTGCCCGAATCGCGTGGTAAAGAAAGACCGTATGAATCGCTTCACGCGCTGGATTGTTGCCGCGGAAACTGAAACTCACATTGGATACCCCGCCACTAATCTTCGCATGCGGCAGGTTTTCCTTGATCCAGCGCGTTGCATTGATGAAATCGACCGCGTAATTGTCGTGCTCATCAATGCCAGTCGCGACGGCGAAAATGTTCGGATCGAAAATGATATCTTCTGGTGGAAAGCCAACTTCTTCCACCAGCAACTTGTACGCGCGCGCGCAAATCTCGATCTTGCGCTCGAAGGTATCGGCCTGGCCGGTTTCGTCAAACGCCATCACAATAATGGCCGCGCCATAACGGCGACACAGTTTGGCCTGATGCAGGAAGGATTCCTCACCTTCCTTCAGTGAAATCGAATTCACGATGCCTTTGCCTTGCAGACACTTCAGCCCCGCTTCCAGCACTTCCCATTTGCTGGAGTCGATCATCACCGGAACGCGCGCAATTTCCGGTTCGGACGCCACCAGATTCAGAAAGTGCCTCATTGCCGCTTCCGAATCCAGCATCGCCTCGTCCATGTTAATGTCGATCACCTGCGCGCCATTCTCGACCTGCTGACGCGCGACCGACAATGCCTGATCATATTCTTCGTTCAGAATCAGGCGCGCAAATGCGCGGGAACCGGTCACATTGGTACGCTCACCCACATTCACGAACAGCGAATCTTCATTAATGGTAAACGGCTCTAGGCCGGATAGCAGCATATCTGTAGAAGCGGCAGGCACCGTGCGCGGCGGAATATCCTTCACCACCTCGGCGATGGCCCGAATGTGATCTGGCGTCGTTCCGCAGCATCCGCCGGCAATGTTGAGAAAGCCGCTTTCGCCAAATTCCTTCAGCAAAGCTGAGGTATCTTCTGGCAGTTCGTCAAAGCCGGTCTCGCTCATTGGATTTGGCAAGCCGGCATTCGGATAGATACAGATGAAAGTATCTGCGATGCGCGAGATCTCTTCCGCATATGGGCGCATCAGCGCAGCGCCCATCGCACAGTTCAAGCCTATTGTCAGTGGCTTGGCATGACGCACCGAATGCCAGAAAGCCGTCACCGTCTGACCCGAAAGAATACGACCCGATGCATCCGTCACCGTACCGGAAATCATGACCGGCCAGCGCAGCCCGCTTTCTTCAAAGAAGGTATCCAATGCAAATAGCGCCGCTTTACAGTTGAGCGTATCGAACACGGTTTCCACCAGAAACAGGTCAACCCCGCCCTCGGCCAATGCGCGCGCCTGTTCCAGATAGGCTTGCGCCAATTCATCAAAGGTGACATTCCGCGCGCCGGGATCGTTTACATCCGGCGAGATTGACGCCGTTCGTGGCGTCGGCCCCATGCCGCCAGCAACAAAGCGGGGCTTCTCCGGCGTGGCATACTTGTCGCGCGCGGCACGGGCCAGTTGCGCGCCAACCACGTTCATTTCATGTACCAGATGACCCATGTAGTAGTCATCCTGGGCCACTGCAGTTGCACCAAAAGTGTTGGTTTCGATGATGTCGGCACCCGCTTCCAGATAAGCTTCGTGAATTTCCTGGATGATTCCCGGTTGCGTCAGGTTCAGCAAATCGCTGTTGCCACGCACGAACAATTCGCGCTCGCCAGCCTCGGCGGGTGGTGCAAAATCAGCAAACCGCGCGCCACGAAAGTCTTGCTCTTCCAGCCGGTACCGCTGAATCATGGTGCCCATCGCGCCATCAAGAACCATGATGCGCTGGCTTAAAATTTCGCGCAATTGCGCTTCGACAGGAGAATTTTTAATCTGTTTCATGAGGCTTTTCTCAAAAGCAAAAAACCGACCCGCCTTGCAAGCGGGTCGGGTTCAGCAGTTGCTGATTTCAACATCTGAAATTATAGCCTCGAATCAACAGCTTGCGCGCAATTCAAGTCAGCAACCAGTCTTGTTCGTCAACAGGCAATGGCGCACAGCCCTATCTTCGGGCTATTTCGTTTTTGCCAGTTTCTCTTCCAGCATTCTGGCATCAATGGCACCCGGCACCCGTGAACCATCAGCAAAGAAGATCGTTGGCGTGCCTGTAATGTTCAACTTTCTGCCTAGCGTAAATACCTTTTGCCCCGGATCTTCACACTTCACCGATGCAGTTTGAGGAATTTTGCCATTTTGCATCCAGTCTCGCCACGCATTGCTCGCGTTGTCCGAGCACCAGATGTTGCGCGCCTTGGTCGCTGAGTTTTTCGACAGAATGTTATACATGAACGTATAAACCGTTATGTTGTTCACACTTTCCAGCGTTTTTTCAAGTCGCTTGCAATGTCCGCACTGCGGGTCGGAAAATACGGTAATTTTACGCTTCCCGTTACCCCTAACCGTTTTGACCGCCAAATCCAGCGGCAGATCTGAAAACTTGACCCGGTTAATCTCATTGAGACGGGATTGCGTCAGGTTTTCACGTGTTTTCGCTTCAAAAATATGGCCGACAAAAACGTATTTCGCTTCAGCATCGGTATAGAGAATATTCCCGCCGGTGCGAATTTCATACAAACCGGAATAAGGCGTCTTTGTCACCCCATCCACCTTCGTGCTGTTGCCCAGACTTTCCTGAATCTGCGTTTTTACCCTGTTTTCGTCTGACGTTCCCGCCCATGCACTCATGGTTGCCAACATCAACAAGGCCATTGCTGATTTTTTCAAGCCTTTTTTAAAAATATGATGCGTCATAAATCTCCAATTGTATGGAAGGAAGTGGCGCCTACGTTGCGCCACAGAAACCTTGACATGAAGTATAGCCCGATTGTGAAAAATCCTGTGACAAGAAGCTCGGCAAACAACGGTTTGACCGCACACGACAAAACAAAAGCGGGAATTTCTTTGCTAGAATGGCGAACTTCCAGTTTTAGGTACGCCGTTGTAGCTCAGTTGGTAGAGCAACTGATTCGTAATCAGTAGGTCGGCAGTTCGACTCTGCCCAACGGCACCAATAAAATTAAAGGCTTAGCCAAAGAGCTGAGCTTTTTTGTTTCCGGTTATACCATCCGAGTTTCACCGAAGATCTGCATCGTTTTCTATTAAATCACGCGTTATGAAGTTTTTAAACAAGTACACCTTATTAGTCGTACCAGTGATCGTTATTCTGACAGGCCTGATGTTGGTACCGGTAGCACCAACGGTAACAGAACAGCCTGTCTCAAACTCTCCTGAGTTTCTTCAGTATGCTGCTGGCAAAGAGCGCAAGGACGCTTTCTTCCGCTATTTTCTATCCCTAGTTGAAAATCGAAATGCAGAAATTGTGAAGCTCCGTGATCAACTTTTACGCTGGCATAAGGCGCGCAATGACTTGAGTTCAGCTGCAACACACAAGGTTCAGCAACTGGCGAAAGAATATAGGCTGAATGCTTTTGATACTGGCAACGAGTTTCATTGGAGATCCCTGTTGCGCCGTGTAGATGTTGTACCGCCATCGCTGGCTTTAGCTCAGGCCGCCAACGAAAGTGCCTGGGGCACCTCCCGCTTTGCGCTTGACGCACGTAATTATTTTGGGCAATGGTGCTTTTCTAAAGGTTGTGGGCTCGTGCCGAAATTGCGCGGCAGCGATCAAGTTCATGAAGTCGCGAAATTTTCTTCTCCAGCAGAATCGGTCAATAGTTACATTAAGAATCTAAACAGTCATCCAGCCTATGCGGAGCTGCGCAAGATACGTGAACTTATGCGAACTGCGCAAATTCCGCCGCAGGGAACGGAACTGGCTAAAGGACTTGGCCATTATTCATCACGAGGCAGCGCTTACGTCGAAGAACTGCAAGCAATGATTCGTCACAACAATTTGCAGCAGTACGATCAAATTTGAGCTGAAACAGCTTTCGTGAGTACCAGAGGCGAGATAAGTCATTCACGAGGCTATCCCGACATGTCCAGCTTTCCCCAAGGCACACTTTGAGAAAAACGCCTCTCCTCGCGACGAATGGTCAGGTTTTACGCGCGTACTGCCAAATCCAGCAGCTCATTCGTCAAATGAGCCACCCTGCTTCCCCATGCAAAATACCGCGCAGCAACAAACCACCTACATGACTAAAAATAGTGGCCGCCCATTATTGTGTTGCTCGTATCTGGCGTTGCTCACCAGCATTTTCTTTTTGAATTTCGTGAGTTTTTTTGCTTTAACATTTTTTCTTGTGAAGAAAACGGAACACTGGCTACCTTCGTAATTAAGCAAAGTCACGTTTCGATCATGATCAATCAGGTAAACCGCTCTTAAGTCTTTACGTTCCTTTCCCTGTTTGATGGCGGGATCCAAATTATCCAAAATAAGTAAGGGTTGTTTGTCGAGCGACTGATCCGGCCTGGAGATATAAACCAACACCATATGCGGCTTACCGGTACGCTTTACCTTGACATGGGCGAGCTGCATGTTTTCACGTGAAATCCCCATCATCCTGAGCGCCATGTACTTGGCGATGGCAATGTCTTCACAGTCACCACTAAAAGTGGCAATGGTTTCTAGCGGCGTTGCCCAATAATCATTTATCTGGTGCTTTTTGTCGTCCGCAACCCAGGGCAACTGATTAAAAGAATCATTAATCACCCTGAGTTTCACATCTACCGACTCATTAATGTTCTCTACCATTACCCGGTGAAATTTTCGCATGCGCTCGGCACCAGCGTAGCCATATTCCTTTTCCACCTGAACGAACACCCTTTCAGACCATAGTTGAAAATGTGACTGCCGCGCCAAAGACATGTTTATTACGAACAGCCCGCATGCCATCAGAAAAATGCGCTGTACGGATCTGTATTTCATACTGCCCTCCTTTTTATTTCGTGAATAAAAAAGATTTTTCGGGTAAGTCTTATGAAACTATTGGGCGCACATTTTTTGTTAGCGTTTTATCAACATAGTTCAAGAAAATATGACTTATTGCTTGAAAAGCATCAATATTTGGAAGGGATTTGGCACAAAGTTTCTCTCGAAAAACAAATGCACGAACAATCCGAGAAAGCGCTGAATAAAAGAGTGAAATGAAGCGGCAGCCACCACCTGCTCTCTGCCAGAAGGCTTTTTTCAGCTGCATAAACAACGCCCACGCCATTCGTGTGCATGTTGAAGATTTCCCTTTATACTCGAAGTCTTTTCTGCGTTCAAAAGGTTGCGAAGCAATGTCCGAGGAAGCGAATAACAGACCGGTCAGAAAGGGGTATAAACAGTTAATTGAGGCTGCGCGCGCGCAAATCCGTACGCTTTCGCTGGACGAAGCGCACGCCATGTACGGCCAGCCGGATGTCGTTTTTGTGGATATTCGGGATGTGCGCGAAATGACGCGCGAAGGTCTGATTCCGGGCGCTTATCATGCGCCGCGCGGCATGCTCGAATTCTGGGTTGATCCTGACAGCCCGTATTTTCGGGAAATTTTCGGCACTGAGAAAACTTTCGTCCTCTACTGCAACAAGGGCTGGCGTTCCAGCCTGGCAACTCTCACCCTTCAGGAAATGGGCATGCACTCCGTCACCCATTTTGCTGGCGGATTCGATGCATGGAAATCAGCAAAGCTGCCCGTTGGCGAAAAGGCACAACGCGGCAAGCAATAAAATGCCGCTCACTTGGAAAAGGATTCGTTAAAATATGAAAATGCTGTCCGAATTCGACCTGATTGCAAAGTACTTCCTTCGTCCAACGCGTCGTGCGGCGCTGGGGATCGGTGATGATTGCGCATTGCTAACGCCTGTCGCTGGCAAGCAGATTGCCATCTCAAGCGACATGCTGGTTTCTGGAACCCACTTCTTTCATGATGCCGATCCGCGAATGCTCGGTCATAAAAGTCTGGCTGTCAACCTGTCCGACCTGGCGGCCATGGGCGCCAGGCCTTTGGCCTTTACGTTGGCGCTTTCCCTGCCAAAACCGGATGAATCCTGGATTAGCGCTTACGCCGAAGGGCTTTTTGCACTGGCAGAATTGTATGAGTGCGAACTGATTGGGGGCGATACCACCAGAGGGCCGCTTAATATTTGCGTGACCATTTTCGGCGAAGTTCCCTCAGGTAAGGCTTTGCGTCGGGATGCCGCCAAGGTTGGTGATGACATCTGGGTTTCTGGCTCAATCGGCGAGGCACGGCTGGGTCTGGCGGGCTTGCTCAAGGAATTGACGCTGGATGAAGCCACCCAGGTTTCGGCGGCACATCGCTTACATCAACCCATGCCCCGTGTGGCGCTGGGTATGGCCTTGTCGGGCGTGGCGAATGCGGCCATTGATATTTCAGATGGCCTGGTCGGCGACTTGGGGCATATTCTCGAAAAATCAGGGGTTGGCGCAACCCTGAATGTCGATGCCTTACCGTTTGGCCAGATGCTGACTGAGCAGCCGATAGAAATTCAACGCGATTTCGCCCTGACGGGCGGCGACGACTATGAGTTGTGTTTTACTGCGCCGATATCAAAGCGCGCTGCCATATTGAGTGCAGGCAATGCAACCGGTAACGCCGTGTCACGTGTTGGCAGTATTGAAGCCGAGTTGGGCATGCGACTGGTTGATGCGCACTTCAAGCCACTGAGCTTGGGTCATCATTCCTTTGATCATTTCCGCGATTCATGAGCGAACTGGAAACGGGGCGCGACTCCAGCGGTCAATCGCCTTCTCTGAAAAGTATGCTTTCCAGTCCGTGGGCGGTCATTGCTCAAGGATTCGGCAGCGGACTGTCGCCCATCATGCCAGGCACGGTCGGAACGCTATTAGGCTGGTTTTTATTCGCCATCTTTACGGCGTCCTGGCCGGAAATTTTTACGCCGGCCGTCTGGGGGGGGCTGGTTGTCATCGGTTTCGCTGTTGGCATTGCAGCTTGCCACCTCACCGGTGAAATGCTCGGCGTTTCAGATCATGGCAGCATCGTATGGGATGAAATCATCGCAATTTGGCTTGTTTTGCTTTTTGTCATGCCGAGCGGCTGGCAAATGCAGGCGATTGCATTTGTGCTGTTTCGTATTTTTGATATGCTGAAACCACCGCCGATTCGCTATTTCGATCAACATTTCAAGGGCGGTTTCGGTGTCATGTGGGATGATATTTTTGCCGCATTCTACACACTACTGGTCATTGCAATCTGGCGAGTCATGATTCCTTGAGTGGGGGGGCAGCATGGACAAAAATTTTGAACTGGCAGCAGAAGTTGGGCGAGTGCTTAAAGCGCGCGGATTGACACTTTCAACGGCAGAATCCTGTACGGGTGGCGCGGTCGCCAAGGCGATTACAGATATTGCCGGCTCATCAGAATGGTTCGATTGCGGATTCATTTCCTATTCCAACACGTCCAAGACGGAAATGCTGGGCATACCAGCGGCGCAAATTGCCCTGCATGGTGCTGTGAGCGTTGAAATTGCCGCAGCGATGGCAGAAGGCGCGCTTTCTCATACCAATGCCGATGTGGCCATTTCAACTACCGGGATTGCCGGCCCGACGGGCGCCGTGCCAGGCAAACCGGTTGGCACCGTTTGTATTGCCTGTGTGATGGGGCAGCGCGAATACACGGACCGGCAGGTTTTTTCTGGCGACAGGGAAGCGGTGCGCACGCAAACGGTTGAGCATGTGCTGCGCGCTTTGCTACGTTTTCTGGGATAAGTTCTTGCAGCTAGCCAATAAAAAAGGGCTCCAATCCGGTCCCCTTTTTTACTCCCAAAAACGTAATGTCTACAAACCGCGGAATTGAGAGCAGGATAAAAAGACTTCCATCGAAGGGGACACCTTTTTCTGGCGGCACCATTTTGCCGTTAATTTCAACAACTCCTTGATGTCACGACCTGAAATGTCGTTGAAGTGATCGGTTAGCTCATCAATCAATGGTTCCGGCAACGGGAACTGGAACTGCTCCGACAATACACTCCAGATGCGCGTGGCATCTTCTTTTTGCGGTGCCTCAAACTGGATGGTTGCAATACAGCGCGAAGCAATGGCGTCATCCACGTCTTGCGTGCGGTTGGTCGTCATGAAAAGCAGGCCATGGAAATATTCAAGCGTACGCAGAAAAGCCGCGACAACGGCATTATGATCAATGTCATTGCCACGCTGACGGATATAAACGTCGGCTTCATCGAGCAGTAATACGGCACCCCAGCGTTGCGCGCGTTTCAGAATCTTGGCCAGATTCTGTTCTACGTCTTCGGACCGGATGCCTAGCTGCCCGGAATGAACGCGGTATAGCGGACGTCCAATGACTTCCGAGTAAACTTCAGCCGTCAAGGTTTTGCCAAGACCTGGCGCGCCCTTGCAAAGTATGGTGGTGCCGCCAGACTTGCCAACCACAATGTCATCCATCAACACATCCATATCTTGCGTCAGGATGTCGATCAGATCGCGGTGGTGTTCAGGCAAGACCAGTTTTTGCCTCAAGTCGGGATCGTATTGATAAAGCTCCAGATTATCGACGTGAATCCACATATTGGTATGCGTTTCCAGGTTGAAGAACAGAACCATCGGGTGAATCGGAATGCTGGTAAAGTTTTGTCCCTGATAGGCCCAGAACGGTGATTGCGTGTTGGTGAAAAAGCGGCGCTTGACCAGCTCTTCGTCATTGACCACTTTCATCGGCGCTGACAGCTTGATGCGCTCAAGATTCTGATAGCGTTCGTCAAGATTGACCTCCAGCGCAGAGCCCGTGGCAATGAACTGCTCATTCATGCGCGGCTCGAAATCGACAAAGCGCTCCAACGACTTCACATAGGATGCCTTGAGTTCGGGCGTTTCCTTCATGAAGCCTTTGGCAGTCATGATATCGGCGACGCGCTTGTTGGCGGCGTCGCCCGTAAAAAAGTAAATCGGTCGACTGTTCGGGCGCGAATAATCATTATTTGCCATCGCAACCGAATTCGTTGTGAGATGCATTGCAACGCATTCCTGCCCGTTCGACATTTCCTGTAGCGCGATGCTGGTTACCAGCCAGGGGAGCGCTTCGCCGTCATCCCCAATGGCGTAAACCCAGCCATCAATGGCGTGCTGCTTGATGTATTCGCCAATTGCCTGCGCCAGCACTTCCAGGCTGGGAACAATAGCGTTAGCCGGGTCGCGCTCTGCCTCGCGCAAGGCAATAAGGGTATTGGCCGCCGCATGCAAGCCGGCTTCAACCATTTGCGCCTGCAGCCAATCCTTGGATACGTCATCCAGTTGGTAATAATAGACGGTGACCTGATTGTCATCGCGCATCAAGAGGTGACCTGGAATATCTTGCGCCCATTCGGCATGCGCAAACAACTCTTTGGCCAGTCGAGCCATGGAAGTCGGTAAATCGATCTCAATGCCGTAGTCGTCTGAGCGATCGTCTAAACTTTTAAGTGCTGAAGCGTCAAACATTTTGAATTCGTCTATGAAATATTGCGCAGGGAAAAGCGCCAAATAGTGTTTTACCACGCCATCCTGGCAGCACGCCTAACGCGTTGAAAATAAAGGATTGCCGTTCTAGTCGGCACACCAGTCCATCATACCGGCGAAAAGCAATTTATGCTAATCGCTCCACAGTTTGCCACCCGTGGCCCAATTCTCGCGTTGATGTTCCTGCAGGATGATCGTCACGGACTCCTGTTTGCAACTCAGGGCCTTGCAGGTTGCTTCGGTCAGTTCCTTCACCAGTTCCCGCTTTTGTTCGGTCGTTCTGCCCTCAAACATCTGCACGGTAATGGTAGGCATGGCTTCCCCTTAAAACAACGTTGTAAAAATAATCAGGTGTCTGGCACAGACAAAGGGAAATTATAAAACGCACCGTAGTAATGGAATCATCTTTTCAAGCGTAAACTCAAAAAGAAACCTGCCGCATACAGCGGCAGGCCGGAAGCCCTGCCAGGAGAGGGAACAGGGCAAACCTGTAAGGTGCTGGGAAAGGGAGGATTAATCTTCCTAATTGCGTCTCCAACGGTCATGTTCACGCCACTGTCGATAATCGCGTAGCTCATGACGCGCTACTAATTTTGCATGGCGTGGCGCAGGGGAACGCCTTACATATACATGTGCCGGATAATATGCGGACGAATCGTAATAGACGTGGCGCGTAGTGCGATATTCAACGTGCTTTGGTGCTCGGTATCTGACATATCTGTCAGCGTGATAGTAGTGATCTGAATGCGCATCGGCAATAATGGCACCCGCAATCACGCCAAATATGACACCAGCAGCAATATCAGCATCGTCAGCGGCAAAAGCAGGGGCAGAAGCGGCCAGAACCGTTGCGGCAACAATTGCCCCAGCGATCCATTTTTTTCCTTGTTTCATATTTTTCTCCATATCACGTTTTTGTATGATCTAGTGTTGTCACACAGCGTATGGAGAGACTTTACCGGGAGTCTGGAAAAGAAAGTGCATTCGAAACAAGCGCTTACATTTGTTAAAACTGGTAGCATTCGCATGCTGCAAAGGTAAGCAGTTTATTTTACAGACTAACCGGAAAAGAAAGCGCGGAACTCAGACGGCGTCTTCTTGCGACAAGTGACTTTATGCGTGATTCAGCCTTCTCGCCTCAATAAACGTATTTGGAATTAAAAAGCCCTCCGGATATTGGGAGGGCTTTTTGTTGTGCGCTTTCAAGCGTGTGCCTTGATTGCGCCGGATGGTTCTGGCTTACTTGAGCGCCGCTCTGAGAATCTTGCCAATGTCGCCCGGGTTTCTGGTTACGGAAATGCCACATTCTTCCATCACCGCAAGCTTCTCTTGCGCCGTGCCCTTGCCACCGGAAATGATCGCGCCCGCATGGCCCATACGCTTGCCTTCCGGCGCCGTCACGCCTGCAATAAAGCCAACAACCGGCTTGGTCATGTTTTCCTTGGCCCACTGCGCCGCAATCTCTTCGTCATTGCCGCCAATCTCGCCAACCATGATCACCGCTTCCGTCTCAGGATCGTCGTTGAACATCTTCAAAACGTCAATATGCTTCAGGCCATTGACCGGATCGCCACCAATACCCACAACCGTGGATTGGCCCAGACCGTATTCCGCCAACTGACCCGCTGATTCGTACGTCAGCGTACCTGACTTGGAAACGATGCCTACCGGGCCTTTCTTGTGAATGTGACCTGGCATGATGCCAATCTTGAGTTCGTCTGGCGTAATGATGCCTGGGCAGTTTGGTCCGAGCAGAATCGTGTTTTTGCCTTGCATCTTGTAGCGCGTGCGAATCATGTCGCGTACCGGTATGCCTTCGGTAATGCAGATCACGAATTCCATGCCGGCTTCGACCGCTTCGTCAATCGCCGCAGCGGCAAATGGTGGCGGAACGTAAATCACCGATACGGTCGCACCCGTCTCCTGCTTGGCTTCGGATACCGTGTTGAAAACTGGAATGTCGAGGAAGGTCGTACCGCCTTTCTTCGGCGTCACGCCGCCTACGTAGCAGTCTTTGCCGAAGGCGTAGGCCTGCGACATTTCAGTGTGAAAGGCGCCAGTCTTGCCAGTCAGGCCTTGCACGATCACGCGTGTGTTTTTATCAATCAATATAGACATCGTTCTTATCCTTTCGCAGCGTTGACCGCTTTCGTTGCAGCGTCCGTCATGCCATCAGCTGAAATGATCGGCAGGCCGGATTCGGCCAGAAGCGCTTTGCCTTGCTCAACATTGGTACCTTCAAGGCGTACTACCAGCGGAACTGTCAGTTCTACCTGACGGGCCGCTTCAATAATGCCGTTGGCAATCACGTCGCAGCGCATGATACCGCCGAAGATGTTGACCAGAATGCACTTGACCTTTGGATTGGCGAGCATGATCTTGAAGGCTTCGGTAACCTTCTCGGTCGTCGCTCCGCCGCCAACGTCAAGGAAGTTGGCCGGGTTGCCGCCAAACAGCTTGATGATGTCCATCGTGGCCATCGCCAGACCAGCACCATTCACCATGCAGGCGATGTCGCCATCCAGGGCAATGTAAGTGAGGTCAAACTTGGAGGCTTCGATCTCGTCCGGGTCTTCTTCGTCCAGATCACGGTAGGCCATGATTTCCGGCTGACGGTACAGACCGTTGGAGTCGAAGTTAAACTTGGCGTCCAGCGCAATGATCTTTTCGTCGCCAGTCACAACCAGCGGGTTGATTTCCGCCAGTGAGGCGTCCGTTTCGTCAAAGGCGGCGTACAGGCCTTTCATAAAGCCGGCTGCATCTTTAATGGCGACTTCAGGCACACCAATCTTGCGGGAGATGTCTTCTGCTTCTGCATCGGTCAGGCCGGTCGCTGGATCAACAAATACCTTGTGGATCAGTTCCGGCGTCTTTTCGGCAACTTCTTCAATGTCCATGCCGCCTTCGCTGGAGGCCATCAGGCATACGCGTTGCGAGTCACGGTCAACCACCATGCCAACGTACAGCTCGTTCTGGATATCTGCACCTTCTTCGATCAGCAAGCGCTTGACCAGTCGACCTTCCGGGCCAGTCTGATGCGTGACCAGCGTCATGCCGAGAATGTCGTTCGCATATTGACGCACTTCTTCCAGTGATTTCGCTACCTTGACGCCGCCGCCTTTACCCCGGCCACCAGCGTGAATCTGTGCTTTCACAACCCATACTTTTCCGCCCAGCTCTTCCGCCGCCTTGACCGCTTCGTCTACGCTAAAACACGGAATACCGCGCGGCGTCGTAACACCGTACTTGCGCAAAAGCTCTTTGCCTTGATATTCATGTATGTTCATACTCGTCCTTAATGATGAGATTTCAAGTGGGCCACCAGTTATCCTCCCCCCAGTGGCTTTACTACGCCTGAACCGACAAACGACTTTACGCATACTTCCGAATACGCAAAAGACGCCTCTCCAATCAAACGTAAAATTCAGTTTCGACCACACCGCTCTTCTGGCGGCATTTAAAACTAACAACAAACGGCAGATGCGTTAAAAATTCCGTCAAATCGCGCCATACGTAAGCACTACTGCCCAATCAATAGCACATAAAAAATGGGCAACTTGCGTCGCCCATTTTTTATGTGGCTGAAATACTACTATCTGACGACAGTATTATTTCTTTCTTCTTTGTGGACGGCTAAATGCACCCGCCTCAGTCATTTCCGCGATCTTGGCATCGTCGAAACCGCAAACGTCTTTCAAGACTTCGTTGGTGTGCTCACCCAGCAGCGGGGCGCGGAGAATTTCAGGCACGTTACCTTCGGACAGTTTGACTGGCATACCAACCGTCATGTAGTTGCCACGAATCTCGTCCTTGACTTCGGTCCACATCTTGCGATGTGCGAAATGCTCGTCTTTGGAAACGTCTTCGGTAGACATAACCGGACCACATGGGAAGTCTTTCTCGTTGAACATCGCGGTCAGTTCGAACTTGGTGTAGTCCTTCGCGAAGTCAGCGATGAGCTTCCACAGTTCTGCCTGGTTTTCACGACGTGGGCCAATGGTAGCAAAGCGCTCATCAGCAGCCAGTGCTTCGCCACCGATCATGGTCGCGAGTTGTGGCCAGATTGCTTCTTGCAGAACCATGTAAACATAGTCGTTGGTGCCAAATGGTTTGCATGGAATGCAGTTACCCAGCTGACCACCACCGGAGTCGTTACCCGCACGTGGCACGTAAGTCAGACCCAGCGTTGGACGGCTGTACTCGGACAGTGCGCCCTTGCCATTCATCAGACGGCCATGGTCACGATATTTCACGCGGCACAGGTTCATCACGGAGTCCACCATCGCGACTTCGACCATTTGGCCTATGTTGCCATTGTGAGTACGGTGATACAGCGCAGCCAGAATGCCGATAGCCAGATGCAGACCGGTACCGGTGTCACCTGTTTGGGATGGCGTGATGGTCGGAGGACCTTCTGGCACACCGCACATGGACATGGAACCGGACATCGCTTGTGCGATTGGCTCATAAGCCTTGAAGTTGGAGTATGGGCCAGATGCGCCAAAGCCTTTCAGCGTAGCGTAAATGATGCCTGGGTTGAGCTCTTTCAGCTTTTCATACGGATAACCGAAGCGATCCAGAACGCCAGGACCGAAGTTTTCCATCATAACGTCGCAGCTCTTGATCAGCGCTTCGAAAGCTTCACAGCCTGCAGGGCTCTTCATGTTACAGGTGATGGAGCGCTTGTTGCTGTTCAACATCGTGAAGTACAAGCTGTCGACCAAATTGCCGTCTGCGTCCTTCTGGTGGTTCAGCTGAACACGTGTAATGTCACCCGTGCCTGGTGGCTCAAATTTGATAACGTCAGCACCCATCCATGCGAGCAGCTGGGATGAGGTTGGACCCGCTTGTACGTGGGTCATGTCGAGGATGCGAACCCCTGATAGTGCATACTTACCCATTTTAACTACCTCCAATGATTTCAGTTGGTTGGTTGTGTTTTTTTGCTTTTATGTACTGCTTCAAGACACCTCTATTACACAAACAATCACGCCAATGCTTGTGATTGTTTGATTACTGGCACCTCTTCGACCTTCTTGTGGGTCAATTAGTTGTCGCTGTTTAAAATTGCTACTTTTTTCAACCTTAAGACATCAACAAGCCGTCAAGCAGCAAAAAAAATAACCTATAATAGCCGGCTGTTCGGTTGCGCCTGTATCTATTTTCATAACGCTTCGTAGTAAACCTGGATATTTAAGGCAACAACAATCATAGCCCGTGATCCTTTGTAATTTCTTGACCCCAGTCAATTTTCGCTACCGAGCATGCATTTTCTTGACCAAAGTCAATTTTCTTGGTTGAATCCTATAAATTTCTGGGCTTCCTTTTTTGATTGACCATTATGGCTCTAATATCAAACCATCCTGAAAAAAACATCATTCGTGTTCAGCTAACTCAAAATGCCGTGCTGAAGGAGATGACTCCTGAAGAGATGGCCCAGTTAGAGCCCTTGCTGGTTATAGATGATCACCATAAGGGCGATTGCCTGTTGCGCCAGGGCGACCGTGAACTGGATGTCATTTTCGTGCTGGATGGCATTTTGAAGCGCTCTGTCTCCAACAAGAATGCCAAGGAAATGATCTTGCGCTTTACCTGTGAGCGCCATTTCGAAGCGACCTATGCCTCATGGAAACTTAACCGATCTGCGCCTTTTAGCGTGATCGCCGTTACCAAAACGCGCGTTGCCAAAATTCCGCTGTCCCAGTGGGTTGATTTCATTGGCGATAATCCGCGCTTGAAAGAATTATTTGAAGTGGAAGTGCTCAGCATCATGAATGGCATTATGGCGCACACCATCACGCTGCATTTGCTGGATGCTCCTGGTCGCGTACATCGCTTCTTGCGTGTAAACCCCGAACTGTATGACCGCATGCCCAAGAAAGAGCTAGCATCCTATTTGAATTTGTCTGCCGAAACCTTAAGCCGCCTGAAAAATCAGGGGAAAATCTGATTTTGACCCCGCCTATCAATCGCGTTCCGGTTAACATTTGGCAAGTTTTGTCTAATTTTATCTAGCAGACGTATCGACACCACCATGAATATCGTCATCCTCGCTGCCGGCATGGGCAAACGCATGAAATCAAATCTGCCCAAAGTGCTTCATCCATTGGCGGGGAAGCCGTTATTGGCGCATGTCATCGACTCTGCCCGCGCTTTGCCGAGCGCGAACATCTGTGTTGTGTATGGTCATGGTGGTGAAAGCGTACCGCAAACCTTTGCCTCCGATAATCTGGCCTTTGCCCGCCAGGAGCAGCAGTTGGGCACGGGGCACGCCGTCATGCAAGCCACCTCTTTCCTGTCGGAGGATGCCCCGACGCTAATCCTGTTTGGCGACGTGCCGCTTACCAAAGCACGCACCCTGCAAAGACTGCTGGATGCGGCTGGTACCAGGCAGCTTGCCATACTGACCGTCAACTTGCCTGACCCGACTGGCTATGGCCGCATCGTTCGCAATGAGACCGGGGACATCTCGCGCATCGTGGAGCAGAAAGATGGCACGACAGAAGAGTTGGCAATCAGTGAAATCAATACCGGCATCATGGTCGCGCCGACGCGACAACTCAAGAAATGGCTAACCGCACTTTCCAATGACAATGCACAACAAGAATATTACCTGACCGATATTGTCGCGATGGCCGTGGCTGATAAGGTACCGGTAGTTTCTGCCCAACCTGATGCAAGCTGGGAAACACTGGGAGTCAACAGCAAAGTTCAACTGGCCGAACTGGAACGCATTTACCAGCGCAACACCGCCAATGAACTGTTGGATCAAGGCGTCACGCTGGCCGATCCGGCGCGTATTGATGTGCGCGGCACGCTGTCTTGTGGGCGCGATGTCATGATCGATGTTAACTGCGTCTTTGAAGGCACCGTCACAATCGGCGACAACGTGACCATTGGCGCCAACTGTATCATCCGGGATGCGGACATCAAGGCGCATACGCATATTCGTGAGTTCTGCCACATTGATGATGCCATTGTCGGGGCATCCTCCATCATCGGCCCCTACGCACGCTTGCGCCCCGGTGCCAACCTCGGCGAAGAAGTGCATATCGGCAATTTCGTCGAAATCAAGAACAGCCAGATAGCCGCGCAAAGCAAGGCCAACCACCTGGCTTATGTGGGTGACTCAACCGTTGGTGCCCGCGTCAATATTGGTGCCGGCGCCATCACTTGCAACTATGACGGTGCCAACAAACACCAAACCATCATTGAAGATGATGTCTTTATCGGCACGAACTGCGAGCTGGTCGCACCGATTCGTATTGGCAAAGGTGCCACAATTGGCGCTGGCACCACCCTGGCCAAAGATGCGCCAGCCGATACGCTCACCATTTCCCGCGTCAAGCAAACCTCCATCCGGCACTGGAAACGGCCGATAAAAGCCGACAAGTCATCCTGATGTCACAATAAGGCGCAAATATAGTGCGTGCCTGAAGTCACACCATTCGCTTGGCTTGACAAGCCAAGACCGCGGCAAAGTCACTGTTGCACCCATATTTGCAATTCTTTGATCGGCTATACCGCGCCGACTTCTCAATCTGAGACAAGTCTCTTTAACTTAAATCAAAAGCCAGCCATACTCATTATTGCGATATGAGACAACGCTGTGTAGCATTTCTCGGATGCAACTCCTGCCTTTGTAAACGCACAGTAAAGGCGTATCACTGATTCCACATCTAGAAACCTGACAAAGCCAGCCCGCCCAAATGAGGACGCGCGACACAGGCTTTCACAAACTGGCAAAGGGAAGAAAAATGAAAATGAAAGTAAAAACCAAGAAAGCCGCTCTCCCCAAGGGCCCACTAACGCCGGATCTTCTCAAAAAAATGGATGCCTATCTGCGGGCAGCCAATTATCTGTCCGTTGGTCAAATCTATTTATTTGACAACCCGCTACTCAAAAAACCGCTGAAGATCGAGCATGTCAAGCCACGCCTGCTCGGGCACTGGGGAACCGTACCCGGCCTGAACTTTATTTACGTTCACTTGAACCGTGTCATCAAGAATCAGGATTTGAACGTAATTTATATCACCGGCCCTGGTCATGGCGGCCCCGGCCTGGTCGCCAATACCTATCTGGAGGGCTCGTACAGCGAGTTCTACCCGAACATTTCACAAGACGAAGCGGGGATGAAAAAACTGTTCACGCAGTTTTCCTATCCGGGCGGTGTGCCCAGCCACGTTGCGGCCGAAACGCCCGGCTCCATCCATGAAGGCGGCGAACTGGGATATGCCCTGTCGCACGCTTATGGCGCCGCTTTCGACAATCCAGATCTGATTGTGGCCTGTGTTGTCGGTGATGGAGAAGCGGAAACAGGCCCGCTGGCAACCAGTTGGCACTCGAACAAATTCCTGAACCCGGTTCACGACGGCGCCGTTCTGCCCATTCTTCACTTAAACGACGGCAAGATTGCCAGCCCCTGCATGCTGGCACGCATTCCCAGGGAAGAGCTGGATGCCCTGATGATCGGCTACGGTCACAAGCCGTATTACGTCGAGGGCGATGACCCGATGGAAATGCACCAGAAGATGGCCGACACCATGGATAAGGTCATCGATGAAATCAGGCAAATTCAACAAGATGCGCGCACCAATGGGTTTACCAAACGTCCGCGATGGCCAATGATCGTCATGCGTACGCCGAAGGGCTGGACCGGTCCGTCAGTCGTTGACGGTATCAAGGTCGAAGGCACCTTCCGCGCGCATCAGGTTCCCCTCTCCAAGCTGGCAGAAAGACCCGACCACCTCAAGGCGCTTGAAGAGTGGATGAGGAGTTATAAACATGAAGAACTGTTTGATGAAACAGGCCGCCTGATTCCGGAGTTGGCAGAGTTGGCGCCAACCGGTGAGCGTCGCATGGGTGCCAACCCGCATGCCAATGGCGGCATCCTGATGCGCGATCTGAAAATGCCGGATTTCCGCGACTATGCCATTGAGGTTGACAAACCGGGCGTCACGATGGCTGAAGCGACCCGCGTTCAAGGCGCATTCATCCGCGATGTGATGAAGAATAACATGACGAATTTCCGCGTTTTCAGTCCGGATGAAACCAACTCCAACCGCTGGAATGCGGTGTTCGATGTTACTAACCGCACCTACCTGGAAGACATTCATCCCTACGATGACCATCTGGCTCCTGATGGCCGCGTGATGGAAATGCTGAGCGAACATCAGTGCCAGGGCTGGCTGGAGGGCTACCTGCTGACAGGGCGTCACGGCTTCTTTTCCTGCTACGAAGCCTTTATCCACATCGTGGATTCGATGTTCAACCAGCATGCCAAATGGCTGGACACCTCCAATGACATTCCATGGCGCCGCAAGATCCCGTCCCTGAATTACCTCTTGTCTTCCCATGTGTGGCGTCAGGACCATAACGGCTTGAGTCACCAGAACCCAGGCTTTCTGGATCATGTCATGAATAAGAAAGCCAATGTCACGCGCGTCTACCTCCCACCAGACACCAATACCCTGCTGTCCGTCACGGACCACTGCCTGCGTAGCCACCACTACGTTAATGTCATCGTGGCAGGGAAACAACCCTCACGCCAATATCTGACTATGGATGAGGCGATCAAGCACTGCACAGCAGGGATTGGAATCTGGGATTGGGCCAGCAATGATCAGGGCGATGAGCCGGATGTCGTCATGGCATGTGCCGGAGACGTTCCGACACTGGAAACCCTGGCCGCGGTTTCCATTATTCGCGAACATCTGCCAGAGCTAAAAGTACGTGTGGTCAATGTGGTTGACCTGATGACCCTGCAACCCCACACCGAGCATCCGCATGGTCTGACCGACAAGGATTTCGACCTGCTGTTCACCAAGGACAAGCCGATTGTTTTTGCCTTTCATGGCTACCCGTGGCTGATCCACCGCCTGACCTACCGTCGAACCAACCACTGCAACCTGCATGTGCGCGGCTACAAGGAAGAAGGCACCACAACCACACCATTCGACATGGTCGTCATGAACGATCTGGACCGCTACCATCTGGTCATGGACGTGATTGACCGCCTGCCGAACCTCGGTGCCCGCGCGGCCTACCTCCAGAAATTCCTGCGCGACAAACTGCTCGATCACAAAGCATACATTGCCAAGCATGGTGAAGACATGCCGGAAATCGAGAACTGGAGATGGGGTGCCGACAACAAGGAGAAGAAAACCCTCTTGCGCCGGAAAAAGAGTACATAACGCATTATTTTCGTTACTGAATCACCTTTTTCACCAATATGACTCAACGCCGCCCGATGGGCGGCGTTGCTTTATTTGCAAAGCCAAGGTATATCTTGTTTAAAATCAGCGTGTTTGATCATCACCCCACACCGCCTTTACGTTGCCCATGACTTCGCGCCTCGCCACCTATACGCATTACGAAAAAACGCCTGCAGACATCGTGGCCGAATTCAGCGCGCTTGGCTTCAACTTTTCTGCACCGGAACAAATCACGCATACCTTGTTAGACACCTTTGATGGCCGCCTGCATGAAGCTGGCTTGCAACTGAGTTTTCATAATGGCACCCATTCTGCGCTCACTCTGACCGGTGAAAAAAGTGTTCCCTTGGCGCTTTCCATTAATGAAGCTCCCCGTTTCTGGCACGAACTGCCGCCCGGCCCGTTGCGTGATCAAATTGGCAAGTTGGCTGATATCCGGGCATTGCTTCCTCAAGCCACTCTTTCAACGCACGAAACACGCGCCACATGGCAAAACGCGAACAGAAACATCGTTGCAACAGCAACGCTTTATCAGGACTTGAAAATCCCGGGATGTGAAAAACTGGAATTACCATCGTGGCTTATTGAAATAGAAACCAGCGATGAATTTACTGCATATACCAATGAAATTCTCGCCCTTGTCGGCCGAACCAAGCTGGGGCGCCTGCATGAAAGCGTCCTTGCCATATGCATTCGCGCCGCCAACATCAAGCTTGAAGGATTTGCCAGCAAGGCCGCCATTCCGCTCGATCCAAAGGCCGATGCGATAGACGGTTTTCGTGACGTGCTGGCCAACCTGTGTGAAGCCATCACGGCCAACTGGCAAGGGACCATCGACCAGATTGACCCCGAATTCCTGCATGAATTACGCGTTGCCATCCGACGCACGCGCGCCATCCTCCGGCAAGGGAAAAACGTTCTTCCGCCTGCCATGACTGAACATGCGCGCGCTCACTTTGCCTGGCTAGGCGCCATTACCGGTGCCGCGCGTGATTTTGACGTTTTTCTGCTTGAATGGGAGGACTACACGGCCAATCTGGATCAAGATGTCATTGCCGCTCTGAAACCCACGCACTCATTCATCGAGCAAAAAAGACGAGATGCCTATGCGGAACTCGTGCCCAAGCTACAGTCTCGCGAAGCAACGGAATTCATCGCGCTATGGCGCACCTGGCTCCATGACCCTTTGGGTAAAGACCCGCATAATCACAACCCCAGACAGCAACTTGGCAAGATCGTTGCCAAACGCATTGCACGGACGCAATCGCGCCTGATCAAAAAAGGCCGCTTAATCACGCCCGAAACCCCTTGCGAACAGGTGCATGAATTGCGCAAGGATGCCAAAAAAGTACGCTATCTGTTCGAATGCTTCGGCGACCTGTTTCCCAAAAACAAGCAACGCAATTTCGTCAGGCGTTTGAAATCATTCCAGGATATTCTCGGTGAGCATCAGGATGCAGCGATACACGTTGCCGAATTGCGCGTGCTGGCTCATGAGTTGCACGCAAAAAATGTCCCCGTTGATACCATGCTGGCCACAGGTCAATTGATTGAGCAACTTGATCAACGCCGCAAGGCTGCTCGCGAAGCGTTTGCCAAGGGTTTTACAAGCTATGACAGCAAGGAAAATCGCCAGACGCTTGAAAAAATGTTAGGGGAAATACCATAATACGCAACCGTGCCTGCGCCGATCGCACCCGCACAAAACAATCACGTAAAATACCGAATTACCCACTTTTTAGCTCAAAGTGGTTTTGGTTCATTGAATTTTTCCAGGGAAAAAAACATGTGCGGCATCGTCGGCGCCATCGCGCAACGCAACATCACCCCAGTGCTGATTGAAGGACTCAAGCGGCTCGAATATCGTGGCTATGACTCCTGCGGCATCGCGCTGCAGGTTGATGGCACCTTGCAGCGGGCGCGCAGCACATCACGCGTCATGGATCTGGAGCAACAGATTCAGGAAACGCAACAAGCCGGCGCGGTCGGTATTGCACACACGCGCTGGGCAACCCACGGCTCACCCACTTCTGACAATGCCCACCCCCATTTTTCACGTGGCCGCATCGCGCTGGTGCATAACGGCATTATTGAAAATCATGAAGAATTGCGCGCCGAGCTCATCGCTTATGGCTACCAGTTTGAGAGCCAAACCGATACAGAGGTCATCGCCCACCTCATTGATCACGCCTACCAGGGCGATCTGTTCGATGCGGTGGCACGTGCTGTTAAACGTTTGGTTGGCGCCTATGCCATCGCCGTCATTTGCAATGAAGAACCAAGCCGCATGGTGGGTGCGCGCCACGGTTCGCCGCTCATTGTGGGGTTGGGACAAAATGAAAACTTCCTCGCATCAGATGCCATGGCGCTTGCTGGCACAACCAATCAGATCATCTATCTGGAAGAAGGCGACATTGTTGACCTTCACCTGGACGCATGCCGGGTTTCCGACATGGATGGAAATGCCGTACTGCGCGAAGTCCGCACTGTACAAGCCTATTCTGCCGCAGCAGAGCTGGGGCCTTACCGGCACTTCATGCAAAAGGAAATCTTTGAGCAGCCGCGCGCCATCGCCGATACGCTCGAAGGAATTGTCGGCATCGTGCCGGAGCTATTTGGCGACAAGGCTGTCAGCCTATTTCCGCAAATTGATTCCGTACTTATCCTGGCCTGTGGCACCAGCTATTACGCCGGCCTGACCGCGAAATACTGGCTGGAGTCAATCGCGAAAATCCCGGTTAATGTAGAAATCGCCAGCGAATACCGCTACCGCGCCAGCGTGCCGCACCCGAATACGCTCGTCGTCACGATTTCACAAAGCGGCGAAACTGCGGACACTTTAGCAGCTTTGCGACACGCACGAGATCAAGGCATGGAACACACCTTGACAATTTGTAATGTCGCCACCAGTGCGATGGTGCGTGAGTGTGCGCTCACTTTTATTACGCACGCCGGCATAGAGGTCGGTGTTGCCTCCACCAAAGCCTTCACGACACAACTGGTTGCCCTGTTCCTGCTAACGCTCACACTGGCGAAAGTCAAAGGACGCCTGACGGAAACCCAGGAAGCCGCACATCTGCGCTCCCTGCGTCACCTGCCGGTCGCCATTTCTGCGGCGCTGGCACTGGAACCGCAAATCATCTCCTGGGCGGAAGAATTTTCCCGCTGCGAAAATGCGCTCTTCCTTGGGCGTGGGCTGCACTATCCGATTGCGCTTGAAGGCGCGCTAAAGCTCAAAGAAATTTCCTACATCCATGCCGAGGCCTATCCGGCTGGCGAACTCAAGCACGGTCCGCTGGCGCTGGTAACCGAAGAGATGCCGGTCGTCACTGTCGCACCCAATGATGATTTGATCGACAAACTCAAGTCGAACATGCAGGAAGTGCGTGCGCGCGGCGGTCAGTTGTACGTCTTTGCCGATGCCGATTCTCGCATCACCTCGAGCGAAGGCATTCATGTCATCCGGCTCCCGGAACATTATGGCGTGCTGTCACCCATCTTGCATGTGGTGCCACTCCAACTGCTGGCCTATCACACTGCACTAGTACGTGGCACGGATGTGGACAAGCCGCGCAATCTCGCCAAATCGGTTACTGTGGAATGAAAGCCGGGGGCTTTCGATTGTTGTGGTAAAAACAAATAAAGTCTGTCGAAAAAGCGGCACGCATGTGCCGCTTTTTTCATACGCGGAGTCTGAGCTACGACGGGCAGCTATCAAAAGTGACCAAATAGTAACTGGCAGAAACTCGGTCAGACTGTGTGAAAACACATCGAACGTGAAGCGCGAAGAGCTTGGTCCAGTCAGATTCAGCAGAAATTATAGGTCAGGATTATGAAAAAAAAGCGGCCATCATGCCGCCATGGCCTCCATTAGTCTGGAAACTCCCATGATTTTCATGACTCGCTTCATGTTATAGGCCAAAACGTGCAAACTCATCTCAGTTCCTGCACCTTCTAGCCGCCTGGTTAGAAAGTGATTTGCACCCATCCACTCTTTTATGGTGCCGAAGGGGTGTTCAACGGTGCGCTGCCTTATGCGCATGAGACCCGGATTCAGGTCGAGCCGCCTTTGCATCGCCTCAAGTGTTGATTCGTGGTCATAACGGCTAACACGGCGATATTTGCTAGTCGTGCATTTCTCACGTATTTCACAACTGGGGCAGTCAGAACTCCAGTATTTATGAATTAACCCGCCACGTTCCTCCGTGGAGAACCGCCAAATCAACCGTTTGCCAGCAGGGCATTTGTATTCACCAGCTTCAGCATCGAAGATGAAGTCTTCCTTGTCAAAGCGCCCATCAGCTTTCGCGCTGGATGTCGTAGACTTTGAAACAAGAGGCGTAATTCCATTTTGTTCGCAGGCGACGATTTCTTCACCATTGAAATAACCGCGATCTGCAATAGCGTGCAAATCATTTGTGTCCATGGCAGCCTTGGCTTGCAATGCCATCTTGGATAACTGTCGACGGTCGCTGCCACTATTGGTAACTTCATGAGCCACTATCAGGTGGTGGGTTGTATCGACCGCAGTTTGAACGTTGTAACCCACCAGGCCTCGACTTGTACTGGTGGCCATGGCGCGAGCGTCCGGGTCAGTCAGGGAAATCTGTTTCCCTGGCACCTCTTCCAGATGTTCCTGAATCTGTTTGAATTTCTCCATCTGCGCCTTCATGGTCTTGATCTTCTCATTGAGGCGAGAGGTTCTTGCTTCGGCAATATCAGACTCTTGGCGATCTGCGGTATCGAGCTCTCCCATGTAGCGATCAATACACTGGTCAATTTGCGCAAGGCGTTTAGCAACCTTGCCTCGCGTGAAATTGCGGTTATGCGCATTAACAGCTCTGAACTTGCAGCCATCAATTGCCACGACTGCGTTCGCAAACAAGCCGATTTCGCGACAGAGGATCACAAACTGTCGGCAAGCGTTGCGAATTCCCGCTCCGTTATTTTTGCGAAAATCTGCAATGGTCTTGAAGTCAGGTGCCAGCCGATTAACCAGCCACATCAATTCGAGATTACGCTGTGCTTCGCGCTCAAGGCGTCGCGTGGAGTGGACACGATTTAGGTATCCGTAGATGTATATCTTCAGCAGTACCGATGGATGATAGGATGGCCGTCCCGTTTGCGCGGGGTTTACTCCGTCAAAGCCAAGTGACGCCAGATCGAGTGAATCAACAAATGCGTCTACTGCACGTACAGGATTGTCTTCAGTGACGAAATCATCAAGTGATTCCGGAAGCAAAGTGACCTGACTACGATCTGCACCTTCTACAAATCTTTTCATGCCGCCTCCTGATAATAGCTACCACTATTATCCTAGAAGGATAGGCTCATCACACTCCATTTTCACCTGTTTAAAACAGCGTTTTCACACAGCCACCGGTCAAAGCCGCCCTTGGACTTGGCTGCCTTGACCGGCAAAGTCCGGCCTATTGTGTTGAAAAACTCTGCTGAAATTGGGGTGTAATAGTTAAAATTATTACATTACATTCAGTCGGAGAAGTCGAGATGATGGGATGTCAGGATCACTCTCAAGACAAGCTGTTTTACTCATTCAATTTAGAAGACCACGTTCCACAAAATCACCTTTTGCGCGGCATTGATCGCTATCTAGACCTAAGCAGTCTGCGCCAGCACCTTTCTGATTTTTATAGTCATACCGGCAGACCATCAATAGACCCTGAGTTGATGATCAGAATGCTGATTATTGGGTATTGCTTTGGCATTCGTTCCGAACGTCGCTTGTGCGAAGAGGTCCACCTGAATCTGGCATACCGCTGGTTTTGCAGACTTGGTCTAGAAGATCCTGTTCCGAATCATTCTAGCTTTTCCAAGAACCGCCACGGGCGCTTTCGTGAGAGCGGAATGTTTCGGCATTTGTTTGAAACGGTACTGCAGCGTTGCATTTCCGAAGGGCTTGTGGGTGGTGAAGGCTTTGCGACTGACGCCAGCGTCATTAAGGCAGATGCACAGCGAATGCAAAGCGTGCCGGGAGAAGAAGCGGCCAACTGGATGCGCTCAGAAGATGCTACTCGTGCGGTGCGAGAATACTTTGATGCACTTGAAGAAGCGAACCCTCCGTCATTCACGCCAAAATATGTATCCACGACCGATCCATCCGCGACATGGACAGCAGCACCAGGCGGTCCAGCCTTCTTTGCCTACAGCACCAATTATCTGATTGATCTTCAGTCTGGCATTGTCGTTGATGTTGAAGCATCAACAGTTAACAAGACGACTGAAGTAGAAGCAACCAAGACCATGCTTGAACGGGTTGAGGAAAAATATGACATGAAGCCGGATCGTCTTGTTGGCGACACAAGCTATGGCTCTGCTGCGATGCTTGGCTGGTTGGTAGACAAGGAAATCGAACCGCATGTGCCGGTGCTGGAGAAGTCTGTGCGAAAAGATGGCACATACTCCAACAGTGATTTCCAATGGATTGCACAAGACGATGAATACCGCTGTCCAGAAGGGCGTGCATTGCGCAACGGTTTGCGCCCCTTCAAGAAGCCACGTTCGCGAATAACCAAGGCAGACGCAATCAACTATCGAGCCAGTCAGTCAGACTGTGAAATCTGCCCCAGTAAAAATCGCTGCTGTCCCAACACCTCAAATCGAAAGATTGCACGGAGTATCCATGAAGATGCGAGGAATGTGGCACGCCAGATTTCTACAACACCAGAATATCGGCAATCACGACGTGAACGGAAAAAGGTAGAAATGCTATTTGCGCATCTCAAGCGAATATTGCGACTGGACAAGCTTCGATTACGAGGCGGGAGTGGTGCCCAAGATGAGTTTCTATTGGCAGCAACAGCACAAAATCTCAGGCGAATGGCGAAGTGGTTGACCTCAAAAGCACCGAATATGGCACCAATACCTTCATAAAGGCAGGTCCGGCAGTAGTAATCTGGATGCGCTGAACAAAATCGAGGAAAAAACTCCTCAAAATCACAATACGCCACTCTCTCCTGGCATTTCGCTCAAATAAAAACCGAGTTTTTCAACACAATAGACCCATTGCAGTCATTTATTTATTCTTCAGATGATATAGCACGCAGGTAGACGAGTAGATAAGGCGTTTGCCACATAACCTGCTTAAGTGACTGCCTAACTTTGTTTATCAGTCAAACTAGAAATTCTTGGTCAGAGGAAAAAAGTTTGTGGATTGCCAACAACAGAAAGGTCAAATAGTCGTTTTTTTCCTCCCAGATTTACCTTTCTAAACTAATTTTTTTCCACTTTGAAATATTATTTTCTTAGCATTGGTTTTGATGTTTTATCAACCAACGGTTGGAAGGTGATGTTATGTCATCACAGGCTTAAGATCTATTTCGATAAGTTTTTTAAATGCTTCCGCATGAGGATAGTTTAGATGAATTTGATAACAAACACTAAAAAAACAATGGACGCTTCATGCGTTGAGTCCCGTCAAAACAGTTCGAGCTGTGCAGGCGTAATGGCAATTAGCAAGAGACTAACTTTTGTACTACGGCCATTGCCGCTGCTTATTGCATTGTCGCTTGGCATGTCTTGTGCGCCAGCCGGTGCGCAACTTGTAGACCCTAGCCTGACCGAGATTGGCGCATTGAACGGTGGAGAATATTCTGAGGCCTTCGGCATCAATGCCATTGGTGATGTGATCGTGGGCTATTCCTATGATGGCGCTGCAGGAAATGCGAGTCGCGCATTTATCTGGACTTCAACCGGGGGCATGGTAAGCCTAGGGACATTGAATGGTGGCAACTATTCGTCTGCCTGGGGCGTTAATACAACTGGAGACGTGGTCGTTGGTCAAGCCCATGATGGCGACGCAAGCAACCAAAGTCGCGCATTCCGTTGGACAGATGCAACAGGCATGGTAAGCCTGGGGATATTAAGCGGTGGCACCTACTCTTCTGCCAGAGACGTCAATGCCGCCGGCGATGTGGTCGTGGGTACTGCCAATGATGGCGACAGCCACCAATACGCGTTCCGATGGACAGAGGCTACAGGCATGATAAGCCTAGGCACATTGAATGGAGGCTCGAATTCTGAGGCCAGCGGCGTCAATTCTGCGGGTGATGTGATTGTGGGTAAAGCCTATGATGGTGCTGCAAGCAATCAGGAACGTGCATTCCGTTGGACTGAGGCCACTGGCATGGTAAGCCTGGGGGTATTAAGTGGCGGCGATCGTTCTTCTGCTGAAGGAGTTAATGCCGCTGGCAATCTGGTTGTTGGATGGTCCAATAGCACTGACGGTTATCGTGCATTTAGCTGGACTGATGCTACAGGCATGGTAAGCCTAGGCACATTAAACGGTGGCAACTATTCTGTTGCTAGCGGCGTCAACTCAGCAGGGGATGTGGTTGTTGGCCAAGCAAACGATGGTGCTGCTGGCAATGCATACCGTGCTATGCGCTGGACACAAGCCACTGGTATGCAGTCAATAGAGGAATGGCTAACTACTAGCGGCGTTACCGTAAACCCGGATGCAGTGAAAACATATCGAGCCAATGCTACTAACGTCGATGGCAGCGTCATCGTGGGGGTACTTCACAATGACCAAGCCTTCATTGCTCGCGCAGGCTCAGGTATGGTCGATACGGAAGAATACATGAGTAGCTTGGGTGAATCTTCCGGTGTGTCATCCGTTGGTATGCAAACAGCAAGCTTGATCATGCACGGCGCGCACAGCAATCCGATGCGTGGATTACTCACAGAAAGCAAGCAGGATTTCTGGGTAGCGGGTGATGTTGGCCATATGGAAAGCGAGGATCTGAGCGGTAGGTCTGGGCTGGGAGAGATTGGCATTGCGCATGGCATTAACGACGATGTCATGGTCAAGGTGGCGCTGGGCCGCACCTATAGCAGACAAGACACTGTCTATGATGGCCTGACTCGTGTGGATGGCACCTATATCATGCCGGAGCTGATTGCGAAGGTGAAAGGCACGCCACTGTATGCGACCTTGAGTGCCTACTACCACTGGGGTGATGCTGAAATCAAACGTGGTTATGACAATGCGGGTAACCCAGATTATTCCACCGGCAATCCAGATGCCAACACCTATTCTGTTCGTGTACGCTTTGACTGGCTGAATGCTGTCGAGAAAGGCAAGACAGCCTTTACGCCATATGCCAGCATCTCCTACACCAAGTCCAAGGTAGATGGTTATACCGAAACGGATGGAGGCTTTCCTGCAACATGGGGGGACAGGGACGAGCATACAACTGCAGCGCGCATTGGTCTGGACATGGTGCACAAACTGGATGACAAGCTGAACTTATTGGGTCGCGTTGAAGGTGCACACCTCTTCAACGACAAGGGGGCTAATGCGTCCGTTACTGTGCCAGGCGTACTAGCCACTACGATTGAGAGTGTGGACTACAAGCGCAACTGGTTGCGCGTTGGCGCAGGCGTGGATGGCAAGCTGGGTGACGGCACCGTGTCGGTGATGCTCAATGGCACTACACAGTCGAATGGTCTGGACTATTGGTTGGCTGCCAGCTACAGGGTGCCGTTCTGATTTATGCCTAAACGCATTACTTGAGTAAAAGGCGGGATTTCCCGCCTTTTTTATTGGTCAAGCATAAATTGCGAACTTCCGCTTTTGGCCGAACTTGCCCCGTGAGGGCTGCTGAGGCCAAGGTCTGCTTTTTTAGAGCGGAACAGCCGGTAGACACCAAAGGCGTCACCGGCTGAATAATTACACCTCAATTTGCTCGGAAATTTCGAGAGCATCGTCCACTTCTACGCCAAGATACCTCACTGTACTTTCGAGCTTTGTGTGGCCCAGCAATATCTGCACTGCTCGAAGATTCTTGGTTTTTCTGTAGATAAGCGTTGCCTTTGTTCGCCTCATTGTATGAGTCCCGTAAGCCGATGGATTCAGGCCAACAGACATTACCCACGATTTAACGATCCGTGCGTACTGCCGTGTGGACAAATGAGGTGATGCATTTAACCGACTGGGGAAAAGGTGCTGGCTACCTGCAAGTTGGGCCTGGGCGATCCAGGATTCAATCGAAAGGCGCGTTTGCTCGGTTATTTCAAATTGCACCGGACGCTTTGTTTTGTCCTGCATGACGACGGCTCTTGGCAGGATATGTCCACCTTGCGATATATCGCTGACTCGAAGGCCAACAAGATCGCAGCCCCTCAACTTGCTATCAATTGCCAAATTGAATAACGCCAGATCTCTTGCTTTGTGTTCGAGCTGTAGGCGTATTCTGATAGCCAAGATGTCTTTTAGCTTCAGCGGTGCTTTCTGGCCGATTAGTTTCCCTTTGTTCCAGGAAGTGGCAGCGTTGGTGTGATTTTGGTTCAAAGTCATGGGATACCTCCATCAAGGTATGAAAGGAGTCCCATTCTGTGATTTACGGAAATATAACGTTTCGCTCCGGCGCAAATATTTATTGTTCAGATGACTCAACGACCATCATAAGAAGCAAAGCAGACCTTTATCTCTGCTGCCATCACCGGGTAAGTTCGGCCAGAAGCTGTCCTTTCGATTTCTTGAAGGCATATTGAAAACCCGGATTAAACACACATAAAAAACGCCCGTGCTGCAAAGCAACGGGCGCTTTTGATTGAATAGTGTCAAATTAGAATGGCATGATCCAGTTTGCTGCCAACCATGCACTTGGTACTTCGCCCTTGGTCGTGCCATTGACCATGACTGAAAGTTGGCCTGCGCCCACTTTGCCCTCCATACCAATACCAAGGCGCCACCAGTTACGGTCATAAGTGTTAGAGAAGCTAAAGGAAGAGAGGCCAATGACTTCGCCTGACGTGATTGCACCATCATCTTCAAAGCGGTGTGCTGCTTCCAGTGTGCCTAGCAACGTCATGCCGCCACTCAAGGTTTTGGCTGCATTTACACCCAGACGCAGTTCGGTTGCCTTGTCTGTCCGCTCGTCAAATGTTGCCGGAAAGCCACCACCGGTTTCCGTATAAGCATCCAGCTTAGCTTTTGTATAGCTTAGGTCAGCATACGGGCTGAAACCAATACTGCCAGCGGCAAAGGCGTTTTCAGCGTCCAGACGGGCGCGTATGCTCCAAGTATTCATATCTGGGCTACCGGCGGAATAATCTGGTGTGCCACCATTGTCGTAACCGCGACGCAAGTCAGCATTACCCCAATGGTAATAGCCACCTAGCGTCAGCCAGACACTACCCTTTACCGGAATTAACGCTTCAGCCAGCAGGTAAGTACCGTCTACGTCAGCACTACCGCCGTTAACGAGGTCTTGGTTTGCCCAAGTATGACCAATTGCCGCGTTCAACTGAGTGCAACCGAAGTTGCGGCCAATGCCAACTTCTGCAAGACCAAGATCACCGCCACGTTCACCGTGATTATCCTGCCCTACGTCACCGGCAACCCAGAACGCATTCTTGTTGGCATCCACGCGGCGCATCAATGGGCGGCTATGTGCGCCACTTATAACCAAGTTTGAAGATCCAAGCGCCATATTGCCACTGGAAGCAGTTACTCCCAAGCTTTCTTGCAAGTCCTCGACAGTGACCAGACCGCTACCTCCCTCGCTTACACGAGCAATAAACGCGAGGTCACCCTGCAAATAGCCGACAACCACACTGCCGTCGCTGTTAGTGGCATTAGCACTGCGTGTAATGTCGGTTTCAACTGTAACGCCGGCGTCACGCAACCAGTCTTCGACGCTTTGCATGGTGCCTGTTTCACCTTCTGCATCCTTAACCCAGCGAAATGCACGGTATGCTGAACCTGTGTGGCTTTCACCTACAACAACAGCACCATCGGCAGAAACACCGTGGGCATATGAAGTATTTCCGCCGAGTGTTCCGAGGTCGAACATTTCCGGGTTGCTGCCAATACCAGTAGTGGCACCTTCCACCCAGCGGAAAGCGTGGTAATTTGTGGAGTCCGCCAGGTAGCTGTAGCCTACGACTACCGTACCGTCATTAGAAACATCTTTAGCAAGAGTTCGTACTCCGCCCAAAGTGCCGAGACTTATTGCCGTGCCAGATTCACCAACGTCATTTTTGACCCAGCGGAAAGCTTGAAACTGAGTGTAGGACGTATCGTAGGCGTAACCCACGACAACAGAGCCATCTTCAGAGGCTGCTTCGGCCCGTGAATGCAAGCGGTTATCTGGATCATAAAAGATGTCAAAAACAAGGTTATACATGGTGCCAGATTCACCAACATCATTTTTAACCCAGCGAAAAGCCTCATGTATTGTATCTTGGTTGTAACCTACAACCACATTACCATCAGCCGAAACACCATTGGCGTATGAAGCCGTACCCATGATGCCAAGGCCAAGCATGCTACCGCTTGTCCAGCGAAAGGCCTGAGTGGTCAATCCGGTGCCGCTATGCCCAACAATAACTGAACCATCGGCTGAAACGTCTTTTGCATATGCGTCAGTTCCACCTAGAGTGCCGAGGTCGGTCATGCCACTGCTTGTCCAGCGGAAAGCGTGGTTAAGAGAATCTTTATAGTAATCACCGACCACGACTGTTCCATCTGCTGAAACCCCGTTGGCATAAGATTCATCTTCATCCATGTTGAGTTGAAATATCCCGCTTCCAGCAGGGGCTTCCTGCGCAAATACAGGTACTGCTGCGTTTAAGGCAAGCAGGGATATTGCAAGTGCTATTGGGCGCAAGGCGAATTTTTGAAGCGTGTTGGAGGAAGTTGTTTTCATTAATTTATGCTCCAAAAAGATTGGTGACGTTTAAGCAAGACTTAGTTTAATTCACACCCACCAGAAAATCGTTGCCACACTGACAATTTGCGAAAAAACAACAATTTCGCACCGGAAAGTGTTGCTTTTGTAGTATTGAAGCGTGTGCGGCCGCACGGCCCTGATTGGCGGGTCTGATGTCCGCAATGGGGCGGACTTTGCCGGTCACGGTAGCCAAGTCCAAGGGCGGCTTTGGCCGAGTTGCCGCCGTTGAGAGATGGTTCGCAGTGCGAGCCCTTTTATCAGGTGGGTATTCCGGGTCAACGTGACCGGTGATTCCGGTCGAAGGTGACCGATTTTTTGGGTTTTCCGGAATGATCGGTCACGATACCGGAACGATGTCGTACGCTGGTGTGACGGTGTTGCGCATAGAAGCAACCGAGCGGGTACGCTGCCAGATTTTTATCTGGAGACAGCATACCCGCGCAAAGGATTCCTATGCGTAAAATCAAAGACGTATTGCGTTTGAAGCTTGACGCCAAGCTCTCGCATGAGCAAATTGCTCGATCACTCGGCCTGTCCAAAGGCGTGGTAACCAAGTATGTTGGTCTGGCTGCGGCCGCGAACTCAGGTGCAGCCCGACCATGTCCGTGTACATCATGAACTGCGTCGCAAGGGTATGACGCTGATGCTGCTCTGGGAGGAATCTCGCTTTATAAACATACGGCTTAACTGCTTATCGAAAGCCGTCAACAAGGGGCCGTAAATTTTTACAGTAATTTTGGTTTGCTCCATGACTTTTCCTGTTTGCTTGTGATCGGACAAGACAAACTTTATGACATACAGACGCGCTCTGGTTCACTCCTGTTTTCGGTCAGCGCCAACACTGCGTTGTTTATTTGTGAATCAAACTTTCCGCTCACCTACAGGACAATAGGGTGATTGGGTAACTGATTCTTTTGGGAAACTGTATCTGGGTAGTGTTTGACTAGCAGAGCATTCAACTGTTTGATCGCAGCAACTGTGCTTTCGCGGAATTTTCCCTTGGAAAAGTTATCCGTCATGGTGCGGCAGATCGCATTCCATTCCTCAGGCGTAATACGATTTGCAACATCGCGGTCTGGTACGATTTCGACTTTGCGATCTGCTAAATTGACGTAGACCAGCACGCCACAGTTTTCTTCGGTATCCCAAACGCCGTATTCGGCAAATAGCGCTATTGCACGCTGTCGCGGATGCCGTTTTGCCAGAACATCAGCCAATGAGAGGCTTGGTTCCACAATAAGGCGTACTTCAGCTCGGTGCTGGTTTTCACCTTCGGTGATGACATTCTCGATGTCCTTTAGTGTTTCAGGGGGAAAGGCTCGCCTTGCGCTTCCCCTGGTCGTAAAAAGATGTTTGAAAAGTCGCTGAGAAACGTTCATTACCAACCTCCCGAAGCGCCGCCACCGCCAAAGCCGCCTCCGCCTCCTCCGAAACCGCCGTAGTAACCACCATATCCGTGGTGATGTCTGCCGCCAATATTCCCATAGACCGTGGTCGAGCGCCGGATGGCATGACGAATACTGGAGTACAGGATGATAACGATAAAGAAAACGATGAAGAAAAACAGATTTGATGGCATCGTGCGGCTTTTCTTTGTTCTCTTCGGTTCGGGGAACGGCTCTTCGTTTAGGAGCTTGTGAATGACGGTAGTGGCTTCGTTGAGGCCGCCGTAGAAATCGCCTTTGCGAAAGTACGGGGCAAGCACTTCATCAATGATGCGTTTGGCATAGGCATCGGGGATGACGCCTTCTGCGCCATAGCCGACTTCCAGCCGCATTTTGCGGGCGTTCTTTGAAATGATCAGAATCACGCCATCGTCAATGTCTTTGCGACCGATCTTCCAGCTTTCTGCCACACGCATGCTGTATTGCTCAATAGCTTCCGGACGATGGTCAGGGATGGTCAGGATAGCGACCTGATTGCCTGTCTTTTGCTCATGGGCCTGGAGTTTTTTCTCCAGTTTTGCTCGCTGCTCTGGCTTTAGCACGCCAGCCGCATCCATCACACGGGCATTCAGCGGCGGAATTGGCGCTAACTCCTGAGCCATTGCATTGGTAAACAGCAGTGCTGCATAGAGCAGGAACAGAAAGCGAAAAGGTCTCATGAACAGAATTTATTTTTTGTCGAAATCGATTTTGGGCGCGGCTGAAACCGCTTTTTCATTTTCAACCGTGAAGGCGGGCTTAACTTTGTAGCCAAAAACCTTTGCTGTCAGGTTACTCGGGAATTGCCGCGCCAGCACGTTATAGCGTTCAATCGACTTTATGTAGCGCTGTCTTGCGACTGCAATACGGTTTTCCGTGCCTTCTAGTTGCGCCTGAAGATCGCGGAAATTCTGATTGGCTTTCAGATCAGGGTAACGTTCGACTGTGACCATGAGGCGAGATAGTGCAGATGAAAGTTCGCCTTGCGCTTCTTGGAACTGCTTGAAGGCGACCGGATTATTCAGCAATTCTGTCGTAACTTGAACGCTGGTGGCCGCCGCGCGTGCCTTGACCACGGATTCTAGCGTTTCCTTTTCATGCGCTGCATAGCCTTTTACGATGTTAACCAGATTTGGAATCAGGTCGGCTCGTCTTTGATACTGATTTACCACTTCAGACCAAGCTGCTTTGGAAGCTTCGTCCATGCGCTGAAAGTCGTTATATCCGCAACTACTCAATGTCACAGACATGACGATGATAGATACCAATTTTAAAATTTTGTTCATTTCAATACCTGCTGTGAGAATGTCAATCAAACGATTAAACGCTAACAAATGACTAATTACAATTCGCGTCGCCATGAATGATGAGGTTTTACGCGCCATCCGATAATTGAGGATCAGGAACAGGCATGTTGCCATACCTACAGGCAAGGCCACTGAATAATCTCCAACTCGCTGCTTTGATTGAATAAATTATCGATTTACGGTTCGCATAATTGCCGAAAATGAGATAACAATGCCTTGATTCCTTGCAAATTACCGTGATTTTTATGGTTCAGGAAGCAAACATCAAACAACGGGTGACTTCTTTCAGCACCCCCTCGCTAACTGGATCGACTGGCCAGCCTTCCAAACCCGCTTAGCAAAATGTTTTTCGATTTCCACCGTCATTTTGTCGGTGGCCGACCGGATTGTTTTTGACCTGGTTCTGATGTAATTCAGTCGACTTGAACTAAAAACCGGCAGACTTTATTCTTAGGTAGTTTGAGCCGCCTCTTTCTGCGAGAAGTTATGACAGACTTTCAAATGCAAGTTTCAAAAGTAAAGCATTATATAAATCAATGAGTTATAGCAATCATTCTTGACAAACTTTGTTTGCGTTTACCATCTGTGGCCACAACAAATAAAGTCTGTCGAACTTTAAGGCAGCAAATCGGCCGAACCGATCATTGCCTTTTGTCGCTATCAGAGGCGACTCACGCTCCTAAACGTGCATAGGTAGAGCCCCAGTTCTATCATTTAACTACACCCGCGCAGGAATATGCTGACCTCTGGAAGCACAGTAATACATAAGATATAGCTTTGCTAGTCAGTTGGCACATGGAACACATGCCTGTCATTTTAGCAATGAGCCAAGAATTCCTCGTACAAGACGACGGCCTACCCCACTACCGATACTTCGGGCAGCACTTTTCAGCATGTCCTCCATGACAGTCGAGCGGTTGCTGGTACGCGAGTATGCGCGCCTGTTCTCCTTGGCTTCCCTTTCTTCTTCCCTGGCTCGCGCTTCTTCACGCTGTTTTTTCTGCGCACGTTCGCTCAATAACTCATGCGCGGAAATCCGGTCCACGGTTTTTTCATACCGACCAAATACCGGGCTTTGCGAGACCACTGACCTGCGCTCCGGTTCGGTGATCGTGCCCATGCGTGAACTCGGTGGACGGATAAGGGTGCGCTGCACGATGCCGGGTATTCCTTTATTTCCCAGCGTCGAGACCAGTGCCTCGCCCACCCCCAGTTGCGTGATTACCTCGAGCGTATTGAATGACGGATTCGGACGAAAGGTATCTGCGGCCGCCCTGACATTTTTCTGGTCTCTTGGTGTAAATGCACGCAGCGCGTGCTGAACCCGGTTACCCAGCTGACCCAGTACTTCATCCGGAACATCCAGTGGATTCTGGGTAACAAAATAAACGCCAACACCCTTGGAACGAATCAGGCGCACCATCTGCTCTATTTTGTCCACAAGTGCCTTGGGCGCGTCCTCGAACAGCAGATGCGCTTCGTCAAAAAAGAAAACCAGGCGCGGCTTGTCCAGATCGCCGACTTCCGGCAACTCCTCGAACAGCTCCGACAACAGCCAAAGGAGAAACGTAGAATACAGCCGCGGATTCATCATCAGCTTATCAGCAGCGAGTATGTTAATGTAGCCTTCGCCAGTGTGAGCTACACGCATGAACTCGTTCAGTTCCAGAGCCGGCTCACCGAAGAATTTTGCGGTACCCTGCTGTTCCAGAACCAGCAGGCGTCGCTGGATTGCGCCAACCGAAGCCCTGGAAACATTGCCATATTTCGTAGTCAGCTCCGTGGCGTTTTCACCAACAAAATTGATAATAGACTGCAGGTCCTTCAGATCCAGGAGCAACAAACCTTCATCATCCGCCACACGAAAGGCGATATTCAAAATTCCTTCCTGAGTGTCATTCAGTTCCAGCAGGCGTGATAGCAGCAAGGGCCCCATCTCCGATACCGTGGTGCGCAACGGGTGTCCCTGCTCACCGAAAAGGTCCCAGAAAATCACCGGAAAGTTTCGCTGGGCGTAATCTTCAAAATCGATTTGCTGTGCGCGCTCCTGCAGTTTTGGGTTGGCGTCACCAACCTGGCTGATGCCGGACAGGTCTCCCTTGATGTCCGCCATAAAGACAGGAATTCCAAGCTGCGAAAACCCTTCAGCCAGGATCTGTAAGGTTACCGTTTTGCCGGTACCGGTCGCACCTGCAATCAGACCGTGCCGGTTGGCAAGTGATGGCAGCAACGAAACCACCAGGTTGCTTTTGCCAATGAAGATTCCATCTGTCTGTATCACTATGGTCTCCCTGCAGTCGGTGTTTATTATGTATGAGGTGCCGGGAATATCAGCGGCTTCTCTGCTGCATGCATACTGCCCATGTCTTGTCACGACACAGTGTAAACAACGGTTAAAGCTGGTTATGGGTAATGGCGCTTATCTGGGATCAGTATATATTGCATGCATAGTCAAACGGAAGCAGGAAAGACCAGCGCAAACTGCAAAACCCAAGAAGCTTTCCGTGTCTAAAATAGCTCCCCCCTATGCCCGCTTCGAAGCGTGACTCGCCCCTGATAGCGACAAAAGGCAATGATTGGTTTGGCCGAATTACAGCCGATCATCTTGTGAGGGGCTGGCAGGTTTGAGATGCTAATCCGTGGCTGCGTGCATTCTGATACGCAACCAAAGTCCGATCTCTTTCTTGGTGCCATTCCAGATAGCCAGGCGTTCTATATTGCTTCAATCCGCTTTCAACTATCCAGATTAGCGAGATGTTTTTCGATTTCCACCGTCATTTTTTCTGCGATTTCGATGTAAGGTTGTCAACACCAGACCGGGTAGTTTTTGACCTGGTCCTGATGTCATCCAGCCGACTTGAACTAAGAACCGGCAGACTTTATTCTTAGACGGTTCGAACCACCGCTTTCGGCCGGAAGTTCTGACAGAACTTCCGGCACAAGTTTCAAAAGTAAAGCGCTATATATCAATGCGTTATAGCCATCATGTTTGATAAACTTTATTTGCGTTTACCATCTTTACCCATGAACGAAATCAAAATCACAAACGACGGTCATTGTCCCCAATGTGCCGGTGCCAACTGGAGGTTAGCCCGCGATCTCTATGCGGAAAGCTCCAACCATGACGCATCGGTCTATACCCCCCCTTCTGAACCAGCAGAATACTGGTCAAAAAACAATCGCCTGATCAACTGCCAAAGAAGAGTCAACGAAGCGCCCAAAGTGAAAAACTGCCTCTGGTTGCTCAAGGAAAAATTCGAGGGTGACCGGCAAATCCTCCTCGAGTGCCAGACATACGAAAAAAACAAAATCTTGTGGGAAAAAGCGCGGGTTTGCGACCAGTGCGGCGCATGGTTTGTTACCGAAGCTGATTCTCAATTAGCTACAGCCAGTTTTGACGTTCCTGAATGGCCACCGTGCGTATAACGAATACAATCCTTTAATCTCAAAAAAGGATTTCCAGGAGCACCGATGATTTCTGCGTGATAGGCAATTGCTGTTCCAATATAGCGATTTTTACATTTTAGCCTGCCACTTATATCCAGTTATCTCAATACGCCATGTTTGTGAGCCGACGCTCTCGAGACTACCGCTCCCTTCTTGCCAAAGTTTCATTTTATTTCTAACAGATAAGCTTTAGCTAATCCAAAATATTGCGATAAAACCGCTCTTTTTAAAGGGAATAAGCCGAAAATATCGCAAGTTGACCTAGGTCAACGCTCTTTCTCCCCTTAACACGTCATACTCGCGGGTGACGTTGTACAACGTTTATCAAAAACAAACATAGAGAGGACCTCTTATGAGTAATGAGACCGAAGTAGAATTGGTTGACGCGTTTTACATGTTGATCGAAAGCCTGAAAAACAATGGCATCGAAAACATCTATGGTATTCCTGGCATTCCAATCACTGCACTGACGCGTTCGTGGCAGGCTGAAGGCGGGAAATATTTTGGTTTCCGTCACGAAACAAATGCCGCTATGGCTGCAGGCACAGCTGGTTACCTGACTGGCATTCCTGGTGTTTGCTTGACTACTCCTGCACCAGGCTTCCTGAACGGCTTGGCAGGCGCTGCTAACGCCACCCAAAACGGCTTCCCAATGATTCTGATGAGCGGTGCTGCTGGTCGTCGTGATACTGACCTGCAAAAAGGCGCATTCGAAGAGATGGATCAGCTGAACGCTGCACGCCAGCACGTGAAGGCTTCCTTCCGTGTTAACCATATCGAAGACATGCCAATCGCTATGGCCCGCGCAGTTCGTACCGCCGTTTCCGGCCGTCCGGGCGCTGTATACCTGGATCTGACGCATGAGATGCTGACCGGCACCATGCCAAAAGACAAGGCTGACGAACTGCTGTTCAGCCCAGTTGACCCAACACCTAAGCAACCTGCAGATCCTGCTGCTGTAGCTCGTGCTGTTGACATGCTCAAGGGCGCGAAGAAGCCATTGATCCTGCTGGGTAAAGGCGCTGCTTATGCTCAATGTGACGACGCCATCAAAGCACTGGTAGAAGATACCGGCATTCCATTCCTGCCAATGTCCATGGCTAAAGGTCTGATTTCTGATGACCATCCACTGTGCGCTGGTCCAGCCCGCGGTTTCGTTCTGCCAGAATGTGACGTTTGCCTTATCATTGGTGCCCGCCTGAACTGGCTGCTCGGAAATGGTAAGGGTCGTACCTGGGGTAACCAACTGAAGAAGTTCATCCAGGTTGAGATCAAAGCTGACGAAATCGACAGCAACGTACCGGTCGCTGCACCACTGGTCGGTGACATTGCTTCTATTGTTGGTCAGCTGCGTGACGGCCTGAAAGGCATGCCAAAAGCTGACGCTGAATGGACCGGTGCAATCCAAGCCCGTGTTCAAGGCAGCAAGGACAAACTGGCGCCAACTCTGAAAGTTGAAACCGCACCAGGCATGATGACCTACCGTAACTCACTCGGTGCTGTTCGCGATGTTTTGGCCAAGTACCAGGACACTATCCTCATTAACGAAGGTGCTAACGCGCTGGATAACACCCGCATGATCGTTGATCAATACAAGCCTCGCAAACGTATTGACTCCGGTACCTGGGGTATCATGGGTATGGGCATGGGTTCCGCAATCGGTGCAGCAGTTACCAGCGGCGGACCAGTTGTCTGTGTTGAAGGCGATAGCGCGTTCGGCTTCAGCGGCATGGAAGTTGAAACCATCGCTCGCTACAACCTGCCTATTACCATCATCGTCATGAACAACGGCGGTATCTACAAAGGCAATGAAGAAAACTCAGGTGGTTTCGATGATCCATCGATCTCCAGCTTCACGCCAGGCGCTCGCTATGACATGATGATGACAGCTTTCGGTGGCGTTGGTGTTTCTGTTGACACACCAGAAGCGCTGGCTGCTGCTCTGGAAGAAGGTATCACGTCCGGCAAGCCAACCCTGATCAACGCGATCATCGATCCAGATGCAGGTGTTGAAAGTGGTCGTATTGCTAGCCTGAACATCGAAAGAAAGAAGAAGGCTTAAGTAAGACAGCAAATAGAAGCTGAGCTGGCCTGACCAGACAGCTTCTGGCTAAACAAATGCCCCTTGAATTTTGGTTCAAGGGGCATTTTTCTTTCATGCCGCGCGGACGACGATTAAGCAACAAAAAAGCCGGAAGATGATCTTCCGGCTTTTTACGCTTGTGTATAAGGCTTACTTTTTCAGCGCTGACTCAAAGAATTCCACGATTCGTTTCTGATATCTATCGCCATAACGCTCCGTCATGGCAGCCAGGTGCCGTCCTTGTGGGACCAGTTCCAACTGCTTTGGCTCTTTGGCCTCGGCAAACAGTTGCTCAGAGTATTCGTGAGGCATTACTCTGTCGCGTGTTCCATGGATGATCAAGAGCGGAATGGGAGAGAGTTTCGACACGTAAGGAGCACCGCAGTAGGCATCGTCCGATTCATACTGAAAGCCCTCTCCGGGACGCCTGTCATCAGCCATTGTGGAATACGAATAAAAAGGCGACTCAATGGCAACCGCGCAGACGCCTTCCGGATTGATCGCTGCCGCAGCAATGGCCAATGATCCGCCAAGGCTTTGCCCGAAGATAAAAATCTTGTCGGTGTCGATATCGGTGCGCGAACGAAGGTAGGTGATGGCAGCCACGGCGTCTTCCAGAATGCCCTTTGGCACAGCCTCACCAAAGGATTTGCCAAAACCGCGATAATCAAAAACTAAAACGTTATAACCTTGGTCAGGCAGCCAGCCGGCAAATTGCCAGTGCGATGCAATGTTGCCAGAGTTGCTGTGCATGTGGATGACGGTGCCCTTGGCGTCTTGAGGGCTTGCGACGGTAGTGGCGGGAAGAAACCACCCAGTCAGGCCTTGGCCATCCTCGCTGTTGAAACGGACGTTTTCATAATCGAGGCCAAACTTTGCCGGTGTGCCTCCGATGATATTGTCAGGGTAAAAGATGCGTTTGTACATAATATCGATAAAGCAAAAGGGGTGAAAAACGGCAGATCAAATCATCCTGCGACTTATATGGCATACGCTGCCATGGTGGTATAACCCGAGAATTATAGCATCGTCGAAATACCGCATCGGCAAGGAAGTAAATCCACATGGTTCGCATGCCATGATACGGCATTGTGCTCATATATTAGGCAGCGCACGACTCGGGAAGCCGATGAGCATGTCCTGATATTTTTTGCCACGGCTCTGCGGCTATGATCAAGTCGTTATGCGTCCAACCTCCAAGCCCCTCACTCCCCCTTTTTTAAAAGAAAAGCCCGGCGTTCAATAGCCGGGCCTGCTTCCTGAAAACACTTTTCTGCAATGCTTTGCTAGTGCAGGCTTTCCGGGGTTTCCTGTACATCCGTTGTAATACCGGTTGATACTGCAATGCTTAAGGTATTGCGGGTTACGTCTTCGATAAAGCCCGAAAACGCCATCACCATGACCATGCCGGCCTCAAACACAAATTCCATTTTCACATCAATATATTTGTCTGTGGTGTTGAATAAAATACTCTTTACGGCATCACTCTGCCCCTCTGCCATGACAAACTCGATTTTGCCGTTCGCACTGGCGTCGTCAGTCCGCTCAAAACGGCTGATGTCTGCGATTTCTACATAGTCGCCACCCATTTTTCTCAAGTAAACACGTGGCTGGATATCAAGATTTGGCAGGGTGCCATCACCCATCACTCCATTCATATCTTGCATTTGCTTTAACTCCTTATTTTCATTTTCTGGCTTTCAACCACAACGCGCCATGATACTGTTTTTTCTTCGCTTATAGCAATGCCGCCCCAGTCAGCCAGATGGTCAAACCGAATCGAAAAATTCGATCATCATGTCCTGATACTTTGTACCGTGCACTTGCGACACCATGGCATCATTGTGTTCGCCGCCCTCAATGGTTTCCAACCGCTTGGGCGTGCCTGCTTCACGCAACAACATCACGGAATGCGAGTAAGGCACAATCTTGTCGTTGGTGCCATGGATCAGCAACAGAGGAATCGGTGCCAATTCCGCCACATAGGTCGTCGCGCAATTGTCGTCATCCAGAATCAGCTCTGCTTCCGGCATCATGTCATCTGCCATGGACGTATAGCAATGAAAAGGTGCTTCGGCCAACACCGCACGTACGCCCCGCTGGCTGGCACCTGCCGCCGCAATCGCCAGCATACCGCCCAGGCTCTGTCCAAAAACGAACAATCTTTCCGTATCGATGTCAGTCCGGCTGCGCAAATAATCCAGCGCAGCCACACTGTCTTCAAAAATCCCTTGCGGCTCGGGCTTGCCATGCGACTGGCCGTAGCCACGATAATCAAATACCAGCAGGTTATAACCGCGGCTAGGCACCCAGCCTGCATATTGCCAGTGCGCCGTCATGTTTTGCGCATTGCCATGCATGTGCACAACCGTGCCCCTGGCTGCGATCGGGCTTGCCACATTTTCTGCCGGCATAAACCAGCCTGCAAGCCGCGTGCCATCAGCACTATTGAAAAAAACCGGTTGATAAACCATCCCGACATCTTCAGGTGAACCGTATTTCGTGCGGTCCGGGAAGTAGAAAAGCGTGTACATAAGCAATCTTTCATTCACACAAACTGGAAGGCGTCATGCCTGGAAGCAACCTGCCAATCTTAACTGAATCTCGTGCGCTTGCGTGGCAGACAAAATGCAAAACACCCACCCATAATACCCACATGAATCACAAGGTTATTTGTGTCCATAGCCAATCTCGCAATAGACAATCCTGAGCGCTACCGCTATGATTTTTGATGGTTTTGAATCTTGCTTTGTCATCCTGGGATGATGCAGAAAATGGGAATGAATAAGGAGAATGGGAATGTCCAAGGAGTCCGTCAAAATAACGCTGCTGGTCGACAACGAGGCAGCAGAAGGACTGGAAAAGGAGCACGGATTTGCGGCGTGGATTGAAGCGGGTGAACATCGCTTTCTGTTTGATACCGGTCATTACGGTGCCATGCAGAAAAATGCCGAAACGCTGGGTATTGATCTAAAAGAAGCCGAGGCCCTGATCCTGAGTCACGGGCACCGCGACCACACCGGCACGCTGGATCGCTTTCTGGCAGAAAACGATCATGCTGAACTGTATTACGCAAACGACATTGATCACGAGCGTTACTGGTACAAGCCGGATGCTGAAGAATATGGCATGCCGAAAGCCGCGCGTGAGGCATTCGATGCGCTGCCAGCCAGCCGCAAGCATTCGCTGAAAGAGGCGCAATACCTGATGCCGGGTATCGGCATGACTGGCCCGGTACCGCGCCTGAACGATTATGAAGATACGGGCGGCACCTTCCATCTGGATGAGGATCGCGGCCCCGTCGATCATCTTGAGGACGACTTGTCGATGTGGTTTGAAACGGAAGAAGGTCTGGTGGTTCTGCTCGGCTGCTGCCACTCCGGTCTGGACAACACCATCAACTTCATCCGCAAGGTATCCGGCATGGAAAAAGTCAAAGGCGTGGTTGGAGGGATGCATCTACTGCAAGCCAGCAAGGAACGCCTGGATAAAACCTTTGATGTCCTGTCCGGCTGGCAGGCGGAGTTCCTTATCCCCTGCCACTGCACCGGCATGGAATCCGCAATCAAGATGCGTGAAGCAATTGGCAGCGACACCGTCAGCCACGGTCATGCCGGCCTGGTCATCGAAGCCGGCAATCTACGCTAATTTCGGTTGGTTCTTTTATACCCCCGCCAGTATGCCCTTTTACTTGCGGGGGTGTTTTTTGCCTTGTTCAGGCGCATTCAGGGCAGTGATCCTGAATCACCTGCTCGCCCAGCGCACCAAACATCTGTCGGCTGGCAGAATGAAAGGCGCCAAGCTGCCCATGATGTGCACATAGCTCCCGCCTGGCCAAAGACAGCAAGGCCTTGCGGCTAGTCAGCAATTCATCAATCTCCTCTTCCAGCTCCTGCAACCAGCGCCGACGTTTGTTACGCAAATAAGGTGCGTTCAGATTGAGCAAATCAATCGTGTAATGCGCCCGTTCAACGTCCTGCGCATTCAAGCTGGGTGACGGCTCCACGCGCCCGGTTTCACTCAGATAGATAAAAAATCGGCGGCAATCCAGCTCAAGCGGCGAAATAAACAAACTCGCATCGTAAAAGTTCAGCTTGGCATGACCGCCAAAATAATCTTCTTTTGAAAACAGCGACAAATCTTCGCTACACAGAGCCGAAATGACCAGGTTGTGATAATCGAAAGTTCGGCGCGGGCTCATGCTCTTCGGCTCAATATGCTCGATGTGGCCCTCCATCGGACTGTGGTTTTCCTGCTTGAAGGCTCGGATATTCAACTCGGAATACGCACACAAGCCAAACTGCTCCGCCAGGAGGCGGCGACGAAGCGTATCCTTGTTAAAACGGTTCCAGCGCCGTGTCGCCTCATCGGATGACATGGGGAGCCCTTTTGCTTCCTGGCGTTTTAACTGACTGATACCCATACGGGGCTTTCGGATATAGCGCATCAGCCCAGCAACTCCTTGCGTCGGATTGCACGGTCGGCACGCAACAGGTCGCCATGATCGACCCCCAGCAAACCCTCCAGTTCCTTGCGCAACTGCTTCGCCTCCTTGCTCTCATGTTGCCCCAAATCAATCAGCCGCATGTAATCTTCGAACTTGCTGACTTGCGGCAAGGGCGGGCGACAAGACACATGCATGACGCGCTCCAGCAAATCGCTACTCGGCTCGGCATAGGTTTCGCCCATCGGCATGGTCGCCATATCGAAACCGTCGTCCAGCCCTTTCTCGTGCGTCAATACCCGGATCTGGCGGCGCTGCGCCGTACTCAGCACTTGCGGGCTGTGCGTCGTAACAATGAATTGCAGTTTTGGAAAAGCCTCGTGCAAATACTGCAGGATTAATTGCTGCCATTGCGGGTGCAGGTGCAAATCCACTTCATCAATCAGCACGATACCGGGCGTTTCGCACGTCGCATTTTCCAGCAAATGCGGATTCAGTCGCACAGCACGGTAAGCAATATCTGCCACCACGCCAATGGTCGTGCGCACGCCATCGCTTAACAGCGCAACCGGGATCTCGCCGTGCTCAGGATGCGTCGCCACCACCTCACGCTGCGCGGCGCTGTAACGCACGTTTTGCCACAAGGTCGGCTGCAAAACCGTATTTACCGCCTGCCGCACGGCACTCAGCAAATGCGTGCGTGCCGTCGGCCCAGGTGTCTCGTCGCGTTCCAGACATGCCATCTTGTACTCGAAATCAGCAATCGTTTCCGCACGCAACCATGCGGTATAGTCCGAATAACGGGATGCCGATGCCAGGCAATCCTGATAACCATCCAGGCGACTGTTCAAGCGGCTCTCCATTTGCGTGCCTTTAGGCGCATGCCTGTTCGCCCACAAACGGGCTGTGCCGTAATACGAGATCAATGGCAGCGTCACTTCCGCATTGTCTTGCACCCTCTTTTGCAACATCTCAGCAAGTTCAATTAGCGGCTTAACCTGTGATGTGCGCCCCTTGAGCGTATTGCGCGTGCGTGTCCACGATTCATGCGACGCAAACTCGGGGTAAGGCGTTGCCGTAATGCTGACCGGCAGCTGGTATTCCATGTGGTAATTCCCATCTGGATGGCCATTTTCCTGCTCGGTATCAGAATCAGTCCGGTATTTTTCAAGACGAATATCCTGATTTGAAATGCTCACGTCCTTGCCAGTGCCAAATCCGCTCACAAACGGCCCGAGCGCAATCGCAATCCCGTCCAGCACCGAGGTTTTGCCCTGCGCATTCAAGCCGACCAGCACCGTGATATCCGGCTCGAACGTGCATATGAACCGCCTGAATAATCTGAAATTCTGAAAACTTACTTCCCTGATCTTCATGGTTTCCCCATTTCTGTACGCCCATACCCGTTCGGATAGAAAGTTCCTTATTTTAGGCTGAGGCGCTTTCGCAAAGAAAGATTTCCGTTTCCGGTACAACGTGATAAAAACACCATGCGTTTACACGCACCATACCGCAGTATTAGTATGGCTGATTTGCCTGACTCGGATAAGCGCAAGCTGCCATTTTTGTGGCGCATCCCTGTAAAGACTGTATACACCGCAACATGCTCGCCATTGCCAACATCGTTTTGCCCGTTTTTGCCCTGATTTTTGCCGGGTATGCCTGCCGACGACTGAATATCCTGAGCGCAACCGCCAGCACCGAACTGAACCGCTTCGTCGTCTGGCTGGCCCTGCCCGCCCTGATGATCGACGTGCTCACCAACACCCCCTGGCAAACCCTGTACGAGCCAGGATTCCTGCTCGCTTTCGAACTGGCCGTCGCCATCATCTTTTTTGCCGTATTGCTGTGGCGCTGGCTGCAAACGCGCGATCTGTACGGCGCCACCATTGAATGCACCGCCGCCTCCTACGCCAACACCGGCTACATTGGCATCCCGCTATGCGCGCTGACCTTCGGTCAGGAAAATCTGGCCCCGACGATGGTCGCCGCAATTCTGACCGTTTCTGCCAACTTTGCCATTTCCATCGTCTGCATCGAAATCAGCGCACAGCAAAACCGCAAGCTGCTACTGTGCCTACGCAACGTGGCGGCATCACTGATCAAGAACCCGCTGATCGTTGCCCCGATTCTGGCGATACTCATCAACCTGAGCGGCGCCAAATTGCCGCACAGCATCGCATCAGCCGTCAATCTGCTCGGTGGCGCAGCGGCGCCGTGTGCGCTGGTCGCCATCGGACTGTTTCTCGGCAAGCGCCCGGAAGCCACCAACGCACCCATCTCGATCACGCTGGTACTCATCAAATTGATCGTACAACCGGCGCTTGCCTGGTTTCTGGCCTACCGCGTATTCACGATGCCGGAACTCTGGGCCAAGTCTGCCGTGATTCTGAGCGCCCTGCCAACCGGCACCGGCCCCTTCATGCTTGCTGAACTGTATCGCAAGGGCGGCGGCATCGCATCGCGCACCATTCTGCTTTCCACCTTTGGCAGCGTCATTACGCTTTCAATCTGGCTGGCGATTCTCTAAGGAAAAATTACAGCAATCAGCACGAAATGGGGCGCACGGGGCGCAAGCATTTATTCGGAGTTTCTCCAGAAATGACACAGTCCTCACCGATGGTGCTAAACTCGCCTGTTGCTTTCGTGTGGTGTACGCCACAGACAGGCGCATTTTGGCCTGAAACTGCCCCATCGCTGCACTGACTTCGTTACGCTATCTGTATTTAACTAATTTGTTGCCAGATTGTTTTGCCAGATACTGCCCACAACCACACGCCTATCGAAGCTGTCGCTTCTGACATGGATGCCGTCAATCAGGTTATCCGGCAGCAATTGCATTCCGAAATTGGCCTGATCAACCAGATCAGCGAATACATCATCAACGCGGGCGGCAAACGCATTCGCCCGGCACTCGTACTGCTGTTTGCCAACGCCTTTGGCTATCAGGGCACGCAACACCACACGCTCGCAGCCATTGTCGAATTCATTCACACCGCCACCCTGCTGCACGACGATGTCGTGGACGAATCCGAACAGCGGCGCGGTCAACCCACCGCCAACACCCTGTTCGGCAATGCAGCCTCGGTACTGGTGGGCGACTTCATCTACACCCGCGCTTTCCAGATGATGGTGTCCGTGAACGACATGCGTGTGATGGAGCTCTTGTCAGAAACCACGAATGTGATTGCCGAAGGCGAAGTACTGCAACTGATGAATGTGCGCAATCCCGACATCAGCGAAGCAAGCTACCGGCAAGTCATTCATTCCAAGACCGGCAAACTGTTCGAGGCTGCCGCCCAGCTCGGTGCGATCATCGCCAATGCACCGGAAACGGATATCTTCGCCGTCGCCCGCTACGGACGCTCGCTCGGCACCGCCTTCCAGTTGATCGACGACATGCTCGATTACACTGGCGAAGCGCAGCAAATCGGCAAAACACAAGGCGATGACCTGCGCGAAGGCAAGATGACGCTGCCGCTAATCCACCTGATGCAGCACGGTACGGAAAGCCAGCGCCAATTGATTCGCGACGGTATCAGGCACAACGGCAAAGCACGTTTTGACGCCATTCTGGCAGCCATCCAATCTTCCGGCGCCCTCGACTACACGCGCCAGCAAGCCGAAGCCGCCGCCCAGTCCGCCGCATCGGCCATTCAAGATTTGCCGCAAAGCGACTACAAGAAAACCCTGCTGAAATTGTGCGCCTTTGCCGTTGGACGTAATTTCTGATCCGAAGCCAAAGCAGTGCGTTGCGAATCGTTTAAAGCAGACCCACTATCATTCCGGCCTGCCAGATTCGACAATTCTCAAGAAATTGCCCCGCAATGGTGAGAAATCCGGGCTAAATCTTCAATTCAATGGGAAAATAAAATCACCTGCCCGTCCGGTAAACTGGGGTGGCTGGCTACCTGTAGAGAGCCACTCTGTTTTGCGGGCTAATAAAAATAAAGAGGTGAACCGATGCAGTCCCTGAGATATCTTTTCCGTTATGGCATGGGCCCTTCTTCGAGCCATACGATTGGCCCCAATAACGCCGCCAGACAGTTCAAGGAAAAAACGCCGCAGGCGGCTTCTTACCGGGTTCACTTCTATGGCAGCCTCAGTCTGACTGGCAAAGGCCATCTTAGCGACAAGTCGGTTCTGACTGCCTTTGCCCCCCTTCCCTGTGAACTGGTCTGGCATGATGAGGCTCTGCCCTTTCACCCCAACGGCATGAAACTGGAAGCACTGGATGCCAATGGTCATGTCATCCACGAGTGGACAACCTACAGCATCGGCGGTGGCGAGCTGCGTAGCGAGGGCGACGCGGACAGTGAACACCCCCATATCTATCCCCAGAAAAACATGCAGGAAGTACTGGACTGGGCGGCCGATACGGGAAGACCGTTATGGCAACTGGTTGAAGAAACCGAGGAGCAGGATTTTATCGACGTATTCATCGCGGATATCTGGGTAAAAATGCAAGACTGCATTAGCACCGGACTGAAAAAAGAGGGCGTGCTGCAAGGCGGGCTCAAGCTGCCCCGCAAGGCACGTGATTTCATGGCACGCGCCAAAAGGCTCAAGGATGATGAATCGCGTACCAGCCTGCTTTCCAGTTATGCTTTGGCGGTGTCTGAAGAAAACGCCGATGGCGGCTATGTAGTGACCGCGCCAACCTGCGGTTCCTGTGGCATCTTGCCGAGTGTACTGTTCTACCTTTTCTTTGACAGGGGATACAGCACCCGGTGCATCCTGAACGCGCTGGCAACCGCCGGACTGGTTGGCAATCTGGTGAAGCAAAATGGTTCGATTTCCGGAGCCGAAGTCGGCTGTCAGGGCGAAGTGGGCGTTGCCTGCGCCATGGCTGCTGCCGCAGCGGCTCAGATCATGGGTGGATCACCTGCGCAAATTGAGTATGCGGCGGAAATGGCGCTGGAACATCACTTGGGTCTGACCTGTGACCCGGTTCTTGGCTTGGTTCAGGTACCGTGCATTGAACGCAATGCCTTTGCTGCCGTCAAGGCCATCGCCTGTGCCGAGTACGCCATGCTCGGCGATGGCAAGCATCTGGTTTCTTTCGACAAGGTTGTCAAAACCATGCAGAAAACCGGACATGACATGCTCCATCTGTATCGGGAAACCTCGCTGGGTGGCCTGGCCATTTCGTTTTTCGAAAAGCATTAACGCCCCAATGAATCCGTGGCTAACCGAAATCGTACAGACCGGCGAGCATGCCTCGCTCATCCCGATGCGACCAGCACATCGCGATGCGCTGGTCGCAGCAGCAATGGCTGATGAATTATGGCAGTTCTGGTACACGGAGATCCCGACGGAAGATACCATTGACCGCTACATGCAAAAAGCCTTTGAAGACCAGTCTGCGGGCAAGGCGCTCCCTTACGTCGTGGTCGGCCATGCTTCCGATTCGATCGTGGGCACCACCCGTTTTCTGGAAGCGGATAGCGTGAACCGGCGTCTCGAAATCGGCAAGACCTGGTATGCGAAGCGCGTACAGCGCACAGCCGTGAATACCGAATGCAAGCTGATGCTGCTCACTCATGCATTCGAGCAACTGGAAGCTATCGCCGTCGAATTTCGCACCCATTGGCACAACCATGCCTCGCGCAATGCCCTTGAAAGACTTGGCGCAAAACAGGATGGCGTGCTGAGAAACCATCAACGGATTGACGGCTGTTATCGCGACACGGTGGTGTTTTCAATCATCAATCAGGAATGGCCAACCGTTCGGCGCACCCTGCTTTATAAACTGGGGCGCACGTAGCGCACACGCTTTTTCTTCAACCTATTCGGCTTGAAACTTTAGTTGGCATCGTTCTTGCTGCTGGTGAGGCAAGTTTGCTTGCGCAAATTACGGCTAAGTGATGTTGAATTTTTGCGCTCTTTGCCCTTTGTTTGCGCATGGCGCAGGTTTCCGCTTTGCAAATCGGTCAACCCAGGCGTAGCATCAGTCAGGTATTTGTTGGAGTAGGTAAATGAGTAATGTTAAATGCACCATGCAATTATTTCACGAGGGCTATTCTTGTTCCCGTGCTATCCGTAACGTGTATCTCGATCCGCTCGGGGTGTCGGAAGCTGTCACCAAGGAATTGGTGCAGAGATTCGCACAAAGCCTGGATTCCCGCCCGCTTTGTGGTGCCGTTACCGGTGCTTTCGCCGTACTGGCGCAACGTCATTTAAGCGCTTTCACCAACCCGGCTCAAAAGCAGGAAGAAGTTCACGCCCTTTTTACCGTTTTTGCCAGGCGCTTTTGTGAATGCCATACGCATCTGACCTGCTTCGATCTGCTTGGTTGTGACATTGGCTCGGAAGAAGGCATGAAACAGGTGCAGGAACAGCAGTTGTGCAAGAACAAGTGCGTCAATCTGGTTAAAGATGCCGCCACGATTCTTGAAGACATGCTGTTTTACAATCCAGCCGTTCCCAATTAATTTTTTCTACCGACACCAGCGCACACTTTGAGATTAGGAATGGAAAACAAGCGGCTTTATATCATCAAGGCAGGCACGACCTTTCCCGAAACTGCGCGTCAATTTGGTGATTTCGACCAGTGGACCGCCTCTGCACTTGGCATGCCTGAATCCAATATCGCCGTCGTAAATGCGGAGCGCGGGGATGCGCTTCCTCTAGCGAATGATTGTGCCGGTGTTGTCATCACTGGCTCGCATGCGATGGTGACCGAAAAACGCCCCTGGAGTGTCGCGATTGAAAAATGGCTTCCGTTGCTGCTAGCGAAGCGCATTCCCATTCTTGGCATCTGTTACGGCCATCAGTTACTGGCACAGGCCGCTGGGGGCGAGGTCGGCTTTCATCCGCAAGGCAAGGAAATCGGCACCGTTGAAGTTTCTCTGGATGCCTGTGCCGCTGACGATCCACTGTTTAGCGCACTGCCTTCTCGCTTTGCCACACATGTCACCCACGCGCAAACCGTGCTGCAATTGCCGAAAGACGCGAAAGTTCTTGCAGCCAACGATTTTGAGCCGCATCAAGCTTTTCGGTTAGGTCATTGTGCGTGGGGTGTACAGTTTCACCCGGAATACCACGCAGATATCATGCGCAGCTATATCGAACAGCAGGCGGAGGAACTGCTTGCCAGCGGTTGGGATGTCGCTGCTATGCTAAGCGCCGTTCAGGAAACGCCGATTGCCGCTGAAATCCTCCAGCGTTTCGGCAAGCTGCTTATGAGTGAACCCGTGCGATAGGCAAGGACTTTCTCATATTTCCGGCGCATCCTATCTGCGAGAAAGGCGGGCTTATATGTCGGCAACCACTCCCTGAAGCACCGCCTTTTCGCCGTATGCCTGCCACTCTGCCCAAGAAGCCATACGCATGCCGAGTTGCGCGTAGTCCACCGCGTAAAAACCGTTTTCCTGTGTCACGACGGCATTTTTCCATGCCGGGTTTGCCAGCAAATCTTGCGCCATCACGCCAACATGCACCTCCTCCGACCACAGGTATTTGAATGCGTATATCTTCATGCCGCCGTCCAGCGTGGTCAGATGCTGGATTTCTCGCTTGAGGCGAATGTCGGATTCTGGGACTTCACCCGAGACGACTGGCGCTTGCGTCACTGCCGCCAGATTTTCATGCTTGGTTACCACCGGTTTGATGTATTGCTTCATAACGATTCCTTGTTCTTGATTTTTCGATTATCTTTATGTTGCGGCTAAAATTACATAAGTACTTTTATCAATTTATGACGGGAATGTAAATTATTATCCGCACGCAGCACGTTTGATTCCGGTTACATGTGATTTAAATTAAACAGACTTCCTGCTCTCTCTTTCGCATGCAAAACAATACTGACAAACTGGTTATCGGCATTGCATCGCGCGCCCTGTTCGATCTGGAAGAGAGTCATGAAGTGTTTGTGCAACAGGGGGTGGAAGCCTACTGCCGCTACCAGATTGAAAATGAAGACAATACGCTTGATCCGGGCGTCGCGTTTAGCCTGACGCGCAAACTGCTGGCGCTGAACAAACCTGATCAAGCCGAACCACGGGTGGAAGTCATTCTGCTATCGCGCAACAGCTCCGATACCGGCTTGCGCATTTTCAACTCAATTCGCAGTCATGGACTGGATATCAGGCGCGCCGTATTCACCAGTGGCGAAAGTCCTTTTCCTTACGTTCCCGCATTTGGCGTGCATCTGTTTTTATCCGCCGACCCGGACGACGTGCGGCGTGCGCTGGAGGCCGGTTATGCTGCGGCGACGATTTTGCCTTCCCATGTTGGCCGAAATCAATCGGATCAATTGCGCATAGCCTTCGATGGGGATGCTGTCCTGTTTTCCGACGTGGCTGAACGGGTCTTCCGTGAAGGTGGCCTGAATGCCTTTTCCAACAGTGAAACCCAGTCTGCCCGTCAGCCTTTGCCTGGCGGTCCGTTCAAGAATTTTCTCGAGATGTTGCACCGCATTCAATCCAGTTATTCCCCCGATACCGCCCCTATCCGTACGGCTTTGGTAACTGCTCGCGGTGCGCCAGCCCATGAGCGCGTCATTCGCACCTTGCGCGCCTGGGGAATCCGGATTGACGAGTCGCTATTTTTATCCGGAAAAGAAAAGGGCCCTTTTCTGCAAGCTTTCGGCGCCGACATTTTTTTTGACGATCAGCGTACGCACTGCGAATCTGCATCCGCACATGTGGCAACCGGACATGTACCACATGGCATTGCGAACGAGAATTCGTAATCAATGCGCCCTGATTGCGCGACGATACTGAATGGCTTCGGCAATATGTTCCCGCCCAATCTGGGTCACCTCAGCCAGATCAGCAATGGTGCGTGCCACTTTCAGGACGCGGTGATGCGCACGCGCCGACCAGTTCAGGCGCGAGATCGCCTGACGCAACAACTGTTCGCCGCTCTCATCTGGCAAACAGTGCAAATCGATTTCTTTGGTGGAAAGCAAGTTGTTGGCCTTGCCTTGCCGCGCCTGTTGTCGCGCAAAGGCTTGCGCCACGCGCGCTGCGATTGTGGCTGAACTTTCGCCATCCGCCTGTTGCATCAATTCTTCCTGCTGCAAGGCGTCCACCTGAAATTGCATGTCAATCCTATCCAGTAGCGGCCCGGAAATTTTGTCCTGATAGCGTGCTATCTGGTTAGGCGTGCAGCGGCACTGGTTCGTAGCATGGCCAAAATATCCGCACGGGCATGGGTTCATCGCAGCGATCAACTGAAATCGCGCAGGAAAATCGGCCTGACGTGCGGCACGTGAAATCGTGATGCGCCCGGACTCCAATGGTTCGCGCAACACTTCCAGCACCTTGCGATCAAACTCAGGCAACTCGTCCAGAAAAAGTAAGCCGTTGTGCGCCAGAGAAATTTCACCTGGTCGTGGAAAACTGCCGCCTCCAACCAGCGCCACGCCTGAGGCGGTGTGGTGCGGTGCACGATGCGGCCGGACTTTCCACTGGCGAACGTCAAAACCGCCGTTTAGTGACTGTACCGCTGCCGATTCCAGCGCCTCTTCATCCGTCATGGGTGGCAATATGCCCACCATCCGGTTTGCCAGCATGGTCTTTCCCGTGCCGGGCGGCCCCACCATCAACACGCTATGGCGCCCGGCGGCGGCCACTTCCAGTGCCCGTTTGGCATGTTGCTGGCCCTTGACGTCTGAGAGATCCGGATAAGCCTGTTTTTCGCGGTGAACGGGTATCGGACGACTTGCCAGCCTGTCTGCATCTTCAATAGCAGAAAAGTGAGCGCACACTTGCAAGAGCGAATCTGCTGGCAAGATGGTGGCATTTTCTACCAGCGCAGCCTCGTCGGCACTGGAACCAGGCAATATGAAGGCGCGCTGTGCATTATTTCTGACGCTTTCCTGCTGCATCGCGTAGGTCATTGCTAATGCACCACGAATTGGGCGCAGCTCTCCGGATAAAGACAACTCTCCGGCAAACTCATAGTGATCAAACTTATCCGCCGGAATTTGTCCGGAGGCCGCCAGAATGCCCAGCGCGATGGGCAAATCAAAGCGCCCGGATTCCTTGGGCAAATCGGCGGGTGCCAGATTGACCGTGATTCTCCTGGCCGGAAAGTCGAATCGGGAGTTTTGTAGCGCCGCGCGCACACGATCACGCGACTCCTTCACCTCGGTCTCGGGCAGGCCGACTATCGTGAAAGCGGGCAATCCATTTGCCAGATGCACTTCAACCGTCACTTCCGGTGCTGCCATGCCAGCAAGCGCTCGACTTTTCAATATGGCCAGACTCATCAACTCCTCCAGATTATTATCAAATTGATAATAGCAAAGGATTTGATGCGCTTGTTGACTATTTAGCCAACCTGCTTCTCTGACGCGTACAAACTACCGCCACGATTATCGCGCCATCAAGGGGCGGGGGTGACTTGCGATTCAGCAATTTGTGCTTCGAGTGCTTTGACTCGCGCTTCCAGCGCATCAAGACGCGCCAGTAACTTTTGGAGCAGGGCCGCCTGTGCATCGAACTCTTCACGCGTTACCAGATCCAGTTTTGCAAACCCCTGCATCAGAAGCGCCTTGACATTTTTTTCGATGTCTTTGGCCGGAGATTCTTCCAGGACCCTGTTGATTTTCGCCTGTAAATCGTCAAAAAACTGTTTGCTATCCATCATTCCCCTCCCTTTTAGCACCATTTTGATGCATTTCGGTAATGCCTGCCAATTTGGTGCACCCCCATTTCGACCTGAACGACAGAAGCCATTTGCCGCCCCCAAGCTTCTCTAAATAATATCCCTCCTGACATATTTCAGGCAAAAAATTCGCTTTCAAGCACGTTTTTTCGCTTTTTGACTAAAGCTGGCACAAGTTCTGCTTATACGAAACTGAAACCCGATTGGTTCCAAATTTAACGCTTTAATTTAATCAAGAGAGGAAATACACATCATGAAAAAACTTGTATTAGCTGCAGCGATTGCTGCCACCTTTGCCACCGGCGCAGTTCAAGCGGCAGAAATCGCGCCAGGCGTAGACTTGAGCTTTAACGTTGCTGCCACCTCAAACTACATTTTCCGTGGCATCGAACAGGCAGACGAGGGCCTCGCCATTCAGGGCGGCGCTGACATCACCCACAGCTCCGGCCTTTATCTCGGAACATGGATGTCTTCACTGAAAAATGCTGGCGATGCTGACGTGGAAGCCGACGTTTATCTCGGTTATTCCGGTGAAGTGGAAGGCATTTCCTATGACGTCGGCGTCATTGATTACATCTATCCAGATGCTGCTGGTGGCAACACCTGGGAAGCATATGTCGGCGTCGGTTATGGTCCTGTCGGCATCAAGTATTCCCACACACTGACCGACTTCTTTGGCGTCGATGATTCCAAGGGCAGCGGCTACATTGAAGCCAATGCTGATTTTGACCTCGGTTCCGGATTCGGTATCGGCCTGCACGTTGGTCATCAAATGGTTAAAAACTATGACGATGACGATTACACCGACTACGGCATCACCCTGAGCAAATCCATGAGCGGTGTCGACTTCAGCCTGGCTGTGACTGACACCGACATGGATGACGACAATACCAAAGTCGCCTTCACTATTTCCAAATCCTTCTAACGGAGCCTGAGTTATGAAAATGGTCACTGCAATCATCAAGCCGTTCAAGCTTGACGAAGTCCGCGAAGCGCTGGCCTCCGTCGGCGTGACCGGTATCACCGTGACGGAGGTCAAAGGGTTCGGACGGCAGAAAGGGCATACCGAACTCTACCGCGGCGCGGAATATGTCGTCGATTTCCTGCCAAAAACCAAAGTCGAGGCGGCGGTGGATGACGAAATCGTCGAACGGGTCATCGAAGCAATCGTCGCTGCAGCACGCACCGGAAAAATCGGCGACGGCAAAATCTTCGTTTCCGATTTACAAGAAGTTGTCCGTATTCGCACTGGCGAAACCGGAAGCGAAGCCCTCTAGGAGAGAGTGAAATGAAAAAATCTATCGCAAGTATGGCTGCCATGCTGGCTATCGTTGCAACCTTGGGGTTTGCGACGCCAGCTATGGCGGGAGAGGCGGCATTTGACGCTGCGGCTTTTGCAGGTGAAGCAGCGTATGCCATTGATAATATGTTTCTCATGATCTGTGCGGTACTCGTACTCTTCATGCAGGCGGGTTTTGCCCTGGTCGAAGCTGGCTTTAACAGTGCCAAAAATGCCGTCAACATTCTGTTCAAGAATGTGATGGATCTGGGTGTAGGCGCGCTGTTGTTCTTCGCTATCGGCTATGGCCTGATGTATCCCGGTGATGCCGGTAATGGCTACTTCGGTTTTGCTCAATTCGGCATTGGCGGCATTGGCGCTGACGCTGCCAAAGCGGGTGCGCTGGCGCCACAAGTGGACTGGTTCTTCCAGGTTGCGTTTGCCGCTACTGCGGCCACCATCGTATCCGGCGCTGTGGCTGGTCGTCTGAAATTTAAAGCCTACCTCATCTATAGCGCTGTGTTGACTGCCTTCATCTACCCAATTTCCGGTTACTGGAAATGGGGTGGCGGCTGGCTGGATGCCATGGGTTTCTATGACTTTGCCGGTTCTCTGGTTGTACATGCCTGCGGTGGTTTCGCTGCCCTGGCTGCAGCTATCGTACTGGGCCCGCGCATTGGCCGCTTCACCAAAGATGGTAAATCCCGTGCGATTCCAGGTCACAACCTGCCCATCGCATCACTGGGTGTATTCATTCTGCTGATCGGCTGGTTTGGCTTTAACCCTGGCTCGCAATTGGCTATCTTTGGCAAAGGCAATACAGATGCCGTAATGCTGATCGCAGCCAACACCTTGCTGGCCGCATGTGCCGGTGGAGTCTTTGCCATGATCACGACCTGGATCATGCACAAAAAACCGGATCTGACCATGGCTCTGAATGGCATTCTGGCCGGTCTGGTGGGTATCACGGCAAACTGCGATGGCGTCACCAACGTGGAAGCGATCATCATTGGTGTGGTTGCCGGTGTGCTGGTTTGTGCAGGTGTGAAAATGCTGGACGCACTGAAGATTGACGATCCCGTCGGTGCATGGCCTGTTCACGGTCTGTGCGGTGTCTGGGGTGGTCTTGCGACAGCCCTGTTCGGCAACTACGATGCGGGCACGGCAACCTGGATGGCACAAATTGTCGGCTCAATTGCCATCCCGGTATGGGCATTCGCAACCATGCTGGTGCTGTTCGGCATCCTGAGAGCGTTTGGCATGCTCCGTGTCAGTGAAGAGGAAGAATATCGTGGTCTGGATATTGTTGAGCATGGTGAATCTTCCTACCACTATGAAACCGGGCAGTCTGCTTATACCAGTGTTTAAAAAATAGCGCGCTCTTTGTAATCCCCCTACCTGTGCAAACAGGATTGACAGGCGCCTCTTCGGAGGCGCCTTTTTTGCACAAAAATGAATCCCACTTGTTGAGCATCAACCACAGACACCCACGCACCAAATACTCTCCCAACCTATACATGCACCATTATTGCTCACCAAGTTGGCCCGGTTTTTGCTTGTGTAGGTGCACGGTTTCACCGTTACGTTCCTCCTAATTAACGAAAGAGAGTAAACCCATCATGAAAAAACTCGTATTAGCTGCAGCGATTGCTGCCACCTTTGCCACCGGCGCAGTTCAAGCGGCAGAAATCGCGCCAGGCGTAGACCTGAGCTTTAACGTTGCTGCCACCTCAAACTACATTTTCCGTGGCATCGAACAGGCAGACGAGGGACTCGCCATTCAGGGCGGCGCTGACATCACCCACAGCTCCGGCCTTTATCTCGGAACATGGATGTCTTCACTGAAAAATGCTGGCGATGCTGACGTAGAAGCCGACGTTTATCTCGGTTATTCCGGTGAAGTGGAAGGCATTTCCTATGACGTCGGCGTCATTGATTACATCTATCCAGATGCTGCTGGTGGCAACACCTGGGAAGCATATGTCGGCGTCGGTTATGGTCCTGTCGGCATCAAGTATTCCCACACACTGACCGACTTCTTTGGCGTCGATGATTCCAAGGGCAGCGGCTACATTGAAGCCAATGCTGATTTTGACCTCGGTTCCGGATTCGGTATCGGCCTGCACGTTGGTCATCAAATGGTTAAAAACTATGACGATGACGATTACACCGACTACGGCATCACCCTGAGCAAATCCATGAGCGGTGTCGACTTCAGCCTGGCTGTGACTGACACCGACATGGATGACGACAATGCCAAAGTCGCCTTCACTATTTCCAAATCCTTCTAACGGAGCCTGTTATGAAAATGGTCACTGCAATCATCAAGCCGTTCAAGCTTGACGAAGTCCGCGAAGCGCTGGCCTCCGTCGGCGTGACCGGTATCACCGTGACGGAGGTCAAAGGGTTCGGTCGTCAGAAAGGGCATACCGAACTCTACCGCGGCGCGGAATATGTCGTCGATTTCCTGCCAAAAACCAAAGTCGAGGCAGCGGTGGATGACGAAATCGTCGAACGGGTCATCGAAGCAATCGTCGCTGCAGCACGCACCGGAAAAATCGGCGACGGCAAAATCTTCGTTTCCGATTTACAAGAAGTTATCCGTATTCGCACTGGCGAAACCGGAAGCGAAGCCCTCTAGGAGAGAGTGAAATGAAGAAGTTTATTTTGAGTGTATTAAGCTCGGCAGCGCTGGTAATCGCCTGTGGTGTTTCCACACCTGCCTTTGCCACCGATGCGCCCGCTTCTGCACCCGCCGTTGAGGTGGTGAAAGAGAAAGTGTCCGCCGTAAGCGTCGAAGAAGCTGCTCCCGTCGCGGCGGCCGAGCCCGCCAAGGCAGAAGAGGCCGCCCCAGCAATCGACACCGGTGATACGGCATGGATGCTGACCTCCACGATGCTGGTTATCTTGATGATCATTCCAGGTCTTGCTCTGTTTTATGGCGGTCTTGCACGTTCCAAGAACATGCTGTCTGTCTTGATGCAAGTCTTTGTGGTCTTCTCGCTCATAAGTTTGCTGTGGGCAATTTACGGTTATTCTCTGGCTTTCATTGGCGAGGGTCAGTTCTTTGGGTCTCTCGACAAGCTCTTCCTCAAAGGCGTGACGCCGGATACGATTGGCGCACTTAATACCATTCCGGAATATGTCTTTATCGCATTCCAGGGCACGTTTGCCGCTATTACGCCTGCACTGATCGTTGGTGCCTTTGCCGAGCGCATCAAGTTCTCTGCCGTGCTGATTTTCTGCGCAATCTGGTTCACCCTCAGCTATGTGCCACTGGCGCACATGGTTTGGGGCGGTGGCTTGCTGGCAGCAGATGGCGCGATGGACTTCGCTGGCGGCACCGTGGTGCATATCAACGCCGGTATCGCTGGCCTGGTCGGCGCCTACATGGTTGGTAGGCGTATGGGCTTGGGCAAAGACAACATGTCGCCGCACTCGCTCACGATGACCATGATCGGTGCCTCTTTGCTGTGGGTCGGCTGGTTCGGCTTCAACGCCGGTTCCGCTGGCGCTGCCAACGGCACGGCTGGCCTTGCCTTCGTCAATACGGTGCTTGCAACCGCTGCCGCAGTCATGTCCTGGATCGGCGCTGAGGCAATCATCCATCGCAAAGCGTCCATGCTGGGCGCAGCATCCGGCGCGGTGGCTGGCCTAGTAGCCGTGACACCGGCATGCGGTTTCATCGGCCCAATGGGCTCCATCGTCATTGGCCTGATCGCTGGTGTGGCTTGCTTGTGGGGCGTAACCGGCCTCAAGCGCATGCTGCGCGTAGACGATTCGTTTGATGTCTTCGGCGTTCATGGTCTCGGCGGCATCATCGGCGCAATCCTGACCGGTGTGTTTGCAGCGCCCAGCCTGGGCGGAATCAGTGGCGCGGATTTCTCCATGGGTTCGCAAGTTTTCATCCAGCTCAAGAGCGTGGCGCTAACCATCGTCTGGTCTGCCGTAGTCTCGTATGTTGCCTACAAACTGATTGATCTGACCATCGGTCTGCGCGTGTCGGAAGATGAAGAGCGCGAAGGTCTGGACAGAACAAGCCACGGTGAGTCGGCCTATCACCATTAATTTGATTTTCATTTGATCCCCTTCCTGCTTTTAGCAGGTTTACAGGCGCCTCTTCGGAGGCGCCTTTTTTAACATCAAAGAGGATCGGGGCTCTTTTTAATGTGCTGAATGAAGCGAATGTGAACAAAGCGCTCAGAGCAAGCCATGCACGACAAAACTGCGCTCACGCATTTATTCCGTGTTCCACTTGATAAATGCCCTAATCAACCGCATTATTGACAAAATCTAGAATCCAAAATGGAAGAATGGCATGGTTCCACACCTCGTTACTGCCCTGAATGGGCCACTGCTTGAGCTGGAGAAAAAAATCCTCGATGCCATGCCGGCAATCGAGCGCTGGTTCCGACTGGAATGGCAAGACCATACCCCGCCGTTTTATTGTTCCGTCGATTTGCGCAATGCCGGATTCAAGCTGGCTGCTGTTGATACCAATCTGTTTCCTGGCGGATTCAATAACCTCTCCAAGGAAATGCTGCCATTAGCTGTACAAGCCGCCATGGCGGCGATTGAGAAATATTGTCTGGATGCGCGGGATTTATTGCTTATTCCGGAAAATCACACTCGCAATCCTTTTTATCTGCAGCACCTGGCACGCCTGATCAAGATCTTTCGTCAAACTGGCTTGAATGTACGCTTGGGCACACTGTCTCCCGATATTACTGAGCCGACGCCGCTTTTACTGGCTGATGGTTCAACGCTCACGCTGGAACCACTGCAACGGACGCACAACGGGCGACGCATCGGGCTACCAGACTTCAACCCCTGCACCATTTTGTTAAATAATGATTTGAGTGATGGCATTCCACCAATACTGAAAGACCTGCACGAACAAACCTTGCTACCGCCCCTGCATTCCGGCTGGGCCATCCGTCGTAAAAGCAACCATTTTTCCGCTTATGACAGCGTCGTACGCCGTTTCGCGAGACTGATTGACATTGACCCGTGGATGCTCAACCCCTTTTTCACCAAGTGCGACCAGATCAACTTTATGGAGCGTTCCGGTGAAGAGTGCCTGGCCGAATCCGTCAATACGGTACTCACGCGCATACGCCGCAAGTATCGCGAATATAAAATTGATCAAAAACCCTTCGTCATCGTCAAAGCCGATGCCGGCACATATGGCATGGGTATCATGACCGTGAGCGATGCATCTGAAATTCAAGGACTGAATCGCAAACAGCGCAACAAGATGGCCACCACCAAGGGAGGACAGCCCGTCAAGGATGTCATTGTCCAGGAAGGCATTCCTTCATTTGAACGGATCAATGACGCCGTTGCGGAACCCGTGGTGTACATGATTGATCGTTACGTAATTGGAGGGTTTTATCGCGTCCATGCCGAGCGCGATAACAACGAAAACCTGAACACGCCCGGCGCACATTTTGTGCCGCTCGCTTTTTCGCAACAACACGCGATTCCCGACTTCAAAGCCGAGCCCGGCACCACGGCACCGAATCGCTTTTACATGTATGGCGTTGTCGCACGACTTGGCCTACTGGCTGCTTCCATGGAACTGGAAAAAACCGACCCGAATCCTGACTTCTGATGAAAATCGCCTTTCTTGCCGACCCGCTAAGCGAATTCAAAATCTGGAAAGATTCGACCTTTGCCATGATGGTCGAAGCGGATCGGCGCGGCCATGAGCTCTTTGCCTTCGAACAAAAAGACATGGCGATGGAAAATGGCGCCATTGTCGCCAATATCACCCCCATCCGCTTGACCGGTACCGAAGTGCCCGACCGTGACTGGTATCAAGCTGATGCGCCAACAAGCCAGCCACTCACAGCGTTCGATGCCATCATCAAGCGCAAGGACCCGCCGTTTGACATGGAGTACGTGTATGCCACCTATCTGCTGGAACTGGCGGAATTGCAAGGTGCGCGTGTTTTCAACCAGCCAGGCGCAATTCGAAACCACAATGAAAAGCTGGCCATTGCACAATTCCCGCAATTCACGACACCGACGCTGGTGAGCAGTGATGAAGCACGCCTGCGCGCTTTTCATGCGGCACAGCACGACATCATCCTCAAGCCGCTGGATGGCATGGGGGGATCCGGTGTTTTTCGCATTCGCGAAGATGGCTTGAACCTGGGCGCAACCATTGAAACCCTCACTCAAAACGGGTCAACAACCATCATGGCGCAGCGTTACATCCCGGAAATTGCCTTAGGTGACAAACGCATCCTGCTGATCGGCGGAGAAGTCGTCCCTTACGCACTGGCGCGCATTCCGCAAGCCGGTGAAGTGCGTGGCAATCTTGCGGCTGGCGGTTCCGGCGTGGCGCAGCCCCTGTCGGCACGGGATATTGAAATCGCGGAAACGCTGGCACCAATTCTGAATCAGCGTGGCTTGTTGCTCGTCGGCCTGGACGTGATTGGCGACTGGCTCACGGAAATCAACGTCACCAGCCCCACCTGTTTTCAGGAAATTACGCAGCAAACCGGGTTTAACGTCGCAGAAATGTTTTTGAATGCACTAGAAAAAGCAATTTACGCCTGACACGATTACAATAGCCTTTGTTTCAAGAGAACTTGTTTTTGTCGATACTATTAACTAGCGAATAAAGCCAGAAAGCATCCGGCGCACTTCGCGAAACCGATGCCCTGACTTGCATTTAATTATGGTTGGTCTTCTTCTCATCATGCATGCCCCCTTAGGCAAGGCCTTCATGGATACCGCTACCCACATGTTTGAAACTCAACATGAGCGGATTGAAGTGATTGATGTCGTTGCTGATCAGGATCCTTATGAAGTCCACGCGCTGGCAAGAGAAGCCATTGCTCGACTGGATGATGGTTCGGGCGTGCTCGTTTTGACCGATGTGATGGGCGGCACTCCCTCAAACTGCTGCCACACACTTTCGACAACGAGTCGCGTCGAAGTTATCGCAGGAATCAGCTTGCCCATGTTGTTGCGGGCAATCAGCTATCGGGAAAACAATCTGGAGATGGTGGTAGAAAAGGCCATTTCGGGTGCCAAGAGCGGCGCGATCAAGGTTTCAAGCTGCTGAGTGGCGTTTTCCTTAATCTCGCAACTTACTTTACTGACAATGTTGCAATAAACTGAGCAAAAAATGAAGCAACTCGAGATCGAAATCATCAACAAACTGGGCCTGCATGCGCGTGCCTCAGCCAAGTTGACCCAGCTTGCGGCAAATTTCAGCAGCGATGTGTGGGTCTCACGAAACGACAAGAGAATTAATGGAAAATCCATTATGGGCGTAATGATGCTTGCCGCAGGCAAAGGCACCAAAATCCTGATCGAAGCTGAGGGAGAGGATGAGGTTCAAGCCATTGCCGCGCTGGAAGCGTTGATCAAAGATAAGTTTGGCGAAGATGAATAAACGCCTCGTTCGCCTTCCGCGCTAACATGCAAGGCGGTGCATTGCCTCGCATGGCTTTTTCTTCGATTCATCATTTGTTCCCTGACTGATTCAACATGGCTTCTTTCATTCTGCACGGCATTCCAGTCTCACGCGGTATCGCTATCGGTCGCGCTCACCTGATTGCGCCCGCCTCTCTGGAAGTCAAACACTATCTAATTGAAGAAACTCAGGTCGAAAATGAGGTAAAACGATTTCAGGATGCCATAGCAACCGTTCATAAGGAATTGCAAACCCTCTGGAATGAATTACCAAAAGATGCCCCTGTTGAGTTGGGGGCATTTATTGATGTGCACGCGATGATTCTTTCGGACCCCATGCTCTCGGAAGCACCGCTGGATATCATTCGCATACGCCGCTATAACGCAGAATGGGCGCTGTTTACGCAAATCAAGGAAGTGACCGAGCAATTCGATGGCATTGAAGATGCTTATTTGCGCGAACGGAAAGCCGACATCCAGCAAATTGCAGACCGCGTTCTCAAAGTATTGACCGGCACCGCCAAGCCATTCATACGACCGCCCAGCGCAAGCGCCGATCAGGCGCACATGATCGTAATCGCACACGATATTTCACCAGCAGACATGATCCAATTCCGTGAACACACTTTCAGTGGGTTTGTGACCGATCTGGGTGGACAAAATTCACATGCTGCCATTGTAGCGCGCAGCCTCGACATTCCAGCGACGGTAGGCATGTCCAATGCCTCCGCCCTGATTGCGCAAGATGACTGGGTCATTATTGATGGCGATGCCGGCGTTGTCATCGTCGAGCCCTCCGCGCTGGTGCTCAATTACTACCGGCAACAGCAAACCGCACTGCTGCGCGCCCGGAAAAGGCTCAGCAAGCTCAAGAAAACGCCCACCGCTACTCTGGATGGTACGCCAATCAAACTGATGGCCAATATCGAGTTTCCTGAAGATTGCAAAGGGGCGATAAGCGTCGGCGCGCAGGGTGTCGGATTGTTCCGTACCGAATTCCTGTTTATGGGTCGTCCCGCCGGGGCCAGCAAAATGCCGCAGGAAGAAGAACAGTTTGAAGCCTATAAGCAGGCGGTACTGGCAATGAAGGGGCATCTTGTCACCATACGCACACTGGATATCGGTGCAGACAAGCAACTCGATCCGAATGAAAAAACAGCGCTCAATCCAGCGCTTGGTCTGCGCGCGATCCGCTATTGCCTGAGCGAACCGAAAATTTTTCTGACGCAATTGCGCGCCATTTTGCGCGCCTCCGCATTTGGAAAGGTCAGATTACTCGTTCCGATGATCACGCACGCGTTCGAAATTGAGCAAACGCTGGCCATGATCGAACAAGCCAAAGGGCAACTTCAAGCAGCCGGTCTGGGTTACGATGAAAATATTCAGATTGGTGCCATGATAGAAGTCCCCGCTGCCGTGCTGACATTACCCTTGTTTGTCAATCGGCTGGACTTCCTTTCTATCGGCACCAATGACCTGATCCAGTATTCTCTGGCAATTGACCGCAGCGATCATGAAGTTGCCCATTTATATAACCCGCTTCACCCGGCTATTCTACAAATGCTATCCATGATCATCCGCGCGGGCGAAAAGGCCGGGATCCCGGTAGCGATGTGCGGTGAAGTGGCCGGCGACGCCAGCATGACACGCCTGTTGCTTGGGTTAGGCTTGCGCCAGTTTTCCATGCATCCGTCGCAATTACTCTCCGTCAAGCAGGAAATCCTGAACTGCGACCTGAAAAAAGTGGCGCCGCGCGCCAAAAAAATACTGCGCCTGCATGACTCGAAGGCCATTGAATTTGAAATGAAACGTCTGACCGCGAACTAATGTTCACAACCCCATTTGACGGGGTGCAATGAGTTCGTTATCCTTCACTTGTGCGCCGATTTGATCTGAAATCAGCTTGCGGGCGCCAGGGGTACCCCGAATAAATACGGCTAAAGCGTGCTTATTGAATTCAAGCCCGATATGCTCGCCGCGTTTCGGGCTTTTTTTGTAAACTTACGCGTCATATTCGGGCATTTTAATCATGGCATCTATCGGTTTCGTCAATTCGCTAACCATGCACTTTGCAGAGCCTTTGTCGCTGCAAAGCGGGGAAACGATCGCCAATTATTCGCTGGTTTATGAAACGTATGGCGAATTAAACGCGAACAAAGCAAACGCCATTCTCGTCTGCCATGCGCTCAACGCCTCGCATCATGTGGCCGGTATTGCGAACGACACAAGCAAAAAGCAGGGCTGGTGGGACAACATGATTGGCCCTGGCAAGCCTTTGGATACAGACCGCTTTTTTGTCATCTGCATCAATAATCTCGGTTCTTGCTTTGGTTCAACCGGACCCATGCACCTCAACCCTCAAACCGGAAAGCCTTATGGTGCCGATTTTCCAGTTGTCACCGTTGATGACTGGGTGCATTCTCAGGCACGGCTGATTGCTGCATTAGGCATTACCAAAATGGCGGCCGTTGTAGGCGGTTCTCTGGGTGGCATGCAGGCCATGGCCTGGAGCATGTTGTATCCGGATCAACTGCGTCATTGCATCGTCATTGCCTCCACGGATAAACTCTCCGCACAAAACATCGCATTTAACGATGTTGCCCGACAGGCCATCATGTCTGATCCGGATTTCCACGGGGGGCATTACTACGCACATGGCGTGGTGCCAGTTCGTGGATTACGCGTTGCGCGCATGATTGGACACATCACCTATCTTTCAGACGACGTAATGGCCGAAAAGTTCGGCCGCGTTCTACGTGACGGCAAATACCATTATGACTTTGGCATTGATTTTGAAATCGAATCTTATCTGCGTTACCAAGGGGAAAAATTTTCCGAGTATTTCGATGCCAATACCTACCTGCTGATTACGAAAGTGCTGGATTATTTCGACCCGGCTGCTGCATACGAGGGTAACCTGACCGAAGCACTGGCCGGCACCAAGGCCAATTTTCTGCTGGTTTCGTTTACGACCGACTGGCGCTTCCCGCCAGCGTGCAGCCAGGCTATTGTTCAGGCACTCATCAATAATCGCCGCAAAGTCACTTATGCGGAAATCGATGCGCCCCATGGGCACGATGCCTTTTTGCTCGACAATGCGCAATATCATCATGTCATGCGCGGTTACTACGACCGCATCTGGAAAGAAATTGAACGGGAGGAAAACGCATGAGCCGCTTTCCCTTGAGTGCCCTGCGTGCCGACCTCGCATTCATTGCAAACTGGATTGAAAATGGCGCGCACGTTCTGGACGTCGGGTGTGGCGACGGCGTCATGCTTGCCTACCTGCAATCCAGCAAACAATGCACCGGCTATGGCGTCGAGATCGACGACAAACGCATTTGTGCCAGTATCACCAGAGGTGTCAATGTCATTCAGTACAATCTGGAAAAAGGACTCGCCCTGTTTCCCGATAACGCCTTTGACACCGTCTTGTGCCTGTCCGCTTTGCAAGTAATGGAAAATGTTGAAGGCCTGTTAAGCGACATCGCGCGCGTTGGCCGGGAAGCCATCGTTTCCTTCCCGAACTTTGCGCACTGGCCGCATCGCCTTGAACTGCTACGCGGACGCATGCCAGTGTCCTCTTCGCTGCCGTACGCATGGTACAACACGCCCAACGTCCGCTGCGCAACCATTGACGATTTTGAAGATCTGGCCAATCAGGCTGGTCTGCGCGTACTGGAATGCGTTGCCCTGAAAGACGGTAAACCCGTTACCTTCCTGCCGAAACTGCGCGGCGATCTAGCCGTTTTCCGCCTTAAAAAGTAAGATCGCCCAGGGCAACCGCGCATGACGGAAAGCACACCTAGCTGGCGCAGCGCTCTGAACCGCAGAACCCTGATTTGTGTTTTCCTCGGATTTACCTCCGGTCTGCCTCTGTACATTTTGCTTACGCTGTTGCAGGCGTGGCTCTCAAAACGTGGGCTGGACGTCAAATCGCTGGGCCTGTTTGCGCTCGTGATGTTTCCCTATACGTGGAAATTTCTGTGGTCGCCACTGATGGATCGCTACAGTTTCGGCTCCTTTGGCCGACGGCGCGGCTGGATGGCCCTGACGCAAATCTGTCTTTTTTTCTCGGTCGGCATGCTCGGCATGCTCGACCCACTGACGCAAATTACCGCGGTTGCTTTCACGGCTGGGCTGATTGCATTCATATCGGCCAGTCAGGACGTCGCCCTTGATGCCTATCGCCGGGAACTGCTGCCCGATCATGAACAGGGATTGGGCAGTGCCATTCATGTCAACGCTTACCGGGTTGCTGGCATGGTGCCCGGTGCGCTGTCCCTGATTCTCGCAGACATGCTGCCCTGGTCCACCGTGTTCTGGATTACCGCCGCCTTCATGCTGCCAGGTCTGGTCTGTACGTTTCTCATCAAGGAGCCCGAAATCTACGGTGACCCGCCTGCAAACATGCGTGAAGCCATTGTGCTACCTTTCAAGGAATTTATTGCGCGTGATGGCTGGAAAGGCGCACTGCTGGTGCTGGCTTTCATCTTTTTATACAAACTGGGCGACAGCCTGGCCACCGCCCTCTCGACCAAGTTTTATCTGGATATCGGTTTTACGATGACGCAAATTGGCGCCATCGCCAAACTGACGGGCTTTTGGGCCAGCCTGGTTGGCGGGCTAATTGGCGGCATCTGGATGATCAAGCTTGGCATTAACCGCGCATTGTGGATTTTTGGCGCGGTGCAAGCCATCACGATTCTCGGATTTTCCTGGCTCGCACATGCCGGGCCAGTGCCGTGGATACTTGCGGCTGTCATCGGCGGTGAAGCGTTTGGCATGGGGTTGGGAACGGCGGCCTTTGTTGCCTATATTGCCCGCAACACCGACCCGCGCTACACCGCAACGCAATTTGCCCTTTTTACCAGCCTGATGGCGGTACCGCGTACTTTCATCAATGCCTCAGCCGGTTATATCGTTGATCAGACCGGCTGGTTCATGTTTTTCAATCTCTGCTTCTTGCTGGCCTTGCCGGGGATGATGATGCTGCCGAAGGTGGCACCGTGGCGGAGAAAGGATTGATTTTTACTTGCCGGGGGCAGGCCGACAAACTCGTTCTGTTGCGGCGTTTCCTCAGGCCTTCTTCACAAACTCCGATTTCAATTTCATCGGCCCAATCCCGTCAATTCGGCAATCGATATCGTGGTCGCCTTCCACCAGGCGGATGTTCCGCACCTTGGTGCCGACCTTGACCACTTGCGAAGAGCCCTTGATTTTCAAGTCCTTGATGACGGTGATGGTGTCACCATCGCTCAGCAAGTTGCCGTTTGCGTCTCTGATTACCAATGCCTCTTCTTCGGCGGCGGCAGCGCCTGGCGCCCATGTATGCCCGCATTCCGGGCAGGTCAGCATGGCGCCGTCTTCGTAGGTGTAGCTTGAATTACATTTTGGACAATTAGGCAAGGTACTCATCTATCAATCTCTCTATCACGTTTGGGTTAACAGGTTACAGATCGCAAAACAGCATCATATCATCGCAACTCCTGCGTAAATCCGTCTACTTGTCGGTTTTATGCACACCTATTGCTTTGTTTTTGCGCGAATTGGTGATGGTCGGCATGGAAAATGCCGTTATATCGCTGAGCAAGCGTTGGGATTCATGTTCTTCAGCATTTGCTTTCTGCTTGCGCAAGCAGCCAGATTGATGACGGTTCAGATTAGTGCCGTTGCGTTAGGCTTTTTAGCTTTTTTCTGGCGAATACCCCCCTTTTTCATCTAGCCAGTTGGCCGAAATAAATGCTAATCTAGGCAGTTTTATACGGTTTGTGCTTGGTTCAAATATATACAGGCACGACTTGTATTTATCTTCTTCGATTATTTTGAGTCTATTGGAGTCGTTCATGTCGCAGCAGTTTTTGGAAATGCCGGATCGGGAAGGGTATTTTGGTGAATATGGTGGGCAAATCATTCCCCCTGATCTGAAATTTTTAATGAATCAGATTGATTCGGCCTACGAAGAAATTCGCCAGTCCAAAGAATTTCAGGAGGAACTAGAAGCGCTTTATTCTGATTTTGTGGGGCGGCCTTCTCCTTTGTTTTACGCCAAGCGGTTAACGGCGCTCCACGGCGGGGCTCGCATATTCCTGAAGCGCGAAGATCTTAATCATACGGGGGCACACAAGATCAATCACTGTCTGGGACAAGCACTGCTGGCCAAGCACATGGGAAAAACCAAAGTGCTGGCAGAAACCGGTGCCGGCCAGCATGGCGTTGCCCTCGCAACCGCTTGCGCCCTGGTTGGCATTCCATGTGAAATTCACATGGGTGAAGTCGATATCCGGAAAGAGCATCCGAATGTGACCAAAATGAAAATTCTCGGTTGCGATCTGATCCCTGTTTCGCGCGGAACCAAAACCCTGAAGGATGCAGTGGACAGCGCTTTCGAGGAATACCTGAAGGATCCCGAAAATTTCCTGTATGCGATTGGCTCAGTCGTTGGCCCACACCCTTTCCCGAAAATGGTGCGGGATTTCCAGAGCATCATTGGCAAAGAAGCGCGGGAACAGTTTTTGGCGCGTGAAGGGAAATTGCCGGATGTTGTCATGGCCTGCGTGGGCGGTGGCTCTAACGCCATTGGCATTTTTACCGAATTTCTGGAAGATGCGTCGGTCAAATTGATTGGGGTCGAACCAGCTGGCAGGGGACTGGATACCCCGGATCATGCCGCAACCATGACGCTAGGCACCAAGGGCACGATCCATGGCTTCAAGTGTTACAACCTGCAGGATGAAAATGGTGAGCCCCTGCCGGTGCATTCCATCGCCTCCGGATTGGATTATCCGGGCGTCGGCCCGCAGCATTGTTATCTGAAGGATATGGGTCGTGTGCAGTACGAATCCATTACCGACGATGAGTGTCTGGAGGCCTTCATTTCGCTATCGCGCATAGAAGGTATTATTCCGGCGCTGGAAAGCGCCCATGCTGTTGCCTATGCCGTCAAGCTCAGCAAAACCATGTCACCGGAACAAAGTATCCTGGTCAACCTTTCTGGACGGGGTGACAAAGATGCTGACTTTGTAGCGGAAAAGTTGGATTTGTAATATCAACACACCATACCAGCCGTCTGGTAGGCGCCTGGCATGGTGTTTTCTATTTCTTTTTTTCCGCCAAAGCGCGGCGAATTGCCGAAGCCAGTTCGCCGGCTTCAAATTTTGCAATATATGCGTCAGCCCCTACATTTCTCACATGGGCTTCGTTGGCAGAGCCTGTCAGGGAGGAATGGATTACGACCGGAATATCGCCCATGCGCCGATCCTGTTTGATCATCTTTGTCAGCGTAAAACCGTCAAGCTCCGGCATCTCCAGATCAGTCAGCACCAATGCAACCTTTTCATTCAAGGACTTGCCTTCCTGTGCCATCTCATTGGCAAACTGGGAGAGCCTGTTCCACGCTTCGCTGCCGGATTTCGTCATGACATAAGGGATCCCCATTGCGTCCAGGCTTTGTTCAATCAAGGCGCGCGCAACACCAGAATCATCTGCCGCCAAAATAATTTGCCCCGGCTCCAGTTCCGTTTTCGATCGCCCAACAGCTTCTGGATCGACTCTACCTGCGCCGCCCGGGGAAACCTGACTCAAAATGCTTTCGACATCCAGAACCTGAATCAGGCGCGAGCTTTCAATATCGCTATCCAAACGCGCGATACTGGTCACCATGCCATTGGCCACACCGGATTCTGCTGGCAGCACCTGATTCCAGTCCAGGCGCACAATATCTTCAACCGATTCCACCGCAAAAGCCTGTGCATTGCGTGCAAACTCAGTCACCAACATGATGTTCAAACCCGTGTGGGGCACACAACCCACTATGGCTGGCAGGTCGATAACAGGAATAATCTGACCGCGAATGTTGACCACGCCCAGCATGTGCGGCAACGAACCAGCAATTTCCGTTACCTTCGGCATGGCAACGATTTCACGCACTTTAAACACATTGATGCCAAACAGTTCCGATCGCTCATTATTTTCATCGCCTCCCAGACGGAATAACAGCAACTCGAACCTGTTCGTTCCCGTCAGACTGGCCCGCTCTTCCACTTCCTGCTGCATCGTTTTTTCTACAACCATTAAATGGCTCCTTCAGTGGATGGGGCATATGACCCCTGTTCTTCTTGCGCAAAATATATCTTGCCTGATGAAAACTTATCAGACACGATTTTTGTCAATTCCGCTCTAGATTCTCTGTGCATTTTGCTTACCCTTAGCTTTTTACGGCAATTGTCCGACAGACATGAGAACACTGGCATGGGAAGGCGCGTCGATACCACCCTATTTGTTGATTTAAAACGCTTAATGGCAAAAAAATATCTATTTTTAGAAATTAAATTTTCTTTCCGTTTAGAAATTGTTTCATGCTTGAACATTGCCTGCTGATTGCGAGCAAACACTGTCCCCCCCTTTCACAATCCCATGGCGATTGTCTTATAAGACCTTGATTTAATGGGATTATTTACATATGGCGGTGCTTTTATTTTTCTTTTCCCTTTGACCCCTTGCAACGCCAGCCTTGCGGATAAAGGCACCTGACGCTTTAAAGCAGAAGCCATAGCAGTTTGAAATCGCGAAATTTTTCCGTTCTGTCCTTCTGCATGAATTTTCAAGCTGTGCTTAAATATTTTTCACTAAGGAAAAACAAGGTTCGCATTACGCCCGGCTTGCTTTAAAAGAGGCATTTTTGACGCCTCGATCTCAAGGCCGTAATGAACGAAAACAAGAATTCTTTTAATTGCACTGCATAATCAAACAAGGAGAACGCAAATGTCATCGTTAATCAATACTGAAATCAAGCCTTTCAACGCAACTGCTTATCATAACGGCCAGTTTATTGCTGTCAGTGATGGCGATCTGAAAGGAAAATGGTCCATCGTTTTCTTTTATCCGGCTGACTTTACCTTTGTCTGCCCAACAGAGTTGGGGGATCTGGCAGATTACTATGCAGAACTGCAGGGTATGGGCGTGGAAGTGTACTCCGTATCGACCGACACACATTTCACTCACAAGGCATGGCACGATGCTTCTGACACCATCAAGAAAATCAAGTTCCCGATGGTGGGCGACCCAACAGGCGTTATTTCACGCAATTTCGGCGTCATGATTGAAGATGTCGGTCTGGCCGAGCGCGGTACGTTTGTCATTGACCCGGACGGCAAAATTCAAATCATCGAAATCAATGCGGGCGGCATTGGTCGTGATGCAAGCGAGTTGCTGCGCAAAGTCAAGGCGGCGCAATATGTCGCGACACATCCTGGTGAAGTCTGCCCGGCAAAATGGCAAGAAGGCGAATCAACACTGGCGCCATCTCTGGATCTGGTCGGCAAGATCTAATCAGACTTCATTGAAGGAGCGCCTCATAACCCGCCCTCCCAATACAGGAGGGCGCGTTTTTATCATTAACTACCATTAAAAATACGCCATGCTCGACGAAAACCTCAAAACGCAACTCAAAGCCTATCTTGAAAAGCTAACGCATCCTGTCGATATCATTGCTTCCATCGATGCAAGCGCCAAGTCGCACGAAATGCTGGCAATGCTCAAGGATATTGCCGAGCTGTCGGACAAGCTAGCGCTCACTGAAAGTCCGGATGATAAGGAGCGCAAACCGTCATTTTTGCTGCGCCGCGCCGGAACAGCTATGGATGTCCGCTTCGCCGGTATCCCAATGGGGCATGAATTTACTTCGCTGGTGCTCGCACTCTTGCAGGTTGGTGGCTACCCCCCGAAAGTCGAACCGGATGTCATCGAGCAAATTCGCTCACTTAAGGGGCGCTTTCATTTTGAAACCTATATCTCGCTGTCTTGCCATAATTGTCCGGAAGTCGTGCAGGCACTCAATATGATGGCCTCCATCAATCCGTCCATTTCGAGCGTCATGGTTGACGGTGCCCTTTTTCAGGATGAAATCAACGAACGAAAAATCATGGCGGTGCCAGCCATTTACCTGAACGGGGAACTTTTTGGCCAGGGACGCATGACCCTGCCCGAAATCCTGGCCAAACTGGATACGGGCGCATCTGAAAAAGTGGCCAGTGAAATCTCTCAAAAGGAAGCTTTTGATGTCCTGATTATTGGCGGTGGCCCGGCCGGCTCCGCTGCTGCCATCTATTCTGCGCGAAAAGGCATTCGTACCGGCATCATTGCCGAGCGTTTCGGTGGACAAGTTCAGGATACGTTGGCCATCGAGAACCTGATTTCCGTCAAGGAAACGGATGGGCCGAAACTGGCTGCGACTCTGGAACAGAACGTCAAAAGTTTCGATGTGGATGTCATGAACCTGCAAACGGCCAAAGCATTGATACCGGGTGACCTCACCGAAATCAAGCTGAGCAATGGCGCATCGCTGCATGGCAAGACCGTGATTTTGGCACCTGGTGCGCGCTGGCGAGAAATGGAAGTACCTGGTGAACGCGAATACCGCGGCAAAGGGGTTGCCTATTGTCCACACTGTGATGGCCCGCTTTTCAAAGGCAAGCGCGTCGCCGTTATCGGCGGCGGAAATTCGGCTGTTGAAGCTGCCATTGATCTGGCTGGCGTTGTCGAGCATGTGACCGTTCTGATACGCGGTCCGCAATTGCGCGCCGATACCGTCCTTCAAAAAAAAATGCTCGCCTTGCCCAATGTTACCCTGCTATCCGAAGCGCCGATCAAGGCGGTCACCGGCGACGGCAACAAAGTTAATGGCTTGACTTACGTTGACGCGCTGACCCAATCCGAGCGCCACCTGGAACTGGAAGGCGTGTTCGTGCAAATTGGCTTAACGCCCAATACCGCATGGCTGGACGGCAGCGTGGATCTGAATGAGCATGGCGAAATTGTCGTGGATAGTCATGGCCGCACTTCCGTGCCCGGCGTTTTTGCCGCTGGCGATGCCACGAATTCTCCATTCAAGCAAATCATTATCGCAATGGGCGATGGCGCAAAAGCATCCCTGAGTGCCTTTGAACATTTGATTCGCAGTTGATCTTAATCCTGAAGTTAAGCCGCCTTCTCATACAGAAGCGGCTTTTTCACCCCTGCGCCTGACATCTTGCACCAGATAGTCTAGCAAACGCCCCATAAGTTGATTCGTCCTTTCATATTCTCCGGATGTCTTGCTGCAAATAGCGACTTCATCTTGAATGTATGGCCCAACAACGAGTTCTTTTCGGCAGTTGTGGATAATTTCCTCGACATTTTCCGGCATCATTTCCAGATGAAATTGCAAGCCGATTACATTGCTGCCTAGCTGAAAAGCCTGATTCTCGCAGGCAACGCTGCGAGCGAGATGCCTTGCACCTGAGGGAAGATCGAATGTTTCACCGTGCCAATGGAGGACCGACGTCCGCTCTGGAAACCGGAATGCGTCACTGCTGGCTGGTATTGCCTGAATATCAAACCAGCCGATTTCCTTGTGCTTTCCAGGATAAACGCGTGCGCCCATCGCGGAGGCGATAAGCTGCGCGCCCAGGCAAATCCCAAGCACGGGTTTTCCCGCCGCAATGGCCAATGCAATAAAACGCTTTTCATCAACCAGCCAAGGTAAAGCCACCTCGTCATTGACACTCATTGGCCCGCCCAACACGATGATTAAATCTGCCTGATCCGGTTCAGGAAGTTGCGGGTCGTCATGGAAGCGCGTCCAGTTTACCGTTGCACCTTGTTTATCCAGCCAATGCTGAATGCTCCCAAGCCCCTCAAAAGGGACATGTTGTAAAACCTGCACTCTCATATGCAATCCTTAAACCGGAAGTTAGCACTTACCAACATTGCAAAACGTATGCCACCAAATCATAAGGGCGAAATTTAATAAAGCGTATTTTTAAAAGTAAGACGACAACTTGCAGGCTGACGCGAACGACCAAAAATATGCCTTTTAAGTGAGCCTGTGGCCGTTGAACAGACTGCCTCAGATTACGCCTGACCGCCCAATAATTCAAAGACCAAAGCCGGCACCAACCCCCATCAGAGTAGCAATGCCAAGCATTGCAAATATAGCTGAGGCAATGGTGTGGATGAGTTTCATGGGGACTCTTGTGGCCAATTTATCACCAATAAAGACTGCCGGGACGTCTGCAACCAACATCCCCAATGTTGTGCCAATCACAACCGTTAGCGGCGTTGCATAGTGCGCTGCCATGGCAATAGTTGCAAACTGCGTCTTATCGCCCATCTCCGCCAGAAAGAAGCTAATAAACGTGGCTCCGAAGACACCAAGGTGGTGGGCAATCCTGGTCTCCTCCTCTTCAATTTTGTCTGGAATCAAGGTCCAGACAGCCATTCCGATAAAGGACAAGCCAAGCACCCAACGTAGAATCTCTGGGCTAAGCGCGTTTGTGATCCATGCGCCCGCTAGGCCAGCAAGACCATGGTTGATGATCGTTGCAACAAAAATACCCGCGATAATAGGCAGTGGCTTTTTAAAGCGAGCAGCAAGGATAAAGGCGAGGAGTTGGGTTTTATCGCCAATTTCTGCAAGGACGACGACACCAGTAGAGACGAGAAGGGCTTCCATTATTAGTCCAGAGCCGGATTTAAGACAAATGACCACTAAGCTTCCCCGGCCAGACCGAAAGCAAAGTGATCAAAGGTCTTGCCAAGCGACGGAACCGCTTACGCCATGGCCTGTGGGCCAAGTATGTTGACGTAAGCCTCTTCCTAAGAAGAGCAGCTACTCCCCAATGAACAAAGGGATTTTACCATTCAGACACGCCCTTATAAATTTATGGCACTTAAGAATATTGGATACAGCACGACCGTCGGCATCTGTCCAACTCCGCAGTCCGACATTGACCACTTCCTGCGCATAAAACATACCAACTACTCACGATTGCCAGTCGTACTCAATAATCAGAGGCGCATGGTCGCTAAATCGCTCCGCCTTGTAAACCGTAGCCACGCTCGCCGTCGAAGCGATCTTTGGTGTCGCCACGTGATAGTCGATACGCCAGCCGACGCTCTTTGTCCAGGCCTGTCCGCGATTGCTCCACCAGGTATAGGCTTCCCCGGTTGCTTCTGGTTGTAGCTGTCGATGCACATCCACCCATCCGAGATCGTCAAACACGCGCGTCATCCAGGCCCGTTCTTCAGGTAAAAAACCAGAATTATTTTGATTACTCTTCCAGTTCTTGAGGTCGGCTTCCTTGTGCGCAATATTCCAATCACCACAAACCACGACTTCCTGGCCACTGTTTATCAATTCTTCGAGATGCGTAAAAAAGGCATCCATGAAACGGTATTTCGCTTCCTGTCTTTCGGGTGATGAGGAACCAGATGGCGCATAAAGCGAGACGATGCTCAGATTCTCGAAATCACAACGCACATAGCGACCTTCCGCATCAAATTCGGCGTTGCCAAAACCAATACTCACGGCATCTGGTTGGCGCTTGCTGTAAACGCCTGCGCCAGAATAGCCTTTCTTTTCGGCATAATGAAAATGCCCGGAATATCCTTTTGGAGCCAGCATCTCGGAGTGCATATCAGCTTCCTGCGCCCTGAGTTCCTGAACGCAGACAAAATCAGCTGATTGCCGGTCAAGCCAGTCAAAAAAACCCTTTCTTGCAGCCGCGCGTATGCCATTCAAATTGGCGGTAATAATCTTCGTCATGAATTCATCCTTTGATTCAGTCAGAATTATCCCAAATTCAGCTCACTGTTGTGAGTGCCGCGCTAAAATACCGTCTTCATCTACAACTTTATGAGGCCTGTTTTGAGTAATCTGCGTCAAGAGTTCATACAGTTTTCTTTAGAAAATGGTGTTTTGCGCTTTGGAGAATTTACAACCAAGGCTGGTCGAAAATCACCCTATTTCTTCAATGCGGGCCTGTTTAACGATGGTGCCTCACTGGGTCAGTTGGCGGATTTCTATGCGCAGACCCTGATTGATTCCGGCGTAGAATTCGACATGCTTTTCGGGCCTGCTTACAAAGGCATCACACTCGCGGCCGCAACCTCAGTCGCTCTAGCAGCTCGCGGGCGCAATGCGCCTTTTGCTTTCAATCGCAAGGAAGCCAAGGATCACGGCGAAGGCGGAACCATTGTTGGCGCACCACTGGAAGGCAAGGTAGTCATTGTTGATGACGTCATTTCTGCCGGTACCTCGGTGAATGAATCGGTTGAAATCATCCGTGCAGCGGGTGCCACGCCTTGTGCTGTTCTGATTGCCCTGGATCGCATGGAGCGCTCTGGAAAAGACGATGCGCTTTCAGCCCATTCTGCCGTTCAGGAAGTTAGCCAAAAGTACGGCATACCCGTCATTTCCATTGGTAATCTGAATGATTTGCTGGGTTACCTTTCGAATTCTGGAACCAATCCTGAATTGGGACAATACCGTGAAGCAGTTATGGCTTACCGCAACAAATACGGCGTTGCGTAAAGAGAAAAGCGCCATTATTGGCGCTAACCCTTTGAATTAATTAATTATTTTTTATCTTGGCGATCAAGCCATCCAGCACATCCAGATTCGCAAAATCGATGACCATCTGACCCCCACCCTTTGTATTGATCTTGAATTCCACTTGCGTCGCCAACAAGTCGGATAACTCATTTTCTAGTTGTGCGATATCGCGCGATTTTTCCTTTTGTCGTTTACGACTCGTATTTGCTTGCTGGTTCAGATATTTGGTGACCAGCTTTTCAGCTTCACGTACCGACATGCGTTTGCCAACAATTTCGCTCGCTAGCGTAATCTGGGTTGCGCCATCCACGGCGAGCAAAGCGCGTGCATGCCCCATATCAATATCTCCCGCCATCAACATCGTTTGCACTGGCTTGACCAGATTCAACAGGCGCAACATATTGGATACGGCGCTACGGGAGCGGCCGACCGATTTGGCCGCCTGCTCATGCGTAAATCCGAAATCCGTAATCAGTCGGTGTATGCCTTGCGCTTCCTCGAGTGGGTTCAAGTCTTCGCGCTGGATATTTTCAATCAACGCCATCGCCGCTGCCGCCTGGTCATCGACATCCTTGACCAGCGCAGGCATTTCGCTCAATCCTGCAATTTGAGACGCGCGAAAGCGGCGCTCACCGGCAATAATTTCGTAAGTATCCTTACCATCCTTTGAGCCAGATAAACGAACCAGAATCGGCTGCATGACGCCTTGTTCGCGTATTGAATCCGCAAGCTCGTTCAACGCACCTTCATCCATTCGAGTACGCGGCTGATAACGCCCTGCATGCAGTTGCTCCATTTGAATGGTTGTTGGTGATCCCTTCGCCGCTTCTTCCGTAATGTTCACCCCACTACCGAGTAAAGCATCCAGTCCACGTCCCAATCCTTTTGGTTTTTTGCTTGCCATTTTTTCTTTTCCCGATTCTCTTCTTATTTTGACGTAATCCATTCCAGCATTTCTGCACCGAATTCAATATAGGCTTTAGCACCTTTTGAATTGGGATCGAAACTCACACCAGGGATGCCATATGAAGGCGCTTCCGCCAGTCGAACATTGCGCGGGATGATGGTCTTGAACACCTTGTCGCCAAAGTGCTCCTCCAGTTGCGCAGAAACCTGTTGCGACAGTGTAATGCGCGGGTCAAACATCACACGCAACAAGCCAATAATCTGTAATTCACGATTCAGATTGGCATGCACTTTCCTGATGGTATTAACCAGGTCGGACAGTCCTTCCAGCGCGTAGTATTCACATTGCATAGGAATGACGACACCATGCGCTGCGCACAACGCATTGAGCGTCAACATAGAGAGTGCCGGGGGACAATCAATCAGAATAAAATCGTAATCATGCTTGATAGCCTCCAGGGCGATTTTCAAGCGAGATTCTCTCTGTGCCAAATTAACCATTTCAACTTCCGCACCGGCCAATTCCCGATTGGAAGGCAACACATGAAATCTACCTGCTTCAGAAACTTGCACAGCGCCTTTTATGTCACTTTCACCCAACAAAACTTCATAGGTCGACTCTGAAAGGCCCGCCTTGTTAATGCCAGAACCCATTGTTGCATTACCTTGCGGATCAAGATCAATCAAAAGAACGCGTTGTTCCAGCGTTGCGAGTGCCGCAGCAAGATTGATCGTGGTGGTGGTTTTACCAACACCGCCTTTTTGGTTAGCAACGCAAAAAATTCTGGCCATTTAATTAAATCCGCTGTTCTCTCTTAATAAATAACAAGTGGCGCTGTGCATCTAGGCCCGGCACTAAAACCGGATTAACCGCTTCGATCACATATCCATCCGGTAATGCTTCCATCTCTTCGAGTGGAACCGTGCCCTTCATGGCAATAAAACTGCCCCCCTGGCCAAGTAAATGGCTGGATAAATTAATGAAGTTTTTTAAATCCGAAAATGCGCGGGATGTAATCACATCAAAAAGTTGATCTACTTCAAGTGACTCAACCGAACCAGTATAAACCGACACATTCAGCAATCCCAGTTCTGCTTTTACCTGATTCAGGAAAGCGCCCTTTTTCTGCACCTTATCAATCAAACTAAACTTTGTTTCTGGACAGGCAATCGCCAGAACCATACCAGGCAAGCCACCTCCTGAGCCGACATCAAGCACATGTTTTGCATCTTTAATGTCTGGCGCCAAAGCAAGAGAATCAAGTAAATGTTGCACAACCATCTTTTCAGGCTCTCTGACCGCTGTCAGGTTGTACACCGCGTTCCATTTATTTAACAAGAAAAGGTAATCAATCAGTTTTTCTTGCTGCTCTTGATCTAATTGAATCGATAAGTCCACAAGCCCTTTGGATAAACGCCCTACTATCTTTGTTCGATCAAAATTTTTCATACACACTGCTTTTCTGATTCATTCGCGCCCGTCCATCCATTTTTCTTCAAGTAGACAAGCAATAAGGATATGGCGGCTGGTGTCACACCTGATATACGTGATGCTTGCCCGAGTGTTTCCGGTCGATATTTCTGCAAGATCTGCCTTACCTCCAAGGACATGGTCGCAATTTGCTTATAATCCAGGTTGTTCGGCAAAGGAGTATGTTCAAAATTTTTATGACGCTCTATTTCTTTGGATTGTCGCTCGATGTAACCTGCATACTTGATTTGGATTTCCACCTGCTCTTTAACCTGCTTATCTGACACACCAGGCCCAATCAAATATTGGTCATCCACCCCTTTTATCTTCATCAACTTATCGTAATCAACATTGGGGCGCCGCAACAAATCAGCGAACGTATATTCTCTCTCTATTTCCTTTCCCAAAACACGCTCCGCCTCGCCTTCACCCAATACACGCGGATGTACCCAACTAGATTTAAGTCTTTCTGTTTCACGTGAAACATCATCGCGCTTTTTCTTAAAAGTATTCCATTGCTCATCTGTAACACAACCCAAGTTTCGACCAATCTCGGTGAGCCGCATATCTGCATTATCTTCCCTTAAACTCAACCGATATTCCGCACGGCTGGTAAACATACGATAAGGTTCAGTAACGCCTTTCGTTACAAGGTCATCTACCATGACACCGATATATGCTTCATCTCTTCTCGGAGTCCAAGCCGCTTTACCTGATGCCTGTAATGCGGCATTAATTCCTGCTAACAAACCTTGCGCCGCCGCCTCTTCATAACCGGTTGTTCCATTAAGTTGCCCGGCAAAATACAATCCGCTTATCTCTTTCGTTTCGAGCGTACTCTTCAGGCAGCGTGGATCAAAATAATCATATTCGATTGCATATCCCGGCCTCAAGATATGTGCCTTCTCCAAGCCTTTCATTGAGCGCACTAAATCCAGTTGCATATCAAACGGTAAACTTGTCGATATCCCGTTTGGGTAATATTCATTAGTGCCCAAACCTTCTGGTTCCAGAAAAATTTGATGGGAATCTTTATCAGAATAGCGATGAATTTTATCTTCTATAGATGGACAGTAACGCGGACCAATGCCTTCAATTACACCCGAAAAAAGTGGGCTTCTATCCAAACCTTCTCTTATGATGCCGTGCGTATTCAAATTGGTATGTGTAATCCAACAAGAGACCTGTTCTGGATGCATTTTTACGGTTCCAAAATAAGAAAACACCGGTACAGGATCCAAATCACCCTTTTGTTCCTGCATGACAGAAAAGTCTATGGTGTTTCCGTCAATCCTTGGCGGAGTGCCCGTCTTTAATCTTCCAACAGGTAAATTTAGTTTACGAAGTTTTTCTGCCAACTTTACCGAAGGTGGGTCTCCTGCCCTACCTCCAGGAAAATTACTCATTCCCACGTGCAACTTACCATCCAGAAAAGTTCCAACTGTCAAAATGACCGTTTTCGCCAAAAACTCAATCCCAGATTGGGTAACGACACCCTTCACGCAATTATTCTCAATTATCAGATCATCAACTGCCTGCTGAAATAAAAGTAGGTTAGGTTGTTGCTCTAATCGCCTCCTTATTGCTGCGCGATAAAGCGCACGATCAACCTGCGCTCTCGTAGCGCGAACTGCGGGCCCTTTGGATGAATTCAATATTCTAAATTGAATGCCCGCCTCATCTGTAGCAATTGCCATTGCACCACCCAGCGCATCCACCTCCTTAACCAAATGCCCCTTCCCAATACCACCGATAGATGGATTACAAGAAAGCTGGCCCAAGGTTTCAAAGTTATGGGTCAATAAAATCGTTTTCTTGCCCATTCTAGCTGCTACCAAAGCGGCCTCTGTTCCTGCGTGCCCTCCACCAACAACAATCACTTCAAATTCTTCTGAATACATCATCGCTTTTATTAACTCATTTGTTTCACGTGGAACATTGTGGAGAAAAATGGTGATAACTTATGAAAATACTGTGGTCTTAAGCTACCTTTGATCTTTCTTAAAAAGTTGTTCAATTTCACGCTAATCTTCAAAATTGAATTATATTTCTTTCAAATTGTTGATATAGATCAGATTTTGATACTTATCCACAAATAGGTGCTTTGTTCATTAACAGTCTTTATATATATAAATACTTATTAATTTAATCTAAAAATTTCCAGGATAGCTTTTCACCCGCATGTATCGGAACCACCACCGTATCCCCAAAAGGAACATTTTCCGGAACAATCCAATCTTTTTTTATCAATGTTATCTTTTTCTTGTTGACTGGCAGCTGATAAAAATTGGGGCCATTCAAACTGGTAAACGATTCCAATTGCGCAAGTTTTCCTGCTTCATCAAAAATCTGCGCATAAAATTCCAATGCATGCAGAGCGCTGTAACAGCCAGCAGACCCCACCATCCGCTCTTTTGCTTCTTTAGGGTGTGGTGCTGAGTCAGTACCGCAAAAAAAACGCTTGTAGCCACTTGTAGCCGCCTTTATCAAGGCTTTTCTATCATCTTCTTCTTTGAGAATGGGTAAACAGTAATAGTGCGGACGAATCCCCCCTTGGAACAAGGAATTTCGGTTAAACATCAAATGATGGGGTGTAATTGTTGCCGCAGTTGGTCCTTCATGAGAGGCAACGTACTCAGCGGCTTCTTTGGTTGTAATGTGTTCAAAGACAATCTTCAATTCTGGAAAATCCTTGCGTAATGGAATAAGAACCTTATCCATATACACATTTTCACGATCGAAAATATCGACATCTGGATCAGTGACTTCACCGTGGACAAGAAGGGGCAATTCCATTTTTTGCATTTCTTCCAGCAATGGATAGCGCTTTCTGAGATTTGTTACACCTGCATCCGAATTGGTAGTTGCACCAGCAGGATATAGTTTGACAGCTTTAATGAAATCAGAAGATTTGACGTCCTGCAGTTCCTTTACGGATGTGTTATCAGTCAGATACAAAGTCATTAAAGGCTCAAAATGCATTTTCTCTGGTAGAGCTGCCAGAATTCTGTTCCGATACGCCTGTGCCTGTTCGACGGTAGTGATTGGTGTCAACAGATTCGGCATGATAATGGCTCTGGAAAAACATCGTGCGGTATGCGGCAGCACACTTTTCATTGCAGCGCCATCACGCAAATGCACGTGCCAGTCATCAGGTTGTGTGATTGTGATACTTTGCGCAGATTGGGGCATATGTTTTCCTTGTTTCTGGTAAAAATTGATCTAGGATAATTTCAGTATATCTGTCTTTGTGTATTCTGAGCTCTGCAAAAAATTCGTGGGGCCTTAAATGAAAAAGCAACTTACAGGAATTGTTACCAAAGATGGTGATGATGGAACTTCTGTTTTGAGGTCTGGACAAAGATTAAAGAAAAACAATATAGCAATCACGGTTCTTGGTGAACTGGATGAATTGAACTCTTTTATTGGTTTACTGCTTTCAGAAGTCTGGGTTTCTGAAATAAGAAAAATGCTGTTAAGAGTTCAGCATGAGTTATTTGATCTTGGTATCGAATTTTCGTCTTCCTTTGAAGTTTCTGAAAAATTCGCTGTTGAAAGGCTGGAAGCGGAAATAAAGATACTCGATTCAATGTTTCCTGAAATAAAAGGTTTTGTTCTTCCTGGGGGTTCACGCGCCGGAGGTTTGGCACATGTGTGCCGAGCCGTTTGCAGACGTGTGGAAAGAACCATTGTTCAATATCACGCAGAACAAGGAGTTCATGCAGAACAAGGTGTTAGCAACCCCACTATCAAACCCTATATCAATCGGCTTTCAGACTGGTTTTTCGTGCTGGCATGTGCGCTCAACAGCAAAACAGGGGTATCGGAAATATACTGGACAAAAAGCCCTACCTGGCTTTGAAAATCAGCGTCTTTTGTCACACTCTATTCTGGCGTAGGCAGAATGATTGTGAATGGACTCAAAATTTTCCGCTTCCAGTGTGTAAGCACTGATACGCTCTTCAGAGTTGAGCATGCCTGCAACATCCCGCACCAAATCTTCGACAAATTTTGGGTTGTCATAGGCACGTTCCGTGACGTATTTTTCATCCGGACGCTTGAGCAAACCGTATAGTTCGCAGGAGGCTTGTTCTTCAATGGATGATATAAGTTCATCAATTGGATAAACATCTTTCAAAACCGCCTCAACAGTGATGTGGGAACGCTGATTGTGTGCACCATAGGCAGAGATTTCTTTGGAGCATGGACAAAGACTGGTAACAGGAACGACCACTTTGAGCGACACTTCAATCTCCCCCTTGTTGATTTCTCCAATCATGCTGACTTCATAGTCCATCAGGCTTTGGACACCGGAAATGGGCGCTGTCTTGTTGATGAAATAAGGAAAAGCCAGTTCAATTCTGCCGGATTCTGCTTCCAGTAATTCGAGCATGTTTTTGAGCATAATCCCGAGCAAAACGGGATCCATAACCGATTCATGTTTGCTATTTTCCTCAAGAAGTGCAACGAAACGCGACATATGCGTTCCTTTCTTTTCTTTCGGAAGCTCAACCGTCATGTTCCAGATGCCGATAGAAGACGTTGTTCCATTTTTTGATCTTAATCTGATGGGATAGCGTAGCCCTTTGACGCCAACGCGTTGAATCGCGATACGTCTTGTGTCAGAGGCATTCTGGATGTCTGGTATGGCGTTACTAGCTGCCACAGCTTCTTTGGTTGGCATTATCTGGCTATTCCTGATGATCGGGTGAATCTTATTATGATGAGAAAAGAATCGTATCAAAAAGTCTGATAGCGCGCTTTTCAAGTGTTAAGTGAAGACTTAATTGTTGACGACCAGTTTTGGCTCATCCTTAAGAAGTCGCTCAGCAATCGCTTTCGCAATACCTTTACTATCAAGGCCACAGATTTCAAGCAATTTGCCCGTGTCACCTTGATCAATGAAAGCATCCGGCAAACCAAGATGCATGATTGGCGTCTTGATTCCGAATTCAGACAGGGTTTCGGAGACTGCAGATCCGGCGCCGCCCATGATACATCCTTCTTCAATGCTTACCAGCAAGTCATGGGTTTTTGCCAGCTGCAACACAAGATTAGTGTCGATTGGTTTGACAAAACGCATGTCTGCCACGCTAGCGTCCAGCTCTTCGCCGGCAGCAATCGCATTGGCAACCATGGAACCAAATGCAAGAATGGCCACTTTTTTGCCATCTCTGCGCAAGACCCCTTTTCCGATAGGAAGGGTTTCAAGATCTCGATCAAGAGCAATTCCCACACCGGCACCGCGTGGATAACGAACAGAAGCCGGGCCTGGAAATTGATAGGCAGTTGTCAGCATGCGACGGCATTCATTTTCATCGGAAGGAGCCATGATGACCATATTCGGAATGCAACGCATGAAAGCCATGTCGTAATTACCAGCATGGGTGGCGCCATCAGCGCCAACTAAACCTGAACGGTCAAGTGCAAAGGTGATATCAAGGTCTTGTAGCGCAACATCATGAATGAGCTGGTCATAGGCGCGCTGCAGGAAAGTTGAATAAATGGCAACAACGGGTTTAAATCCTTCACAGGCCAGTCCGGCAGCAAAGGTGACCGCATGTTGCTCGGCAATGCCGACATCGTAATAACGATCCGGGCATTGTTTTTCAAATTCCACCATGCCGGAACCCTCTCGCATGGCGGGCGTAATTCCGATCAACTTTTCATCCTGTTTGGCCATGTCACATAGCCATTGCCCGAAAATTTCGGTATAAGTCAATTTCGGGCTTTCAACAGGGCGAATACCAATATCTGGGCTAAACGTTCCTGCACCGTGATAAAGCGTGGGATTGGCTTCGGCCAGTTTATATCCCTGTCCTTTTTTGGTGACGACATGCAGGAATTGTGGACCGGAGCGCCCTTTAAGTAGTTGCAGTTCCTGCAGCAGTGTGTCGATATTGTGCCCATCAATCGGACCGGTATAGTTAAAACCGAATTCCTCGAAGACGTTGGTTGGCAAAATCATGCTTTTGGCATGCTCTTCAAAGCGCTTTGCCAATTGAACCATTTGCTTCGGCAGGACAGTTTTCCCGACGGTTTTGGCCTTTTCATAAAACTTACCCGACATCAGTCGCGAGAAGTAGCGATTCAAGGCACCCACGGGAGGGGAAATCGACATGTCATTGTCATTCAAGATAACAATTAGCTTGATGTCCTCGTAAACACCAGCATTATTCAGTGCTTCGAACGCCATGCCACCGGTTATGGCACCATCTCCGATAACGGCAATGGCATATCGGTCTTCGCCTTTGCTTCTGGCAGCCAGCGCCATACCAAGCGCCGCAGAAATTGAAGTGGATGAATGGGCAGTGCCAAACGCATCATAGTCACTTTCGTCGCGCTTCGGAAAACCGGAGATGCCATTAAATTGACGCAACGTCTGCATTTGCTCGCGTCGGCCAGTCAGGATTTTGTGCGGGTAGGTTTGATGTCCAACGTCCCAGATAAGACGATCTTCCGGCGTGTCAAAAGCATGGTGCAAGGCAATGGTCAGTTCAACCGTTCCCAGATTGGAAGACAAATGCCCTCCTGTTTTGGAAACAGAACTCACGATGAATTCTCGCATTTCGTCAGCAAGCTGCGTCAGTTCGGATCGTTTCAGCTTACGGAGATCGGTCGGATCATTAATGGTTTCCAGCAAAGTCATTTTCAAGTATTCCTGCGCACAACAAAATCTGCAATCTGTCGCAAACGTTCTGCTTTATCACTAAAGGGGGCTAATACGGCGTGCGCTTCTTCACAAAGCTTTTCTGCCAGTTCTCTTGATTGCTCCAAACCAAGAATGGATACGTAAGTTGGCTTGTTATCCGCAGCATCCTTACCTGCAGTTTTGCCAAGGGTTACCGAATCAGCGGTTGCATCCAGAATATCATCAACAACCTGAAATGCCAGACCAATGGCTTTCGAATAACCTTCCAAGGCTGCTTCTTCTTCTGAAGACAGAATTTTGCCACAAGTTGCGCCCAAAAATACTGAAGCACGCAAAAGAGCACCTGTTTTCAAGCGGTGCATTTGCTCAAGTTCCGGTAGTTCCAGGGGAATGCCGACACTAGCCAGATCAATGGCCTGACCCCCACACATGCCAGCAGAGCCAGCGGCATGTGCCAGCAGACGCACCATGGCCAGGATATTGGCCGGGTTGCCGTTGCTTTCCGAAAGCACAGAAAAAGCCTGTGCCTGCAAGGCATCACCAACCAGTAGCGCTGTCGCCTCATCATATTTGGCATGCACAGTTGGTTTGCCGCGTCGGAGGGCATCATCATCCATGCAAGGCATATCGTCATGAACCAGAGAATAGACGTGAATCATTTCAACGGCCGTTGCCGCGCGTACAAGCAAAGACAGATTTGCGTCAAAAAGAGAGCCGGCAGCAAAGACCAGCAAAGGGCGAACGCGCTTGCCACCATCAAGTGTGGTGTAACGCATGGCCTGATGGAGGCGCGTAGGTTTTTGCTGCGATGATGGCAAGTAAGCCGAGAGCGCATCCTCCATGGCTTGCTGCTTAGAAAGCATCCAGTCATTAAAGCTCTCAGTCATCGTCACTCCGTCGTTGGGGTTGTATAAGGTTTGAGGGACTCGATTTCCAGCAGTTTTACCTGACCTTCAACTTTCTCAAGTTGAGACGCACAATATTTGATGAGTTGTGCGCCGCGTTCATACGCGGCAACAGAAGAGCCCAGTGGCAATTCACCCGATTCCATCTGTTTAACCAATTGTTCCAGTTCCGTCATGGCTGATTCAAATGAAACAGGTTGACGGCTGCCGGTGCTTTTTCTGGACATTGCTTATTTCCCTGGCATTGTTGCAGGCATTGTAAAACAAATTCAACAAGGCGATTAATTTGCGCGCCCAAGAGAATATTTGGCGCAAAAAAGGGTTAAATTGAACCTGATACAGCTTAATAGTGAATTTTGTAGTCGCCAATTATAGTTTGTCTTTGCCTTCATGTTTAGCAATGTGTTGTTTACAGAATTTAAAAATAACGCGCGGCCAATTGCAGGGATTACCGCACTTGATGGAGAGCTGGAAGCCTTCTGGTGTTTCATATGGACAAGGAGTACTATGACCGGCTTACAACCAGGGTAGGAAACCCTGGATTCTAATCCAACGCCATTACGGACAATTCGGCATGCACTCCCTATGGATGTTACTGGCAGCGTTCATGTTTTCCATCATGGGTGTGGGCGTGAAGTTTGCAGCTGAAACCTACTCAATTGTCGAGCTCGTCATGTACCGCAGCCTGGTGGGGGTTGTGCTTACTGCCGGGATTATTTTTATACGTGGCGGCACGTTCCGCACACCTTATCCAATGGCGCATTTCTGGCGTGCCGCGATAGGCGCGACAGCGTTCGGCTTGTGGTTTTATGCGATGAGCAAGCTGCCGATCGCTACGGCGATGACCCTGAACTATATGTCGCCAATTTGGTTGGCCTTAATTTTGTTTGCCATCAATTTATGGCAAGGCAAAACACGTTTCGAGTGGGGGCTGGTGCTGGCGGTGCTGTGCAGTTTTGTTGGTGTGGCTTTATTGTTGCGCCCTGCCATTCAGGCGGAGCAGTCACTGTGGGGGTTCATTGGCCTGATTTCGGGCATGATGGCGGCACTGGTTTATCTGCAAGTCCGACGCCTGGGTCAATTAGGAGAGCAGGAAGATCGGGTTGTATTTTATTTTGGTGCTTATGGCACAGTCGGTGGCGCAATTGCCTGTGTGATTCGCGCCTGCTTGCCTGAGAGCGACGGTATTATCTGGCATACGCATGATTTGACTGGTTTCGGCCAACTCATGGTGATAGGCATTTGTGCTGCCGTTGGTCAGATCGCCATGACGCGCGCTTACCAATTGGGCAAGACGCTGGTAACAGCCAACCTGCAATATACCGGGATTGTTTTTTCCAGTATTTGGGGAATTTTGTTCTGGGACGACAAACTGGGGTGGGTCGGCTGGTTAGGAATGGCTATTATTATTGGCAGCGGAATTACGGCAACCTTTTTCGATGTCCGGCACAAGTCACTGTCAACTTATGCAACAGCAAAGGAATTACTGGAAACGCGTCAGGAAAAAAAGCACTAAGCGCGAAAGAATCAACCTCTCGGAACGGTTTCCTGAAATGAAGGGCGCGCGGCCAGCTTGTCATAAAGCTGGGCGAGATTTGAATAAAACTCGCGCCAAGGAATTTCCGGGTAACGGAAATCGACCCATCCGAGCGCACAACCGACGGCAGCGTCAGCCAGAGAATAGTGGTTGCCATTGCAAAATGGCTTGTCAGCAAGCTGGTTGGACATTGCCAGCAAACCGGATTCAATTTTCCCCATTTGATTTTGAATCCAGTCTTTTCCTTGCAGCTCGACGGGACGTTTGGTTTCAAGGCGTACCAGAACAGCCGCATCCATGACGCCGTCGGCCAAGGCTTCCCAGCACTTTACCTCAACCCGTTCACGTCCATTGACGGGAATCAGTTTGCAAACCGGTGACATCGAATCCAGGTATTCCACGATCACGCGGGAATCATAAAGGGCATAACCGTCGTCCATCACTAGGCAGGGAACTTTACCTAAAGGGTTTACTTCCTGGATTCGCGGGTTGGGCGAGCTGATATCTTCAACGATAAATTGGTAATCCAGCATCTTTTCGGCCAAGACAACACGGACCTTTCTAACATAGGGACTGGTGAGCGTACCGAAAAGTTTCATCATAAGGAATGCGAAAGAAAGGAGGTATCGAATGATAATACTTTAGAGTATATCATCGCTAGAAAACTAAATCTCGTTTGCATATATACAACATAATTAGTCAGGAATATGGCAGATTCTGACATATTTCGAAATGATAGAATGTTGGCTTTTCAAGCGCACTATTTTAGCTATTTCTTATACCTAAGGTTTGAACCATGCTTCTCACTCCACTTACCGCCCTTTCCCCGTTAGATGGTCGTTATGCCAGTCGCACCAGCTTGCTGCGCCCTATTCTGTCTGAAGCCGGGTTTATGCAACATCGTGTCAAGGTGGAGGTTGCCTGGTTGCGTGCGTTGTCAAATGCCGGATTTGAGGAATTCAAGCCCTTCTCAGCTAAAACCAATGCTTTTCTGGATCGTCTCGCCAACGAGTTTCATGAAGCCGATGCCGAGCGTATCAAGGCTATTGAGTCTGTTACCAATCATGACGTAAAGGCCGTTGAATATTGGATGAAGGAATCATCCGGACTGCCTTTACCGGAAGAAATGGGGCATTTACAAGTCATGCGGGAAGCTGTTGACTCGGATGTATCGGCAGAATTGCAGGCCGCTGCCGAGTTCATTCATTTTGCATGCACCTCGGAAGACATCAACAATACCTCTCACGGAATGATGCTAAAAACAGCACGCAATGATGTGCTGCTGCCGGCGTTGAATGCTGTCATTGACAATCTTACGGAACTGGCCCATGCAACGGCAGAAATTCCAATGCTGTCACGTACGCATGGTCAAACCGCCAGTCCAACGACGCTTGGCAAGGAAATGGCCAACGTCGTGGCGCGCTTGCGCCGGGCGGCCAAAAAGGCAGGCGAAGTTGAAATCCTGGGCAAGATGAATGGCGCCGTTGGCAATTTCAATGCTCACCTGTCCGCCTATCCAGACTTCGACTGGGAAGCTTTTTCGCGTGATGTAATCGAAAGTAAGTTAGGACTCACTTACAATCCTTACACCATACAGATTGAGCCACATGATTACATGGCAGAATTGTTTGATGCGATCGCACGCATTAATACCATTCTGATCGACCTAGATCGCGATATCTGGTCGTATATTTCGCTGGGTTATTTCAAACAGCGCACCCTGCCTGGAGAGATCGGTTCAAGTACCATGCCGCACAAGGTTAATCCCATCGATTTTGAAAATTCTGAAGGCAATTTGGGACTCGCAAATGCGCTTTTGCGTCACATGTCTGAAAAGCTGCCGATTTCGCGCTGGCAGCGCGATCTGACCGATTCCACGGTATTGCGCAATATTGGGATTGCTTTTGGCTATTCCGTCTTGGCTTACAACAGTACGCTACGCGGGTTGAGCAAACTGGAAATCAATGCAGAGCGCATTGCAGAAGATTTGGACAATGCATGGGAAGTACTGGCCGAACCGGTGCAAACCGTTATGCGACGCTACGGTGTGGAAAATCCATACGAACAATTAAAGGCGTTGACGCGCGGCAAAGGAATTGAAAAGGATGGGTTGCATGCATTCATCAGGAATCTTGCCATTCCTGAAGATGCCAAAATGCGTCTGCTGGCTATGACGCCAAGCAACTATATTGGCATGGCTGCCAAATTGGCGAAGGAAATCTGATCAGGATTTTTTAGAGAAAAAGGGGGGATTAAAGGCTTGCGCAAATGACCGGCTGTGTTGTGCGTTGCCATTTTTCTCCTTACCTCATTCATTGGAGGGCGTCGGAATCTGCACGCAGAGTGCGCAGCATTTCAAACGGATCTCCGCCTCTTCAGCGCTTTGCAAGCAATTTCTGAACGGCTGGTGCCATCAGGCGCCATGCTTGCCAGATAACGAAGCTCTTTTCAAAAAAGCTTCGGATGCGGCGCGGTTTGATGACAATCACGGCTAGTATCAACCCACCGGCCAACCACGGTTTTCGCTTTATCTGGCCGATCAGGTTGAGGCCGGCATTGGCAGCATTGAGCGAACTTCTGGCGGTATGCATTTGAGCGGCGACTTCTACCCGCTGCTGCTGACAAAGCGCAAGCAATTCAGCACGGCGTTGCGCCCGCGATGCCTGTTTATTCATCGGGCGCACCTTCATCCCGGACAGGTTTCAGAGCGTCCATGTCTTTACCAAGTTCCGAAAGCGTGGTGTCGAGCAAGCGCGGTTTGTTGAGATAACAGCGACGCACGCTTAATCCGATGATCAGGGCCAGAATGCCAAACACCCCACTCAATCCGGCGATGATGCCTATCCGATGTGTGTCCCAGAAAACGACCACAAGTAGCAGGACACCGAGCAAAATTGCCAGGCAAAGGAAAAACAGCGCCAGCAGAGAAAATAGCAAATAGGAAAACAAGCGCGTGGATTCCTCTTCCAACTCCAGCGTTAGAAGTTCAAAACGGGTTTTGAAAATGGCCAGAAAGCTGGAGGCCACCCGCCTTAAAGAATCCGAGATTGGCACGATTTATTTGCGTGAGATTAAAAGACCCATCACGAGACCGATAGCGGCACTGATACCGACCGCTTGCCACGGGTTTTCTCGGACGTAGTTATCTGTTGCGTGAGCAACTTCCTTGGTTTTTTCCAGGACAGTCTCTTCGACACGAATAAATTCTTCTTTAGCAGTTCTCAAGGAAGCTTCCAGCTTTTCTTTCGCAACCTTGAAGCCCTCCGTGGCAGTATGACCCGTATTCGCGAGCAGCTCTTCCGTGTCACGAAAAACAATTCTAAGATCGGCCATCAGTTTTTCGCGTGATTGACTGGTTTTATCGATAGCATTCATGCTGCATCCCTTTATTCTTTTAATTAAAAAAGCTGATTAAGTATAGGCAAAAAAAAGCTTCTATACCTTGAGAGATATTAAGCAAACCTACGATTCAAGCATAACGCTAACGCAAGGCGTAGTCTAGCGCGATGCCCAGGAAAATTGCGGCGCCCAGCCAGTTGTTGTGCCGAAATGCCGCAAAACAACGCATGCGCTCGCGCTTCTCAATCAAACGGTAGTGATAAACAGCGCAGGCAAGTGCAACCAGCAAGCCACCGATAAACCAGCCACGCAAACCAACAGACCAGCCAACGGCAAGCAAAATGGCAAACGTGCACAGATAGCAAACCATGATGGCCAGGACATCAAAGCGCCCAAAGGTGATGGCGGAAGTGCGCATGCCGATTTTAAGATCGTCATCGCGATCCACCATTGCGTACGCGGTGTCATAAGCGCAGGCCCAGAAAATATTCGCTAGCATCAGATACCAGGCCGTGATCGGAATGGTGTTTTGAACGGCGGCAAAGGCCATTGGAATGCCACAGCCGAAAGCAATGCCCAAATAGGCTTGTGGAATGGCAAAAAAGCGTTTGAAGTAGGGATAAGTTCCAGCAATTACAACCGCCGGTATCGTTAATTGCATTGTTAGGGCATTGAGGGGTATCACCAGCATAAAGGCTGTTATCGCTAATATCCCTGCAATCAACAGCGCTTCCCACGATTTGATCTTGCCGCTGGTCAGCGGCCGATCAACAGTGCGCTTCACGTGACGGTCGAAATTGCGATCAGCGAAATCATTGATTGCACAACCGGCAGCGCGCATCAGAAAGGTGCCCAGTGTAAAAATGCCAATCAGATGCCATGCAGGTCGGCCGTTAGAAGCAATCCATAGAGCGCCCAGGGTCGGCCACAGCAACAGCAAGTTACCAATGGGTTTGTCCAATCGAACCAGTTGCAGGTAGAGGGTGAGGCGCTGTCTCATTTAACGGTCAAGAGATTTCTATATGCACGATTTAGAACGTATTGTGTCACAGCACAGGTTGTGCATACGCATCAAACCAGAAAGAGACGCCGAAGAATTTGAAGAGGGATATGAGAAGCACGGCGCACAAGCGCGTGTTAGGCAAAGCTGCCGGAGCCATGGCTTTGCAAAGCGGAATTCATCATTTTTCAAACCTGCATGAAATCTTCTTTCGCCCCTAGCCAGCGTGAAAGATGCGCATCCAGGATTGCGGTATTTTCCGTTGAAGAATGGGCGAGTAAGGCATTGGCAACGTTCCGCGCGCATTCAACCAGTTCCTGATCCGTTTCAAGATTGGCAAAACGCAGCACCGGAACGCCCGACTGCCGCGCACCGAGAAATTCGCCAGGGCCGCGAATTTCCAGGTCGCGGCGCGCAATTTCAAACCCGTCGGTGGTTTCACGCATCGTCATCAGGCGTTCCCTGGCGGTTGCGCCCAACGGGCTTTGATACAGCAGCAGGCACACACTGGCGGTTGAGCCGCGCCCTACCCGTCCGCGCAACTGGTGGAGTTGTGACAGACCGAAGCGCTCGGCATGTTCTATGATCATCAGAGAGGCATTAGGCACGTCGACGCCGACTTCTATCACCGTCGTCGTGACCAACAGGTGCAGGCGACCCAGCGCGAAATCTTCCATGATCGTCTGCTTTTCTTCCGATTTTAGACGACCATGAATCAGTCCGATGGCCAAGTCGGGCAAGGCGTCGCGCAGCATGGCATGTGTATCGGTGGCTGTTTGCAACTGCAAGGCTTCAGATTCTTCAATTAGTGGGCAAACCCAGTAAGCTTGCTTTCCTGCAAGTGCAGCGGCATGGATGCGGGCAATAACTTCATCCCGGCGTTGCCGGTCAACCAGACGAGTGATTACTGGCGTGCGACCAGGCGGCAACGCCTGAATGACGGATACGTCCAGATTGGCATAGTACGTCATGGCCAGTGTGCGTGGAATCGGTGTGGCGCTCATCATCAGCTGATGTGGCAGGGTATCGTTTTCGCCCTTGTTGCGTAGTGAAAGCCGCTGGCCGACGCCGAAGCGGTGTTGTTCATCAATAATCACCAGACCTAAATGGGCAAATTGCACCGTGTCTTGAAGCAAGGCATGCGTGCCAATCACCAGCTGCGCTGCACCGGATGCTATCAGTTTCTGCGTGTCGGTTTTCTCTCTCTTTTTCTGTTGGCCACTCAGCCAGACAATACTGACGCCCAACGGCATCATCCGTTCAGCGATACGCTGAAAATGTTGCTCCGCCAGAATTTCGGTCGGTGCCATGAGCGCGACCTGATAGCCACTATCGATAGCCTGGGCTGCAGCAAGTGCTGCCACGATTGTTTTCCCGCTGCCGACATCCCCTTGCAACAGGCGCTGCATCGGGGTTGATCCAGATATGTCTGCGCTGATTTCCGTTAGCACGCGCACCTGCTCGTCGGTAAGCTTGAATGGCAGGCTGGCATGAAATGCACGGCTGATTTCCCCTTTGACGGCCAGTGCAGGTGCCGCGTTTTTGTGACGCGCTGCCACGGCGCGCCGCATCGAAATTTGTTGGGCCAACAATTCGTCAAACTTGATGCGTTGCCATGCCGGATGGGAGCGATCGACAAGACTCTGTGTGGCGGTTTCAGCAGGTGGGCGATGCAAGAACAGGATGGCATCCCTGAATGCAGGCAGGCCGATTTGTGCAAGTAGCGCATCGGGAAGCGTGTCAGTAAGCGCGGTTCGTTCCAGCGTGGAGGCAATCGCCTTGCGCAAATAATTTTGCGTAAGTTTTTCTCCTGATGGATAAACAGGCGTCAGAGTCGTTGGTAGTGGTGTCTCTTCCAGAACGGATTGATAGGCAGGATGCACCATTTCGAGGCCAAAAAAGCCATCTCGGATTTCACCGCGCACACGCATGCGATTGCCGACGGAAAATTGCCTGACCTGACTGCCATAAAAATTCAGGAAACGCAGTACCAGCTGCTCAGAATCGTCCGCAAGTACAACGATCAGTTGGCGACGTGGCTTGGTCTGAATTTCGCAAGAGCTGACGATGCCTTCGACTTGTACCGCGCCAGTTCCATGAAAACGCGCCTCCTTGATGCTCAGCAATCTGGTTTCATCTTCATAACGCAAGGGCAGATGCAAAACCAGATCCATATCCGTGCGCAAACCGAAGCGGGCAAGTTTGCTGGCAGCTGAGGCAGATTTGGTCAGTGACATGTTGAGCAAGCGCAAAATGAATAAATTATGCAATAGAAAATAGGGAATTGCCCCTGATACTACACACTGTAGACATTTGTTAATCTGGTGTTTTGGAGCGACCTTATGCCACTCCCCCGCCGTAGCGGTGTTTTGCTGCACCCGACTTCCCTGCCCGGCTTACATGGCTCTGGTGATCTGGGCGCTGCTGCCTATCATTTTATAGACTGGCTCACTGTCGGACATCAATCTCTGTGGCAAGTGCTACCGCTGGGTGATATTGGGTGGGGAAATTCGCCTTATATGAGTCCGTCAGCCTTTGCTGGCAATATTTTGCTGGTCGACCTGGTACAGCTTTGCGAACGGGGTTGGCTCGACGATGCAGATATTTTGCCTATTCCGGGCTTTGAGGATGGACGCGTCAACTACCCGGCCATCATGGCGTTTCGCACTGCGCGTTTGCGCAAGGCAGCGAGAGAATTTTTGGTACGCGGGGATACGCGCGCCTTTGATGCGTTCAAGCAATTTTGTGGTGATGCGCGAGTCTGGCTGGATGATTATGCTTTGTTTCAGGCTCTGGACCACCATTTCAATCGCGAAACGACCTGGCAGAACTGGCCAGAACCGCTGGCCAGGCGCGATCCTGACGCGCTGTTGGAAGCGACCATCGAGCATGCAGAAGAAGTCCAGTTCTGGAAATTCTGTCAGTGGTGTTTTTTTTCGCAGTGGGACAACCTGAAAGCTTATGCCAACCAGCGCGGCGTTGAAATCATCGGCGACATGCCCATTTTTCTATCGCAACACAGCGCCGATGTCTGGGCGAATCCGCGTCTTTTTGATCTGGATGAGGCTGGACGACCGAAAACGGTGGCAGGGGTGCCGCCAGACCGGTTCAGCGAAACCGGACAATTCTGGGGTAATCCTTTATATGACTGGAAAGCACATGCAGATGAGGGATATCGCTGGTGGATTGAGCGCATGCGCCATACCCTGACGATGTGCGACATCGTCCGTATTGACCACTTTCGTGGTTTCGAAGCATTCTGGCAAATTCCGGCGGATGCGCGTACATCTGCAGAAGGAAGCTGGCAACCAGGTCCGGGTGCGGCAGTGTTTGATGCGATGCGTGCCGAACTCGGTGAACTGAACGTGATTGCTGAAGATCTCGGTTTGATTACGGTCGAAGTGAACGAACTGCGCAAGTCGCAAGGCTTTCCGGGTATGCGCATCTTGCAGTTCGCGTTCGAAAACCAGCCAACCAATCCCTATTTGCCGCATAACTTCGATCAGGATACGGTAGTGTATACCGGCACGCATGACAACGACACGACAGCTGGCTGGTGGCAATCCATCGACGAGGTCGAGCGGGACTACGCGCGGCGCTACATGAGCATTAGCGGCGACTGGATACATTGGGATCTGATCCGGGTCGCCTCTTCTTCCACGGCAGCGTATGCCATTTTTCCGATGCAGGATGTGCTGGGTCTGGGAAGCGAGCACCGCATGAATTTCCCCGGTGAAGGCGAAGGCTGCTGGGAGTGGCGTTTTAACTGGGAGCAGGTTGAGGGTTGGCATGCAGCACGGTTGGCGGAACTGACCCATTTGTACGGGCGTTGCCGCAATGAAGTATGTCCGGAAATGCCGCATTCGGAAGTTGAACCGCCAAGTTAAGCGTAAAATAGCGGGTTTTCCCACGATGACAGGTGGCGGGCGCGGATGTACACGCTTTCCGATTTTGATTTTGATTTGCCTGCAGCACTGATTGCGCAAATGCCGCTTCCAGAGCGCACCGCGTCGCGTCTGCTACATGTCGATCAAAACCAGCCGGTAGATCGTCAGTTTGCCGACCTTCCCGATCTGCTTGCTGCTGGTGATTTGCTGGTGTTTAACGACACGCGCGTATTGAAAGCGCGCTTTTTTGGTGCCAAGCAGACGGGCGGTCAAGTTGAAGTACTGGTCGAGCGTGTGCTGGATGATCGAAGAGTGCTGGCGCAAGTGCGTGCTTCAAAATCCCCGAAAGCGGGTAGCGTTTTGCGTCTGGCGGATGCGTTTGATGTTGAAGTCGGTGAGCGCGTCGGCCAGTTTTTCACGCTGACCTTCCCTTCCGAAGTGTTTGTCCTGCTGGACACATACGGTCACTTGCCGCTGCCGCCCTACATTGATCGGGCGGCGAATGAACATGATGAGGCGCGCTACCAGACGGTATATGCCAACGTGCCGGGCGCTGTCGCAGCACCAACGGCTGGTTTGCATTTTGACGATGTGCTAATGCAGCGCTTGCGCGACAAGGGCGTGCAGTTTGCAACCGTGACCTTGCATGTCGGTGCCGGGACTTTCCAGCCGGTTCGAACCGAAAAGCTGGCCGAGCATGACATGCACAGCGAGTGGTACACCATCCCGCAAGCGACCGTTGATGCAGTTCGAACAGCACAGGCAGCAGGCAGGGACGTGGTGGCGGTCGGCACCACTAGCTTGCGTGCGTTAGAGTCGGCATCGCAAGACGGCGAGTTGAAAGCGGGCAGTGCGGATACGGCGCTGTTCATCACGCCCGGATACGCTTTTCAGACCGTGACGCGCCTGATTACGAATTTCCATTTGCCAAAATCCACCTTGCTGATGCTGGTGGCGGCGTTTGCCGGTTACGATACGATTTTCAAGGCGTATGCGCATGCGATCGCCCAGCGTTACCGCTTTTTCAGTTATGGCGATGCCATGCTTTTGACTAGAAATCCTGATGCTTGAATTTGAATTATTGAATACGGATGGCAATGCCCGGCGCGGTCGTCTGACACTGAATCGCGGCACGATCGAGACGCCGGTTTTCATGCCGGTTGGCACTTACGGCTCGGTCAAGGCCATGTCACCGACCGAACTGGATGATGTCGATGCCCAGATCATTCTGGGTAATACTTTTCATCTGTGGTTGCGGCCCGGTTTGCAGGTAGTCGAGAAATTTGGCGGGCTGCACCGCTTCATGGGGTGGGACAAGCCGATTCTGACCGATTCGGGCGGCTTTCAGGTGTATTCGCTGGGCGCAATGCGCAAAATCAGCGAAGAAGGGGTGCGTTTCGCCTCGCCAGTCAATGGCGACAAGCTGTTTATGTCTCCCGAAGTGTCGATGCAAATCCAGCGCATCCTGGATGCCGACGTGGTGATGCAGTTCGATGAATGTACGCCGTATCTGATTGACGAGCGCCCGGCCACCAAGGATGAAGCGGCAGCGTCGATGCAATTGTCCTTGCGCTGGGGCACCCGCTCGAAGGCTGAATTCGATCGCGAAGAAAATCCGAATGCCTTGTTCGGTATTGTGCAAGGTGGCATGTATGAAGATTTGCGCGATGAATCGCTGGATGGATTGAATCAAATGGGGTTTGATGGCATGGCGATTGGCGGCTTGTCGGTTGGCGAGCCGAAGGAAGAAATGCGGCGCATTCTGGCGCATACCGGGCCGCTACTGCCGCCTGAAAAACCGCATTATCTGATGGGAGTGGGCACGCCGGAAGATCTGGTTGCCGGCGTGGCCAATGGGATCGACATGTTCGATTGCGTGATGCCGACCCGCAATGCGCGCAATGGTTGGCTGTTTACCCGTTTTGGTGACATCCGCATCCGCAATGCGCGCTTCAGGGAAGACACGCTGCCGCTGGATGAAACCTGCACCTGCTATACCTGCCGAAATTTTTCGCGCGCTTACCTGTATCATCTGGATCGCACCGGCGAAATGCTCGGCCCACGCCTGAACACGATTCACAATTTGCACTACTACCTGGAATTGATGCGCGAAATGCGCGATGCGATTGCAGCCGGGCGTTTTGCGCAATTCGTATCGCAATTCCACGCGGATCGCGAGCGAGGCGTCTAAAGCGCTGGATATTTGCTGGTGTATAGAAAGAGCGGGGTTTTAAGGTGTTTTGTTACACACGCTTGCATCTACGTCATCCCTGATTCATCAAAAACGGCGGACTCAGGTGCTAGAATGCTACGTTATTCGGTGAATGTCTGCAGGTTTCCTGTGCGCATTTCCGGCGCAAAGCCGATTTATTGGAGATCTTATGGCTGAAGGAATGAATTTCGCGAATTTGTGGCCGATTGGCCTGATGTTTGTGCTGTTTTATTTTTTGCTGATTCGTCCGCAGCAAAAGCGGCAGGCACAGCAAAGGCAGATGCTGGAAGCACTGCGAGAAGGAGATGAAGTGGTTACTGCGAGTGGCATTTTCGGCAAGGTTGCCAAAATTCACGAAACAGCAGTCACGATCGAAATCGCATCCGACGTGAATATCGTTGTGCAAAAAGCGGTAGTGACTACGGTATTGCCTAGAGGCACGCTGGACAGCTTTAATGAAAATGGCGGTGTACCTCCAACCGATCTTTTACCGCCCCCGCCTTCTTGCTGCGCGTAATTTTGAACGGCTGAAAGACCATGAACCGCTACCCTCTCTGGCGATATGCATTAATTCTCGCTGCCCTGATTTTTGGCGCACTTTACACGGCACCGAATTTTTTTGGTGAATCTCCGGCTGTTCAGCTCAGCAGCGCCAAAGCGACACTGAAAATTCGTGCTGAACTCATGTCACAGGTCGAGCGTATTCTGCAGGCCGAGAAAATATCTTCGACGGGCATTTTCTTTGACGCAAAAAGCAGTCAGGCATCAATCCGCGTCCGATTTTCCGATACGGATACCCAGTTCAAGGCCAAGGCTTTGCTTGAGCGTGAGCTGAATAACGACCCGGCCGACCCAAGCTACATGGTTGCGTTTAACCTGTTGTCGAATACGCCTCAATGGCTGCAAAAGATACGCGCGTTGCCGATGTATCTTGGCCTGGACTTGCGCGGTGGCGTCCACTTTTTGATGCAGGTCGATATCAAGGCAGTGATCAATCAGCGCCTGCAAGGCTTGCTGGCAACGGCACGCAGTACCTTGCGCGAAGAAAAGATTCGCCATGCGGGTATTCGCCGTAGCGAAGGCGCCATTGATGTGCGTTTCAGAAGTGAAGAAACGCGTACCAAAGCAAAGGAAATTCTGGCTAAGCGCTTGCCTGATCTGGTGATGCAGGAAGTGCCAGACGGAGACAATTTCAAGCTGGTGATGACGCTGAGTGAAGCTGCAGTGACGCAGGCGCAGGATGCGGGTATCAAGCAAAACATTTCCACGTTGTCCAAGCGCGTCAATGAACTGGGTGTGGCGGAGCCGATCATCCAGCGCCAGGGTGCGGATCGGATTGTGGTGCAATTGCCGGGCGTGCAGGACGTTTCGCGCGCCAAAGACATCATTGGTCGTACCGCAACGCTGGAAGTGCGGATGGCTGACGAATCGGTCACGCGTGGCATGGAAGAAACAGCGGTGGTGCCATTTGGTTCCGAGCTATTCCGTGTTGGGCGCGGCGCGCCGGTGATTTTGTACAAAGAACCGGTAATTACGGGTGAATACATTTCCAATGCGTCAGCCAGCTTTGACCAGAACCAGCAGGCGTCAGTCAGTGTCGATCTGAACAGTGAAGGCGGCCGCAAGATGCGTTATGCCACACGCGACAAGATTGGCAAGCTGATGGCAATCGTGCTGTTTGAAAAAGGACGTGGCGAAGTGCTGACGGTTGCAACCATCCGTGATGAACTCGGCTCGCGCTTCCAGATTACCGGCATGGGCAATTCTGAATCGGCGACCGATCTGGCCTTGCTGTTGCGCGCCGGTTCGTTGGCAGCGCCGATGGAAATCGTTGAAGAACGCACGATTGGGCCGCAACTGGGTGCCGACAACGTGACCAAAGGCTTCAACTCCACGCTGTATGGTTTTATAGCCGTGGCGGTGTTCATGATTGCCTATTACCTGATGTTTGGCGTATTCAGTGTGCTGGCCTTGTCCTTGAACCTGTTGTTGTTGGTTGCCGTGCTGTCGCTCTTGCAGGCTACCCTGACCTTGCCCGGTATGGCGGCCGTGGCGCTGACACTGGGGATGGCGATTGATGCCAATGTGCTGATTAATGAACGCGTGCGGGAAGAATTGCGGGACGGTGCATCGCCGCAAATGGCGATACACAACGGTTTTTCGCAGGCGTGGGCCACGATTCTGGACTCCAATATCACGACGCTGATCGTCGGGTTGGCACTGTTGGCATTCGGCTCCGGGCCGGTACGTGGTTTTGCGGTCGTGCATGTGCTGGGCATTCTGACCTCGATGTTTTCGGCGGTGTTTGCCTCACGCGGGCTCGTCAATTTCTGGTACGGCCGGCGCAAGAAACTGACGTCGATTTCGATTGGCCAGGTCTGGAAACCGGGGCAGCAGTGAGCACGTTTATAGAATTTGACCGAATAATCATCAACAGGATTCAACATGGAATTCTTTCGGATTAAAAAAGATATTCCCTTCATGCGGCATGCGCTGATCTTCAATGCCATTTCAGCGCTGACCTTTGTCGTGGCCGTTTTCTTCTTGTGGCAGAAGGGATTGCATCTTTCGATCGAATTTACCGGTGGCACGGTGATGGAAGTCTCTTACTCGCAAGCTGCCGATATCAAGCAGGTGCGTGAGGCCGTCAAAGGCGTTGGTTTCAAGGATGCGCAGGTACAGAATTTCGGACGCGCGCAGGACGTGCTGATCAATCTGCCAATGCAGGAAGGCGTGACATCGGCCAAGCAAAGCGATCTGGTTATGGGTGCGCTGAAAGCGCAGGACGCCAGTGTCAAGCTGCAGCGCGTCGAGTTTGTCGGGCCGCAAGTCGGCGAAGAACTGATGCACGATGGTTTCATGGCACTGGGTTTCGTCATCATCGGCGTTGTGATTTACTTGGCTTTCCGTTTCGAGTGGAAGTACGCGGCTGCGGCGATTTTGGCCAATCTGCATGACGTGATTATCATCCTCGGTTGCTTCGCCTTTTTCGAGTGGGAATTCTCGCTCTCGGTGCTGGCGGCGGTACTGGCGGTGATGGGATATTCCGTCAATGAGTCCGTCATCATTTTTGATCGCGTGCGAGAAACCTTTCGCAAGAAGCGCCGCCTATCGGTTAAGGAAGTGCTCGATCATGCCATTACCAGCACCATTTCTCGCACCGTGATTACCCACGGCAGTACGCAAATCATGGTGTTGTCGATGCTGCTCTTTGGCGGACCAACACTGCATTTTTTTGCTGTGGCGCTGACGATCGGCATTTGTTTCGGGATTTATTCCTCGATTTTCGTGGCTGCCGCCATCGCGATGTGGCTGGGCATTCGTCGTGAAGATTTGATCAAGCCCGTGCGAGAAAAAGACGAAGTTGATGGCGCGGTTGTTTAACCGGCGCATTATTCGCGGACAAAAATTTTCGGAGAAAAACATGTACCAACATATTCAGGTTCCAGAGGGTGGCGAGAAAATCACCGTTAATCCGGATTTCACACTGAACGTACCGAATCATCCGGTCATTCCTTATATCGAAGGCGATGGCATAGGCGTGGATGTGGTGCCGGTAATGAAGAAAGTCATCGATGCCGCTGTTGAAAAAGCGTACAGCGGTCAGCGCAAAATCGAGTGGATGGAAGTGTTTGCCGGTGAAAAAGCGACCAGAGTGTATGATGCTGACACTTGGTTGCCGGAAGAAACGCTCGAAGCGATGAAGGAATATCTTATCTCGATCAAGGGCCCGCTGACCACGCCAGTGGGCGGGGGAATCCGTTCGTTGAATGTGGCCTTGCGCCAACAACTGGATTTGTATGTTTGCTTGCGTCCGGTGCGTTATTTTCAGGGCGTGCCCTCTCCGCTGCGTGAGCCGGGTAAGACCGACATGGTAATTTTCCGCGAAAACACCGAAGACATCTACGCAGGCATTGAATGGGCCGAAGGCTCCGAAGAAGCAAAAAAACTGATTGAATTTCTGCAAAAGGAAATGGGCGTCAGCCAGATTCGCTTTCCGGAAACATCCGGGATTGGTATCAAGCCGGTTTCCGAAGAGGGTACCGAGCGTCTGGTGCGCAAGGCGATTCAGTATGCCATCGACAATGATCGCGACTCGGTGACCTTGGTACACAAGGGCAACATCATGAAGTTCACCGAAGGCGGTTTTCGTGATTGGGGCTATGCATTGGCGCAAAATGAATTTGGTGCGGAACTGATAGGTAACGGCCCCTGGTGCAAGTTCAAGAATCCGCAGACCGGAAAGGAGATTGTCATCAAGGATGTGCTGGCAGATGCTTTCTTGCAGGAAATCCTGCTGCGCCCGGAAGAGTTCAGCGTGATTGCGACGATGAACCTGAATGGCGACTACATTTCGGATGCACTGGCCGCACAGGTTGGCGGTATTGGCATTGCGCCGGGTGCGAATATATCCGATTCAGTGGCGATCTTTGAGGCGACGCATGGTACTGCGCCATCACTCGCTGGTCAGAACATCGTTAATCCGGGTTCAGTGATTTTGTCGGCAGAAATGATGCTGCGCCATATCGGTTGGGTTGAAGCGGCCGACATTGTGATTGATGCGATGCAAAAAGCGATTTCTACCAGGCGCGTTACGAACGACTTTGCCCGCTTGATGGATAGCGCGACCGAAGTTGGTACCAGGGAATTTGGTGACGAAATGATTGCCCAGATGTAGGCGTGTTGAAATATAGATGAATGAAAATGGGCGCTTACTGGCGCCCATTTTCGCTTTGATGTTACTGCTAAAACTAAACCATGTTTGATGAGCACCCCTACCCTCTAAGAATCCGGGTCCTCTCGGATTTGCATCTGAATAATCAGAGCTGGCACGCGCCGCAAGTACCCGCTGATCTGGTCGTGCTGGCGGGCGACATCGCCAATGGCACGGCGGGCTTGCATTGGGCGCGGCAGAATTTTAAAGACACGCCCATTGTGTATGTTTCCGGCAATCAAGAGTTTTATGGCCACAATGCCGATGAATTGCTGGCGGAAATGCATTTCATTGCTCGTGAGCTGGATATTCACTTTCTTGAGCAAGAACTCATTTATTTCAAGGGGGTGCGCATTTTGGGTACAACGCTCTGGACGGACTATAACCTGTTCGGCCATGAAGCGCGCTGGCTGGCAATCAGCCGGCCGCGGACGAATACGCCACTGGATCGCAAAGATATTCTTTCGGACGATGGTGTGGTGACACCACACAAAAAGACCGTGTGGCACGATCAGGCCGTGACATGGTTGAGCAAGGAGTTGAGCCGGGAATTTGATGGCAAGACGATGGTGGTCACACATCATGTGCCTACGTTTCTGGGTGTGCCGGATCACTATCGGGACGATTTGTCATCGGCAGCTTTTGCCTCGAATCTGGATCGCCTTTTTCCATTTGTAGACACTTGGGTATGTGGTCATACTCATACCGCATCCGATTTTCAGGTCGGGCGCTGTCGGGTTGTGATCAATCCGCGTGGACGGACGCTTGATGGGCAAAACGGATTTGATCCGAACCAGATAATCGGGATTTAGCTTGAAAACGGGAAAATGCGCTGTGCCGCGACGCCCTGCCTGGAGGAAAAAGTTGAAAGGGCGCATCAGGCGCCCTTTATTAAATAATTTGCACTACTATTTTCTTCGTGCTTGAGGCTGAGAAAGCACACGTTTGGCAATCTCAATGTTGATGCCTTGCGTTCTCATGAATGCAGCGGCGAAGCTGGTGCCATAGACAGACTGGTATGAAATGCCCTGATTAACGATTTCAGCTTTGGTGTTGTCAATACGTCGAGTTTGCTCTGCCAGATTCATGGTTCGTCCTCCATCACTTCTTTTCCTCGGTGCGCAAAACAAAGCACCGGAGAAGTTTGATTATGTTTGACTTCAGGGCAGGTTGTTTGATGTTTATCAAGGGTTATTGCTGGAAATTCTGGCGGGTTTTTGCATGCATGAAAAAGGGCGCTCGAGGCGCCCTTTCCCGTCGGTATTTATTTGAGCCTGTTTAAGGCGCAAACGAAGATCCGCAACTACAGGTATTGACCGTATTAGGATTCTTGATGACAAACTGTGAGCCACTTATGTCTTCCTTGTAATCGATCTCTGCGCCTACCAGGTACTGGTAGCTCATCGCATCAATCAAGAGTTGCACGCCGTTTTTTTCCATCGTGGTGTCGTCTTCATTGACGGTTTCGTCAAAGGTGAAGCCGTACTGAAAACCGGAGCAGCCGCCACCCTGAACAAAGATACGCAATTTGAGGTTCGGGTTGCCCTCTTCAACAATTAGTTCAGCGACTTTGTTTGCTGCATTGTCCGTGAAATTGACGGGTGCTGGCATTTCAATCGTTGCGCTCATGTGTTACTCCTTCATATTCAAAATTTCATGGTGCCATTATAGACCTGATGCATCAAAGGCGCTCGTAGGCGGCTAACCGGCGCCGTTTACGGGAAGGTTGGGGCAAGTTGCAGACCCATCGTTTCATCCAGTCCGAACATCAAATTCATGCACTGAACGCCTTGGCCAGAGGCACCTTTGACCAGATTGTCTTCGACCACCAGCACGACCAGCGTGTTTGTTCCGGCAGGGCGGTGAACGGCAATCCGGACATAGTTCGATGCGCGAACGGAACGTGTTTCCGGGTGGCTGCCGGCAGGCATCACATCAACAAACGGATCATCGCGATAAAAATCTTCAAACAGGGCCTGGAAATCGGTTTCGCGTGCTTCCGGCAAAATGGTGGCATACAGTGTGGCGTGAATACCGCGAATGGCCGGGATCAGGTGTGGTATGAAGGTGATACCGACTTCCCTGCCACTGGCAAGCGCCCCCAGCCCCTGCTTGATTTCCGGAACATGTCGATGACCGGCTGCTGCGTAAGCGCGGAAGTTGTCCGAGTTCTCGGCAAACAACATGGCGGTCGATGCGCCGCGTCCGGCACCGGTTGCGCCGGATGCAGCGTTGGCGATCAGGGCAGACTCATTGACCAGTGCTTGGTCCTGTTTCAACAACGGCGCGTAGCCAAGTTGTACACAGGTTGGGTAACAGCCCGGCAAACCGACGATTCGCGCTTGCTTGATGGCTTCGCGGTTGATTTCCGCCAGGCCGTAGACGGCTTCAGCCAGAATTTCCGGGCAGGTATGCTCCATTTTGTACCATTGCTTGAAAATTGCGGTGTCTTTCAGCCTGAAATCAGCGGCAAGGTCGATTACCCTGACCCCGGCTGCCAACAGTTCCGGCGCCTGAGCCATGGCGATGCCGTGCGGTGTGGCGAAAAAGACGACATCGCAAGCCTTCAGGTCAGCCTTGTCCGGGGTGGTGAAAGCAAGGGGAATGCTTCCGCGTAGGGAAGGAAACAAATCGGAGACCGGAATGCCGTCTTCCTTGCGTGATGTGATGGCGGTGATTTCAGCTTCCGGGTGTGCTGCGAGCAGGCGCAGCAACTCAACTCCGGTGTAACCGGTGCCGCCAACAATTCCGACTTTGATCATGACTTATCCTCGAATATTCAATGAACGGTACGACTTTTCAAGCGTGGCATTGTAACAGCCCTGCCTTGCGGCGCAGCAATGAAAAAAGCCGTCTGACAACGCCAGACGGCTTTTTGGTTCCCAAAAAGGGAGGGATTTTCGTAATGCTTAACGCTTGGAGAACTGCTTGGCACGACGTGCCTTGCGCAAACCCACTTTCTTGCGTTCTACTTCACGCGCGTCGCGTGTAACAAAACCGGCTTGTGACAGTGCAGGCTTCAGGCCTGCATCGTAATCGATCAAGGCGCGGGTAATGCCATGACGTACTGCACCCGCCTGACCAGATTCGCCGCCACCATGGACGTTGACCAGAATGTCGAAGCTTTCGGTATTGCCCGTCAGTACCAGTGGCTGACGAATCACCATCAGGCCGGTCTCACGAGAAAAGTATTCGTCTGCTGGTTTTTTGTTAACAACAATCTGTCCAGTGCCTGGCTTCATGAAGACACGTGCCACTGCACTCTTGCGACGGCCGGTGCCATAGTTGTAGTTACCGATCATGTCTGCTCCTTACAGTTCAAGTGGCTTGGGTTGTTGCGCTGCATGTGGATGCGTGTCGTTCGCATACACTTTCAGCTTTTTGGCCATCGCGTACCCGAGAGGGCCTTTAGGCAACATGCCCTTGACGGCTTTTTCCAGTGCACGACCAGGATAGCGCTGCTGCATCTTTTCAAAACTGATCTCACGAATGCCGCCTGGGAAGCCTGTGTGACGGTAGTAGATTTTGTCGGTGTTTTTGGCACCGGTTACGCGCAGTTTGCCCGCATTGATGACGATAATAAAATCGCCGGTGTCAACGTGCGGCGTATATTCTGGCTTGTGCTTGCCACGCAGTCGGTGTGCCACTTCGCTGGCGACACGCCCGAGGACTTTGTCCGTTGCGTCAATCACAAACCATTCGCGTTGGACTTCATGTCCTTTAGCGGAAAAGGTTTTCATGGTGATTTCCTGATTAAAGTAAAACGCCCTTATTTGGTGGTTCCACAAGTACATTGCCTGCGGACGCTGCCTTATTGTCATTTCCTCGGGCGGAAAGGAAGCCGTAAATTATAAGCTTTTCAAGGAGTTGGCGTCAAACTTTAAACGTGAGTGACTTGAAAAAACTCAGGTGCGCTCGTGATGCGTAATAATGCCGCCGCCGAGACAGACATCGTCCTGGTAGAAAACGGCCGATTGCCCCGGCGTGACCGCCCATTGCGGGTTGGGGAAGCGCATCTGGAAGGAGGCACTATCAATGACGCAGCATTCACATGGCACGTCTTTCTGTCGATAGCGCGTTTTGGCTGAAAGTTGGGGTTCGTCGGGCGCCTCACCTGAAATCCAGCTGGCCTGACTGGCTTCCAGCGCTGAAGACATCAGCCACGGGTGGTCGTGCCCCTGCACCACATACAGCGTATTGTTGGGAATGTCTTTTCTGGCGACGTACCATGGCAGGCTGGTGCCATCGGCATTGCGGTATTTCTTTGTGCCGCCGACGCCGATGCCCTTGCGCTGACCAAGCGTATAAAAGGACAGGCCGACATGTTCGCCGACGATGTCGCCTTCGGGCGTCTTGATTGGGCCGTGCTGATAGGACAGGTAGCGGTTCAGGAATTCGCGGAACGGCCGCTCGCCAATGAAGCAGATGCCGGTTGAATCCTTTTTGCTGGCGTTGTGCAGGCCAATCTGGTCGGCAATGCGGCGCACGTCGGTCTTGTTCAGTTCGCCGAGTGGAAACAGTGTTTTTGATAATTGCTGCTGGTTGAGGCGATGCAGGAAATAGCTTTGGTCCTTGCTGGCATCCATTGCCTTGAGCAGTTCGAATCGCCCCTGGTTTTCACGGACGCGTGCATAGTGGCCGGTGGCGATCAGATCGGCGCCGAGATGCATCGCGTGATCCATGAAGGCTTTGAACTTGATTTCGGCATTGCACAGCACGTCCGGGTTCGGCGTGCGACCGGCTTCGTATTCACGCAAAAATTCGGCGAACACGCGATCCTTGTATTCCGAAGCGAAGTTGACCGCTTCAATGTCGACGCCGATGACGTCTGCCACGCTGACGGCATCCAGCCAGTCCGTGCGCGCGGAGCAGAAATCATTGTCGTCGTCGTCTTCCCAGTTCTTCATGAACAGGCCGATAACTTCGTAACCTTGCTCTTTCAGCAGCCACGCTGAGACGGACGAGTCTACGCCGCCGGACATGCCTATGACGACTTTTTTCTTAGCCATCGTTACTTCCTGCTACAAAAATTTGTCTACAACACAAACCTGGCTGGACAGCAAGGATAAAGGTGCGCTTTGCCCATTCAGGTAATCATCAATGCATTGTAACAACAAAGGGCTGCGATGCCGTTCCGGGCAGGCTGCAATCTCGTCGCGCGACATCCACACTGTGCGCACAATATCCTTGTCAAGCGGGCGATCCAGCTTGCGTCCCAGATCGCCAGCAAAGGCAAAACGCAGATAAGTGCCAAGTGTGTTAGCATCCGGCGTCTCAAAACGCAACAGGTATGTGCCAATCAGGGCGGTGGGAGTAAATTCGTAGGCCGTTTCTTCCAGTGTCTCGCGAATGACGGCTTGCTCCAGCGACTCTCCTGGTTCTAGATGACCAACGGGTTCGTTGAGGCGAAGGCCCTCATCGGTTTGTTCTTCTACCAGTAAAAAAAGACCGTCTTTTTCTATGACTGATGCAACGACAATTTCAGGCTTCCAGAAATCTGACATGGGTTGTGGTTAACACGTTAAAGATGCTTATTTTAAATCGACTTGGCAGAGAGGGTATTGGGTGCGCGAGATTCATTCGGGGTAAGGCATAATGAATGTTTGGAAACACAATGCTATCCTCCTGTTTGGACAGTGCTTTTTGGCTATTATGTGATTATTCAGATGTCCAAACCAGCCATTTGCGTGTACCATTTTCCGTTTTAAGAAATACCGCTTTTTTATTGGAGGAGCGATATGAAAATCGGCATTCCCGCTGAAACGCTGCCAGGCGAAACACGCGTTGCTGCGACTCCGGAAACGATCAAGAGAATGATTGGTGCCAAACACCAGGTCATTGTCGAATCGGGCGCAGGCGTGAACGCCAGCATCACTGATGAAGCTTACAGAGAGGCGGGAGCGGAGATTGGATCAGCGAGCGATGCGCTGGGTTGCGATCTGGTTCTGAAAGTGCGCGCACCGAATGCTGATGAGCGGGCGCAGATGAAAAAGGATGCGGTACTGGTTGGCATGCTGAATCCTTTTGACGCAGAAAACAATACGGCCATGGCAGAACATGGCTTGACGGCATTTGCATTGGAAGCGGCGCCGCGTATTTCGCGTGCGCAGTCACTGGATGTGCTGTCTTCTCAAAACAATATTGCAGGTTACAAGGCCGTCATGTTGGCGGCAGACAGATATCAGCGTTTCTTCCCCATGTTGATGACAGCGGCAGGCACCGTAAAAGCGGCGCGTGTGCTGATCATGGGCGTGGGCGTGGCCGGTTTACAGGCAATTGCAACGGCGAAGCGCATGGGAGCGGTGATCGAAGCGTCTGACGTACGTCCTCCCGTAAAAGAGCAAGTGGAATCACTGGGTGCGAAGTTTATTGACGTGCCCTATGAAACAGAAGAAGAGCGTGAAATCGCCGAAGGCGTTGGCGGTTATGCGCGTGCGATGCCAGAAGTCTGGATGAAACGCCAGGCGGAACTGGTTAGTGAGCGTGCAAAACTGGCTGACATTATCATTACAACTGCGCTGATCCCAGGTCGTAAGGCACCCGTCTTGATTAATGAGGACATGGTCAAGTCTATGAAACCCGGATCCGTAATTGTAGATATGGCGGTGGAACAGGGAGGCAACTGTGCGTTGAGCGAACTGGGTAAAACCGTCACAAAGTATGGTGTGCATATTATCGGTGAGCCGAATCTGGCAACGCTGGTGGCGGCAGATGCGTCTGCCTTGTATGCACGCAATTTGTGGGAGTTTATGAAACTGATTGTCGACGAGGAAGGTAATCTGAATATTGACCTCGAAGATGAAATCGTCGCCGCGACGCGTATGTGTGCAGACGGCGAGGTATTCAGAAAATAGGAGAAGGTAATGCAACGTATCATGCTGCGCGCCAAGATTCATCGGGCGAGCGTTACGCAATGCGATTTGAACTACGAAGGCTCTTGCGGCATCGATCAGGATTTGCTCGATGCAGCCGGTATGCGTCCGTACGAAAAGATCGAGCTGTATAACGTCAATAATGGTGAGCGCTTTTCAACTTATATCATCCCGGGCAAGCGCGGTAGCGGCGAAATATCGCTGAACGGCGCGGCAGCCCGGTGTGCCCAGTTGGGTGATCTCCTGATCATCTGCACGTACGGCCCGATGACCGAGGAAGAAATCGATAATCATCAGCCAACAGTCATTATTGTTGACGAGCAAAATCGGATTGTCTGATTGAATTAAAACTCGGGAGACCTGCATGGAAGTAGTTAGCCAAACAATAACCAACATTATCATTTTTGCGCTGGCGATTTATGTTGGTTACCACGTTGTCTGGACGGTAACGCCGGCACTACATACGCCACTGATGGCGGTAACCAATGCCATTTCGGCGATTGTTATCGTGGGTGCCATGCTGGCAGCCGGCATGACTGAAGGGCTGGTTGGTCAGGTCATGGGAACCTTGGCTGTGACCCTGGCTGCGGTCAACGTGTTCGGTGGTTTTTTAGTGACGCAACGAATGCTTGAAATGTTCAAGAGAAAAGAACCCAAAGCAGCAGCCAAGGGGGATAAACAATGAGCATGAATATCGTCACGTTGCTGTATCTGGCGGCTTCCATTTGTTTTATTCAGGCACTGAAAGGGCTGTCACACCCCTCCACGGCACGTCGAGGCAACGCCTTCGGTATGGTGGGTATGGGCATTGCCCTTGCCACTACAATTGCACTGATTGTGAAATACAAAGCTCAGTTTGGCGCAAACTCTGGTGCACTTGGTTATGGCTTGCTGGTTGGTGGTGTTGCTGTGGGTGGTTTGATTGGCGCCACTTTGGCCAAGCGCGTCGAAATGACCAAAATGCCTGAACTGGTTGCCGCCATGCATTCGCTGATCGGTCTTTCGGCGGTATTCATTGCGGTTGCCGTGGTGGCCGAGCCATATGCGTTCCAGATTGCCAATCTGGATGGGTCGATTCCGTTCGGCAATCGCCTGGAACTCTTCATCGGAACCTTTGTGGGGGCGCTCACCTTCTCCGGTTCAGTGATTGCTTTCGGCAAGCTGGCGGGCAATTACAAGTTCCGCCTGTTTCAGGGTGCGCCAGTTGTCTTTAAGGGGCAGCACGCAGTCAATCTGATATTTGGCCTGGTCATGCTGGCGTTTGGCCTGTGGTTCTGCTTTGCGCCGGGTTCCGAGCCGGCGTGGATTCCGTTCCTGATCATGACGGCCATGGCGTTCGTTCTGGGTGTGTTGATCATTATCCCGATTGGCGGTGCGGACATGCCGGTTGTGGTGTCGATGCTGAACAGCTATTCCGGCTGGGCGGCAGCAGGGATCGGCTTCTCGCTGAACAACTCGATGCTGATCATCGCCGGTTCGCTGGTGGGTTCTTCCGGCGCCATTCTGTCTTACATCATGTGCAAGGCGATGAACCGCTCTTTCCTGAGCGTGATCATGGGTGGCTTCGGTGGCGAGACGGCTGCTGCTGCCGGCGGTAGCCAGGTTCAACGCAACGTCAAGTCCGGTTCGGCAGACGATGCGGCCTTCCTGCTCAGCAACGCGGACAGCGTCCTGATCGTGCCGGGTTACGGTCTGGCGGTTGCACGTGCCCAGCACGCGTTGAAGGAGCTGACCGAGAAGCTGACCGAGCATGGTGTGACTGTGAAGTATGCGATTCACCCGGTCGCGGGTCGTATGCCGGGTCATATGAATGTCTTGCTGGCGGAAGCGGAGGTGTCGTACGACCAGGTGTTCGAGATGGAAGACATCAACAGCGAATTCCCGCAAACGGACGTGGTGCTGGTGCTGGGCGCAAATGACGTCGTGAATCCGGCGGCGAAAGATCCGAATTCGCCGATTGCAGGCATGCCGATTCTGGATGCCTATCGTGCCAAGACCGTGATCGTCAACAAGCGCTCGATGGCTTCCGGTTATGCCGGTCTGGACAACGAACTGTTCTACATGGACAAGACCATGATGGTATTTGGCGATGCCAAGAAAGTGATTGAAGAGATGGTCAAGGCGGTCGACTGATTTTGCTTTTTGAAAGCCAAAACCGCACGCCTTTTCGGTGTGCGGTTTTTCTATGCCGAAAAGACTCAGGAACGCTTTAACGGCGCATTCAATTTTTCCAATCGCTCAATCGTACCGACATCGGTCCAGTCGCCGTAATACAGTTCACCGCCAATCTGGCCGCGTGCCGCGTATTCACGTAACAGGCTGGATAGCCGCACGACTTCACCTGGCTGGACGGCATCGAACATTGAGGGTAGAAAAACGCCGATACCGGAATAGGTATAGCGTGGTTCGCCCTCATTGTTGAGAGAAAACGCGTTAATTGCAAAATCGCCTTCGGGGTGGTGCGCAGGGTTTTTCACCAGATACAACCATGCGTTGTCGCGTTTATCCGCGGCAAGTGGATTGCCCCAGACATCCTTGTTTTCGAGTACATCCAAGACTTCGCTGAAATCAAAATGGGGGCAAAAGATATCTGCTGAAATGGCTATGAAGGGTGCTTCGCCGAGCAGATGGCGTGCTTGCGCAACGCCTCCAGCGGTTTCCAGCGCGGTTTTTTCAGGAGAATATTGAATTCGAGCGCCGAATTTTGAACCGTCACCCAACGCTTCTTCAATCAGGTGGCCGAGGTGGGCGTGGTTGATCACGATGTCGGTGATGCCGGCGCGCACGAGATTGACGATATGCCAGACAATGAGCGGACGCCCGCGCACTCTGAGCAGGGGCTTGGGGAGGGTGTCGGTCAGGGGTCGCATGCGCTCGCCGCGACCGGCGGCAAAAATCATGGCTTTCATAAAACTTATCGTAGTTGGATCAATTCTTTAGAAGGTGTAGCCGGTTTCTGGCGGATTGTTTTCGAGTTCGTGCAACAGGCGCCATAGCGGTGCCAGTTCCGTGTAACGTTGTGCTGTTTTACGCGCGTATTCAAGCACTAGCGGCAAGTGTTCAAGATAAGCAGTCTTGTTGTCTCGGTATGCCAGCCGTGCAAAAATGCCCAGAATCTTGAGGTGGCGCTGCAAGCCCATCCATTCAAAATCACGGTAAAAGCTGTCAATGTCGGGGTTGACTGGCAGGCCGATTTTTCGCGCACCTTCCCAGTAACGGATCACCCAGTCAATAACAGCTTCTTCTTCCCACTGAATGTAGGCGTCGCGTAACAAGGAAACGAGATCGTACGTGATGGGGCCATAAACAGCATCCTGAAAATCCAGAACGCCGGGATTGCCGTTTTGCATAACCATCAGATTGCGTGAGTGGTAATCGCGGTGCACATAAACCTGCGGTTGCGCCAGGTTGTTGGCCAGTAAGTGATTGAAGACGCCCATCAGCGTCGCGGTTTGGCTCTCAGTCAGTGTCACGCCCAGGTGTTTTTCAAAATACCATTCCGGTAGCAGCATTAATTCGCGCAACAGCAGATCACGGTCATATTCCGGCAGAACATCTGGCTCGCTGTGTATTTGTATTTCCAGTAAGGCATTAATCGCGTCCGTGTAGAGGGGGCGTACCGTGTCATTGTTCAACTGATCCAGATACATGACGCTGCCGAGGTCAGAAAGCAGCAGAAAACCTTGTTCACGGTCTTGCGCCAACACTTCCGGAACCGAAACGCCCATTTGCAAGAGTAGTGCTGCTACGCGAAGAAATGGCCTGACATCTTCTTGTTCAGGCGGCGCGTCCATGACGATCAGCGTACCGCCATTTTGGGTGTCGACGCGAAAATAACGCCGAAAGCTTGCGTCCTGCGAGGCGGGGCGCAAAGTGTCAATTCTGGTCGGGAAGGCGGTTTGCTGGATTAACCAGTTTTTTAATTGGGTCAGACGTGCGTCCGACGAAGGATCAATTTGGGGTTGCGATTGCATGAAATGGCTTGAGATAGTGCGGTTTTATCAATGAGTTCCCATATAATAAGCGACTACACAGAACAATCGCCAGAATCTGGCTCACAATAAAAATATTCATGTTTCGGACACCCTTTTTCTCACGACCCACCCAGACATTCCAGGCGGCAGCGCTACTGCTTGTGGCGGTTTGTTTGCCCACGCAGGTGAGTGCGCAGAAGCCGGAGCGCACCCCGCGCCAAGATGAACGCAATCAGCCGACGACGGTCAAGGCCGGTCAGGTGACGGGGCAGCCGGATAGAGAGTTGGTTCTCAAGGAAGATGTTGAAATTGTTCGTGGGCAGACCAAGATCAATAGCGATTCTGCAGTTTATCATCAGGCTGAAAATGTGGTCGAAGCCGAGGGGAATATTCAGATCGAGCGCTTTGGTGATTTTTTTACCGGGGATGCGTTGCGCCTTAATCTGGATACCAGCGAAGGTTTTGTTCTCAATCCCACTTATAAACTCAAATTGAATAATGCTCAGGGTGGCGGGGATCGAATTGATTTTCATAATCGCGACCAAGCCACGATCAAGAATGCGACCTACACGACTTGCGAAGGGGTCGATCCTGACTGGTATTTGAAGGCAGGAAGCTTGAGTATCGACAATGAAAAGGATGTTGGTACGTCCAGAAACATGGTGCTCTATTTTAAGGATGCGCCCATTCTGGGCGCGCCCGCACTCACTTTCCCTACTTCCTCTGCGCGCAAATCCGGGGTGTTGCCTCCGGTGTTTGGGACTACATCACGTGGTGGTACGGAACTCGCCGTGCCTTACTACTTCAATATCGCGCCCAACCGCGATTTGACGCTGACGCCTAAAATCATCACGCGCCGTGGTATTCAGCTGGGCGGCGAGGCGCGCTATCTGGAAAACAATTTTTCAGGGGTGACGGAATTCGAGTTATTGATGGATGATCGTGAAACGGATAGCAATCGCTATTCGATTGCGTCTTTCCATACTCAAAAGCTGACGCCCGAATTGACATTCGGACTGAATTTCAACCAGGTGTCGGACGATAATTATTTCAGTGATTTCAGCCACAATCTGGGTACAGTGTCGGGTTTGCAGGTGCCCAGCGCACAGCGTTTGCTAACGCGCGAAGCAACACTGGCCTATGCTGGGGAAGGCTGGGAGGCATCGGCGCTGGTAAGCAATTATCAGTTGCTGCAGGATGTCGATTCGGTCATCTACAGCCGTCCTTATGAACGGTTGCCGCAATTGAAGTTGAGCGCATGGCAAAAGGACCTGAGCGGTTTCGACTGGTCGATTGACACGGAATATACACGCTTCTGGCTACCGGCAGAGGATTTGGCATTCCGCAAAACGGAGCCAGGCTACACTGAAAACAGACCGTATGTGAATGGCGACCGTCTGGTCATACGTCCGCAGATCTCATATCCGATTATTGGTGCGGGGTATTTCATCCGGCCGCAATTTTCTCTGCATGCCAGCCAGTACGAACTGGATGATACGGGAGGCGACACGACTTCCCTTACGCGCACGCTGCCGACCTTTTCGGTTGATAGCGGCCTGATTTTCGAGCGCGAGAGCAACTGGTTCGGTAATGCCGTGACGCAAACGCTGGAACCACGCCTGTTTTATGTTTATACCCCGTACCGCGATCAAAGCAACTATCCGCTGTTTGACACGGCAGAGGCTAGTTTCGGTTTCCCGCAAATCTTCAGCGAGAACCGCTTTGTTGGTTCGGATCTGATTGCAGATGCCAACCAGCTAACAGCGGCGGTGATTTCGCGCTATCTGGAACCGTCCGGCGCGGAGCGCTTGCGTTTGGCAATTGGTCAGCGTTTTTACTTTTCGGATCAGCGGGTAAAGCTGAATCCGGAAGCAGTGGATGCGACGGATCGACAGTCTGATTTGTTGTTTGCCCTTTCGGGCCGCATTACACCAACTTTTGGCATCGACACTGCCGTACAGTACAGTGAAAGTACGCACAAGGTGTATAGCGCCAACTTCAGCATGCAATGGCAGCCTGAGCGCAACCATGTCTTGAATGCGGAATATCGCTATTTGCGCGACAATGAACTCGATCAGATCAATCTTTCTGCGCAGTGGCCCCTGGAGGATCGTTGGTATGGTGTGGGAAGGGTCAGTTATTCTCTGCCTGAAAAGCGAGTGGTCGAAGGTTTGCTGGGCATGGAATACAATGCAGGTTGCTGGATATTCAGGGTGGCGGCAAGAAGATTGGCGACTTCGACGGAAGAAGCCAATACGGCGCTTTTCTTCCAGTTGCAGCTTAACGGTTTGTCCAAGTTGGGCTCTAACCCCTTGCAGGTGTTCCGCAGCAGCATCCCGGGTTATCAGATGATTGATACTGACAACATGGATTGATGGGCTTCTATTCTAGAGTGGTTTTGAAATGATGACGTTTTGCTCAAGCTTAATAAAACGACGTGGCTGGCTGGTCGCGACGCTAAGTGGCATCGCCGTATATATGGCGGGCATGACCAACGTAGTTGCGCAAGCAAAGGCAGATAGTCCTGTTTTGGTTGATGCGATTGTGGTGGTCGTTAACAGCGATGTGATTACACACTCCGAGTTGCAAAAGCGCATCCGGAAAGTGCAGCAACGCCTACAGCGTGCCGGCAAGCAGTTGCCAGAAGAAAAAGTGCTGAAAAAGCAAGTTGCAGAGCAACTTGTTATTGAAAGTATCCAGATACAAAAGGCCAAGGAACAAGGCATACATATCGATGATGCCAAGCTGGATCAGGCGATTTCCCGCATTGCGGCGCAAAATAATCTGACCGTGCAGCAATTGCGCGCCAATGTGGAGCGCGACGGGATTTCTTTCAACGAATTCAGACAACAGGTGCGTCTGGATATCGTCACGAGTCGTTTGCGCGAGCGTGAAGTCAACAACAAGGTTCAGGTAATGGATTCAGAGGTGGATAATTATCTGGCTGGTGAAAAGGACATGGCAGGTTCGAAAGAGATCAATCTTGGACACATTCTGATTCGCACTCCTGAAAAGGCGTCTCCAGAACAGATTGCATCAAGCCGTAAGCGAGCAGAAGACGTTTTATCTCAGATTCAGTCGGGAAAATCGTTTGATCAGGCAGCGCTCAGCTATTCGGACGGCAGTGCGGCCCTGAAAGGGGGCGACCTGGGTTGGCGCAGTGTTGATCAGTTGCCGGAGATCTTTATAAAAGCGACGGCAGAACTCAAGGAAGGGGAAGTGAGCAAGGTCGTTAAAAGCCCAAACGGTTTCCATATTCTGAAGCTTGTTGGGCGTCGTCACGGGAAGGGTGGAATGACGCTCCCTCCGGTTCAGCAGATTCACGCGCGCCACATTCTGATCAAGGTAAACGAGATCGTTTCAGCAGAGGATGCGCAGCGCAAGTTGCAGGAAATCAAGCAGCGTCTGGAAAACAAGGCCGGTAGTTTTGACGAATTGGCGCGACTGTTTTCCAACGACGCATCCGCCAGCAATGGTGGCGACCTGGGCTGGATTTATCCGGGAGACACGGTGCCGGAATTTGAGCGTGCCATGGTGGCGCTGCAACCGGGAGAAATCAGTGATCCGGTGCAAACGCCGTTTGGTTTCCATTTGATTGAGGTGCTGGAGCGCAAGACGGATGAGGCTTCAGAAGAGCGCATGCGAATGGCAGTGCGCAAGGCAATACGTGAGCGCAAAATTGCAGAAGCAACCGAGAACTGGCTGCGCGAATTGCGGGATAGTGCTTACGTTCAATACCGCGCTGATCTGTGACGGTGACGTAAAGAGGGAACGATGAAGCCGGCCATTGCCATCACCATGGGTGAGCCGGCAGGCATCGGGCCGGAACTGGCGTTATACGCTGCCTGGGCCTTGCGTCATGAGGTGCGCCCACTGCTGATTGGTGATTTCGGCCTTTTTTCGCGGCTGGCGCCGTCCATTGATCCAGAAATACGCCTGAAGTTCACGCCTTCCCCGAACTTGCTTTATGGGGGGGTGCCTGATGCGTCGGGCGGCCTGATTCCCGTTTTGGATTGTTCCTTGGCTGCGCCGGTTGTAGCGGGCGTGCCTGATGCGCGCAATGGCCGAGCCATGCTGGAAATGCTGGACCTGGCAATTGAAGGGGCGAAAGGGGGCTGGTTCGATGCCATCGTGACCGCACCGCTGCAAAAAAGCACGATCAATGAAGCCGGTGTGGCGTTTTCCGGCCATACGGAATACCTGGCTGAGAAAACGAACACGGATAAGGTCGTCATGATGCTGGCCGATGCCACGCCGGATAACGTACATCCCCTGCGCGTTGCCCTTGCAACCACACACCTGCCTTTAAAAGACGTGCCTGCCGCGATTACCGAAAGCGGTCTCGGCGTGACGTTCAATATTCTCCAGCGCGATTTGCAGCAACGCTTCGGCTTGCCATCGCCGCGCATACTGGTGACGGGCCTGAATCCGCACGCGGGCGAAAACGGCTATCTCGGCGACGAAGAAATCAGTGTTATTTCGCCCGCCATTGAAGCGGCGCAGCAAAGGGGAATTGATGCGCGTGGGCCCTATCCAGCCGATACGCTTTTCCAGCTACGCCTGCTGCATGAGGCAGATTGCGTGCTGGCGATGTATCACGATCAGGGCTTGCCGGTGCTGAAATACGTCAGTTTTGGTCACGGTGTCAATGTCACACTGGGCTTGCCGTTTATCCGCACGTCGGTCGATCATGGCACAGCGCTGGACTTGGCGGTGCGGGGCGTAGGTCATGCAGATCGCGGTAGCATGCTGGCAGCTGTCAGGATGGCGGCACAGATGGTGGCGGCGACACGCCATAATCGCATCGCCTAGTGCCAAGTGATTTTCTGCTCTTTCCCAGCCTCGGGCGCGCAAGCGCTTCCCGGCTTCTTGGTCTGCGGTCCGCATCCTGCGCAGCCATCACAAGGATTGCTGCCCGGTTTGTTGCCAAGCCGGTTCTTGGCCTTGATGAACAGGTAAAGGCCAGCGCCCACGATGATCAGAGTGGCGAGTATCGTATCCATGTCAATAATCCTCTAATGCTTTCAGCAAGCGGCTGGGGTTGGTGTCATGCCACACGGTCAGCATGCTTATTAGCACGCTGCGTTTATCATAAACGAATTGCTCAACGCACGTCTGGCCGCTGGCATGTTCACTTCATGTCAATTGCCTTGATCCAGATAACAGCATCCTGACTCAGTTCCTTGTCCTTGTACTCTGTATCCGGGCCGACGCCGAGCGCGGCAAAGCCCCACCATCCAGACTTCGGAATGCCGAAGGTGATGTAGCCGCTTTCATCAGAAATGATCGTCTGTGTGACGAAAGAATCCTGTGGATAATCAACGGAAGATTTGGTTGACATGGAATTGGTCTTGATGTCTGGTTTGTGGCTCATGTATTCCACTTCCACTTCTGCGCCGGCAACCGGCTTGCCGTTGGACAGAACTTGCGCTTTGAATACGTTGCCGGTCCACAAGCCATAGGGCTTGATCAGCGGTACGATCTCACACGGGAGGCCAACCGGATCCGCCCAGTTACCTGGCAAGCCGCCGACATTGGCAATCACTTTCGTGATCTGTTGCATGTAAACGCCTTCTTCCTTTTCAAAGTAATAGCCGGGTTTCATGACGAAGACATAGTCGCCCATCGAGCGAACCTCATTTTTTGGAATGCTGGCAGCATAGGCAGGTGCCGAAGAATGCGGATTCTTCCAGGTGATTGGCGTTAGATACTTTTTAAGGTCAACTTTCTTGGCTTTGGAATCGCCGCGTTGCTTGACAACGAAAAATTCCTGGATGCCACCCATGTCCATCATGTGGCCAGCCTCTGCAGGATGGGTAAAGGCGATGCGCATTTCAAGCGCGTTTCCCTTTTCAAGTGCGATTTCCGGGGTGTACATCATCATGAAGTGGGCTGAGGCAGGCGCAGAGGCACCCAATATGCCTATTGCAGCCAAAGCAGGGGCGAGTTTCCTTTTCATGTAGCTCTCCTATTATTTATTGATAATCATTCTCAAGTGTGAATATAAAAAAATAGATGGCGGGTTTAATGTATATGCTTATTTGACGATATCTGCTCCATTGATCTCGACGACATGACCTTCGCCCGCGTCAAAAGAGACGGTGTAAGCACCCGAAGGCTTGTCAAATGTGAATTCGCTGTCTTGATTCATCTTGCCATCGATCAATACTTTGCCTGCAGCACTTTTTACATGCATTTTTACGCCGCTGGCCGATGAACCATCTGAAAACCCGCCTTCACAGGTAACGGTTTTGTCGCCATTGTCAAAGCAACTGAGCAGGGGTGAGTGGGCGAGTGCCTGTCCCGTAATCATCATGAGCGCAGCAGCGCTGATTACACTTAATGGTTTTTTCATTACATCATCCTCCTTTGAGATTAATTTCCTTGTTGGTATTCATTTCTACGGGTTCCAACGCCCCTATTTCTTCACGTGTCGGGATTAGCGCCATCGCGACCGTTGCAAGAACACACAGGCCATAAAAAGCCCACATTGCCTGAAAACCGCTTAGATCCAGCAGCGAGCCACCGGTAAAGACCAGCGTGGCAATGAAAAAGCCCAGCAGCATCTGGTAACCGATGGAAAAGAGCATCCATCGGGTCGTGCCAGCCTGATGCCTCACCATCATGGAAGCCGGGACGCAAGGCGGATACAGCGCCATGAACAGCATCAGTGCAAGGGCATGCAACGCAGTAAAACCTCCTTCACTGGCTTTCATGTTGTCTTGTACGGATTGGCTGCTACCATCAATGCCGTAAATGGCGCCCAAAGTGGCAGCACTGTTCTCCTTTGCAGCAAAAGCAGACAGTAAAGCGACATTGATTCTCCAGTTGAATCCCGCAAATTGCGTGACAGGTTCTAGCCAGCGCCCCAGATGCCCAAGCGCGCTGTTCTCAAACCGTTCAGTGCGCATTTCTCGACGCAAGCGTTTGCGAACCTTTATGACTTTGCGCAATTCTTTATTCAGCTTGCGACCATCACTGCCAACACGCTTGATGATGGCGTAGTAAGTGGGATTCATTGCTTTGAATGCCACATTGATTTCTTCAGCATGACTACTTTCAGTGACGCCGCTCTTCGCCTGTTTGAGGTATTCGTCAAAGAGGATGATGTTGATGACATCCTCCGAGGCAATTTTCCCCTTGAATTGGGTTTGCTCTACTTGATTGATGAAAGAGGATACAGACATGTCGCGCAAGTTCTCGTAATGGGCCATACGAGAAGTCGAAAGTCCCGGATAATTTATGAGTACAAACACAACCACAGCGATAGCAGCGACAAAGGTCACGATCTTTTTCAGAAAAAGCCAGATGCGCTCAAAGGCACGGCGCAACACACCAAGGATGGCGGGCATGTGATAGGGCGGCATTTCCATGATGAACGGGGCGCTCTCAAACTTGCTTAGCACCGTCATCGAGAGCAGTTTGGCAACCGGCAATGCCATGAATAGCGTGACAGTTGCAATAAAAAACATCGCCAGCCCGGAAACGTCACTAAAATAAGCGTCGATCAAAATTAGGTAAAGCGGTACTTTGGCGAGGCAATTCATCATCGGCACGATCATGATCGTTGTCAAACGTGCGCGCTCATCAGGAATGGCTTTGGTAGCCATGACACCAGGAATCGCACAACCGCCGACATAAACACCACCCAGTATCAGAGGAAGCGTTGATTGACCATGCAGGCCGAAGCGTCGGAACAACCGATCAAGGATGAAAGCCATGCGCGGCATGTATCCGCTATCTTCCATGATGGCAATCAGCGCGAACAAGAGGAAGAAAATCGGGAGGTAATTGAGTATTGCAGTAGTAGATTTGACGATCCAAACGCCAAGTCCACGCAGCAGAGGGTCTTCAAGAAAACCAGCGTTTGGAAAGATGTCGCCCGCCAGTGTTTCAAGCCCTCCCCACACTGGCCAGACTTTCACAGCCAGCCATCCACCAAAGACAATGGAGACTTGATACAGTACATAGAGTATGGCGACTAGAATCAGCGGGCCAAAAAAGCGGTTACAAACAAACTTGTCCAATTGATCAGACATATTGCGGCGGCGAACTTCAGGAAATTCAACGGTTTCACTGGCAATACGCGAACATTCACGATGACGCGTAAAAGCAATGTGCCGCTCCACCGGGTTGTTGCTTGCCTCGTTGAATTCTTCCCTACAGAGAGCGACCAGATCCAGCACGTGATCGGCTTGCGCACCGAGTTTACTTTGGATCAGACTGATTGCTTCATCATCATTTTCAAGCAGTTTGATTGAAATCCAGCGCAATGGGTATCTATTTGTCAGCTTCGATTCCTGGGCAAGTTTGTCGCTCAGGGTGCTTATGTGCTGCTCAAGTGCACCATAGTCGATTTGAAATACGTCGCAAATAAGGTGATGTTCGTTGACCGATTCCCTCAGCGCATCGCGACCCTGAGAATTGCGTGCAGTCGTCGGCATAACAGGAACGCCGAGCAGTGTTTCCAATTTTGATGCGTCAATACGGAGGTCGCGGCGCTTGGCCACATCCATCATGTTTAGACAGACGACAACCGGTACGTTCATCTCTAACAATTGAAGTGTCAAATACAGGTGATGCCTCAAATTGGATGCATCAACAACATCGATGACTAAGTCAGGTCGGTTATTTAGCAGAAAATCTCGCGCAACCCGTTCCTCAAGTGAGTACGACGTAAGGCTGTAAGTGCCAGGCAAGTCAACAAGTTCTACACGATCTGCGCCTTGCGTGAAATAGCCGGTCTTCTTCTCTACCGTGACGCCTGGATAATTGGCAACATGCTGGCGTGCTCCGGTCAACATGTTGAAGACCGTTGATTTGCCACAGTTGGGCTGCCCGGCCAAAGCAACGAGCAAATGCTGCTTAACGCTCACTTTCCTACTCCATTACCACGATGCTTTTTGCTTCACTTTGGCGGACTGAAATGTGATAGCCGTCAAGATAAAGTTCTATGGGATCAATCAGTGGTGCATTACGCACAACCTCAATGTTTACGCCGGGAAAAAAGCCGAGGTCCATCAATCTTTGTGCTAGTGCGCCTTCAGCAACAATGTCAACCAAGGTACAGCGCGCGCCGGGCTTAAGATCATTCAAAGTCATGGCAGTTCCAGTAAATGGGGATTAAATCAAGCAACCAGCACCTTCTGCGCTATACCGCCTTCGACCATGACTCGGCCTTCACCTATAGAAACAAGCATGGGCCCATGACCGTTGCTGAGGACGTCAACGGATGCACCTGGGATGATGCCCATTGACTCAAGTCGTGTTCGCGCTCTTTGCCCAGCTGTTATTGCCACGACAAATGCCGTATTGCCTGCCGAAATTGATTTCAAAGTTTGGTTCATTGACATGGTTACTTCTCCTTCAAATTGGGAAGGCATACTTTTCAGCTCAATAGCATTAAACGGATAACTATGACTTCGCAAGTTTTAGACCAGCCCGCACTGCGCGGACTGGTCGTCTTGTAAACAGGGATCAGAATTCAACAGCTAGTTGCGCCGTAACGGTGTCAGCGTTTTCCCCGGTCCCGCCGTCTGCGGCCTTATAGTCACTGTCATGCGCCCACTCGAAGCTCAGCGTCGTGTTTTCCATCACAGGAAAAGAAATGCCGGCGGCAAGACGTTTCTCAGGGAACTCAAGACTTAATGCTTCTTTAGTTTTCTGATAGTTGATGGCGAGGGTTGCATCGCCAATCGCATAACCGGCTTCAAGATGCCATGCTTTTGGACGGTTGCCGTCGTCGAAGTCTTTTGTGGCACCGATGTATTCGCCAATAAGGGTAAATGGACCGGTGGCATATTTGGCAGAGAGCGCCAGGCCAGGTACGTTGCGGCTATAGGTGGTAAAGCGGCCTTCCAGGCTGTCCGAATCGCCTAGGTCACTGATATAGCCGATGCTGGCATCCAACGACTGGTCATCTTGTTCAAACGCATAACCGAATTTAAGGCCGACATTGTCGATCTTGGAACTGCTGCCATCTTTGTCCTGATCACCATTGAAGACATAGGCATTGCCGTACAGACCATTGGACTCAAAGCCGACCATCGCAATCGTTTCCGAGGTTTCGCCCAGCTCCAGCGTCAGAGGGTCGGAAATCAAATTGGTTTCATAAACACCAAAAGGCAGGGTGGTGCGGCCAAAGGTGAACGAGAAAGGCCCGGTGCTTTCCGGTGCCAGCGTGATAATGGCTTCATCAACCTGCAGGTTGAACTCGGCGTTTTCATCCTCTTCCCAAAGCAGGACAACGCTGGCTGAAGTGTAATCGTTGATTTTGGCTTCAATGCCCAGTTCAGCAGTAGCTGTATTTAGATCGCTGGTCTTTTCATTGGCGTAATCCTTGCCGTATCCGGCTTCAACTTCAACGACACCGCTGATCGTGACATTTTTTGTCCATTCGTTTCCTGCTGATGGTGCAGCATTGCCTTGTGCTATGGCATTTTGCTGCGATTCAATCTTTTGCTCCAGCATCTGAATCTGCTGCTTCATGGCAGCGAGCTGTTCTTGCAGTGAGGGTGCCGCAAAGGCCGTTCCCTGCCAGCCGAGTAAAACGGCTGTCGCGCTCAAGGCGCCTAAAAGTTTTTTGTTGCATTTTGTCATTCATACCTCCCGTTTATATGCTCTGTCCTATCGGACCTTGTTTCTTTAAATGAGCTGGCTGGCGGAAGGCTGGCTTGCCCTGAAAAGGCGATTAATTATGAAAAACTACTTGGTTAAAATCAGTTTGTCCTGACTGGTGAGGCGTAAAAAATAGTCTTCACCCTTGTGTTCAATGATGATTTGCTTTCCATCGTTCAGGAGCTGGCGGCTAGTAATTCTCAAGGCCTGACTTGTCGGCTTGAGCGGCATATTACAAACGGCTACTCGACTTGCTTTGGGGAACATGCTCTCTATCCTGCCTGATTAAATTAAGTGTGAATGATAACGATTCTCATTTGCGTGTCAAGAGGGGGAGGCTATTTTTTAATTTTTGCAGGGAAAGGCAGACTTCGCGGGGTATTCAAAGTGGTCTTTTAGAAATTTGTATGCGGAAACACTTACAATGTTTTCTACGCACGCTTAATTACCCCCCCCACTTGCCGAATGAATACCATTGCAAAACATCGCGCCAGAAAAAGATTTGGCCAGAACTTTCTTACCGATCAAGCGGTGCTGTACGACATCATTCGTTTAATCACCCCGAAACCGGATGACACGATGGTTGAGATTGGTCCTGGCTTGGGCGCCATGACGTATTTGCTGCTGCAATCGCTCAGGCAACTGCATGTGGTAGAGCTGGATCGTGATCTGGTTGCGCGCCTGCAAAATGGGGTGAACGCTGAAAAACTCGTCATTCATCAGGGCGACGCATTGAAATTCGATTTTGCAAGCATCCCTGTTCCAGAAGGAAGCAAGTTGCGCGTGGTGGGCAATCTTCCCTATAACATTTCAACGCCCTTGCTTTTCCACCTGGCACAATTTACGTCTTTTATCGAAGACCAGCATTTCATGTTGCAAAAGGAAGTGGTGGAACGCATGATCGCCGAGCCAGGCAGCAAGACCTATGGCCGCTTATCGGTGATGCTGCAATGGCGCTATCACATGGACTTGATGCTGGATGTCCCCCCTACTGCCTTCGATCCAGCGCCAAAAGTCGATTCTGCGATCGTGCGCATGATTCCCCGGGAAACCCCCCTGCCCTGCCATGCAGGCAAGCTGGAACTGGTCGTGACCAATGCGTTTTCGCAACGCCGCAAGGTGTTGCGGAACAGCGTTTCAGCTCTTTTAACCGAAAACGACCTGATTGCTGCGGGCATCAATCCGCAAGCGAGACCGGAAACTCTGCGTCTGGAAGAGTTTGTCGCCCTGGCAAATTTAATTGAATAGGTGCCTTGGCTGATTTCACCAGTACCAACCGGCACAAAGGTAGGCCGTAGGTAACCGAAACGTGTCAGTCTGAAGTTAAGGAAACAGTGATTTAATGCCTGCGCGAGCGATCTGCTGCGTTGTGCGGCGCTCGCCTCCTCGCCTATCCCATTGATATGTCTCGGATTCTGCACTCCGTGCGCCTTGCACCTCACCCCGCTCCCCAATTTAATCAGTGCCTCCTTAAATCAACAAAGATTGAGGTGCCACAAAAGGGAGAAGCGCCGCCCTATTAAAATAGGCCTGCTGTCAGCAAGAAGCGCGCGTGTAATCATGCGAATGCCGACGCGTTCGGTTGACTTTTATAACAAAAGCGGCCACATTATGTTGATTCTGGGCAACACATTCAGATCAATCCTTTATGGCGCTATATCTTGAAACTACTGTGTGTCGCAAGCGCCAAGCTACTCATGAAAAATACAGACAGCCATTTATACAAAATCCTCGTTTTTTGGGTGTTTGTATTGTCCAGCGGTAGCACGTGGGCAGTAAAAGAGTCAGAAGTACTGGACGAACTGACCTGCCTGTCAATTGAAAGTTTGTTGAATGTTAAGGTGCAAACCGCATCCAAGTTCGTTCAACAAATCAAGGAAGCGCCCTCGGCGGTTTCCGTCATTACGTCCAAAGAAATCAAATATTTTGGTTGGCGCACATTGGGAGACATGCTCGCGGCGCTTCCAGGCATGCATTTGAACAATGATCGTAACTACTTGCAAATTGGCGCGCGCGGATTTCAAAGACCCTCACAGATCAACTCCCAATTCCTGCTGCTGGTGGACGGTCATCGCATGAATGACCCGATATTTAGTCAGGCGCTTATCGGGAAAGACTTCTATCTGGATCTGGGATTGATCGATCGAGTTGAATATGTCCCCGGCCCGGGTTCCTCGATTTATGGTTCGAACGCATTTTTTGGTGTGATCAATGTCATTACCAAAAGCGCTACGGCATACAGAAAAACGGAAATATCGGGCGAAGTAGGGAGCGCAGGGAGCAGAGCGGCGAGTATTACGAAAGGTTGGGGAACAACGGGCGGCAATGAATTACTGTTGTCTGCGACCCATTTTTATGCAGATGGCAAAGACCTGTATTTTCCTGAATTTGATACATCAGAACAAAATAATGGGGTTGCCGACGGCTTGGATTATGAGCGCGGCAAAAAGATTTTTATAAAGGGTAGTGCCGGCCCACTTTCATTCATGCTTGGGCATTCAGAGCGGACCAAAGGCATACCGACGGCCTCTTACGAACAGGTCTTCAACGATCCACGATCAAGCACGGTAGATCGGCAAACTTTATTTAATCTCGGGTATCAAACCACCCTGACAGAAAGCACCAACCTGCAATCAAAAATTTTCTATAACCGCTTTCAATACACGGGAGAGTACGTTAGCGAAGATGAGGCTACAGGGAACAGCATACATAACCATGATTTAAGCAAGGCATCCTGGTGGGGGGGGGAGCTGGAACTGGTCAGCACAAGGTTCGTGCAACATAAACTGCTGGCGGGGCTGCGTTTCCAGAAAAACCAGCCGATGGTGCAAAAAAACTGGGACGTTTATCCATACTCGCTGGAGCTCGATTCGCAGGAAAGCAGTCGTGAAATCAGCGTTTATTTTCAGGATGAAATCAGCATCGGTGACAGCTGGTTGCTCAATTTGGGCGTGCGTCATGAAAACAATTCGGCTCTCGCAAACAGCGGCAGGACGCTTCCTCGGCTAGGTTTGATATACCAAGCCACACCGAGCACGACAATAAAAGCCCTCTATGGCAAGGCATACCGCGAGCCGAATGCCTTCGAGCTTTATTATGAACTTGCAGGCGATGGCGGGCAAAAAGTAAACCCTGACTTGCAACCAGAGGATATTCAGACATATGAAATGATTGTCGAACACAAGCTTACCCAAAGCAGTCACGTTCGAATTTCAGCTTATAAAAATGACGTTAGCAATTTGATTACGCAAGTAACCGACCCCGCAGATGGCTTGCTTGTGTATCAGAACCTGGAGCGCGCTATTGCAAAAGGGGTGGAGCTGGAGTGGCTCAGCTTCTGTCCTTGCGGATATGGACCATTCTGGCGCGCCAGCTATAGCTGGCAACGGGTTAAAGACGCAGCGACAGGCGAAACATTGATAAATGCGCCGCGCCATCTTGGAAAGCTGTTCGTGTCTTTACCTATTCCAGAAAGTCAATGGCGCATGGGGCTGGAAGCACAATGGGTTTCTGCACGCAAAGCCAGGGAGGGTGGCGTAGGGGGCTACGCATTGGCAAACCTGACATTTTTATCAAGTACATTCATCCGGAACGCAGAAATTTCTGCCAGCGTGTATAACTTGTTTGATCGCAAATACGCTGATCCGGTAGGAGAAGAGTTTTTACAAAATGCGCTTGCGCAGGATGATCGAACCTGGCGGGTAAAAATCAATTACCGATTCTGAAAGCCATGAACAGAGTAAAAAGCACGCGGGGGAACTTAAGGAAATGGGTACTGGCCATTTGTGGCCTGACTCTCCCTGCCATGCTTTTTGCGCAGCCGGTAAAAGAGAGTCTGCTAAAAGCGGCATTTACCTATAACTTCATGATATTTACAGAGTGGCCCGAACAGATGATGGCAAACAGCAAAGAGATCACTTTGTGCGTTAATCCGGCCAGCGAAATGAGTAAATCCTTATTTGCCTTAAGCGGGAAATTCGTGAATTACCGGCAATTGAGAGTGAAAGCGCTGAAGGGCAATGATCAGGACTTGCAACAATGCCATGCCCTGTATTTAGACCACCTGGATGGGCACCGCTGGTCAGAGATCAAGAAGAAAATAACCGGAACTAGCACGTTGACCATTTCAGACGATGCACAGATCGGTCGCGAAGGCATCATGATCCTGTTGGAGCGCAGCGGCGATCAAATGGTGTTTGATGTTGACCTGAAGTCGGCACAGGAAACGGGTTTGCTTATAAGTTCGAAATTGCTTCGTTTGGCAAGGCGTGTGTATTGATGGATAAGTCGTCTATTCAATTTTTGCATAGAAGGCATTCTCAGGCACGCAATCGCATGCTCGCGGCCGGTTCGACATTGCTGGTCTCCAGCATGCTGCTCATCATTATTCTGGCTTATATCATGGTTGGTTCCCGGGTTGACGATGCAATCGTTCAGGCAAAAATGGTCGCTGCGAACAGCAATGCGGCATTAATGTTTGAAGATGCCGTAGCTGGCAAGGAAATACTGGCGTCACTGAAGGCTTCCCCAAATGTTGAATCGGCAGCCTTGTATTCATCTAAAGGAAAATTGCTGGCGGTATTCCAGCGATCGACGGAAGCTGAAATATCAACAACCACCGAAACGCTCAAGGAAAATGGATACGAGTGGCATTTAACGCATCTGGACGTGCACGAAGCGGTGAAAAAGGGTGACCGCGTAGTTGGATCGGTTGTGGTCAATCAAAGTCTGAACAGATTCTATCGCCAGCTACTCAGTTATATTGGGATCATACTGGCGGTTTCCGTGGGTGCGCTGTATGTCGTGGATATCTTCTTGTCGCGCATGAAAGTGGCGGTAAGTACGGCAGAGTCTCATCTGGATTATCTGGCACATACAGATTCCGTAACGGCACTCCCTAATCGGCGTGCTTTTCTGAAGGAGCTGAATTGGGCCTTGCGTAGCGCTCAAGAGAAGAGCACGCAGGTTGGGCTCATCATGATTGATCTTGATGATTTTAAAAATGTGAATGACATTTCAGGCCATCAGGCGGGAGATGAAGTCCTCAGGATTGTTTCACGACGTTTTCAGGAGATTCTGGGTCACAACGATATTTTGTGTCGCATAGGCGGGGATGAATTTGTTGTGATCTTGCGTGGAATTGGCAAGGCATCTGGCAATTTTGAAGAGATTGCTGAAAAATTGTTGCAGCAACTGGCATTGCCAATCCGTTATCAGGAGCATGAATACTTCGTGACGGCAAGTGCCGGAGGAAGTGTCTATCCAGTAGATGCCCAGGATGTTCATGAACTGATGCGCAAGGCGGATACAGCGATGTATGCTGCAAAGCAAAGTGGTAAAAACACCTATGCCTCCTTTTGCCAGGAAATGGATGAAAAAACGCAAAGGCGCATGCAGTTGGAGCGCTTGTTGCGTCAGGCGATCAAACGTGAAGAACTGACTCTCGTATACCAACCGCAGGTGGAGGGGCTGACAGGCCGGATTGTCGGCGTTGAAGCCTTGCTGCGTTGGCGCAACAAGGAAATTGGGGACATATCGCCAGGAGAATTCATACCGATTGCAGAAGACAGTGGTCTGATTATTGAAATCGGGAAATGGGTATTGCAAACAGCTTGCGAGCAAATGAAGGCGTGGCACGATGCCGGCCACGAGTCTTTGCATGTATCCGTTAATCTGTCGCCTCGTCAATTCAAGGCACCATCGCTGATTAGTGATATTCGCACCGTCATAGAGCAGGCAAACATCCCCCCTTCGCATCTGATACTGGAAATTACGGAAGGGAATATGATGGAAAATATTACAGCGAACATTGATATGCTGCTCAAAATTCAACATATGGGCGTCGGGATTTCTGTGGATGATTTTGGAACCGGTTACTCATCACTGGCTTATCTCAAGCGTTTCCCGATCCAGAATCTCAAGATTGACAGAAGCTTTGTTCAGGATGTGCCAGGAGAAGGAGAGGGGCTTGTCAATGCGATTATCTCAATGGCAAAAAGCCTGGGCCTTTCTGTGGTGGCCGAAGGTGTGGAAACCAAGGAGCAATTATTGTTTTTATTACAGAATGGTTGCCAAATATTTCAGGGATTCTATTTTTCCAGGCCGCTACCTCCAGAATCTCTCAAGCAGTTATTAAGCAAAGGAATTCGCGTGTAGCGCTCACGGAGTCGGCAGTTGCGACCCAGCCCTTAATTCTTATCCATCCGCGAGTCAGCCAATATGGCTTCGACAGCAGGGTGCCGAATTTTTAATTCGGTTGAAATGGCAAAGAATTGCTCGCTTACTTCGCTAATTTCACCCACCGGGATGGAATTGAATTGCGCTTTGATATCGGCGGCCAGGGCCAATGGCGCGGGGAACAGGCCAAGTCCCGTACGCCCGAAAGTTTTCAACAAGGCGCTGTCTTCAAATTCACCGACAATATCAGGGCGGACGTTTTGCAACTCAAACCATTGATCAAGCCTGCCACGCAAAGCATTGTTGCGTGTCGGCAAAAGCAGGGGTGCGCCGTTCAGGCAGGCAGGAAAATCAGACATGTAACGTTCAGCAAGTTCTGCAACGCCATACAACATGACTTGTCCTTCCCCCAGAGGATGGCTGTAAACCCTGAGATTGGGTGTGGAACTGACCGGACGATCCGTCAGGACAACATCAAATTTATGCAAGGCAAGATCGGCCAGCAAGGATTCAAAGGTACCGTCATGGCAGGAAAGCCGAACACGCTTTGGCAAACGCAGCGCGGATTCCAGCAAGCGATAAGCCGTTAACTTGGGCAAAGAATCGGAAATCCCGACATTCAGCCGCATGCTGTTGTTGACATCGGTTTCGTTGAGCGAGTCCTGCATTTGCTCGCTCAGTAGAAAAATCTGATCTGCGTAGCCGAGCGCCATCTGACCAGCTTCGGTCAGAACAAGGCGCCTGCCCTGTGGGGCGAGCAATGCTTTTCCAAGCGATTTTTCCAGTTGTGAGATCTGCATGCTGATGGTTTGCACGGCCACCCCTAGCCGTCGAGCGGCTGCGGTTACGCCGCCTTCCTTGGCAACAACCCAGAAATAGTAGAGGTGACGAAAGTTAAGGCTGGCGTTTTTCATTCTTCTGTTTTTTCGAAGTAATAATGCAATTATCTTCGCTTTTTCTAAAAAGAGAAAGTGCGTAAGATTCAAACTACTAGAAAAGAAGCAGGAGTTTCTGATGACACCGACTATTATTGCCAAAGGCATCGACGCGAGCCAGTCATTGCGTCAATATATCGAAGACCGTCTGGAGCACGCTCTAAGTCATGCGCTGGACAGCATTCACTTTGTGACCGTGCGCCTCACTGACCTGAATGGCCCCCTGCGAGGCGGGCGCGACAAGCGCTGCCAGATTCATCTCAAATTGCCCGGCTTGCCGAATGTTATTGTGACGGAAGTTGGAGCCAATATAACGAAAGCCATAGATCGTGCTACGCAGCGCGCCTCACGCGCTGTTGAAAAAGTGCTTGAGCGTGCGAACGAAATTCCGCCGGTTAACGTTTCGGTTTTGCGCCGGATCGCTTACTAACGGTTCCGAGGAGATGAGAGATGGATAAGCGTTTTGGCGCCTGGCGCAGCAATGCCCCGGGCGTGACCACGGTAAAGGTACCAATGGACGCGGCCGCTCGCCGCGTTTTGCGCAATACCTACATGCTGCTGTCGATGTGTCTGGCATTCAGTGCGGTTACGGCTGGTGCCTCGTTGATGCTGCAATTGCCGCATCCAGGGCTGATCATTACGCTGGTTGGCTATTTTGGCTTGCTATACATGGTGAACAAAAACCGAACCAGCGGCGCTGGGGTGGCGTGGACTTTGGCGCTGACAGGTTTTATGGGCTATACGCTGGGGCCGATTATCGGGCTTTACCTGAAATTGCCAAATGGCGGCATGACCGTCATGATGGCGCTGGGTTCCACAGCCATGATCTTCATGCTGATGTCGGGCTATGCACTCGTTGCGAAAAGAGATCTTTCCTTTTTGGGCGGCATGTTGTCCACGGGGATTTTGGTGGCATTTCTTGCTGCGCTGGCGGCAATTTTTCTCCAGATTCCAGCGCTGTCGCTGGCGGTTTCTTCGATATTTGTATTGCTGATGTCCGGGATGATCATGTTTCAGACCAACATGATTGTGCGTGGCGGCGAAACCAACTACATCATGGCGACGGTGAGCCTGTTTGTGTCGCTGTTTAACCTGTTTACAAGCCTCTTGCATATCCTGGGCGTGGTGGGCAGTTCAGACTGATCGCGCCAATCCAATAGAGCCGGTAAAATAGACAGATGAAATCCACGCTTTCTTTTTTTGGTGGCTCGCTTGCTTTTTGTGTGCTTGCTGTTGGTGGCGCCTATTTCTTTTGTGGCGGCTTGTCTGCAGCATTGACCGTACTTTTTCTGACCGTTCTGGAAACCACACTTTCTTTTGACAATGCCGTTGTTAATGCGGGTATTCTGAAAGAGTGGGACGATGTCTGGCGCCGCCGTTTCATGACATGGGGAATTGTCATCGCCGTATTTGGCATGCGCTTGATCTTTCCGCTTGTCGTCGTGGCGTTTGCGGGCGGCATTGGGCCATTGCAAACGATTCACATAGGCCTGTTTTCGCCGGATGAATACAGTCGTATTCTGTCATCCGCACATCACCAGATTGCGGCTTTTGGCGCAACTTTCCTGATGATGGTGTTTTTCAGCTTTTTTGTGGCGCGTCACAAGACGGAACATTGGCTGAGACTGATTGAAGAGCCCTTGACACGGCTTGGAAAAATGGAAGCGATTGAAGCGGCGCTGACATTGGCGACGCTGCTCTTGTTCTCAGTTCCTCTCGAAGGGTTCATGCGGACTCAATTCATTGAGGCTGGTATCTGGGGTGTGGTGACTTATATCTTGAGCAAAGGCTTGGGCGCACTGCTTGGTGGAGATGAAGAGGGCACAAGACGTCAGCTTGTCAAGCAGGGAGTTGGAGGATTCCTGTTTCTGGAGCTGATTGATGCCAGTTTCTCATTTGATGGCGTGATCGGTGCCTTTGCCTTGACGCACAATCTTGTACTTATCATGCTGGGGCTGGGTGCCGGCGCGATGTTCGTGCGCAGTTTTACCTTGCTGTTGCTGAGCAACCGGACGCTGATTCGTTATCGTTATCTCGAACACGGTGCTTTTTGGGCTATCGGTGCTCTCGCAGTGCTGATGCTGCTCAGTGCGGGGCGGCATATCCCTGAGGCGGTGACGGGAATCTTGGGCGCATTGCTGATCGCTGCGTCGCTTGGCAGCTCGATCATGGCGAACCGCAAGCAGCTTACAAAACCATCTTGACCATCGGTAGCGCATTCAGCGCGCCGTAAAGATTTTCTAGCTGTGCTCTGCTGGTAGCGCGTATTGACGCAGTCAGACTGAGATAATTCCCCTTGGACGATGTGCGTATCGAAAGACCTTCCGAAACAAACTCCGGGGCATGCAGGACGATGATTTCGGTGACGGATGTCGCAAAATCATCGTGCGCAATGCCTACGACTTTTATCGGGAAATCCTCAATGGGATATTCAACCTGGGCGCCGGTGCTGCAAATGGATTGCATACTCCTCTTTCCTTCCTTATCGCTTGATCCAAAGCATCATGGAATCCCATGCGCGCCCGAATACGCTGGCATGATTGACCGATTCAAGGGCATAAACGGGCAACTCAGCCACCGTTTTGTCATCCACATTTAGTTTGAGCGTGGCAATCTGGGTGTTGCGCTGGATGGGCGCAAGGATGAGGTCTTTGTATTCCAGAACGGGTTTCATCCTTGATGCGGTGCCAGTGGGAACCGTGACATAGGTGTCGTGCATGAAGCCGACGCGCACTTTCCCCTTTGATCCTTTCCAGACTTCAAGCTCGGTCAGGACGTGATTGCGTTCATACAGTTTGATGGTGTCGAAATTTCTGAAACCCCAGTTCATCAATTTCAGACTTTCACTGGTGCGAGCCTGATTGGAGGCGGTGCCCATTACAACCGTGAGCATGCGGCGATCTCCCGTGCCGGCGTTTCGCTTGGAAGACGCAATCAGGCAGTACCCAGCTGCCTTGGTGTGGCCTGTTTTCAGGCCATCCACGGAGGGATCCAGCCACAGTAAACGATTACGATTGATTTGTTTGATCTTGTTGTAGGTGAATTCCTTGACGGAATACATTTTGTAAAGCTCGGGGTGATCAGAGATTAAGTGCGCACCCAGCAGCGCCAGATCGTATGCAGTTGAATAATTGTTCTCATGCGGTAAGCCGTGCGGATTGGCAAAGCGGGTTGCGCTCATGCCCATGCGCGCGGCTTCCTTGTTCATCAGGACCACAAAGGAATCCACATCGCCGGCAACAGCTTCTGCCAGCGCGACGGCGGCGTCGTTTCCTGATTGAACAATCAGGCCAAGTAAAAGCTGGTTAATGGTCGCGGGCTTGCCGGGTTCGAGAAACATTCTGGAACTGCCCGGTTCCACCTTCCAGGCCTTTTCCGAGACGTTGACTTCTTGGTCAAGATCAACTTTGCCATTTCGTAATGCGCCAAAGACAATATAGGCGGTCATCAGTTTGGTTAGAGACGCAGGTTCGGTGCGGTCGTAAGGGTTTCTGGAAGCCAACATCTGGCCACTGTTCATATCCAGCAGTAACCAGGATTCAGCTGCAACGGCGGGCGCCTGCAGTAACTCTGCATGGGCAGATGAAACAAGTAAAAAGACAGCGACAAATAAGGAAATCAGTTTATTCATGAGTTCAGTGGAAATATTCCTAAAAATACCTGCTTGATAGATAAATCGTTTTTAGAATCACGTACCCCAATAGGTGGTGACGATTTCTCTTAAATGAGGCAGTTTACGATTAAACAAGTGATCACACCCAGGGATGACAATGACCGGAATGTCTTGCGGCCGTGCCCAGTCCAGCACATCACTGAGAAGAATGACCTCATCATTTTCCCCATGTACGAGAACCGTATTTTCCGGAACAGCGGGTGGATCCCATTTGCCCGCGGTTGCGCTGACCAGAATCATGCGTACCGGTGGCTCGCCCTGTTTTTCCATGCGTGCCTGCAATTGCGCCTGAATGTAGGTGCCGAACGAAAAGCCGGCCAATGATACAGGTAGCGACGGATATTGCTGCTTCATGTGTGCCAGCAGCAAGGCCATATCGTCCGTTTCGCCATGCCCTTCGTCATGCTGGCCCTGCGATTGACCGACACCGCGGAAATTCATGCGCGCAACAACATAACCCAGCGCAACAAAGGCGCGATCCAGCGTTTGCACGACCTTGTTTTCCATCGTGCCGCCAAAAAGCGGGTGTGGATGGGCGACCAGTGCCACACCTTTGGGTTCTGTTTCAGGTAGATCAAGGGCACATTCGAGCTGACCCGCTGCACCATGAAGGAAAAAATATTGCGTTTTGCGGTTCATGAGTCGTCGGACAAATCTGAGGAATTGTTGGCATAAACATCGCACAAAGTTTAGTCATGATACACCCGCATCCCTGTTGCTGAAAGTCGATTCCCGTTATCCGGTTTTTTAATCTGCCTGGCTTGCTGCATGGGGCGCCGTTCATTTGGTTGTCTGCACCTGGATCCAGACAAGTAAATCATCTATCAAAGCATCAGTAGCGGCGGCCAGCGCTTGTGCGCCGCCCGATGCGTCAGGCGTTGGCGCAACTTGTTGCCGAACAAAAGTCGTCTGCGCCAGTGGCAGTTGCTGGTCGAAAAGTGTTATGCGTACGCTGATTTGTGCACGGCTATGATTTGCATCATCAAATAATTGAATGAAATCCAGAATTTCCAGCTGCAATGCTGGCGCAGAGACCTGATTGTTTGTTTCGGACAAAACCAGGGTGCCTGTACGGGCAAGTCGGGCTTTCAAGCGCTGCTCGAACAAATCCGCAGGGGGAGCAACCCACTGGTTATTGGCATACGGCCGTATTTGCCGCTCATTATCGTAGTTGAGGCGATAGTGAATAAAATGATTGTTCAGCCATGCAGGGGCATCCATGCGCGCAATGCGAATATGCTTCATTTTCAGGTCGTCGGTTTTTGACTGGTCGGCTTGTCGCGGAGAGCCAAAATCATAGTGTGCGATGTGTGGTGTCTGAACAGCACAGCCTGAAACCAGGCCGATCAAAAGGGCGAATGTCGTGGCAAATTTGAGATAACGCGGATGCTTCATTTTCCACTCCCTGAATTAACGAAGCCTTCCTCACCCGGGCCAGGCGCTGGGCCGGTGCTACCAAAAAAGAGGCTTTGAGGTTGTCGGTCAAGTTGCTGCAAAGTATGGTTAAGTAGCTGAACAGACGTTCGGAATTCCTGTGTCAGACGGTTTATTTGCGGCAGCGTCTGGGTGTTGGCATTTGCGCTGAGTGCGCCAATTTTTGCGGAAACGGACTCAACGGCCAGCAAGGCCTTTTGCGCGTTTTTCATCATTTCAGGCAGTTGCGCCAGTGTCGGTTCAAGCTGTTTTGGAATGTGCTCGATTTTCCTGGCCGCGTTACTTACATCGCGAAAAGCGCTTAGAATAATTTTCTGGTTTTTCTCGGTGAACAGCCGGTTCAGGCGGTCTCCCAGAGCTTTGGTTTGCTCCAGGATGACAACGCCCTGATTTTGAATCTGATCAAGCAGGCTGGGTCGCATGATGATGCGCGCAATCTTTTCCCTGGTGCTGATAACCAGATTCGGTTTGCTGCCGTCGTCGTTCAACTCGACATAGGCAATGCCAGTGACACCCTGATAGCCTAAAGCGGCGTAGGTGGATTGGGTGATTGGCGTATCGGGCTGAATGGCGATGCGGATGAGCACCTGACCGGGCACTTCCGGGTCGAACGAAATCTTCGTGACCTTGCCGACGCTCAGGCCGCGGTAGCGAACAGCGGCTTGTGGATTCAAGCCCGGAATTGAGAGTTGGGTCGCAATTTCATAGGGCACATATTGCGTACGGTCGCGATTTAGCCAGGTGCCAAACCAGATGGCGGCTGCCAGTAAACCAATGGTAAAAATACCGGCCATGACGGCATGAGATTTATTCTCCATCGATGGCTCCTTTCTGTTGCGGGTTGTTTTCAGCATCAAGACCAGAAAGCACGCGCTGCCCTCTGGCGCCAAGGAAGAAATCGTGAATGAAGGGATGATCAACCGTGATGACATCGTTAAGCGGCCCTTTTGCAACGACGCGATTTTCTGCCAGCACAGCGATTTGCGTCGCCAGTGTACAAATCGTGTCCAGGTCGTGCGTCACCATGATAACGGTCAAGTTCATTTTCTGGTGTAAGGAAGAAATGAGATCCACAAAGGCATCGGACAGGTGCGGATCCAGGCCAGCCGTCGGTTCATCCAGAAACAGCAGTTCCGGCTCCAGCGCCAGCGCACGCGCCAGCGCAACGCGCTTGATCATGCCTCCCGATAAATCCGCCGGCATTTTGTTGGCGTGTTCAGGCGTCAGGCCGACCATGTCCAGCTTCAGCAAAACGGCTTCCTGTATCAAATGCTCGGGCAAGGCGCGCAATTCCCGCATCGGTAATGCCACGTTGTCAAAAACGGTCAGGGCGGAAAACAGTGCGCCTTGCTGAAACAGCATGCCCCAGCGATTCTGCAGGGCTTGCTTTTGCAGATGATTCATTTGCTGGATGTTTTCGCCAAACACCTCGATCACGCCGCCTGCCGGGGTCTCAAGACCAATGATCTGGCGCAGCAAGGTTGTTTTTCCAGAGCCAGAGCCGCCGACAAGTGCCAGGATCTCCCCCTGATTAACGGTCAGATTCAGATTACGGTGAATGACGTGTTGCCCGTACCGGAACAGTAAATCCCTGATTTCGATAACGGGAGCCGTTGTTGCCTTCATCGGTATCCGACCCCGCTGAATATAATCGCAAAAACGGCATCCGCAATCAGAACCAGCGTGATGGCCGTGACCACAGAAAGCGTTGTACCTTGCCCGAGACTCTCTGTGTTAGGTTGAATGCGTAATCCGAAGTGACAGGCAACCAGTGCAATTAATACGCCGAAAACCAGTCCCTTGCCGAGGCCGATCCAGAAATTGGCCAAGGGTACGGCGCCGGGTAATTTGATCAAAAAGTAAAAGGGTGATAGCCCCATTTCGAGTTGTGCTGCCAGCGCGCCTCCGGCGAGCGCCATGATGTCGGTCCAGATAACTAGGAGTGGCATGGCTAGCGCTAGTGCTAATACTTTGGGCAGGATGAGCCTGAAACCGTGGGGAAGACCCATTACCCGCATGGCGTCCAGCTCTTCCGTCACGCGCATCACACCCAGTTGCGCCGTCATGGATGATCCAGAGCGTCCGGCCACCAGAATGGCGGCCAGTAAGGGACCGAGTTCACGGACGACACTCATGCCAAGAATATTGACGATGAAAACGTCGCCCCCGAAAAGGCGTAGTTGTTGTGACGACAGGTAAGAAAGTACGATGCCGATCAAAAAGCCGACCAGCGCGGTAATGCCAAGCGCGCGGTAGCCAGCATGAAAGATGTTGGCAGAGATTTCCTTCCAGGGCCCACGTTGTGGCAGGCGGGCAAAATTAAACAAATCAACGACCAGTTGCCCGATCAGGGCGGTCAAGCCGATCAGGTGATCCAGAAACAGGTCGGCTTTCTGCCACATTCGCTCCAGAGACCATTTTCCGGTTCTAACTTCTGGCAAGGTCAGTTTGCCCGTGCGTTCCAGTCGCAAGAAAAGCGCTTCGTGCATCGGTGAGAGCGTCAGTCGTTCCGGACGTTTCCCTTCCCAGCCAGACCAGAACCATTGCGCGCCGATATGATCAAGCGCCGCAATGCCCGACAAATCCCACGTCACGTTTCTTTGGTTGGGCAGCGTGCGCAAGAAACGGTCGATGGATGAGATGACTTCCTTGTGCGCCAGGTTCTGGACTTGCCATGACCCACTGGCACGTACAAGCGTTCCATGCTCAAGGTGTAATCTGGGTATGTTCAATCCATTTTTTGGCATGGGCAGAGAGCCTGTGCTGTCAACGTTTTAGCAAGAAGTCGTCAGGGTATGTTAAGGATAATAGCAAGCCTCGTCTTTGATGAAGCTATAAAAACCGTCAGAAATAGCGCCGTTTCATCAGAATAGGGGTCGTAACCGCTACAATGTTTCAATGGACACCAATATTTCAGCCGAAAAAATTGGCCGCTTTTACCAAGCCAAGCAAGCAGACCTATTTATTGAGGTTGTCGCGAAAACCGATTCAACCAATTCGGATTTACTCAATCGTGTAGCAACATTGACGTCACCGGCGGCCTTGATTGCCAAAGAGCAAATGTCTGGTCGCGGACGTGCGGGGAAAAAATGGGTTTCGGTTCCTGGTGCGACATTGGCTTTTTCGGTGGCGTGGCCGTTTCATTCCATACAGTCTCTGGCTGGTTTGCCGCTGGTGGTGGGTGTCGCAATGGCGGGCGCGCTGCAATCTTTTGGGACGCAGACGAAACTAAAATGGCCAAACGATATTCTTAAAGAAGGAAAAAAACTGGGGGGGATTCTGGTTGAGACGGCGAAAGCCGATCAAGGCATCTGGGCAGTGATCGGGATCGGTTTGAATCTGTTGCTGCCAGAGGACGCCGAACAGAAAATCGGCCAGCCTGTGGCCTCGGCGCCTTTGCTGGCTCAGATGGATCGCAATCAGTTGATAGCGGGATTGTTGGCGCACCTTGCGACGACGCTGGTACAGTTTTCTGAAAAAGGTTTTGAGTCGTTTATGCCCTTATGGCACCGCTATCATGCGCATCAGGATGCGCAGGTGGTGCTTTTTGATGCGGAAAGCTTGCAATATGAAGGGGTGGCCAAGGGGATTGATAGCCACGGTCGCCTGCTATTGGATACCGTTACCGGCATGGTGGCGGTTTCTTCCGGGGAAGTTTCATTGCGCGTAAAGGAGTAGTCAGATGCTACTGTTGATTGATGCGGGTAATACAAAGATCAAATGGGCCGTTGTGGGGCAACAATCAATCGTGCCGGGTAAATGGCATGCTTCGGGGGAAACGGCAAATGCGGATGCTCAGCAGCTTGAGAAAAGCTGGCAGGATTACCCTATATCGCGCGCGCTGATTTCCAATGTCGCAGGGAATACGCGAAGAAGCCAACTGGAGGTGTTGCTGTCCGGCTTTCGCTTGCAGTCAGGAAGTGTGGAATGGTTTGCTTCGGTTTCCGAATTGGCTGGTGTGCGAAACGGATATCGAAATCCGGCGCAGTTGGGGTGTGACCGCTTCGCTGCCCTGATAGGAGCGCATGCCATGCTTCCAGGTCAAGCCCTGATTGTGGCTACTTGCGGTACGGCAACAACGGTTGATGCGATAACGGCGGACGGATTTTTTATTGGCGGCATGATTTTGCCCGGTTTGGGCTTAATGGCATCGTCGCTGGCGCGCAATACGGCGAATTTGCCACAAGTTGCGCAAAACAGCCTGACATTCCATCCTTTTGCCAGCAACACTTCGGATGCAATTATTAGTGGCTGCATTGCTGCACAAACAGGCGCCATCGAGCATGCCAAGGCCTTGCTTGCCGATCAGGAAGAAGCCGTTTTGTGTGTGTTATCTGGTGGTGCGGCACTTTCAGTCGCGCCACACCTTTCCGTTGGGCACCAGATCGTTGATAATCTGGTGTTAATTGGCTTGCATACGGTTGCCATTTCAACAGAAATGCGGGAGCGCTGAGGAAATAGGCGAGCGAGAGGAGATGGAAGGCGCAGGACGCGCAGATTTCGAGACAGGTCTGTCAGATGGGCGAGCAAGAGAGTGCCGCACAACGTGGCAGATGGCCCGTGCAAATTTTATACAGCGTTTACAAAATTCAGGTGCAATGTGCTGAGACTACTATTCTGGTTTTTTCTGTTAACTAACGGTGTCCTGTTCGCGTACCGGATGGGGTATCTTGATTCGGCGTTGCCCCAGAAAAGTGAGCCGCATCGTATTGCCAAACAGCTTAACCCGGAAAAGATTCGGCTTTTACCGCCGGGAACGGCGCTTAAGCCTGTTGTGGCAAAAGCACCGGAAGAACAGCCAGCCCCTCCCCCGCCGCCACCCGTTGCGCAAGCACCGAAGCGGATTGAATGTATCCAGGTTGGAGAATTCCCGGTGTCAACGCAGAGCTTGATTGAAAAGCGTCTGGCGAGCTTGAAGCTGGGGGTGAAACCGGTTCGTAAGGATTACCAGGAGCCGACGCGTTTCATGGTTTATCTTCCGCCACAAGGCGGCTTGGCAGGTGCCAGCCAGCAGGTAAAAACACTTCAGCGCTTGGGGGTCAGCAATTACTTCATCATTAAAAATCAGTCGGCCTTGCAGGGCGGTATTTCGCTGGGCGTTTTTAGTTCCAGAGCGTCTGCCGAGCGCTATCGTGCCAGCATTACAAAAAAGGGTGTGAAAAACGTTCAGGTTGGCGGACGCAAACTGGTTACTAGGCGGGTCGCGTATGAGTTGCGTGGCATGGAAGAATCCAGGATGTTGACGCTGCAGAAAATGATGCGCAGATTCCCAAAACAAAAACTCGAGGCATGCGCTGGTCAATAGATGCCTGAGCATTAGCTATGAGAGCGTAAGGCGTTCGGTTTTTAGATAAAGTAAGTTTAAAATTGGCGCTAGGACACCAAATTTCTGCAAATTCGCACATAATCCATGTTTTTCATCTTTTTAGTGAGTGTTTTCAATGAAATTTCAGATTATTCCTGTTACTGCATTTCAGCAAAACTGCACCTTGATGTGGTGTGAAAAAACAAACAAGGCAGCGGTTGTCGATCCGGGCGGCGATGTGTCGCGCATTGTCGATGCCATGGAAAAGCAGGGCGTAACCTTGGAAAAGGTTTTTGTTACCCATGGGCATCTTGATCATTGTGGCGCCGCTAAAACGCTGGCCGACCAGTTCGGCGTGCCGATTGAAGGACCGAATCAGGCGGATGAATATCTGCTTGAGAAACTGGCTACGGAGCAGACGCGCATGTGGGGTTTGCCTGCTGGTGAGCCGTTTACGCCGGATCGCTGGTTGAATCAGGGCGATACCGTGACGGTTGGCGAAGAAACGCTGAAGGTATATCACTGTCCGGGGCATTCACCCGGCCACGTGATTTTTTTCCACGAGCCTAGTAAAGTGGCCATAACGGGCGATGTTCTGTTTCAGGGTTCCGTTGGTCGTACAGATCTTCCCAAGGGCAGTTTCAAGGAATTGGAGAAATCCATTCGTACGAATCTATATACCCTGGGCGATGAGGTGCAGTTCATTCCGGGTCATGGCCCCGTGTCTAGCATTGGTCATGAGCGTCGCAGCAATGCATACGTTCCAGACAAAAAATAATTGCCGTGGTTAGCTGCCTGTGCGGGAGCGCCTTCCGCGCAGGCAGTAGATAAATTCTGTTTCAAGTCGCTTTTTATACTAATCCCCCTTTATCATCGCTGATTTTCAGGCTTTGCCTTGTTTCAGTAGAGAATTTGGTGAAGCCTCAAAGTTTTTCCAGCCTTTTCGCGCTATCATTTTTTCATAGAATTATTTTGATAAACGTCAAACTTTCGTTGACTGCCCTATAGGTCGCAGGTAAAATTTGCGGGTTTTGTTAGTTAGCGCGGGGCAGAAATACGTAATTTGCAAGAGATGAAACTGAATTAAGTATCGCGTTTCTTTGATGTTTAAATGACTACAACTGAATATGGCGCGCGTTATTCTGTTTCAACTGGGTATCGCCTTGGTGCTGGCGCTTTTGATAGCGCTTTTTGGTGGTAAACAGGCAGGAATTTCTTCTCTTCTTGCAGGATCGTGTTGTGTTCTGCCCAATGTGTTGTTTGCGCTCGGACTCCATTTGAGTGATCGGCGAAGTGCTGCGAAGGGTATGGCTCCCTTGTTTATCTGGGAGTTGGCCAAGATAGCAGCAACGATAGCGATGATGGTCATGGTTTTCTGGCTGTACAGGGATTTGAATTGGATAGTGTTCCTGGTCAGCCTGGCTGTAGTGCTGAAGAGCTATATTTTTTTACTGCATAAAATAAAGACCTATTAATTATGGCTGGCGTACCTAATCAAGCACCCTCTCTGTCAGAGTATGTGTCTCACCATCTTGGAAATCTGGCGACCTCCCATCAGCATGGGATGGTTGATTTTTCCATCATTCACCTTGACACGGTTTTTTGGTCAATTTTTTGTGGCATTGTTGGTTGTCTGGTCATGTATGTGATTTCCAGAAAGGCAACGGCTGGTGTGCCTGGGCGAGTTCAGGCTGCATTGGAGATGCTGGTCGAGATGGCGGAAGGGCAGGCCAAGGCGCAGATCCACGGCGATCGCCGTTTCATTGCACCGCTGGCGCTGACGATCTTTGTCTGGATCTCGCTGATGAATTGCATGGACTTCCTGCCAGTTGATCTGTTCGGGCAGTTATTCCACTGGATTGGTGTTGATCACCTTATTAGCTATCACCGTGCGGTTCCAACGTCTGATCTGAATGGCACAATTGGCATTTCGTTGGGTGTTGTGTTGATGATGCTCTGGTTTGGTGTCAAGGCGCACGGCTTCGGCGGTTTCATGCATCAAATCTTTTGTGCGCCATTTGGCAAATGGATGCTGCCATTTAACTTCGCGCTTAATATTATCGAGTACCTGGCGAAAATGGTTTCGCTTGGCATGCGACTCTGGGGCAACATGTACGCCGGTGAGTTGTTGTTCCTGATGATCGCGATGCTGGGTTCTTATGCGGCATTGTCGTTAGGTGGGTCGATGTTGTTTTTTGGTCATGTGCTGGCGGGTACGGTCTGGGCTATCTTCCATATTCTGATCGTGTTCCTGCAAGCCTTTATTTTTATGATGCTGACACTGGTTTATCTCGGTCAGGCGCATGAAGGTCACTAAGTCTAGTGGTATTTAATCGGTAGTTTTGTTTTAACTTTTAACTTTGAATTGAAGGAATTATCATGATTTCTAACGTCGCTTTCGTTGCTCTGGCTTGCGGTATCATCATTGGTCTGGGCGCTGTTGGTGCTTGTATCGGCATCTCCATCATGGGTGGCAAATACCTCGAGTCTTCTGCTCGTCAACCTGAGCTGATGAATCCACTTCGTACCAATGTGCTGATTTTGGCTGGTCTGGTTGATGCAGTCTTCCTGATCTCCGTTGGTGTTGCCGTCATGTTCGCTTTCGTAAATCCGTTCCAGTAATTAGATCGGGTCGGTAGGCCCATGTTGTTGGTAACAAGTAACTTGTTTTAAGTTATTTCTGAAAGAGAGAACATCGTGAATCTCAATCTAACTTTGTTTGTGCAGTTGGTGGTATTTCTCATCCTCGCTGTTTTTACGGCGAAGGTGGTGTGGCCGCCAATTATGAAAGTGCTCGATGAGCGCGCACAGAAAATCTCGGATGGCTTGCTTGCTGCCGAGCGTGGCAAGGAAGAGATGGCGGCCGTTGAGAAGCGGGTGCAGGTCGAACTTTCCACGGCACGCGAAGAAGGTCAAAGACGCGTGGGCGAAGCTGAAAAGTACGCTCAGAAGCTCGCTGAAGAAATCAGGGAGAAGGCCTCAGCAGAGGCGGCGCGTATTATTGAGCAGGCAAAGGCCGATGCTGAGCAGCAAATAAATCAGGCGCGAGAAGCGTTGCGTGCTGAGGTTGCTGATTTGGCTGTGAAGGGCGCCGAGCAAATCCTGAAGCGCGAAGTGAACGCTCAGGCGCACGCGGATTTGCTGAAACAACTTTCAAGCGAGTTGTGATATGTCTGGACTAGCAACAGTCGCTCGCCCTTATGCTGAAGCGCTTTATCGTGTGGCCAAGGCTGGCAATATGTCGTTATGGTCAGAGTTGGTTTCTGAGCTTGCCGAAATAGGGGCAAATCCTGATCTGAAGTCATTCGTGGACAATCCAAGGGTGACAAATGCTCAAATTGTTGACACCTTGTACGCATTGCTTAAAACCGAAGTGTCCGCTGAGGCTAAAAGCTTTATAGAGCTTTTGGCGGAAAATGGGCGCGTCCTGCTCTTGCCAGAAATTGGCGAGCAGTTCAGGGTGCTTAAAAATGCGGATGATGGCTCTGCCGACGCGCTTATATTCAGTGCATTTAAGATGGATGAATCCCAGATTGAAGCGCTTGTTGCTGCGTTGAGCAAAAAGTTTGGGCGGACGTTGATGCCGACGGTGGAGATTGATGAGTCTCTTATCGGGGGCGTTCGTGTTGTGGTCGGTGATGAGGTTCTAGATACATCGGTGCGCGCCAAGCTGCAACAAATGCGCGACGCTTTGGTTTCATAGCGCTGCTAACTGTATACGGTACTAGCAGAAAGATTAATATTAGGAGTTTGTATGCAACTCACCCCGTCAGAAATCAGCGAACTGATTAAGACTCGGATTCAAGGCCTTGGCGATAGCGCCGAGATTCGCAATCAGGGCACGGTGATTTCCGTGTCCGACGGTATTTGCCGCATTCACGGTTTGTCCGATGCGATGCAAGGCGAAATGCTTGAGTTCCCCGGTAATACATTCGGTTTGGCGCTGAACCTTGAGCGTGATTCCGTTGGTTCTGTTATTTTGGGCGATTATGAGCATATTTCAGAAGGTGATCCTGTCAAGACGACTGGCCGCATTCTGGAGGTGCCGGTCGGCCCGGAACTGATCGGTCGCGTCGTAAATTCACTTGGGCAGCCAATTGATGGCAAGGGCCCAGTTAATGCCAAGCTAACCGACCCTATTGAAAAGATTGCGCCAGGGGTTATTGCGCGCCAATCTGTTTCTCAGCCAATGCAAACGGGTCTGAAAGCAATTGATTCCATGGTGCCAGTGGGCCGCGGTCAGCGCGAACTGATCATTGGTGATCGCCAGACAGGTAAGACAGCCGTTGCGATTGATGCGATCATCAATCAAAAGGGCCAAGACATGACCTGTGTCTATGTTGCCGTTGGTCAAAAAGCTTCATCGGTTAAAAGTCTGGTGCGTGCGCTCGAGGAACATGGTGCGATGGAATACACCATTGTTGTGGTGGCGACAGCGGCAGAATCAGCGGCGATGCAGTATATTGCGCCATATTCGGGCTGTACCATGGGGGAATACTTCCGAGATCGTGGTCAAGATGCCTTGATTATTTATGATGATTTGTCCAAGCAGGCAGTTGCGTATCGTCAGGTATCGCTGTTGCTGCGTCGTCCACCTGGGCGCGAAGCTTATCCAGGCGATGTTTTCTACCTGCACTCACGCTTGCTGGAGCGTGCAGCGCGCGTCAATCCTGATTATGTTGAAGCATTCACCAAGGGTGAGGTAAAGGGCAAGACAGGTTCATTGACGGCACTCCCGATTATTGAAACGCAAGCAGGTGACGTTTCTGCGTTCGTTCCAACCAACGTTATTTCGATTACGGACGGGCAGATCTTCCTTGAAACTTCTTTGTTCAACTCAGGTATTCGCCCTGCAATTAACGCCGGTATTTCGGTGTCGCGTGTAGGTGGTGCCGCGCAGACGAGAGCGGTTAAGGGTTTGTCAGGTGGTATTCGTACCGACTTGGCGCAGTACCGTGAGTTGGCGGCATTTGCCCAGTTTGCCTCTGATCTCGATGAGGCAACCCGCAGGCAGCTTGAGCGTGGTGCGCGCGTTACCGAATTGCTGAAACAGAACCAGTATGCGCCACTTCCGATTTCGCTGATGTCCGTGTCTCTGTTTGCTGTTAATGGTGGCTACCTGGATGATATTGAAGTGAAAGATCTTCTGGCATTTGAAGCAGCTTTGCATGCTCACATGAAGGCACAACACGGCGATTTGCTGCAGAAGATTGAGGATAGCAAGCAGATTGACAAGGATGCTGAAGGTGCTCTGGCGGAAGCCATTGGTGATTTCAAGCGAACCGGAACGTATTGAGATTAACTCCTGAGTATTTAACGAAATAAGGAGAGGGAACTCATGGCATCTGGTAAAGAGATACGCAGCAAAATCGGCAGCGTAGAGAATACGAAAAAAATTACCAAGGCGATGGAAATGGTCGCGGCATCCAAAATGCGTAAAGCGCAGGAAAGGATGCGTGCGGCCCGTCCATACAGCGACATGATTCGCAACATCACAAGTAATCTGGCGGAGGCGAACCCAGAATACGTGCATCCGTTCATGGTTGCGAAAGATAATGCGAAAAGAATTGGTTTTATTGTCGTGACGACCGATAAGGGCCTGTGCGGCGGCTTGAATACTAACGTATTGCGCATTGTGACTAACAAGTTGCGTGAGGTTGAGGCAGCTGGCAATGGCGTTGATGTGGTGGCTATCGGCAACAAGGGATACGGCTACATGAATCGGGTTGGTGCCAAAGTTGTATCGCATGCCATTCAGTTGGGAGATACGCCGCATTTGGATGCCTTGATCGGCCCGGTCAAAGTGTTGCTTGATGCCTATCTGGAAGACAGGTTGGATGCGATTTATCTGTGCTACACCAAATTCATCAACACGATGAAACAGGAGCCTGTAATAGAACAGCTACTGCCTCTGACTTCGGACAGATTGCAGGCGGATGAAGGCAGCAAACATCAATGGGACTATGTTTACGAGCCAAATGCAGATCAAGTGATTGATGAGTTGCTGGTTCGTTATGTAGAAGCACTGATTTACCAATCGGTGGCAGAAAACATTGCGTCTGAACAGTCGGCGCGCATGGTGGCAATGAAATCAGCAACAGATAATGCAGGTTCCGTGATTGACGAACTGAAGTTGATGTACAACAAATCGCGTCAGGCAGCCATTACGAAAGAGCTTTCGGAAATTGTTGCCGGGGCAGCCGCGGTGTAATCAGACTCTGATGACAGTATCAGAAATTGTGGATTGAGAAGAATTACTATTCATTGAAGGAACGAAAAATGGCGGATGGCAAAATCGTTCAGTGTATCGGCGCAGTCGTGGACGTGGAATTTCCACGCGATGCCATGCCCAAGGTATTTGACGCCTTGAAAATGGAAGGCTCCGAACTGACTTTGGAAGTTCAGCAACAGCTTGGTGATGGTGTAGTGCGTACCATTGCTCTGGGTTCATCTGACGGCTTGCGCCGTGGCATGGTTATTCAGAATACGGAACAACCTATTAAGGTACCCGTCGGGGATGCAACTTTGGGTCGCATCATGAACGTTTTGGGTGACCCTATTGATGAGGCAGGCCCAATCCAAACCGAGGAGCGTGAATCGATTCATCGCAAGCCACCATCTTATGAGGAGCTATCACCTTCTCAAGAGTTGCTGGAAACCGGGATTAAGGTGATTGATCTTATCTGCCCTTTTGCTAAAGGCGGTAAGGTTGGACTGTTCGGCGGCGCGGGCGTTGGCAAGACCGTTAACATGATGGAATTGATCAACAACATTGCGGTTCAGCAGCAAGGTCTGTCCGTGTTTGCCGGCGTAGGTGAGCGTACTCGTGAGGGTAACGATTTCTATCACGAGATGGCAGAAGCAGGCGTTCTGGATAAAGTGGCGATGGTCTATGGTCAGATGAATGAGCCGCCAGGTAACCGCCTGCGTGTGGCGTTGACCGGTCTGACTATGGCAGAACGTTTCCGTGATGAAGGTCGTGACGTATTGTTCTTTGTGGATAATATCTACCGCTATACCTTGGCCGGTACGGAAGTATCGGCATTGTTGGGCCGTATGCCTTCTGCTGTTGGTTATCAGCCAACGCTCGCTGAGGAAATGGGACGCTTACAAGAACGCATTACCTCTACCAGCACAGGTTCGATTACCTCGATTCAGGCGGTCTATGTCCCTGCAGATGACTTGACTGATCCTTCACCAGCGACCACCTTTGCTCACTTGGACTCAACGGTTGTTTTGTCGCGTGACATTGCCTCGCTGGGGATTTATCCAGCCGTGGATCCACTGGATTCCACGTCGCGCCAGCTAGATCCGATGCTGGTTGGACAAGAGCATTATGAAACGGCACGCGCCGTTCAGGGTACGCTGCAGCGTTATAAAGAACTGCGTGACATTATCGCCATTTTGGGTATGGATGAACTGGCACCAGAAGATAGACTGGCTGTAGCACGTGCACGTAAAATTCAGCGCTTCCTGTCGCAACCATTCACGGTTGCCGAGGTCTTTACAGGTTCACCAGGTAAATATGTTTCTCTTGCAGACACGATCAAGGGTTTCAAAATGATCGTAAGTGGTGAACTGGATCATTTGCCAGAGCAGGCCTTTTATATGGTGGGTGGCATCGAAGAAGCGATCGAAAAAGGCAAAAATATGGCCTGATCCTAGTGTGCGAATACAGATGCTTGCTGTACGACAAGCGACAGCAAGCATCAGGTGCATACGGGTATTAATCGCTCCGAAGAATATAAAGGGTCAAATATGGCAAATACGATTCACGTAGATGTTGTTTCAGCAGAGGAAATGATTTTCTCTGGTGAGGCAGAATTCGTTGCGTTGCCGGGTGAAATTGGTGAGTTAGGCATCATGCCTGGGCATACTCCTCTGATTACACGCATTAAGCCAGGTGCTGTGCGTATCAAAGTTCCGAACCAAGAGGAAGAAGAGTTTGTTTTTGTAGCGGGCGGTATTCTTGAAGTTCAGCCTAAAGTGGTTACTGTGCTTGCCGATACGGCAATACGCGGACATGATCTGGACGAAGCCAAGGCTCTGGAAGCCAAGAGATTGGCTGAAGAAGCACTCAATAACAAAGAATCGCAGATCGATTATGCAAAGGCGCAAGCAGAAATTGTGGCAGCAATTGCACAGCTGGCAGCGATCCAGAAACTTCGCCAAAAACGTTAATATTTATATACGTAACAACGAATTAAAAAAGGCAGCGTAAGCTGCCTTTTTTAATTCTAGAGAGAGATATCAATGAGAGCGAATCATGGTGCCAAAGGCTTGCTCGGTTAAAACTTCCAGCAACAGCGAGTGCTTGATGCGCCCATCAATGATGTGAACGGAATTTACCCCTGACTTGGCAGCCTCTAGCGCAGAAGAGATTTTGGGCAACATGCCGCCATGAATGGAGCCGTCTGCGAACATGCCTTCAATACATTTGGCGGACAAGTCAGTCAAGAGATTGTCTTGTTTGTCTAATACGCCTGACGTATTGGTCATCATGACCAGTTTTTCAGCTTTGAGAATTTCTGCTATTTTTCCTGCTACCAGATCTGCATTGATGTTGTAGGCTTGGCCGTCATCACTAAACCCGATGGGTGAAATAATCGGGATAAATGCGTCATCTTGCAATGCACGCACAACCGCTGGGTTAATCGACGTAATTTCGCCAACATAACCCAAATCAACAAACGCCCCCGGCGTATTTTCATCGGGCATTTTTAATTTTCTGGCGCGGATCAACCCGCCATCCTTGCCGGTCAAACCAACCGCTTGACCTCCATAGTGGTTGATCAGCATGACTATGTCTTGCTGTACCTCACCACCCAGAACCCACTCGACAACTTCCATCGTCTCTTCGTCGGTAATGCGCATGCCTTGGACAAAGGTGCCTTTCTTACCGATTTTATTAAGCGCATTTTCAATCTGTGGGCCACCTCCATGCACGACGACAGGATTCATGCCAACCAATTTGAGCAGGATGACGTCGCGTGCGAAACCGTGCTTTAAGGACTCATCGATCATGGCATTGCCACCATATTTGATCACAATGGTTTTGCCATGAAATTTGCGAATGTAAGGTAAAGCCTCTGCTAGCAACTCTGCTTTGAGTTGCGGCGTCAGGTCGTTAGTCGTGTTTTTTGGCATATCAAAAATCAATAAAAAAGATTCGCTATTTTATGCTGAAATTAAAAGCATCACATTGTCGATTTCAGTTGTTCTGGTGTGCTAAAAATGTGCTTGTAACTCGTATAGCAAGAGCAGTACATCACAATCGTTAGCACGATGGAAAATAAAAAAAGCGCGGCAACGGCTAACTGCGGCAATCCGATGAGAGAGGCTAGCATTACGCTGATTAAGGAAGGGAGAATAGCCCCCACGACCAGCCATGAAAGAAAATAAACGATGAATGCTTTTATATTGCGTAGCACCGAAAAGAGGCTATAAAAAATTGCTTTCCCGACCGTGGATTGTCGCCAGACAATCAGCGGGGCGGCAAACCAGAAAAGAGGAACATAGAGCAGGCCAAAAAAGGCAATGACGAGCAATACCCATGACTGATTTGAGTTTGAATTGTTTGCAAGCGTTTTCGCATCGATGGTTGAAAGGGGAGAAAGGTCGCCTCCAACAAAGAGCCACATTAATCCAATTGTGATAAAGGCCATCAGCACATAGAGGGCGCCCAGGCCGAGCAGTCGTTGCATGACAGGGGGCTGAAACGATTGCCGCAGCAGAAGATGGTCAAAAGTAGTGCCTTGGTCGACTTGCGCGCAGGCTGTCATGATGACCATCGAAAAGGCAGGTGTTAGCAGTGGGGGAATAATTTGCCCCAAAAACGGTATCAGGCCAATAAGAAACAGGAAAAAGGAGTATGTAGCAAACAGGATTATCAGTTGCCACGGGCGCTTGAAGAACAGGGCAAAGCCTTCCCTCAACCAATTCCATCCAGCAATGGCAGGTAAATTTGTCATTTAGAAAAGCGTCAGGTCAGGTTCAGAAATTCGCAAGCGCAAAATACGCTCAAAATGCAAAGGGTCATGTGGTGTAAGCATGGCCGCTTCGCGTGGCAAATAGTAGTCATACAGGCGAGACAACCAGAAACGAAAGGCGGCAGCGCGAAACATTGGCGACCATGCTTGTTGCTCAAACTCAGTAAAGGACCGCTCTGCGTGATAACCTGCCAGCAACGCCTTCAATCGCGCAGAATCAAACTCGCCGGTCTCCAGGTTGATGCACCAGTCATTAACTGTGACGGCTACGTCAAAAAGCCACGCATCGCAACCTGCGAAATAAAAATCAAAAAAGCCTGTCAATTGATCGCCATTAAACATGACGTTGTTACGAAACAGGTCGGCATGCACCGGGCCTCTGGTAAGCTGGCCATATATTTCGGAATGAAAAAAAGATTCCTGAAATGTTAATTCATTGACTAAAAGTGCCTGTTTTTCCTCATCGAGATAAGGCCTGATAGTCGGAACATTTTTTTGCCACCAGGCCAGGCTGCGCATATTGGGCTGATGCAAAGGAAAATCTTGCGCTGCGAGATGCATCCTGGCTAGCATGGCACCCACGGCAAAACAGTGCTGAGGCTCGGGGTTGACGACCCACTTTCCTTCAAGTTTAGTCACTATGGATGCTGGCTTGCCATGCAATTCGTTGATGATACTGTCACTATGATTGGCAATAGGCAATGGCACCAGAATGCCTCGCTGCGCGAGGTGTCGCATTAATTCCAGATAAAAGGGAAGCTCGTTGAACGATAGTTTTTCAAAAATCGTCAGGACGAATTCGCCCGCATCGGTATCGATAAAAAAGTTACTGTTCTCAATCCCGGATTCGATTCCACGTATGCGGTGAACTTTTCCAAGTGGAAACTGGCTAATCCACGAAGAGAGATCTTCCAGATTAACCGGTGTAAATACAGCCATGATAGATAAGGTATAAAGGTGCCTAAGGGGAACTTGCTTATTTAGTCGGTGCCGATGACGGCGGCGAATCGCTGATCACGGACTTATTCGCTGGGGATGCTTCCTTTCCAGCATCAAATTCTTTGACGACCCATTGCGGCACACTGGTCTCGCTTTCATGGGCGTCCATCGGCGGGGTGGACTTGGCGCCCTTGGGCTTCAGATAATAGGTTGAACCGCCACTCTTGACCTTAACTTTCTTTACCGCCCCTCCCTCACGTTCCTCCGTGATTTTGGCGCCTTCCGTAGATGGTTGGCGAATGGTAATGGTTGGCGGCGTGGGATCCTCAAGTTTTTCCAACTTTGAAGCACTGGATTCTTGCGCACTGAGTGGTGTAGAAGCAATCAGCATCGTAAAGCTGGCAGCAGCCGGTAACAGATAAAGTTTTCTCATAATCACTCGTACGCAAGATGGTTGTAAATATCGGTTCGATTTTAACAAAGCGCAGTTACAGATAAAGCATTTTTTGGCGCTCATCGTCAGTCGGCTGGATTTCTCTCTCTTTATAGAAGGCATGAATAATGTCGACGATTTCTTCTGGGTCATCAATGACCATCATCAAATCCATGTCTTCAGGAGCAATCAAACCTTGCGTCACCATTTGATCCTGGAACCAGTCTAGCAGACCTTTCCAGAATTCACTGCCAACCAGAATCAAAGGAATACGGCGAGATTTTTCGGTTTGCATCAGGGTCAAGACTTCAGAAAGTTCATCCATCGTTCCAAATCCACCTGGAAACAAGACAAAGGCATCGGCGTATTTGACGAAGGCAACCTTTCTGGCAAAAAAGTGACGGTAGTGAATCGGAATGTTTTGCCAGATGTTGGGCATTTGCTCTTGAGGCAAGATGATGTTTAGACCCACGGACGGGGATTTGCCTTCAAATGCACCGTGGTTGGCTGCAGCCATGATGCCTGGGCCACCACCGGAAATAACGGCGAAGCCTGCATCAGACAGCGTGCGCGCCAGGGTCATGCATTTGATGTAATACGGATTGTCAGGATGTATTCTGGCAGATCCGAAGATGGTAACAGCCGGGTGAAGGGTTGAAAGACGCTCTGTCGACTCGATAAACTCTGCCATAATTGAGAACATGCTCCACGACTCACGCGCTTTCAGAATGGTCGCCTGTTCTGTATCTTTCAGGTCGCGCAGTCTTTCTACATTTTTATCTGTGAATCCCATATGCAAAACACCTTGTTGTTAGTTGATGGATCGAGCTATTTATACCGGGCTTATCATGCGCTGCCAGATTTGAGGGCGCCGGATGGCACGCCTTCGGGCGCTGTGCTTGGCATGGTCAATATGTTACGACGTTTACGCCATGATTATCCAGCAAGTTATCTCGCCTGTGTGTTTGATGCAAAGGGAAAAACCTTCCGGGATGATATTTATCCTGAATACAAGGCCAACAGAAGCGCCATGCCGGAAGAACTGGTGAAGCAGGTTGAGCCAATACATGAAATCGTTGCGATTCTCGGTTGGCCGATATTGATGGTCGAAGGGGTCGAGGCAGATGACGTTATCGGAACGCTAGCGAGGCGGGCATCGGAACAAGGAATCGAGACGGTGATTTCAACGGGCGATAAGGACCTGGCGCAACTGGTTAATCCGCACGTCACGCTGGTCAACACCATGAACAATGAAAAACTCGACGTGGAAGGCGTGATTAACAAGTTTGGCATTCCACCAGAGCGACTCACCGATTACCTGACGCTCGTAGGGGATACATCGGACAATATCCCCGGGGTGTCCAAAGTGGGGCCAAAAACGGCCATCAAGTGGTTGAATCAATATGAAACATTAGACGGCGTGATTGCAAATGCGGACAAAATTGGCGGTAGTGTTGGCAACAATTTGCGTGAAGTCATCGGCTGGTTGCCAACGGCGCAGGATTTGGTCACTATCCGCACTACTTGCAAACTGGAGCCGGACCTGCAATCCATAAAAGAGTCACTCCTGGCCAAACCGGAAGATCACGATGCGATGATTGCGTTCTTCACACGTTTTGGTTTCAGAAATTTGCTGCGAGAACTAGGCGAAAAAGAAACGGTACAGACCAAAGTAGCCGAAAAGGGGTTTCAAGCTGACTTACTTGAAACAACTCAGCCACCAATGCACGTAAAGCAGTACGAAACGGTTACAACTGAGGAACAATTCAGATACTGGCTTGAAAAGGTAAGGGCGGCAGAATTGACTGCCATTGATACGGAAACGACCTCGTTGGATGCCATGCAAGCGGAACTGGTCGGCTTGTCCTTATGTTGTGAGCCTGGCTATGCGGCATACATTCCAGTGGCGCACCGCTATCCAGGCGCGCCGGATCAGTTGAGTCGCGACAAGGTGCTGGAAGCGCTCAAGCTGTGGCTGGAAGATGAAACGCAGGCCAAGCTGGGCCAGCACCTGAAATACGACAGTCATGTATTTGCCAACTACGGCATTACCTTGCGCGGTATCCAGCACGATACGCTGTTGCAATCCTACGTGCTGGAAGCGCATCGCAATCACGGCATGGATAGTTTGGCACAACGTCATCTGAATCGTGAAACGATCAGCTACCAGTCGATTTGCGGAAAAGGCGCCTCGCAGATTGGTTTCGATGAAGTGTCGATTGAGCAGGCGACGGACTATGCTGCTGAGGATGCGGATGTCACACTGCAACTGCATCAGGTACTTTGGCCGCGTATCGAACAGGACGAAAAGCTACGCTTTGTGTACGAAAAGATTGAATTGCCGACGGCGCGGGTATTGCTGATCATGGAGCGCAATGGCGTCCTGATCGACGAAGCCAAACTGGCGGTGCAATCACACGAATTGGGCACGCACATGTTGTCGCTGGAGCAAAAAGCCTACGAGGCCGCCGGGCAACCGTTTAACCTGAATTCTCCCAAGCAGATTGCTGCCATTTTTTTTGGTGAGTTGGGCTTGCCAGTGGTCAAAAAAACACCATCCGGCACTCCGTCAACGGATGAGGAAGTGCTGCACAAGCTGGCAGAAGATTATCCGCTACCGAAGATTTTGCTGGAATATCGCGGCCTGTCAAAATTAAAATCAACCTATGCGGACAAGTTGCCGCGCATGATGAACCCGCAAACCGGGCGCGTCCATACCAATTATGCGCAAGCCGTTGCGGTGACAGGTCGTCTGGCGTCCAACGAGCCTAACTTGCAGAACATTCCGATTCGTACGGCAGAGGGGCGTCGCATACGTGAAGCTTTTGTCGCGCCGAAGGGGTGCGTCATTGTTTCGGCCGACTATTCCCAGATTGAGTTGCGTATCATGGCGCATATTTCAGAAGATGCCAATTTGCTGCGCGCTTTTTCAGAAGGAGAAGATGTACATCGGGCAACGGCATCGGAAGTCTTTGGCGTGACGCCGCTGGAAGTATCGAGCGAACAGCGCCGCTACGCGAAGGTTATTAATTTCGGATTGATTTACGGTATGAGCGAGTTTGGTCTGGCAAGCAATCTGGGTATCGAACGCAGTGCGGCAAGAAATTATATCGACCGTTATTTCATGCGTTATCCGGGCGTAGCGCAGTACATGACTGAAATTCGAGAACTCGCCAAGGCGCAGGGTTATGTCGAAACCGTTTTTGGTCGTCGCTTGTGGCTACCGGAAATCAATTCGCCGAATGGACCACGTCGACAGGCGGCCGAGCGCGCCGCGATCAACGCGCCAATGCAGGGAACAGCCGCTGATTTGATCAAGCTGGCCATGGTTGAGGTGCAGGATTGGCTTGAAAAAGAGGAAATGGAAACCATGCTCGTGATGCAGGTGCATGATGAACTGGTACTGGAGGTGCCTGATAATGAGTTGGGCAAAGTGCGAGAAATGCTGCCAAACCTGATGACGCGCGTCGTGCAACTGAAAGTGCCGTTGGTTGTAGATGTGGGTGTGGGCAAAAACTGGGACGAAGCGCACTAGAGCCGTGTGACCGATCAATGCATGTGCATGCGACCGGTTATCACGAAAATGATGCCGATACCAAGTGCAATGAGTAACACTTGAGAAACCGTTTCACGGAGACTGTAACGCTGCTGCATTTGCGGCATCAGGTCGCTGACCGAGATGTAAATGAATCCGGAAGACGCCAGCACCAGGACGTAGGGAATCAGGTTGCTGGCTTTTTTCAGCATGACGTAACCGGCGATACCACCGATAATCGCCGCCAGACTGGAAAGCAGGTTGTAGACAAAGGCACGACGGCGCGAAAAGCCGGCATTCAGCAAGACAATGAAATCGCCCACTTCCTGAGGGACTTCGTGCGCAAAGATGGCCAGACTGGTCATTAGCCCCAGCTTTGGGTCGGTCAGAAAAGCAGCGGCAATCAGGATGCCATCAGAGAAATTGTGCAGCCCGTCCCCAACCAGAATCATCCAGCCGGATTTTCCAGCTTGTTGTGCATCGAAGCCAACAGGGTGTTGGTGGTCGTGCATGTCGCCTTCATGGTGGTGGGAGTGACGTAAAAGCGCCATTTTCTCCAGCAAAAAGAAACTCAGCAAACCGGCTAACAGGGTCGCGAAAAGGTAATGCGGGTTGATACCGGATTCAAAGGCTTCCGGCAGGGCATGCATGAAAGATGTGGCGAGCATGATGCCAACCGACAGGCTGACCATGCGATCGATCACCCTGGAGAGCACCGAGTAGGAGAAAATGGCCGCAAAAACCAGACTGGTTGTTCCAGAAAGGAGTGTTGCAAGCAGGATATATAACAGGGCCTTGTCGATGACCGCCACCTTTTGGTGAGTTTGGTGGAATAATTAAAGCACACGCAACCGTAGTCTTCCATTGTTATTTGGCAAAGATTATGTGCTTCCAAGGTAGTCGTTTTGTCGCCACGCTTCATAAACAGCGATCGCCACCGCATTGGAAAGATTCAGGCTGCGGTTTTCCGGGCGCAGGGGTAAGCGGAGGCACTGCTTTGCGGGGTATTGCTCACGAATAGCCTTATCAAGCCCTTTGGTTTCGGATCCAAAAACAAGAAGGTCGCCGGGTTGAAAGCTGGCGCTGACAAGTGAAGCCGTGGCATGCGTTGAAAACAAGAAGAGGCGCGCCGGATCAGGCTTGAGTTCGTCCAGAAAAGATTGCCAATCTTTATGCGTCCGCATGGTCGCGTATTCATGGTAGTCCAGTCCGGCGCGACGCATTTTGGCATCATCCAGCGGGAAGCCAAGCGGTTCGATAAGATGAAGTTGGGCGCCAGTGTTTGCGCACAGGCGAATGATATTGCCCGTATTCTGGGGGATGTCAGGTTTAACCAGTACAACGTGAAACAAGCCGTATTCTCCAGTAATAGTCAGTTTAACGCGCGCGCAACGACCAGAGTGCTGACACGGGATGCGCCAGCGCGTTTGAGTTCGCGTGCAAGCGCATTGAGTGTGGCGCCGGAAGTCATGACATCATCCACAATGGCTATATGCTTGTCTTTAACTACGGCATGCGATTCGGGCGCAACGATGAATGCATTTCGAACATTTTTTGCGCGCTCTTTCAGAGGTAATAAAGTTTGAGGAAGCGTCTCTTTGCCGCGTGTGCACAGGCGTGAAGCGAGTGGGATATCCAGCATTTTTGCAAGTGGCCGTGCGATTTCAAGCGCCTGATTAAAGCCGCGCTCAATGAGCCGCTTGCTTGCCAGTGGCATCGGAATAATCAGGTCTGGCAGTCCATCATTAGCAGTGTTGGCTTGCGTGATGGCGTTTCGCAACAGGCGCGCAAATACGGGGCCCAATGCAAGTCGGCTGGCAAACTTGAACGACAGCACAAGTTGATCAAGCGGCGCCTCATAATCGGCCGCAATCCAGGTCTGGTCATAATCTGGTGGTGTTTTCAGGCAGTGGCCGCAAATCGGATTGGATTCTTGCAAATGCTTACCGAGCAGGTTGCCACATTGGGAGCAGCGGGTTTTCTGTTGATGTAAAAAACGGGCGGTGCAAACCGCGCACAGTGTTTCATCGTCTGGCGCACCACAAAGGACGCAGCTTGATGGCAGGGCAACAGAAAGGCATTGTTGAAGAAGCTTGCTTCGCATGGCGGTATTGAGGTTACAAGCAAGGTAAACTGATGCATTATCGCACTTCAAACTCTTTGACATAACCGCCGTGCCACAGACGGATCAAAATAATTCAGATCAGCCGGACCTGGCTCGCGTTCGCGCCATTTATTCAATGCCGGATCGCGTCGCTGCCTCGGATTTTTTTTGTCGCGAGGTCAGCCAGCGCATGGTCGAGCGACTGGATTTGCTCAAATTTGTACCGGAAAGTGTTCTGGATGTCGGCTGCGGAACCGGCATGGATTTGCCAGTGCTGCAGGAGCGCTATCCACAAAGTCGTGTCATTGGACTGGATGCTTCCCCGCAACGCCTGGCGCTGGCAAATAAACCGATTTCAGGGTCGTTTCTTGCGCGCATTGCGGCTAGGCTTCATCCGGTCGACCAGACGACACAGCACCTGCTTTGTGGCGACTTTTCCAGCATGCCGCTGGCGAGCCAGTCGCTGGATATGCTGTGGTCGAATCTGGCGCTGCACTGGCACGGGCATTCAGAAACGGTTTTTGCCGAATGGCGGCGCGTGTTACGGGTTAATGGTTTGCTGATGTTTTCCTGTTTCGGCCCCGATACGTTCAAACAGATACGTCAGGCATTTGCTGTCGTGGATGCCTATCCGCACACGCTGGCTTTTGCAGACATGCATGATCTTGGCGATAGGCTGCTTGCCAGCGGATTTACGACGCCGGTGGTGGATATGGAAATGCTTACGCTGACTTACGAATCGCCTGAGAGATTGTTGCAGGACGCGCGTGCTTTTGGTGGTAACCCTTTGCCGAATCGTCAACGCGGGTTATTTGGCAGGCGGGCATGGACACGGGTTCTGAGTAAGCTGGAATCGTTTCGGCGAGGCGATGGACGCATTCCGCTGACGATGGAAGTGGTTTACGGCCACGCCTTCAAGCCAGCTCAAAAAACGGGGAATGCTGGCGAGACGACCGTGAATTTTGTGCCGCGAAAATAAGTGCCCGGTTTTCAGGCGGTTCGTACGGTAAAGCTGGAGAACAATGTCTCTATTTCTCGAGTTAACTCTGCGCTGGGGTAGTCTGCGCGACTGAATTTCGTCAGGCCGCTCCCTTCGTTGCCGACATCTCGAAAAATCTGCAATGCATAATGCTTGACACCCATTGTTGCGAGGTCATGGGCATAAGTCCGTAACACTTCTTCACTTAAAAGATCAGGGTGAATGGTCGTGCGGAATTCGTGCGCTACGCCACTGCTAATGATGGCTTGCGCACACGCCAGCGCAGGCTCACCGCTGTTGGGAATGCGGGTGATGGATTCATAAGCAGAATACGGTGCCTTGGCATCAATGGCGACCCAATCCAGAAGCGGCAGGATTTCGGCAAGTCGTTGCGGATACGCGCCAGCCGTGTGCAGGCCGACTTGATAGCCCATATCTTTAACATCCTGAATGGCACTTTCAAGTGCTGGGTCAATAGTGGGTTCGCCACCACTGAAAACAACGGCATCGAGCAAACCTTTTCGGCGTTCAAGCATGAAGAGTACGTCACGCCATGGCAAGGAATTTTTTTCGGTACGTGGTTGCAGGTGTGGATTGTGACAATAAACGCATTGCCACGGACAGCCTTGCACGAAGATGACCGCGGCTAGCTTGCCGGGAAAATCGGTGGTGGAAAAGGGAACGACGCCGCCGACTTTGAGTGGTCTTTTCGGTTCTTGAAAGTCTGGCATAAACGAAAAAAGCATTGGGGGGTGTTTAGACCCACCCAATACTGAAACAGCGACTAACGAATAAAATTAATGCTTGAAGCCGGGTTCGGCAAAATAGGTGCGTTCCGCAAACTCGCCCTTTTTGCCGGTGTTAAAGGAAGCTAATGGACGGTGATAGCCCATCACGCGCGTCCAGATTTCACAGGGTTGGCGCTCTTCGTCGCAGAGAACAATCTCTTGAGAAGCGTTTTTGGTTTCTGACATGTATTCTCCTCCAGGTTATATCAAGCAGCTAGCTGCTGTTTTTTACGCGCAATTAGCTCTTCATCGCATTTCGGGCAGAATTCGTGATGTCCGCCGATATAGCCGTGTTTCGGGCAAATTGAAAAAGTCGGTGAAATGGTGATGTATGGCAAACGGAAGCGCGACAAAGAGCGCTGGATGAGCGTGCGGCATGCATCAACGCTGGAAAGCGGATCGTTCATGTACAGATGCAAGACCGTGCCGCCGGTATATTTACGTTGCAGTTCGTCCTGCATTTCCAGTGCTTCGAATGGGTCGTCGGTGTAGCCAACCGGCAATTGCGATGAATTGGTGTAATACGGCATGTCATGCGTGCCTGCCTGAAGGATGTTGGGATAACGCTTGGCATCTTCACGTGCAAAGCGATAGGTCGTGCCTTCGGCTGGTGTGGCTTCCAGGTTGTACATGCTGCCGGTTTCATCCTGAAATTCGATCATGCGGTCGCGGATGTGGTCCAGCAAACGCACGGCAAAATCGTGCCCCCACTTCGTACTGATGTCGTGCTCATTGCTTGTGAAGTTGCGAATCATTTCATTGATGCCGTTTACGCCGATCGTCGAGAAATGGTTGCGCAGGGTGCCGAGATAGCGGCGTGTGTACGGAAACAGGCCGTTATCCATATGACGCTGAATGACTTTGCGCTTGATTTCGAGGCTCGTTTTTCCCAGTTCCAGCAATTCGTCCAGACGTGCAAGCAAGGCGGTTTCGTCACCTTGATAGAGGTGGCCAAGGCGGGCGCAATTGACCGTCACCACACCGAGTGAACCGGTTTGCTCGGCAGACCCGAACAGGCCGTTGCCGCGCTTGAGTAATTCACGCAAATCGAGTTGCAGACGGCAGCACATCGATCGGATCATGTTCGGCTTGAGTTCCGAATTCAGGAAGTTCTGGAAGTAAGGCAAGCCGTATTTCGCGGTCATTTCAAACAGCAGTTCAGCATTTTCGCTGTGCCATTCAAAATCGTCCGTAATGTTGTAAGTTGGAATCGGGAACGTAAAGACGCGCCCCTTGTCGTCCCCGGCCATCATCACTTCGATGTAGGCGCGGTTAATCATATCCATTTCTTTTTGCAACTCGCCGTAGGTAAATGGCATTTCCTTGCCGCCAACGATGGGAACCTGCTCTCTCAGATCTTCCGGACATACCCAGTCGAAGGTCAGGTTGGTAAACGGCGTTTGCGTGCCCCAGCGCGACGGTACATTCAGGTTGTAGATCAGCTCCTGCATGTACTGGCGGACGGCACGATAATCAAGATTTTCATTACGTACGAATGGTGCCATGTACGTGTCGAAGGAACTGAATGCCTGAGCACCGGCCCATTCGTTTTGCAGCGTACCAAGGAAGTTGACGATTTGCCCGACGGCGCTCGACATGCGTTTTGGCGGACCTGACTCAACTTTTCCGGGTACGCCGTTCAAGCCTTCGTGCAGGAGAGTTCGTAGTGACCAGCCGGCACAATAGCCTGCCAGCATGTCCAGATCATGAATGTGGATATCGGCATCGCGGTGTGCCTGTCCGACTTCCGGTGGATAAACATGGTTCAACCAGTAGTTGGCGATGACTTTGCCGGAAACGTTCAGGATCAGGCCGCCGAGTGAGTAACCCTGGTTCGCATTGGCATTCACGCGCCAGTCAAGCTGATCCAGGTATTCGTTCATTGATGTTTCAACATCAACCAGGCTCTGTCGGTCATTCCGCAGCTTTTGATGCTGCTCACGATAAACAATATAAGCGCGCAGTGTTTTCTTGTGACCAGTTTCATAGAGCGCGCATTCGACGGCATCCTGAATTTCCTCGATGTGTGGCGTGCCTTTGCCTGTTCTCAGCAGCTTTCTGAGTACATGCTGGTTGGTCAGGCTTTGTGCCACATCGCTGTCAAACTCGCCGGTTGCTTGTCCTGCACGGAGAATCGCAGATTCGATTTTGCTGGCGTCAAAAGGTTTGACAGAACCATCGCGTTTGATGATGCGGGAGATAATGGGCGTCGGATTAATCATTAAGGGCGTCTCCAATGATTACAATATATAGTGTACTTTCCATCGTATGGCACTATATATTGTGCTGTCAATGGAAATGGAAGCTAAAAAATCAAAAACAGGTAAAAATTTGTAGTGATGCCACGCGGAAATATTTACTTATGAAATGCGTTGCCGCTTTCATAAGTAACGGGGTGTGCAAATGTGTGATTTATTGCAGGAATAGCTCGTAGAGCATGAGGAGAATTTCGGCGGCAATCAGAATAATGATGTACCACTCCAGTCGCAAGGAATGACGGGTGTTCAGGACGTTTAACAGGCTTTCCGCAGTTTGCGAAATAAGATTGAGTTTGCGTTCCAGTGCAGTATGGCGCTCTATGATTTCGAACTCGTCTTCCAGGCGGATATACAGACCTTCACGGGCGGGGTTTTCCCACAGCACCTCGGGCTTCTCATGCACGTTGACGCGCCCGACCATCACATATTCTGACCATAGCATCGTGCCGATGTGGCGCAGCATGTCCGTGGCATTGCCGCTGATTTTTCCGTGTAGCCGCAAATTGCTTGCCAGTGGTTCGATACGTTCGATGTTTTCATTGACCTGCCCCTCATAATGCGCGAGCACGACGCTTTTTGCGAGTACGTCCGCAATAATCTGCAAACGCTCAACATCGATTTCCTGGATGAAGACTGTGCTCCCGCGCATGCCTTCGCGAACATTCGGATCAACTTGCACGATGACTTCTTCGACTTCAGACAACAGAAGCGGGTCACTACTGAGAGCAGCAAGGCGTTTCAAGATGACGGCTTCATGCAATGGGTCAATGTCGAACAGGACAACGGCACCAAAGCGGTAGAGCACGGCAATGCCGCCCTCAAGATCCATTGTTAGCGGGTTGAGTGCCAGGCTGCTGGTTTCTTCAATGGCGCGCAAGTCCAGGCGGTTGCCATACAGCAGGGCACGCACATTAAATCGCGTTTTTCCTGAGGCTAAAAAATCACTCATGATCGCTTGAGGTTTTAAGTTCTTCTGACGCAGAAAATAGGAACAGGATCAAACAAAATCGGTATTTATTATATTCCGATGCCAAAGCCCACCACAGTGGTATTTAATGCGTTCCCCCGTTATTTTGGGTAAATTAAATGACGTCTGATTGACAATGCCGCCCCCATCCAGCCAAGCAAAGCGCTCAATCCAAGCAAAATGGCGCTGTTTGTCAGGGTTAGTGGCGCGATTTGTATGTTTGACGCATACAGTCTTGCCAAATCGACAATGGCGTTATTGAGTGGATATAACGCCAGCGCCACGACCCCGAGTGCAATGCCGCCTGCGCACAATCCAAGCAGAATGCCGCTGTAATGGAAGGGGCGCCGGATAAAGCTTTCGGTTGCGCCGACGAGTTGCAGCAGCCAGATTTCATCCCGGTGGCCAAGCACTTGCAGACGAATGGTGTTGAAGGTGACGGCGACGACGACGATGCCCAGCGTGCCGCCCAGAAAGTACAAGCCAAGACGCAAAACCTGCATGAGTGCCGTCAACCGTTTTAACCAGGCCGAGTCGACCCGGACCTTGTCGACTAGCGCCAGCTCCTGAAGTTGCTCAACTACGGCTTCCACTTTTAGCGTACCCAGATTTTTTTGAGAGGGCGTCAGGCGTAGCAAATAACTGTCTGGTAGCGGATTGGCGCCCAGTGCGCTGACCACATCGTCAAGCGCCGCTTTTTCCTGTAGATTTTCCAGCGCTTTCTCTTTGGGCAGGAATACTATTTTGACAGGCTGCTCGTGCTGATCGAAGATGTGTTGGATTTGCGCAGCAAGCGCAGACGCTTTTTCGCGAGACGCATCCATTTTTACAAATACACTGATTTCTGTATTGACGGCGATGCGGGATGTGAGTGGCTGCAGGTTTTGAAGCAAGGTTGCGCCGGCAAAGGGCAGCGCCAGTGTCATCGACAATACCAGCATGTTGAGAAAAAAATTGCCGGGAGTCGCGCACAAGTGCCCCCACATGGCTGAAAAGGCATGGCCTTGGCTTCTCATCCAGCGCATCATGCCGCAGGCCTCCTGGCAAGATTGACGTGCCGGTCGTTGACCAGTTCGCCGTGGCGCAGCGACAGTACGCGCGATGCCTGGCGCAGAAAGTAATCATCATGAGTCGAAATGATGCAGATGACACCGGCCTTTCTGAACGACGCCAGCGCCTGGATAACTTGCGCGGCGCTTTCATGATCAAGATTGGTGGTTGGTTCGTCTGCCAGAATGATTTGCGGTCGGTTGACGATGGCGCGCGCAATTTCGGCGCGCTGCTGCTCACCGCCGGAAAGGGTAAGAGGCATTGCGTCCGCATGTTCGCGCATGTTGACTTTTTCCAGCGCTGTCAGCGCCCTGGTTGTCGCCTCAGCGCGGGGTGTGCCCAGAACCAGCATCGGCAACATGACGTTATCCAGCAAGGAACGGTCAGTTAGCAGCGTACTTTGTTGCAGGACCAGCCCAAGATTTTGGCGCAGGAACGGAATGGCCGCGCGGCGAAGTGAGCTGATGTCCTGTCCGCCAACGCTGATGGTGCCCTGCGTAGGCCGCTCAATGGCAGCAATCAGTTTCAGTAAGGTTGATTTGCCCGCGCCGGACGGGCCGGAAAGAAAGACCAGTTCGCCAGGAGCAATCGAGAACGAGACGTTTCTCAAGGCGACAATATCCCCTGGATATTCCCGGGAGACATTCTGAAACTGGATCATGGCCGTAATAAGCGTCTTTTCAATTTAGCAGGGCGGAAACAAATTCTTCGGCATTGAAGGCTTGCAAATCTTCGATGCGCTCGCCCACGCCGATGAAATAAACGGGGATGGGGCGCGTATTGGCAATGGCTGCCAGAATGCCGCCTTTCGCGGTGCCATCCAGCTTGGTGATGATCAGACCTGTCAGCTTTAGCGCATCATCAAAGGCCTTGACTTGCGCCAGGGCATTTTGCCCAGTATTGGCGTCAATCACCAGCAGCACTTCGTGGGGTGCCGTGTCCAGCCCCTTTCCGGCAACACGCTTGATTTTCTTGAGCTCTTCCATCAGATGTTGTTGCGATGGCAGGCGTCCGGCAGTATCAATCATCAAGACATCCACGCCGCGCGCTTTGGCTGATTGCACGGCATCGAATGTGACAGCCGCCGGGTCGCCGGAAGCTTGCGAAATGACGGTGACATCGTTGCGCTCGCCCCATGCCCGCAACTGTTCGCGCGCCGCTGCGCGGAAGGTGTCGCCGGCAGCAAGCAATACACTTTGATGGTGAGACTGCAAATGTTTGGCAAGCTTGCCGATGGTGGTGGTTTTGCCGACGCCATTGACGCCGGCAATCATGATGACCAGAGGGTGGTGCTGGCCAAGCTCAAACCGTTTTTCCAGTGGCGTCAGCATCTTGAACAACAATTCCCGCAAAGCAGCCTTAACCTGCGCCGATTCCGTGAGCTTTTCGTCGCGTACTTTCTGCTTGAGCATCGTGAGCAATTTGCTGGTCGCCTCAACGCCCGCATCCGACATGATCAAGGCCATTTCAAGCTCATCGTAGAGGTCGTCGTCAATCTTGGCGCCAACAAATAAGGTGGTCAGACTGGAAGACGTTTTGGTCAGCTCCGATTTGAGGTGGTCCAGCCAGGATTGTTTTGAACGGGGAGTCTCTGCCTTTTGAGTTGAAGCAACGGCCGGCGTATTCTGAGTAGTGTTTTTCTTGAAAAAGCTAAACATCGTAATGGTGGTGACGTTACTATGTAAGGCGAAGCAGGACGCCCAATAGGGGAAGTTAATGAGAGCATTTTACCAGAGCGCAATAATGATTTTTAGAAACCTCTTGTTGTTGTTTTTCGCAACCATAATGCTGAGTCCGGTTTTTGCTCAAGATAGGAATCTCGATGAATTCATGCTATCCAACGGCATGAAAGTGCTGGTCAAGGAAGACCATCGCGCGCCAACGGTTGTCCACATGATCTGGTACCGGGCAGGGGCGATGGATGAGGGCTATGGCATCAGCGGGGTGGCGCACATGCTTGAGCACATGATGTTCAAGGGAACGAAAACTTTGAAGCCGGGTGATTTCAGCCGCCAGGTGGCCTCACTCGGTGGACGTGAGAATGCTTTCACCAGTTACGATTACACCGCGTATTACCAGCAAGTTGGCAGTAACAAACTTGAGCACGTCATGGCCTTGGAGGCAGACCGGATGGTTAATCTGGTTCTGGATGATGCGATCTACAAGCCCGAGCTTCAGGTTGTCAAGGAAGAGCGTCGCTGGCGTACGGAAGACCGGCCAATGGGGCGGGTTCGGGAAACCTTGCTTGCGACGGCATTTATGGCGCATCCGTATGGTCGGCCCGTTATTGGCTGGATGAATGATCTTGAGCAAATGACGGTCAAGGATGTGCAAGCGTGGTATCAACACTGGTATGCACCCAATAATGCTGTGATGGTTGTTGCTGGCGATGTCAGGGCACAAGATGTTTTAAAGATGGCGCAAAAGCATTTCGGCCCTATTCCCGCGCGTGAGAGCGGGCTCGCACATGCCCATGTTGAGCCGGAACAACGTGGTATGCGACGCGCCGTTGTGAAGGCGCCTGCGGAAAACCCCTACGTCATTATGGCGTTCAAGGTTCCTGGCTTACGCGATGTTGAAAATGATGAAGAGGCATATGCGCTAGATGTGCTGGCGGCCGTACTGGATGGCTACGACAATGCGCGGCTGAATGCTTCAATCGTACGTACGGACAAAGTTGCACATAATGTGTCGGCAAACTACGATGCGATTGCGCGTGGCCCGGTGCTGTTCTATTTGTCAGGAACACCAGCCAATGGGGTTTCAACGCAAGAACTGGAAAAGCGGTTGCGGGCCGAGGTGGAGCGCGTGGCTAAAGAAGGGGTCACAAAACAGGAGTTGAGTCGCGTCAAGGCGCAATTGCTGGCGTCGGAGGTGTTCAAGCGAGATTCACTGCTTGATCAGGCGATAGAAATTGGCTCACTGGAAATGGTGGGCTTCCACCACAAGGATAGTGGGCGCATGATCTCAAAACTAAAAGCCGTGACATCGAAACAGGTACAAGACGTCGCAAAAAAATACTTTGGTGACGATGGGATGTCCGTGGTTACGTTGGTGCCGCAACGTTTGCCGAAGAAAAAATCGGTGGCATCTGAAAAGTCATCGCAGCGGCACATTTACTAGAAACAATCTTCGTTTAAAGAGGCGGCGTCATTGAGCGGCTTGAATAAAAATAGAAGTACCATGATACGCGTTTGGCTGATTTTGCTGGTTTTCGCCATGCCCTTTGCGCAAGCCGCTTTGCCCATTGAATCATGGACCATGGAAAATGGCGCGCGTGTGATGCTGGTAAAAAACCATGCATTGCCGATGATTGACGTTCGGATCGAATTTGATGCCGGCGCGCGTTACGATCCGACAGGCAAAAAAGGGTTGGCTGCCTTGACGAACGGCATGTTTGCGCGTGGTGTTGTAAAGACCGAGGCAGAGCCTGCCCTGACGGAGGCGCAGATATCCGACGGCTTTGCTGATTTGGCGGCACAAAATGATGCGAATGTTAGTGATGACAGCGCTTATGTCAGTTTGCGCATGCTGTCTACCTACCCGGAATGTTGCGATTCAAGCCTGCTGCTTGCGCGGATGTTGTCGCAACCCGCTTTCCCGGAGGTGGAGCTGGCACGTGACAAGGCGCGGATTATTGCTTCGATCAAGGAATCTGAAACCAAGCCGGGTGTTATTGGTGCGAGAACATTTTTGCGCACCATGTATCAGACCCATCCCTACGCGTCTTTCCCAACGGTTGAATCGATAGCGTCCATTACCCGCCCAGATCTGGTGGCCTTTCATCAAAAATATTATGTTGCGTCCAACGCCGTTGTTACGATTGTTGGTGATGTGACGAAAGATACGGCAACCTGCATTGCCAGGGAGTTAACCAGCCGTCTTCCTGTCGGCAAAGACCTCCGTAAGCCGACCATGCCAGCCGTTCCCAGGCCGAAACAATCTGAACAACGTATTGCGCACCCGGCGTCACAGGCGCATATATTGATTGGCATGCCAGCGATCAGGCGTGGTGACCCAGATTTTTTCGCGTTCACGGTGGGTAATTACATTTTGGGTGGCGGTGGTTTTGTGTCGCGCCTGATGCAGGAAGTGCGCGAAAAACGCGGCTTGTCGTACAGCATCTTCAGTGGTTTCCAGACGAAACTGCAGCAAGGCCCGTTCATGATTGTCTTGCAAACGGAAAAACAACAGGCGGACAAAGCGCTTGAAGTCGTTCGCACCGTTTTGCGTGATTTCTTGCGAGAAGGCCCGACACCGCAGGAAGTGCAAGCCGCGCAGGATAATCTGGTCGGCAGCTTCATCATGCAAATTGACAGCAATCGTAAAATTCTGGGGCAGGTTGCCAGAATTGGGTACGATGGTTTGCCGCTGGATTATCTTGATACCTGGATTCCGAGTATTGAACGGGTTACGGCAAAGGAAGTGCACCGCGTTTTCCAGAAAAGAATCTCTTTTGATCAAATGGTTGCCGTCATTGTTGGGGCACCTGAATAGCCCGTTTTATGAACATTAAAAAAAGAAACAGTCGAGGTCAGCACAAGGCACGGCCGCAACAGGTACGCATCATAGGCGGCTTGTGGAAGCGCACGCTGTTGCCCGTCCTTGAGGCGGCGGGATTGCGCCCTACGCCAGATCGCGTGCGGGAAACCGTTTTTAACTGGGTTACCCATTTTTGGGATGGGCAATGGGAGGGGCGAACCTGTCTGGACATGTTTGCAGGAACAGGCGCGTTTGGATTCGAGGCCGCCAGTCGCGGGGTGCAGCAGGTGGTGATGATTGAGTCCAGTTATCCGGTTTGCCGGCAGTTGGAAGCGGTCAAGGGAAAATTGAAAGCTGATCAGGTGCAAACGATATGCGGCGATGCCTTGACTGTTGCGCAAGGGATGGCGGCGAGTGGGCAGCGTTTCGATTTGATTTTCGTGGATCCGCCTTATCAGCAAGAGATGCTGTCCAATGCGTTGGCAGCCAGTGCTGCGATATTGACTGCGGGAGGCCTGATTTATGTGGAATCTCCCCGGCCAATAGACGCCTTGTTGGATGAAGACGGGGCTAATTTGTTGCAAAAGTGGACCATTGTGCGCGCTGGACGTGCAGGTATCGTCTTTTACTACCTGCTAGAGCCCCTAAAATAGGGATTTATTAGGCATAATGCAGGTTTTTACCGCAATTTCAGGGGGTTGCAATGACCATAGCCGTTTATCCAGGAACATTTGACCCGCTTACGCGTGGTCATGAAGACATTGTGCGGCGTTGTTCGGGGCTATTCAAAGAGCTGATCGTGGGCGTGGCTGTTAGTCGAACCAAGCGCCCTTTCTTTACGCTGGAAGAGCGCCTGGAAATAGCGAGAGAGGTTTTGGGACATTATCCGAATGTGCGGGTGGAGAGTTTTACCGGTTTGCTCAAGGATCTGGTTCGCAAGCACGATGCCCGTGTTATTGTGCGCGGCTTGCGCGCGGTTTCTGATTTTGAGTACGAGTTTCAAATGGCTGGCATGAACCGTTACTTGATGCCTGAGGCAGAAACCATGTTCATGACGCCGTCTGATCAGTACCAGTTCATTTCCGGCACGATCGTGCGGGAGATTGCGATTATGGGCGGCGATGTTTCCAAATTCGTGTTCCCGTCCGTTGAGAACTGGCTCAAGGAAAAAACAGATCAGATGACTGATTAATTACCCTGCGCGCCATGTCTCTCTTCATTACCGGTGATTGCATCAATTGCGATGTCTGTGTGCCGATGTGCCCGAACGATGCGATTTCTTTGGGTACGGAAATTTACGTTATCGATCCCGAAAAATGCACCGAGTGCGTTGGACATTATGATGAACCACAATGCCGGATCGTCTGTCCGGTGAGTTGCATCATCCGCGATCCTCAGCGGCGCGAAACGCCCGCACAGTTACGCCTGAAATTTGAGCGCTTGCATCCGGGAAGATGACGCGCCATCGCAGGCACTCGTTGCAGTGCTTGCGTTATCAGAAATGCTTTAGATATTCTGGGGGTTGGCGAAGCGGTGCCAGATGTTCTGCCTCGCCCCACGCCAGCATCCTGATTTCGTCACCGAGTACTGAGAAGCGATTGATGCTGGTGTTCAGGACCGGCATGCGCTGCCGGGTTCCGAGAGGAATGTCGTGTGCCACACGAAAAGCGGCTTCAATAATGCCGAAATGCGTGATAACGGCAATTTTTTTGCCGGCATGTCGTTCAGCGCAACGACTCAGGGCTGCGATTGCACGATGATGAAATTCGCGAATGCTTTCGGCCTGGCGTTCACCTGTCGGGAAAACGTGATCCGGATCGGCTGCATGCCATCTTTTATGGGACTCCGGATACTGTTCTTCGATTTCTTTCGGGTGCATGCCTTCAAACGCGCCATAGCAGCGCTCACGCAAACCGCGGTCGGCACGGACCTCCAGTTGATGCCACTTGGCGATTTCTTCGGCGGTATGCAATGCGCGCATCAAATCGCTCGCATACACACCATCCAGCGCTTCGGTTTGCAGCGTTTCCGCCAGAGCGAGCGCTTGCTGGCGGCCCTTTTCATTCAAGGGGATATCGCTGTGTCCTTGCAGGCGCTTCATCTTGTTCCAGTCGGTTTGACCGTGACGGATGATCAGTACTTCGGTGCTTCTGCCCACAACAACCTCATTTCATCAGCGAAGGCGTGAGCGTGTAGATACCGGTCAGGCTGGCTTCCGCCAGAATATGTCCAGATATCGCATCACGCACTTGCTGGCCGGTAAACGTGCCGTCCACAGCCAGTTTGGCGACGTCCAATGCATACAGCGTGAAAACATAGTGATGCAGGATGGTGTCGTTCCAAGGCGGGCAAGGGCCGTCATAACCGAAATAATCGCCAGACATGTCTGCATCGCCAGCAAACCAGCCGGTGTAATCATTGATGCCCTGGCGTGAGCCATGTGCCGCTTCGGGACCAGCCTTTCCGCGCGCAGTCACGCCGTCCGAAAATTCGCCCGCAGCGATGGAAGTCAGGCTGGTAGGCAGATCAATGATCGACCAGTGGAAGAAATCGACACGCGGCAGGTCGGCTGGGATGGCGCGGCCTTCCTGGTTGACGTCATCGCCTTTGGAAGGAACGTCCCGATCGTGACAAATGATGACGAGCGACTGCGTGCCAACTGGCAGGTCGCTCCACGCCAGATGCGGATTGCGGTTGCTGGACAAGGTGACATGCGTAGCTGGGTCTGGCGCGCCAAAAGCGAATTCGGCGGGGATAGTGTCACCGTCTTTGAAAGAATCACTCCAGAGCTTCATCTCTTTCTCCCGTTTTGGTTGAATGGTTCAACTGCCAATTTTAACGGCTATCTGTTTCAGAGCAAGAAAAGCGTGGCAATAAATTGAATCTGAAACCGGGTTTTAGAAATGGGCATCAGGTCATTGTTGTAAGCCTTCGCGTTGGTCAGGTGTACAATTTGGACTTTTGGAAAGTCGGCCTTTGTGCTATACACTACGTTTCGCTAAAAGCAGTTTTGACTATTGGGGCATGAATGTGCCCTGCGCTGATTCAGTGTGATGTGTCTATTTGACACGCCTTGCAGAAACAGTATTTTCGACAAATCGGGCGCGACAGGCGTTCAAATAACAATGGAGAACGGTATGACAACATGGGTACGTTATGAAGACGGTGGCAAGATAGGCATTGGTACGTTGGAAGGCGATGTCATCAACATTTACAGTGGAGACATGTTTGACAGCCCGACCGCAACGGGCGAGACGGTCAGCCGCTTGCAGGTCAAGCTGCTGACGCCATGCGTTCCCGGCAAGATGATCTTGTTGTGGAATAATTTTTATGCGCTGGCTAAAGCTATTGCCGATAAAAAGGGAGAGGAACCGTCAATTCCAGCAGAGCCGCTGTACCTGCTCAAGACGGGCACGTCATTCATCGGTGATGGTGACACAGTCATCAAGCCGAACTCCTACGATGGCAGGGTCGTATACGAAGGCGAACTGGCGATCGTGATCGGCAAGCGTTGCAAGGAAGTGCCGGAAGAAGAAATCGGCGAGTACATTTTCGGTTATACCTGCAGCAATGACGTCACAGCCGCAGAACTCCTCTTTAAGGATCCGACCTTCGCGCAATGGACGCGCGCCAAAGGCTTCGACACCTTTGGTTCCTATGGCCCAGGCATCGTGACGGGTATCGATGATCCGAGCAAGCTGGTCATCAAGACCATCCTGAATGGCCAGGAGCGTCAGAACTATCCGGTTAGCGACATGGTTTTCCAACCACACAAACTGGTCAGCATGCTGTCGTATGACATGACGCTGGAACCGGGCGACATCATTTCCTGCGGCACGTCGGTGGGCGTTGGTTCGATGAAGCCAGGCAGCAAGGTCGAAGTCATTATTGACGGCGTTGGCCATCTGGTAAACAGCTACGAAGCCGAATAAATACGGCGGACTTTGTAACAAGTCTTTACGGGGCGGCTCCTGCGGGAGCCGCTTTTTTATTGTGCTTGTGCGGCATTTGCAGAGCGTGTTGAGTTGGCCATCACACAAATTGTTACAGTTAAGAAATATGTCGGATCAAGTGGCGACCTATACTCACCGAAAGCATAAGGCTTTTATGTTTACAACTGGAAAAGAAGAGGTTGCTATGAACAAATTGAGCAAAAATTTACTGATGGGTATTGCCGGACTGGGCGTCGCTCTTTCTGCGTTGGCAATGTCGCCCGGCGGCCGCGGTGATTGTGATTACACAGGACCACGATATGAGCAGATGGAAGGCCATGACGGCATGAGGGGGAATAGTCCGGATGCCAAGGAGCGTGTGGCGCACCGGGAAGCGCGGCGTGCGCAACGCGAAGCAGCGTTGCATGACAAACTCAAATTAAGCGCGGATCAAGAAGCGGCCTGGAACAAGTTTGTAGACAACAAGCCAGAAGCAGGTCCGAAGCGCCCATTCAAGCGTGGCGAAATGGCGAATTTGACCGCGCCGGAGCGCATGGAAAAAATGCTTGAAATGATGAAAGCGCGTTACGCGCGTATGGCCGATAGGCTCGAGGAGGTCAAGACATTCTATTCCGTTTTGACGCCGGAGCAGAAAGCGATTTTTGATCAGGAATTCGGACCGTCCAAGCGTGCCAGACCTGGTTTTGGCCGCCAATAAACCTGTGACAAGCAGGCAAAGCCCTCACCAGTTTGTGGTGAGGGCTTTTTTGCATTGGCCGCCAGGGCAATCAGGCGGCATAGTAGTGCCGAAACAGTATAATGTTCGCTTGTGATATTTTTTGGATTGTTGCTTCATGCTTGCTCAACAAAAACAGCAGATTGCCGCCCTGATTGATGCTGCACTAGCGCCTTTGCTGGAAGGAACGGATTTGCAACCAGTCATTTTACTGGAGCGTCCGCGTGACCCGTCCCACGGGGATGTCGCCTGCAACATAGCGATGCAGCTTGCCAAGCCGCTCAGGAAGAATCCGCGTGAATTGGCTCAAGCGGTGGTTGCGGCGCTCATGGCCAACCCGGATCGAAATGAACTGATTGAGGCGGCAGAAATTGCCGGCCCCGGCTTTATCAATTTTCGGATGCCCGCAGCCGCCAAGCAGTCGGTTGTGCGCGACATTTTGAGAAAGGCGGAAAATTACGGCAGGAGCGATGTGGGCGCCGGTAAGCGGGTTATGGTCGAGTTTGTTTCAGCCAACCCGACCGGGCCACTGCATGTTGGGCATGGACGTCAGGGTGCGCTGGGTGATGCGCTGGCGGCGCTGTTTGAGTCGCAGGGTTATGAAGTTTGTCGCGAGTTTTACTATAACGATGCCGGTGTTCAAATCAACAATCTGGCTTTGTCGGTGCAAGCGCGCGCGCGCGGCCTGAAGCCGGGTGATGCAGATTGGCCGCAGGAAGCGTACAACGGCGAATATATTGCCGAAATTGCTGCCGATTATCTGGCAGGTAAAACACTGGATGCCCGCGATTGCGCGATGTTGACCGCCAGCGGCGATGTGGAAGATCTGGGCGCGATTCGCAATTTTGCCGTCACTTATTTGCGTCACGAGCAGGACATTGACCTGCAAGCCTTTGGCATCAACTTTGACAATTACTATCTCGAATCGTCGCTTTATGGCGACGGCAAGGTGGCGGCGACGGTCGATGCCTTGAACCAGGCAGGCAAGACCTTTGAGGACGGCGGCGCGCTCTGGTTGCGCTCGACGGATTATGGCGATGACAAGGATCGCGTCATGATCAAGTCTGATGGTACCTATACCTATTTCGTGCCGGATGTGGCTTATCACATCAATAAATGGCAGCGTGGGTTTGAGAAGGTGATCAACGTGCAGGGTAGCGACCACCATGGCACGATCGCGCGGGTTCGCGCTGGTTTGCAGGCCTCCGGTGTGGGTGTGCCGACAGGGTATCCCGATTATGTGCTGCACAAGATGGTGACCGTGATGAAAGACGGTGCGGAAGTGAAAATTTCCAAGCGTGCCGGTTCTTACGTGACGGTGCGTGACCTGATCGAATGGTCTGGCGGCGGTAAAACCGTGCGCGGTCGCGATGCCGTGCGCTTTTTCCTGATTTCGCGCAAGGCCGATACCGAGTTTGTTTTTGATGTCGATCTCGCGCTGGCACGTTCCGAAGAAAATCCGGTTTATTACATCCAGTACGCACACGCGCGTATTTGCTCCATGTTGTCACAATCGGAAGTGGATGAATCGATTCTGGACACGGTGGACATGTCTGTGCTGACGACTGAGCGTGAATTTTCCTTACTGGCTAAATTGGCAGAATATCCGGAAATGCTGGCGCGTGCGCTGGCTGAATTGGGGCCGCATCAGGTTGCATTCTATTTGCGTGAGTTGGCAGGAGAACTGCACGGATATTACAACGCAGAACGCGTGCTGGTTGAGGACGAACCGACCAAGCTGGCGCGTTTGGCTTTGATGTGTGCAACCAGACAAGTGTTGCGAAATGGACTTGCCTTACTGGGCGTGTCGGCCCCAGAGAGAATGTGAGACTCAAAATGGCAAAACAGAAGACGAGACCGGGTGGGCTATTACTCGGCATTTTTATTGGCCTTGTTCTTGGGCTGGGCATTGCGATCGTCGTTGCATTGTTCGTCACCAAGACGGCGTCAAAAGTCACGAGCAAATACAGTCACACCGAGAAGGCGCCCGAACGCGATCCGTCAAAACCGTTGCCTGATCCAAACAAATCTTTGTATGCGCAAACCGGATCTGGCGAGGTGACTTCTGAAAAAGGTGACAATACAAGATCAGATAGCAAGCCCGAACAGGCCGCCAACCAAAGGGACAGCAGGGCAGCCCAGCCAGGTGAGAAGGATGGCGCAGAAGCCAAGCAAAGAAAGGAATGGCGTTATTTCTTGCAGGCGGGGGCGTATTTGAATGAGGACGAAGCGGAAAACGTGCGTGCACAACTGGCCTTCATGGGTCTGGAGGCCAGCGTATCCGAACGTTGGTCGGCGCAGGGTAATTTGCATCGCGTTCGTACGGGGCCTTTTACAGACGTTGACGAGATGAATCAGGTACGTCTGAGGTTGATACAAAGCGGGTTTAAGCCTTCTGTTATCAGGCTGGAGATCAAGAATGACAAAAAGAAACCGTAAGGAGATGCCATGACCGTTGCCTTTCGTTTGCTGGCTGTGCTGCTGTTGGGATTGCTGGCTGCCTGTTCGCCGTCATCAGACAAATCTCCGGGTGACAAGTCACCAGCACCCTCCGTCATCTCGCAAGGCCAGTTGGCGCCGGATCAGTATGAAGTCCTTTCTGTTGCACAGTCGGCAGAAGCGGGAGACAAGGTCGAAGTCATCGAGTTTTTTGCCTATTTCTGCTCGCATTGTCGCGCAGTGGATCCGCTATTTTCGCGGTGGGCAGAGCAGAATGCGGATCGGGTGGTGTTCAAGCGTGTGCCCGTGTCATTTCAGAAAAATACCAGAATGCAGCAGCGCATGTATTATGCGCTCAAGGCAATGGGTCGGCATGAAGAACTGCAAGCCAAGATTTTTTTTGCAGTTCAGGAAAGGGGTGAATCGCTGGATTCAGACCAGAAAGTCTTTGATTTTGTGGCGCGGCACAACGTAAATCTGGTGGAATTCAAACAGGTGTATAACTCTTTCGGGGTTCAGTCACAGTCGATGAATGCTCAGCATTTGCAGGCGGCCTATAAAATTGATGCCATTCCGGTTGTTGCGATTGACGGCCGTTTCATGACGTCGGCAACGCTTGCCAGCAATCGTGCAGGCGTTGATACTGTCGAAGATGCTTACAAGGCGACGCTGGCCGTCATGAGTGATTTGGTGGCAAAGGTGCGCAGGGAACGGACAAATCCGGTCGGTGCCTCACAGAGTCAGAAATAAGCGATGGCTCCTGTCATTACCAGAGGGTCATCTGTTTTTCCCAGTCATTCATGTTGCTGTAAAGCGCGGCGGTGAAACCGCCCGATTGCTTGGCCTGGTAGGTGGCCAGATCGGCATGCCGCATCAGTTCTTCGGCAGTGACGCCGTGTTCCGGATAGACGGCAATGCCAATGCTGACCGAAATATGAATGCTCTCCTCTTTCAAGGTGAAAGGTTCTTTGGCAGATGCCAGTATCTGGTCTGCAACGTTGGAGATGACGGTCACCTCCTTAATTCTATTCAACAGCACCGAAAATTCGTCGTTGCCGATACGTGCCGCCGTATCTGAATCTCGAATGCAGCGCAAAATGCGTTTGGCCAGCTCTTGAACCAGCAGGTCACTTTTTTCATGTCCGATCTGGTCTTTGGTTGTCTTGAAGTGATCAATATCAATGAACATCAAAGCGATCATTTGATGGCTTCGTTTTGCAGAAGAGAGGGCTTGTCGCAGGCGGTCATTGAACAATACCCAGTTGGGCAGGCCGGTTAGTTGATCGTAGTGCGCCAGATAGTGCAATTTTCTTTCGCTGGCTTTTTTGTCGCTGATGTCTGAAAAGACAAGCAGGAAGTTGGTGATTTGTCCGGTTTCATCGCGCACGCAATCGATACTGGTTGCTGCGATATACGTTTCGCCGTTTTTGCGCCGATAAGTTGTTTCAGCTTCCCATCGACCGGTGCCCGTTCTGGTTTGCCATGATTCCAGCAAGGCTTCAGGCGATTTTTTTCGTGCCGCCAGAAAGTTTGGCAATTGCCCCACGATTTCTTGCGGTTGGTATTCCGTTATTTTTGTGAAGGAGGCGTTGGCCAATATGATGCGGCCATCTTCATCCGTTAGAACGACCGCTTCATTGACGGCATCGAAAACGGAGGCGACCAGTAACATCATGTCACTTCCTGCGTGGCGAGCGGTGTTTTCACGATTACTTGCATGTCGGCCAATGAGTTGGCCTTGCGCGTTGTGCATGGCGCGACAGGAATGCAATATCCAGCGGATGTCGCCGTCAGGCCTGACGATTCTAATTTCCAGTTCATTTTCGTAATTGTCTGCCGTCAGGCGGAAATCGTGCTGATGTGCTTTCAGTGCCGCGCGGTCCTCAGGGTGAACGAGGCGATAAAGCAAGTCGGGGTCTTGCATGAATTTTGCCGGTGGATAACCCGTTATGCGTTCACAGGCGGGAGACATGTAAATGATTTCGCCCTGCAAACCTTCCCAGTATTCCCAGCTGTGGGCGTGATCAGCGATGGTGCGCAATCTGATATTTTCCTCCAGCAGGCTTAATGCGTGGTTGTTGAGATAGCGGTAAATGGGTGTGACGGCATTGTCGCGCTGATTAGGTTGAACGTGATGCATTCCGGCCATGCTTTCAGGCGTTTCGCCCGATTGCGAACTTAAAATTTCGGCGGCCATGATGCGATCCAGCGTGGTCATGTGATCCATGCGCCATTGCGTGCAATAGGCCAGTAACAGGGCAGCGACCATTTCAGGGTGGGTGTCGGCCATGGTGCAGAGGCGCTCAAAGAGGTCGATGAAATCCCGGTGAGCCTGAATATGCAATGCTTTATTAACCGGATTGACGGCGTAATTGTCGAGCAGCTCTTCCTCATTTTTGAAATGGAAGGCTGTGTAATTTTTTAGTTCGCTGAGGGTGTGGAGCAAGTGGTCTTGCGGCGCGCAGTTTGTGCAATGCGCGTGGAGTTGGTGGACGAGGCCAGATAGGTGAAGATGTTGGGCGTCGATATCGGCGAGCCCGGTGATGTAATGCTCATCCAGAGCAATGCTTGTTGTGTAGGCTATCATGCAGTCGATTTGTTGTATTTGTCTGCGACGTTGCCGGGTTGTTACCATGGCCGCACACTTGCTGTCATGATGAAAAGCGTGTCAGCTTATACCTGCTTTGCTTGCCTGCTGATCGGCGTGGTAACTGGAGCGAACCAAAGGACCAACAGCAGCGTGGGAAAACCCCATGCGATAAGCGGCTTCCTCAAAGGTCTTGAAAGTATCAGGATGCACGTATCGTCGCACGGGTAAATGATTTTCCGACGGCATTAGATACTGCCCTATTGTCAACATGGAGACTTTGCGTTTTCTCAAATCCTGCATAACTTGCATGATTTCTTCGTCAGTTTCGCCCAGTCCCAACATCAGCCCGGATTTGGTTGGTACTTCCGGCCGACGGGCCTGATATTGTTCAAGAAAGCAGAGGGAATGTTCGTAGTCGGCGCCGGGGCGCGCGGCGCGGTACAAGCGTGGCACGGTTTCCAGGTTATGGTTCATCACGTCCGGTGGTGCGTCTGCCAGAACGTCCAGGGCTTTTCCCATGCGTCCGCGAAAGTCCGGCGTCAGTATTTCGATACGCGTTCGAGGCGAGCGCTGTCGGATTTGGCGAATGCACTCTGCATAATGCGCGGCGCCACCATCGCGCAAATCATCACGATCCACGGATGTGATGACGACGTAATTGAGCTTGAGTGTTGCAATTGTACCGGCCAGCCTGGCCGGTTCCTCATGATCCAGCGGGTCGGGCCGGCCATGTGCCACGTCGCAAAACGGACAGCGCCGCGTGCATTTGTCGCCCATGATCATGAAGGTGGCAGTGCCTTTGCCAAAGCACTCGCCGATATTGGGGCAGCCGGCTTCTTCGCAAACCGTCACAAAATTCCCGGCGCGCAATATATCCTTGATTTCATAAAAGCGCGTGGAAGGTGAGCCGGCGCGCACGCGAATCCAGTCCGGCTTGGGCAGTCTTTCAGCGGGTTCGATCTTGATCGGAATGCGCGCGGTTTTTTGTGCGCCTTTCTGTTTGTCGGATGCGTTTTTTTTTGTGTTCATGCTGCCGCCAGTTTTATCTGCAATTCTTCCGCAAGTGTCTGCCGCACTTGCTCCATTGTCGTGTTGGCACCGAGTTTCCTGAGGTCAACAACAGGCAGATTTTTAAAGCCGCACGGGTTGATCCAGCCAAACGGCGCCAGATCCATGTCGATGTTCAATGATACGCCATGATAGGTGCAGCCGTTTGTGCGCACCTTCAGGCCTAATGCAGCGATCTTGGCGCCATTCAAATGCTGTTCAGGGTGTTCGGTAATATAAATGCCAGGTGCCCCGGTTTGACGTTTGCCGAGCACGCCATACCGGGACAATGTGTCGATGACGGCTTGTTCAATCAGATGCACGAATTCCCGGACGTATTTTTTGCCATCTTGTCGCTGGCGGCGCAAATCAAACAGCAGATACGCAACAATCTGGCCGGGGGCATGATAAGTAACTTCGCCGCCCCGGTCTGTCTGAATAATGGGGATGTCATGCCGATCCAGCACGTGTGCGGGATCAGCAGCCAAGCCGAGCGTGAAGACGGGATTATGTTCGACTAGCCAGATTTCATCTGGCGTTTCTGTGGTGCGTCGGTCCGTAAAGGCGCGCATTGCCTCATAGACGCTTTCGTAGTCAGCGCGCCCTATTTGCCGAATTATCGGTACAGGATTTTTCGTTAAAGGATCTTTGTGCCTATCCACCATGCGATTGCCGAAATAAAGGCTGAGGCGGGAATGGTAAATATCCATGCCCAGACGATATTGCCCGCGACACCCCAGCGTACGGCAGAGAGGCGTTTGGCAGAGCCGACGCCAACAATTGAGCCAGTAATGGTATGCGTGGACGAGACTGGAATGCCAAGCGAGGTAGCAAGAAAGAGCGTGATCGCACCGCCTGTCTCGGCACAAAAACCGCCGACAGGCTTGAGTTTGGTAATTTTTTGTCCCATTGTTTTGACAATGCGCCATCCACCGAACAGCGTGCCCAGCCCAATCGCAGCATAGCAACTGAAAACGACCCACATGGGAATTGACTCGTCGGGAGAGCTGCAGCCACTGGCAATAAGCAGCAACCAGATAATCCCCATGGTTTTTTGAGCGTCATTGCCGCCATGGCCCAGGCTGTACATGGACGCAGAAACCAGTTGCATGCGACGAAACCACTTATCGACGTTCCTCGGTGTGGCGCGCACAAAGGCCCACGAGACGACAACCATGATTAAGGCGCCCAGCAAATAGCCGAGTAATGGAGAAAGAACGATGAAAACAATCGTTTTAATCAGTCCGCTTGCGACCAGTGAGCCTGCGCCGGCCTTGGCAACGCCAGCTCCTACCAGGCCGCCAATCAGGGCGTGGGAGGAGGATGAAGGAATGCCATAATACCAAGTCAGAACATTCCACGAAATTGCGCCGACTAGGGCGCCAAAAATGACGTAGTGATCAACGATGGCGGGGTCAATGGTGCCCTTGCCGATGGTGGTCGCGACATGTAGCTGGAATACGGCAACCGCAACGACATTAAAAAAGGCGGCCATCGCAACAGCGTGATGTGGTTTCAGAACACCCGTTGAGACGACCGTTGCAATTGCATTTGCCGCGTCATGAAAGCCGTTCATGAAGTCAAAAATGAGGGCCAGCGCAATTAATGAGACTAGAATGTAAAAGCTAAATTTTAAGGTTTCCATGAGCCCGAATTTTCTTTAAAAAGGTGCTTGTTCAACTCTTCAGGCATTTTCAACAACGATACCCTCAATGATGTCAGCCACTTCCTCGCATTTGTCCGTGGCCAGCTCCATATATTCGTAAAGCGTTTTAAGTTTGATGAGATTGCGAACGTCCGGCTCTTCCCGGAAAAGGCGCGAAAGAGCGGCATGCATGACATGGTCTGCATCCGTTTCGAGGCGGTCGATTTCGTAGCAGACATCCGTGATTATGCTGGCGTTTTTCATGTTAGACATCAGTCCAACTGCTTCCTGAACCTTCAGTGTGCACGCCAAAATTAATTCAGCAAAGCGCAGTGCATCCGTTGTTGGTTGTTGAATGTCGTACAAGGAAACGGTTAGGGCAACATCTTCTATCAGATCAATGATGTCATCCATGCGGGTGATCAGATGGTGAATGTCATCACGATCAATCGGCGTGATGAAGGTTTTGTGAAGCAACTTGACCGTTTTGCTCGTAATTTGATCCGCTTCTCGTTCGATTTCATCAATCGCATTTTTCCGTGAATCAAAATCCTTGAAATCCGTCATTATGGCCAGCAATTCATTGGCGCCTCGTACGCACAACGCAGCATGCTCATTAAACATTTCAAAAAATTGCCCCTCTTGAGGCATCAGTCTTCCAAACATGTTTGTTTCCTGAGAAAGTTATTACGGGATGGGTATATTGGATATTTAATAACCACCGTGCATGTCACCGCCGGAGGCGTAATTGTCGAATTTCGTGTATTGGCCTGCGAAGGTCAGTCGCACCGTTCCGATGGGGCCGTTACGCTGCTTGCCGATAATGATTTCAGCCGAACCTTTATCGGGTGAATCAGGATTGTAGACCTCATCACGATAGATGAAAAGGATCACGTCCGCATCTTGCTCGATGGCGCCGGATTCGCGAATGTCCGACATGACCGGGCGCTTGTTCGGGCGTTGTTCAACCGAGCGGTTCAACTGGGAAAGCGCAATGACCGGACAGCTCAATTCTTTTGCCAGCGCCTTCAGGTCGCGTGAAATCTCGGAAATCTCGGTGGCGCGATTTTCCCCAGTGCTATTGGGAGACATCAGTTGCAGGTAATCGACGATGATCAGGCCAAGTCGCCCGCACTGACGCGCCAGTCGGCGTGCGCGCCCGCGCAGGTCGCGTGAAGTGAGAGCGGGCGTTTCATCAATAAACATTTGGGCATCGTTCATTTTCTGAATGGCATGCGTCAGACGTGGCCAGTCTTCATCGGTCAGGCGGCCGGTTCGCAGGCGATGCTGGTCAAGGCGTCCCACGGAGCCGACCATGCGCATCGCCAGTTGTGATGCGCCCATTTCCATGGAAAAGACCGCAATTGGCAAGCCATTGTCAATCGCCACATGTTCACCGATGTTGATCGAAAAGGCTGTTTTACCCATGGAAGGTCGGCCAGCCACAATAATCAGATCACCAGGTTGCAAGCCGGATGTCATGCGATCCAGATCAACAAATCCGGTGGGAACGCCCGTAATGTCACTCGGATTGTCGCGGTTGTACAGTTCGTCGATGCGCTCGACGACTTCTGATAAAAGGGGTTGGATTTCCTGAAAGCCCTGCGAGCCACGTGCGCCCTCTTCAGCGATGGAAAAAATCTTCGACTCGGCTTCGTCCAGCATCTGGCGCACTTCCTTGCCTTGCGGGCGGTAGGCTTGTGCCGTGATTTCATCTGAAACCGTGATCAGTTTGCGCAAGACGCCCCGTTCACGCACGATTTCTGCGTAACGCCTGATATTGGCGGCAGACGGCGTGTTTTGCGCCAGCGCATTCAGGTAGGACAGGCCACCGACGTCATCTACCTTGCCGGCATTAGTGAGGGATTCAAAAACGGTAATGACATCCGCAGGGCGAGAGGCTGAAATAAGCCGGTCTATGTGCTGGTAGATCAGGCGATGGTCGTAGCGATAGAAGTCATGCTCGTTGAGCAGATCTGTAATGCGATCCCAGGCAGCATTATCGAGCAGCAAGCCGCCCAGAACCGACTGTTCCGCCTCAATCGAATGCGGCGGAACGCGGAGGGAATCAAGCTGCAAGTCTTCGAATGCATTCATGTCAGAATTATACTTTCCCGAAACGATTTCCAGCGCGGTTAGAGAAACCAGAAACAGACGATGGCTATACCGGTTGGAACCAGCGCTGCGAGGAACAAGCCGAGCGGGTTAATCGCCTGGCCGTAGAATGAACTTCTCAAAATGGAAAATCCAGCCGGGTTTGGGGCATTGGCAATAACAGTCAGGCCGCCCCCGGTTACCGCGCCTGCTACAAGGGAATATTTGGCCGGGTCAGAAATGCCTTCAACCAGTGAGCCCAGATAGGTTAGCGCGGCATTATCCGTAATGGCAGTCAGTGCCGTGGCACCGAAATACAGGGTCGTGTTGCCCATTCCTTCCAGAATAGGCTGTAGCCACCATTTCTGTTGTCCACCCAGCACAACCAGGCCGGCAAGGAAAAAAGCGACCAGCAAACCTTCACGCAGCAGCAGCGTATCCTGGTGGCGCTTATAGGCTTCCGTAAAACCGAGAAAAAACAGGAACAGGCCCATAAACACGATGGGGTGGTGGCTGAATAAAACGGTGCCGCCCATAAAGAGCAGGTGGATGAGGATAACCGTAACGGGGATGGGTTCGCGGTCTTCCTGTTCTCCCTCGGAAGACACGGTAAGTTTGGCTAGTTCACGGCCGAATAGCAGGGTGGCCAATATGGCATTGCAGGAAACGGCAATGGCGGCTTTCCAGCCGAAGTGGGTGAGCATGAACGTGATGTCCCAGCCCCATTTGCTGGCAACCATGAGTACCGGCGGCGCGGCAAACGACGTCAGCACGCCACCAATCGAGACGTTCACAAACAATACGCCGAGCGTGACGTAGCGCAGGTTGGACGAAATATTCTGACTGTAGAAACGATCGCGCAGCAATAGCGCGGCCAGTGTCATCGCGGCAGGCTCGGTGATAAAAGAGCCCAGAAGCGGGATCATGATCAGGATAGTGAGGTAGTAGGCCAGAGGTTCGTGCAACGGTATTAACCGAACGGTCCAACTCACCATGCGTTGTGCCAGGTAAAGAATGGGGCGTGTTCCTGCCATGACCAGAATCACGAACACGAATAGCGGTTCTGTGAAATTCTGGTTTTCCAGATACGCAATGGCCGCATTCGGAGTCGAAAGCGTGGCTACGGCGACTACCATGACCAGTGCCCAAAAACCAAAAACGACTTCTACTTCACCCAGCAAATGCCACAAGCCGGCATGGCGCGGGCTTTTATGCGCAAGTTGTTCGAAGTGCTTGGTGAGAAAAGTATGGAGTACGGCGAGGGAAAACAGACCGGCGCAAACGTACGGTATCAATTCAGGATTATTCATTGCGTGATAATAGCGCTTTACGGCCCTGCGCGCAAAACGGAATCGGGGCTTCCCGCGTTCCACTGAGGCGCATGTTATAGTCGCAAGCCGTGAGCGTCTTTCGTTGTATCAGTTAAAAATTTCTAATGTGTGAGTCCCATTCTCAAGCAAGTTTTGTGCTACTTGATGACCATTCATCGAGCCATGATGTGGCACGCTCCCGACTGTATACAGATTGGGTGAAAACGCTGGATTGTACAGACGTAACGGCATTGTCTCAAATGCTTGGCGACATGCAAGAAGCGCTGGATCAGGGCTTACACGCGGTGGCGCACTTTTCTTATGAGTTGGGCGCCGATCTGGCTGGAGTGGCGAATACGGAAAGCGACTGGCCGATGGCGCAAGTGCTCTTGTTCAGGCATTGCGAGCGTTTGTCAGAAGAAGAAGTGACTGCCTGGCTAAAGGCACAGGCTGCACAAGAGGTGGTTCCTGCGGGTGTGGCGGATTTGCGCGCCAATGTCGATCAGCCCGCTTTTGAGGCGGCGATAGCGCGGATTCGCGCCTATATTGCGGCAGGCGATACCTATCAGGTCAACTACACCTACCGCCTGCACTTTGACGCCTATGGCTCACCTCTTGCCTTATATCGCCGCTTGCGTGCCCGCCAGCCGGTTCCGTTTGGGGCATTGATGGCGTTGCCATGCGGTCGTTCAGTGCTTTCGCTGTCGCCGGAACTTTTTATCCGCAATGACGCCGGTGCCCTGACGGCCAGACCGATGAAAGGAACCGCGTCAGCAACGGGCGACGCGGTGCAAGATGAAAAAACCGCGGCGGCATTGGCCGTTGATGTCAAGAACCGTGCTGAAAACCTGATGATTGTCGACATGTTGCGCAACGACCTGGGGCGCATCGCCGAAGTTGGCACCGTGACCGTGACAGATCTGTTTGAAGTCAATCGCTATGGCGGCGTCTTGCAGATGACGTCAACGGTGCGGGCACAATTGCGTCCTGAAGCAACGATGGCAGAGCTCTTTCACGCCGTGTATCCTTGCGGCTCGATTACGGGCGCGCCCAAGCATCGTACGATGCAGATAATTGATGAAATCGAAGTCGCGCCACGCGGCTTGTATACCGGCGCGATTGGCTGGTTTGATGCACCGGCCAATAAGAAACAGATTGGCGATTTCTGCCTGTCGGTGCCGATTCGCACCTTGGCGCTGCAACCGCCAGAGGCGTGCGGGGTGCGCAAGGGCGAACTGGGCGTCGGTGCCGGGATTGTCTATGACAGCAATGCGCCAGAGGAATACGCCGAGTGTCAGCTCAAGGCGCGTTTCCTTTCGGCGCTGCGGCCAGAGTTTGCGTTGATAGAAACCATGCAAATGGTAGAGGGGCGGTGTCCGTATCTTGATTTGCATATGCAAAGATTGGGCGCCTCCGCCCGCTATTTTGGTTTCGTGCTCGATGAAAAAGCGATTCGAAAGGCGGTAGCAGTACTGGCCGATAAATTGCCTGCTGGTGCGTACCGGCTCAGATTAGTACTGAATCCGAACGGTTTTGAATTCAGTCATGCCCCGTTGATGCCGCTTGCGCAACCGGTAAAAATTCGGGTGCAGCCAGCATTGCAAATGGATTCCAACGATTTGTTCCTGCAGCACAAAACGACGGTGCGCGCGCGTTATGACGCAGCCTGGCGAGAGGCAGAAAAGCAGGGGGCATTCGACGCCTTATTTTTTAATCAACGGGATGAAATCACCGAGGGAGGGCGCTGCAATATCTTCGTGAAACTGGCGGGGGAATGGCTTACACCGCCACTTTCATCCGGCGTGTTGCCGGGCGTCATGCGTTCGGTCGTGTTGTCTGATCCGGTGTGGAATGCCAGTGAACGCGTGTTGACGCTGGAAGATTTGCACGATGCGCAGGAGGTGATGGTATGCAATGCCTTGCGGGGTGCGATGGCGGCAAAGCTGGTGTTTTCGCCATCCTGAAAGTGCGCATGAATGAGCTTGCTAGCCGAAGGCTGGTCGAAAAGCTGGAATGCTACCGCCTCCAACCCTCCTGAACTGCCCAATTATTCAAAATGGCACTTCATGCTTGCCTTCGCCGCGGTAAATATTATTGATTCGGCAAGTTGAAGTTTGAAGTATTCAAGTTTGCGCCCCTTGCGTCGCACCAGCGTAGGCTGGGGCCCAGTGGCTTTGCTCTGCATCGTAAGCCTGAGACCCAAGCGGCATCTTAACGACACTGGATGCCAGCCTGCGCTGGCATGACACATGCGCATATTTCAAATTTATTCGTGCCACATCAATAGCCCAGACCGTGTAAAAACGCCGATTTAGTTGGGTATCGTTAAGATTTGTTTTTTGTTCTGACTAAATCACGCAACTTCTTGCCATTTAAGATAAAGTCTAGGGGAAATCATGTGTTACTACTGAAATGCGCCCCCTCTAAAAAGTATCTGCGCTTACATGAACACATTTAAAAAAGATTCCCAGAATGAGCCCAAGCCGAAGGCGCACAACTCAGTATTGAGGCTTGTTTCTATTTATGCCGCTTTGTCAGTGATCTGGATTTTGCTCTCAGACAAGGTAGTAGAGAGCTTGTTTGCCGATCAGGCAACGGCTATCGCGGCAAGTACCCTGAAGGGATGGGGATTTGTTGCTGCAACCTCTTTGCTACTGTACATATTAATGCGGCGGCTAACGAACCAAATTCTTACCTTCGCGCAACGTGAGCAAGAAATATTGCGCACTAGCAAGGAGCGCTTCCGAAACCTGTTTGAGAAAAATACCTCGGTGATGTTGCTGGTCGATCCGATTACGGGTGAGATCGTTGATGTGAATGCATCAGCAACGGCCTACCACGGTTATTCCAAAGCTCAACTTACCGGTATGCGTATCAATGATCTCAATACATTGCCACAGGAGCAGATCGCCGCGCAGATGCAGCGCGCCTCAAATGGAGAGTCCAATCTTTTCATATTTACTCACCGTTTGGCGTCAGGCGAAGTGCGTGACGTTGAGGTGCACACGTCACCGATAGAATGGGAAGGACGCTCCTTGCTGCTTGGCAGTGTTCATGACATTACTGAGCGTAAGCAAGCGGAAGAAAAAATCAATCAGTTGGCTTTCTATGACCAACTAACGGGCCTCCTTAATCGTACGCTTTTGCAGGAACGCTTGAGACAGGCTATGGCCGCCAGTGCAAGGAGTGGCTTTCAGAGTGCGTTGCTGCTCATTGACCTGGATAATTTAAAACGCTGAATGACACTCATGGCCATGACATGGGGGATATTCTGCTTCAGCGAGTAGCACAGCGCTTAACAGAATGTGTCAGAGAAAGTGATACGGTGGCCCGTCTGGGTGGCGATGAATTTGTCGTGATGCTGGTTGATCTGTCTAAAGACCAGAGCGAGGCAACAGTTCAAGCCGAATTGGTCGGCAGAAAAATCCTGGCTACCATCAGTCAAAATTATCAACTCAGGGAAATTACTTACCGCATTACGCCAAGTATCGGTGCCTGTTTGTTCTGCGGCCACAATATCGATCCTGATATGCTACTCAAGCAGTCCGACCTTGCCATGTACAAAGCCAAGGATGCGGGGCGTAATAACCTTTGTTTTTTTGAGCCGGATATGGAGCTTGTCGTGCTGAATCTCGCCAAGCTTGAAGGCGAACTGCGTGAGGCCATTGAGAAAGGGCAGTTTCTGATCCACTACCAACCCCAGGTAGTTGAAAACAAGACGCTTGGTGCTGAAGCATTGGTGAGGTGGTTACACCCTGAGCGTGGCATAGTGTCACCCGCTGAATTTATTCCTCTGGCTGAAGAAACCGGGCTTATTCTACCTGTAGGCCAGTGGGTATTGAAAACTGCTTGCACGCAATTGGCGCTATGGGCGAACCGGCCCGAAATGGCTCATCTCACCATCGCTATCAATGTCAGTGCCCGTCAGTTCCGCCAGGAAGATTTTGTTGAGCAGGTGCTGTTAGCACTCAAAAAGAGCGGGGCAAACCCAGCGCAATTGAAACTGGAATTGACCGAGAGTTTACTGGTATCCCATGTAGATGATTTGATCGAGAAGATGTTTGCATTGAAAGCCGAGGGCGTCGGCTTTTCATTGGATGACTTTGGCACTGGCTATTCATCCTTGTCTTATTTGAAGCGCATGCCTCTGGATCAATTGAAGATTGATCAGTCGTTTGTGCGTGATGTGCTGAGCGACCCCAATGATGCCTCGATTGCCAAAACTATCATTGCGCTTGCTGAAAACTTGGGGCTAAGCGTTATCGCAGAGGGCGTGGAAACTGCACTGCAACGCGATTTCCTTGCTAGCGCTGGCTGCCATGCCTATCAGGGGTATTTCTTCAGCCGACCACTGCCAATTGAAGCGTTTGAGGCATTCGTGCTACAGAAATAAGCGGCATCCGAGGAGTACTTGTTTGCAAGCAGGCTTACAACAACATGGATGCGCCACAAAGTCGCATAATTGATGTGCGAATGGATCGTCTCATTGGTCAAACTGGCTTGATGAGTCAATAAAATCGCCTGTCAGAGTGGTCAATAGTCATATTTTTGTCATATTGGCCGTTATAGACGTGAGTGCCTGTTCACATTTTGCGATCTGCCCGTGTTGTGTGAGTAAAGAAATATGCCCGCTGCTGATGAGTACAAAAATATCTTGCGAATTCGCGATAAACGAATTTCGCTAACCTTGTTATTTCGCATATTTGTTGTACTCGTTTGCGTCAGTTTATTGAGCATGGATGCCTGGCGCGCATGGAACGTTTACCAAGTGCGTGAAAAGGACGCGCGTATCCATACTGCCACGTTGGCGCGTTCTATTTCGCAACACGCACACGACACAATCAAGCAGGCAGATATGCTTTTGATTGGGTTGGTAGAACGTTTGCAGACGGAAGGCATTTCTCCGAAAAAGTTGAAAAGAATTTATGGCTTGTTGGTAGAGCAGGTTCGTGAACTGCCGCTACTGCATGGTCTTTACATCTACGATGAAAATGGCGCTTGGCTGACTAATTCCCGTGCTGCTTTTCCGCCGGGCGCTAAAAATTCGGATCGCCCCTACTTCCAGTTTCATCGAGACCATGAAAATGCTGGGGCGCATATAGGCGCACCCATACAAAGCCGAACTACTGGCGAGTGGATAGTCACGGTTTCCCGCAGAGTGAACCATGCAGATGGTCGCTTCGCAGGGGTGGTGCTGGCCACGCTCTATGTTCACCATTTCTCACGTTTTTTCGATACTTTTCCGATTGGTTTTTTTGACCAGATTATCTTGGCTTTAAAGGATGGGCGCTCAATGGTGCGACGCCCATTTGACGGGGGTAGCGTTAATGTCAGTTTGAGTGAGGGGACACTTTTCAAAGATCATTTGCCGAAGGCACCTTCTGGCACCTATGTGACAGACGGCGAAGGAACGACACGATCTGGAGATATTGTGAGTTATGTGGCTGATGATATCTATCCTATTGTCGTTGCGGTGTCTCTGGATAGGGAAGCGTTGAGGAGTAAATGGTGGAGAGATGCAACTCCTCGATTCCTTATGGCTTTATTGCTGGTTTTTCTCTTAGGCTTTATCGGACTTAAATTAACGTATCACTTTGGTTTGCGGTTGAATGCAGAAAGTGAGTTGCGCAATGCCAAAGTCGAATTGGAGGCGTTAAACGAAAAGCTGGAAAAAATGGCCATGCAGGACGGTCTTACCGGCTTACCCAACAGGCGCATGTTCGACATTAGCTTGAATAGCGAGTTCAACCGTGCCATGCGCAATGGAAATCACATCGCGCTGGTAATGATTGATGTGGATGCCTTCAAGAAATACAACGACAACTACGGTCACACGGCAGGCGATGAATGCTTGAAACAGATTGCTCAAACCGTGCAGGCGTGCGTCAACCGACAGGGCGATCTGGTCGCACGCTACGGTGGTGAAGAAATTGCGGTTATTTTGCCTGATACCGACGTTGTAGGGGCCACGGCGATTGCCGAAAAAACAAGGCAGGCAGTACGGGAATTGAGTATTCAGCATTCGAAGGCCATATCTGGCGTTGTAACGATTAGCTGTGGTGTCGACTCTATCAAGCCAATTCGAAATAAACACGTGCCAATGGACCTCGTCGAGGCTGCGGACAAATTACTTTACAAAGCCAAACAAAGCGGACGAGATCATGTGCTTTCGCCAATGAACGCATCGGTTTGATAGCGTTGTCCGCGCGTTCAGGGGCGGGAGCGGAAGTAAACATTCCACAAAAAAAGGCGGCTCCTGAAAACAGAGCCGCCTTTTTAATAATCGTTTCAACGATACTATTCGTTGACTTCAACGACGCATAGCAGATTCGTTGTTCCCGGTTGGCCAAATGGCATGCCGGCGGCAATCGCGAGCAGGCTGCCCGGGCCGATGAAGTCTTCCGGCCTGGTTGCAGAGACAGGTTTTGCACTACCAATGCTGCCGGCTATGTGTCTGCGCTGGACTTTTCCAGATAGGCGGCGAAGTCTGTTGCCGACATTGGGCGTGCAAAGAGGTATCCTTGCGCTTCATCACACTGAAGCTTGCGCAAGCGCGCCAGAATTTCGTCGGTTTCCACCCCTTCCGCAAGAATTTTAAGATCAAGACTTTGTGCCATCTGAATAATGGCCTGAACAATGGCCTCATCATCCGGGTCAGTAGATAGGTCACGGATAAAGGATCGGTCGATTTTTAGTTTGTCGACCGCAAAACGCTTCAAGTAAGACAGGCTGGAATAACCCGTTCCAAAGTCATCAATGGACAATTTCACGCCATGTGACTTGAGTTTTTGCACGACACCCAGAACGTGGTCGACATGCTCCAGGAGGATGGATTCCGTCAGTTCCAGCTCCAGCAAGTTTGGGTCAATGCCGGAAGTCTGAATCGCCGTCAGAATGGTCTGTTCCAGGTTGGAACGACGGAACTGCACGCCGGAGAGGTTGACGGCCATTTGTAAATCCACCCATCCGGCGCGATGCCATTCGGCGGCTTGCTGGCAGGCGATGTGCAGCACCCACTCACCGATAGGAACAATGAGGCCAGTACTTTCAGCAATCGGAATAAACTGCTCTGGCGGAATCAATCCCTGTTTCGGGTGCTGCCAGCGCAACAAGGCTTCGGCACCAATGATTTTTCCGCTTGCAAGATTAATTAGCGGCTGGTACTGCAGGAAAAGTTCATTATTTTCGAGTGCGCGCCTTAACGCATTCCCAAGTTGCATACGTGTGATGGCATCGGCGTGCATCTTCGCGTCAAAGAAGCGATAGGTATTTCGTCCGAAGTCTTTCGCTTGATACATCGCTATATCCGCGTTTTTCATCAATGTGTCGAAATCATCGCCATCTTCAGGGTAAATGGCAACGCCGACGGAAAATGATGTGTTCAGTTCATGACCATAAATGACGAAGGGATTGCGCATCCATTGCATAATGTTGTCCAGAATTTCAGCTACTTTGGCGGTGTCGGACAAGTCCGGCAAAATAATCAGAAATTCATCGCCGCCCTGACGGCAGACGGTATCCGTTTGGCGCAAAACACTTGTTAGACGGGCGCCAATTTCAATGAGCAATTTGTCACCGACGGAGTGGCCCAGCGTGTCATTTATGCTTTTGAAATTGTCCAGGTCAAGAAAGAGCAGCGCCACCTTATGTTCAAAGCGGTTGGCATGAAGAAAGGCTTGCTCCAGGCGCTCACGGACTATCATACGGTTCGGTAAACCGGTTAGCGCATCGTGGAACGCCAGAAAATTAATTCTTTCTTCGGCGGCTTTTTGTGTCGATATGTCTTCAACAGAAGACAAAATCAGTTGCTCTTCGCCCTTTTCGATCAATTTTCCCATGATGCGAACGGGGATGCGTTTGCCGGACGTATGGATATATTCCTTGTCGCAAGGCCCATATTGTCCTTCCGTCAAAAGCACTTCAACCAGATGCTCATCGGTAGACAGATATTCTTTTGGTGTAATTTTTCGGGTCGAGGTTTGCAGGACTTTTTCCAGAGACGTGCCTATGATGTCAGCAAAAGCCTGATTGGCATCGACGATGGTGCCGTCCAGCCTGCACAGGCACAAGCCGAGCATTGAATTTTCAAACAGCATGCGATTGTATTGTTCGCTTGAGCGCAGTTCATCCAGGGTTGAAGATAGTTCCGCAGTCTTGGATCGAACCTTGCGACGAAGCCCCCAACTCAGCAAGGCCAAGGCCGAGATCAGGCCGGCAATAATTAACACGGCGTGGGTGAAATATTTCGCGTAGGCGCTATAGCCATGGATTTTTTGAGGGACAACCAGCCATTTTTTGAGAATGGCCTTATTCTCTTCGTCGGATATTTGCTTGAATCCGCTCGAAATGATCTGGTGCAGGAATGCCTTATTCTTGTGCGTCGCCCAGTGAAAATGACCAAAATAGAGGGGTTCTGAATGATTATATTCGTTGGCTAGATGATATTTATAAAGGAAAAACATGGCTGGCGATGTTTCCATGCAAAAGGTGAGAATTTCACCATTTCGAGCAGCTTTGATGATGGCTTCGTAGCTTTTAAATTCGCGTAAATTGTTTACGCCGTGTGATTGAAGCCATTTTGTTGTTGCTCCGCCACTCTTAACACCGACCGTAAAGCTTTTCAAAGCTGATAGCGTTTCAATATTTCCGAGCGACTCATGAAAAAAAATGGCGGTCTCCATTGAGGCATAAGGCTCCCCAAATTTCAGCCATTTTTCCCGCGTTGCGGTTCTGAATGCGGTGTCAAGCACATCGGCTTGACCGTCGCGCATGATTTGCTGGGCTTTTAGCCAGTCGCTGGCAATGATTTTTGGCTTGATGCCCGTTTTTTTTGACCAGAGATCCCACCGCTCTTTCAAAATGCCTTGGATTCTGCCATCCGGGTAGCGAATGACATAAGGCGGGTAATTGTCGTCCATGACAACGGTGATGCTTGCTGGCGGTTTGTCCGCCAGAGCAAGGGCAGGAGCAGAAAGCAGGCAGACAATAAGCGCCGAAAGCGCACGCAGAAAATAGGCTTTTGAGGCCCGGTTCGGTACCGGAGATAGAGGACGCTGCAAAATAGTCATTTTGATTTTGCGTCGGCACAAGCGTATTTTGCGCCTGAAAGAAATGAAATGAGTTTGAAAGTTCTAAACGGTTTCGATCAAGGTGCTCCTGAATGGGACATGTTATCGCTCTTTTATTACATATTTATTGCTTTCGTGCAAGAAGTGCGCCTACTTTGAGGTAAGCAGGAACAGGTGGGGCAAGTAAAGTTTGTCAGCGACATATTTTTTACAGATGTTCGTGACGTCCAAAAAAAGCGGCTCCGTTGCCGAGCCGCTTTTTAATGACCATCCAAATCGTACTATTCGCCGACTTCGACGACGCGTAGCAGATTCGTTGTTCCCGGTTGACCAAATGGCATGCCGGCGGCAATCGCGAGCAGGCTACCCGGGCTGGCAAAGTCTTCCCGCTTGGCCGCTTCGCAGGCGGCGTTCACCATTTCTTCCACATCCGCGACATCGTTTTCGATCAATGTTGAGTGAACGCCCCAAGTAAGTGCCTGACGGCGCGCGGTATTCATGTTGGGTGTAATGCTCAGGATCGGTGCCATCGGGCGTTCACGTGCGGCACGCAGGCTGGTGTGGCCGGAGGCGGTGTACGTCACGCATGCCGCAGCGTTAATCGTTTGCGCTACGTTTTTGAGCGCGGAGCAAATGGCATCGCCGGGGCTGGAGAAAGTCGCTTCGCTTTGTGCATTGATCATGCTGGGGTAGATCGGGTCTTGCTCGACCTCGACGACGATCCGGTTCATGATCGAAACTGCCTGGACGGGGTAGGCACCGCTGGCCGATTCTGCCGACAGCATGACCGCATCCGCACCTTCATAAATGGCAGTAGCCACGTCAGAGGCTTCGGCGCGCGTGGGTGTGGGCGAATTGATCATTGATTCCAGCATCTGTGTCGCAATGATGCTGGGCTTGCCATAATGGCGGCAGGCACGCAGGATGCGTTTTTGCACGCCCGGCACACGCTCTGGTGGAATTTCCACACCCAGATCACCGCGAGCGACCATGACGGCGTCAGAGGATTGAACGATTTCGTCCAGGCGCTCCAGTGCGGCAGGTTTTTCCAGCTTGGTCATCAGCGCAGCGCGGCCATTGATGATATTGCGCGCTTCAATCAGGTCTTCCGGGCGCTGCACGAAGGACAGCGCCACCCAGTCTACGCCAAGCGAAAGCGCAAATTCCAGATCGCGGCGATCCTTTTCCGTTAATACCGGGATTGGCAGGATGACATCTGGAACGTTGACACCTTTGCGGTTGGACAGGACGCCTCCGGTAACCACTTCGGTGTGAATACCGTCCTTATTGCTCTCCAATACTTTCAGGCGCAGCTTGCCGTCGTCGAGTGACAGCGACTGGCCGGCAGTAATGACGTCAAACAGTTCCGGGTGTGGCAGACAGACGCGCTGGTTGTTTCCGCCTTCCGGGTTGCGGTCGAGCGTGAATTTGCTACCGTTCGGGAGTAAAACATTACCATCAACAAACGTGCCAATGCGCAATTTCGGGCCTTGTAGATCCGCGAGAATGGCAATTGGTCGGCCAACGGCACGTTCGATGTCGCGCACGATATCATAGCGCGCACGATGGTCTTCCTGGGTTCCGTGGCTGAAGTTGAATCGGAAAACATCGACGCCTGCCTTGAACAGTTCCAGAATGGTTTCTCTGTCTGAACTGGCTGGCCCGAGTGTTGCTACAATTTTTGCTTTACGATTACGTCGCATAGTGAAAATGCCCCTGCAAAATTAAAAAATCAGAATGGCTCGGAAATCATTGACGTTGGTGCGGGTCGGTCCGCTTACGATCAAATCATCCAGAGCACTAAAAAACCCGTATCCATCGTTGTTGTCGAGGAGCGTGGCAGCACGTAAACCGAGTTCGGTCGCACGCTCCAGAGATTCGGGGGTGTAAATGGCGCCGGCATTATCTTCAGAGCCGTCAATGCCATCTGTGTCGCAGGCGATGGCATGAATGTTCGGGTTGCCATCCAGTGCGACGGCTAGGCTGAGTAGAAATTCCGCGTTGCGGCCGCCGCGGCCGTTACCGCGTACCGTGACGGTGGTCTCGCCGCCAGAAATAAGTACGCACGGCGCTGTAAATGGCTGGTTGCGGCGAACAATCTGGCGCGCGAGCGCGGCATGCATTTGTGCGATATCGCGTGATTCACCTTCAATATCATCCGACAGAATGTGTGGCGTCACGCCTGCGGCACGCGCGGTTGCTGCCGCGGCCTCCAGTGCCATTTGTGCGGTTGCAATGACATGGTGGCTGTGACCTTCAAAGCGCGCATCGCCAGGTTTGGGTGTTTCACCGACGCCGGACTCAAGGTGCTGGCGGATATTGTCTGGAATCGCGATGTCGTATTTTTTCAGGATGGCGAGCGAATCGGCGCAGGTTGTCGGGTCCGTCAGGGTTGGACCGCTTGCAATAATGCCGGGGTCATCGCCCGGGATGTCAGAAATCAGCAGCGTGACCACACGTGCTGGCGCGCAAGCCAGTGCCAGTCGCCCCCCTTTAATGGCCGACAAGTGTTTTCGCACACAATTCATTTCGGCAATATTGGCACCACTGCGCAGCAAATCGCGATTGAGCGCCTGCTTTTGCTCCAGCGTGATGCCTTCAGCAGGCAGCGCGAGCAAGGCCGAACCACCGCCGGAAATCAGGCACAGCACCAGGTCGTTTTCGTTCAAATTCTGTATGAGGTTCATGATCCGGCCAGCTGCGGCGCGTCCGGCTTCATCCGGTACGGGGTGCGCTGCTTCAACGACTTCGATTTGCTTGCAATCGGCGCCATGCCCGTAGCGAGTGACGACCAGACCCGAAATGGGGCCCTCCCAATGGTCTTCAACAGCCTTGGCCATGGCCGCCGCGCCCTTGCCGGCACCGATTACAATGGTACGCCCACCCGAGGTGGGTTTGGGCAGGAACGCAGGCAAGCATTTGGCCGGACTGACTGACGAGACGGCGCTTTCATACAGGTCCATCAGGAATTGTTTTGGGTCATTAATCTGAGACATGCTGGAGCCCATTGTAAATATGGCCATCGAAACATAGCGAGTCACACTTTCTGGGGCATGACGTCAATGTTTGATGGCCGAAAAGTAACGATAAGTGATGCAATGGTTTTGTGGCCAATTGCACCACTGCGCTAAGCAGCAAGCTTATGCTTTTGCGATCTCATGGTTAGACATGATTTCTACCGCACGACACAGTGCGGAGTGATCGAGACCGCTCATGCCGTTGCCTGCGCATGCATTCATCAATTCTTGCGCCATCGCGGTGTTTGGTAGCGAAATGCCCATGGACTTTCCACCCTGAATTGCCAGATTCAGATCTTTCTGGTGCAACTCGATGCGGAAGCCTGGATTGAAAGTGCGCTTGATCATGCGTTCGCCATGCACCTCGAGAATCTTCGATGAAGCAAATCCGCCCATCAGCGCTTCGCGTACCTTGGCGGGATCTGCGCCCGCTTTGGAGGCAAACAGCAACGCTTCGGAAACGGCCTGAATATTCAGCGCAACAATGATCTGGTTCGCAACCTTGGTGGTTTGGCCATCACCATTGCCGCCGACCAGGGTGATGTTCTTGCCCATCAGGTCAAATAGCGGCTTGACCGCATTGAAGGCGGCTTCGTTACCGCCAACCATGATGGTCAGGGTGCCGGCCTTTGCGCCTACTTCGCCACCGGATACTGGCGCATCCAGATATTCGCAGCCCAGATCGTTAATTTTCTTGGCGAATTCCTTGGTGCTGATGGGGCAGATCGAGCTCATGTCTACGACGATCTTGCCTGCGGAAATGCCGGCAGCGACGCCGTTTTCTCCGAACAGAACGTCCTCGACGTGTGGTGTGTCTGGCACCATCATGATAATAATGTCTGCATTTTGTGCGACTTCTGTCGAGCTTGCGCAGAAGGTGGCACCGGCATCAGCCAGCTCTTGTGACTGCTTGCTTCTGTCATACGCAAACAGTTCATTGCCACCTGCAATCAGGTGACCTGCCATGGGCACACCCATAATGCCCAGCCCGATAAAACCTACTTTTGCCATTTTTTTCTCCTGTTTGTGAGTTCGATTAATTCAGGCTTTTACGCACCATGTTCGGCGATCCAGCCTAGTCCTTCTTCGGTTGTCGTCTTCGGGCTGTACTCGCAACCGATCCAGCCGTCGTAACCCAGTTCATCAATGAACTTGAAGAGGAATTTGTAATTGATTTCGCCGGTGCCAGGCTCGTTGCGCCCCGGATTGTCTGCCAACTGCATGTGCTTGATCATCGGCAGGTTCGCCTGGATCGTACTGGCCAGTTCGCCTTCCATGCGTTGCATGTGGTAGATGTCATGCTGCAGGAACAGGTTATCCGAGCCGACTTCTTTGATGATGTCGATGGCCTGCTGGGTCCGGTTCAGGAAGAAGCCGGGAATGTTGAAGGTGTTGACTGGCTCGGCGAGCAGGCGGATGCCTTCGGCCTTCAGTGCATTGGCAGCAAATTTCAGGTTAGCAACCAGCGTGGCATGCAGTTTTTCCGGTGCGACGCCGTCGGGCGCAATACCGGCCAGACAGTTAAGTTGCTTGACCCCCAGTTTTTTGGCGGCCTCAATGGCCTTGCCAACGCCATCCTGGAACTCGCCGACGCGATCCGGCAGGCAGCCGATGCCCCGGTCACCGCCCGCCCAGTTACCGGCGGGCAGGTTGTGCAGAACAATCTCAAGATTGTTGGACTGGATTTTTTCAACGATTTGATCCATGTCGAAGTCATATGGGAACAGGAATTCGACACCTTTGAAGCCTGCTCTTGCTGCTGCTTCAAAGCGATCCATGAACGCGACTTCGTTAAATAACATGCTCAGATTAGCTGCTAATTTAGGCATTACGGCTCCCTTTTTCCTTATGTTGTTTTGTAGCGTTCAGGCGGCTTTCTTTTCTTCGACTTCTTCCGGGTCTTTAATATCAAGTGCGCCACCGAACTCGTTAATTTTGTCAATATCCGGACCCATTGGCAAGTTGGTGACGCGCTCCAGGATAATTTCGACCATAACAGGCACCTGGAACTCGGCCATCAGTTTGCGGGCTTGCTCAAAGGCGGGGATGATGTCTTCCGGCTTGAACACGCGAATGCCTTTGCAGCCAAGGCCTTCAACAACGTTAACGAAGTCAATGCCATAGCCGTTGACTTCTGGCGCATTAATATTATCAAACGACAGCTGTACGCAGTAATCAATATCGCCAACACCAATTTGTCCCTGACGAATCAGCCCAAGGTAAGAGTTGTTGACTACGACATGCATGTAAGGCAGCTTGAACTGCGCGCCGACAGCGAATTCTTCGATCATGAATTGGAAGTCGAAGTCGCCGGAAATCGCCACGATATCGCCGGTTGGATCCGAGGCGCGTACGCCCAGCGCGGCAGAAATCGTCCAGCCCAGCGGGCCCGCCTGGCCGGCGTTAATCCAGTGGCGTGGCTTGTAGACGTTCAGGCTTTGTGCTGCACCGATTTGCGACAAGCCAATCGTGGTGACGTAACGCGTGTCCTTGCCAAAGTACTTGTTCATTTCCTGATAAACGCGCTGTGGCTTGATTGGTACATTGTCGTAATCCATCTTGCGTTGCATTGTGCGCTTGTTCTTCTGGCATTCTGCCGCCCAGGCCGAGCGATTTTTCAGCTTGCCGGCCGCCTTCATTTCCTTCGCCACCTCGACGAAGAGGTTCAGTGCATATTCTGCATCAGAGACGATACCGTAATCTGGCCCGAAGACGCGGCCAATCTGGGTTGGCTCGATGTCAACGTGTACGAATTTACGACCTTTGGTATACACATCCACCGTGCCAGTGTGGCGATTCGCCCAGCGATTGCCGATGCCCAGTACGAAATCGGAAGCAAGCATGTTCGCATTGCCATAACGGTTGTTGCATTGAATACCAACCTGACCGGCTTGCAGCGGATGGTCGTCTGGAATCGTGCCCCAGCCCATCAGGGTCGGGATAACCGGCACGCCAAGGATTTCGGCGAATTCAACCAGCTGTGCGGAAGCATCGGCGTTGATCACGCCGCCACCGGAAACGATCAGGGGGCGCTCGGATTCATTCAGCATCGCAATTGCTTTTTCGATTTGCGCGCGGCTGGCTTTGGGCTTGAACACTTCCAGCGGCGTATAGGTATCTGGATCGAACTCAATTTCTGCCAATTGCACATCCATCGGCAAGTCAATCAGGACGGGGCCAGGACGTCCAGAGCGCATCAAATGAAACGCTTTCTGGAAGAGATACGGTACCAGCGCCGGTTCACGTGCGGTCACAGCCCATTTTGTTACTGGCTCGGCCATTTTTTCAATGTCGACGGCCTGAAAATCTTCCTTGTGCAAACGCGCACGTGGCGCCTGGCCCGTGATCACGAGAATTGGGCAGGAATCCGCTTGCGCTGAATACAAACCTGTCAGCATGTCGGTCGCAGCAGGGCCGGATGTGCAGGCACCCACACCGATATTGCCTGCTTTTGCGCGGGCATAGCCTTCGGCCATGTGACCGACTGCCTCACCGTGGCGCGCCAAAATATGTTTCATTGAGCCGCGTTTTTTCAAGGCGGCATAGAAGGGATTAATCGCTGCGCCTGGTACACCAAATAATTGAGTAACGCCTTCTTTTTCCATTACATGGACAGCTGCTTCAGCTGCAGTCATTTTAGCCATGGGACACCTCCTTGTTAACAACGCATTTCGCGAATTAAGACTATATAAGACAATTCAATTTTTACAAATTTAGACAAATCAATTATATAGACGAAATTTTTGTCTGATAAGATGATAATAAATCGTTTTATTCGATACTGTTAGTATTGAATTCATTGGTGTGGAATTGTTTGATTATGGACAAACTAAAACAGATTGAAGCCTTCGTCGGTGTTGTCGATAAAGGCAGTCTGGCGCGTGCGGCGCTGGGTATGGGTGTGACGCCCGCGATGCTGGGGCGGCGCATTGATGCGCTGGAAAAGCGTCTGGGTGTCAAGTTGATGCACCGTACGACGCGCCATTTGACGCTCACCGAGCAGGGCACGGTGTTTTTGGAGCATGCACGGAAAGTACTGGTTGATCTGGACCAGGCAGAACAGATTATTTCAGAAGGACGGCACAAGGCAACCGGGCACTTGATTGTGACAGCACCGGCGGCATTTGGTCGTAAGCATGTGGCACCGTATGCCCCTGCTTTTTTGCAGGCCAATACAGATGTGCGCATTTCTTTCAACCTGAGTGATCAGGTGGTTGATATGGTGCGGGAAGGTTACGACATGGGCATTCGCATTGGTGGTGCGATTGATCCCAGCCTGGTTGCCGTGAAGCTGAGTTCGAATCATCGTGTCGTGTGTGGTACGCCGGAGTATTTCGAGCGTCATGGCAAACCGCGCACTTTAAGAGACCTTATGAAGCACAATTGCCTGACCTTCAATTTGCAGGGTGGTCAGCAGCGCGGCTGGTATTTCAAGGAGGGCGACAAGCAGGCGATTGTTCGTCCGACCGGGAATCTGGATTGTAATGATGGTGAACTGCTGCATCGCTGGTGCCTGGAAGGGCTGGGCCTGGCCTGGCGTTCGACCTGGGAAATTCAGTCACAACTGGCTTCAGGGGAGTTGATAACGGTGTTAGATGATTACGCCATTTCAAATTACGACATCATGGCGATTTATCCGCAACAAAAACACTTACCGCTCAAGACGCGTTTTTTCATTGATTATTTAAGGGATATTTACAATCAGCCTGGTTACTGGACGAAAGAGGGGTAATTTTAGTCTGGGGCAGGTGAGGTGTTGCTAATCAAATGGAACGCAATATACTGCCCGTATCTGTAGCGAACAGCTTGGGTGTCAACCAAAAAGATCAAGGAACAAACATGCTCGTAATTTTCAAATCAAAAGCCGCGGCCGACATCATCATGTATGAAAAAAATGCACGCCCCATTCTTGAGCTACTGGGTAAAGACGTCAAGCAGGGGATCATTCCGCCAGAGCAGATGGCCGATGTGATCGCAAAACTGGAAGCAGAAGTTGAGCGACAAAAGGCAATTGAGGCAGAGCAAAAAGCCAGAGAAGAAGAAAAGGAGGCCGCGCGCAGAGCCGAAGCTGAAGCCAAAGGCATCTGGGAAGAAGAAATGAAAGAAAATGAGCGGCCGAGGGAGGAAAAGATTAGTTATGCGGCGCGCGCTTATCCCTTTCTCGAAATGCTGCGTGCCGCGCAGAAGAAAGAGCGCGAAATTGTTTGGGGCGTATAGGAAAAGGGGTACGTTTGTTCGATAATTCGCGTTTTTCCCACGCTTTCATATCATGTCGATTCGTTTGATTGTGGGTCTCGGGAACCCGGGGCCGGAATATGAGCTAACCCGCCATAATGCGGGCTTCTGGCTGGTGGATAACTTGGCGCACAGTTTGCCGGGTTGTCACTTACAGCGCGAATCGCGTTTCAAGGCGCTGGCGGCGAAAGCCAGAATTGGCGGCAACGACGTCTGGTTGCTGGAGCCGCAGACGTATATGAACTTGTCCGGTCAGGCAGTAGGTTCAGTGGCGCGTTACTACAAAATTGCGCCAGAAGAAATCCTCGTCGTTCACGACGAACTGGATTTGTTGCCTGGCGTTGCAAAATTGAAGCGTGCAGGCTCTTCAGGTGGACACAATGGACTGAAGGATATTGCCAATGCGCTCGGAAGCCAAAATTTCTGGCGCTTACGCATAGGCGTCGGCCACCCGCGCACGCAAGGTGTGAAATCACCAGTGATTGATTATGTGCTCAACCGACCGCGCAAAGAGGAGCAGGAACTGATTGAGCAGGCCATTTCAGACAGCCTGGAACCGGTAAAACTGTTGTGTGCCGGTGAGTTTGACTCAGGGGTCAAGTTACTGCACACGGCACGCAAGGAAGTGAAGTCTGCCGGTTGAATTCGCCTGGATTACTTTTCGTCCAGCGGCTTCGGCTTGAATTGTTTGTCGCTGATGCGGAATTTGGCTCGGCGGTCGCCCATCAACAGACGCAATTCCTTGATACTCAACTCGCTGACTTCATGCATTCTGATTAGCAATGATGCACCTACTGGCAAGCGCTGGTGGCGAATCTTACTGATTACGGGTGGCGCAACCTCAAGTGAGCGGGATAAAGCGGCGTCATTCTTGAGTCCCATTTTCTGGATCAGCGTATCAAGCAGGTGGTTCGGGTCGTAACTGGTCGGATAGTCGTCAGTAGAGACCGCAGGCTTCTTAATTTTGTTTGTCATGAGGCAAGTGTTCAGTCGTAGTTGAATGCAAGGTGTTAATTGCTGTGAATTCAATGTAATTGGCTGCCCGTAATGTTCTTTGAGGGAAACCGTTTGAAAATAAGTCCGCATGTTGGCTAAACATGTTAGTTGCCCAATTATTATACAGCTAATTGCAAATATGCAAGTATTTTCCGTTTCCTGCAGATAATTTTTCATGGCATGCATGGGGTGTTGGCCGAGTAAAGGTGAAGAGGCCAAAATATTGCGGACTCACAAAGACGCCAGACTGAAATAGCCTCTACAATTCAGACCATGAGGTTACGGGTCGCCACTTACAATATTCACAAAGGCGTTACGGCGTTGACGCAACGTCCGCGCATCCATACGTTGAAACGCGCGCTGCGTTCGCTGAGCGCAGATGTGATTTTTCTACAGGAAGTGCAGGGGCGGCATGACTTTCTGGCCTTGCGACTCGACAGTAATTTGCTGAATCGCGCCCAGCACGAATTTCTCGCGGGCCGGCATTACCGTTCTGCGTATGGGATGAATTCCCAGTACGATCATGGCCATCACGGCAATGCCTTGCTGAGTTATTTCCCCATTTTGCATGCGGAAAATCAGGATGTTTCTGATCATGCCTTCGAGTCACGGGGAATTTTGCACTGTGTTCTTCGTGTTGATCAGGTTAACGTGCATTGCTATGTCGTGCATCTTGGCCTGTTTGCCGGCAGCCGCCGTCGTCAGGCTGAGGCGCTGGTCGAAATTGTGCGCACCACCGCGCCGTCTCAATCCCCGATTATTGTGGCAGGCGATTTCAACGATTGGGCCAATCGCCTGTCGGATTATCTGTATGAAAAACTGGGCGTCCAGGAAGTGTTTGATGGCATTCCGGAAGAGGGCATGCTGGGCCGCTATCTTCCCCGATTGAATAGGCAGGGTGGACAAACCCTGCCTGCGCGCACCTTTCCATCTTCACAGCCTTTCCTGCGCCTGGATCGGATGTACGTGCGCGGGTTTGACGTGGAGTCAGCGGAAGTGTTGCATGGCCGCCGCTGGAGTCGATTGTCCGATCATGCGCCGATCATGGCAACGCTGAAGCTTTTGTAGCGAGTGAGACAAAAGCGAACCGAACGATAACCAGACCCCCTCTATGCGCGCACTCAGGTATTTTGCCAACAACAGATTGACCATCCTGCAAAATGGGGAAGCCTATTTCCCGGCACTTTTGCGGGCGATCAATGCGTCTCGTACGGAAATTTATTTCGAAACCTATATTTTTTCGAATGATGAAACTGGGCAGGTGGTGATCGAGGCGCTCAAGCGTGCGGCGCGGCGCGGCGTTGAAGTGCATGTAATTACTGACTGGTGGGGCACCGGGCAACTGATGTGTGAATGGCTTGCAAGAGAATTCCGGCAAGACGGGGTTGCATATCGTGTTTTCAATCCGTGGTTTCGACGCGGGATAGCGCGTACCCACCGAAAAATCTGCGTAGTTGACCGGAAGATTGGTTTCGTTGGCGGCATCAACGTTACCAATGACTGGCAAGACGATTATCTGGCGGATTTTCCCTTACCTGCACCGCGATGGGATATTGCGGTGCGCGTTGAGGGGCCGCTGGTAACGCGAATTCATCACGAAATTGAAGTGCAGTGGGTGCGACAAGCCAAGATGAGTCTGATGGCGCGTTTCTGGCTCATGTATGAAAGGCGTTTGCCGCCACAACGTAATGTTGGTCGGCGTGGTCTGGCGGGTTTTGTTGTGCGCGACAATTTGCACCATCGTCGCACGATTCAGCGTGCCTACTCGCGCGCCATCGGGTTGGCCAGGAAAAACATTATCATGGCGAATCCCTATTTTGCGCCCTGCCGCAAGTTTCGTCGGGCGCTGGCGGTGGCGGCGTCGCGCGGAGTGGAAGTGACACTTTTGCTCGGTGTGGGCGAATTCCGCTTTCAGGACTCGGTGGCGCAATCCTTTTACCCCAAGTTGCTGCGTGATGGTGTCAAGTTGTATGAATATCGTAAGACGCAGTTGCACGGCAAAGTTGCCGTGGTAGACGATGCCTGGGCAACAATCGGTTCCAGTAATTTCGATGGCTTGAGCCTGTTTCTCAATCATGAGGCCAATGTGCTGGTGAAGGAGCGTGATTTTGCGACGGAATTGCGTGAGCGCATTGAGTTGGCGATACAGGATGCGACGCCGATTCATCTGGAAGATTTTGCCAATCGTCCGTGGCACAAGCGAGCATGGTATGGAATGGCGTATTTTCTTTACCGTTGCGCGATGCGTATTGTGACGCTGGGAGACTATACCTAGGATTTTCATCAGTCCGAAGCGCAAAGAGGGCAACTCACGCGTAAAATAAGGGGTGAAGCAAGCCAGACAGTCGCTGGCTACCGCGCAAGCGGTGGCGGGAGGAAGGTCCGGACACCATAGAGCAAGGTGGCGGCTAACAGCCGTCCGCTGAAAGCCGCAAGGTATAAGGCGAGGAACAGGGCCACAGAGACGAGCGTATTAAGTTACGGTGAAACGCGGTAACCTCCACCTGGTGCAATTCCAAGTAGGCACGCATTGAGGCGGCTCGCGGAGCGTGCGGGTAGGAAGCTTGAGCGTTGGAGTAATCTTTCGCCTAGATGAATGGCTGTCATAGCACTCGACTTATTGGTCGGGTTGCCGTAACAGAATCCGGCCTATCGGCTTGCTTCACTTTTCTTTCTGTTTCGTTATCTGCACGGTTGCTTTGCCTGCCATGTGCGGTTTCGCATATCTACTTACCAGAACAAAGGCAGAGGCGTGTTTCTGGCTGTCAAATCACGTTGCTCGTGGGAACGATTGTTTTTCTGAGACTGTTTCTAATGCACAACATTCAGTGTGTCCTATAAGTGCTTAATTTATTTGGAAACTTTGCCTTTGTTTGTGCTTTATCAAAACATCCTAAGTCCTTGACTTAATTGATGAAAATCAATTTTTTGCCCCTTGAAATTGCTTGACCTGCGAATGGCCTTCCACTAAAGTGGGGAAATGTGTAAAAAAGTGTCTTTTTGTGGGAAAAATTTCTGCGTTTGGGCAATTTGAATTCTGGGGCTTCAATGTTTCAAGGAACGTCTGCAATTACGCTGGATGCCAAAGGGCGGATGTCGATTCCGGCCCGGCATCGCGACGCGCTGTCCGTGCGGTGCGAAGGACGTTTGACGTTTACACGTAGTCCGGATGATTGCCTGTTGTTATACCCGAGGCCGGTATGGGAGGGTCAGCGAGAAAAAATTGCTGCCCTGCCGGCGTCAGCGCGTGCATGGCAGCGCCTGCTTCTTGGGAGTGCGGTCGATGTTGATCTGGATTCGTCCGGGCGTATCCTGATTTCGCCGGAATTGCGCGAGGCAGCGGGATTGCAGCGAGAAATCAAGCTTGTCGGCATGGGTAGCCACTTTGAGGTGTGGGATGCGGCCAGGCTGGATGAGGGCATAGCACAAGCCATCGCCTCCGGCATGCCTGAGGCAATGAACGACTTTTCGTTTTGACGGGTCGTGATGAACACGCTGGCAAAGCCAGAGCTGACGCACCAGACCGTACTGGCGGAAGAAGCGGTTGAAGCGCTCGCCATAACCGGCGCGCGTGTAAACGGCATTTATGTCGACGGAACATTTGGCAGGGGCGGACATAGCAGAAAAATACTGGAACGACTGGGGGAACGCGGGCGGCTAATTGTTTTTGACAAAGACCCGCAGGCAATCAGTGTGGCGCGCAGCATCCATGATGCGCGCTTTAATTACGTGCATGACAGTTTTGCGGCCATGAAGGCGGCCTTGCAGGCCTTTGGTATTACCCAAGTTGACGGGATTTTGCTCGATCTGGGGATTTCATCGCCTCAGGTCGATGATCCGGCGCGCGGTTTCAGCTTTCGTCATGATGGCCCGCTGGACATGCGCATGGATACGACGCGGGGCATTTCTGCTGCGGAATGGCTGGCGACGGAAACAGAAAAAAATATTGAGAAGGTCATACGAGAATATGGGGAAGAACGGTTTGCTTTCAAGATTGCAAAGGCGATTGTGGCTGGCCGGGCAATCAAACCAATTTCAAGCACACGCCAGCTTGCCGAGATTGTGGCAAGCGTCGTTAAGAGCCGGGAAAGGGGCAAGGACCCAGCCACCCGCACCTTTCAGGCAATACGGATTTTCATCAACCAGGAACTTAAAGATCTGGAGGTAGCGCTGGAGGCGGCGTACGGCCTTTTGGCGCCACATGGGAGATTGGTGGTGATCAGCTTTCACTCGCTTGAGGATCGTATGGTAAAGCGCTTCATGGCGGCGCAGGCTCATGTGCGGCAACCGGATCGGCGCTTGCCAATTCGTGCGAAGGATTTACCGCTTCCCGAAAGCAGACTGGAAACGAAACGCAAGCCATCCAAAACGGAAATTGAAGCCAATCCCCGTTCGCGCTCGGCCATCATGCGCGTCTGCGAGCGCCTGCCTCAGGGAGACGCCCATGAGTGATCGGCTGAATATATTGATGGCAGTGATGCTGGTGTTATGCGCGCTGTTCCTTGTAAATGGCCAATATCAGGCGCGCCGTCTTTTCATCGAACTGGAGCGTACGCAGGCAGCTACGCGGGAGCTGGAAGTGGCGTGGGCGCAGCTGCAGGTTGATCAGTCGCAGTTAGCCCAGCACGCGCGCGTGGAAGCCAAGGTGCGCGAAAAATTGAATATGGTGAGTGTGACCTCCGATCTCACGCAATATGTCAGGTGGGAGGAGCGATGAAAGGAACAGGGTTCATGGCTCGACGGGCTCACGCTGACAAGGCGCAAGGCGATCGCGCTGTCGAAAAAACGATGCTGGCCACATGGCGCTCGCGTTTTGTCCTATTCCTCATATTTGCGGGCATGGTCGCGCTGGCTGGACGCGCCATCTGGTTGCAAGGCCTGTCGACAGGATTCCTGCAAGAAAAAGGGGCGTCGCGTTATGTGCGCACGCTGCAACTGCCAGCCACGCGGGGCAAAATCATGGATCGCAACGATAACGTGCTGGCCTCAAGTTTGCCGGTCAAGACGATCTGGGCGATTCCCGAAGACGTGAGGAAGGAGCCAAAAGAGAAACGGGTTGAGCTGGCCAGATTGCTTGGTATGAGTCAGCAGAGCATGAATCACAAGCTTGACCCGAAGAAGCACTATGTCAGTTTGAAACGAAAAGTAGAGCCAGAGGTGGCAGATGCCATTGCTGGTTTAAAAATTGAGGGCATTCATACCAGCAAGGAATATAAGCGTTATTACCCCGAAGGCGCAGCAACAGCGCATGTGGTCGGGTTCACCAATTTCGAGGACGCCGGCCAGGAAAGCATGGAACTGGCATACGAAAAGATGCTGGCTGGGGTGTACGGCAATCGGCGCGTCATCAAGGATCGCTTGGGACACATTGTTGAAGATGTGCGCGCTATCCAGCAGCCACAAAATGGCAAGGATCTGGTGCTGGCAATTGACAGCAAGATTCAGCACATGGCGTACAAGCAGCTTAAGCAGGCGATGCAAGTGCATAAGGCAAAAGGTGCTGCGCTGGTTGTGCTGGACGTACAGACGGGAGAGGTGCTGGCGCTGGTGAATTCGCCGACCTATAACCCCAATGACCGGAGTTCGCTTCACGGCGCCAGGTTGCGTAATCGGGTTATGACCGACACCTTTGAGCCGGGCTCCATTCTTAAGCCATTTACAGTGGCGCTTGCACTTGAAAAGGGTATCGTCAAACCGAAAACACGCATCCAGACCGGGCCGCAACTTACGGTGGGAGGGCGCACGATTGGCGATACGCATCCACACGAGGTGCTGACGGTTGAGGAAATCATTGAAAAATCTTCAAATGTTGGTACGGCGAAGATTGCGCTCAAGATGCCGCCACGCGCCATGTGGGAAATGTTTACCAAGGTAGGATTTGGTCAGCCTCCTGATCTGGCGTTTCCGGGCGCGGTTGCCGGCAGGGTCAAGCCATACCGTTCGTGGCGACCGATCGAGCAGGCAACCATGAGTTACGGCCATGGTATTTCGGTTTCACTGATTCAGGTTGCGCGCGCATACCTGATTTTTGCGCGTAATGGGGACATTGCACCGCTGTCGTTCTTGAAGACGGGAGATTTGCCGATCGGGCAGAAGGTCATTTCTGCCAAGACAGCACACACCATGCGCCAGATGCTCGAAATGGCGACTGGCGATGAAGGCACCGCACCCAAGGCACAGGTGGCGGGTTATAGCGTGGCCGGCAAGACCGGAACGGCGCACAAGATTGAGGATGGCAAGTACGTCAATAAATACGTGGCGTCGTTTGTGGGCATGGCACCGGCATCGAATCCGCGTTTGATTATTGCGGTCATGGTTGATGAGCCGAACAATGGCCAGTATTACGGTGGCGATGTGGCTGCGCCGGTGTTTTCTGCGGTCGCAGCGGGTGCTTTGCGTACCCTGAATATTGCGCCGGATTTGCTGACGGTGCAAAAGATGACGCAAGCTGCGCACGGCAAGGGGAGGGTAGGATGAAGCCGACCCCTGACTTGAGCCGAATTGTTAACTGGCTGCAAGCGATTGCGCCGGACGGGGTGCTGTTTTCCGATTCGCGTGAAGTCGGCAAGATGCCGGGGCGCGATAGCCTCTTTTTCGCCTACCCTGGGGATGCAGCAGACGGACGGCACTACATCGCGCAGGCGATTGAAAAGGGTGCCAGGGCCGTTGTGTACGAAGCGGCGAATTTCGTCTGGAATGACAACTGGAACGTGCCGCATTTGCCGGTGCCCGATTTGAAGGCGCAGGCCGGCTTCATTTCTGCAGCGTATTACAAGCAACCAGACAGGAATCTTTATACGGTCGCTATTACCGGTACGAATGGGAAGACGTCTTGCAGTCAATGGATAGCCAGCGCCTTGTCGCGCCAGGATCAGCGAGTGGCGGCAATCGGCACGACCGGCATTAGCGTATTCAAGGATGGACAGAGTGGCGAGTCAAAAGCAACCGGCTATACAACACCGGACGCGGTTTTTCTGCAGCGCCAGCTGGCTGCACTCAATGAACAAAAAGTGGATGCGCTGACTATTGAAGCCTCTTCAATTGGTCTCGCACAGGGGCGCATGAATGGCATGCACGTTGATGTGGCGTTGTTTACCAACTTTACACGTGACCATCTGGACTACCATGAAAACATGGCGGCATATGCAACCGCCAAGCAATCCCTTTTTGACTGGCCGGGCTTGAAGCATGCGGTTTTCAATCTGGACGATTCAATGGGAATGGAACTGGCGCAGGCGCATAAAGAACGGTTGTCTGTGATCGGCTACTCGATTGGCGATGCGGTGCTGGAAGGCGTTCCGATTTTGCGCGCCAGCGACATACGCTCCCGTCCTTCAGGAACCGAGTTTCAGGTGGATTCGCCGCTTGGTTCGGCGCGACTGAAAGTCCGGTTGGTTGGGGCTTTCAACGTGAGCAATGTGTTGGGTGTGCTTTCGGTACTGATGGCGCGCGGGGTGGCATGGGAAAACGCGATCAGAGCCATCCAGAAGCTTGAGCCGGTTGCAGGGCGGATGCAGCGTTTGGGCGGAAAGGATGCCCCGATGGTGGTCGTCGATTATGCCCACACGCCGGATGCATTGGCGCAGGCGCTGGCAGCACTGCGACCACTGGCAAAACTGCGCCAGGGGGAACTCTGGTGCGTATTCGGTTGTGGCGGTGAGCGCGATCAGGGCAAGCGTCCGCAAATGGGCAAGGCCGCCGAGGAAGCGGCGGACCATGTGGTCGTGACCAGTGACAATCCGCGCCACGAAGAGCCGCAACAAATCATAGATCAGATTTTGAGCGGGATGGCGCGTCCGGCAGAAACGGTGGTTGACCGTGCGTCGGCTATTTTGAGTGTCGTCAAACAGGCGAAGAAAGGCGATGTCATCCTGTTTGCCGGCAAGGGTAGCGAAAACTTCCAGGAAATCGGCGGCAAGAAATATCCGTTTGCCGACGCCGAACACGCCTCGCTGGCCTTGGCGTCACGCGTCACAATGGGCAAGGAGGACACATGAAAAGTACCTTGTCAAAGTTGAGTGTCTGGGCTGCGGATTCGCGGCTACTGCGCGATGGCGCGTTTTCCGGAATCAGCACCGATAGTCGCCAGGTAGAATCAGGTAATTTGTTTATTGCCTTGCGCGGTGAGCGGTTCGATGCACACAATTTTCTGCCTGCTGTGCTTCAGAAAGGCGCGGCAGCGGTGCTGGTGGAGCGCATGCCAGAAGGGCTGGATATTCCTGCGCTGTTGGTGCCGGATACACGCAAGGCGCTAGGGGAGATCGCAACAAAATGGCGGCAGCAATTTTCTTTGCCGTTGATCGCGGTGACCGGCAGCAACGGCAAAACAACGGTCAAGGAAATGATTGCCGCCGTAATGAGTGCAGCATATGGCGCAAAAGGGTTCTGGGCGACGCAAGGCAATTTGAACAATGAAATCGGCGTGCCGCTGACCTTGCTGCAACTGGATGCAGCGCATCGTGCGGCCGTCGTTGAGTTGGGCATGAATCACGAAGGAGAAATTGCGCAACTGGCCGCGATGGCGCAGCCTACGGTGGCGCTGGTCAACAATGCGCAGCGCGAGCATCAGGAATTCATGCACAGCGTGGAGCGCGTCGCCAAAGAAAATGGTGCCGTCATTACCGCCCTGTCAAAAAATGGGGTGGCCGTTTTTCCGACCGATGACGAGCATGCGCCAGTCTGGCGAGAACTGGCCAGCATACATGGCCAATGCGAGATTGTGACCTTCGGGTTGAGTGCGGATGCGACGGTAACGTGCCGGTTTGAGTTAACGGATTTCGGTAGTGCGCTGGATATGCAAATCGGCGACCAGTCGCACGCCGTCAAGCTTTCGGCAGCCGGGGTGCACAATGTACGCAATGCCTTAGCCGCCGCAGCCTGTTGTCATGCGATTGGGATCAGTGTGGAAATCATCGCGCAGGGCTTGCAAGCGTTTGCGCCAGTTAGTGGCCGCATGCAGCGAAAGCGCGCAAAAAACGGTGCCGTCGTGATTGATGACACCTATAATGCCAACCCCGATTCCGTCCGGGCAGCGATTGATGTGCTGGCAAAGGCGCAGGCACCGCACATTCTGGTGTTGGGCGACATGGGCGAAGTGGGTCAGCAGGGGCGTGCTTATCATGAAGAAGTCGGTAGGTATGCCAATGCGCAGGGCGTGGATGCCTTGCTGACGCTGGGTGAGCTAGCCTGTTATTCTGCGGCCGCATTTGGCACAAATGGCCAGCATTTTTCGCATTTTGATGATCTGATGGCAGCACTTGATGAGCAGGCGCGGCCGAATGCAACGGTTTTAATCAAAGGTTCACGCTTCATGCAGATGGAGCGTGTGGTTCGCCAGTTGGTGGACGAAGTAACAAGGGAGGTCCACTGACATGCTGCTATGGTTGGCGCAATTCTTCAAACAGGATCTCGGGGTACTGCGCCTGTTCAATTTCATTACGTTTCGCGCGATTTTCGCGACGATTACGGCGATGGGAATCGGTCTTGCTGCCGGACCAGTCGTGATCCGCTGGTTGACGCGCATGAAGGTCGGGCAGGCGGTGCGCACCGATGGCCCGCAAACCCATCTGGTCAAATCCGGCACGCCGACCATGGGCGGCGTGCTGATACTGGTGGCCATTGGCATTTCGACCTTGCTGTGGGCGGACTTGTCGAACCGCTTTGTCTGGGCGGTGCTGGTCGTGACACTGGGCTATGGCGCGATTGGCTGGGTGGACGATTATCGCAAGGTCGTGAACAAGGACCCGAATGGCATGCGCTCGCGGGAAAAATATTTCTGGCAGTCGCTGATCGGCGTGGCCGCCTCTATTTATCTGGCATTTTGCGTGGCGGCACCGAGTAACGATCAGGTCTGGCCGCTCTTCGTCAAATGGATACAGTCCGGCTTCAGCATGGACATATCTTCGCGGACGGATTTGATCGTGCCGTTTTTCAAGAACTTTTCGATTCCGCTTGGTATCTGGGGTTTCATGGTGCTGACGTATTTCGTGATCGTCGGCACCAGCAATGCGGTGAACCTGACCGACGGACTGGATGGGCTGGCGATCATGCCCACGGTGTTGGTGGGTGCGGCATTGGGAATTATTGCCTATTTGACTGGCCATGCTACATACGCGCGCTACCTGTTTATTCCGCTCATTCCCGGGGCGGGAGAATTGCTGGTTTTCTGTGGTGCCCTGGGCGGGGCGGGGTTGGCCTTCCTCTGGTTTAATGCGCACCCGGCGCAAGTTTTCATGGGCGATGTCGGTGCGCTGGCCCTGGGAGGGGCGCTCGGGACGGTTGCGGTGATTGCGCGGCAGGAAATCGTGCTGTTCATCATGGGCGGCATTTTTGTCGTGGAAACTTTGTCCGTGATGATCCAGGTTTCTTACTTCAAGTACACGAAAAGGAAATATGGCGAAGGGCGGCGCATTTTGCGCATGGCGCCCCTGCATCACCATTTTGAGCAAAAAGGCTGGAAAGAGACCCAGGTGGTCGTGCGCTTCTGGATTATCACGATCATGCTGGTTTTGTTTGGCTTATCCACGTTGAAGTTGCGTTGAAATGAATTACGACGGCAAACACGCATTGGTACTGGGGCTGGGTGAATCCGGTCTTGCGATGGCGCAATGGCTCGCCCATTGCGGCGCGCGCGTGCGTGTAGCCGATACGCGCGAAGCCCCAGCACGGCTGGAAAAGCTGCGCGAAACGGTGACCGCTGCCGAGTTTGTCAGCGGAAAATTTTCCGCATCTTTGCTGGATGACATGGATTTTGTGGCGGTTAGCCCCGGCTTGATGCCGACACAGGAATTGGCAGGCATTCTGCCAGCAGCAAAAGCAAGCAATATCCCGGTCTGGGGCGAAATTGAACTGTTTGCACAGGCATTGGCGGCGCTGCGCGAAACGCGCGATTATGCGCCCAAGGTGATCGCGATTACCGGCACCAATGGCAAGACCACCGTGACGCGCATGACCGGCATGTTGTGCGAACGCGCGGGTTTGTCGGTGCAGGTGGCGGGCAATATCAGTCCGGCCGCGCTGGATGTGCTCAGAAAGGCGATGAAACAGGACGCACTGCCGGAAGTCTGGGTGCTGGAATTGTCCAGTTTCCAGTTGCATAGCACCTACAGTCTGGAAGCGGATGCAGCCACGGTGCTGAATGTGACGCAGGACCATCTCGACTGGCATGGCGACATGGATGCCTACGCCGCCGACAAGGCGCGCATTTTCGGTACGCGTACCGTGCGCGTGCTGAACCGTGACGATGAACGCGTGATGCAGATGGCGGTCAAGGATGCACCGACGGTGAGTTTCGGGCTGGATGAACCGCAACGGGTCGGCCATTTCGGTTTGCAGGAAGAGCGCGACATGACGTGGTTGTGTGTGGCGGTGGCCGCAGAGGCGGAACGCCAGGTGCGCCGCAGGAAAAACGCGGTCGAGGAAGGGCCTGTGCGGCTGGACAAGTTGATGCCTGCTGATGCGCTTAAAGTGCGTGGGCGGCATAACGCCAGTAATGCGCTCGCGGCGTTGGCTTTGTGTCGCGCCATCGGGCTGCCGTTTGCGCCGCTGCTGTATGCGCTGCGTGAATATCGTGGCGAATCGCATCGTGTAGAAGTCATCGCCCGTGTTGGCGGCGTGGAATATGTCGATGACAGCAAAGGTACCAATGTGGGTGCAACGGTGGCGGCGCTGGAGGGGTTGGGTAACGGCAAGCACCGACGTCAAGTGCTGATTGCAGGCGGGGATGGCAAAGGGCAGGATTTCAGTCCGTTGGCGAAGCCAGTTGCCGATCATGTGCATACGGTTTTGTTGATCGGTCAGGACGCCGACACGATCCGCATGGCGCTGAAAGACACGGGTGCGGAACTGGTGACTTGCGATTCTCTGGAACAGGCCGTGCAGCTCGGAGCCGCCGCTGCGCATGAAGGCGATATTGTGCTGCTTTCTCCGGCTTGTGCCAGCATGGACATGTTTGTGAATTACGTGCATCGCGCGCAAGTTTTCAAGGACGCGGTGCAGGATGTCGCGGCAGAGCGTGGGGAGGTGGTGTCATGACGATCGCGCAACGCCTTTTCAGGCCGGGCAAGACAAGCCCTGCTTCTCCCAGAGTAGCGCCCGCGCGCCCGCGCGTGGTGACCTTCGACAAACCCCTGCTGTGGGTCGTGATGTCGCTGCTGATGCTTGGCATGATCATGGTGTATTCCGCCTCCATTGCGCTGCCGGAATCGAGTAAATACGCTACCTACAAGCACACGCATTTTTTGATGCGACAAATCATCTTCATCCTTGGCGGGTTAGCTGCCGGAGGCGCCGTGTTTTGCACGCCGATGCGGGTGTGGGAGCGCTGGGCACCGTGGCTGTTTGTGATCGGCATCGTGTTGCTGGTGCTGGTGCTGGTTCCAGGAATTGGTAAAAGCGTCAATGGCGCGCGGCGCTGGTTGCCGCTCAAGGTTTGCAATCTTCAGCCTTCAGAAATCATGAAGATGCTCATGGTGTTTTATGCCGCGAGTTACGCGGCGCGCAAACAGGATGTCATTCATCGTTTGGTCAAGGGCATGGGCCCCATGGTGGCGGCGCTTGGCATTGTGGGTGTGTTGCTGTTGCGGCAGCCGGATCTGGGCGCGCTGGTGGTGATTGTCAGCATCGCAATGGGCATTCTGTTTCTGGGTGGAATTGGCATGGTCTGGTTCGGCGGTATTTGCATTTCCCTGATGGGCATTTTTGGCGCGGCAATCGTTTTATCTCCCTGGCGCTTGCAGCGCCTGACGGCTTATCTCGATCCGTGGGATAAGGCAAATGCGATGGGCAAGGCCTATCAGCTGACACATTCACTCATCGCCTTCGGACGCGGCGAGTTGCTGGGCGTCGGGTTGGGTGGGAGTGTCGAAAAGCTGCATTATCTGCCAGAGCCGCATACCGATTTTCTGATGGCCGTGATTGGTGAAGAGTTGGGCCTGGTGGGGGCATTGGTTGTGGTGCTGCTGTTTTTCTGGCTGGTCAAGCGCGCGTTTGATATTGGCCGTCAGGCGCTGGTGCTGGAGCGAACGTTTTCTGGCCTGGTGGCGCAAGGCATCGGCATCTGGATCGGGATGCAATCCTTTATCAACATTGGTGTGAACGTGGGCCTGTTGCCAACCAAAGGGTTGACGTTGCCGCTGATGAGTTACGGTGGATCCGGCATCCTGATGAATTGTATTGCGATGGCGGTGTTGTTGCGCATCGATTACGAGAACAAGGCGCTCCTTTTGAGAGGTGAGTCATGAAGCGGCTGATGATCATGGCAGCGGGTACCGGCGGGCATATTTTCCCTGGGTTGGCCATCGCGCAGACGATGCAGGCACGTGGCTGGCATGTGACCTGGCTGGGGACGCAACATGGCATGGAAGGTGGCATCGTGCCAGCGCAAGGCATAGAAATGGACACGATTCATTTTGCCGGCATGCGCGGTCGGGGCGTGGGGCATATGTTGCGCGGCGGTTTTCAGTTGCTGGGTAGTTTTTTGGCTTGCTTTGGCATACTTCGGCGGCGCAAGCCGGATGTCGTGCTTGGCATGGGCGGGTATGTGACTGTACCGGGCGGATTTATGGCGGGCGTACGCGGCATCCCGCTGGTGCTGGTGAATGCGGATGCGGCGCTGTTGCTGTCCAACAAGTTGCTGGCATCGGCTGCCCAAAAAGTGCTGTTCGGGTTTGAAGCGGATTTTGGCAAGGTGGCGGGGAAGGCGCTGGTGACTGGCAATCCGGTGCGCGAGGAAATTCGTACGTTGGCAAAACCGCAGGCGCGATTCACCGGGCGTTCGGGGCCGCTGCGGGTGCTGGTTGTGGGCGGCAGTCTGGGCGCGAAAGTGCTGAATGACACTTTGCCCCAGGCTTTGGCGATGCTGGAAAGCGATGCGCGCCCGGTTGTTGTGCACCAGTCCGGCAAACAGCATATCGACGGACTGAAACAGGCGTACGCAGAGGCGCAGGTAGAAGCGGAAGTACTGGATTTTATTGATGACATGGCCGAGCGCTACGCACAAGCGGATCTGGTTATCTGTCGCGCGGGTGCGATCACGGTTTCAGAGCTGGCAGCAGCAGGCGTGGCGAGCATTCTGGTGCCGTTGGTGGTGTCGAGTACCGCGCATCAGCGTGAAAACGCGCGCCTGATGGCGCGCCACCAGGCCGCCATTCATTTGCCGCAGGCAGAAATGAGTGCGCCGCAACTGGCGGCGCTGTTGCAAACAATGACGCGTGAAAAGTGCCTTGAAATGGCGCAGGCGGCATGGGCGCTGGGCAAGCGTGATGCCAATGAAAGCATTGCAAATGTGCTGGAGCGGGCAGCCAGCATGGCGGGATGAGCAGGGATTATGAAACACAGAGTCAAAAACATACATTTTGTCGGGATTGGCGGCAGTGGGATGAGCGGCATTGCCGAGGTGATGCTGAACCTTGGCTATACCGTGACCGGCTCCGATATTGCCAGCAATCTGGCGACGCGGCGCTTGAGCGAGCTGGGTGCTCAAGTGTGGCTGGGCCATGATGCATCCAATGTTAAAGGGGCAGATGCGGTGGTGACGTCCACGGCGGTCCAGGACGACAATCCCGAAGTGCTGGCAGCGCGGGAACAAAAGATTCCCGTAGTGCCGCGCGCGGTGATGCTGGCCGAACTGATGCGGCTGAGGCGCGGTATTGCGATCGCAGGAACGCACGGTAAAACGACAACCACCAGTCTGGTCGCCAGCATTCTGGCCGAGGGGGGCTACGATCCGACCTTTGTGATTGGCGGGCGACTGAATAGTGCGGGTGCGAATGCCAAATTGGGCGCAGGCGAATTCATTGTGGCGGAAGCGGATGAGTCTGATGCGTCCTTCCTGAATCTGTATCCGATTATCGAGGTGATCACGAATATTGATGCCGATCACATGGACACCTACGACCATGATTTTGCCAAGCTGAAAATGGCTTTCGTCGAATTTACTCGGCGCGTTCCGTTTTACGGACGCGTGATGCTGTGTCTGGACGATGCCAACGTGCGCGAGATCATACCAACGATTTCCAAGCCGATTACGACCTACGGCTTCCACGAGCAGGCGGAGGTGCGCGCTTTGGATGCGCGCGCCGACGGGATGCGGATGAGATTTACCGTCCAGCAGAAAAACTATCCATTGATGGAATTTAGCCTGAATCAGCCCGGCATGCATAACGTGCAGAATGCGTGCGCCGCGATTGCGATTGCGCGTGAACTGGGCATTGATGACGAGGATACGCAAAAGGCCCTGAATGAGTTTCGTGGTGTCGGGCGGCGTTTTACGCGCTACGGCGAGTTGCCGCTGTTCGACGAGAGTGGCGAAGAAAAAGGAAGGTTCGCACTGGTGGATGACTACGGCCATCACCCGGCAGAGGCGGCAGCAACCATTGCTGCGGCACGCGGTGCCTTTCCAGGCAGACGGTTGGTACTTGCGTTGCAACCGCACCGCTATTCGCGCACGCGCGACCTGTTCGAAGATTTTGTGCGCGTCCTTTCCACGGCAGATGTTGTGCTGCTGGCGGAAGTGCATGCCGCCGGTGAGCAGCCGATTGTGGCGGCTGATGGCCGCGCACTGGTGCGCGCGGTGCGCGTGGCCGGCAAGGTTGATCCGGTTTTTGTCGAGGATATCGCCGACATGCCGGAAGCGATTCTGAATGTCGTGAGCGATGGTGATGTCGTTCTCACGATGGGTGCAGGGTCAATCAGTAGCGTGCCACCCAGACTGGTGGGGTTCACAGGAAGCAAGAAGCGTGAGTGAAAACGGGATGATTCAGAAATTGGGAAAAGTTGGCGTATTAATGGGTGGTTTCTCCGCTGAACGCGACGTGTCGCGCATGTCGGGCAGCGGGGTATTGCAGGCACTGCAAAGCCGCGGGGTGGACGCGCATGCCTTCGACCCCGCGGAGCGGAGTCTGGCAGAGTTGGCAAATGCACAGTTTGACCGCGTCTTTATCGCATTGCATGGGCGCTACGGTGAGGATGGCACGATGCAGGGCACGCTGGAGCAACTGCGTATTCCGTACACAGGTTCGGGCGTCATGGCGTCGGCGCTGGCGATGGACAAGACAACGACCAAGCTTATCTGGGAGGCGGTTGGCTTGCCGACCCCGAAGTATCGGAAGCTGGCAGCGTCTTCGGACAGTGCTGCGGTTTGTCAGGAACTGGGTTTGCCACTGATCGTCAAGCCAGCGCATGAAGGTTCTACGATCGGCCTGACCAAGGTAACGGACGTAGCGCAATTGCCGGAGGCGTATGCGCTGGCCAGTCGTCTGGATCCTGATGTGCTGGCAGAAGAATTTATCGACGGACGGGAGCTGACCTGCGCTGTGCTGGAAATAGATGGCGAACCGGTGGCGTTGCCACTGGTGGAAATCGTTGCGCCGGATGCGAATTACGACTACCAGACCAAGTATTTCAGCGACGCTGTTCAATACCATTGTCCGGCCGATTTGCCGCAGGGATTGACGGCGGAAATACAGGATCTGGTGTTGCAAAGCTATCGGGCACTGAATTGTCGCGGCTGGGCGCGTGTCGATCTGATGCTGCGACAGTCTGATGGCCGCACTTTTTTGCTGGAATTGAATACCTCGCCGGGCATGACTGGCCATTCGCTGGTGCCGATGGCGGCGAAAGCGGCAGGCATCAGCTATGAAGAGCTATGTTTGAAGATCATCCAGTCGGCACGGCTGGATTTGAACCCGACAACAAACTGGAAACCGGAGTGATTGCCTGATGTGGCATGACGTCAAATTGCTGAACACGATCACCAATGTACTGCTCGCGCTGTGCATGCTGGCGCTGCTCGCGGCTGGGTTGTGGTGGTTGGCACAGCGACCGATGTTTGTACTCAAGACCATTACCGTTCACGGTGAGGCTAACGCCGAATTGCGTCATGCGAATGCGGTGACGATTCGAAATGCGGCATTGCCACGTATTCAGGGAAATTTCTTCACGGTTGATCTGGACGCCGTGCGCACCGCCTTCGAGAGCGTGCCCTGGGTGCGTAGCGCGACGGTGCGTCGCCAATGGCCGAATGGCTTGCTGGTTGAATTGGAGGAATACCGGGTACTTGGAAGTTGGGGAGAGGATGGGCAATTGCTGTCAACGCGCGGCGATGTATTCACGGCCAATCTGGCGGAAGCGGAAGATGAGGGTTTGCACCTGTCCTTTTACGGCCCGAAGGGAAGTGAAAAAAATGTGGCGCTGCGCTATCAGGAAATACGTGACTGGCTAGCGCCCATCGAGCTGGCGCCGGCCGCCGTTTATTTGTCGGAGCGCTTTGCATGGTCGGTCAGATTGAACAATGGGGCAATTGTCAAACTGGGGCGAGAGGAAGAGGGCAGGACGCTCAAAGCGCTGGTAGCACGCCTGACGCATGTCTATCCGCAATTGGTAGCTGGTATTGAGGGGCAGATTCAGAGCATGGATTTGCGCTATTCGAACGGTCTGGCGCTGGCAGTTAATCGTGCCGTCGCTGGCAGGAATGATAACAACGGTAAACGTGGCATATGACTAGGGATTCAAAAAATCTGATCGTCGGGCTGGATATCGGCACATCCAAGGTTGTGGCGGTGGTGGCTGAAGTCATGCCCGATGGTTCGCACGAAATCATCGGTATGGGTCAACACGAGTCGCGTGGGTTGAAAAAGGGCATGGTTGTCAATATCGAGACGACTGTGGATTCGATCCAAAAAGCGCTGGAAGAGGCCGAATTGATGGCCGATTGCAAGATCAGTGATGTGTATACCGGTGTCGCGGGTAGCCATATTCGCAGCTTCAACTCGACAGGCATGGTTGCGATCAAGGAAAAGGAAGTCAGTCCAACGGATGTGGCGCGCGCGATTGAAACGGCGCGCGCGGTCAATATTCCGACTGACCAGAAAGTGCTGGGTACTTTGCGGCAGGAGTTTGTCGTTGACGGACAGGATGGCGTCCGTGAGCCGATTGGCATGAGTGGTATCCGCCTCGAAGTGCGCGTGCATATTGTGACGGGCGCTGTTTCAGCGGTGCAAAACATCGTGAAGTGCATACGGCGCTGCGGCCTGGAAGTGAGTGATCTGGTCTTGCAGCCGATTGCGTCGTCGGACGCGGTATTGACGGATGACGAAAAGGAATTGGGCGTCGTGCTGGTTGATATTGGCGGTGGCACGACGGACGTGGCGATTTTCTCCGAAGGCGCGATTCGTCATACGGCGGTGCTGCCAATCGCGGGCGACCAGATTACGAATGATATTGCCATTGCACTGCGTACGCCGACGGCTGAGGCCGAGGAAATCAAGCTGCGCTATGGCGTGGCCAAGCAGTCACTGGTTGATCCGGCAGAGAAGCTGGAAGTGCCTGGGCTGGGCGATCATGCACCGCGCATGCTGTCGCGCCAGACCTTGGCAGCGGTAATTGAGCCGCGGGTTGAGGAGTTGTTTGCCATGGTGCACCAGAGCGTCCGCGAAGCAGGCTATGAAATGAATGTGCTGTCCGGTGGCGTCGTGTTGACCGGCGGATCTTCCTTAATGCCAGGCATGGCGGCGTTGGCAGAAGGTGTTTTCTTGCAACAGGCGCGCGTGGGGAGACCGAAATATCAGGGTCAGTTGTCAGATGTGGTGCGCAGCCCACGGTATGCAACTGTGCTGGGTTTGCTGCTGGAGGCGAAGCGGCATCATCAACGGGGCTCGAAAGTTGCGCATCAACAGGGATCGGCCAAGGCGATCTGGCAACGTATGAAGGAATGGTTTCAAGGAAATTTTTAGCAGGAATTTGGTTTTTAGTAATTCAGGTAATTGAGTAAACCCGCAGTTACCAGTCGTCAGTTGTCACACCGCGTGAAGGCTGGGGTCTGTGAACCGCATTTTAAAAGGGGAGTATCATGAATTTTGAAATGATTGAAAATGCAGCGCAGGGAACGGTCATCAAGGTGGTCGGCGTGGGCGGTGCCGGTGGAAATGCGATACAACACATGATCGACAGAGGCGTGTCCGGTGTTGAGTTCATTGCCGCCAATACGGATGCGCAGGCGCTGTCAAAATCAGGGGCGCATAACATCATCCAGATTGGGGATTCGGGCCTGGGTGCAGGCATGCGCCCGGATGTTGCGCGCGATCTGGCCGAGAAATCGCGTTCCCGCATCGAGGATGCATTGCGTGGCGCACACATGGTGTTCGTGGCGGCGGGTATGGGCAAGGGTACGGGTACCGGCGCCGCGCCGATTGTGGCTGAAATCGCCAAGGAACTGGGCGCACTAACGGTGGCCGTGGTTTCCAAGCCGTTTTCGTATGAAGGGCAGCGTTGTCTGGATATTGCCGACAATGGGTTGCAGGAGTTGTCTAAACATGTGGATTCGCTGATTGTCATCCTGAACGAAAAGCTGGAAGATATCTACGAAGACGATAGCATGATCGAATGGCTGCAGCATGCAGACAGCGTTTTGCACAACGCGGTGGCGGGCATTGCAGAAATTATCAATGTGCCCGGTCACATTAATGTGGACTTCAACGACGTCAAGACCATCATGGGCGAACAGGGCAAGGCGATGATGGGAACGGCTGTGGCATCCGGTATGGATCGTGCGCGCCTTGCCGCGGAGCAGGCGGTGGCATCGCCCTTGCTGGATGGCATTGATCTTTCCGGTGCACGCGGTGTGTTGGTGAATATTACGGCCAGTCGTGGTTTGAAGGGTAAGGAAATCAAGGAAGTCATGGCGGCTGTGCGGGCCTTTGCGGCAGATGATGCTTCGATTGCACAAGGCATTGCCTACGATGACGAGATGGGCGAAGACCTGCGTGTGACGGTGGTGGCAACCGGTCTTGGGCGTGCCAAGAAGATGCCACAATTGGTGAGTACGCCCGTTGTACGCACTGGCACACATAATGAACCCATTATGGCGATGACGACCAGAGAGGGCGAAATGGGTACAGCCATGTCAACGATGTCCTTCGATGCAGCACCAAAACAGCCTAACGTATGGCGTCGCGAATCGGCTTCCGATACTGTGCGTGCGTTGGAAAGGAGTGGCATGGAAACCTATGATATTCCGGCCTTTCTGCGTAAGCAGGCGGACTGATAACACCCGATTTGCAGTGGGCTCGTTCGGCAGGAAAGTTTAGTGTAGGGCATACTAATAGGCAAAATGATCCAGTAACAAGCGACCGGATCATTTCCTCGCTGAATAGTTGGGTGTTGGAGAGCGGTATATCAGGCATGTTGTTTGCTTCGGCTTGAGGCATTCGAGTGTTCAGCATTTTCTGAAGGCGGTAAGATTTTAACCAGGAGATCATCATGACCATTGCAATTGGAGATTCGCTGCCAGAAGGTAAGTTGTCCGAATACATCGATATGGAAACGCCGGGCTGTACCCTTGGGCCGAATCGGTTTTCCGTAACGGATCTGGCCAAAGGTAAGACCATCGTCATATTCGGTGTGCCAGCGGCGTTTTCGCCCGCTTGTTCCGAGCAGCATTTGCCGGGCTACATAGAAAAGGCAGACGAACTCAAGTCCAGGGGGGTAGACGAAATATGGTGTCTTTCAGTTAACGATCCGTATGTCATGGGGGCGTGGGGGCGTAACCAGAATGCGGCAGGTGCGGTGCGCATGATGGCTGATGGTAGTGGCGCTTACACTCAAGCGCTCGGGCTGGAGTTTGATCTGACCAAGGCGGGAATGGGCGTGCGCTCTCAGCGTTATTCCATGCTGGTGGTAGATGGTGTGGTCAAACAGTTGAATATTGAAAAGGGTGGTAAGTACGAGGTGTCTGGTGCAGATACGATCCTGACACAGTTGGGGTGACACCTCGGTTTTTGCAGTCATGGCGTTAAAAACGCGATGACTGCTTTGGTAAACAAATGATTCTGTTGCTATAATTCCGCGATGCTTAAACAACGTACCATCAAACAAATTGTCACAACGATTGGCATTGGGCTGCATTCCGGCACGAAAGTCGAGCTGTCTTTGCGTCCGGCTGCGCCGGATACCGGTATCGTTTTTCGTCGTGTTGACCTCGATCCAATCATTGATTTCCCCGTTTGCGCGACCGACGTAGGCGATACGCGCATGGCGTCCACTTTAGTGCGTGACGGCGTGCGCCTTTCCACTGTGGAGCATTTGATGTCCGCTTGCGCGGGCCTGGGAATTGATAATCTGTACATTGATGTCGATGCTGAGGAAATTCCGATCATGGACGGATCGGCAGCCTCTTTTGTTTACCTGTTGCAACAGGCCGGTCTTGAAGAACAAAACGCGGCCAAGAAATTTATTCGCATCAAGAAGCCGGTAGAAATACGCGAAGGCGAAGGCAAGAATGAAAAATGGGCCCGTCTTGAACCGCATCACGGCTACCGGCTTGGCTTTACGATTGACTTCAATCATCCGGCGGTTGACGGTACGGCACAACATGCAGAGGTGGACTTTGCAAAGGTTTCCTATATTCGCGATGTGGCGCGTGCACGGACTTTCGGCTTCATGCAAGATGTCGAGATGCTGCGCAGCATTGGTCTGGCGCAAGGAGGTTCACTGGAAAACGCTATCGTGATGGATGAATTCCGCGTGCTAAATCGCGACGGCCTGCGTTATGACGATGAATTTGTCCGCCACAAAATTCTGGACGCGATTGGTGATTTGTATCTGGTTGGCTACCCCTTGCTGGCCAGTTACACAGCACACAAATCGGGCCATGCGCTGAACAATCAGTTACTGCGTGAGTTGCTGACACAGCCAGATGCGTATGAAATTGTCAGTTTTGATGATTCAAAATTGGCACCGGAATCATATGCCGGTCAGGCAGTGAGAGAGTGGAGTTACACCTGATTTTTGGGGGTGTTTGACTTTATATGCCGCGGCTTTAGTCGCGGTTTTTTTTATTAAATTGTTCTAACTGGCGCTAAATTGTTTCAACGTGATGAAATCGAATGATAGAATCCGGCCTTTGGAGTTCAACAGGGGAAACGAATGATTCTGGAGCAAGTTGATATTCGCATCCATTCTGGGCAGCAGGAAGAATTCGAGGCGGCCTTGGAAAACGGGTTGAAAAACGTTATTGGCAAGGCCAAAGGTTTCTTGGGGTATCGTATCAACAGGGGTATTGAAACGCCGAATCGCTACATTCTGTTGCTGTATTGGGAGACGATTGAAAATCATACGATCGATTTTCGTGAGTCGCCCGCCTTCCCTGAGTGGCGCGGTATTGTTGGCCCATTCTTTGCCAAGCCACCAGCAATTGAGCACTTCAACCTTCTTGAGCAGTCTTTATAAGGCTCACAGGGATCATGGTCTTGCTCGAATGGTTTAAATAGGTGATAATCCCTCGTTCTCGTGCCGGGATGGCGAAACTGGTAGACGCACGAGACTCAAAATCTCGCGGGGGTGACCCCGTGCCGGTTCGATTCCGGCTCCCGGTACCAAAAATTATTACTAAGCAGTACGAGAAAGTCCAGAAACCCGCGAATTTCCTAGTGAATCGCGGGTTTTTTGTTTCTAGGCCATCCGAAAGCGTCCATTGGCATCCGGTGAAATTGTTGGTACATTTGTTGGTACTTATATACCAACAGATTTTTATACCAACAAATGGCCAAAAAAGAGAATCGGGACGCTGTTTATCGCAATGCTAAGCCGAAGGACAAGCCATACAAGGTAACTGATGGTAAAGGCTTGTTTTTATTGGTAAATCCTGATGGGGCGAAGTATTGGCGCTTGGCTTATCGCTATGCGGGAAAACAGAAAACACTTGCGTTAGGCGTCTATGCAGGTAAGGCGCAAACGACTATTTCGCTAGAAAAAGCGCGTGAATTGCGCAAAGAAGCTGCTGATCAGCTAGTCATTGGTATAGATCCCGGCGAAGCAAAGAAGAAAGTAAAAAGAATTGAGCAGGACAAGGCGGGCAATACTTTTGAGAAAGTGGCGCTTGAATGGCACGCCAATAATCTGGCGAGGTGGCAGGAAGTCACGGCGGCCAAGATAGTTCGATTGATGGAAAAGGATATTTTTCCAGAGATCGGAAAAATGCCGGTTGCAGAAATCACTCATCAAAACATGATTGCGGCTTTGCGCAAGATTGAAGCGCGCAGGGCGCATGACGTTGCGCACCGAGCCAAAGCTTTCTGCGTGCGGATATTCAGCTACGCCATACAGCATGGTTTGACGACGGTTAATCCGGCTGATTTGAAAGACGTACTGCAACCCCTTGTGCCAGATCATCATGCCGCAATAACGCTGGATGAATTGCCTGCGTTTCTGGCGGCAATGAAAAAGCATGAATCGAACCTGTATGCGCCAACGCGAATTGCTTTGCGTTTAATGATGCTTTTGTTCATACGAACCAGTGAATTGATCGAAACGCCTTGGTCTGAGATCAATCTGGAAACAGGGGAGTGGGTTATACCTTGGCAGCGCATGAAGATGGGCAAGCGCAAAATGAAGCCGGTAAAAGACGATCACCATGTTTTTCTGTCACAACAAGCAATCGAGTTGCTTAAAGAGCTTCACGGGTACACAGGCCGCGGCAAATATCTTTTCCCAAACCTGCGTGACCATGAAAAGCCGATGAGCAATGGCGCCATTCTGATGGCCCTAAAACGTATGGGCTACCAAGGAAGGATGACTGGTCATGGTTTTCGTGCATTGGCGATGAGCGCTATCAAGGAAAAACTGAATTACAGGCACGAGGTGCCAGACAGGCAACTCGCACACAAACCAAAAAGCAAGATTGATAGTGCTTACGATAGGGCGCAATTTCATGATGAGCGAAAGGTGATGATGCAGGAATGGGCGGATTATCTGGGCACCATCGAAAATGACGGGAGCATAGGGGCATTGTGAAGAAATTGCCTAAAGCTGTGATTGGTGTATATGAAATCTTGCAAAAATGGCCTGAGCATGATGTTTACGATATAGCTCAGAAATTGATTTTGCCGACACCTGAGTTGGTGGCAATGTGGCAATCTTATGAAAGACGAAGCGATTTATGTGATGACCTGTGGGTATGGATAATCTTGCGCCAAGCAAAATCATCAAGCAACCTTCCTCTTTACCAAAAATTGAATGCAACTGATCGACAGATCCTTTCTAAAAGGATAGAAAATTTGGCTCAGGAGTTTTCAAGGGTGCTTGAGGTCAATGAACTTGATGTTCAATTGGTTCATGTTGATGGCAACAATTTCAACGGTTTTTATTTTTATGAAGATTTTAGTGACTCTAATCAGGGGCGCATAGATGATGCCGGTGATCACAAGCTGGCAGTGTCTTGGTTGGTGCAAAGTGTCGCTAAGCGTGCTCAAAAAATAATTGAGGATCAGCCAGTTTTAGCCAAAGGCGGAAAAAATGCAGAGGCAGTCCGTTTTATACGTACTTTTTTTAATTTACACGAGAGCCTTTACCGAGCACAGTTGCTTGCAAACGTAGCAGCAGCCACCAATGCACTTTATGCAACGTCCTATCTAGAAAGCGATATTTATAATTTGCTGAACCGATGACCTTTGCAATTAAGGGGTGATTTTTTCACGGATTGCAAATTACATTTATTTTTTGCAACTCTTAATCTTTCCTCGTGCCGCAACATGCGTATTCCGGCGAACGTGACCGCTCATTCCGATTGAACGTGACCGTTGCGCAGTGCGCGGTGTTGCGCGCCTAAATTGTACTGTTGTCGGTCACGATGGATGCATTTTTTCCTCCTTTTTCTCCGAAATTGTGCTGCCGAACGTTGATGATCGCCAGCGCAGACTTATCCACGGCGGCGTGCGTGGTCAGTAAAAAGACCACGAACGCGCGCCGCGGTGGGTAAGTCGGTCTGCGTATGCTGGCGCTATGATTTGGATTCACCAGCCTTGTCCTTTCTGATTGTTTTTTGTTTCACTTGTCGCAAGGACTCACCAGTCAGGGTAAAACGATGATGGCGCTGCATGATCCGGTCCAGCATCGCATCGGCAATGGTGGCATCCCCGATCCATGCGTGCCAATGCTCAATCGGTAACTGGCTCGTGATGATCGTGGCCTTGTTGGCAGTGCGGTCATCAATGATCTCCAGCAGATCGGAGCGTGTGGCGCTATCAATGGCGCCCATGCCCCAGTCGTCGAGCACCAGCACATCGGTTTTAGCTAGTTGCACCAGCCACTTGCCAAAGGTGCCGCTGCCGTGCCGAATCCGCAATTCTTCCGGCAGACGCGGTACCCGCTGATAAATGGCGGAGTATCCACGCCGACACGCATATTGCGCCAGCGCGCACCCCAACCAGGATTTGCCCGCGCCGGTTGGTCCGGTGATCAGGACACTATGCCCGGACGTTACCCAATCACTCAGCGCAAGGCTCATCACCGCGCTGCGATCGACGCCGCGCCCGGCACGGGTATCAATGTCTTCGATAGCAGCTTGCGCATATTTCAATTTCGCCTGCTTGAGCAACCGCGCCAACCGGCGATCACTTCTGTAGTGCACTTCGCGGTCGACCAGCAAGGTCAGTCGTTCCTCAAAGCTCATGGCGCTCATGCCCGGCTGAGTCAGTTGTTCTTCCAGGCCCAAAGCCAGGCCATTGAGTTTCAAGGTGCGCAATTGCGCGATCGTGGTATGCATCATCATCGGAAATCCTTATTGGTAATAGGCGGGACCGCGCACATGGACATGGGCTGGACTGACCCAGTCACTCTGGGTGGCTTGTCTTGTGCGGTCGCGGTTGTTGGCGAGAATATCTCGCACATGCCGGTATTGGCAGGCGCCAAGTTGCAAGGCCAATGCGCAAGCCGCCTCCAGACGGGGCTTGCCGTAGCGCTTGGCCAAAGACAGCAATCCCAGGCAGGCGCGGTAGCCGTGCTCCGGGTGTTTATGCTGTTCCAGCAGGCGTGTCACCACCGCTGCAGTAGCCGAGCCAATATCTTTCCCCCAGTGAATCAGGCGTTGTGGCGTCCACTCCATGTGCGCCCGGTGCGCAGCTGGCATATGTTCAGCAATCGTGCTGAAACCGCCGCGCCTGCTGTTGCGCGCATGGCTGGCGATGCGTTGGCCGCGATGGAGTACTTCAATCGTGCCTGAAGTCATGCGCACCTCCAGTACTTGGCCCACCATGGGATGCGGGACGCTGTAACGGTGCCCTTCGACTTCAACGTGATAGTCGATATGGACTCGCACCGTCTTGAATGTGGCGATTTCATAGCGCTGCAATGGTAACGGCAGCAAAGCCGGCGCATCGAGTTCGGCAAAGGTCGAGGCCCGACTGCCCGGCAGTTTCTGAAAGGGACGGGCATTGAGTCGCTCCAGCAAAGGGGCTATCGCCTCATTGACCTCGTGTACGGTGGCAAATTTCTGATGACGCAGGCGCGCCATGATCCAGCGCTCCACCACCTGCACGGCCGATTCGACCTTGGCTTTATCCTGCGGCGCATATGGGCGCGCCGGAAGGACAGAGGTGCCGTAATGTCGCGCAAAGTCTTGCACCGTGTCATTCGCACGCGGCGCGTAGCGGTTCGGGTCAGCAATCATGGCGCGCGGGTTGTCTGGAACGATCAACTGGGGCACCCCGCCATAAAACTGCAACGCCTTGACCGTTGAATCGATCCAGTCAGCCATGGTTTCGCGTGGTGTTGCGCAGGCAAATGTATAACTGGAGGCGCCCATGGCGGCTACGAAGATGTGAGCGCGTGTGCCGTCGGTCAGCAAAATGGTGGGGCCGGCAAAATCGATGAACAGTTTCTCGCCGGCGCGGTGGGTTTGCCGCATTGAGCGCTTGAGTCGCCTGGTGAACTGGCGGTATTTCTCGCAGTATTGGGAATAGCGGTAGGTATGGTGCTCGGCATGCTCGGCCTGATATTCCTCCCAGAGCAGCATCAGCGTTACACCCTTGCGACGCAATTCATGATGTACACGGGCATAATCGGGCTGCACCTGAGTTCGCGGCCGCTGTGGTGCTACCAGTAGTTGCCGCTCCAGCGTCACATCGTCGCAGGATTGAATTTGCGACCAACTCAGGCCGGCGGCCGCAGCCAGACCGACATACTTGGTCACCACGCCTTTGGACAGGCCGAGTGATCGAGCAATTTGCTCATGCGAGAGCTTGGCGTCAAGCTTCAAACGCAATACGTCTTTGATTTTACGCATAGGGATCCTTTGCGCGGGCATGCTGTCTCCAGATAAAAATCTGGCAGCGTACCCGCTCGGTTGCTTCTATGCGCAACTCCGTCACACCAGCGTACGACGTCGTTCCGGTATCGTGACCGACCATTCCGCTATCGTGACCGCTCATTCCGGAAAACCCAAAAATTCGGTCACGTTCGTCCGGAATCACCGGTCACGTTAAATCGGAATCGTCGGTCACGTTCGTCCGGAATCACCGGTCACGTTGACCCGGAATACCCAGCAACAAACATAGCGGAGCCTTATAGGAAAGGAAAGAGCATGACAACACCCACCATCATCCGCTTGCCGCGAGTAAAACAGCGCACAGGCTTATCTCGTAGCACCATCTACGCACTCATTAAAGCAAAGCAATTCCCTGCATCAATAGCTCTTGGCGCACGAGCCGTTGGATGGTCATCCAGTGACATTGATGCTTGGATAGAAAATCGCATCGAAGCAAGTCGTCCTCGAACCAAATAAGGGGGTGCCATGCATATTGATAACCTACTTTCCCGGCTTGAAAAAGTACGAAAGACAGGGGCTTCATCATGGCTTGCGTGCTGTCCTGCGCATGATGACCGCAATCCAAGCCTTAGTATTCGTGAAGCCGATGAAGGGCGCATTTTAGTGCACTGTTTCTCAGGATGTGATGTCTGGGATATTGTCTCCGCCATTAGTCTCGAAATGGATGCCCTGTTTCCACCAACGGATGCCGCTAAGCATAGCAGCGGTTCCATTCGGCGCCCCTTTCCTGCTGCGGATGTTTTGCAAGCGATTGCATTTGAAGCGCTTGTTGTGTCAACAGCGGCTTCAGCAGTGCTTCAGGGGCAGCCACTATCACATTCGGATCGCGAGCGTTTGACCTTGGCAGTTTCGCGAATACAGTCCGCAGTTGATGCTGCGACGCCGAAATTTATTCGGAGGGCATATGGGTGACTTTCGTAGCGTTGAGCGCGGTACGTCTGCACTTGATGAGATGGCTGCGCAGTTAGGTTCGCAGTGGGGTGTTTGCTCTCAACATGCAGAACACACACAGCTTTTGCGTGACGAAATTGCTAAGCCTGAATGGGGTGAGCCGCAATCATTGATCGCAAAGATTGAGCCAGAGCCGTATCCAATTGATGCGCTACCACCAGCAATTCGTGCTGCGGTGGAAGAGGTTACATCTTTTGTTAAGGCGCCCATACCTTTGGTGGCATCGTCTGCGCTGACGGCAGTGTCGCTGGCTATTCAGTCTCACGTTGATGTTAAACGTGCTGAAAGGCTGATAGGGCCGGTGAGCCTATTCATGCTAACGATTGCGGACAGTGGAGAGCGTAAATCGACTTGTGATGCATTCTTTACGAGGGCTATTCGCGACTACCAGGATGCACAAGCCGAACAAGTAAAGCCTTTGATGAAAGACTACCAGGCAGCTACAGACGCGTGGGAAGCACGGCGCAATGGCACCAAGGATAAATTGCGTCATCTTGCCAAAGATGGAAAGCCTACAAACTCCTATGAGAAAGAATTGCGCGACCTAGAGCATGAGAAGCCTGAGGCGCCAAGAGCACCGCGCTTACTTTATGCAGATGCAACCCCAGAAGCGCTTGCTCACAAACTGGCTAAGCAATGGCCATCAGCAGGTTTGGTGTCGTCAGAAGCCGGGATTGTCTTTGGTGCGCACGGCATGGGCAAAGAATCTGTCATGCGCAACCTTTCTCAGATCAATGTGCTGTGGGACGGCGGAACGCTATCCATTGATCGTCGAACGACCGAGTCTTTCACTGTAAAGGGTGCGAGGCTGACTGTTGGCTTACAGGTGCAGGAAAGCACGTTGAGAGAAGCTGTAGATAGAACGGGTGCACTGATGCGCGGAACGGGATTCTTTGCGCGCTTTCTCATGGCATGGCCAGAATCAACGCAAGGCTACCGGCTATTTACAGAAGCGCCTGATAACTGGCCTGCTCTAGAGGCGTTCAATCGGCGAGTTGCCGCGCTACTGGAGCAGGATGCACCTATAGACGAGAGCGGTGCATTGAGCCCTTTTGAGCTTGAGTTCAGCGCAGAAGCCAAGGCCGAATGGCGTGCTTACCATGACACTATTGAAGGTGAGTTACGGAACTGCGGCGAGTTTATGACGTTCGCGATGTAGCAAGCAAATCAGCGGATAACGCTGCAAGGCTGGCGGCATTGTTTCAGGTATTCGAGCAAGGCATAGGCGCAATTAGACCGCAGTATTTCACATCAGCCAGTCGGGTTGCAGCATGGCACTTGAATGAGTCGCGGCGTTTCTTTGGTGAACTGGCGATGCCTGTAGACCTGGCAAATGCTGTGCGGCTCGACAGGTGGCTTCTGGCGTACTGCAAACAGCACCAGACCGGTTCCGTATCAACCAGAACGGTGCAGCAAAATGTGACTGGCTTGCCAAGGGAAAGTGGCGTTATCCAAAAAGCAGCAGAGGTGCTTGAAGAGTATTCCAGGGCTAGGTTGGCTCAAGAAGGAAGGCGGCGCATCATCAAGGTCAATCCGGCGCTTCTGACTTCTGCTACGGCTACACAAGCTACACCTGCTACTCATGTTGACATACAAGCGGCTACTGTAGCAAAAGTAGCATCTGTAGCTGTAGCAAACCATTCTGAAAAGGTGGTTGTATGAAGTTGTCAGCGCTTATTAAAGGAGGTGTGAAGGCACTGGAAGGCCATGCTGATGTGCCACAGGCGGTGATGCAAGAAACGGTAATGCACACGGTAACGATGGTGAGGCAATCTGCCAGTAATGAAGCGCCTCTTTCAGATCTTGTGCGAAAGTTCATGGAGGTTGATGGCTTGTCTAAGGAAGATGCGACGGCTTTGGCCGCTGTGTCGATTCAGCCTAGGCCAGTAAAAGAATGGCTGGATATGATTGCCGAACTGGATCGGGCTATTGAAATGTGGTGCAACATGCAAAGGATTGGTGATGAAGAAAGAGCTCAAATTATGTCTGTAAGGTTTAGTCAGCCTTTGGTATCTATTCCTGCCTCGCTGGCTTGGTTTAACGAGCAGATAAGGCAAAACCATGAGCGCACGGCATAAAGAACACCAAGCGACTCGGCGACATATATGTGGCGCCAGAACACGAGCTGGGACGCCATGCAAATTGACAAGTATTTATAAGAATGGTCGCTGCAAATGGCATGGGGGATTGTCTACTGGACCGAAAACAAAATCAGGAAAGCAGCAGGCACGCATTAACGGTTTGAAAGGCGGAAGACCAACAAAGAAACCGAAGTCTTAGATGTAGAGCCTCACAAAACCTGACATTTGCAGAGGTTTTATCGCGGATAAAGCCTGCGGCAAGCGTGTGCTGCCCAACTATGTTTTGCGTGGAGCATACATTCGTCCGCGTTTGAATAGCCGAAAATTTTTGGGTAGATCCAAGGCGAAATAAAGAATCCTGCCAAGAAGACTGCGGTAAGAATTAGCTTGGTTTTGTGGTCTCGAAAAAGGTTTTTCATGCCTTTTGATTGGCGCGCATTAACTTCGGTCAGTATGTCTGACTTCATCTGCTCGCGCTCTTTCTGATAAATGGCGTCTAGGCCTTTGCAGTATTCTCTAGCGGTAATGTCTCCATCATCATATTGTTCAATCAAGATCGCCTTGCGGTTAGCAATATCATTCATGTGAGCCCTTGTTTTTATATTCGAGCGAGCGTGCTCATGCGCATGTAGGTGTTGATCAAACAATAAATGCTTGGGTATTTTATCCCGTGGTTGTTTATCCATCAATATTGGATTATCGGCGGATGGCCAGACCATCCCCAAAACATGCAGGCGCCCCCGCTTTAGTGTCTCTTGGCGAGACCATTCGTTCTGCACGCCTCTCTCTAGGGCTGTCGCAAGAAGCCTTGGCGAATGCCACAAACATAGACCGCTCCTACATGGGCGGAATTGAGCGCGGAGAGCACAACCTCACGGTGATGAATTTGCTGAAAATTGCCGAGCAAATCGGCATCAAGCCAAGCGAGTTGATTGAACAAGCTGGCTTATAGCACCTGATATATAAAAGGCGCATGATCAGCTAGGGCGTGTGCTCTTTATATTGTTGCAACGCCCCCTTCTCGTTTAATATTGTTTGGCATTTCTTAACACTGGTTTGAAATTCAAGCCACGTCTTCAAGCGCGTTACCTATTTCAAAATCTGAAGGAGGTACAAGCAATGGAAACTCAGGCACGACTGCGGCCACTGGCCGCGCAAGCGATGGAGCACTGGAAGGAGTTTCAACCGAAGCGGTACAAGGCACAGAAAGCAGCAGGAACGCTGAATCAGACAGCGCTAGAAGCAGCGGAGAAAACACTGAACGAGCAGGCAGAACTGATCGAAGGCGGGATTCCGGCAGAAATCGCGTGGGAAATGGTGAGGGAGAAGTACGTCTTTCAACCGGAAGAGGACGGAGCAAGCGAGGAAGCACCGGCCAGTTCGGGCTATTTGCTGAATCTGGAACTGAATCGGATACTTAGCGAAATGTGAGTGTTCCATGCGCAGTTTATAGTTGGTGATGGCGCTGTGCATATATGACTTTTTTAAGAAATACGCGCGCGCGAGGCGTAGCGTAATTTAATTGAAAATTTGACTAGGCTGATGAGCATGAGCAAGGACATAGAAGACATCAAAAAGAGGTTCCCGCTTCCAGAGAATCCGCAACAGGCATTGCGTGACTCGTCTAAACAGGAGGTTAAAGACAACACAGTCCTTCCAAGACTTCCGCAGTTGATACGGTTGCAGACATCAGAAGACTTGAGAGAGCCACCAACCGAGCAGAGCCATGAAGAGATAGCAGCTTATATAGCCAAGCAATTAGTCAAGATTCGCGAAGAGCTTGCTGGGTACTCTAAAGAGAAGTTGGAACAGATTGAGGAAGTGCATATTCTTTACAAAGAGAGCGAGCCAAAAGAAAGAAAATGGAACCATTATTTACGAAGACAAGTGGCAAGAGAATTGGCGGGGTGTGCATCAGAGGATGAGCCACTGGAGCTGAAGTTGCCAGCCAAATTTTAGGTGATGCGTAACGCTATATAAATCCTGCGCATCTAATGAATTTCCCAAGAAATACGCGCGCGCGCGTGAGGCGCAAAGTAATTTAATTGAAAATTTGAGCATGTCACTGACGTTGTATAAACATACATAGACAGCTTAAATTACCTCATAATTACCCTATGAGCCTAGTCAAGTCCAAACAACGCGTTGCTGATCACGGAGAAGTTTTTACCCCACAGTGGATGGTTGAAGCCATGCTCGATCTCGTGAAGGAAGAGACCGAGCGCATCGATTCCCGTTTTCTGGAGCCTGCCTGCGGAAGCGGTAACTTCCTCGTGAAAATCCTGCAGCGCAAGCTGGCGGCCGTAGAGCTCAAATATGGGAAATCCGATTTCGAAAAGCAGCACTATGCACTGCTTGCGTTGATGTGCATCTACGGCATTGAACTGCTGGCGGACAATATCGCAGAGTGCCGAGACAACTTGCTGGATATATTTTCCGGGTACCTCAAAATTGACGAGACGGGTGACCTGTACCGGGCGGCATCGCATGTGTTGTCGCAAAACCTCGTACATGGTGATGCGCTGACCATGCGCGATAAAGACGGCCAGCCGATCACTTTTGCCGAATGGGGTTACTTAAGGAAGGGCAAGTACCAGCGACGCGATTTCCGCTTTGATGTTCTCACCGGATCGTCGGCGTTCAGCGCGGAGGGTTCGCTCTTTGCTGACTTGGCCAAGCACGAAATTTTCATGCCGACAAAAACCTATCCGCCGATGACAGTGCGCGATCTGGCCGCCATCGCGCTGGGCGATGCCCAACAGGAGGTATCCGCATGAGCGAGCAAGTTGGTTTCGCCTTGCGAGGTCGCAATCCGGATGTGCTGACCTGCATCGCCAATCTCTCGAACGACGAAGTGTTCACTCCGCCTGAACTGGCCAACCGCATGCTGGATACGCTGGCCGAAGCCTGGGCAGCCGACAACGATGGTGCGAACATCTGGGCGAACAAGACGGTGAAATTCCTCGACCCGTGCACGAAATCAGGCGTCTTTCTGCGCGAGATCACCAGCCGTCTCACCCAAGGGTTGGCGCAGGAGATTCCAGACTTGCAGGAGCGCGTGAATCATATTTTGACGAAACAGGTTTTCGGCATTGGCATCACACAACTGACCAGCTTGCTGGCGCGGCGCAGCGTGTATTGCTCGAAGCATGCCAACGGCAAGCATTCGATTGCCAAGCGTTTTGAGAGTGATGCCGGCAATATCTGGTTCGAGCGTATCGAGCATAAATGGGCTAAAGGCAAGTGTATGTTTTGCGGAGCCAGCCAGGCAGCACTGGATCGCGGCGGAGAGTTGGAAACCCACGCCTACGCATTCATTCACACGGACAACATCAAGACTCGGATGGCCGAGTTGTTTGGAGGCGATATGCAGTTCGACGTCATCATTGGAAATCCACCGTACCAATTGAACGACGGCGGCTATGGTACGAGTGCCGCGCCGATTTACCAGTTGTTCGTGGAACAAGCAAAGGCGTTGGAGCCACGCTACCTCTCGATGATCATTCCTGCGCGTTGGTTCGCTGGTGGTAAAGGCTTGGACGAGTTCAGGGAAGCTATGCTTAACGACAATCGTTTGCGCGCAATTGATGATTTTCTCAGTGCGTCGGACGTCTTCCCTGGGGTGGGCCTCAAAGGCGGCGTTTGCTATTTCCTCTGGAACCGTGACCACGCTGGCCTTTGCGATGTGAGCACCCATTTCAAGGACTGGCCGGTTTCCACTGCTACGCGACCACTGTTGGGGAAAGGAGCGGACGTGTTCATCCGCTTCAACGAAGGGCTGTCGATTCTTCAGAAAGTCATGGCGACGGAGAGCAAAGGCATTGACTCCATTTTGCCGCCTGAAAACAAGCGTTTTGATCAATTGGTTAGCTCCAGAAAGCCTTTCGGGCTTGCGACAACTTTCAAGGGCAAGGTGACCAAGCGCGCTGACGACGTACTGATCTATCAGAACGGTGGCACGGGATACATCGCCAGAGGCCAAGTAAAGACGGGCACACACCTGATCGAAAAGTGGAAAATTTATGTGGGTCGAGCCGCACCGGGGACGGGCAACCGCGACACTTACCCGCACCGCATCCTCAGCACCCCCTTCATCGGGGAGCCAGGCAGTATCTGTTCTGAGACCTATTTGTGTATTGGCCCATTCGACACCCAAGCTGAGGCGGAAAGCGCCCTGTCTTACCTCTCCTGCCGCCTGACTCGCCTGCTGATTCTTCTGCACAAGCCATCACAAGACACGACGCGTAAGGTCTACACCTTTGTTCCAACTCAAGAGTGGAACAAGGCGTGGAAAGACGAGGCTCTCTACGCCAAATATGGCATCTCCGCGAGTGAGATCGAATTCATCGAGAAAGTTGTTCGTCCGATGGATCTGACGAGCAATTTGTTCGATGAAATTTCCGTGGATGAAGACGACGATGAGTAAATCCATCGGGGAAATCTTCGCGCCCAGGCCGGAAGCCCGGCCACGCATCTATGCTTATTCCATTGACGATGCCGCGCACAAGGGTTTACTCAAGGTGGGCCAGACTACGCGCGAGGTGACTCAGCGCGTGGCCGAGCAAGTCAAGACCGCCGCCATCAAGAACTATCGGATCGAACTCGATCATGTCGCCGAGCGCGATGACGGCACCCTCTTCAGCGATCACGACGTGCGCGCCGCTCTCGCTAAGAAGGGTTTCGAGAACGTTGAACTGGAGTGGATGCGTTGTTCGCTCAAAGACGTGCAAACGGTACTTACCGAGCTACGTACCGGCCAGCGGTTCACGGGGACACATCACGAAACTTTCCCCATGCGCGCGGAGCAGCTTGATGCCGTGAACAAGACATATGAGTATTACCAGTCGATCTGGGCCGAGAACAAGAACGCCACGCCACGCTTTTTGTGGAATGCAAAAATGCGTTTCGGTAAAACCTTCACGACATACCAATTGGCGAAGAAGCTCGGTGCCAAGCGCGTGCTCGTTGTCACCTTCAAGCCTGCGGTCGAGGATGCATGGCAGACGGATCTGGAAAACCACGCGGATTTCGACGGCTGGCAGTACCTCTCTCGCGCATCCGGCAGTGATCCCACCCAGGTTGATCGCAAGCAGCCGATGGTCTATTTTGGGTCTTTCCAGGATTTGCTCGGTCGCGACAGGGCGGGAAACATCAAAGCCAAGAACGAGTGGCTTCACACCATTAACTGGGATCTGGTGGTTTTCGACGAGTACCACTTCGGTGCGTGGCGCGAGACCGCCAGGGAATTGTTTGAGGACGACGAGAAAGCCATTGATCGGGAAGAGGCGTTGCTGGACGATGAAAAGCGTCTGAAGGAGAAAATTGCCGATTTGCAGGAGCCCTTGGAGAATGAAGCGTCATTCCTGCCGATCACCACGCAAGCCTATCTTTACCTTTCCGGCACACCGTTTCGGGCGCTGTCCACGGGTGAGTTCATTGAAGAACAGATTTTCAACTGGACCTATACCGACGAGCAACGCGCCAAGGAGGCCTTTGCGAAGGAGAATCCCGGTCAGCGCAACCACTATGGCGCGCTGCCGCAGATGCGGTTGATGACGTATCAGATGCCAGATGAACTGCTGGCCATCGCAAGTGGTGGCGAGTTTGACGAGTTCGATCTCAACGTGTTTTTCGCTGCATCCGGCGAGGGTGTGCTCGCCCAGTTCAAGCACAAGAGCGACGTGCAGAAGTGGTTGAACATCATTCGTGGCGACTACGCACCCCAAACCATTGAGCATTTGAAGACGGGCTCACGGCCACCCTTTCCCTACTCTGATTCGCGCTTGCTCCCTTACTTGCAGCATTCATTCTGGTTTTTGCCGAATGTCGCCGCTTGTCATGCGATGGCGAATCTGCTGGCGGAAAAGCACAACATATTCTGGCACGAGTATGGCGTGGTCGTCGCGGCTGGAGCATCGGCAGGCATCGGGCTAGATGCCTTGCCACCCGTGCGCAAGGTTATCGGCAGCGGATACGACACCAAGACCATCACACTGTCGTGTGGCAAGCTTACCACTGGCGTCACCGTGCCACAGTGGTCGTCCATCCTGATGTTGCGCAATCTCAAGTCGCCGGAGTCCTACTTCCAGGCGGCATTCCGCGTGCAATCGCCGTGGTCAATCAAGAATCCCAATGGGGACAACCCAAACGAGGAAGAGATCCTCAAGCCGGTTTGCTTTGTGTTTGATTTCGCGCCGACCCGCGCATTGCGGCAACTTTCCGAATATGGGATCGGCTTGTCTCCCAATGAACAAAATCCGGAAAACGCTGTCAGGGATCTGGTGGCCTTCCTGCCGGTGCTGGCCTACGATGGCGCGAACATGACGCAGATCGACGCGGGCGGCATTCTTGACATTGCAATGGCCGGCACCTCGGCCACGTTGCTGGCGCGCAAGTGGGAGAGTGCGCTGCTGGTGAACGTGGACAATAACACCCTGGGCCGCATTCTTAACAATCCGGAAGCCATGGCTGCCGTGGAACGCATTGAGGGCTGGCGCTCGCTGGGTGACAAAGTCATCGAGACCATCATCAACAAGAGTGAGAAGGTTAAAGACCTCAAGAACAAAGCCAAGGAAGGCAAACTGTCTGAGAAAGAGAGGAAGGAACTTTCAGCCGAAGAGAGGGAATACAAGTCCAAGCGCAAGCAGGTTCAAGAGAAGCTGATCAAGTTTGCGACACGTATTCCGGCATTCATGTATCTGACTGACTTCCGTGAGAACACCTTGCAGGATGTGATCACCAAGATTGAACCAGGCTTGTTTCTTACTGTCACTGGATTGACGGTCAAGGACTTCCATCTACTCGTTCGGCTTAAGGTGTTCAACACCGAGCAAATGAATCAGGCGGTGTTCGCATTCCGGCGCTATGAAGATGCATCGCTACGTTACACCGGCATCAAGAGTCACGAGGAGCTGACGCACTACGGGTTGTACGACACGGTGGTGGCGAAGGAATGAATTTCGTTGGCGTCTATCTGCAAAATTAGCAGATGAATTCACATGGCCTTGATGGCAAATAGTCGCAAAGTTCAGAATAATTGTTTACCTATTGGGTAAATCCATATAGGATGGTTGCGTAGTTGAAAATTACATTCAAAGATAAAAAAGTACGTGAAATTTGCGAGAAAAGCGCTGCCGCTGAGAAAAAGCTAGGTGCACCATGTGCCAAAAAGCTCAGAAATCGGTTAAGCGATTTGGACGCGGCCAGCCGAGTTACCGACCTTGTTGCAGGTAGCCCGCACCCACTAAAAGGTGATCGTGTTGGTCAGTTTTCCCTCTCTCTTGCGGGGGGGTGTAGAGTGGTATTTTCACCGGCTCACGAGTCTTGTCCAGAGCGCCCAGACGGAAGTATAGATTGGTCCCAAGTCAAGTCTGTTTGCATTGAATATATAGGGGATTACCATGAATAATTTAAGCGCGCCATTCACGCCAGACTGGGTTTCTCCGCCTGGTGAGTCTATTCTTGATATTCTTGAAGAACGTAGCTGGACCCAGCTCGAATTGGCTCGGCGTTTGGGATATACCGAGAAACATGTGAGTCAATTAGTTAATGGCAAAGTGCCGCTTTCAGATGAAGCTGCACTTCGTTTGGAGCGCGTATTGGGAAGTAATGCTGGTTTTTGGCTTGCACGTGAAGCCAAATATCGTGAGCACTGTGCCCGATTAGAGGCGTTACGCTTGCACGAGAGTTGGGTTGGTTGGTTGGATAGGTTGCCACTGAAGGATTTAATGGGAGTAGGGGCTATTTCCAAAATCCGTATTGTGAGCAAACATAAACCAACCCTAGTGGAGGAGTGCTTGCGTTTTTTTGGCGTTGCCTCGCCTGATGATTGGCAAAGACACTATGGCGGTATGGAGGCTGCTTTTCGGCGCAGTCGTGCTGATCAAAGTGATATTGGTGCTATATCATCATGGTTGCGCCTTGGTGAGCAAGTAGCAGAAGCAGAGGAAGGGCCGAAATATAGTAAGGCTACTTTTGAAAAAGCGCTTCTCCAAATTCGCGAGCTTACTCGCATGCAGCCAGAAGAGTTTGAGTTGCCAATGCGTAAATTGTTGTATGAAGCTGGTGTTGCCTTTATTTTAGTGCCGTCTATTCCGAGAGCTCATGTTAGCGGGGTTGCGCGCTGGTTAAGTCCTACAAGACCTGTGATTCAGTTGTCTTTGTACGGAAAAACCAATGACAAATTTTGGTTTACTTTTTTTCACGAAGCAGCGCACATACTGCTACATGCTAATAATAAAGAAGATAAAAAATCGGTGTATCTGGACGATCCTAATAATCACAACATAGATGAACCATATGAGCATGAAGCTAACAGGTGGGCGGCTAACTGGTTAATTCCAGAAAAATATGCGCCAGAACTTTCGAGTTTGCGAACAAAATCAACTGTAGAAGCATTTGCGGAGCAAATAAATATACACCCTGGCGTAGTTGTTGGACGTTTGCAGCATGATGGTTATATAGACCCATCGTGGATGAATGGCTTGAAGCAAAGCTTTAGAATTAAGGAGTATAGGCAGTAATTGTTGGTACATCCGTTGGTATATAAATATTTCAAACAGATAAATGCAAGGTTTTTCAATGGTTTCAAGGTATCTTTAGATACCGGCTCCCGTACCAAAAATTATTACTAAGTAGTACGAGAAAGTCCAGAAACCCGCGAATTTCCTAGTGAAGCGCGGGTTTTTTGTTTCCGAGCCATCCGAAAGCGTCCATTGGCATCCGGTGAAATTGTTGGTACATTTGTCGGTGCTTATACACCAACTGCCAACACTGTATGCAAAACGTTTTGAATTAAAATGTAAATCTTCAAAAAATAACGCAATCCCAACCTTGCAGTCGCAAAGGCAGTGCATGACCAAATCCCTTACTTCTCACAATGAATGGCGCTATTTGCTGCGCGATTTTCTCAGGTCGTCCCAAGGCAGACCGTTGGCGACGTACTCGAAAGATGCGCTGCGCTTTGCGTTGGCACCGGTTGCTGCACTTTCCTTATGGATAGACGAATATGCACCAGCGCTGAAAGAAAAAACGACCCTGGATATCGTGATCGCAGGTGCAGCACATGGCATGGATACGCTTGATGAGGGCCGTTGGTATCAGTTTTTGCCCCTCTTTTTAGGCAAACCAGACATGAAGCTGACGCTTGATCTGGTTGGCAAAGGGCTTGATCCGGATGTGCCTGAGGTTTTCAGTGGCGATGCGTTTCCCTTGCAGCCAAAAAAATCCGCCATGGCTGCCAATGTGGCCCAGTTTGCGACGCCACAGCGTTTCCCTTCGACGCTGGGCGAATACATGGTTTCGCGCGCCAGTCGTCCGGCACCGGATCTGGTGTTTATTTTTCACCCCGGATTTGTTCTCAACAGCAACTCATGGATCGTTGATGGTGACTTGCGTTCGGTGCTTTCCTTGGGTACGCCTGTCGGGTTGGCTTCCTATGGCGAAGAGGAGCATATGGAGGAAGTCTGGATATTGGCGGCACATGGATACAAGGCTGACCCGAAAGTGACGCAAAACCGTTTTGCGGCGAACCTTCACAAGCAAGTGTTGCCATCTGCCTTTGCGCATACGCTGTGGAAGCTCGATAACGCATTGCCCGTGGCCGACGAGCCACTGGCAGAAGAAAATCTGAACAAGATCAAGGCATTTGATAAATGGATGTATGAAGCTGCGCAAAAAGGGGTGATCCTGCCTTTCCTCAAGGCTTTCGGCGGAACGACCAAAACCAAACATGGCGATTTCATTATCCTGCCCAACATGAAATTGGTTGATAAAGCGTCTGGCAAGGTGTACGAACCCAGCAGTTCTGAAAATTTTAATGCATTAGGGGTGACGCTTGAGGCAGATTTGCTGGAGGCGTATCCGGAGAACTCGCGATTCGATTTTGACCGTGCGTACTGGGCCATCAATGTGGTGCCATTGGTTGAGCAAGCCTCGGGTAACGAAGCTTTATTCAGTATGGTGGGTAAGAAGCGCTGACCGAAGTTTCCGCGTAAAAAAAACCCGCATGCCAAAAAAGCATACGGGCCAAGAAACACATCATTGGAGAGGACTACAAGTCTATCTTCGGCAAAAGCGCCAATTTCTTAATTGATATTGCGCAAAAATTAAACATTAAGGATCACCCTCCTTGATTTTTATCAGGCGACGGACAGGGCACGATCCAGATCGGCGATCAAATCGTCGATATGTTCGATGCCAATTGACAGTCGCAGCATATCTTCGCTTACACCGGCTTTTGCCAATTCTTCGGCATTGAGCTGGCGATGTGTGGTCGAAGCCGGATGGGTTGCCAGCGACTTCGCATCGCCAATGTTGACCAGACGCGTAAACAATTGCAGGGCATCCAGTACGCGGGCACCGGCAGCGCGCGGGTTATCCTTGCTGGCATTCTTGAGGCCGAACGAAAGCAAGCCAGATGCCCTGCCGCCCATGTACTTCTGAGCTAACTCGTAATCCGGGTGGGATGGCAGACCCGCGTAGTTAACCCAGGCAACCTTCGGGTGCTGATCGAGGAATTTTGCAATCGCCAGCGCATTTTCGCAGGTGCGATCCATGCGCAGCGGGAGGGTTTCAATGCCTTGCAGGATCAGGAAGGCGTTCATTGGCGAGATGGCCGCGCCCATATTGCGTAGCGGTACGACGCGCGCACGACCGATGTAGGCAGCTTCGCCCAGCGCTTCGGTATAAACCACGCCGTGGTAAGACACGTCCGGTTCATTCAGGCGCTTGAAACGTTCCTTGTGCTCTGCCCAGGGGAACAGGCCGCTATCGACAATGGCGCCTGCAACGCTGTTGCCGTGCCCGCCCATGTATTTTGTCAATGAGTGCACCACGATGTCTGCACCCCATTCAATCGGGCGGCACAAATAGGGACTCGGAACGGTATTGTCCACGATAAGCGGCAGGCCGTGCGCGTGGGCGACGGCCGCCAGGCGCTCAACATCGGTCAGGTTGCCAAGCGGGTTGCCGACGGATTCGCAATAGATGGCTTTGGTTTTTTTGTCGATTAGCGGCACAAAGGATTCCGGATTGCGCGGATCGGCAAAACGCACCTCGATGCCGATTTGTGGGAAGGTATGGGCGAACAGATTGTAGGTGCCGCCATAGAGCGTGCTGGATGAAATGATGTTGTCGCCCGCTTCGGCAATGGTCTGGATCGAATAGCTGACGGCAGCCATGCCAGAAGCCAGTGCCAATCCTGCAATGCCGCCTTCCATCGCGGCAACGCGTTTTTCCAGCACGTCTTGCGTCGGGTTCATGATGCGGGTGTAAATATTGCCCTTTTCTTTCAGATCGAACAGGTCAGCGCCATGCTGGGCGCTATCAAATGCATAGGCAACAGTCTGATAGATAGGTACAGCCACCGATTTGGTGGTGGGATCAGGCGAATAGCCAGCGTGTATGGCAAGAGTTTCGAGTTTCATTGATATTCTTCTGCTGAGTTGTTTAAGTTCTACAGAGAACTATAGCGCAATCAAAAAAAACATGCCTATGCGAAGATCAAAAGCGACTATTTATGTTTAAAATGGCGGGCTTAGGGGGCAAACCGGCAGTTGGTTGCATAATTATAAGGAATAGGGCCTTGCTTTTTGAGGCGAGGCTGGAGGTTTGCACATCAGGAAAGACAAGCGTCTGAAATAGTTTTCCGGTGTTACGTTTCCGCAAACTGTTTGTCAGCTTGATCGGCACGATTTGTCACGATGTGAGAAACTTTCCTCACGTACGAATCGAATCATCAGCAAGGAGCAAAAAAGATGACCACACATGTGATGGTACAAGACTTGGGTTTAAATACGGGTCGGTATCCTGAGTGGAAGAAAAAAGAAGGGGTCGCCCTGTTTAATATTACGGTAAACGAGCAGACTTTCCTTGCCGAAGAAGGCGACACCATTTTGGTTGCCGCGCGCAAAGCTGGAATCGAAATTCCTTCCATGTGTTCGGATTCACGCACCAATCCGAATGGGGATTGCGGCTTGTGTGTGGTTGAAATTGATGGCGATCCAACGCAAATCAAGGCATGCAAGGCGCCGGTGTACGAAGGCATGACTGTTGTGACCGAAACAGAAGCGCTGGCTGAAACGCGTCGCGTTATTCTGAATACTTATCTCAGCAACCACAATGCCTATTGTTTGCCTCCATGCTCATTTCGCTGCCCGGCGGGGATCGACATTCCCGGCTATATCGGTCTGATAGCGCAAAAGCGCTACGTTGAGGCGACAGCGCTGATCAAGGAAAAGCTGCCGCTACCGCAGGTGATTGGCCGCGTGTGTCCGCGCCCGTGCGAAAGCGTTTGCCGCCGCAGTCAGATAGATGAGGAACAACCGGTCGCCATCTGTTCGCTCAAGCGCTTTGCATCGGATATGGCGCGTGAAATCGGTGAAGCAACGCAACCTGAACCCAAGGCGCCAACTGGCAAGAATGTGGCCGTGGTCGGTGCGGGCCCGGGTGGTTTGACGGCGGCCTACTTCCTCGCGCTCGAAGGCCACAAAGTCACGATTTACGAAGCACAGGAAGAAGCTGGCGGTATGCTGCGTTACGGTATTCCGCCGTACCGCCTGCCGGATCAGGTGCTTGACGATGAAATCAATGACATTCTTGCAATGGGTGTGGATCTCAAACTCAATCACCGCCTTGGTACCGACATCATGCTGCCGGACCTGACGGACAAGCACGATGCCGTGTTCCTGGCTATCGGCGCGATGATTGGCAAGATGGCGAGCATTCCGAATGAAACTGTGCCCGGTGTGATGGCGGCAGTGGATTTTCTCGCGAAAGTGAATCGTGGCGAACGCGTTGATCTTGGCCAGAACGTGGTTGTCATTGGGGGCGGCTTCACGGCGGCCGATGCGGTGCGCACCGCAAGACGCATGGGGGCGCCAAATGTGACGCTGTCTTATCGCCGCACACGCAAGGAAATGCCAGCCAGTCCGCACGAAATTCACGATTGCGAAGTCGAAGGCGTGGTACTGGATCTGCTCTCCGCACCGACCGAAGTCAAGATAAACGAAGAGGGTCGCGCAGTCGGCCTGGTTTGCCAGCGCATGGAACTGGGCGAGCCGGATGATAGCGGTCGTCGTCGTCCGATACCTGTTAAAGGGTCGGACTATGTGATTCCGGCCGATACGATTCTGTTGGCGATCAGCCAGGACGTGGATGTCGACAGCATGCAGATCACTGACATTGAAAAGACGCGCTGGGGCAGCATCGAAATTGATGAAGCGACGATGAAGACCAACCTGCCGGGCATTTTCGCGGGTGGTGACGCATCGCTGGGCGCGGCGACCGCGGTGGAAGCGATCGGCCATGGCCGCCGTGCTGCTTACGCGATTGATGCTTATTTGCGTGGCGCGGACGATGCCACCATCGCCAAGGTGATTAAGGTGGACAATCCGAAATTGTTCGATATCGGTGCTTTCCCGAAACAGTCTGCCAAGCTGGCCGAAATGCCGGTCACCCCGCAGCAAGAGCGCGTTTCGACGTTTGGAACCGATATTGCGCCGGGCGATACCGGCGCGAAATCGGCCAGCGGCGCGTTTACCGAAACCGAGTTGGGTTTCACCGAAGAAGCGGCAATTATTGAAGCGGAGCGCTGCTTGCAGTGCGTGTGTCAGGCTGCGGGGAGCTGCGACTTGCAGAAATACTCGCTTCAGTATGGTGCGGGCACCAGAGAATATGCCGGCCCACTGGCGTTTGCCGGTAAGGACAACAAGGGAACGGCTCCAGCGAAGCTGGGCTGAGGTGTTCCGAGGCTGAGAAGAATTGATATAAGGAATAGTTTCCATGACAACTACTCATAAGCAATTTCAAGGCTGCGCCGTTTCCGAAGCGCTGGAGCGGAATCGTATCCAGGAGCACAAGGCGCCCACGTCATTGAAAGAATCCGTCGTTCAGGGCAGCGATGCACTGGAGGGCTTTTACACCCCGCTGCAATCGCTGCCGTTTTTCGAGATGCACAAGGAAAAATGCATTCAGTGCCACAACTGCGTGCGTATCTGCAACGAAGTGCAGCACCGTAACGTCTACACCATCGACGAGCTGGGTTATCCGGCGCTGGTGAGCGGCACGTACGATTATCGCGACACCGAATGCAACAACTGCGGCCAGTGTGTGAGCGCTTGCCCGACTGGCGCGCTGAAAAACTTGCTGGACAGCGGCAAGCTGCTTTCCAGCCAGCGTGAGAAAGTGACGACCGTTTGCAGTTACTGTGGTGTCGGTTGCGCGATTGATCTCGAAGTTGAAAACAATAAGGTTGTGGCGGTTAGCCCCTCGTTCACGTCGGACGCCAATGAAGGCAACCTGTGCGTGAAAGGTCGTTTTGGCCACGAATTCATCAACAGTCCAGAGCGTCTCAAAAAGCCGATGATCCGTCGCGGCGGCAAGGAAAGCCCGCTGGAAGAAGTCAGTTGGGAAGAGGCGATTCAGTTTGCCGCTGAGGGCTTGAGTAAAGCAAGAGACCAGTACGGGGCGGAAGCGATTGGTGGCATGTGCTCCTCGCGTGCGACCAACGAAGATAATTACGTTTACCATCGCTTCGTGCGTACCGTGCTGCAAACCAACAACATTGACCACTGTGCGCGTCTGTGCCACATGGCGTCGGCAGTTGCGCTGGAAAAGACGGTTGGCAGCAGTGCGCCGAGCGCCTCGACGCCGGATGTGCGTCTGGCCGATGCCTTCATCGTGATCGGCTCTAATACGACTGAAACCCACCCGGTGATTTCCAGTGCCATTTTGAAGGCCCGATATGAAGATGGCGCCAAGCTGGTCGTGGTTGACCCGCGCCGCATCGAAATGGTCGACCATGCCGATATCTGGCTGCGCCCAAAAATCGGGGGCAACGTGGCGGTACTGAACGGTCTGGCGCATGTCATCATTGCAGAAGGGCTGGCAAACGAAGCCTTCATTCAGGCGCGCACGGAAGATTACGAAACCTTCCGCGATGCGGTGAAAAAATACACGCCACAATACGTGGAAGAAATCACCGATGTTCCGGCAGACCGCTTGGTCGAGGCAGCACGCGTATATGGCAAGGCGCAGCGCGGCATGTTGATGTGGGGCATGGGCATCACGCAGCACCTGACCGGTGTAGACGGCGCGATTGCGCTCTCCAACCTGATGCTGCTGACGGGTCATGTCGGTCGTCCTGGTGCGGGCTTTATGCCGATTCGCGGCCAGAACAACGTGCAAGGTTGTAGCGACATGCAGGGCCAGCACAACGCACTGCCCGGCTATCACAGTATTACCGACCCGGCCGACCGCGCCAAGTTTGAACAAGCTTGGGGCGCACCGTTGCCGACCAATACTGGCATGACCGTGGTAGAAATGGAAGAAGAGGCTGTTCACGGCAACATCAAGGCGCTGTACATCATGGGTGAAAATCCGATGGGCAGTAGCCCGGACATGAATGAAGTCGAGGAAGGCTTCAGGAAGCTGGAATTCATGGTGGTGCAGGAAATGTTTCTGTCTGAAACTGCCAAGATGGCAGATGTCGTGCTCCCAGCTTGCAGCTTCGCCGAGAAAGATGGCACCTTCACCAACACCGAGCGCCGTGTACAATTGCTGCGTCCGGCCATCCCGCCTGTGGGAGAATCCAAGCCGGACTGGCAGATCGTGTGCGAACTGGCGGCGGCGATGGGTCAGCCATTCCCGTATCAGAGCAGCGCCGACGTGATGGAAGAAATCGCGTCACTGGTGCCATCCTACGGCGGTATTCGCCACGAGCGTCTAGGTGACAACGGCTTGCAATGGCCCTGTCCGGATACCGAGCATCCGGGCACGCGTTTTCTGTATGCTGAAAACTTCCCGACCGAAAGTGGCAAGGGCAAGTTCGTGGCGGTCGAATACGATCCGGCCGGCGAAAATTCGGACGACAAGTATCCTCTGATCCTGTCTACCGGCCGCTTGCTGGAGCACTATCATACCGGTACGATGTCGCGCCGCAATATCGGCCTGGATGCGATGAAGCCAGAGGGCGAAGTTGAAGTGAACCCGATCGATGCCAAGCGCTTCAAGGTCGAACACGGTGAGATGGTAAAGCTGGTGTCGCATCATGGCGCGATCGAAGTCAAAGTCAAGGTCACCGAGCGCTCACCGGAAGGCGAAATTTTCTATCCGTTTCACTTTGCCGAAGCACCCGCGAACCGCCTGACTGGTTCGGCGCTGGACGAACAGTCCAAGACGCCGGCATACAAGCGTTCGGCGGCGAGGCTGGAGAAGTTGAGCACTTAAGCATGCAAGATCGAAAGCAAAAAACCCGTCAATTTGGCGGGTTTTTTTAGTTAGGGGTGTATCATTTTGTGAAACGATTCAACCAGAAAAAGTGTGAGCAGCCTCCTATTTTCCAATGAAATCCAATTCTTGCATCGCGCCGTTTTTCTACATCGAAGTTTTCGGTAATGGAGAGGTGTTTACTTGCTGCCCTGCTTACATAAAGTTGAGCATTGGGAACATTTTCAATAGTGATATCGAAGAAATATGGAACGGCGAGACGGCTCAGAAAATCAGGCGAATGATGTTGCGAGGGGATTATTCCTGCTGCAACGTAACGCTTTGCGATGGCCGTTCGAACCCTGCCCTTCGTGAGCTTGATTTCGTTGACGCCAGTGCTGAGCTGAAGCCAGTCATGCCGCTTCCCAAGATCGTGAAGTTTTGCCACGACGAGGAATGCAATATCCGGTGCATCACCTGCCGCCGTGAATTGAAAGTCAACTCAAAAGCGCAAACGTACGCCCTGAACCAAAACATCGAAGAATATTACTTGCCGCTTTTGAGGAATGCAGAAAAAGCCTGCATGAACGGCGCTGGCGAAGTGCTTGCCAGCCGGCATGGACGGGCGCTGATCAAGGCCATTGCCGAAAATTATCCGCACATCAAATTTGACATTCACACCAACGGCGTAGTGTGTAACCAAGCTACGCTGGAAGCGCTGGGGATTATGGACAGACTGTCCGTTCTGGAATTTTCCCTGCATAGCACGACCAGAGAGACCTATGAACAGGTCTGCCTGGGCAGTGATTTTGAAAAGGTGCAGGCGAATCTGAGATGGGCAGCCGAGTTAAAGCAAAGAGGCAAGGTAGATGACTTGCTGCTCCTTTTTGTTGTTCATTCACGCAATTACCATGAAATGGCGACGTTTGCCGAAATGGCTGCAGAGCTCGATGTGAAAGCCTATTTCTGGAATTGCCGGAATTTTGGTGCGTTCAGTGGCAAGGAATACAAAGGCATGAATGTTGCTGACCACAGGCACAATGGACATAAGGACTTTGCCGAAACCTTGCAGCATGCGGTTTTCGACTCGCCGCATTGCCATTTGAACCCGCTTCTATCCAACCTGGAATGCAGGGAGAGCGGCGCTTTTGCCAGAATATGGAGCAAGGTTTTTTCATAGAAAAGCTCGCGGAGCTGGTGCCAAACCTGTCCAAGTGGCGCGCTTCTTACTGGCGTTTTGGAGGCAATCAATAAATGCGCAAGTCAAACAGGACAAAGGCGCAGGCAATCAGGAATGCCAGCCAGAAGAAAAAGGCATACGGGCCGGGATGGTTTTCGGACCGGTAATCCCTGGCAAAACACTCGGGAAAACCAAAGCCGGAAAAGAAGGCGACGACGCGGTAGAAAAAGATTGGAACCAGAAAAAGCGCCAGCGCCAGATTGCCTTTGAGCGCTGGCTGAACACCGCGCAGCAGACTGGTAAAAATCGCAATGGTTGCGAAGATGCCGAGCGCTACTTTCTGGTGTTTTTCAATCATGTTAATGCGTTGTCGACACGCATCATCCGCTCGACATAACGTGCAATCAGATCGACTTCCAGATTGACTTGCGTGCCCTTTTTGAGGTGTTTCAGTGTTGTGACTTCAATCGTGTGCGGAATCAGGTTGATCGAGAACAGACAGCCGTCTGGCGTATCTGCCACGGTGTTGACGGTGAGCGAGACGCCGTCGATGGTAACGGAGCCTTTATAAGCGAAATACTTGGCGAGTTCTTTAGGCGCATTGATGACGAGTTCCCACGATTCGGCAACAGGCTCGAATTTTTCCACCGTGCCGATACCGTCAACGTGGCCGGAAACCAGATGGCCGCCGAGGCGATCTGCCATCGTCATTGCCTTTTCCAGATTGACTTCTTTGAGGCCATCCAGTCCAGCGGTCTTGCTCAGGCTCTCGCGCGAGACGTCGATCACGAAGCCGTTGTCGGTCTTTCCGACCACAGTCATGCATGCGCCACTGACGGCAATCGAATCGCCCAGCGCAACGTCGTCCATGGGCATGCCCCCGGCATCGATCGTGAGGCGCACACCCGCATCCCTGCCTTCACCCTGTGGTTTGACTTCTGTGATTTTTCCGGTTCCGAGGACGATGCCTGTAAACATGCTAAATCCTTTTAAATTGGTTAAAGTTATTTAAATATTGCTAACTCTCGCCAGAATACGCATATCTTCGCCTATTCTGGCTGTTTCGTGAAAACGCAATGCGATCTTGTCAGCCAGATTGTCGAGCGCGGGCAGTGCAAACATCGGCTGCGCATCTCCGAGCAGATTGGGTGCAAGATACAGCAGCAGTTCGTCCACGCAGCCCTGCCGTAACAACGCGCCATTTAGTCTGGCACCCGCTTCAACATGCAATTCGTTGATGTGACGTCTGGCCAGTTCTTTGATTAGTGCGGGTAAATCCACCTTGCCTTCTGCATTCGGGAAATGAATAATTTCCGCGCCTTGATAACGCAATTGCGCTTCCCTTTCAGGGTCGGTGCGCGCCGTGAAAATCCATGTGCCGCCGCCCGTTAGCACTTTGGCATGTGGGCTGATTTCCAGATTGCGATCCACAACAATGCGTTGCGGCTGACGCGGTGTTTCGATGGCTCGCACGGTGAGTTGTGGATCGTCTGTTTGCACGGTGCCGATGCCGGTGAGTATCGCGCAGGCGCGCGCACGCCACGCATGGCCATCATTGCGTGCGGCTTCGGAGGTAATCCACTGGCTTTGGCCATTGTGCAGCCCGGTTTTGCCATCCAGACTGGCGGCGCTCTTCATGCGCACCCAAGGTTTGCTGCGCTCGAAGCGCGAGAAAAAGCCGATGTTCAGTTCACGTGCTTCGTTTGCCATCAGGCCGACCAAAACGTCAATCCCTGCATCGCGCAGCCTGGCAATGCCACGCCCGGCGACTTCAGGGTAGGGGTCTTCGATGGCGATCACGGCACGCGCAATGCCGACCTTAATCAGCGCATCGGCACAGGGCGGCGTCTTGCCGAAGTGGCTGCACGGCTCCAGCGTGACATAGGCGGTGGAGCCACGTACATCATTTCCCATTGCGCGCGCATTTTTCAGCGCCTGTACTTCAGCGTGATCCTGCCCAGCGGGTTGGGTATGACCGGCACCAATTACGCGTGCATTTTTAACCAGCACGCAGCCAACGCGCGGGTTCGGCGTAGTGGTGAATAGACCCTTGGTTGCCCATTCGAGCGCGAGAGTCATGCCTTGTGTGTCGTTAATGATTTCCACAGCGAGTTCAGGGAGTGGGTGAATCTGCAAAGTGTACTGCAAACTTCTCGTCAGGCGAAATGAAGGCAGCCAGCCAGGGCGATGAAGTGGGCACGCACTTACAGGGTCAGTGATCTGGCTGCTAAAAGCGCAGTTCGTCCAGCCAGCGCATTAGTGGCACGGTGGCAGGCAGCAGCGGATCGACTTCCAGCTCGCCCTGCCAGGCAAAGGCCTGACCTTCCAAAGCTTGTGGCTGACCTTGCCATTCGCGGCTGATCAGGAAGTGCAGGCGCACATGCGCGTGCGGATACATATGCTCTACACCGCACCACGGCTCGGCAGACAGGATCTCCACGCCCAGTTCTTCGACGAACTCGCGTTTGAGCGCATCGAACACCGATTCCTCTGGCTCGACTTTTCCGCCTGGAAATTCCCAGTAACCGGCGTAGGGCTTGCCTGACGGTCGCTGCGCAAGCAAGACTTCGCCATTGGGTTTCATCAGGATACCGACCGCCACATCAATCGGTTCAGTTTTGGGTGGCGCGCTCATGCGGGTTTATCTGCGTCGGGCATATCCCAGAGATCTTTGGTGCCGACCTCCCGCTTCGGGGTAATGCCGAAATGGGCATAGGCCACCGGGGTGGCAATACGCCCGCGGGGCGTGCGTTGCAAATAGCCTTGCTGGATCAGATAGGGTTCGAGTACGTCTTCAATGGTGTCGATTTCTTCGCCTATCGCGGCGGCAAGATTGTTGACGCCGACCGGCCCACCACCGAACTTGAGCAGCACGGCTTCGAGCAGCTTGCGATCCATGATGTCAAAGCCGACCGGATCAACATCCAGCATCGCCAGTGCTGCATCGGCAATTTCCTTGGTGATTTTTCCGGTACTTTTGACTTCGGCGTAATCGCGTACACGGCGCAGCAGGCGGTTGGCAATACGCGGTGTTCCACGAGCGCGGCGGGCAATTTCAAGTGCACCTTCAGCGACGATTTCCGCTTTCATCAGATTCGCGCTGCGCGAAACGATGCGCGACAGTTCTTCCGAGGTGTAAAACTCCAGTCGCGAGACGATACCGAAACGGTCGCGCAGCGGGTTGGTGAGCATGCCGGCGCGGGTGGTGGCGCCGACCAGTGTGAAAGGTTGCAAATCCAGCTTGACCGAGCGCGCGGCTGGCCCTTCGCCAATCATGATATCAATCTGGTAATCTTCGAGCGCGGGGTACAGGATTTCCTCTACCACTGGTGAGAGACGATGGATTTCGTCGATGAACAGGACGTCATTCGCTTCGAGATTGGTCAGCAGCGCGGCCAGGTCGCCAGGGCGTTCCAGCACTGGACCGGAGGTTTGGCGCAAGTTAACACCCATTTCGCGTGCGATGATGTGTGCCAGCGTGGTTTTGCCCAATCCGGGAGGGCCAAACAGCAAGGTGTGATCCAGGGCTTCGCGGCGATTGCGCGCGGCAGTGATGAAAATTTCAAGCTGGTCGCGCGTTTTTTGCTGGCCAACATATTCATCCAGTTGCTTCGGGCGCAGGGCGCGCTCTATCGCCTCTTCATTGGGCGAGGTGGGCGCAGCGTCAATGATCCGCTGTGGGGTGAAGTCGTCGGTCTGGATGCTCATGGCGTGGCTATGCTTTCGAAAGCGCTTTCAGCGCCAGTTTGATGCCTTCGGAAACGGAAACTCCGTCCGGCGTTTGCCTTAAAGCCAGCGCGGCTTCCTTGTCTGAGTAGCCGAGTGCCAGCAGGGCGTTCAGAATGTCGGACGAGGCATCACTCGGTGCTGCGGTGCCAGTTGTGCCGGGGTCTGCGCCCAGCTTGCCTTTCAATTCGAGCAGTAAGCGTTCGGCAGTTTTCTTGCCGATGCCGGGGACTTTTGTCAGGCGACCTGTTTCTTGAAGGGTGACTGCTTGCGATAAGTCGGCAACGGACAGGCCAGACAAAATTGCCAGTGCCATGCGTGCGCCCACGCCGGAAATGCGAATCAATTGGCGGAACAGGGCGCGTTCTTTCTGATTGCCAAAGCCATACAGCATTTGCGCGTCTTCGCGCACGATGAAGTGGGTAAGCAGCGTAACCGGTTCACCCACCCCGGGCAGGTTGTAAAACGTGCTCATCGGTACGTCGACTTCATAGCCGACGCCGTTGCAATCAACCAGCAATTGCGGGGGATTTTTTTCTAGCAGGATGCCACTGAGGCGACCGATCATAATCGTGCTTGTTTAATCGTTTGGAATGCGTAAATCATACAGGACAAAACGCTACTCAGGCCTTTATCCAACGAGTCGTCCACGCTTCATGCGCAAGCCTTTGGTGGCAAGCGAACCGAGCGCGGCCAGTGTATCGCCGCTGTTGGCATGGCAAATCGCGACGCTGAGCGCATCTGCCGCATCGGTGCCGGGAAGCTCGGGAAGGGACAGCAGGCGCTGCACCATGGCTTGAACCTGTTTTTTGTGCGCTTTGCCGTGCCCGACTACCGCTTGCTTGAGTTGCAGCGCCGTATATTCGGCAACGATCAGATCAGCACGCACCAGCGCGGAAATCGCGGCACCCCGTGCCTGGCCCAGTAGCAGCGTGGATTGGGGATTGACATTGACGAACACTTTTTCGACGACCGCACAATCTGGCTGGTAGTGGTTGACGACTTCTGTGACGCTGTTGAAGATGGTTTTCAGGCGCTCCGGCAGTTCGGCCTTGCTGGCGGTATTGATCGTGCCGGATGCGATATAGGCAAGCTGGCTACCGCGCTTGTGAATAACGCCAAAGCCAGTGGTTCTAAGTCCTGGGTCAATGCCGAGAATAATCATGATTTTTGTCGCTCCAGCCTGCGCTGAATGGACACAATTTTTTCAGCTCAGAAAGCGGGGCAGAGCTCAAAATTAATGCCTGAAGTGCCTTATGCCTGTGAACATCATGACAAGGCCGCGCTCGTTGGCGGCATCAATCACTTCCTGGTCGCGTACCGAGCCACCGGGCTGGATAATGCAGGTGGCGCCTGCATCGGCGACGACATCCAGTCCGTCGCGGAACGGGAAGAAAGCGTCGGATGCCACCGCGGTATTTGCCAGCGATAGCCCAGCCAGTTCGGCTTTCATGGTGGCAGCGCGAGCAGCATCTACGCGGCTAACTTGCCCGGCACCGATGCCTTGCGTCATCCCGTTTGCGCAGAATACGATGGCGTTGGATTTTACGAATTTTGCCACGCGCCAGGCAAACATCATGTCTTCGAATTGCTGTGCCGTGGGGTGCAGCTTGGTGACGACTTCCATTTCAGACAGCGCCAGGTTGCGTGCATCCGGTGCTTGTAGCAAGGTGCCACCACCAACACGCTTGATCTCGTATTCGTTCATGCTTCTGCCATTTGGGATTTCCAGCAGGCGCAGGTTTTTCTTGCTTTTGAGGATTTCGCGCGCTTCGAGTGTGAAATCAGGCGCGATCAGGACTTCAACGAACAGATTCGCGACTTCCCTGGCGGCGTCAGCATCCAATTGGCGATTAAAGGCAATGATGCCGCCAAAAGCTGCCTCCGGATCGGTTTTGAGCGCTTTTTTATAGGCTTCCTTCAGGTCGTTGCCAATCGCTGCGCCACACGGGTTGGCGTGCTTGATAATGACGCAGGCGGGGGCTTCAAAAGTTTTCGCGCATTCCCACGCGGCGTCGGCGTCGGCAATGTTGTTGTAGGACAGTTCCTTGCCTTGCAATTGCGAATAACTTGCCAACGCCCCGATATGGGCATCCAGATCCCGATAAAAGGCTGCGGATTGATGCGGGTTTTCGCCGTAGCGTAAATCCTGCACTTTTTCGAATGCCATGTGCATGGTTTGTGGGTAGCGACTGCGCGAGCGGTGTTCTTTGTCTGCGCCCAGGCTTGAAAGGTAATCGGCAATCGCACCATCGTAACGGGCTGTGTGTGAGTAAACTTTTATCGCAAGCTGGAACTTGCTGTCTTCAGTCAGTTCGCCGTTGTTGAGTTCCAGTTCCTTGATGATGCCGTCGTAATCATTTGGATCACAGACGACGATGACATCTTGATGATTCTTGGCTGCAGAGCGCAACATGGCAGGGCCACCGATATCAATGTTTTCGATCGCTTCTTCCAGTGTGCAGGTAGCGCTTGCAATGGCTTTCATGAAGGGGTACAGATTGACTACGACCATGTCGATGGTCAGGATTTCGTGCTGTGCCAACGCTTCAGTATGCGCATCCAGACTGCGACGTGCCAGAATGCCGCCATGAATTTTCGGGTGCAAGGTTTTAACACGCCCATCAAGCATTTCTGGAAAGCCGGTGTGTTCGGACACTTCGGTAACGGGAATGCCGTTGTCCGTCAAAAGTTGTGCTGTGCCGCCGGTTGAAATAATGCTTACGCCCATCTGCGAAAGCGTTTGAGCAAATTCAACAATGCCCGTTTTGTCTGAAACGGAGATGAGCGCGTGTTTGATCATTTTATGTCAGCCCGTGTTGTAAAAGTTTTTTTCGCAGCGTATTGCGATTGATTCCCAGAATGATTGCTGCTTGTGACTGGTTGCCGTTCGCCATTTGCATGACAGCTTCCAGAGTCGGTTTTTCAACGGTTTGGATAACCATGTCGTAAACATTGAAAGCTTGGTTATCACCAAGGTCTGCGAAATAGGTTTCAAGACTTTTTAGAACAACTTCCTGGATTTTTTCTTTGCTCATACTGTTTACACCATCATTTTTATTGTTAAGGAGTATTTGATTCTGTCAGACGGCAAAATTGTCTCGCGCAAGCCTATATTGTAACCGCTCGCCATAGGCGTTTTGCGATTCAAAGAAGGAATCCACCGCATTTTTTTGTGTCTCACAGGTATCAATTAGGTTCATTTCCCGGCGAAAAATATCGCCACCGGGAAGCTTGCTGACATACCAGCCGATGTGTTTGCGAGCGGTGCGCAAGCCCATGTGGCTGCCATAAAACGTGTAATGTGATTCAAGATGTTCTGCCATCAGGGCGCGTGCCTCGTCAATCGTCGGGGCGGGCAAGTGTTCGCCGGTACGTAAAAAATGCGCGATTTCACGGAAAATCCAGGGCCGTCCCTGCGCGGCACGGCCAACCATGATGGCATCGGCACCGGTGTAATCGAGCACAAGTCGCGCCTTTTCTGGCGAATCAATGTCACCATTGGCGACGACGGGAATTGAAACGGCTTTTTTGACCGCAGCGATGGTGTCATATTCCGCCTCACCGGAATATTTTTCAGCACGTGTCCGACCATGCAGCGTAAGCATGGCAATGCCGGAGGATTCAGCCATTTTTGCAATGGTGAGTGCATTTTTGTTGCTGCTGTCCCAACCAGTACGAAATTTCAAGGTGACTGGAACATCAACCGCAGAAACAACCGCATCAAGAATGCTCCCCACCAGTGACTCATCCTGTAGCAAGGCGGAACCGCACCAGTTGCCAGTCACTTTTTTAACAGGACAGCCCATATTGATATCGATGATTTGGGCGCCCCGTTCGACGTTGAAGCGTGCGCATTCAGCCATCAATTTCGGGTTGGACCCAACAATTTGCACGGCCTTAGGTTCCATTTCGCCATCAAGGATCGTGCGTTGGGTGCTTTTTTTTGTATGCCACAACCGCGGATCAGACGTTGCCATTTCAGATACGGCGTACCCAGCCCCTAGTTTTTTGCACAATTGACGGAAGGGTTTGTCTGTTACGCCTGCCATTGGTGCGACAAAAACATTGTTGCGAAGCATATGAGTGCCAAGTTGCATGGTATGGGTAATACGTCGAAATGGAATCAATTGAGAGCAGCTATTCTACAAGGGTGTTGTCAAAAAAGCATGCAATTTGCAATATTTTATTGTGTTTTCCGTAGGGAAATATTCTTACCGTAGGCTGAACACTGGTTTAGTGCCAGTTCAGTCCATGTTGTATTTTGGGTCCATCACGTCATGCGCATGAAAGCGGAATTCGCCGCCTGTCTTGATTTTGGCAAGATCGGAAAAAAAGAATTGAATCGCGTGTTTGACGGTTGAGAAGGCGATTCGGTTCCATGGAATTTCTCCTTCAGAAAACAGGCATACCTCAAGGCTTTCAGTGCCGGGGTCAAAATTGGTGTCTAGCAGACGAGCACGATAAAAAAGATGCACCTGATGGACCGACGGCAGGTTGATCAGCGAAAAAAGTGGCAGTACTTCAATGTGCGCACCCGCTTCTTCCAGCGTTTCGCGCGCAGCTGCTTCCTCGGTTGTTTCGCCGTTTTCCATGAAGCCGCCGGGTAGTGTCCAGAAGTTGTAACGTGGCTCAATGGCGCGCCGACAAAGCAAAATTTTGGTCTCTCCATTCTGCTCCCAGACGGGAATTGTGCAAACAATAATTTTTGGGTTCTGGTAATGAATGGTGCCGCAATTTGGGCAGACATGGCGCGGGATGTGGTCGTCCGGGGGTGTTTCAATGGTAAGCGAGTGACCACATTTTGAGCAGAATTTCATACGGAGATGGGTGTCGTTAAAAATGTGCGCTCCCCAGTTTGGCAGACGCACCGCATAGTTTATCACTGTCACCCATCTGTCGTATGTTGGCAAGTTGACGATGGTGAAAACCTGCTTGCGTTGCGTTAACCCGTACTTTGTATTACAATGCAATGCTCAGACGCGGGGTGGAGCAGTCTGGCAGCTCGTCGGGCTCATAACCCGAAGGTCGTAGGTTCAAATCCTGCCCCCGCAACCAGACATTATCCTTAAAGGTCAACCGCTTAGCTGTGGTTGGCCTTTTTGTTTGTTTGCGCCAAATTGTGTTGTGACCATTCTGTGACCGGATTGTGACCATTTTGCGACCAGCATTTTTTGAATGGGTTGAATATCACCAAAAATGACCTTCGGTTCATGTGGCCGTGATTATCCTGTTCCGATGGCGAGACTAAATTCACAAAGGACATTGTCCAGTCGTACATTCACACACACTCTTTCTCTACGCGACTGACGGCCTCTTTCTTTTTAATGGAAGGGCGGCAATTCGGCCAAACCGGTCATTGCCTGTTTTGCGCCACCGGTCGAATTCGCACCTCATAACGGACATTACAAAGAAGCTAGTGGAATAGTTTTAGGGATCAGGTCACTTCTATTTCCGTAGATATGAAATATCTACGGAAACAACAAAAGCATAGAGCCTTGTAATCCAAACGGGCAGGTCAACCTTGGCAAGGCTACTTGGTAGCAACTGCGTATTTGCATGAAAGCTGACGCCATTTCGCATTGCAAGACAGCCGGGCATTCACGGCGTACGCACGCAGTCTATGGTACCCTTTCAAGAGGCCTGCGGCGTGGTTATCCCGGTCAACTGCCGACGTTTTTATGTTCAAAAAGTGAGTCACGGGCGGCCACTGGCTCTGAGTGCCTGACAGCTCTTGACGCAGTTAGAGTTGCGAGACAACGCACAGTCGATTGCGAAATAAAAAGAAGGAACCATGGAGAAGCCTCGGGAGGAATCCCAAATTTGGGAGGACTTAGTTACGCTAGCCGCGTCGCCTGGATATGTTCATGCGATTGCGCATAGCTGCCATCGCGACAATTACATCCTCATCAAAGACAGCCTACAGCCGTCCGATATGGACCGGTTGTTCAGTAGAGAACGTTTAATTCGTACGGAATTGACGACGCTAATAGGCTTGATGGCCAAGAAGCCGTTGGACGTGTCTCTTCAGCCCTCCAATGTAGTCGAGGGCTACGTCAAACGCACCGATGACCTCATGCGGGAGCTTCATGACGCGATGTCCTACCCGATGTGTGCGTCCATGTCCGAGGCGATGAAGGCAGGAACCGAGCCGCCAGACCCGTGGCGTGGTCCGGGGATGCGAGAGCCAATCTTCTATGGCACAGAGTCGGCCTACACTTTTCAGTACAGGGACTTTGTGCCTGAGAAGTACGGCGCTGATGACGACTGGATGTTTAATACCAAAGGCTTCACCTCCGACCAAGCGATGACCATTGCTAAGACGATGTGCATGTTGATGGATGAAAAGGCGACGCAACTCATTGCGGGTATCAGAACTACCAAGACCCAGCCTGAGACTTGGTTGCCTACGTTCGAGTTCTCAATGGATGAAGTAGCACTCCACAGTCGAGTTGAGCAGGACGTCGTTGAAGCATTCTTCCGTGCTTTTCTTTTTACGGGAGACAACGCGGCATTCAAGCAGGTAGGGGACTTCAATGAGGTCGCCGCACGGCCGCTACTTCCGACCAACCGTGGAACAGTGCTTCTTTTTTCGCATTACGCCATTTGCGAGGCTCTGTACGAGTCCCCATTCTTCTGGATGCTGGACGACAAACCCTACCTCCCGACGGCCGACAGGCACCGCGGCGCCTTCACTGAGCAGTTCGCTGCGCGCCGACTGACCGGGGTCTTTGGGCGCGAGCATGTCCATGCGAATGTGAATTTACATCGTGGCAAGAGCATCGTTGGTGAGGCGGATGTTCTGGTCATTTACGCAGACCGACTCATCATCGTGCAGGCGAAGGCGAAGAGGCTGACCATTGCGGCCCGAAAGGGAAATGACAGCTTGTTGAAGGCGGACTTCGCTGCCGCCATCCAAGATTCCTATGACCAAGGTTGGACTTGTGCCAACGAGATAGTCGCTGGCGGATGTCGCTTGGTGGACGACAAAGGAAAAGAAGTAGAATTGCCGCCGAGCATCAAAGAGATCTTTCTGTTCAGCCTCGTGTCGGAACACTATCCGGCGCTGGCCTTTCAGGCGAGCCAGTTTCTGCAATTCCAGACCACCGATGTCATTCGGCCTCCATTTGTAATGGACGTGTTCCTTCTCGACACGCTGACGGAGATGTTGACTACGCCGCTGCGGCTCCTGAGCTATGTGAAGCTGCGTGTATACGCCTCGGACAAGTTGATGAGCGCGCATGAACTGACTGTGCTCGGCTACCACCTGAAGCAGAATCTCTGGCTAGAAGAGGGATACGACTGCGTCATGCTTGAGGATTCCATCGCACAAGACCTGGACACGGCGATGATGGTCCGCAGGGATAATCTGCCAGGAGACGACACGCCGGTTGGCATCCTTACGAAGATGCGTGGAACGCGCTATGAGCAACTCATCAAGGGGATAGAAGCCAAGGCGAACCCGGCAACGCTAGAACTCGGATTCCACCTGCTTTCGATGGACGAAGATACATGTATAAACGTCCATAGGATACTTGAGGCCATCACGCGGAAGGCACAGCTAGACGGGAATCGGCACGACGTGACGCTCGCATCAAGTACACCACCGCACGGGGTTAGTTTCCATTGCAACCCAATACCATCTCATGAAGCGATTGCCGTGCTGGAGTCCTACTGCGCCAAACGCAAGTATCGGCAACGTGCGGCACAGTGGTTTGGAGTCTCCGTGAACCCGGATGGGCAAGTACAATTCGGCGTCACATTGGACTTTCCGTGGCAAAAATCGGAGGATATGGACCGGCTAACTGCGGACATGAAAGAGCCAGTTCCGGTTCAAGGTGTGCTTCCGCAACACCGACAAATAACTCACAGCAAAAAAATCGGGCGAAACGAGCCTTGCCCATGTGGCAGTGGGCGCAAGTACAAGAAGTGCTGTTTGAGATAGACGAAGGCGCGAAGATGTCGCGCTGTGCGCCTTACAATATCGCGTCAGCGCCACAAGAAAAAGCGCCGACTGGATGCTTGTACCATCAAAAGGTAGTTTTCGGTGTAAAACCCTTGTCCGAGCTCACCTCCACCTTTTGAGACATTGACCTGCCCTCAATAACTTCTCCACCTGCCTGGGTAATGTCCGCTATGAAGTGCGGATTCAACGGGGTGGCGCAAAACAGGCAATCCCTCACCATAGAAAACGCTCAAAGTTTGCCGCCCGAAATCACTAAGCTAGATAACTCTTTGCGCATCCTTTGCGGATTAAAGGCTTAGCTGTTATCGCTAATAGCAAGCATGCGAGCGAATTGTGGTTCGTAAAGGTCAAGCCAACTTTTCTGACCAGCATGAACCTCGACCAGCTTTCGTTTGGGGCTAAGTTCCACAGCACCTGGCATCAGTTTTAACAAATTTCGAATGGCTGATGCGGCATGACCTGGAAGGACATTGTCGTTGAACATGACGAGGTGAAAAACAGCCGGGCCGAAGAAATTCGTCCGCAAAACATACCTTTGTTCGCCAGAAAGAACGCCATAACTGATGCGAACAAGGAACGGATTCAGTAGCGATGACCCATCAGCAATCTGCACAAAGGGTTTTGCTTTGATCCGTGAGGTGTCAAGTATCTCCGGACTTGAAAGGTAGAGTAGCACTGTAACCCGGTTGCGCGATGGAATTGGCTCCAGTCCTCGTATAAAAGTCACGTGTTTTTCAAAAAGTGAACTATGAACGCCATCTGCTCTTGAAGAATTATACGAAATCTTCAAAAGCCACCTGAGCAAAAGGGGGTAGTCATACTGCAATGTAAGTTCGCGCTTCGTGTAATTCTGAACGAGCAATCCTGAATCCGTCAGCAATTGTTTGCCGTATGCGTCAAGTTCACTTAGCACTTGGTTATTGCATTCGGCACAGACATCCTTAACTTTTCCTTCCCCACCTACCATGCGTTGAGCTACTTCATTCCACCCAACAACTGACTGTTCCATTTGTTTCTGGAAGTTGTAGATGAAGGCTGGGATGATGTGCTCCCTAGTGGAGGGGCGATTTTGCTGACAATAAGCGCAGACAGGCATTAATGTGGCTAATTTTGGATTAAGGCAGAATAATTAAGCTCAGCGGCGCGTGCCTTTAGCGCATCCGATTGTTAGTTTTACACACTACCATCTATGCTTGTTGCTAATGATTCTACAATTGCATTTAACTCACTATATATTGAGTCTGCCACCTTGTTACGTTCGTCCGCGACACTTTCATTTTTGTATTTAGATACAAACGCCTGCAGGTTTGTTACGGCCGCCTTTTCTCGGAAATCTCCTTTCAATCGATGACTATGCTCCTGGAGTTTCTCCGCCAACTCCTGGATTGAAGTTATTACTTTATTTGAATCTACACCACGCATCGGTTTATTAACGGGTGTGATAATCTTTTTGCATTCATCACGAGCACTCTTTGCAATAGGCATTAGCTCTATCAGAATTAGCTTTTGCCTATCCGCTTGAATCTCTTCTTTATATGTCTTTGCTTTGTAAGCTTGCCAAAAAGATAAGGCCACACCACAAAACGTCAGAAAAAGTCCTAAACCATTCCAAAAGTCCATATCACTTCATCCATGGTTCATTAACAGTTTCAATATCCGTTCTCTGAAAATAACTTTCGTAATCTGACCCCGAACCGTTGAGTAATTTAAAGAACTGGTATTTTTCTAGCGGAACAGTAAACTTTTCAAGTTGATATGTTGAACTATTTAACTTCACATCAGGCAGAGGAATTCTGCATCGCCCACCATCCACTGAAACATAAATATCTCTATAAACAAGCTGATTGCAATAAAAGAAGTCTATGAATGAACTTGATGCTTTTTTATCTGGAAAAGAGTTAGCCCAATCTTCGATAAAATCATCATTGTGAGTAATTCCACATGCAATGGACACCAACAAATCTGTTTTTAATGAATAAACTTCACTATGTGAATTAATTTCAATATTGTGAAACTCACCACTCCCTTTAGTCCATACCGAAAACGAATCGCGAAAAGATGGCCCGGAACCGGCTCCCCAGCATCCCATTTTATTCCATTGATCGGGTGATGCTGAAAGTATTAATATTTTGTATTCATCAAGAGTCATACCGTTTCTCTTTCTCAAATTGTATGGATATTAATGATGCAAGCTAACGTCAAAATCAGCCGTGCGTTTTTTGTGTCGGTTAGATTTTGTTGTTATCAGATTTATCTGATTCCTCATGAAGCCTTACGAAGTGAAGTCTTTGTAAGATTGATTGTCTCCAACAGGAAGCTCGCTAACAAAAGGTACAAAAATCGCACACAGATCACATAAATGTAATCATGCTAAGTTATTTGCTGCACCAAAGCTAGTTAGAAAACTTATTTATACCCAGTGACCTGCTCACCGCTTTCTACTCGACACTGATCCTGGCAATGACCGCTATTGAGACCGCGGAATCAACCAGTGCGTAACAGGCAACGACCGGTTTGACCGAATTTCCGCCAATCATCTTGTGAGAATCCGGATGAATTTGAGGTAAGAAGGGATGTTGATTTTGCGAAACGTTGGCACAACTCATGCAAAGAAGCAGCAGGTATTAGATTCACTTTGATCTATGGGTGAATGTGTCTTTCTGATTTCGTTGGTTTCAGTTTCCCAGAATCGCTTAGCTCCGACCAGCGGCGTCTGGTCCCATGCACGCTCTTCCTCTGATAGGGGTGTGCTTGGGTTGGCTTCAGCAAGCAGCTTCGCCAGCTTATATTTTCTAGATCTTCTTGATTGGTAGCCGCTCATATCTATCCCGGTGATTGTGCGTGCTTGCCTGCTTGCCAGGCTCTTTGGCAAAAGCGTTAGTGCGAAAGATCACTCCATGTCTGGCTCGTACTCAAACAACTCAGCGACCGTGACGTTAAACAAGTCGCACAATTTGCTGATCGCCTCAAGGTCTACACGTGTAGCAGTTTCGTTATAAAGCAATGTGATGGTGTTCCTGTGCAGGCCAGTCAGGCGTGCGACGTCGACTACTTTCATTTTTCTTTCGCCCATCAGGCGGGATAGGTGGCAGCGGATCATGTCGTTTTGTGCGCAATAAATTCATCTAGAGTGAAAAAAAGACTTGCAAAGTGAAATATTGCGGCCTAAAATGTCACTCAGGATGAAGAAAGTTGACCGAGGGTGTTTTTTCTTCTTCCGAGCAGACATCCTAACCTATTTTTAAGGAAAATGACTATGGCTCAGACTTATTTGACTACAGAGGAACTGTCCAATCGCATCAAGTATGACCCACGCACGATTCGGGACCGTTTGAAGGACAGCGTATTGCTGGAAGGCGTGCACTATATCCGTCCATTTGGTGGGCGCAAGATTCTCTTTATCTGGGAGGCCATCGAACAGGATATGGGATCGCTGTCGATGAAGAATGGCTACAGCATTCCGATGGCCAATGGCGGGGTGTGCCATGGGTAGCATTAACGTGAGAAAGGAAACGGGTGTTCGCGCTGATTGAAAATTGACCCACCGTGCCGATTGAATTTTGACCCAGGGTCGGGAGCTGCATTTTGGTATGGCAGCTGTGGATAAGTTTAGCAAATAGCCGGTTTTTTATTCCCTCCTTTTTTCATTTTTCCGTGTGCCTTTCAGCACTGATTTTCAGCCTTTTTGTTCTTTCTGGCCTGCTCCCTTGATCTGATACGCGACTTTGCCGCCAGGCTGCTGTGCTGGAAGCGATACGACTCGTTGCCGGTTTCAACGATGTGGCAATGATGAGTCAGGCGATCAAGAAGCGCCGTTGTCATTTTGCTGTCGCCAAATACGCTGGACCACTCCGAGAAACTCAGATTCGTGGTGATGGCCACACTGGTGTGTTCGTAAAGTTTAGAGAGCAAATGAAACAGCAAGGCACCGCCGACCTGACTGAACGGCAGGTATCCCAACTCATCGAGTATGACGAGATCCACACGCATCAGGGAGCGTGCAATCCGACCGGCATTACCATCGCGCTTTTCCTTTTCCAGCATGTTGGCCAGATCGACTGTGGAATGAAACCGCACACGCTTGCTGTGCTGGGTTATTCCGCTTATCGCAATGGCTGTAGCAAGGTGCGTCTTGCCGGTGCCGGGTCCGCCAATGAACACGACGTTTTGTGCATGGTCTGCAAACTCCATCGTTGCCAGTTGCCTGATCAGCGGTTGGTCAACTTTGCTAAGCGCAAAATCAAAGCCCGCTAGGTCGCGATGCACTGGAAACCGTGCTGCTCGCATCTGGTTGGTGATTGAGCGCATGTGGCGGTCTGTATTCTCGGCTTGAAGCAGGTGTTCAATCAGCCATTTCGATGTTTGAGTGGAAGATGGTTCATTCACCGTCAAATCCGCCCACGCACTGACCATGCCGTGCAGGCGCAATGCCTTGAGTTCTGTTGCAACATCACGCATGGTTATCCTCCGTCATGTCTGCAACTTCATGCCTGAGCTGGTCGTAACGGTCAGTATTAGCAAGCGGTGCTTCCTTGAGCTTCAAGGTCGTTTCCACGCAAGGCGGCATTGGTGCAGCGTTAAGTCTGGCCAGCACATTGAGAACATGCTCTGCGCTGAGCACGCCGGATTCAAGCACGAGTTCTACTGCCACCAATACTGAACCCAGACCTGCTGTTGGCACTGCCGAAAGTACTTGCGCCATAAGCCGATCACCGCCTTCACGGCGCATCAAGCCAAACTTGAGTTGCTTGAGTGACGCAGGCATGTCTGCAAAGGGTGCGCCATTCCTCAGTGCGCCGGGCTTGCGCTCAAGGAGCGGGATGTAGTGCTGCCAGTCGTAACAAACCTGCCCACGCTCAAACAGCCGCTCATGGCTGGCAACGACAGCATCGTGCGCCACCACATTGATTCGATCAGGATAAATGCGCACACTGACCATCTGGCCGGACAACTCGCATGGCACGGAGTAGCGGTTGCGTAGTACGGATACCAAGCAGGTGCTTGATACTCGGGCCGGCTTTTCTACATAACCGTCAAAAGCGGTCGGCATCGGCATCATGTCGCTGCGCTCTTGTTCCAGTATTTCGGCAATGGAGAATGTCTTATGCTCTGGATGGCGCAGTTCACCCCATAATGCCTTGCACTTGTCTGCCAGCCAGACGTTGAGTTCTGCAAAGGAGCCAAACTTCCGATCCCGCGCTTCTAGCCAGATTCGCCTGCGGCTGTCCTGGACATTCTTCTCGACAACGCCTTTCTCCCAACCTGAAGCCACATTGCAAAAGTCAGGATCGAACAGGTAGTGGCCGCACATGACGGCAAAGCGTGCGTTAACCACGCGCCCCTTGCCTTTGTTGACCTTGTCGACCGCTGTCTTCATGTTGTCGTATATCCCGCGTCGCGGAATGCCGCCTAGAGCAGCGAAAGCGCGGGTATGCGCATCAAACAGCATTTCGTGCCCTTGGCTCGGATAGGCGACCAGCCAAAAGGCACGACTGGCGCAGAGCTTGAGGTGCGCAACTTGTATCCGGCGATATATCCCGCCAATCACCAGTCCTTCTTCGCTCCAGTCGAATTGAAATGCTTCGCCGAATCCGAACGTGAGCGGCACGAACGCCGTGTGCGCCTTGCCTTCGATTTCTTTCCAATCGCGTATAAAGGCAGTGAGCTGGCTATATCCGCCTTCATAGCCTTCAGCCCTGATTTGTGCAAACAGCGCTTTGGCGGTGCGTCGGTTTTGTTTGGAACGGTGAAGATCGGCTTGAAGTGCCTGCCTGATCGTGGCGTGATACGGGGAAAGCTTGCTGACTTTCTTGTCCCTGACGTACTTCGGTTGTTTAACAACTTCAGGCTTCCTGAGCCACTTGCGTACCGTGTTACGCGACAGCCCAGTGCGCTTGGCAATGGCGTGCAGCGACATCTCGTCGCGAAAATACATCCTTCTTATCTTGCTCAAAATTTCCATGGTGATCACCTTTTATCTCCCGCCTAATAATTAAGCAGGACTAGTAAAACACCTGGGTCAATTTTGAATCAGCACAACACCCTTAAATGGGTCAATTTTCGGTCAGCGGCAACAGCCATTACCAATGAATGATGGCAATTGCTTGTATCAATTTGTGCCATATTTGTGTCATGAGTTTCAGTAATGACGTAGTTTTTGGTGGTTTTGCATGGGTTTTTTGTGCGGCAAGCACTGCAAGTGATTGATTTTAAATGATATATTTTGCTGCTTTAAGTGGCTCATAACCCGAAGGTCGTAGGTTCAAATCCTGCCCCCGCAACCAGACATTAGCCTTAAAGGTCAACCACTTAGCTGTGGTTGGCCTTTTTGTTTATTTGCGCCAAATTGTGTTGTGACCATTCTGTGACCAGATTGTGACCATTTTGCGACCATCATTTTTTGAATGGTTTGAATATCACCAAAAAATGACCTTCGGTTCATGTGGCCGTATTGTGCTGTTTCTGCTGCGGGATTAAATGCACAAAGGACGTTGTCCAATCGTACTATCCATTCACACACTCTCTCTGCGCGACTAACAGCCTCTTTCTTCTTCTAGGTGGATGGGCGGCAAATCGGCCAGACTGTGTGAAAACACATTGATCGTGAAGCGCAAAGAGTCTGGCCAAGTCGGGTCCAGCAGAAATTATTGGTCAGGATTATGAAAAAAAAGCGGCCATCATGCCGCCATGGCTTCCATTAGTCTGGAAACTCCCATGATTTTCATGACTCGCTTCATGTTATAGGCCAAAACGTGCAAACTCATCTCAGTTCCAGCGCCTTCTAGCCGCCTGGTTAGAAAGTGATTGGCACCCATCCACTCCTTTATGGTGCCGAAGGGGTGTTCAACGGTTCGTTGCCTAATGCGCATAAGACCCGGATTCAGGTCGAGCCGCCTTTGCATCGCTTCAAGGGTTGATTCATGGTCGTAACGGGTAACGCGGCGATATTTGCTAGTCGTGCATTTCTCACGTATTTCACAACTGGGGCAGTCAGAACTCCAGTATTTATGAATTAACCCGCCACGTTCCTCCGTGGAGAACCGCCAAATCAACCGTTTGCCAGCAGGGCATTTGTATTCACCAGCTTCAGCATCGAAGATGAAGTCTTCCTTGTCAAAGCGCCCATCAGCTTTCGCGCTGGATGTCGTAGACTTTGAAACAAGAGGCGTAATTCCATTTTGTTCGCAGGCGACGATTTCTTCACCATTGAAATAACCGCGATCTGCAATAGCGTGCAAATCATTTGTGTCCATGGCAGCCTTGGCTTGCAATGCCATCTTGGATAACTGTCGACGGTCGCTGCCACTATTGGTAACTTCATGAGCCACTATCAGGTGGTGGGTTGTATCGACCGCAGTTTGAACGTTGTAACCCACCAGGCCTCGACTTGTACTGGTGGCCATGGCGCGAGCGTCCGGGTCAGTCAGGGAAATCTGTTTCCCTGGCACCTCTTCCAGATGTTCCTGAATCTGTTTGAATTTCTCCATCTGCGCCTTCATGGTCTTGATCTTCTCATTGAGGCGAGAGGTTCTTGCTTCGGCAATATCAGACTCTTGGCGATCTGCGGTATCGAGCTCTCCCATGTAGCGATCAATACACTGGTCAATTTGCGCAAGGCGTTTAGCAACCTTGCCTCGCGTGAAATTGCGGTTATGCGCATTAACAGCTCTGAACTTGCAGCCATCAATTGCCACGACTGCGTTCGCAAACAAGCCGATTTCGCGACAGAGGATCACAAACTGTCGGCAAGCGTTGCGAATTCCCGCTCCGTTATTTTTGCGAAAATCTGCAATGGTCTTGAAGTCAGGTGCCAGCCGATTAACCAGCCACATCAATTCGAGATTACGCTGTGCTTCGCGCTCAAGGCGTCGCGTGGAGTGGACACGATTTAGGTATCCGTAGATGTATATCTTCAGCAGTACCGATGGATGATAGGATGGCCGTCCCGTTTGCGCGGGGTTTACTCCGTCAAAGCCAAGTGACGCCAGATCGAGTGAATCAACAAATGCGTCTACTGCACGTACAGGATTGTCTTCAGTGACGAAATCATCAAGTGATTCCGGAAGCAAAGTGACCTGACTACGATCTGCACCTTCTACAAATCTTTTCATGCCGCCTCCTGATAATAGCTACCACTATTATCCTAGAAGGATAGGCTCATCACACTCCATTTTCACCTGTTTAAAACAGCGTTTTCACACAGCCACCGGTCAAAGCAGTCATTTACCTTGCCATCTTAGACAGCCCAGAAGCAGACATTGCTAGCAAGCAGGTGGAATAGTGATTTGGGGCAGGTCTATGGTGACCTGCTCCCCGCTTTCTAATCCAGACTGATCCTAGTAATGTTCATTGTTAGAAAGGACGATGAACATGAAGAAGCGATTCACAGAAGAACAAATCATTCCTATTTTGAAAGAAGCTGAAGCGGGTGTTTCGGTCAAGGAGCTATGCCGCAAATACAGCATCAGTGACGCCACGTTTTACACATGGCGCAAAAAATATGGCGGGCTTGAAGTATCCGAAGCACGCCGACTCAAAGCGCTTGAGGAAGAGAACAACCGGCTCAAGAAACTGCTGGCCGAATCCATGCTGGATAACGAAGCCCTCAAGGTAGCCCTCAACCGAAAGTACTGACCGTCAGTAACAAGCGCGAGGCCGTGTGCACGATGCTGTCGGAGACGGCAGTATCACAGCGCAGGGCCTGCTTACTTGTCGGAATATCCCGCACAACCATGCGTTACAAGTCCCGGTATTCTCAAGGAGAACGAACGCTCAAAGAACGTATCAAGGAGATTGCCTATGAGCGCCGCCGCTTTGGCTATCGGCGTGTGCATCAGCTATTGCGCCGCGAGGGCACACAGGTCAACCACAAGAAGGTGTACAGGCTCTACCGTGAAGCAGGACTGGCTGTCCGCCAGAGAAAGCGCAAGAAAGGCATCATGGTTGAGCGCCAGTCTCTAACGTTGCCAAACCTGCCGAACCATACGTGGTCAATGGACTTTGTCATGGACTCTCTTTGCACGGGTCGGCGAATCAAGTGCCTGACGATCGTTGATGATTTCACCAAGGAGTGTCTGGACATTCCTGTTGCCCATGGCATTTCAGGAGAACAGGTCGTTCGAACACTTGATGGCATTGCCGCTTTTCGAGGCTACCCCAAAGCCATCAGGACAGACCAAGGACCGGAGTTCACCGGCAAGGCATTGGATCAATGGGCTTATCAGAATGGTGTTGAACTGAAACTGATTCAGCCAGGCAAGCCAATGCAAAACGGCTATATCGAGAGCTTTAACGGAAAGTTTCGTGATGAATGCCTAAATGAACATTGGTTTGAAGATCTGGCGCAAGCCCGTTTACTGATCAACCAATGGCGACTGGATTACAATGAGCAGCGGCCACATTCTTCTTTGGGCTATCAAACCCCGCTGGAGTTCGCATCAGTGTGCCGGCAAAAAAACATTAACCCCCAAACCACGGGCATTACTAGCAAGCAGGTGGAGTAGTTACTGGGGGCAGGTCACGCCAGCCGGATGGACACGCCTTTGACCGCTACGGCATGTTTGGCCATCTCTTTGCGACGAGATGGCCTTACCACTTTTTTTCTATCGCTTCCTTGAGAATCTCGCCCTTGAGCCGTTCTTCGGCGTACATCTTCTTGAGCCTGGAATTCTCCGCTTCAAGCTCCTTCATCCTGGCAATCATGGATGTGTCCATCCCGCCGTATTTGGCGCGCCATTTATAGAATGACGCGGAACTCATGCCGTGCTCCCGGCAAAGCTGCGGAACCGGCACTCCTGACTCCGCCTGCTTCAATATCGCCATGATCTGGCTGTCTGTAAATCTCGACTTCTTCATGTAGAACCTCCTAACTGGAAAATTCTACTTCCGATCTCACTTATTGGGCGGGGGGATTACCCTTTAATTTGCGACCCAGGCAGCGCTATTCAATAAAGTCGGCATTTCACTTATGTACGCTACGCCAGATTATTAGCGTTGCCACACAAATAGGCAGGCTTGGGCATTCCATTATGTCAATCGTAAATCGGCACCTGCACCCTTCAAGCCTACACCGGGCAAAAACAAACACACTTTTCCCATCAAACAGAGAGTTAACTGATGAGCAAATAAGCCATCAGGGAAGTTTCGATGAAACATTGATGGGCGTATTTCCTGCTCTTAAGATGATGCAAATAATTTGCAGACTCAAACAAAGGAAATGTCACTCATGAAAACGCTGATTCGTATAAGCCTTCTTATATGTCTTTCTGTGCTTGCAGGATGCAAGTTCTTTACTGATATGGAAATGGAAAAGCTGTGCAAGAAGGATGGCGGAATAAAAATTTACGAGCAGGTGAAACTGCCGAAAGAAATGTTCAGTAGATATGGTAACCCCAATTTTTTTAATACCGTAAACAGATCTGAAAATGTAATTAAGGTGTCTGGTAACGGTTATGAATCCATGTGGGAATCGCAATATCTCAGAAGAGGCTCTCCAAGTTTGCGTAAAGACGTATTTTCAGTCGTTCGGCAATCCGATGGAAAGCTACTTGGGACTCTTACATCTTATGCACGCCATGGCGGGGACGTATTGCCACGCCTTGGTCCGGACTCAGCTAAACGCTGTCCAAAAGATTTAGCGCAAACAGATCTATGGCGATCAATATTTAAAAAACAAGATTAAATGATTGGAGAAAGTGATGGGTGCAATCCTTAAGCAGTTTCAGCAGGCCGAGCTTGCATTGGCAGCATATGCGGATTTGGCGCAAGATGTGCCAGAAGCATCAAAATTATTGGATGCTGGACTCACACCACTTCAAGCGATTAATTTTCAAACTCAATACAGAGTTATTGAAACATACAGCGACGCAGCTACTGGTTTTTCTGTCAGCGCCAACAGCCTACTTTTGGCCCGCCTTTTTTTATTATCCAAAAAATGACCTTCGCTTTCTAGCCTGGAAATCGCTCGACACCATTAATGCAGCAGCTGCACGCGAAAAGTCGATTCGTCATGGCGACCCCAGTACCTTGCACCTATGGTGGGCGCGCTAAGTGATCTGGGCAGGCAGAGCGGATGAAAAAGTTCGCATAAATGGGCTTGTTGTGGGATACATATTTCAGGCACAGGCTTAAGCCGCTATACTGTGGCAGGGGGCAAATTCGAGTGCAAGCAATCAAGGGGTGAATCGATGGAATATAGTCTGACGAACACGACATTCAGATTTAAAGAGGGCGTAATCTATAGCGGTGATATTGTCTACGGCGGTTGTGGTTATGTGACAAGCAACATGATTACGATCCTCAAGCGGACGAAAAACTTCATTTATTACAAGGATCGTTGGGGCAAGCTAAATAAGGTAAGGCGCCATTACCATATCAAATGCGAGTTTTTCTCGAACGAAACCGAAAGCTTTTACGCGGATTCGATTGAACCGCAAGGGGAAAGCCCACGCACCAATTTTCTTGGCGCATAAAAACCGGAGCGAAAACTCCGGTTTTTTTGTACGTTCAAGTCTGTTCACGCATCCAGTTCTGTAACCCGATGACCCAGCTTTTGGCGTACAGGCCGGTTGTTTTTCGGATGTATGCGGCGCGCCGGAACAGGTCGCCAAAATCAATGCTGGGCGCTTGCTTGAATGCAATCGCGATCATGTTTTCATCGTCAACAGGGGGAAGCCAGGCCGTGGCATCGAAGGCTTCCTGAATCGCGTCGATATTTTTTTCATGGCAACCGAAATTGCCAAACAGGTTGGTGGTCATAATGCCAGTATCTGACAGGCAGTCAGCACAGGCTTGATAGAACTCAGGCGAGTCGAACACGGGACCGTCTGCGTTTTCATCGTATAAATCGATTTGCAGCACGTCCAGCGTGCCATGGTTGGCCGTGTTATGCACGAAGTCCTGGGCATCCATTTGCAGTACATTGAAACGCCCATTGTTGGACGGCAGCAGAAAATGTGTGCGTGCCGTCTCGATAACGGCGGGATTCAATTCGACGGCAGTGATGTGCGTATCAGGAAAATGGTGGTACGAGAACTTGCTAAGCGCGCCGCAACCCAGACCAAGTTGCGCGATATGCGCGGGTTGATCGACGAAGAGCAGCCATGCCATCATGTTTTGCACGTATTCCAGTTCAATGGCATTCGGTTTGCTTAATCGCATCGCCCCTTGAATCCAACTGGTACCCAAGTGCAGATAGCGCACCCCTTCATCTTCCGAGATTGTGGCGGGTGGAAGCTTGTTTGAGTCATGCAGGGGCGGCGTGGTCATGGCTGTAAAGTTCGCTGACTATTGAAATGGTGATGTTTGCCGGTCATCGGGTCGATCAGGGACAGCGATTCGGCAAGTAGCTTTAAGGGGCGGCTGTAATCGGGATTTGTCTCTTCAGGCTGCAAGACAGGATAAATCTGATCGTTGGCAATAGGGATGCCGAGGGCGGCCATATGAGCGCGCAATTGGTGCTTGCGTCCGGTTAGCGGGCGCAGTTGGTAGCGCGCTAGGTTTTTGTGTGATTCCAGTAGCGTGATTTCCGTTTCCGCATTCGTTTCGCCTTCCGCTTCCTGCATTTGCATGAAGGCAGGGCTTTCAACGAGCCGGCTGTAATAGGTCATTGGGAGCGCCAAATCTTCGCGCAAAGGTGCCAGTGCCTGATACTGTTTACTGACGGCGCGACTCTGGAACAGAGACTGATAGCGTCCGCGTGTGTGCGGCTGTATGGTAAACAGCACCAGCCCGGCTGTTTCGCGGTCAATCCGATGCGCCGGTGCGAGCGTCTCAATGCCCAATTTGCGTTTGAGCCGGACCAGAAGCGTTTCCTGCAAATAACGCCCGCTAGGCGTGACAGGCAGAAAATGTGGTTTGTCTGCGACGACGATATGTTCGTCCTGATAAAGGACCGTTTCTTCAAACGGAATCGGCGCTTCGGCTTCCAGGCTGCGGTAGTAATAGATCTTGCGGAGAGCCTGATACGCTTGCTCTGGCAGAATGTGCGTTCCGTCTTCGCTGATAACCATCCCGGATGCCATGCGATCCCGCCATGTTTGACGGTTGATGTGCGGAAAGCGGTGCGCGAGAAAATCGGCGATGGTTGCCCACGAACCGGTAGGCAATATCACACAGCTTGGGCTGATACCGTTGTGATGCGGTGGGGAAGCGCGTTTCAGCTTTTTGCTCATCAGGCAGAGTCGGGTGTTGGATTTTAAAAATCACTGCGTATTTTCACACAGATGGTCACATTTTTCGTAAGACTTCCTTCTTCGCAGGAATTGGGGCATGCTTGTAACTTGAATGCGTAATCACGAGAAAGGATTCATGTTGTCAGGCAGAAATCGTCAGAGTGTACCGACAGCGACACGCTTGATCGTGGCGATGACCGGCGCATCCGGCGCGGTGCTCGGTTTGCGCCTGCTGGAGGCACTCAGCGAGGTGTCGGAAGTCGAAACGCATCTGGTCGTATCGGATGCGGGCGAGTTGAACTTGCAGCATGAACTGGGTATGACACGCCAGAACCTGACCGGCTTGGCAGCGGTGTTGCATGACGTGAATGACATTGGTGCACAGATTGCAAGTGGCTCATTTGGTGCGGCAGGCATGATTGTGGTGCCTTGCTCAATGAAGACGTTGGCGTCGGTTTCCCATGGTTTTGCCGACAATCTGATTACCCGCGCTGCGGATGTGATGCTCAAGGAGCGGCGCAAATTGATTCTGATGGTGCGCGAAGCGCCGCTCAGTCTGATTCATCTGCGAAATATGGTGTCAGTGACAGAGGCGGGCGCCATCGTTTTTCCGCCTGTGCCAGCGTTTTATCAACGTCCTGAAACCCTGAATGAAATGGTCGCGCATACAGTCGGACATGCGCTGGAACTACTTGGTGTGGGGCGTGGTTGTGTGCCGCGTTGGGCGGGATTGCGCAAAGAATAGCCGTGCCTAAAAAGAAAAAGGTTCAGGACACAGCCTGAACCTTTAGAAATTTTTGGTGCCGGCTGCAGGACTTGAACCCGCCACCCCCTGATTACAAGTCAGGTGCTCTACCAGATGAGCTAAGCCGGCGCCTGTAAAGCGGTCGTATTCTACCCTATTTAATGCGAGTTAGGATAGGCTTTCTGCTTTTTGGTGGGGTAGGCGGCGAATCGTCTGGGGTATTATCGCTATTGTCGGCTGATTCATGAACGGTTCTTTTGGGTACTGAGCGTAATTCAGGTTGTTTGTGTACCGGCAGAGCAGGTTTTTTTTCTTCGGAATTAACTGCCTCAAACACCATGCCTTCACCATTTTCTCGCGCGTAAATCGCAATGACGTTTTCAATCGGAACATAAATATCGCGCGGAACACCGTTAAAACGCGCCTTGAAGGTGATCGCATCGTTACCCATTTTCAAGCCCTGCGTGGATACATGACTGACGTTCAGAATGATCTGATTGTTATGCACATATTGCATTGGCACGTTCACACGCCCGTTCACCATAACGGCAAGATAGGGCGTAAAACCGTGATCCGTGCACCACTCATGAATGGCACGCATAAAATAAGGCTTGGTTTCAGGGGGCGAATTGTTTTCCATACCTTAGCGACGCATGATTTTTTCAGGTGGCGTCAAGGCTTCAATGTATGCCGGACGGGAGAAAATACGCTCGGCATATTTCATCAGTGGCGCCGCCGTTTTTGAAAGTTCGATGCCATAGTAATCCAGACGCCACAGCAGGGGAGCGATGGCGACATCCAACATAGAAAAGTCATCGCCCAGGAAATATTTGTTGCGCTCCAGAAGCGGAACGAGCATGGTCAGGCGGTCACGAATCTCATCTTTGGCATTGTCCATGACTTTATCGGAAACCTTGCCGCGCAGATTTTCAAGCGTATGAACGTGGATGAAAAGTTCTTTCTCGAAGTTGAATAGCAGCAGGCGGGTGCGCGCGCGCATCATCGGGTCGGCTGGCATCAGTTGCGGATGCGGGAAGCGCTCGTCAATATATTCATTGATGATGTTTGATTCGTACAGAACAAGATCGCGCTCGAGCAGAATCGGTACTTGCCCGTAAGGATTCATGACCGAAATATCTTCCGGCTTGTTGAACAGGTCGATGTCGCGGATTTCAAAATCCATCCCTTTTTCAAACAGGACAAAACGGCAGCGCTGTGAAAATGGACAGGTAGTGCCCGAGTAAAGAACCATCATGGTTGTTGTTCCTTAAAGACAAGGGCGCTCTTGTTTTTAAAAGCGCCTGTAAGCGTAAATTGGGTTAACGTTTCATTATAGAGAAGCGCTTACCCAAATTTCAAGGAACCTGCACGTAAGTTTTGCGGCGGACAGCAGGAATAGGCGCAATCATTGCCATTTTCTTTGAATGGATGATTGAGAAAAGAAAGATTCTTGACTATCCGCAACATGAAATCTTCATGGATAAAGGCAAAATGCAGGCACATCCAGCAGAAGGCTGCTAGCGGTTACTGTTGCGTTCGCGGTTTAACAAGGTCAAAGGAGGCAATTGTGTCCATTTTCAAGGAATTCAAGGAATTTGCCGTTAAAGGTAATGTGATTGATCTGGCCGTGGCGGTGGTTATCGGTACGGCATTTGGTGGCATCGTTAAATCATTGGTGAATGACGTGATCATGCCAATGGCAGGGAAACTGATAGGCGGGCTGGATTTTTCAAACTACTACATTCCATTGAATAACCAGGGAACACACCTGATTCTGGCGGAGGCTAAAAAAGCAGGGGCGGTGATTGCCATCGGGAGTTTCATCATGGTTGTGATCAACTTCATCATCGTGGCCTTTTCAATATTCATGGTGGTGAAAGCAATCAACAAGGTCAAACGCGTGGAACCTGCACCCGAGCCGGAACCGGCAGCAACGCCGGAGGATATCTTGCTGTTGCGCGAGATACGCGATTCGTTGCAAAAGTAGACCGCTCAAGCCGGGTTCGCTATGTCGATGAATTCGTGCAGGATGCCAAATTTTTCAGCGATGTGTGCTCCTAGCGCTTGAATACCCAGGCGTTCGGTGGCGTGGTGGCCGCAGGAGATGTAGGCGATGCCCAGTTCGCGCGCCTGGTGTGCGGTGGGCTCGGAGATTTCGCCGCTTAAATAAACCTGTGCGCCTGCTTCGGCGGCGGCAGGGAGCAAACCTTGTGCGGCACCGCTGCACCAAGCGATAACATCCACCGATTGCTCAGGGTTTCCAACGATCAGAGGGGTGCGATTCAGCTGATTTTCAATAACTTCAGCCAGCATGCCAAGGGTGTTTACCGTTGCTTTTTTTGGTTTGCCCAGCCAGCCGAGATCGTTTTCGCCAAAGTGTCCAATTGGCTGCAAGTCCAGTGCGGAAGCCAGTTGCGCATTATTGCCGAGTTGGGAGTGGTGATCCAGTGGCAGGTGGTAGGCAAACAGATTGATATCGTGTTGCAGCAAAGCTTTCAGGCGATGATGTTTCATGCCTACGATGCACGGATTTTCGTCGCGCCAGAAATAGCCGTGATGCACCAGCAGGGCATCGGCCTGAGCATCAATGGCAGCGGCAATGAGTGCCTGGCAGGCGGTAACACCAGTGACAATTTTCTGAATTTCTGTTTTGCCTTCCACCTGAAGGCCATTTGGGCAATAATCCCTGAAATGCGTAATATCAAGCAATTGCGCTAGATATTGTGCAAGATCATCCCTATTTAAGATTAATCTATCCATTTTTAGAGCTCGTTCTATGCGACGTCTTTGGTTATTGTTCGCCCAAATTGTGACAGTGGGTTTGGCGGTTTTCTTCATTGTAATGGTCCTGAAGCCGGAATGGTTGGGCGCGGGGATTGGTACGCAGCGCAAGGTGACGATCAAGTCGGATACGGTGACCTTGCACGAGGCCGAAAAAAGCGATGTGCCAGCGGCCGGTTCCTATCGGGAAGCGGCCAGACGGGCGATGCCATCTGTCGTTAATATTTTCACTGCGAAGAAAGTGCGGCAAGACAATTCCTTGCTGGATGATCCGTTTTTCCGCCGTTTTTTTGGAGACCGCCGTGGTGAGCGCCAAAAGCTTTCCAGCCTGGGTTCAGGGGTAATCGTCAGCGATGACGGTTTCATACTGACCAATAATCACGTTGTTGCGAGTGCTGATGAAATCGAGGTTGCGCTGGTGGATGGACGCAAGGCCAGGGCGGCGGTGATCGGTGCTGACCCAGAAACGGACTTGGCCGTAATCAAGGTGGACATGGAAAATCTGCCATCAGTCACGTTCGGGCATATGGATCAGGTCCAGGTCGGCGATGTGGTGCTTGCGATCGGTAACCCGTTTGGAGTTGGTCAAACGGTGACAATGGGTATTATTTCTGCGCTGGGGCGTTCCCATCTGGGCATCAACATGTTTGAAAACTTCATTCAAATTGATGCGGCCATCAATCCGGGGAATTCGGGCGGCGCACTGGTCGATACCAGCGGGAACCTGCTTGGCATTAACTCTGCCATCTTTTCGCGTAGCGGTGGTTCACTGGGGATTGGTTTTGCCATTCCGGTTTCAACAGCCAAGTCGGTGATGGAAGCAATTATCAAGAACGGTCACGTGGTGCGCGGCTGGATTGGTGTTGAGCCGCAAGATATTACGACTGAATTGGCGGACGCATTCAAGTTGCGCAAAAAAGAAGGCGTGATTATTGCCGGAGTACTGAAAAATGGGCCAGCAGACAAGGCGGGCATCATGCCGGGAGACATTCTGATCTCCATTCAGGGGAAGCCGATCGATAACACCAGCAAGCTGTTTAATCAGATTGCTTCGCTGGTACCGGGAAGTTCGGCCAAAATGGTCGTGCTACGCGATGCGGGTGAGGCAAGCCTGGTGGTGACGGTTGCCAAGCGACCGCGTTTGCAGCAGGACGACTAGACTTTGCTTTCGGAATCCGCTGGCGCGCGGGTGAACAAGGGTGCCGCCAGCAAGCCGATTTCATACAGCAGGCATAGCGGGACGGCGAGCATGAACTGGCTCATCACGTCTGGCGGGGTGAAGATGGCTGCAATGACAAACGCGCCGACGATGACGTAAGGTCGCATTCGCTTCAGGTTCTCAATGCTGACAATACCGATTCGTGTCAGCACGACGACGACGACCGGCACCTCAAACGCCAGACCAAATGCCATGAACATCGTAATGATGAAGCTGTAGTAGCTCTCAATGTCTGGAGCGACCGCGATTGATTGCGGCGCAACGCTGTGTATAAAACGGAACACAGTACCAAACACGAAAAAATAACAGAAAGCAAAGCCCAGTATGAACAGGATGGACGAGGCTGCTACTAGTGGGGCAATCAGCTTTTTTTCGTGAACGTACAAACCTGGTGCCACGAAGGCCCAGACTTGATAGAAAACGTACGGTAGGGCGATCAGAAACGCCAGCAACAGTGTGATCTTGATTGGCACCATGAAGGGCGCAATCACGCCGATGGCAATCATGCGGGTACCTTGCGGCAGGGCATTCATCATCGGTGAGGCGATCAGGTCGAAAATGCTGGACGAAAAAGGTGCCAGACAGAGAAAGACAACGACGATGGCAAGGACAGCGCGTAGCAACCGGGTACGCATTTCCAGTAGGTGAGAAATCAGGCTTTGACCAGTTTCTTTCACTTTGCTCCCCGGTCGGTTGCGTTTGAAAATTGATTGCGTACATGCTGCGCGGCGGTGGACCGCAGTTTCTTGCGCATGTGCTGATTTTTATTGTTGCGTGTGCCGAAAAAGGCGCGGCGTTCGGCTTTGTGGCTGCGGAAGATTTTTGCCTTGGCGGCAGACAGTTCTTCCATTGGGTCACGCTCTTCGTCTTCGTGCGTACTGCCGGAAAAAAGTGCGTGGCCAGAAAGCGTTTTTTCAACTTCATTCGCGGTATCGCGCACTTCTTCACGCAGCGCATGCAAATCGTTGAGTGCCAGCTCGTTGCTGACTTCGTGGCGCAATTGGTAGATATAACGCTGGGCGCGCCCGAAGACGGACCCCGCCATGCGTGCCACGCCGGGAAGCTTTTCGGGGCCCAGGACAATCAGCGCGACGACGCCAATGAGCATCAGTTCGGAAAGGCTTAAATCAATCATGTTCAATCACATGAAAAGGGCGTGTGCCACACACACCGGCGACAAAGAGAACTCAATCGCTCTTTTTATCAATTTGCTTGCTGCTTTCTGACGGCGGTTGGGGGGGGCTTTCTGCCTGTTTGCCAGCAGTCGCGTTTTCCGTTTCTTCCCCTTTGACGCCCTCCTTGAAGCCACGAACGGCACTGCCCAGATCCTTGCCGATACTCGACAGTTTTTTTGTCCCGAAGACAAGCAGGATGATGACCAGGACGATCAGCCAGTGCCAGATGCTCAAAGATCCCATTAAAACTCCTTGGCAGTTAAGTCTGCGTTGATGAAGGATATATCCGTTTCAAGACTTACGGGGCACCGATGACGTGGAGGTGCAAGTGATACACCTCCTGCCCGCCTTTCGGTCCGGTGTTAATCTGTGTGCGAAACCCGCCCGAATAAGTGCCATCTTCAGTTTTTACGGCACCGCAACCCTGCTCCGCAGCCAGTTTTGGTGCCAACAGAAGCATTTTGCCCAGAATCTCTGCGTTTGCGTCGGAGCAGTCTGCCAGTGAGGCAATGTGCTGCTTTGGAATGATAAGCAGATGCACAGGCGCTACCGGGCGAATATCTTTGAAGGCCATTATTTCATCGTCTTCATACACGATATCTGCCGGAAGCGCTTTTGCCGCGATTTTGCAAAAGATGCAGTTTTCCAAAGCTGTCTCCTTTCGTTTGCCGGATGCCCAAAAATAGCAATAATCCGAATAGCATTGTACGAAATTCGGGGAGCGCGTTAAAGTCGCGCGCTTGCGCGCTTCGCTCATTCGATCTCAGTCACATGATACGCCAAGCCAGCCTTGTTTATGAGCGCGCTACTGCGGTCAAACATTTTGTTGCCTGACCGGTATCAAATCTCCTGCAAATATTGACGGATCTGTGCCGCGAGGGCGTGAAATTCAGCGCTTGCCTAGTCCCATTCCGGTGCCAGTCGATCCGGATTCAGCAGTCGTCCATCGGGTTTGGCGAGTCCATGCAAGGCAGCCATTTCATCATTCGTCAGATCAAAGTCAAAGATGGCCAAATTCTGCCTGGCGCGTTCCTCGCTGACCGTTTTGGAGAGTACGACCAGATTTTCCTGCTGGATAACCCAGCGTAGCGCGACTTGTGCCGGACTCTTGCCATGTTTGGCTGCGATTTCCTGAATCAGCGGATCATGCAGTACTTTGCCTTCGGCCAACGCAAAATAGGCGGTGATGCACATGCCGAGTTCACGGGCGGCTTGAATAACTTTTGACTGGTCGAGGTAGGGGTGGTATTCGATCTGGTTGGTTACCAGCGGTGCTTCGCTGAGCGTCGAGGCTTCGGCTAGCAAGGTCGTGTTGTAGTTGCTGACGCCGATGTTGCGCACCTTGCCGGCATTTTTGACTGCGTTAAGTGCAGCTATCTGGTCTGCTAGCGGTACGACGGGGCTCGGCCAGTGCAGCAAAAGCAAGTCCACGTAATCGGTGCCGAGTTTTTTCAGACTCTCATCAACGGATGCGGCAAAATTTGTGGTCTTGAAATTCTTGACCCAGACCTTCGTGGTCAGGAAGATTTCTTTGCGTGGTACACCGGAGGCAGTAATGCCCTGGCCGACACCGGCTTCATTGCCATAAATTTGCGCGGTGTCGATATGACGATAGCCCATTTCCAGCGTGGCCTGCACCATGCGCGCCGCATCGTTATTTTCAATCAGGTAGGTGCCAAAACCGATGGCCGGGATGCTGGCCCCGTTTGCGTTGACGTAAAACATGGCTTTTTCTCCCGTGTGTGGCGTGAAAGGAACGTTATGTTTGTTTCGCTTCTTGCGCGTCGCGCAGGATATCCTTGCGCGCGGCTTTTTCTTCAATGCCCGATAGACCTTCGCGCCGTGCCAGTTCGTCGAGTACTTCTTGCGGTGTCAGGTCGAACTGCGACAGCATGATCAGTGAGTGGAACCACAGGTCGGCACATTCATACAACACCTTGCTGCGGTCATTGTCATTGCGTGCATCTTTGGCCGCCATGACGGTTTCGGTCGCTTCTTCACCGATTTTTTTCAGGATCGCATCATCGCCTTTTGCAAACAGGCGCGCGACGTAAGACTTTTCCGGGTCGCCGCCATTGACCAGTTTGCGCGACTCAATGCGTTCAGCCAGGCGTTGCAGAATGTCGCTCATTTGTAGATGTCCTTCGGATCTTTCAGAATCGGGTCAACTGCTTGCCATTCCGGCCCATGTTCGCCGTTGAGCAATTTCTGATAAAAGCAGCTATGTCGTCCCGTATGGCAGGCAATGCCGCCGATTTGCTCAACCACCAGGATGAGCACATCGTTATCGCAATCCATCCTGATGGCATGCACCTTTTGCGTATGTCCGGACTCTTCACCTTTGCACCACAAGCGATCGCGCGAACGGCTCCAGTAAACGGCAATGCCGGAAGATTGCGTGGTTGCCAGTGCCTCGCGGTTCATCCAGGCAAACATCAGAATCGTATTGCTGCCGACTTCTTGCGTAATGACCGGAACCAGTCCGTTCTCGCCCCAGTTGATTGTGTCTAGCCAGTTTTCTTTCGTACTCATGTCATCCTCACAGGGATCGCTTGTTTTGCCATGAATTCCTTGGCTTGCTGAACCGTGTATTCGCCGTAATGGAAAATGCTGGCGGCCAGTACGGCATCGGCATGGCCTTGCTTGATGCCATCGGCGAGATGCTGCAAATTGCCGACCCCGCCCGATGCGATGACGGGAATGTTGACGGCATCCGAAATGTTACGGGTCAGGGCAATGTCAAAACCGCTTTTAGTGCCATCACGATCCATGCTGGTTAGCAGGATTTCGCCGGCACCGAGCTGTTCCATCTTGCGCGCCCATTCGATGGCATCCAGTCCGGTCGCATTGCGCCCGCCATGCGTGAAAACTTCCCATTTGTCTGCCCCGGTCTGCTTGGCATCAATCGCTACCACAATGCATTGCGAACCATAGCGCTGGGATGCATCAAACACCAGTTGTGGATTGGTGACGGCCGAAGTGTTGATGCTGACCTTGTCGGCACCGGCATTGAGCAGGCGGCGCACATCTTCGACGCTGCGCACACCACCACCCACAGTAAGCGGAATGAACACTTGCGACGCCACGTCTTCGATAATGTGCAAGATCAGGTCGCGCTCATCGCTGGAGGCAGTGATGTCCAGGAAAGTCAGTTCGTCCGCGCCTTGTTCGTCATAGCGGCGAGCGATTTCTACCGGGTCACCTGCATCACGCAATTCGACAAAATTGACGCCCTTGACAACGCGCCCAGCGGTGACGTCCAGACAGGGGATGATTCGTTTGGCGAGCATGAGAGTTCCTGTTTGGGCAGCGTGGATTTCAGTTATCCGTCAGTTCATCGGCGCGCAATTGCGCTTGTCGTAAGTCGAGTGTGCCTTCGTAGATGGAGCGACCACAAATCACGCCTTCAATGCCCTCCTCGTAAACCGCGCACAGGGCTTCAACATCATCAATGTTATGCACACCGCCAGAGGCAATAACCGGAATTTGAACGGCTTGGGCAAGTTTGACTGTTGCTTCGATGTTGACACCGCCCATCATGCCATCGCGACCGATATCAGTGTAAATGATGGATTCAACGCCATAATCCTCAAACTTTCTGCTCAGTGTCGTGACTTCATGTTTCGACAACTTGCTCCAGCCGTCGGTCGCCACTTTGCCATCACGTGCGTCCAGCCCGACGATGATGCTGCCCGGAAAGGCACTGCAGGCATCGCGCAGGAAGCCCGGATTTCTGACCGCAGCGGTGCCGACGATAATGTAGGAAATGCCTGCATCCAGATATTGCTCGATGGTGTCCAGATCGCGAATGCCACCACCAAGCTGGACCGGAATCAGGCCGGTGTCATTTTCGACAGCATAGTCTTCCACGGCTTTGAGAATCGAGGTGATCGCCGCGCGGTTGACCGGTTTGCCAGCAAATGCACCGTTCAGGTCAACCAGATGCAGGCGGCGTGCGCCTTGTGACAGCCAGTGGCGCGCCATGTCGCCGGGGTCGTCGGAAAATACGGTTGCCTGGTTCATGTCGCCCTGTTTCAGGCGAACACATTGGCCATCTTTGAGATCAATAGCAGGGATGAGCAACATGGTAGAAATTTTCTGTGAAATGATTGATATGGATTAGGTTATGAAACACGTTTTTTCGAGAGTTTACGGATTCCATTGTATGAAATTTTTGTATAGCTGCAGACCGGCGGCCGCACTTTTTTCTGGATGGAACTGCGTGGCAAAGAGGTTGTCGCGCGTCACTGCACAGCAAAACGGTTCGCCATACACTGTTTCTCCCACAACATGTGCCGGATTATCCGGTACGACGTAATAGCTATGCACGAAGTAGAAATAGCTGTTGTCCTGGATGTCAGTCCACAAGGGATGAGGCACAGTTTGCCTGACTTGATTCCAACCCATTTGTGGCACTTTGAAGCGCGACCCGTCTTCCTGCAATTTTCCGTCGAGCTGGAAGCGTTTTACTTTTCCGGGGAGCAAGCCGAGTCCGGGCGTGTTGCCTTCCTCGCTGATATCAAACAGCATCTGTTCGCCGATGCAAATGCCAAGCAAGGGCTTTGACTCTGCCGCCTTCATCAGGGACGTCAGCAAGCCAGATTCTCGCAGGGAGCGCATGCAATCCGGCATGGCACCTTGACCGGGCAGAACGATGCGATCGGCATTATCCAGATCAGTGGCTTCACTTGATATTTTGACTTCCACATCAGGCGCAACGGTACGCAGGGCTTGCGCGACGGAGCGCAAGTTACCCATCCCGTAATCGACGACGACAATTTTTTTCATGGGTTTGCCAGTTTTGCGTGTTTACAGGCTGCCTTTGGTTGAGGGAATGCTGTCTGGCGCGCGCGGGTCAGGGGCGGCTGCCATGCGCAGTGCGCGTCCAAAAGCCTTGAAAACGGTTTCACACTGGTGATGCGCGTTTTCGCCGCGCAGGTTGTCTATATGCAGTGTCACTAGTGCGTGATTCACGAAGCCCTGAAAGAACTCGCGAGTCAGATCCAGATCGTAGGTGCCGGACATCGCACGCACGAAATCGACGTTGAAAACCAGTTCAGGGCGGCCGGAAAAGTCAATCACGACGCGTGACAACGACTCATCCAGCGGTACGTAAGCATGGCCGTAGCGTGTAATGCCTTTCTTGTCGCCCATGGCTTTGGCGACCGCCTGGCCGAGGGCAATGCCGACATCTTCGACGGTGTGGTGCGCGTCGATATGCAAATCGCCGACAGCGTGAATGTCCAGATCGATCAAGCCGTGGCGGGCGATTTGATCCAGCATGTGGTCGAAAAAGGGAACCCCTGTTTCCAGTTTTCTTTGGCCGGTGCCGTCGATATTGATGGCGACCCGGATCTGGGTTTCACTGGTGTTGCGGCTGATTTCGGCTGTTCTTGGCGAAGGCATAAGAAAATTAGGCTAAGTTTATGCTGTGATACACGTTTTGAAAGCGTCAAGAAATTGCTGGTTTTCTTCCGGCGTACTGATATTGACGCGCAGGCAGTTGTTAAGCAATGAATGCATTTTACCCACATTTCTGATCAAAATTTTGTGCGCCAGCAGTTTTTCAAACACTTGTTCAGCTTGATTGACGCGTATTAGCAGGAAATTGGCATCGGACGGGAAAACTTCGACACCTGGCAGTGCCGCCAGCGCTTTGGCTTGCTTTGTGCGCTCAGTGCGCAACCATGCGGCTTGCTCGTCCAGTACCGACAGGTTTTCGAGCGCGAATTCCACGGCTGCCTGCGTGAGCACATTGACGTTGTAGGGTGGACGTACTTTTTCAAACTGTTCCAGCAATGTATTCGACGCCGACATGTAACCGAGGCGCACGCCAGCCAGCCCGAGTTTGGAAACGGTGCGCATGACGATCAGATTCGGAAATTCCGGCAGGCGCGGCATGAAGCTGGTGGGCGAAAAGGGCTGGTATGCCTCGTCCACGATGACAATGCCGCTATCACCTACGGCGCGAATGATTTCGACGATTTCGTCTTCCTTGAACAGATTGCCGGTCGGATTGTTCGGGTAGGCCAGAAAAACCAGCGCGGGTCGGTGTGCTTCAATCCCAGACAACATGGCCGACATGTCGAGCGAGAAATCGTCTTTCAGCGGTACGCCGGTAAAAGCCATGCCGGAAAACTGTGCAAACATGGCGTACATCACGAATGTCGGCACGGGGGCCAGTACGGTCGCTGGAGCGGCCAAATCGCGGCGCGCACAGGCAACCGTCAAGAGTGAAATCAGTTCGTCCGAGCCATTTCCCAGCATGACGCTGTAACCGGCGGGCACGCCCATTTTGCTGCAAATAGCGGCCTTTAGTGTCGTGTAGGAGGGAATTGGATAGCGGTTCAGGGCAACATCCGACAAGCGCTTGCCGAGTTCTGTGCGCAGTGCCTCGGGTAACGGATACGGATTCTCCATTGCATCCAGCTTCAGGAAGCCATCCGACGCGCCGACATGGTACGCGTTGAGGGCGCGAATGTCGGGTCGGATAAGGTTTTCGATAAGTAGTGACATGGGGTTTCCGATTATTTCTTTTTCAGGCGGAATTCAGCGCTGCGGGCATGCGCTTCCAGCCCTTCGCCGTGTGCCAGTTCGGAAGCAATCTGTCCGAGTGTCTGCGCACCGGCTTCGCTGGCAAAAATGATGCTGGAGCGTTTCTGGAAATCGTAGACCCCCAGTGGCGACGAAAAGCGCGCGGTGCGCGAGGTCGGCAGTACATGGTTTGGGCCGGCGCAGTAATCACCCAGCGATTCCGACGAGTAGCGACCCAGAAAGATGGCGCCGGCATGGCGAATATGAGACACCCATTGTTCGGGGTTGTCGGTCGAGATTTCCAGATGTTCCGGCGCAACCAGATTGGCAATGGCGCAGGCTTCTTCCATGTCTTTGGCGAGAATCATGGCGCCGCGATTGGTTAGCGACGTGCGGATGATCTCGGCGCGTGTCATTTGTGGCAGCAAGCGGTTGATGCTGGCTTCGACCTGTTCCAGATAGGCGGCATCCGGGCAGACCAGAATGGATTGCGCAAGTTCGTCATGTTCCGCTTGCGAAAAAAGATCCATGGCGATCCAGTCCGGATCGGTCTTGCCGTCGCATAACACCAGGATTTCCGATGGCCCTGCAATCATGTCGATGCCGACGGTGCCGAATACCCGTCGTTTGGCAGCGGCAACGAAGGCGTTGCCAGGCCCGACGATTTTGTCAACGCCAGGCACGGTCTCCGTGCCATAAGCCAGTGCGCCGACGGCCTGAGCGCCGCCGATGGCAAAAACCCGGTCAACACCAGAGAGTGCGGCCGCCGCGAGCACCAGCTCATTTTGCACCCCGTCTGGCGTCGGCACGACCATGATGATTTCCGGCACACCGGCAACTTTGGCGGGAATGGCGTTCATCAAAACCGATGACGGGTAGGCCGCCTTGCCGCCTGGGACGTAAATGCCGACCCGATCCAGCGGCGTCACTTTCTGGCCCAGTATGGTGCCGTCTGCCTCAGTGTAGGTAAAACCCTCACCGCCACTTTCCGCAAACTGGCGCTGGTGGAAAGCGCGGATGCGCTCTGCCGCAGTTTGTAATGCAGCGCGCTGCTGTTCCGGCAAGGTATGCAGCATCTTCTGGCAATCTTCCAGGCTGATTTCCAGCGCGTCGATATTGTCAGCATGAGTACGGTCGAAGCGGTTGGTATATGCGAGCACCGCCGCATCGCCACGTGCCTTGACGTCAGCCAGAATCTCGGCCGCGATACGGTCAATGGCGGCGTCTTCTTCATCCTCGAATGCGAGAATGGCATCCAGTTGTTTGCGAAAGTCGGCTTCAGCCGTAACAAGCTTGCGAATTTGAATAGCCATGCGTTTCCTTTGGATTTTGCCCTTGCCTGCGTATTGCCTTAATTTTAGTCTTATTCGGCGGAGGCAGCGCTAAAGGCGTCCAGAATCGGTTGCAGCAGTTTGCGCTTGAGCTTCAATGCCGCCTGGTTGACGATCAGACGCGACGAAATATCGGCAATCTGTTCAACTTCGACCAGATCGTTGGCACGCAAGGTGTTGCCGGTGCTAACCAGGTCGACGATCGCTTCCGACAGCCCGACGAGTGGCGCGAGTTCGATGGAGCCATACAACTTGATCAGATCAACGTGGACGCCTTTTGCGGCAAAGTGCTCGCGTGCCGCCTGGACGTATTTGGTGGCAATGCGCAGGCGCGCACCCTTGCGCACGGCGTTGTCATAGTCGAACCCCTTGGGTACGGCGACGGACAGATGGCATTTTGCGATGTGTAGATCAACCGGTTGGTACAGTCCCGCACCGCCATGTTCTTGTAGTACATCCTTGCCGGCAACCCCGAAATCGGCTGCGCCGTATTGTACGTAGGTTGGCACATCGGTGGCGCGCACGATGATGACTTTGATGTTCGGGTGATTGGTTTCCAGAATGAGCTTGCGCGAGGTTTCCGGGTCTTCGCTGACCGTAATTCCCGCCGCTTGAAGCAAGGGTTGGGTTTCTTCAAAAATACGCCCCTTGGAGAGCGCCAGAATCAATTGTGGTTCCTGTTCGGTACTTGTGGTCATGATTTTACTCGTTTGATATTTGCGCCGACGGCAGATAGCTTGTCTTCCATGCGATCGTAGCCACGATCGAGATGATAAATCCGATCAATGATGGTTTCACCCTGTGCCGCCAGCCCGGCAATGACGAGCGAAGCAGAAGCGCGCAAGTCAGTGGCCATCACCGGCGCGCCAACCAGTTTGTCGACACCGGTTACAAAGGCGCAGTTGCCTTCAGTCCTGATTGATGCGCCCAGCCGGTTCAGTTCCTGCACGTGCATGAAACGGTTTTCAAAAATGGTTTCCTTGACATGGCTGGCGTCACTGGCCAGGCAGTTGACTGCCATAAATTGCGCCTGCATGTCGGTCGGGAAGCCGGGGTATTCGGTCGTGCGGAAGTTAACGGCTTTCGGGCGGGTGTCCATCTGGATGCGAATCCGGCTATCGCTGGTTGTCAGCACCGCGCCTGCTTCGCGCAATTTGTCCAGTGCGGCATCCAGCACGTTGCCTGGCGCTCTGGTCAGGGTGACGTCGCCGCCGGTTGCCGCCACGGCACACAGGAAGGAGCCGGCTTCAATTCGATCCGGAATGATTTCATGCGAGGCACCGTGCAACTGATCAACGCCCTGGATGACCAGTTTGTCGGTGCCAATACCGCTGATTTTCGCGCCCATTTTAACCAGCAGCTTAGCCAGGTCGGTGACTTCCGGCTCACGCGCTGCATTTTCAAGGATGGTTTCCCCTTCGGCCAGTGTGGCAGCCATCAGCAGGTTTTCCGTTCCGGTCACGGTAATCATGTCGGTGACGATACGCGCGCCTTTGAGGCGCCGGGCCTTGGCGTGAATGTAGCCGGCCTCGATCGAAATTTCCGCACCCATCGCTTCCAGCCCCTTGATGTGCTGTTCGACCGGACGCGAGCCAATGGCACAACCGCCGGGCAATGACACTTTGGCTTCACCAAAGCGCGCCAGCAGCGGGCCGAGTACCAGAATCGAGGCGCGCATGGTCTTGACCAGGTCGTAGGGGGCGTCGCAAGAATGGATGGCCTGACCATTCAGTACGACGGTTTCGTCAGCCAGTTCGGTTTGCAGCCCCATCTGACGCAACAGGTTGAGCATGGTCGTAACGTCGTGCAGGCGCGGCAGATTTGTCAGTTCAAGACTGTCGCTGGTCAGCAAGCCAGCGCACAGGATAGGCAGTGCCGCATTCTTGGCGCCGGAAATCGGGATTTCGCCAGCGAGTCGGTTGCCGCCAATAATGATTAATTTATCCATGAGGGTACTTCTTGGGGGTAAGCAGTTTCTTGGATCCCGTTACGTTGTTTTATAAGGGTTAAGCCGGATAGTGGAGCATACACAAGTTGATCTTGTTCAGCCAGTCGCAAACGTGAATATGACACAGGATGTTCCGCTTTTAATGGCGTAGCTTGTATCCGCTTTGCAGCATTCTGATGGTTAATGCCGCCAGCAAAACGAAAAACACGGCCACGATCACCAGGCTGACCAAGGGGCTCATGTCGGAATGACCGATGAAGCCGTAGCGAAAGCCGTCAATCATGTAAAAGAACGGGTTGCAATGCGACACGTTTCGCCAGAATTCCGGCAGTGAATGAATGGAGTAAAACACGCCGGACAAAAAGGTGGCCGGCATGATCAGAAAATTCTGGAAGGTTGCCAACTGGTCGTATTTTTCCGCCCAGATACCGGCAATGATGCCCATGGTGCCGAGCGTGGCAGATCCAAATACGGAAAACGTGGCGATCCAGACGAATGAGTGGCAGGACAGTGGCGCAAACCAGAGTGTGACTGCATAAACGCCGACGCCAACGGTCAGGCCACGCAACATGGCGGCGAACAGATAGGCGAAGAAAATTTCCAGATTCGAAACGGGGGATAGCAGCAAAAACACCATGCTGCCATTGATTTTCGACTGTATGAGTGAGGAGGAGGCGTTCGCGAAAGCGTTTTGCAGCACACTCATCATGACCAGGCCGGGAATCAGAAAGGCCATGAAGCTGATGTCGGGATAGGCCTGGACGCGCGATTCCATTGCATGGCCGAATACCAACAGGTAAAGCAGGGCTGTGAGCACCGGGGCCGTGATCGTTTGTGCTGCCACTTTCCAGTAACGCAGTATTTCCTTGTTTAGCAGGGTGATGAAGCCGGTTGAAATCATGATTTCGACGCTCCTTGTTCCATGACTTGCAGGAACACATCCTCAAGATCGGCTTGCTGCAGTTGCATTTCGCCGATGATGGCCCCGCTTTCCCGTACGTGCGCGAGAATCGGTTCGACTTCGGTCATGTCATTGATGCGCAACACGTACCGCATACCCAGCGGGGAGCGTTCCGAATGATGTATCAGCGGCGTCAGATTTTCATCCAGCGTGCCATGCGACAATTGCAGGATGAGATTCGAGGCAGAAAAACGGGCGATCAGCGCGGCGGTGGTATCCAGTGCTTCAATCTTGCCATTCTGGAGCATCGCAATGCGGTTGCACAGGGTTTCGGCTTCTTCCAGATAGTGCGTGGTGAGCACGATGGTATGGCCTTCCTGGTTCAGGCGCGAAATGAAGCGCCATAGCGCTTGCCGCAATTCGACGTCGACACCGGCAGTGGGTTCATCCAGCACGATGACGGGTGGTTTGTGCACCAGCGCCTGCGCGACCAGTACCCGGCGTTTCATGCCGCCGGAAAGGGCGCGCATGTTGGCATTAGCCTTGTCGGTGAGATCAAGGTTTTCCATGATTTCATCGATCCACGAATCATTCTTCTTGATGCCGAAATAGCCGGATTGCAGCCGCAGGGTTTCGCGTACCGTGAAAAAAGGGTCAAACACGATTTCTTGCGGCACGACGCCGAGGTTTCGCCTTGCGAGTTGAAAATCATCTACGACGTCATGGCCCAGAATGCGCACGCTGCCGGCGTCCGCTCTGGCCATTCCTGCCATGATCGAAATCAGGGTCGTCTTGCCAGCGCCATTGGGGCCGAGCAGGCCGAAAAATTCTCCTTGCTCAATCGTGAGCGAGATGCCGCCCAGCGCCTGAATGGACTGGTATCGTTTTTCGACATTGCTGACCTGAATGGCTGTCATGCGGATAGACGTGGTGCGGTGAATGGAAATTGACCGGCATTTTCATGCCGAAGCCTATGATTATAGGGGATTTTTTCACCGAAATCGGGTGCGCTCGCAGATAGGAATTATTGCGGGGCTTCGTATTCGTGCGTGGGGGGTTCCGATTTCAGGTTCAGGATGGCATGAACGCCATACAGTTTAGCGAGACTGTGCAGTGCCGGAGACGGGTTGTACCAGGTAAGCGTTACGCCCTTCTGTTTTGCTGCGCGAACCCAGGCGAGCAGGATGGCGATGGCCGCCGAGTCGATTTCAGTGACTGCCAAAAGGTCGAAACTGGTTTCGCCCGCACCAATGGCGTGTAGCCCAGCAGCAAGCGCCTTTTCTGCGTTTGGGAGCGTCAGGCCGGTATCAGGGCGAAACATGGTGAGTAGGGCGCTATGGATTATTTTTTCTGGTCGGCTTTTTCAAGCGCGCTGTTTTTTTCGGCCAGCGTAGCAATCAGGCCGTCAATACCGGATTTTCCAATCTCGGTTGCAAACGAGCCTTTGTATGTTTGCACCAACCAGGCACCCATGACGTTGATGTCGTAAATCTTCCATTGCGTGGGGAGTTTGACCAGGCGGTAGTTCAACTCAATCGGCTCGCGCCCCCCGCCCTGAAGGACGCGTGAGTAGACAACCACGTTGGTTGCGTCCGGGCTGGCGCGAAGCGGGCGGAACTGGAGTTTCTGATCTTTGACCTGGGTCAGTGCGCCGGCATAGGTATGAATCAATAGATCGCGAAATTGCTTGGTCAGTTGTGTTCTTTGCTCGGGCGTTGCCTGTCGCCAGTAACGTCCAACAGCTAGCGTGGTCATGCGCTCGAAATCAATAATCGGCAGGAAGGTGGCTTCAACCAGCGCCATGATGCGTGCTCTATCGCCAGAGTGGATGGCTTTGTCGTTTCTTGCTGTGTTGAGCACATCCAGGCTGACACGTTTGATTAGCGTATCGGGCGCTTCCAGTGTGGTTGTCGCCCCCGCATTAAGCAGGGTGGCGGAAAATAAAAGGGCAGCAAATAATCGAAGCAAATTTTTCATGGTACACAAGGGCAGCAATAAGAACTATTTTGTTTGGTTTTCTGAATCTGACAATGATACATCCTGCCAGTCATCGTGCGCCGGCGGGGCATTTGAATAATCTTCATAGTCAGGCAGGGGCTCTGCAGGTTTCCCGTTATGAATGTCATGCTGCCGTTTTTGCAGATATGCGTCACGAACGAATTCGTACTTGTCCAGCGCTGCATCTTCCAGCAGGTTGACTGCGTCCAGTGCTGCCGCACGGTCATTCAGGATTTTCAAAATGCTCCCTTGGTAGCGGACGTGATCGGGTTCTTTATGATTCCAGGCATAGCCGTAGTAATCTACTGGCAGTGCAATGGTGTCGCGGACAGTGGATGGGCCGAGCAAGGGCAGCACGATATATGGGCCGGATTTGCCGCCCCATACGCCCAGCGTCTGGCCGAAATCTTCCTTGTGCTTGGGCAGGCCGGCCTCGGTGGCGACATCAATCAGGCCAAGCAAGCCGATGGTGCTGTTGATGGCCACCCGGGTTACATCGGAAGCACTTTTTTTGACATTCCCCTGCAGCAGGTTGTTGATGGCCGTCCAGACATCCCCGATGTTGCCAAAAAAATTGCCAACGCCGGTTTGGGCAAAAGAAGGCATTACCTTGTCGTAAGCCGTAGCAGCAGGTTTGAGTGCGACTTTGTCCACGGTTTCATTAAAGCTGAACATGGCACGGTTGAAGCCCTCAAGTGGATCTTTTTCATTTTTGGTTGATGCACAACCTGTCATCAGGATGGCGATGACGGTGGGGAGCAGCAAGTTGTGGATGTGCCGATTGCTTTTCATGGTGATTCCTTTCCTTCGGCTGCTTTGGAAAAGAGGAACTGGCCGATCAGGTTTTCCAGCACGATTGCGGACTGGGTCATCACGATGGTGTCGCCATTTTTCAGATTTTCAAGCGCGCCGCCTGGTTCGATGCCGATGTATTGCTCTCCTAGCAAGCCGGAAGTCAGGATTTTGACGCTGCTGTCTTTCGGGAACTTGTAACGGTCTTCCAGATCCAGTGTCACGAGCGCCTGAAAACTGTTGTCGTCAAAATTGATTTTCCCAACACGTCCGACGACAACCCCTGCGCTTTTAACGGGCGCTCTTGGTTTCAGACCGCCGACATTGTCAAAGCGCGCCGTGACCGGATACGTCTTTTCAAATGAGATGGAGCTCATGTTGCCGGCTTTCAGCGCAAGAAACACCATCGCCACTGCGCCAAGCAAGACGAACAGACCAACCCAGATGTCCAGAGGTTTTTTTTGCATGGAGTTATGATCTTACGTAGTTGTTTTTAAAACCGTTTGTTCTGGCGCAAGCAATAAGCTTTGATTGGTCGACCATTATATACGTCCTCATTATCAATCAGTTTAGCTAAACATGGAGGCCGTCAGGAGGAAATCCAGCCACGCAACCAGCAAAGAAGCCACAATAACCGTTCTCGTTGTGGCTTTTGCAACCCCTTCTGGTGTGGGTTGGGCTTCATAGCCCTGAAAGAGTGCAGTAAACGAGACGGCAAAACCGAATACTATGCTTTTTAGAACGCCATTGCCGATGTCTTCCCAGATGTCCACGCCGTTTTGCATTTGCGACCAGAAAGAGCCTGCGTCAACGCCGATTAAATGGACGCCGACGATGTAGCCGCCGATGATGCCCACGGCGCTGAAAACCGCAGCCAGCACCGGCATGGTAATGACGCCAGCCCAGAATCGCGGCGCCAGCACGCGCTCCAGCGGGTTAACCGCCATGATTTCCATCGCAGAAAGTTGTTCACCCGCCTTCATCAGGCCAATTTCTGCGGTGAGGGCAGTGCCAGCGCGGCCAGCAAACAGCAGTGCCGAGACAACCGGCCCTAATTCACGCACCAGTGATAGGGCGACCAGCAAGCCCAGTGCTTGCTCCGAGCCATATTTGCTGAGGGTGTAATAGCCTTGCAGACCAAGCACAAACCCGACGAAAAGCCCGGAAACAGCAATGATAAGCAGGGAATAATTGCCGAGAAAATGAATCTGGTCGGTTACCAGCCTGGGGCGGCGCCACAATCCGCGTGAGGCGCGCAACAAGGCGATAAAGGTGCGAGATGCGTAACCGGCGCTGACGGTGAATTCACGTAGCCAGCTTCCCATTGAGGCAATGCCGCTCAGGATCATGCACGCTCTCCGATGCCCAGATCTTCTTCCAGCGATTTGCCGGGATAGTGGAACGGTACAGGCCCATCCGTTTCGGCATGAACGAATTGTCTGACATAGGCTTCCCTGGATGTGCGCATTTCATCCGGCGTACCCTGCGCCACAATCACGCCCTGCGACAGGAAGTAAACATAGTCGGCAATCATGAAGGATTCGTCGACATCATGCGAAACCAGGATGGCAGTGGAGCCCAGTGCGTCGGTCAGGCGGCGAATCAGGTTCGCCGTGACGCCCATTGAGATTGGATCCAGTCCGGCAAACGGTTCGTCATACATGATAAGTTCCGGATCAAGCGCAATCGCGCGTGCCAGTGCAACACGACGCGCCATGCCGCCGGAAATTTCGGCTGGTTTCAGGTGTGCAGCATTGCGCAGCCCCACGGCGTGCAATTTCATCAGTACCAGGTCGTGCAACAGGCTTTCGGGCAGTTTCGCGTGTTCGCGCAGCGGAAAAGCCACATTTTCAAAAACGGTCAGGTCGGTAAACAGTGCACCATGTTGAAACAGCATGCCCATTTTGCGTCGCAGTTTGTAGAGCTTGGGGGTGTTGAGTTGATGCACGACCTGGCCATCAACGCGCACATCCCCTCGATGCGGAGACAGTTGCCCGCTAATCAGACGCAAGATCGTGGTTTTTCCAGACCCGGAGCCGCCCATGACGGCGATGACCTTGCCGCGCGGGAAGGCCATGTTTAGACCGGCCAGGATGGGGCGATCGCCGTATCGAAAATGCAGATCCTGGATTTCGATGAGATTGGACACAAGAAGGGCTTATTTTTCTCGAAAGCAAAATGCCATTATAGCTACATGACACCTGTAGTGGTTTTTTGTTGCGTCTTCGCGCCGCGTCCGCTTTTAAAAACGTTTTTGGGAGGGATAGCGTATCTTTGGCTGGGTGCCATTTGCCGCTGTGCGCATTGCCCGGGCTGTTTTTGAGGCCAGAGATAACCGAGATGGGTTTTGGATGGTTGCTGAAATGATCGGGGTTTAGTACACTTCCTCCCTATTTTCCCCGGATTTTGTGCTCGCTAAAAATGTTTTGCAACAGGTTGAAAAATCAGTGAAACCGCCGCAGTAGGGTGCATCATTACAGCCATTACCATTTACCCATTGGAGTTCAGTTACTCATGTTTGCCAAAGATCACACCATCGCAAATGTTGACCCGGAGTTGTGGGCAGCGATCCAAAGTGAGAATACACGTCAACAAGAACACATCGAATTGATCGCTTCCGAAAACTACTGTTCCCCGGCGGTGATGCAGGCGCAGGGATCGCAACTGACCAACAAGTATGCGGAAGGCTATCCCAGCAAGCGCTATTACGGCGGTTGCGAATATGTGGATATGGTGGAAACGCTGGCGATTGAACGCATCAAGCAGATTTACGGTGCCGAGGCGGCCAACGTGCAACCCAACTCTGGTTCTCAAGCGAATCAAGCGGTCTTCTTTGCGATGCTCAATCCGGGCGATACCATCATGGGGATGTCATTGGCAGAAGGCGGCCACCTGACGCATGGCATGCACCTGAATATGTCCGGTAAGTGGTTTAATGTGGTGTCTTACGGCCTGAATGAGCAGGAGGAAATCGACTATGACGCCATGGAGCGCCTGGCACACGAACACAAGCCGAAGTTGATCATCGCGGGCGCATCGGCGTATTCCCTGCGCATTGATTTCGCGCGCTTTGCCCAGGTGGCCAAGGATGTCGGTGCGTTTTTTATGGTCGACATGGCGCACTATGCGGGTCTGATTGCTGCGGGTGTCTATCCGAATCCGGTGCCGCATGCTGATTTTGTGACCTCCACGACGCACAAGTCCTTGCGCGGGCCACGTGGCGGCTTCATTCTGATGAAGCCGGAATTCGAGCGCAAAATCAATTCGGCGGTTTTCCCCGGTTTACAGGGCGGGCCGTTGATGCATGTGATTGCAGGCAAGGCCGTGGCTTTCAAGGAAGCGCTGATGCCGGAATTCAAGGTGTATCAGGAGCAGGTGCTCAAGAATGCTGAGGTCATGGCAAAAACCCTGATTTCGCGCGGCTTGCGCATTGTCTCTGGACGCACCGAATCACATCTGATGCTGGTGGACCTGATTGCCAAGAACATTACCGGGCGTGACGCGGAAAATGCGCTGCATTCCGGCAATCTGACCTGCAACAAGAACGCGATTCCAAACGATCCACAAACCCCGTTCGTGACGTCCGGTATTCGTCTGGGAACGCCGGCCATGACCACGCGCGGCTTCAAGGAGGCGGAAGTCGAACAGGTTGGCAACCTGCTGGCCGATGTCATCGATAGCCCGCAAGACCTGGCAGTACTGAGCCGTGTGCGTGAAGAGGTCAGAGCCTTGACTTCGGCGTTCCCGGTTTACGCCTGGTAATCAAGCGATGAAATGCCCCTTCTGTCAGCATGAAGAAACGCAAGTCGTTGATTCGCGCCTGTCTGACGAAGGGGATAGTGTTCGACGCCGCCGCCGTTGTGCGGCATGTGATCGACGCTTTACAACCTATGAACGTGCCGATTTGGGTATGCCATCGGTGGTGAAGAAAAACGGCAGTCGTGTCGAATTCAGCCCTGCCAAGTTGCGCGCCAGCATGATGCTGGCCTTGCGCAAGCGACCTGTTTCGGCACCCAAGGTCGACCAGGCCATTCACCACATCACCGAAAAACTTCTGACCAGCGGCCTGCGCGAGATTCCCACTTCGCAGCTTGGTGAAATGGTCATGCTCGAGTTGCGCCAACTTGATCAGATTGCCTATATTCGTTTTGCTTCCGTTTATCGCAGTTTCGAAGATGTGTCCGAATTCCACGACGTGATTAAAGAAGCGGCAAAAGGCGGCCACGCAACAGCTGAGTAGTCTGCGCTGTAACCGAGCTTCATTTCCTTAAGATATTTCGCCTCCTGTTTTGCGCAGATGCCCGGCACTGGTCACGGGGGTTGCTGAAAATAAATAGTTGTCTTTGTGATAATTGCGGTGCCATAATGGCAATATTTATTTTATTGCTCTCAAGACAATGTTTAAGGCGGGCGGGTTCACCATAATCGAAGTGCTGGTATCGATCTTCGTATTGGCGCTGGGTGTAATGGGCGTGGCAGGCATGCAGTTGCATGCCATGCGCGCCAGTCATCTTTCCGGTTACCAGACGACGGCCGTGCAAATGGCTGCGGCACTTGCCGACAAGATGCGTGCCAATGCCGTCTCCATGAGAAAAACCGGCGCCAACAATCCCTTCCTGTTTACCTATCAAGCCAGTGATTCCGTATCCGAAAATGATGGCGCGACAACTTGCTATGGCGCGGCGGAGTGCAACGCGGCAGAAATGGCGGTTTTTGACATCAATGAATGGCAACAGCGTTTGAACGCTTCACTGCCCGGCGCAAGAGCGGCGGTTTGCCATGACAGCACGCCTGTAGGCGAAGGCGCAAGCAAGCACCTGACGTGGGAATGTGATGCAAGTGCAGGTGGCGTCAATGCGCCGATTGTCATCAAGATCGGCTGGGAAGGAAGAGGAAAAAACCCGGATGGCAGCAGTAACACAGGTGGCGAATACCCGCCAAGTGTCGCAGTTACGGTTGAACCCTATGTGAATCCGGTGCAATGAAAGGCCGCGCCACGAGAAACTGTTTTCTCAGGAAGCTGTTTGCGCAGCGCGGGCTGACGCTGGTTGAGCTGATGATTTCGCTGGTGATGGGTCTATTTGTGGTATTGGCTGCCACCGCCTTGCTGCTGGCAAGCAAGGCGAGTTATACCGCACAAAATCAGGCATCCATAGTGCGTGAGATGGGGCGTTATGCGATTGAAAATATCAGTCGTTCCTTGCGCCAGGCGGCTTTTGAGAACTGGGATACAGAATCTTCCGGCGCGGCCATTCCCCAGGCACCGATTGTGACCACGCCGGACATGAGTGCCAATCTGGCTGGGCAGGACAATGCCAGCATGGATGCAACATCAGCAGAATTGCAAGGCGTATCGACTGGTGGCGTCAATGGGAGTGACGTGCTGGCCGTTCGCTATTTTGGTGTTGGTCAGGATAGCGGTGGAAGTGGGAAGGACGGGTTCGGCAGCATCGTCAATTGTGCCGGCTTTGCGGTGCCCGCCCCGGTCAGTCAGGCGGCGGCTGAAGCGGATCGCGGCTGGAGTATTTACTACGTCAAGAAAGATTCTGCTGGCGTTCCCGAATTGCGCTGCAAATACCGAGGAACAGGCGCGTGGAATTCGGTGGCGTTTGCTCGGGGGGTGGAGTCGTTTCAGGTGCTCTATGGGGTGGATACTGATGCCGATCGGATACCCAATCAGTATATGACGGCAACGCAAGTTACGGCGCTCGATTCCCGCCTGGATGCAACTGAGAAACATAGCAAGACTGCCTGGAAAAAGATCGCAGCCGTAAAAGTGGCGTTGCTGGTGCGTGGGGAGGAAAAAGTACAGGGCGGAATGGCTGGTGTGGTGTATGACTTGTTTGGCCAGGCTTATAGTGCGGCACACGGTGCAACAGACAAGGGGTCACAGGTCCGGGTAAGCCAGTTGGCAGGTGCAGTGCAGAACCGCGAGCGGCAGCTGTTTCAGACTACCGTACAGTATCGCAATGCCGTCGAAGGCAGCGGTACGGCCGAGGGTCGCTAATGAAGCGCGCGAACCCGGCTAGCTGCAAGAAGTGTTCCGGTGCCTCGTTGGTCGTGGCGCTTTTGATGCTGGTGGTTGTGATGATGCTTGGTGCCGCAGCTGCACAGGTGGCGCTGCAAGGTGAAAAATCGTCACGAAGCGAGCGCGACCGGCAAGTCGCCTTTCAGGCGGCCGAAGCTGCGTTGTTGGACGCAGAAATTGATATCGAGAGTTCACAAGCAGGCAATTCACGCAGTGATCTCTTCAAGGAAAAAGGATTGGAAAGTCATCAATTCGTATCGGGCTGCGGCAGGGCTTCATCAGGCCATTCGTTCGGTTTGTGCCAGCCTTCAGCTTTTGGACAAGCGCCGGTGTGGCTTGAGGTTGATTTTTCAGATGACAGTGCCTCGTCGGCACGCGCCGTGCCTTACGGCTATTTTACCGGCCAGTCAATGCAGGTGCGTGTGGGGTCGGCACCAGCGAAGCTGCCACGCTACATCATCGAGATTTTCCGCTACAACGAAGCCGGTGCCAGCGCCAACAATAGGGATGCCACCTTTTTCTTCCGGGTTACGGCAGTCGGCTTTGGCATGAAAGAGGCTACTCGGGTCGTATTGCAAACCTTTTACCGAAAAATTGAAAAAATAGGATAGGCCGAAACCGCCATGAAGAACAACGCCAGGAAATTAGCGGCAAAAAGTCTGCTGATGGCAGTCGCCTCGTTTTTGCACGTCAGCGTAATGGCGAACGTGCCGCCACCGGTCAACATATCGACGATGCCGCTGTTTAGCGGGCGCGGGAATGTGCATCCAAACCTGATTCTCGATTTGTCGGTTGAATTTCCGACGGTGGGCGCAGCCTATCGTGCAGAGTACAACAGCGCCAGGGAGTACCTCGGCTACTTCAATCCCGGGAAGTGCTACACCTATGCGGATGAATATTTCGGCATCAGCAAGAGTGCCGACATGAACCATGAATGCGGCGGCGATTCTTACAGCGGCAATTTCATGAACTGGGCATCCGCTTCTGCGATCGACATGTTGCGCTATGCCTTGACAGGTGGGGATCGTGTGATCGACACGGCTGGCAAGACCGTGCTTCAGCGTGCCTACCTGCCGGATGGAAGCTGGAACAGCAATGCCAATTTCTATGGCAGTGACAGTTATTTTCCACGCAAGACGATTGTCAACGCAGATTCGGTTACGCCGTTCGATATCAACGATGACCAGACACTCTACATCGTGTCCTACCGCAACCGGATTCGCTTTGGTTCAGGTACAAGTGAAAGCGACAGCAAAAATTATGGCGACAATCTGGTGCGTGTTGATGTGTGTGGCAGCAGCGAAGGATCGACCCGAACCGACTTGTGCCGCAAATACGGCAATAATTACAAACCGGAAGGGGATTTGCAGCGCTATGCCAACAAGGTACGTGCGGGGGCGTTCGGTTACCTGACCGGTCAACATATCGACAACCTGTACGGTGGTGTTTTGCGCGCACCCGCCAAATATGTCGGGCAGCGTAAATTCGTGCCGCCCGGCTTCGGTCAGGTTGAAAACGATCAGCCGGAATGGAACCCGGAAAACGGCGTGTTTTACGCCAATCCGTTGGGTGATACGTCCGGTAGTAGCGGCGTGATCAATTACCTGAACAAGTTCGGCCGCACGAATGGTTCCCGACTGGGCGCCTACAAAACCAAAGACCCGGTGGCTGAACTGTATTATGAAAGCCTGCGCTATCTGCAAGGCAAGCAGCCGACGAATGGCGGTAGCAGTCAGGTCAGCGCGGTCAAGGCGCTGGACGGAGCGACAACAGACGATGGCTTCCCGGTATATGAAAGCTGGGCCGATCCGATCACGGCATCCTGCCAAAATAATTATGTGGTTGTGATCGGCGATGTGAACACGCATCAGGACGGTTACGTGCCAGGAAGCGATGCCAAAGGGGTGGATGAGTCGCGCGCGGCCGATGGGGCAAGCGCAACCTGGCCGGCGCTGGATGCCGGCAACTGGTCGAACAAGATCAGCGCTATGGAAACCAGCAGTGCTTACGGCAATCTTGCGCCGCGCAGCAATCTGTCCGGGTTGAACACGACGGCGAGCGCTGGTGCCAGCTACGGCACGTACAACCTGGCCGGGCTGGCGTACTGGGCCAACACAAACGATATCCGGTTGGATAAGCCGACGCGTGTCAGAACGTTTACGGTTGACGTGGACGAAAAAGGCAATGGGGCGATGGAGAATGATAATCCTCGGCCTGGTGGCACGAACAATTACCGCAAGCCGCGCAATAGCAGCTTCTATCTGGCAGCGAAATACGGTGGATTTCTGGATAAGGGGGACAGCACCTCGGCAGATGCAGGCCAGCGACCGGATGGCAATCCATTCTGGACATTCGACAGCGAAGGGGATGCAGTTAACAACAATACCGAATGGACAGGAACGCCAGATGGCGCCGACCCAAGCAATTATTTTTTGGCCAGCCAGCCGGAAAAACTGATCAAGGCGATTCACAATATCTTTCAGGTGGTTTCCAGCAATAGCGGCACGATTTCCGGCGTGACGCTGACCTCCACCCGTATCGCAACCGAAAGTGCTTACGTCTACCAGCCCGGCTTCGATCCGTCAAAATGGAGTGGCAGTCTGCTCAAATTGAAACTGTTATACAAAGATGAAACCGGGAGGGTCGAAATCTCGGATAGCACCGATCCGGTCTGGGATGCAGGGACGGTGCTGACAGGCAGGGAAGGCCAAGCGGCCAACCCATCTCCCGCAGCGCGCAAAATCTATACGTCAAAAGCGGCTGCAGATGGCAGCGGATTCACGACAGTTGAATTTGCGTGGGGCAACCTGACAGCGACGCAGCAAACTGCATTGAGCACTGATCCCGTCACGGGCGAAGCGAATACCGGCGAAATCGGCCCAAAGCGCGTCAATTTCTTGCGCGGTGTACGTTCGGATGAGGTCGGCTTTGAAAACGGGATATTTCGATCTCGTGATCGCGTGCTGGGCGATATCATCAACAGCAACCCTACCTGGGTCGGGGCACCGGCATCTTACGTCACGGGCGACGGGTATGCTGAGTTCTATGCCGAGCACAAGAGCCGCGTCGGTGTCGTGTATGTCGGTGCCAACGACGGCATGCTGCATGCCTTCAAGGCAGACACAGGGGTGGAAATGTTTGCTTACGTGCCCGATGCACTGATTCCAGCGCTGAACCAGTTGACCAACCCGGCCTATGCGCACCGCCCATACGTCGATGGACAGATGGTCGTGCAGGAGGCCGAAGTGAACGGTAACTGGAAAACCGTGCTGGTATCCGGTATGGGGGGTGGCGCGCAAGGGGTGTTCGCGCTTGACGTGACCAACCCGGTCGGCTTTGCGGCCGGGTCAGGTGCGTTGTGGGAATTCACGGACCGGCATGACGGCGACATGGGCAACCTGATGGGTGCGCCAGCGATTGCCAAATTCAAGATTGAAGGCAGTGACGGCGGGTTGCCGAAATACAAACACTTTGTTGTTGTGCCAAGCGGCTTGAACAATTATCTGGATGACGGCAGCAAGAGCGATGCGGGTGAGGGCGTGTTGTTCCTGCTTTCTCTCGACAAGGTAGCCAGCCAGCCCTGGAAAGAGGGCATCAATTATTACAAGTTCACCACGCCGGTGAAGGAAACGTCGATGGCAAATGGCCTGAGTTCGCCTGGCTTGGTTACCGGGAATGACGGTGCCGTGCGTTTTGCCTACGCTGGCGACTTGCAGGGTAACCTGTGGCGCTTCGACTTTACCGGCGATGCACCCTGGAAAGAGGCCGTCGATACCAGCCCTGTCTTCACGGCCAAAGACGCAGCAGGTCAGCGACAGCCGATCACGCAGGAACCCAAAATCGTGTTTTCGCCGGGTGGCGGCTATGTGGTGCTATTTGGAACCGGCAAGTTTGTCGACCATGCCGATGTGCTTGCGCCCAATTTCCAGACGCAATCGTACTACGCGATTTACGACACAACGCATAACACCGTATCAGGGCGAGACAAGCTGGCAAAACGTACGCTTTCATTGACTGGGACTGGTGGCAATGGTGCCTTCATGGTCAAAGGGGATGCCTTCAGCTACGGCGTGCCGGGAGAATCGGATAGCGCAGTCAGGATGGGCTGGTATCTCGATTTCCCCGGCTCCGGGACAGGGGATGCGGCGGCCTGCATGGAAGATCTGACTCAATGCGGGACGGGCGAGCGCAGCGTGACGACAGCGCTGGCGACACAAGGCAAACTGTTTTTCAACAGTCTGATTACCGGCAACAACCCCTGTGAAGCCGGTGGTGGTAGAACCTACGGCTTTTGCGCGCTGTCCGGTTTTCCCTTTGACCAAGAAGGGCAGTGCATTGGGGATGGCACAGGCATTACCGGCTTCATTTCAGACGTCGGCATGTTGAGTACACCGGTATTGCTGGATGTGAACACGACGGTTGGTGCGCGGGATTCGCTGGGACAAAGAACGGCAGCCAGAAGATACGCCATCGTTAATTTCGGCACGGGTGGCAAGGCCGGAACGGCGTCTGCAGCCAGGGATGCGGAGGGCAAGGACTTTACCGGCCTGTTCTATCCGGCGGCAGGGCGTTCAAGCTGGCGTGAAGTGATCAACTACAACGAATTGAGAAAAGCGGTCGGCCAATAAGGTGGCAGCGCCAGCAAAAGGGCAAGCATGAAAAGAAACCTGCATTGCGGATTTACGCTGATTGAAGTGATGATTACGGTGGTGATCATCGGCATTCTGGCGGCGATTGTCTATCCGTCGTATCAGGAATCGGTGCGCAAGGCAAAGCGCGCTGAAGGGCGCGCTGCCTTGTTACGCGATATGCAGCAGCAGGAGCGCGATTATTCGCGCACCAACAGCTATACCGCGTTTACGGCCGCATCGCCGGGAAATTATCGTGGGTTTTCAGGCGACAATGCCACCAGTTCCGTCTATACGGTCAGCGCTGCCGCTTGCGATGGACATGCGATTCAGGCGTGCGTACAACTGACGGCTGCGCCGAATTTTACCGATGAAAGGTGTGGCAGCCTGACGCTCACCAGCATGGGCGTTCGAAATGCAACGGGCGCCAAACCTGAGGGGTGCTGGTGATGTTGAATAAAGGGCGGCGTGAACGATTTGCTGCGTTGTGTGACGCGTGCCGCAACTTGCTATCAGAAAGAGCAGGCTTGCAACGTGGCTTTTCATTGATCGAACTGATGGTGGCGCTGGCGGTCGCTGCCATTTTGCTGACTATTGGCGTGCCCAGCTTTAGTGCCTTGATCGAAAGCCAGCGCATGACGACGACGGTCAACAATCTGCTGGCTGCGGTGAATCTGACGCGCTCCGAAGCGCTGCAGCGCGGGGCGCGAGTTGATTTGGCGCCATTGGACGGTGCCAAATGGGAAAACGGTTGGGCCGTGTTTGTCGATGCCGATGACGATCAGAAGCCAGATTTCAAAATGGACGAAATCATTTATTCATCCGGCGAGGTCGAAAAAGGCATTACGATAGAAAGCAAATTTACCGACAGCGCCAAACCGTATATTGCCTACGTCGGAACGGGGCGCACGCGTACCAATGCCAGCAGCCAGCAAGCACAGGTTGGCAGCTTTCATTTCCGGCAGGGCGATGACGATACGGTGAAGAAAAAGCTGACGCTGAATTTCATCGGGCGGCCGTATGTGAAAAATGTGGAGTGACACAGAAACGGGGTCTTTGTCAGCTTTGCGGAAAGCCAGTTTTTACTGGGACGACGCCAAAATCAGAACGCCCCGCATTCGCGGGGCGTTGTTAGTGCATTTTGTTTAAACGAAAACCGTTTACCGTTTTCCCGTTCCGCGCAACAGTGCTTCACGGCTCACTGGTTTACCATACGCCATTTCTTCGCCAAAGCGGTCACGTCGAATGGTCATCGCCCAGCCGCCCTCCTTGTTGCTACTTGGCATGAATTCCGACCAGCCATTCATCTGTATCGCAATGGGCAGTTTGATCTGTTTCTGGTTCTCTGACAGTTGTTTGAACACATCTTCCAGCATGGTTTCAACGACCGTTTGCCCCGCTTCGCTACATTTGTCCAACAGGTGATCCTGCAGTTTGGGGGCGTACAGGCCGGCTTGCCAGTCGTTGCCCTTGACATCCGTCAGCTTGATTAAACGCCTGTAGAAAGAGAGCGCCTCTTCCTCACCGTCTTCCAGTCTGACCAGAAAATTATATTCCCCGACGTAGGTAAAAATGCCTGGCAGAGAGTCGGTTCTGATCATGTCAACGACTTCAATCCCTTCGCATTGATACGTTTTCTGCAACAGGTAGATGATGTTGTCATCGGTCGGGCGGCTGCAGCCACTGAACAAACCGGTTGACAGCAGAATAAGACACCAGAATGCAAGACGTTTGACTCTTTTTAGCGGAGAAAGGCGTGAAGCTTGATTCATTTTTCCCTCGTTCAATTTGGCGCTACCAGTAGCGCCACGCGATCAAAGGCAACATTTGCATGTTGCGTGCCTATCGCAGGCTAATCCCATAAAGCCACATAGGTTACACCAAACAGGCAGGTCTGTAGAAGTTTTTCGGTGGCTATTTGCATGCACCAATTGCTAATAGGCATCGGGAGAAATATGGCGTAAATAGATGACGGGCCTGTTTGTGGCATTAATGCGGCTGCCGCCTTTCCCCTTGCACCAGAATCCAGGGTTTCAGAACCACGGTCCAGACGGCGGTGTCGTACTCTGCCCAGGCTTGCGCCTGTTCGTCGGTGACTCTGGTCAGCAGGCCCTGCTCCAGCCACGCCGAAACCAAATGGGTGTTGTCATTCGCGATCTGGACGGCGACATCAACCAGGTCCAGTGTTTCGGTCACAGTAAAAATGATGCCAGATGCAAAAAAGCGTTCCAGCTCGGACCACGCAATTTGCGAGGTTTCCAGGTTCAGTTTGGCGTGCAGGATTTCATCCCGTTTTTCCTGATCGGTTTGAGTCATAGAGCAAATTTCATTTTCTAGTATTAATAATGCGGAGGTCTTTCGTCAGCCGGGCTGGTTTGATCATTGTTTTCTGACAGTGCATCGAGCCGTTTTGCCATTGAGGAGGCTGCATTGATTAAACGGTCGATCTGTTGCTGCTGGCGGTAAATGGTTTTGTTCATTTCGTCAATCTGATCTTCCAGATGCGTGACCTTGATTTCAATGTTGATGATTCGTTCTTCTCTCATGGTTTTTCCTTTGGGGTCACTTTTGCATTTTCAGCAGCGCCTTCATGCTGGCGAGGCGATCTTGCGGTGTCAACACTTCATCTTCCTTTGGCTGCGCATTGCCCTGATCCAGACACATTTCGGCAACAAAACGCGAGATTTCGCACGGCACGATTTCGCGCGCGCGCTTGCGCTTCTGGCACCACGAAATATGCAGGCTGCGCTGCGCGCGTGTGATGCCAACATACATCAGTCGCCGTTCTTCTTCAATCCGTGCGGCCAGTACCTCAGTCGGAGTGTCCGGGTCGCCCGTATGCGGCAGGATGCCTTCTTCAACGCCGACGAGAAACACGTGCGGAAACTCGAGCCCCTTGGCGGCATGCAGGGTGGAGAGGCGTACCGCATTCGGGTCGGCGTCGCGGTTTTCCAGCATTGTCATCAGCGCCACCATTTGCGTCAGTTCCAGCAGTGTTCGGTCGCCATCGTCACCGTGTTTTCCGCCTTGCCCTTTTTCTTTCAGCCAGTTCGTGAATTCACAGACGTTTTGCCATTTCTCGCGTGCCTGGCGGTCATCGAACTGATTGTACAAATGCGCTTCATACATGATTTCTGCCATCATGTCGTCCAGCGTTTCAGCCGCGACTTCGCCATTTCCAACCGGCAGCCGCTTGCTGGCGCGCGCTTCGAGTTTGTTGATGAAGTCGCAGAACGCACGCAAGGGGCGTAGCTGACGTTCTGGCAAGATTGCTTCGATTCCGCCTTTGTATACGGCATCAAATAGTGAGCATTGCCATTTTCCGGCAAATTGCCCGAGCGCTTCCAGCGTGGCCTGACCGACGCCGCGTTTGGGTGTGGTGACGGCGCGGATGAAAGCCGGGTCATCGTCCGCATTGGCGATCAGGCGCAGGTAGCTGACGATATCCTTGATTTCGGCACGGTCGAAAAAACTCTGCCCGCCTGAAATCGTGTACGGGATGCGTTCGCGCCGCAGTGCCTGTTCAAAAAGACGCGCCTGATGGTTGCCGCGGTAGAGAATGGCATAGTCAGAAAATTTGGCGCGGCGTTCGAAGCGATGCGCCGACATGCGAATGACCACATCCTCAGCTTCCTGCGCGTCATCATCCATGCTCAGCACCTGAATCGGTTCACCGAGGCCAATGTCCGACCAGAGCGACTTTTCAAACAGTTTCGGATTGTTGGCAATGACGGCGTTCGCGGCTTGCAGAATGCGCGTGCTGGAGCGGTAGTTCTGTTCCAGTTTGATTAGCTTGAGGTCGGGAAAGTCGGTCTGCAGCGTTTTCAGGTTTTCGATGGTGGCGCCGCGCCAGGCATAAATGGCTTGATCGTCGTCGCCAACGGCGGTGAACAGCGGTTTTTTGCCCACACCGGTCACCAGTAGTTTTACCAGCTCGTACTGGCAGGTGTTGGTGTCCTGATATTCATCGACCAGCAGATAACGCAGGCTGCGCTGCCAGCGTTCGCGAATGTCTTCATTCTGGCGAAAGAGCGCGACCGGCAGGCGGATCAAGTCGTCAAAATCGACCGCCTGGTAGGCAGAAAGCGTGGCGACGTAATTGCGGTAGATACGCGCGGCCTGTGCTTCATGCTCATCGATTGCATGACTCAGCGCCGCGTCCGGTGAAAGCAGGGCATTTTTCCAAAGCGAAATGGTTGATTGCAGGCGGCGTATCAGCTGACGATCTGTTGTGACTGCATGATCCTGAATCATGGCAAAACAGTCGGCACTGTCCATGATGGAAAAGTTGCGCTTAAGGTTCAGCGCCTGCGCTTCCTGACGCAAAATGCGTACGCCCAGTGAGTGGAAGGTAGAAATCGTCAGGTTGGCAGACTGCTCCGGGTTTCTGAGCAGTTTTGCAACCCGCTCCTGCATTTCGGCGGCGGCCTTGTTGGTGAAGGTGAGCGCTGCAATATTGCTGGCTTCGTATCCGCCCACTTCAATCAGATGGGCGATTTTTTGCGTGATGACGCGCGTTTTGCCCGATCCGGCACCAGCCAATACCAGACACGGCCCGTCCAGATACCGGACGGCTTCGCGCTGTGGTGGGTTGAGTTGGTGCAGGGAAGAAGAGGGCATGACGTGGAAAGCAACAAAGCGGCCAATTGTATCAGCTTCGTGTCACACGGGAATGACGGTTTGCCCCTTGCAATGAGTTATATTACCCCAATATAACCCACTTAATTAATTGCTTGAGGGCACTATGGAACAATTTCACGGCACGACGATTTTATCCGTACGTCGCGGCGCTTCGGTGGCGCTGGGCGGCGACGGTCAGGTCACGCTTGGTAGTGTGGTGATGAAGGGCAGTGCCCGCAAGGTGCGCACGCTTTATCACGGTCAGGTGCTGGCAGGGTTTGCGGGCGGCACGGCCGACGCCTTTACCTTGATTGAGCGTTTTGAGGCCAAGCTCGAAATGTATCAGGGCAATTTGCTGCGCTCATCGGTTGAACTGGCCAAGGACTGGCGCACCGACCGCATGCTGCGCCGTCTGGAAGCGATGCTGCTGGTCGCGGACAAGAACATGACCCTGGTCATTACCGGCAATGGTGACGTGCTGGAGCCAGAAGACGGCGTGGGTGCGATCGGCTCTGGTGGCTCGTTCGCCCAATCGGCGGCACTGGCGCTTCAGCGCAACACGGATTTGTCACCGGCAGAAATCGTCACCAAGGCGCTTGAAATCGCCGGTGAACTGTGCATTTACACCAACGCTTCGCACACCATTGAAACGCTGAACTAATTCTCGCTATCCGGAAAACATCATGAACCTGTCACCCAAAGAAATTGTTACTGAACTGGATAAAAATGTCGTCGGCCAGGGCGATGCCAAACGTGCTGTTGCCATTGCCTTGCGCAATCGCTGGCGTCGTCAGCAAGTGGCGGAGCCGTTACGGCATGAAATCACGCCAAAAAACATCCTGATGATTGGCCCGACCGGCGTTGGCAAGACCGAAATTGCCCGCCGATTGGCGCGTCTGGCGGATGCGCCTTTCATCAAGATCGAAGCCACCAAGTTTACCGAAGTGGGCTATGTGGGCCGCGATGTGGAGACCATCATTCGCGATCTGGCAGAGATCAGCATCAAGCAGACGCGTGAGCTGGAGATGAAAAAGGTGCGTGCTGGTGCAGAAGACGCGGCAGAAGACCGCATCCTCGACATTCTGGTGCCGCAGCCGCGTGATTTTGGCTTCAATGCCGACTCAACAACGCGAGAAAGCGAGTCAAAATCGGGTAATGCGACGCGGCAGACGTTTCGCAAGCGCTTGCGTGAGGGGGCGCTGGATGACAAGGAAATCGAAATCGAGCTGACTGAACCCGCACCACAGATGGAAATCATGGCGCCGCCGGGTATGGAGGAAATGACCGAGCAAATCCAGCAAATGTTTTCCGGCATGGGTAGCGGCCGCACCAAGGCGCGCAAGATGAAAATTCGGGATGCCATGAAAATCCTGGTTGAAGAAGAGGCGTCCAAGCTGGTGAATCAGGATGACTTGAAGCAGAAGGCGGTCACCAATGTCGAGCAGAATGGCATTGTGTTTCTGGACGAAATCGACAAGATCGCCGCGCGTGCCGAAACCGGATCGGCGGATGTTTCTCGCGCCGGCGTACAGCGCGACCTGCTGCCGCTGGTTGAGGGAACGACGGTGAATACCAAATACGGCATGATCAAGACCGACCATATCCTGTTCATTGCCTCCGGTGCGTTTCATCTTGCCAAGCCATCAGATCTGATTCCGGAATTGCAGGGGCGCTTCCCGATTCGCGTCGAACTGGAATCGCTTTCGATTGCTGACTTCGAGCGTATCCTGACCAGCACTGATGCCTGCCTGACCATCCAGTATGAGGCGCTGTTGCAAACCGAGGGCGTCACGATTCAGTTTGCCGAGGACGGTATCAAGCGGCTGGCCGAGATTGCCTATTCGGTCAATGAGCGGACGGAAAACATCGGGGCGCGTCGTCTGTACACGGTGATGGAAAAGCTGCTGGAAGAAATTTCGTTTTCTGCCAGTGAATCCAGAGGCGACACCATCGTGATTGATGCGGCGTATGTCAACGAGCGGCTGGATGCGTTAGTGGCGGATGAGGATTTGTCGCGTTATGTTTTGTAGTTTGTCGTTAACGCTACAAAGAAAAACGACCATCTTTTGATGGTCGTTTTTTTGTGAAGTGTAGTGAGCAAAAAATTGATTAGAACTTGTGTTGCAGGCGAACGGAGAAGCCGCTGAGTTCCATTTTTCCACTTGTAGTCCCAGTGCTATCAACCTCATAGCCACTGATGTCAAAATCGGTGTAAATGCCCTGGATGCTGGTGCGTTTGGACAGTTTGTAATCTACGCCCACGCTCCATGCATCGGCACCTTCCACCGTGGTGCTGTCAATGCCGTTATCGTAGTTAAACGTGCGCTCGTTGGCATCCATGTAATGCGCCATCAGCGTGGTGCTGCTGTTCACTTTATAGTCCACGCCGAGGTAGAAGTTTCTCAGGCTTTCGCCGTCAACCTTGCCTTTTTCAAAGATGGCTTTCAGCGTAACATCGTCGATTTGGTAGGAAGCACCTACTTTCCATGCGCTGGGGTTTTGAACATTATCGGCACCACCACCCATGAGCTCCTGAATATAATTGTCCGAGATCTTTTCGTAGGCAAACAATACGTTTAACGGCCCATTGTCATAGGTCGCACCGACGCCCCATTCACCGTTGACATGGTTTGCAGCGCCAACCAGTGTGTAGTTCGCCATCAGTTTGACGCCGTTCATGCATGGCGAAATGTATTTGGCCGTTTTAGGGTAGCGTTGATCAGCGTCTCCTGGGTATACCAAGTACTGGCCCATGATGCTGTTATAGTCGCCGATGGTGTCGGAAAATGAGTCATACTTGGCAGAAATCGATTTGTAAACCGAGTCGATGTTGCCGACCATGACGGTGCCGAAATCGCCTTTCAGGCCAAGGTAGGTATCACGCGCGCTGACAAAGCCACCGCCATCAACCATATCGAATTTGCTTTCCAGCTTGAAGATGGCTTGCAGGCCGTTGCCCAGATCTTCCGAGCCTTTGAAGCCGATGCGGCTGTTGTTATTGGACATGGTGGTGATGTCTTCATCGTAACGGCTCGTGCCCTGATCATTCGAAACAGTTTCTTTCACTTCCACAAAGTCGTACGAAGGCTGAAGCTGGCCGTAAATGGTCACGTTGCTTGCTTGCGCCGCACCGGCCGCCATGCCGAGCGCAGCCAGTGCAATCAGTGTTTTTTTCATGTTATTTCCTTTTTGTGGCTTGTTAAAAATTGTATAACCGTCAAATTATAAGGCTTGATCATGGCAATGGGAAAGGCAGGTGTTGCAGTCATACAACTAGCCATGCAAGCCGCATGTGTTTAAGCGGGTTTTGAATGCGCAGTGTCGTATGAATTTAGTTTTTATCCGTTCTACTTGCGCGCAGGTAGCGTTTTGATTTGTGGTAGTTCGAGTTTTCGGTTAACGCCGTTTTCCGAGAGCGTCACGGATTTTTCATGCACGGTCTTGACCTGCACACCGGGCAGAACCGCGGAGCCAACGCGAAAGGCGCGTGCCGGTTTGCCGTTGACCGCGATCAGGGCGACCCCATCTTCTTGTTTATCCGCGTTAATGATGCCGCTGAGTTGGTAGTGGCTGGACGCAGAGACAATGACGGTATCCATCCCCATCAGTTTTTCAGCCGACTTGAGGCTGTAAACCGGGCTGGATGCTGGTGCTTGCGCGCGCGGTTTGGGCTGGAGCAATTGCATGCCCCAGTAGGCAACGGAGGCACACAGCAGGATGAATAGCAGAAGATGGACCGTTTGGCGTGCATATTTCATGGTTTGCTCGGTTCTCCTATCTGACTAACTGGTTGATTTCGATGATTGGCATCAGTACGGCCAGCACGATGACAAGCACGATGGCACCCATGACGAGAATCAGTGCGGGTTCCAAAATGCTGGCCATGGAGAGCGCGCGGCGTTCTAGTTCTTGTTCCTGAATGTTGGCGGCACGTTCCAGCATGGATGGCAGTTCGCCGGTAATCTCGCCGGCGTGAATCATGTGTATAAGCAGCGGCGGGAAAGTTTTCTGTCTGGACAGGGCGCGCGCGAGGCTTGATCCTTCGCGCACGCTGGCGGTGGCGTCATCGACCAATTCGCGCAGGGCGACATTGTTCAGCGTGTCGCGGCTGGTTCGAAGTGCTTGCAGGATGGGCACGCCGGAACCGGCGGTAATGGCCAGCGTACTGGCAAAGCGCGCCGTATTCAGGCTGCGCTCGAACCGACCATACAACGGCGCATTCATTCGCCACGCATGCCAGCGGCGCTTGACGTTTGGGTTGCGCTGCGCAAACTGCCATAGGATGCCGCCACCAATGCCAAGCAGCAGCATGTAAATACCGTAGTGGCGCACAAAATTTGAGATAGCCAACATGACGTCCGTGAGCATCGGTAGCGATTGCTTGCGGTCGGCAAAGACGGACACAATTTGCGGCACCACATAAGTGAGCAAAAAGAGCACGATCAGGAAGGCGACACAGGCCACAATGGTCGGGTAGGTAAAGGCCAGGCGCACTTTCTGCATCAGTGTGTTGCGGCGTTCAATGTAATCGGCCAGGCGCGCCAACACGCGCGACAATTGCCCGACTTGTTCGCCGGACGCGACTAGCGCGCGGTAAATGTCAGAAAAATCGCGCGGATGCTGCGCCAACGCGCTGGAAAAGGAATTTCCGCTGATGACATCGGCGCGCAATGCAGCGATCAGATCACGCACATAATGCCGCTCGGCCTGTTCCAGCAGGGCGGTTAGCGTATGTTCCAGCGGCAGACCCGCTTCCAGCAGGCTGGCGAGTTGGCGTGTGAATAGCGATAGCTCGGTTGAAGTCAGCCGTTCCCGCTTAAAGAATCGGCGTTGCGGCGTGGGTGAGGCGGCGTTCGATGAAATCGCTTCGACCATGAGTGGCAACAAGCCCTGTGCGCGCAATTCCGCTCGAGCGGCACGCGCGCTATCGGCATTTAGCACACCTGTTTTGGTTTTGCCGCTGTTGTCAACGGCTTCGTAGCGGAAGGCGGTCATCGCTAGCTGTCTCTCGAAACGCGTAAGAGTTCGGCCAAGGTGGTGTCACCGCTCTTCAGCCAGCGCTCACCGTCTTCGCGTAATGTCTGCATACCGTTTGCCTGTGCCGCTGCACGAATCTCGGCTTCGGCAGCCTGGTTGTGAATCAGGGCGCGAATCGGGTCGGTTGCGGGCAGCACTTCATAAATGCCCGTGCGTCCCAGATAACCGGTATGACTACATCGGTCACAGCCAGCCGCTTGCCACGCCTGACCATCGAAATGGCGGCAGTGTGGACACAGCTTGCGCACCAAGCGTTGCGCAACCACGCCCAGCAGTGACGAGGATAGCAGGAAGGGCTCAATACCCATGTCCAGCAGGCGGGTGACGGCAGAGGCGGCGTCGTTGGTGTGCAGGGTGGCCAGCACCAGATGTCCGGTCAGCGAAGCTTGCACTGCAATTTGCGCGGTCTCCAAGTCGCGGATTTCGCCAATCATGATCACATCTGGATCCTGGCGCAGAATCGCGCGTAGCGCTTTGGCGAAGCCGATGTCAATACGTGGGTTGACCTGCATCTGGCCGATGCCTTCAAGATCGTATTCAATCGGGTCTTCCACCGTCAGGATATTGGTGGCGGTGTCCTTCAGGCGCGATAGCGCGGCATACAGCGTCGTGGTTTTGCCGGAGCCGGTCGGGCCGGTGACCAGCACGATGCCGTGCGGTTGCTTGATGAGCAGGTCAAATTGCGCCAGGTGAGTATCATCCATGCCGAGATGTTGCAGATTGAGACGGCCAGCTTGCTTGTCGAGCAGGCGCAGTACAGCGCGTTCACCGTGTCCGGTTGGCAGGGTGGAAACACGCACGTCGAGCGCTTTGCCGCCAATGCGCAACGCAATGCGCCCATCCTGCGGCTGGCGTTTTTCGGCGATGTCGAGTTGCGCCATGATCTTGATACGGGAAATCAACGCGGCGTGAATCGCTTTCCTGGGGCGCACAATATCGCGCAGCATGCCATCCACGCGAAAGCGTACGACAGAAGATTGCTCGAAGGGCTCGAAATGAATGTCTGATGCACCTTCGCGCAATCCTTGTGTCAGCAGCGCATTGATCATCCTGATCACGGGCGCATCGTCTTCGGCCTCCAGCAAGTCTTCCACCGCGGGCAGTTCTTGCAGTAGCCGCGCCAGATCAACGCTGGATTCCACCTCGAATTCGTCTGCCAATTGCGCGGCATTGCCGCCTGAGCCGGCGTAGGCTTTGGCAATTGCGGCACCTAGGTCTTCACTGGATAGGCGCGTCAGGCGCATGGCACCGTAATGGCGGCCGACTTCGGTGATAGCAGAGGGCAAGGTTGCAGCGGAGATGCTTAACGCAATACCATCCTCATCTTGTACCGCCAGAAGACTGAAGTTGCGCGCAAAAGCGTACGGGAGTAAAGGAGTGCCAGTCATGGGGTGTTCACTTTGCTTCCTGTTTGTCGCCAGTGCCTGCCTGGCTGCCTTGCGGGCGTGCCGTTTGGCCCATTTTTTCCGTAAAAACCGGATTGGCTAGCATGCCGCCTATGGGTTTGCCATCTTGCAGAGCTGGGAGTAACGGCCTGCTGCCTTCCGGCATGGTGCGCGCCTGGGCATTTCGGATGTAGTCATAGCGATCAGCCACCAGGCTAATGCTTTGCTCATTGTCACGAATGACGATAGGGCGCAAGAAAACCATCAGGTTGGTTTTCTTGCGGCTACGCGTTTCATATTTGAACAAGTTGCCGAGCAGCGGGACGTCACCAAGCAGAGGCACTTTTTCAATGCCGTCTTCGACGCTGTTTTCAATCAGGCCGCCGAGGACGACGATTTGGCCATCTTTGGCCAGCACGTTGGTTTCTATCGAGCGTTTTTTGGTGATGATGCCGGCATCATTGGTGGTGCTGTCTACGCTGGAAATTTCCTGGTAAATTGCCATTCTGACCGTGCCGCCCTCGGAAACCTGTGGCTTCACTTTCAGCGTGAGGCCGACATCCTGGCGCTCAATCGTTTGAAATGGGTTGACGCTGGCAGAACTGCTGGAAGCGGTTGTGGTGTATTGCCCGGTAATGAATGGCACATTCTTGCCGACGATAATTTTGGCTTCCTTGTTATCCAGCGTAATCAGGTTAGGCGTTGACAGGATGTTGCTGTTGGCATCGTCCTTGATGGCGGATACGAGCGCACCTAGCGTGAGTTCACCACCGATTTGGCGAAACACGCCAAGTTTGATGCCGTTGCTTGGCGCAATGGTGCCCGCCGCGGTTGCCAGGTTGTATAAATTGTCGCCGCCGGAACCAAAGGTTGAGGCACCGCCGACGCGATATTTACTGTTGTCATCACCGGATAGCCCTGCCCATTGCACGCCGAATTCAGCCGCCTTTTCATCAGAAACTTCGGCAATCAGCGATTCAATGTAAATTTGTGCCCGCCGCACATCAAGTTGATCAATGACGCTGCGCAGATTGCGGTATGTCGCGTCGTCGGCAGTAATGATCAGCGTGTTCGTGCTGGGGTCAGCCTGAATGAAGCCGGAGCGGCGGACGGAGTTGGTTTGCGTGCTTTCGGAGGATTGGTTCTCGCTATGGGCCTTGTCTGCCGCTGTGCCACTCTCGGCCACAGCGGTTTGTCTGCTGGCGGTCGCGCTCGGGCTGAAAACCGATTGCAGCGTCTTGGCTAGTTCGTTGGCATCGGCATTTTTGAGGTAGACCACATGCACATTGCCGGGGAAAGCGGTTGGTTGATCCAGTTTGGCGATCAGTGATTTGGCCAGATTGACGCGTGCCGGCGAGGGAGCGCGAATTACGACGGCATTTTGCCGGGAGTCTGCCAGAATCACGATGCCGGCATCGATTCCTTGCTTGCTGTTGGCGTTGCCTGCGCTGAGCAGCTTGTTGGACATGATGGCAATGTCGCTGGCGACGGCATGGCGAATCGGCACGATTTCCAGTTCGCTGGCAGAAGGGGCATCTAGCGCAGCAATGATTTTGCCGAGGCGGCGCAGGTTATCGAGATAGTCGGTGATGACCAGCGTGTTGTTGCCGGGGTTGGCATTGATCGCATTGTTGGCTGAAATCAGTGGTTTGAGCACGGCGACCATGTTGGCAGCGGATTCGTAATTCAGGCGGAAAATTTGCGTGACGATCTGATTGCCGTTAATGATGCTTTTTGTTTTCGGTAGCCCGGCCTCCAGTTTGGCATCCCTTTCCGGCACAACTTTGGCGTAACCGTCTCCCATCACAACCGCATAGCCTTGCATGCGCAACGCTGATGCCAGCAGGCTGAAAGCTTGAGCGCGAGTCAGTGCTTTTTCAGATTCCAGTGTAATGTTTCCCTTGACGCGCGGGTCGATCACAAAGTTGACGCGCGCGTATTGGCCTACGGCCCGAATGACGGACTGGACCTCTGCATCGACGAAATTAAGTGCAGCCGAGTCAGTGATGGCGGCGCCTGCTTTTTCGGCATGTGCGCCTGGCACGAAGCTGGTGGCACATAACAGAAGGAGGCAGACGGCAAGCTGTCGCCAGTTTGAAAGTTGTTGGGATACTTGTGTTTTCATCACACTAATTAAACTCCAGTCTGGTCACTGAACGATTTCCCTCTATTCTTTGCTGACCGAGCAGATGCAGCAAATTCGAGAGCCTGTCTTCATATCCTTGAGCCGCTTCCGCTTTGCCGGAAAAATGGAAACGGCGATTTTTTACTGAGCCGGTGCCATTGAGCAGTAGCGCGCCTTTGTCCGTACTCAACTCAAGCCGGGCGTCTTTCCCATTCAGGTCAATTATCATATGGTACGACCCCAGTATTTCCAACGGTGCGAGGCGCGATGTCATGCCGTGCACTTCCATCTGCGCCAGACCATGCATGCCTTGCCGTTTGCCGTCGAGCAGGACTTGCAGTGTTTGCCAGGAAAGGCGCGCATTGCCGCGCAAGCCCATCGTGTTCAGTGGGGCACCCAGCGCTTCGAGGCTGTTGATCGGTAGCGTGAACGCGCCAGCGTACAATTGCAGTTCCTGCCAACTCCCGGAAAGCGTGACCGGCTGATCCAGAATGGCAGGATTGCTGAGCTCCAGCTTGACCTTGCCCAGCAATGCCATGGGCGACAGCGTCCACGAAAATCGACCCGGCAACAGTGGCGCAGCCGGTTCTTCGGCATGGGCGGCGGCACCCAGCACGCCCGAGCCGTGCCAGATCGTGCCGCTCACATCCAGCAAGGCCAATCGACCTTGCGAGCGCGTTTCGATTGTCCGCGCTATGTACGAGGCGGGGTAAAAAGCCGCGACGACAATGCCGATAGTCAGGATGCCGGTTAATGACCATATTATGATGCGCCGCATGCGCGCTTCCTTTCATGCATGGCGACTACCTCGTTTCGGGTTGATGCAAGGTCAGGCTGGCATTGACGGTGCCCTCCTGTTCGAGCGCGGCCAGTTCAGCTTCGGTCACGACCAGACGCAGCGATTTCTGCGCGTTGTCCAGCCAGCCGAGCAGGGCAGAGAATGGCACGGCGCGCAATTTCAGAATAACTGTGTTGCTGCTGACGCGCAGCTCGTGTGCCTGCAAACCTTTGTCAGCCAGCGACGATTCCAGACTTTGCTTGGATAGCGTCGGCACCGGAGGTAGTGGTTTTCTGGCGAGTGTGGCGGCTTCGCGTGATAAATGTTGCATCAGCGCGGATTGTTGGCGCAAGGCAGGGAGTTCGGTGCGAAGCTGGTGGCGCCCGGACAATGCAGGTGCAATTAGCAGCGCGTACAGCAACCCCAGCGCGACAACGCAGGCAGCAGCGCTCAGAAACAGCTGTTCACGTTGGGTGCGCGCTTTCCAGTAAGCAGCCGCCTGCGCGGCGATGCCTTGTGTGCGGTTGGTTTTCATCTCGGCACTCATTTCACGCTCCTGATTTGCCATCCGTCTTCGGTTTGCTGCGCCGACAGATTGTGCGCTGCAAGCGCGGGCCGGAGCGTCTCGATGTTAACCGGCGTTTCGGCTTTCCATTTAACCAGCAGGCTACGGTTGCTATATTCCAGCTTTGCAATGGCGGGCAGCTTGTGTGCATGCCCCAGGCTGGTCCATGCCTGACCGAGTGACGCGACGAGTGCCAGAAAATCATCACTCGCTGGTTGTCCGAGTAGGCTTCTGATTTGGTTGATCTTTTGCTGCATTTGCGCGAGTGGATCGACAATCACCGATTCTTTTGGATAGGCGGTTCGGAAGGTTTGCGTCATCGCAGTGCGCAAACCCTGCGCTTCGCTTTTCAGGCGCCACCAGTCCATTTGCAATCCAGCGATATTTGCGATGCCGATGGCGGCAGCGAGCATGACAGCCCAGCGCCAGCGTTTCCACTCGAACAGGGCGTTTGTGCTGGTTTCAAGCCCGGCGCACAGGTCGGGTGCGACCGGGTAATTTGTCATCCAGTTTGCCCAGGCCGTGTTTTCGACAGTCATGCGCTCATCGGCAGCTTGTTTGTAGGCATCGGATAGCGCATCGGGAACGTAGAGAGTGATCGCTGCTTCCGGTTGCAGGGCACGTAGCGTAGCAACCATATCGTTTGCATTCGTGTCTGAAGGCAGTTGCATGCCGAGCATGTCTTGCACATTTGTGCTGATGCCAAGCGCCATGCCGTTGTCGTGCGTTTCGATGACGGCACTGATGGTGTCGGCTTGGCTTGGCAGGCAGGAAAGAGATGGAAGGGCGCGGATGCGGCGTGCGCCCAGTTGCTTGAGCGTTGTCACCAGCAGGGTCAGCCAAGCTTGATCAGTAATGGCGATCAGACGCAAGCCGTTTTGCTCATCACCGGAGACAATTACACAATCTGCTGGGTCGCATAATAGCGAATCCTCGACCAGCGCGGGTAGCGCGGCTTTCAATTTGGTGGCGGAAAGCGGTGGCGTTTTCAGCTTCAAAACGGTAACGTCGCTGGGCGCGAGCAGCAGAACGGTCTGGCTGGCGTTTGCGATTTCACTCGCCAGTTCCGGTAGAGTAGCCGTGCCTTCCTGCATCTGTTTTTTGTCTGACAGCACATAATGGCACGACAGTGTCGTGTCATTGCTGACGGACGATTTTTCCGGAAAGCGAAGGGTGAGCGTACTCAAAATGTGATCCTGTTATTCGTAATCTCGAATCCAGATGGTTGCTGTGGCACGGTTGCCACGCTCTATCAAAGCTTGTATTGCTTGCGATGCCCGGTCCAGCCTTATCTTGCCGTGCACCAGAAAATAGCTGGTGGTCACCGCCAGCTTGCTGGCGCCGGGCGACTGCGCCTGACGGGGCAAGTGTTGCACCACGTCGGCATGGTCGCGGAACCATGCCTGATCGCGACTGGCGACCAGCGCGGCAGCATCGGCCAGTGACAACCCTTCAATTCTAGCCGCCAGAACTTCGGCTGAGGCGGTATTTGCGTTAATCGCTGTAAAACGTGGCAACAGGGCGACATAATCCTTCAGCCTTGCAACGATTTCAGCCGAAAAACCTGGCAAGGCATGCAAATCTTCAACGAACAGCAGTTTGATGTTGCGTCCGCCGGCTTCATTATTTTCGCTGCCTGACTGGCTGCGCAGCATCGTTTTGGCGACATTGTCTGCCAGTGCGGTGTTCAGGTTCAGATTGTTCAAAAGGCGTCTGAAAGTCATGACCTCATTGGAATTAATCCCACCCTCTGCTATCAGATTGTTCAGGTTAAATCGGGATTGTGCATCAAAAATATGACCGGAAATTGTGATTCCGTTAATTTTTTCGTTCGTCTCGCCCGATTCTATGTAGTTATCCAGGCGCGTGTTAAGAAGTGGTGTCGACCAAGGTTCATTGAGATGGTCAGCAGTAGATTGCTTGGCATCTTCGCGCAAGATAAGTTTTGCCCAGTCAAGCGCGCCATGCAAAACCCATTTTGCCTGCTGTTGCAAGCGCTGGTTTTCGATCGTGCGTACCTGCACTTGCTGATGCCAGAAAAAACTGGTGACGATGGCGACGGCCAGTGTGGCCAGTAAGAGCGCTGTCACAACAGCGACCCCGCGCTCGTGCTTTTGGATTGAGTAGTGGTGCGGCGTCATGTATTCCCCACCAGCACGGCTTTGACGATTTGGGTTTGATCAATGCCTTGCAGCGTGATTTCCAGTCCGGCAGGCAGGTTTGATGAGCCGGAAAAGTCCTTTTTGTCAGCCTGTATGGTGCGCCACCCGCGCCCGCTGTGTGGCCAGTAACGGAAGGTCATGGCTGACAGTTTCGATTGCAACCGGGTCGGTGTTTGATTTGCGCTGTTGCTGATGGCCGATTGAAAGAAGGCGTTCAGTTCGGCAATGTTTCGGGTCGGACGCGATTCGTGGCGCACCAGCTTTTCATCGCTTAACCGATAGGAAACCACTTTCAGGTGCAGTGCTTGCCGGTCGAGATGTACCTTGCGAATCAGGACGAGGCGCTCTTTTCGGAAGGCTAGCACCGGCAGGTTGCCGAGATCCGACGTGCTGATAATTTGCTCGCAGTCGCGCTGCATTTGCGCAAAGCTGAGTTGCATGTCACGCACTTGCTCCAGGTCGTATTTGAGCGATGCGCGGGAGCGCAGGATGCTGTCTAGCCCGCGCCACCCCAGCACGGCGACAATCGCCAGAATGGTGATGGCGACCAGTAACTCGACCAGCGTCAGGCCAGAGCAGTATTTTTTGTGTTTTTGGCGGCGCTTAGTATTCATTCGGCACCACCTGCGTCAGTTTCACGATGCGCCAGTCTGGGCGGTTGGCGTCGAACACGGTGATTTCGACCCGGCGGAAATTCGGGTTTGGCGTCGCAAGCACGTTTTCCTTGCAGATCAGTTTCAGCTTGCCTTGCGGGCAGTCGTAGCTGCGTTTGCCGAACGGCGGCCAGGTGCGTTCCAGCCGGATTTGTACCAGTCGGTTTTCGGCTGCCCAGGACGCCATCATGGCGGTGCGCAAGTCATCGCTGTTGCGCGTCATGCTGCCAATGGCGCGCAAGCTGGCACCCAGCGCCACGCCGACAATCACCAGCGCGACCAGCACTTCGAGTAGCGTGAATCCGTGGCATGACGTGCGGCGGCGCATCTATTTCACCTCGAAATGGCCGATGCCGTCTGCATGGATGGCAACGCTGTCGGCGCCGCTGGCCAGCGTCAGTGTGAAAGACTGGTCAACTGATTCTTTGCCAAAAACGATGCGCAAGGTATTGTCCTTGATCTGGGTTTGCGGCGTGATGGAAACGGTTAGCGGTTGCACTTCAAAGGCGCGCTCGCGCAAGAGTTCGTCTTTCTTGATTGGTTGCCAGTACTGGTAATCGCGCACCAGAAAACGATAGCTTTTCGCCGAAGCTTCAAAGGCAACTAGGCGGTTGCGCACAATGGCTTCATCGCGTGCGAGCTGCAACAGCAAGGCGATGCGTTGCGCCTCCTGATTCAGCGTCTGTTTTGGTCCGGGCAGCGCCTTGAGCGCGACTAGGCCAAAGATCAGACCGGCAATGACCAGCACGATCATCATCTCGATCAGGGTAAAGCCGCGCTTTGCTGCGTGGGCGGGTCTGGGAGTGTTTTTAAGGAGGCGAGCATCGCGCAACGCAGCCGATCGCTCGCGCAAGCATTTAATCAGTGCTTCCTTAATTCCAGGAGCCGACATCTGCATCATTGCCAGCACCACCGGGCTGACCATCTGCACCGTAAGAAAACACGTCAATATCGCTTCTGATGCCGGGTGAGAGCATCTGGTACGGGTTGCCCCATGGGTCTTTGGGGAGCTTCTCGATGTAACCGCCAGAGCGCCAGCCGCTGGCAGGCGGCCCGAAGGCGGGCTTGGTCACCAGTGCCTGCAAGCCTTGCTCGGTGGTCGGATAGCGTTGGTTGTCCAGACGGTACAGGCGCAACGCCTGCATGAGGGTGCCGACATCCTGCTTGGCTGCGGTAATGCGCGCTTCGTCGGTGCGTCCGATCAGCTTGGGTACGATGAGTGCGCCCAAGACGCCGATGATGACAACGACCACCATGATTTCGATCAAGGTAAAGCCGCGTTGTGTGTGTTTTCCGCCGAGGCGGGTTGGGGTGTGGAATGTGCCAGCTTTTGTCATGGTGCCAATGAATTCGTCAAAACATCCCAGTATAAGTTTAAAAAATTAACAATATGTGAATTTGCTAATCCGTTTCCGCCCGATTGTTCCTGGCGAGCAGTTTTTTTACCATGTCGGGCAGGGATGCGCCGCCGAACAGGACGGCGGCAACGGCATGGGTGATTGGCATGTCAATGCCGATGCGATCCGAGAGTGAGCAGACCGCGCGCACGCAACGCACGCCTTCGGCTACGTGCCCGAGTTCCGCAATGATGTCGTTCAGGGTTTTGCCTTTGGCGAGGCTCAGTCCGACACGGCGGTTGCGGGACAGGTCGCCGGTGCAGGTCAGAATGACGTCGCCAAAGCCGGTCAGGCCCATGAAGGTTTCGGTGCGTCCACCCAGCGCTTGCCCCAGTCGGGTGATTTCGGCCATGCCGCGTGTAATCAGTGCGGCACGGGCGTTCATGCCGAGTTCCATGCCGTCCGCAATACCGGTCGCAATGGCGAGGATGTTCTTGACGGCGCCGCCGACTTCGACGCCGACAACATCATCGCTGGAATAAACGCGCAGGTTGCCGCCGTGAATCGTGTCGGCGACCAGTTGGCACAAGGCTTCCGATTCGGAAGCAATCGTCAGCGCGCATGGCAAACCCTGGGCGACCTCCTTTGCGAAAGACGGGCCGGAGAGGGCGCCGACCGGGATGGCTTGCGTGATTTCGCTGGCGACGACTTGGTGCGGCAGCAGGCCGCTGGTTTCCTCAAAGCCTTTGCACAGCCAGATCAGATTGGGAATCGGGTAATGCCGCAGTTGTTGCGACAGCGGACGCAAGCCGGCCACCGAGCTGGCGATAATGAGCAGATTGCTGGCATCAGGCATGCGGGTGACATGGGCAAGCGCCGCATCAAAATCTGTCGTGATATGCAAACTTTCCGGCAGAAAAAAGCCGGGCAGATAGGCTAGGTTTTCACGTTTTTGCTCGGCTTCGCGCATCGCATTCACTTCGCGTCCCCACAGCACGACGTCGTGGCGTGGTGCCAGTGCAATTGCCAGTGCGGTTCCCCAAGCGCCGGCGCCGAGGATGGTGATGTTGGTGCGGTCAGTGGTCATTCTTATAGTTGCGCTTTCTAGTTAAGGAAACACTGAATAAAGGTTTGCGTGAGCGATTTGCTGCGCGCCGTGCGCCGCGCCCCTCTTCTTGCGCATCAATTTCTTCAGCGCTTATCGGGTTCACACGTTGGTTTAAATCCCCCAAATTTCGCTGGTTTGCAGGTAAGCGGCCGGTCCGCCCTGAGGGCGCACCTTGATCCAGGGTGATCCGACTGGTCCATCGAGATTGAGTACGACGCCTTTTTCAACGGTGAAGACACGATTGGCATCCATTGCAGGTTGCTGGTATGCCGTTGCACGGTCGGCTGTCACGATGACGGTGCGCGTATCGGAAAGCGCTTTGGTTTCTAGCCACACCATGTCACCGTAAACGTCGCGCACTTTTGACCAGGCGTGTGCCGTATGCACGACCTCAACCGGCATGCCGGGCGGTGCAATAAAACGCTTGATTCCGTGCAGGCTGGGGGAGTCATAAAGAATGGTTGGCACGCTGCCAACGGATTTGAAATCAAACGCGTTGGCCGTAGCGCAGGCAAGCAGAAAGGTGGCAACGGTAAACAGTCGTGCAATCTTCATGAAAGCCTCCAGTTCAGGTGTTTCGGGTTGCGCGTTTAGTGTACCTCGTTGGGGTTTGTCGCTCGCTGGTTTTTTGACGCTTCGAGTTGGTCTTGGTAAAACGCCTCAAAATTGATTTCAGCCAGATGAATGGTGGGGAAGCCGGTTCTGGTTATGGCATCGGCGATATTGCTGCGCAGGTAAGGGTAAATGATGCTGGGGCAGCCAATGCCGAGCAGCGGTTGTGCCTGCTCTTCTGGAATGTTGCGCACTTCGAAAATGCCCGCCTGAGTGCCTTCAACCAGATACGCTACTTTTTCGCCAATCTTGGCGGTGACGGTCACGGTGACCGTGCATTCAAAGACGCTTTCAGCCAGATTTTCCAGTCCGACGCTGATGTCCACTTCAACACCGGGCAGTTCCTTTTCCAGAAAAATGGCTGGGGAGTTGGGCTGCTCAATTGACATGTCTTTCAGATAGACGCGCTGGATTTGGAATACGGGTTGATTTTCTTGGTCAGACATGAAGGTTTCCTGAAACGAAGTTTGTAAAGATACTTATTTGCCTGTTTGGGAAGTGAATCAATTCTTCTTTAGCATTTCCCAAGCAGGGACTCAATTTTTCCGGCTTTATCAAGGGCTGACAGATCGTCAAAGCCGCCGACGTATGTTTCGCCGATATAAATTTGGGGAACGGTGCGGCGCCCTGTTTTTCTCATCATTTCGGTGCGCAACGCCTCATTTTTGTCAATGCGTATTTTTTCGATACGATTGACGCCCTTTTTTGCAAGCAAGCGCTCTGCGCGGATGCAATACGGACAAACGGCTGTGCAGTACATGATGACTGAAGGCATCATGCTTTGCTTTTCCCTTTTTTCTTTTTCATCCTGTTTGGCAGAGTTTGCTCTTCCTCGGCACTATTTTTTGTGTAAGGGAAGCTTTGTGCTATCCATTCTTTCATGCCCCCCTCCATGCTCGACACATCGGAAAAGCCGGCTTTTTTGAGGGTAGATGTTACTTTCGGGGAAAGGGCCCCTTTGGGGCAGACAACAATGATGGCGTCTTCTCTATAGCGTTCAATGCGCGGCATTCTGTCAGACAGTTCTTCCATCGGTACATTGATAGCACCACGGATGTGACCCTCTGCAAATTCGGCAGGTTTGCTGACGTCCAGGATCACAACCTTGACTTCATTCATTTTTTTTGTGACCAGAAATGTGTTGAGGTGCGGGCCACGGCGCTGGAGCCTGGGCAATAACAGCAAAAGGCCGGAGCCAATGATTATGCAGATCAAAAAAAGATTGTTGACGATAAATTTCACGGTGTTTCCTTGCGATTGTTCGGCGTTAAGCAAACTCGCATTATAAAATAGATAGCTGAAGGAAAAGCGACAGAATAATTTGTTCCGGTGACGCAAGCATGACACTTTGTTGTGAGTGCTGCTGGTTTTCTCCAATCCCTCACAACACGTTGAATTATGTACAAAATCGTATTTATGCGCCATGGCCAGTCCGAGTGGAATCTGGCAAATCGTTTTACAGGCTGGACAGATGTCGATCTGACACCGCAAGGAATTGAAGAGGCACGCTATGCAGGCAGGGTGCTACGCGGTGCAGGGTTTACCTTTGACATGGCTTTTTGTTCGGTGCTCAAACGCGCGATTCGTACCTTGTGGGTGGCGCTAGATGAAATGAATCTGATGTGGATCCCAGTCAAATACGATTGGCGTCTGAACGAGCGGCATTATGGCACTTTGCAGGGGTTTAACAAATCAGAAACGGCGGCGCGTTACGGTGAAGACCAGGTGCACATGTGGCGGCGTAGTTATGATATTGCCCCAGACCCGCTGGAACAGAATGATCCGCGTGCGTCTTTCCGCGAACGGCCTTATGCCCACCTTGACCCGACGCAGATTCCATTGACCGAAAGTTTGCGTGATACGGTGGCGCGCGTGATGCCGTTGTGGGATGAAGAAATTGCCCCTGCAATTCGTGAAGGAAAGCAGATTCTGGTTTCGGCGCATGGCAACAGTTTGCGTGCCTTGATCAAGGAGCTGGGTGGGCTGAGCGATGAAGAGATCGTCAAAGTGAATATTCCGACGGGGCAGCCATTAGTGTATGAGCTTGATGAAAACCTGAAGCCGATTCGTCATTATTATCTGGGCGATCCGGAAGTAATCAAGGCTGCCAAGCAAAATGTGGCCGCGCAAGGCAAGGTCAAGCGCTCCTGAATGGGGTGTCTTAAGCTTTCCGGCGGCTGTGTATGAAATGGGTCTGGGCCGCCATTCTGACGCTGATGTTCTGGGCAGGTGGGCCGGAGGTGATGGCTGCGCCTGGACAGACGGATAGCCAGAAACAAAAAGCCGTTGCAGAAGCAAAAAGCGCAAAGTTACAGAAAGAACTCAAGGTTTTAAAGCGCGAAATCAAAAAAACCGAAAAGGCCAAGGAAAGTGTCGCCAGCAATCTGGCCCAGTCCAAGGCTGCCATTGCCAGAGCGAGGCGCGATTTGCTCAAGCTGTCCAAAGAGCAGCAACAGACGCAGCGGCACTTGCGCGTCTTGAGCTTAGAGGGCGCGCGCCTCGAGAGTGCCATTGAAAAGCAAAAAGAACGTCTTGGGCAAGTGTTGCGCGATATTCACATGTGTGGCGGCGATCAGCATTTGAAGCTGTTGCTATCGGGCGATAACCCGAATCGCACCATCCGCGAGTTGCAGTACATGGCTTATGTTACGCAAGCACAGGCTCAATTGATTGAGCAATTGCGCGGGAATTTGCAGGCGACCGAAGAAAACCGCAAAAAGACGGAAAATACTCACTCGCGGCTGGATGCGATTGCTCAAGAAAAGCAGGCCAAAAAGGACGAACTCGAAAAGGAAAAGTCACGCCGTGCCGCGCTGCTGACAAAGCTATCCGAACAACTGGTGGCGAAGCGCAAGGAGGCCAAGCGCCTGGAGCGCAACCAGAAGCGGATGTCGGATTTGGTTAGCCGCCTGTCGCGTTTGATTGCCAAGCGCAAAAGCGACGACGCGGCGCGCCAGCGGCGGCAGTTAGCGCAAAGCAAGAAGGAGTATGCTAGGAAACAACAAACACTGGTTAACAGCGTTGAGCCGGTCTCCTCGAATGATCCGCAAGACGGTGTATTTGCCCGTCAGCGCGGCAATTTGCGATTGCCGGTCAAGGGTGTGATTACTGAACATTTTGGTAGTCGGCCTGAGGCGGGGCCGGCCAGAAAAGGGGTATTTATCAAAACATCAAAAGGTGCCCAGATCAAGGCGGTGGCAACAGGAAAAGTGGTTTTTGCAGACTGGTTAAGGGGCTTCGGCAACCTGATCATTATTGATCATGGCAGCCAGTACATGACCACTTACGGCAACAACGATGCGTTGTACAAAAAAGAGGGGGATGCTGTGAATACGGGTGATGTCATAGCTGCGGCTGGGAACAGCGGCGGGCATGAAGATTCTGGCTTATACTTCGAGATGAGGTGGCGGGGTAAAGCATTTGACCCCCTCAAATGGGTAAGGATCAGGTGATACATGAGAAGTAAATTCAAAAACATATTGTTGGTTCTTGGCGGCATGCTGGCGGGGATTGTGCTGGCGACCCAGCTTACCGCCATGGCGCAAAAACAGACAAGCGCGCCTTTGCCGCTGGAGGAACTGCGCCAACTGGCTGATGTGTTTGGCCTGATCAAGTCAGATTATGTTGAATCGGTAGATGATCGCAAGCTGTTGACGGAAGCGATTTCAGGCATGGTGTCATCGCTGGATCCGCACTCTGCCTATCTCGATAAAGAGGCTTTCAAGGAACTGAGAGAGGGAACGCAGGGCAAGTTTGTTGGCCTGGGCATCGAGGTCGGTATGGAAGACGGTTATGTCAAAGTCATTGCCCCGATTGAAGATACGCCCGCTTATCGGGCTGGCTTGCAGTCCGGCGATCTGATTACGCGGCTGGATAATACGCCCGTGAAAGGTCTGACGCTGAGTCAGGCGGTCAAGCGCATGCGCGGCGAACCGGATACCAAGATCACACTGACCATCAATCGCAAGGATGTGCACAAGCCGGTTATCGTGACCATTATCCGCAAGGAAATACAGGTCAAGAGCGTCAAGTCCAAATTCGTCGAGCCGGATTATGCCTGGCTGCGTATTACGCAGTTTCAGGAGCACACGGTGGAAGATTTAGCCAATAAAATCAAGGCGATGTATGTGGAAAACCCGAATATCAAGGGGATGGTGCTGGATTTGAGAAACGATCCCGGCGGTGTCTTGCAGGGTGCGATTGGCGTTTCCGCCGTATTTTTGCCGAAAGACGTGGTGGTCGTGACGACCAATGGCCAGTTGTCAGATTCCAAAGCCAGTTTTTTGGCGCACCCTGAATATTACGCCATGCGCCAGGATGTCGATCCCCTGGAAGGCCTGCCTGCTGTTGTGAAAGAGGTGCCGATGGTGGTGCTGGTCAACGCTGGGTCGGCCTCGGCGTCCGAGATTGTGGCGGGTGCGTTGCAGGACTACAAGCGTGCCACGATCATGGGTACACGGTCGTTTGGCAAAGGATCCGTTCAGACGGTCCGTCAGTTGACGGAAGATACGGGTATTAAGCTAACGACGGCGCGCTACTACACACCAAACGGTCGTTCGATCCAGGCCAAGGGGATTGTGCCGGATCTGAGGGTTGAGGAGACGCCAGAGGGTGATGGCTGGAACGCATTGCGCTTGCGTGAAGCTGATTTGGTCAAACATCTGAAGAATGGCGAAGAAGCATCAACAGAGAAGGGCAAGTCAAAAGTTGACGGTGACGCCCTGCGCAAAGAGGTTGAGGAAGAAATGCGCATTCTGGAAAAGGAAGAAAAGCGCGAGCCACTGCGTTATGGCAGCAAGGAGGATTTCCAGCTGGCGCAGGCGCTGAATCATTTGAAGGGTTTGCCGGTTAAAACGTCCGAGAAAAAGAAAGAAGAAGCCGAAGGTACGCAGCCATAATTTGGGCAGACCTCAAATCAGAAAGGATGTCTTTTGAACGATGACCAATTAGCACGCTATTCGCGCCACATTCTTCTGGAAGAAGTCGGCATTGAAGGCCAGGAAAAGATTCTGGCGTCTCATGCCTTGATTGTCGGTGCTGGCGGTTTGGGTTCTCCGGTGGCGTACTATCTGGCGTCGGCAGGCGTCGGCAAGATGACGCTGGTCGATAACGACACGGTCGACCTCACTAATTTGCAGCGTCAGATATTACATACGACAGAGTGCGTCGGTATCCCAAAGGCAGAGTCCGGCAAACGAACCATCGCGCAAATCAATCCCGAAGTTGAAGTGGTGGCGCTGCAGGAGCGCGCACAGGGCGCGCGCCTGGAAGAGCTGGTTGCAGGTGCGAACATCGTGCTCGACTGTACCGACAACTTTGCTACGCGCCATGCAATCAATCGTGCCTGTGTCATGCACAAGAAGCCCCTCGTATCCGGTGGCGCTGTGATGTTTGACGGCCAGATCAGTGTCTACGATCTGCGTAATGATTCATCACCATGTTATTCCTGCCTGTTTCCCGAGGATCAGGATTTTCCAGATGTTCATAGCTCGCGCGTGGGCGTGTTTGCGCCGCTGGTCGGCATTGTCGGCACCAGTCAGGCGGCAGAGGCCTTGAAATTGATGGCGGGCGTCGGGCAATCCCTGCAAGGGCGCTTGCTGATGCTTGATGCGCGCACGATGGATTGGTCGAAGATCAACTTTGCGCGCAACCCGGAGTGTCCGGTCTGCGCACAGCGATAAACGATCTTTTGTTTTGGGTCAGCGTTTGACGGCACGTATCTCCGGTAAATTGCGCCAGCAGCCGTTAATATCCATGCCAAAGCCGATGACGAACTTGTCCGGCACCGTCAGGCCGAAGTGATCGGCGAGGGCGGCTTTCTTGCCGCTTCTGATCTTGTCGGCAAACACGGCCAGCACCACTTCCTTGGCGCCCATGTCGAGCAGGCGTTGGCGCACTTCCGCCAGCGTTTCGCCCTCGTCGAGAATGTCGTCCAGCACGATGACGGTTCGATCCTTGACGTTCTGGCGTGGAATGACTTTCCAGACCACTTCGCCGCCACGCTCGTCATCGTCGTAACGCGAAACGTGGATGAAATCATATTCAAGCGGGAACGACAGTTGCGGCAGTAGCTGTCCAGCGAATACGACCCCCCCTCCCATGACACCAAGCACCAGTGGAAACGCAGCGCTGTCCGAATGTTCAAAGCGTTGGTTTAATTCGTAAGCAACGCGCGCAACGGCCGCCTGTACGGCTGCGCCATCGTGAATCAGTTCGGAATCTTTCAGGATTTTTTTTGCGTTTTCGGCTTGGGACTCAAACATGGGCGTGGCTCCTTATTCGTGTTGTCGGTTTGGGCGGGCAACCGTTTCAATAGTGCAGGATGAATATGAGAAAATCCAGCATCGAGTGCGTTTACACGCACGCTTTTTGATATTTTTCTAGCGAGTTGCGGCATGACAACAAATTCCTCTTTTACGCAGGCACGTCTGGCGCGCCTGCGCGATGAAATGCAGAAAAATGGTATTGATGCCTGGATCGTGCCGTCATCCGATCCGCACATGTCGGAATACCTCCCTGCGTACTGGCAGGGGAGGCAATGGTTATCCGGATTCACTGGTTCAGCTGGAACGCTGGTGGTGACGGCGGACTGGGCGGGCTTGTGGACGGACAGCCGATATTGGTCGCAGGCAGGAGCGGAATTGGCGGATAGTAACGTCGAGCTGATGAAGATGATCCCGGGTGATGCGATGCCGTATGTCACCTGGCTGACGGCACATTTGCAGGCGCGGCAAGTCGTCGGTGTGGACGGCGCGGTGCTGTCTGTGGCCAATGCTCGTCAGATGGCGCAAGCACTTCAAATTGGAGAGATCCAATTGCGCACCGACCTGGATTTGCTAGACGTAATCTGGGATGCGCGCGCACCGTTGCCGTCGGATTTCGTGTACGAACACTTGCCGCCGCACGCAACAGTCTCACGACATGAAAAACTGCACGATTTACGCGAGGCGATGCGCGAGCAGGGGGCGAACTGGCATGTGATGTCCACACTGGACGATATTGCTTACTTGTTGAATCTGCGTGGCTCGGATGTGCAGTTCAATCCAGTATTCGTGGCGCATGCCCTGATCGGACTGGATCAGGCCACGCTTTTTGTCGCCGAGGGCAAGGTCACGCCGGAACTGCAGGCGGTACTGAAGGCAGACGGTATTGCGGTTGCCCCATATGGCGGGATTGCCTTCGCGCTTTCTGCCTTGCCGCACGATGCGGTGTTGTTGCTTGATCCGCACCGGTTTGCGCACGGTTTGTGGAAGACAGTACCGAAAGAGGTGCGAATTGTTGAAGCGATCAAGCCGACCATTCTGGCGAAGGCGCGCAAGTCCAAAGCGGATATTGCGCATATCCGTGAGGTGATGGAGCAGGATGGGGCGGCACTATGCGAATTTTTCGCGTGGTTCGAGCAAGCCCTGGCGGAACAGCAAGCGATGACCGAATTGACGATCGATGAACACATTACGGCTGCGCGAGCGCGCCGTCCCGGTTTCGTCAGTCCCAGTTTCAATACCATTGCCGGCTTTAACGCCAATGCGGCGATGCCTCATTACACGGCGACGCTGGACGGCCATGCCGTGATTGAAGGGGATGGTTTGCTGTTGATTGATTCGGGCGGGCAGTATTTGGGTGGTACGACCGATATTACGCGCGTGGCACCGGTTGGCCAACCGTCTCAGGAACAGAAGCGTGATTTCACGTTGGTGTTAAAAGGCATGATTGCGCTGTCGTCGGTGCAGTTTCCACGCGGTATTCGCGCGCCGATGCTTGATGCGATTGCACGTGCGCCGCTGTGGAATAGTGGCATTGATTATGGACATGGTACCGGTCACGGCGTCGGATTTTTCCTGGGAGTGCATGAAGGGCCGCACTCAATATCGTTTCGTGCATCGGCCGACACCTCCATGGAAATGGATATCGGCATGGTTTCGTCCATTGAGCCCGGTATTTACCGTGCTGGTGAATGGGGTATCCGCATCGAAAATCTGGTCGTCAATCAGGAAGCAGAGAAAAATGAATTTGGCGAGTTTCTCCGGTTTGAAACATTGACGCTTTGCCCGATTGATACGCGCTGCCTGGATCGCTCGCTGCTGTCGGAAGCGGAAATTATCTGGTTGAACGACTACCACGGCACGGTGCGTAAGCGGCTGCTGCCACAGGTTTCAGGCGTGGCAAAAGCATGGCTTATCGGAAGGACGGTTGCAATTTGATTTGGTATCGGTGGCGAGATACAGTTAACCATCGTCGTCTGGATAGCCATACGGATCAAGATGTGTCATGACGTTAAGCACATCGTGATTATCAAGTACGTTCTGACGTGCCGCGGATGCGATGCTATGCCCTTGCAGTACCGAGATGTTGGCATCGACCTCCAGGTGCACGTCAACCAGCGCCCAACCACCGACTTTGCGGGTGCGCAGATCGTGGACGGCAATGACGCCATCGGTTGCCAATAGGGTTTTGCGAATGGCGGCCATTTCTTTGGCTGGCAAGGCGCGATCCACCAAATCTTGCAGTGCTCCCCAGCCAAATTTCCACCCCATCCGCCCGATCATGATGCCGACAACCAAGGCGGCAATGGGGTCCAGTAAGGGGAAGCCGAGCAGGTTGCCGGTAACACCCGCGACCACCACGAGCGATGACAAGGCATCCGAACGTGAGTGCCATGCATTCGTAATCAACAAGGTAGAGCGGATGCGTGTGCCGACACTGAAGATGTGACGGAAAAGCAGCTCCTTGGCGACCACCGAAAACATCGCAATCCATAACGCAGCTTGATGGACGGTTGGAATGGCGTCTGGAGTGCTCAATTTCTTGACGGCTGCCCATACCATGCCGGTGCCGACGGCGAGTAGAAATACACCCAAAACCAGAGAGGCAGCATTTTCGTAGCGCCGATGACCGTAGTTGTGATCTTCGTCTGCGGCTTTGTAGCTGTGGTGAGCGGCAAACAGGACGATAAAATCATCTAGTAAATCGGACAGGGAATGAATGCCATCAGCGATGAGGCCTTGTGAGTGAGCAAAGAACCCGATGATGACCTGTGCGGTAGAGAGGCAGGTATTAACGCATATACTTGCCCAGGTGCAGCGCCGGGCGGCTGCTGCCGCTTGTGCAGTGTCGAGTGTTTGGTTTTCTTCGGCTATTGTGGGTCGAAAAGGCATCACCAATCCATTTCAGGTTTTGCGCAAGCGCAACAAGCGGTTACAGTTTGATGCAAAGCCGGGTTGCTCGCAAGCGGACGTTTTCTGTAAAATCAGCATTGTTAGCACTCTGCGCAAGGGAGTGCTAAAGTGTGGCATACTTTGCACTGGTAATGAAATGAAAGAGGGGCATATATGATGGCAACTACTTCACAAACTGCTTTGATGTCGACCAAGAACCAGGCACTGACGCTGGGATTCAGCGGACAGCTTGGCAATATTGATGCCTATATTTCAGCCGTGCATGCCTTGCCCATTCTGACGCTGGATGAGGAACAGACACTGGCGCGTCGGCTCAAGGAGCACAATGACCTGCAGGCGGCACAAGGGCTGATTTTGTCGCATTTGAGGTTGGTGGTGTCGGTCGCTCGCAAATACCTGGGCTACGGCTTGCCGCATGCCGACCTGATTCAGGAAGGCAATATTGGTCTGATGAAAGCGGTGAAACGCTTCGACCCCGATCAGGGCGTACGACTGGTTTCCTATGCCATGCACTGGATTCGTGCCGAAATTCACGAATACATTCTGAAGAACTGGCGTCTGGTCAAGATTGCGACTACCAAGGCGCAACGCAAACTGTTTTTCAATCTGCGCAGCCACAAAACAGGATTTGACGCGATGTCGCCCGATCAGGTGGGCGAACTGGCCGACAAGCTCAATGTCAGGCGTGAAGACGTGCTCGAAATGGAAACGCGCCTGTCGGGTCGTGATATTGCGCTGGAAGCCCCTGACGATGACGAAGACGATTATTTCGCGCCGATTTCCTACCTGTCTTCGGAAGCGAACGAGCCGACGCAAGTCATGGAAGGCAAAGAGCGCGACCGCCTGCAATCCGAAGGGCTGGCGTGTGCGCTGGAGAGCCTTGACCCACGCTCGCGCCGCATTGTCGAAGCGCGCTGGTTGGCGCAGGATGACGAAGCAACAGCGACGCTGCATGATTTGGCGGCAGAATTCGGCATTTCAGCGGAGCGAATTCGCCAGATCGAAACAGCGGCGATGAAGAAAATGAAAAAGGCCCTGGTGGAATACGCTTAAGCGCTTTCCGTCAAACGCAAAAAAACCGCGAATCAAATCGCGGTTTTTTGCATGGCAAGCCAGTGACCTCAACAGGGTGCTTAGCTCCCCCCAGGGTCACCAGAAATTGCCTGTGCAGTTGCGGCGCTCAGGTTGTCACGTTTCATGATCTGAGGCTTGATGTACTTTTTCTTCATTTTTTACTCCATAATTTTTTGGAAACGTCGCTCATTACTCGGTGCTTCCTTAACGCGCGCCAGTTTTCAGTCTGGCAACAAATGTTAACATGGAAACCGCCCTTTTCATTCTGGCGAGGCCAATTGCGGCACGGAAGATGTTGGTATCTGCCAGTACGCGCTTTGCATGATACGCATCTTCCGATAAGCTGTTGAATGCAAGCAATATTGACTGATCAACCCCGGAGAAAAACATGCGTTTTATTCTTGTCGCCCTGCTGCTGGTTACTGCGTCTGTCAGTGCAGAGAATCTGAATGATCTGCCGCTTTACGGCGGGTTTCCGAAAACGCCGGCGATGATTCAGGCGGATCAGGACTTTGTTGAAAAGGCGATCCAGGTGGCGGGTTCCAAAGAGGAGGCACTGGACAATGAAATCATGCGCGGCTGGCAGTATTTGCGCAGCGGCAAGACCACTCAGGCGATCAGGCGTTTCAATCAGGCCTACTTGCTGGAACCGGCTAGCCCGGATGTGTACTGGGGTTTGGGTGCGGTGCTGTCGCAAACTGGTCAGTATGATGATTCCTTGCGCATGTTTAACCGCGCTTACACACTGGCACCGAAAAATGTGCGGCTGGTGGCCGACATTGGCCTGGCGCGCACGCGCTATGCTTTGGGGCATTCGGCAAATCAGGCCGTGCAGATCAAGCGACTTGAATCTGCCTTGCTGTGGTTCGATGTGGCGGAGCGGGTTGACCCGAGTTATCCGATGATTTATGCCAATCGTGCGATTACGCTGACGTTTCTGGAGCGCTACCCGGAGGCATGGCAAAACATTGAGAGGGCGGAGGCACTGGATCAATTCAGCGTGGATCGTAGCCTGATTGAAAGGCTGTCGAAAGTCCATCCGCGCTCGAAGCGCACGACGGCCATACAAACTGCGCAGGCGCAAGCGGCAAGAAACGAACCGTATGTGCCGGTGCAAAAGCTGAAGCCGAGAGTTCGTGTGGAAGCGAGGACGGCACCTGCGACACCGAGCACGCCGCAACCGCCCGTTGCACCGCAGGCGGCCAGCATCCCGACAGGCGAGGTTGTGCCACTCGAATCATCCAGCGCGGAAGTGATTCCGGGGCCGACGGCAATCGAGTTTGTGCCGGTTACGACGGTTCAGGCTGGCTCACAGGATGGGGCGCCCCGGCGCTTGCACGTGATTGGCGGCAAACCGATCAATGCGCGTGGGCCGGACAAGCGGGATTGTTTGTCGTTGCCGACGAATGAGCAGATTATGCGCTGTGTTTATCCGGTCGGGAAACGCTATTGATGCGGCACGAATAAATTTGAAATATGCGCATGTCATGCCAGCGCAGGCTGGCATCCAGTGTCGTTAAGATGCCGCTTGGGTCTCAGGCTTACGCTGCAGAGCAAAGCCACTGCCCTAGCCTGTGTACAGTCTTGCTGCATCTTGTTTCGCGAGACCGGCCTTCGGATGCCCTGCGCCCTACAGGCCGGTCCGGTGTTCACCGGAATGACAGGAGCTTCAGGCGTCAGCTACCTCTTCCATGCTACGCCCCAGCCTGGCGATGTTCAGATCCAGCAATTTCATCCCCACTTTGCCGAAATTGATTTTGGCATGGGCGTTGCTGCCGCCCACTTCAATATGAACGATGGTGCCTTCGCCGAATTTACGGTGATAAACCGTTTCACCGATGCGCCAGCCGGTTGCTTTTTCATTAGCCTTGCTAGCCAGCTTGTTTTTTCTTGATGGTGCGAAACTCGCGGTTGTTTGCATCTGGTTGCCCCATGGTTGTTGATTATTAGGCGAGAGCCACATCAGTGACTCTTCCGGAAGCTCATCAAAAAAGCGTGAGCGCAGGTTGTAACGCGTTTGTCCGTGCAGCATGCGGGTTTGGGAAAAGCTCAGATACAGGCGCTGACGCGCGCGGGTAATGGCGACATACATCAGACGCCGCTCTTCTTCCAGCCCACCGATTTCTCTGGTGCTGTTTTCGTGCGGGAACAATCCTTCTTCCAGCCCGGTAATGAAAACGGCATCGAATTCAAGCCCCTTTGCCGAGTGCACGGTCATCAGTTGTAGCGCATCCTGGCCAGCCTGCGCCTGACTTTCACCTGCTTCCAGTACAGCATGGGACAGGAAAGCGGATAGTGGTGACATGATGCTTGTGAGTGGTGCATCCGCGTCGAGAATGTCAACGCCTTCCGGATAGGTGATGGCCATTTCGCCAGAGGGCTGTTTTTGCGGCCCGAGCTGGGCGGGTGCATCCTGGTTGAAGCCTTCCTCGTTCAGGAATAGCGAAGCTGCACTGACCAACTGCTCCAGATTTTCGATGCGGTCCGCACCTTCCCGCTCTTTCTGGTAGTGACTAAGTAGTGTGCTGCGCTCCAGCACCACTTGCACCATTTCCGGCAACGGTAGTCGTACAGTCTCGAAGCGCGTACCTTCGATCATTTTGACGAAACTTCCCAGCGCGCTGCCTGCCTTGCCTTGTACGTAGGGTACGGCGGCGTAGAGCGAAATATCGTATTGTCGGGCGGCATCCTGTAACTGTTCGAGGGAGCGTGCTCCGATGCCGCGCACAGGAAAATTGACCACGCGCAGAAAGGCCGAGTCGTTGTGCGGGTTGTCCATTAATTGCAGGTAGGCAATGGCATGCTTGATTTCGGCGCGCTCAAAGAAGCGCTGGCCGCCGTAAACCCGGTACGGAATGCCCGCGCTAAACAGCGCGTGCTCGATTACGCGCGATTGTGCGTTGGAGCGATAAAGCACGGCTATTTCGCTGCGCAGCATCCCTTCTGTAATCAGGTGCCTGACTTCGTCGATAATCCATCGCGCCTCAAGCAGGTCGGAGTTGGCTTCGTAGATGCGCACGGGGTCGCCGTGTCCGGCGTCGGTGCGCAAATTCTTGCCTAGTCGTTTGCTGTTGTTGGCTATCAGCATATTGGCCGTATCCAGAATATGACCGTGGGAGCGATAATTCTGTTCCAGACGAATCAGGTTTTCGACGTCGAATTCGCGCTCAAATGCGGCCATGTTGCCGACATTGGCGCCGCGAAAGGCGTAGATGCTCTGGTCGTCATCGCCGACAGCAAATACAGCCGCGTCTTTGCCGGCTATCTGCTTCAGCCATTTGTACTGCAAGTCATTCGTGTCCTGGAATTCATCGACAAGAATGTGCTTGAAACGATCTTGGTAATGTTCCCGCAGGGGTTGGTTGCGGCTCAGGAGTTCATAAGAGCGCAGCAACAATTCAGCAAAGTCGGCGACGCCTTCACGCTGACACTGGATTTCGTACAGTTGGTACAGCTCGACGAAGCGACGGTTGTAATCATCGTTGGCTTCGACCTCGCTCGCGCGCAAACCCTGCTCCTTGGCGTTGTTGATGAAATGCATCAGGTTGCGCGCCGGGTATTTTTCGCTGTCCACATTGTGTGTTCTGAGCAGTCGACGGATAGCGGAAAGCTGGTCTTGCGAATCCAGAATCTGGAAGGTTTGCGGCAAGGCCGCATCACGGTAATGGGTGCGCAACAGCCGGTTGCACAAACCGTGAAAGGTGCCGATCCACATGCCGCGCGGGTTGATGGGCAGGGTCGCAGACAGACGCGCCATCATTTCTTTGGATGCTTTGTTTGTGAAGGTGACGGCCAGTATGCCTTGCGGTGATACTTGTCCTGTCTGGATGAGCCAGGCAATGCGGGTAGTCAATACACGCGTTTTGCCGGAGCCGGCACCGGCAAGAATCAGGGCAGATTGCGGAGGAAGAGTGACGGCGGCGAGCTGTTCGTCGTTCAGGTTAGCGAGGAGTTGGGACATGTCTCTATTATCCCGCAAAAGGGGGCGTTCTGCTGTGCAATCTGCACGATAAACAAGAGGGACGAAAGTAAAACAGGGCGCAGTTGCGCCCTGTTTGCATGCTTTAGCAGCAATTCAAAGCTTATTCATAGAATTGAGCAAACGCGCGCGCCGCCGCCTCTGGATCATCCTGGAAATACACGCTGCTGATGACGCAAATCATGTCCACGCCGCGCTCCACCAGCGGAACGGCATTTTCCAGCGTGATGCCACCGATGGCGCAACTTGGCAGATCTGGAAACTCTTCTTTCATTTGCTTGACGATATTCAGTTCTGTCGTGACCGGATATTCCTTGACGCGAGACGGGTAAAAGCCACCGAGCGCGATATAGCTGGCACCGGCTTTTTGTGCGGCGCGCACGCGGTCCATTTCGCCGTAGCAGGATGAGCCGACGATTTTGTTCGGACCGACTTTGGCGCGCACCGCGGCCACCGCTTCATCGCTTTCACCGACATGAATACCGTCGGCATCCAGTTCGATGCACAGGTCGACATGATCATTAACAATGAATGCGACGTTGTACTTGCGGCAAATGGCCTGGATAGCCTTGGCCTGTTCGCGGCGTAGTTCTGGTGTGGCGTCCTTGTTGCGGTATTGCACAATCGTTGCGCCACCTTGCAACGCTTTTTCAGTCACGTCCACCATTTTTTCAGTGTCGTTCCAGTTGGGGGTAACAATGTAGAGGCCTTTCATGTGTTTTCCTTTTTACGGCGATGCCGATTGTTTAATGTTTTTCAGTTTTTGCGCATGCGATTGGGAATCTGCTGTCCGGGTGCAATGGCATAGGCGCTGGCAAGAACGTCGTAGGCATATTGCTGTGCCTCGCCAAGCGCGGCGCGCATCGGCTTGCCTTGCGCTAGCAGACCTGCTATTGCAGAGGCCAGTGTGCAGCCGCTGCCGTGGAATTCACCTGGCAAGCGCGGCCACCACCATGCGTCAGCGTCGTCATGCGTAAACCAGCGGTTCAGCACCCGGTCACGCTCGTCGCCATGGCCCCCTTTGATCAGCACATGTTGGGCGCCGCGCGCGAGCAATTGTTGCGCTTGAGTGGCGATATCGCTTGCATTCGGGCACAGCCGGAAAGCTTCCGGCAGGTTGGGTGTGACCAGTGTGGCCAGTTCCAGCAATGGTAGAACAGCTTGGGTGGGATCCTCTTGCGATAAGGCATCGCCTTGCCCGCTTGCCAGTACCGTATCCAGCACGACCGGCAGATCAGGCTGCTTTTCTCTTAGCCGGCGTATTACGTCGACGATGGTTTGCGCGATGGCGTGACTGCCAACAATGCCGATCTTGACGGCGTCGATGACTACCTTGTCCACGAGCGCTTGCGCTTGATGACGCAGGATGGCGGTGTCAACAGGGTGTACCGCAAAGACACGGTCATTGTCTTGTACGGTCAGTGCGGTGATGACGGGCAAGGCATGGCTGCCTTGCGCGCCGATGGCTTCAATGTCTGCCGAGATGCCGGCACCGCCACTGGGGTCGAGGCCGGCAAATACAAGCACGCTGGGACGTGAAGACAATGCAAACGCTCCCTAGATGACGCGGCCTGCCATCGGGGAAGAGGGTGATGCCGCGAATTTCTTTGGAATTCGACCAGCCATGTAGGCATCGCGGCCGGACTCAATGGCCAGTTTCATTGCGCGCGCCATGCGGATCGGGTCTTGTGCGCCAGCGATCGCGCTGTTCATCAGTACGCCGTCGCAGCCGAGTTCCATCGCGATGGTGGCGTCAGAAGCGGTACCCACGCCGGCATCTACAATGACTGGCACTTTAGTTTGTTCGATGATCAGTGACAGGTTCCAGGGATTCAGTATGCCCATGCCGGAACCAATTAGCGATGCCAGTGGCATGATGGCGCAGCAGCCGATGTCTTCCAGCATCTTGGCCTGGATCGGATCGTCGCTGCAGTACACCATGACGTCAAAGCCATCCTTGACCAGTACTTCGGCTGCTTTTAGCGTTTCCGGCATGTTCGGGAACAGCGTGGTTTCGTCGCCCAGGACTTCCAGTTTTACCAGCTTGTGGCCGTCCAGCAGTTCGCGTGCGAGTTGCAATGTGTAGATCGCATCTTCAGCGGTGTAGCAACCAGCCGTGTTTGGCAGAATGGTGAACTCGGATGGAGGCACGAAGTCGAGCAGGCTTGGTTCATTCGGGTTTTGGCCGATGTTGACGCGTCGAATCGCAACGGTAATGATTTCGGAGCCGCTGGCAATGGTTGCCTCGCGCGTTTCCTCCAGACTTTTGTACTTGCCGCTACCAACCAGCAGGCGTGAACGATAGGTTTTTCCTGCGATCGTCAGGGTATGATCTTGTTCGTACATTGCTTTTCCTTTGTTGACGTAATGAAACTGATTTCTATTCATGGGTGCCGGTAAAGCAGGAATTGGGAATCGCCATTGAAATGACAACATGATCCCCTTCCTGTATTTCCTGACGCCAGTCCTTTTGCATGATTGTTTTTTTGTTGAGCTTGATGGTTACGGCGTGTCCGCCGACATCCAGTTCCGCCATTAAATCGGCCAGCTTGCTTCCCTCTGGCAAGCTGCACGGTTCTCCATTCACCGTAAAATCAACAGACATGCTTTCTCCTGATATCAAAAAACAATGGGTTGGTTGTGCCGCACTCCAGATAGCCGTTTACCCACCACCGATAGCGCGCACAAGGTCAACGCGATCCCCTGGTTGCAACGCACGTTCCTGCCATTTCGCACGCGGCACGACCTGACGGTTGATGGCAACCGCCAGCGCCTGACCTGAAAGACCCATAGATTCGATCAGGTCGTGGACGCTGTCTCCACGGGAGGCGTGGTGTACCTCCCCATTCAACTCAATTTGAATCGTCATGGCATTTATTGCTTGTGATAAATTTCCGAACCGGCTTTTCGGAATTCGGCCGATTGCTCTTCCATGCCTTTTTGCAAAGCTTCCTCTTCGGAGAGGCCTTTCTTTGCGGCGAAGTCCCGTACCTCCTGCGTGATCTTCATCGAGCAGAATTTCGGCCCGCACATCGAGCAGAAATGCGCCACTTTGGCAGACTGCTTGGGCATGGTTTCATCGTGATACGCGCGTGCGCGATCCGGATCAAGGCCAATATTGAACTGGTCTTCCCAGCGGAATTCAAAGCGCGCCTTGGACATGGCGTTATCGCGAATTTGCGAACCTGGATGGCCTTTTGCCAGATCAGCCGCATGCGCCGCCAGTTTATAGACGATGATGCCTTCTTTGACGTCATCCTTGTTCGGCAAGCCCAGATGCTCTTTCGGTGTGACATAGCACAGCATTGCGGTGCCATACCAGCCGATCATGGCTGCGCCCATTGCAGACGTAATGTGATCGTAACCTGGCGCGATGTCCGTTACCAACGGGCCAAGCGTGTAGAACGGCGCATCGTGGCACTGCTCCAGTTGAAGATCCATGTTTTCCTTGATCATGTGCATCGGCACGTGACCCGGTCCTTCGATCATCACCTGCACATCATATTCCCAGGCAATCTTGGTCAATTCGCCCAGCGCAATCAATTCGCCAAATTGGGCCTCGTCGTTGGCGTCATACAGTGAGCCTGGGCGCAGGCCATCGCCCAATGAAATGGCAACGTCATAAGCAGCCAGAATTTCGCAAATTTCGCGGAAGTTGGTGTAGAGGAAGCTTTCCGTGTGGTGTGACAGGCACCACTTGGCCATGATGGAGCCGCCGCGCGATACGATGCCGGTCATGCGGTCAGCAGTGATTGGCACGTGGCGGTGCAACAGGCCAGCATGGATGGTGAAGTAGTCCACGCCCTGTTCAGCCTGTTCGATCAGCGTGTCTTTGAAGATTTCCCAGGTCAGATCTTCTGCGACGCCATTCACTTTTTCCAGTGCCTGGTAGATTGGTACGGTGCCGATTGGTACGGGGGAGTTACGTACAATCCATTCGCGCGTTTCGTGAATGTGCTTGCCTGTGGAGAGATCCATCACATTGTCGCCACCCCAACGGATTGCCCAGGTCATTTTTTCAACTTCTTCGTTGATCCCGGAGGAAACCGCGGAGTTGCCAATGTTGGCATTGATCTTGACCAGGAAGTTGCGACCGATAATCATCGGCTCGATTTCAGGGTGGTTGATATTGGCAGGAATGATGGCGCGACCCGCGGCAATTTCATCACGGACGAATTCAGGCGTGATCTTGTCGGGCATGTTGGCGCCAAAATTCATGCCGGGATGCTGGCGGCCCATCATTTTCGCCATTTTTTCACCGTTTGGCCCAGAGGATTTCAAGCTTTCCAGATATTCCTCGCGACGCATGTTTTCACGAATCGCCACATACTCCATTTCCGGCGTGATGATGCCTTGCTTGGCGTAGTGCATTTGCGTGATTTTGGCACCTTTTTTGGCACGACGTGGCTTACGTTTCAGGTTGAAACGCAGTGCGGCCAGTTCAGGATCGTCCAGGCGTGCCTTGCCGTAGTCAGACGTTGGGCCGTCCAGTTCTTCCGTGTCATCGCGCTCAATAATCCATGGCATGCGAATCGGTTCCAGGCCAGAACGGATGTCAATTTTGGCGTCTGGGTCAGTGTAAGGGCCGGAGGTGTCATAGACATAGATTGGCGGGTTTTTTTCCTCGCCAAACATAACGGGCGTGTCAGACAGCGTAATTTCACGCATCGGTACGCGAATGTCCGGACGGGAACCCTCGACATAAATCTTGCGTGAATTCGGTAATGGCTTGACCGCAGCCTCGTCAACCGTGGCTGTTTCGGACAAAAATTTTGGATTGGCATTCATGGTGATTCCTTTGCAATTTCGATAAGTCAGCAAGGGAACCTTCAAAGACGCGCCGTTTAGGCGATGAATGTCTTGAGCTTCCCTTCGCTGGCATTACCCAGATCAGGTTCGGAGGGTGTCTCTCGCCCGGCAATGTTTTGCCAGAACCCCTAGCTTCTTAACAGATCTGTCATATTACACTATTTTTTGCACGATGCACCCATTCGAGGGATTCCCAATAGCGTACTCCTTTATAATTTGAAGTTTAAGAAAAACCACATTGGATCATGGAATTAGCTAAGTCTTTTGAGCCTGCTGAAATTGAAGAGTTTTGGCGCAAGGAATGGGAACAGCGTGGATACTTCCGCGCAAAAATAGAAGAGGGCAAACCTTCTTTTTCTATTCAGCTCCCACCTCCCAACGTAACCGGCACGCTGCACATGGGGCATGCGTTCAACCAGACCATCATGGATGGTTTGACGCGTTATCACCGCATGAAGGGGTACAACACGGCATGGATACCAGGCACCGATCACGCCGGCATTGCGACGCAGATCGTCGTGGAGCGCCAGCTTGATGCGCAGAATGTGTCGCGCCATGATCTCGGGCGCGAAAAATTCCTCGAAAAAGTGTGGGAGTGGAAAGAGCAATCCGGCTCGTCGATCACGCGCCAGATGCGCCATCTGGGTGCGTCCGCAGATTGGGAGCGCGAATACTTCACGATGGACGCCGAGCGATCGAAGGTGGTGACCGAGGCTTTTGTGCGCTTGTACGAGCAAGGCCTGATTTATCGCGGCAAAAGGTTGGTGAACTGGGATCCGGTGTTGTGCACGGCCGTATCCGATCTGGAAGTGGTTTCGGAAGAAGAAGACGGCCACATGTGGCACATGCGCTATCCGCTTAAGGATGGCTCTGGCTACATGACGGTGGCGACGACGCGCCCCGAAACCATGCTGGGCGATACTGCGGTGGCGGTTGATCCAACGGATGAGCGCTACCAGCATCTGATCGGTCAGATGCTGATGTTGCCACTGTGCGACCGTGAAATCCCGATTATTGCCGACGAATATGTTGACAAGGAATTCGGCACTGGTTGCGTGAAGATTACCCCAGCGCACGACTTCAATGACTATCAGGTTGGGTTGCGTCACGATCTGGAGCAGATCAACATCTTCACGCTGGACGCGAAGATTAACGAAAACGCGCCCGAGGTTTATCAGGGCATGGACCGTTTCGAAGCGCGCAAGCAGATCGTGGCTGATCTCGAAGCGCTCGGCCTGCTGGATTCCATCCAGCCGCACAAATTGATGGTGCCGCGCGGCGATCGCACCAACGTCGTGATCGAGCCGATGCTGACTGACCAGTGGTTCGTTGCGATGAGCGAACCGGCACCGGACGGCACCTTCTTCCCCGGCAAGTCGATTGCCGACGTGGCGCTGGAAAAGGTGGCCAGTGGGGAAGTCAAGTTCGTGCCGGAAAACTGGACCAATACCTACAATCAGTGGCTGAACAATATTCAGGACTGGTGTATTTCGCGCCAGCTGTGGTGGGGACATCAGATTCCTGCTTGGTACGATGAAGACGGCAATATCTACGTCGCACGGGATGAAGCTGCCGCGCAGGCACAGGCGGGCGACAAGAAAATCACTCGAGACGAGGACGTGCTCGATACCTGGTTCTCGTCAGCGCTGGTGCCTTTCTCGACGCTGGGCTGGCCGGAAGAAACGCCGGAATATCAGCATTTCATGCCATCCTCGGTGCTGGTGACGGGCTTTGACATCATTTTCTTCTGGGTTGCGCGCATGGTGATGATGACGACGCATTTCACCGGGAAAGTGCCGTTTGATGCGGTATATGTGCATGGTTTGGTGCGCGATTCCAGTGGCCAGAAAATGTCCAAGTCCAAGGGCAATACGCTCGATCCGCTGGATCTGATTGAGGGCATTGACCTGGAGTCACTCGTGGCGCAGCGCACGGCTGGGCTAATGAATCCGAAACAGGCCAAGAGTATTGAAAGCGCAACGCGCAAGGAATTCAGCAATGGCATCACGGCCTACGGTGCCGATGCATTGCGCTTTACGATGGCGAGTTATGCCTCGCTGGGGCGCAATATCAATTTTGATCTGAACCGTTGCGAGGGTTACCGCAACTTCTGCAACAAGCTGTGGAATGCGGCGCGTTTCGTGCTGATGAATACCGAAGGTTTTGATTGCGGATTTGATGCCTGCACGTGTGGCCCGGATGACCGCAAATTCTCAGCGGTGGATCGCTGGATTACATCCGAGTTTGAGCGTACCGTGGCTGAAGTTGAGAAAGGTTTTGCAGAATACCGTTTCGACAATATCGCATCGAGCATTTACCAGTTTGTCTGGGATGAATATTGCGACTGGTACCTCGAAATTGCCAAGGTGCAGATTGATCAGGGTGATGCGGCGCAGCAACGCGCTACGCGCCGCACCTTGTTGCGGCTTTTGGAGGCCGTGCTGCGCCTGGCGCATCCGGTCATTCCATTCGTGACCGAAGCCTTGTGGCAAACGGTCGCGCCGTTGACGGATCACCAGCCAAACCCGGAGGGAGACAGCATCATGGTGCAGGCGTACCCGGAGGCACGACTGGATCGCGTCGATGCCGGTGCCGATGCCTGGATGACGCAATTCAAGGCGCTAACTTACGCTTGCCGTAACCTGCGTAGCGAGATGAAACTTTCTCCCGGCAAGACGGTGCCACTGATTCTGGAAGCGGGTAGTGATGCGGAAGCAGCGAATTTGCCAGAGTTTGTCCCCGCGCTGATGGCTTTGTGCCGCTTGTCTGAGGTGCAGGTTGTGGACGCACTACCCGAGTCACCCGCGCCGGTATCGGTTGTTGGCACGACGCGCCTGATGCTCGAAGTGGAAATTGATATCGAGGCTGAACGCGAGCGCCTGACTAAAGAAGTGAATCGTCTGGAAGGCGAGGTTGCCAAAATCAACGGCAAGCTTTCAAACGAACAGTTCGTGTCGCGTGCGCCGGAAAAAGTGGTGGCGCAAGAGCGTGAGCGTCTGGTCAATTTCTCTGCCACGCTGGAGAAAGTACAGGAGCAGTTAGTCAAGCTGGGTTAATTGCATCGGTATGTGACCTGGCAGGCGTGCATGGCGGTAGGGTGCCAGGTTTTAAAGTGACGAAAGGCAGTTCTTCTTAAAGAGGCTGCCTTTTTCTTTTGCGCCGAAGCGAAAGGGATCGTTTGAGTGTTTCGGGGCGGGTTTTTTGCTGAACAGATTGTTATCTAAACACGACAAGTGATGGCTTTTCCGAGGGCTTCGCAGAAAAGAAAAATCTCGCCTTTGCTTGAACCGCTAAGCTTAGCGATTTTTCCGTTTACTGCGTACCGTGTTTTGTGATCAACACCCGAAAAAGTATCGAACTCCCGAACTTCTATCAGGACAAGGTACTCATTGCCGTCTTCATCGAACCCAGTCGTTGTTTTGATATCTTTTAGCCGCTGCAGAATTGCCATGTTGTTGCTGTGTGGTTGATTGGCCAATAGTATCTCTTGGCATTGTAAGCGCTCGTTCAGGCATCATTACAGAAATCTGCTGCACCAAAAGGGCTGGGGCGTCAATTAGGCTCTGTACGATCCAATGCGACGAAAACTTCCGAGCGAATCAGCCAGCGCCCATCCTGTTTCACCCACTGTGCTGCATAGCGCCCACTGATGACTGGCGTGGCTTTTACGTTGCCGTGATGGCCAGACCAACGTCCCTCCTCAAAAGCAAACGGCCAATAGGCGCTAACCTCGATAGAAACCGCTTCGCGCTGATAAACGAGAGGCGCATCGTTTCCGGGCGTGAGTGCCGCCAGTGCTTCCGCTATGCCGCTGACCGACTGACCCATCGCACGGCGCACAGTAATATCCTCGGCCCAGAAACTGGCGACGGCATCGAAATCGCCGCTGGCGATGGCAGCGGTTTGTGCTGTGCGGGCCGCGCGGATTAAGGCAGCTTCTGAATCCAAGTGTTCGTTCATATAGTATAGTGTGGAGACTTGGGCATGATTATTTTGCCGTCATGTACCGGTCATTTCAAAGATTTAAAGTATGCTGAATGTGTTTCGGCACGGTGTTGAATTCATGAATATGGGATTTTAATTATGGCTTATTTTTCCTGGACGAAGGATCTGGCCGTCGGTCACGATGGTATCGATAATGATCATCGCAAACTGGTTGACATGATTAATGCGCTCTACGAGGCACTATCGGATGGGCGAGCCAAAGATGTTATGGGTAAGGTCCTCAATAATTTGATTATTTACACGAAGGAGCACTTTGCGCGTATTGTGTTGAAAAACTCGGTTTTTATTTGAGCGAAATGCCAGGAGAGAGTGGCGTATTGTGATTTTGAGGAGTTTTTTCCTCGATTTTGTTCAGCGCATCCAGATTACTACTGCCGGACCTGCCTTTATGAAGGTATTGGTGCCATATTCGGTGCTTTTGAGGTCAACCACTTCGCCATTCGCCTGAGATTTTGTGCTGTTGCTGCCAATAGAAACTCATCTTGGGCACCACTCCCGCCTCGTAATCGAAGCTTGTCCAGTCGCAATATTCGCTTGAGATGCGCAAATAGCATTTCTACCTTTTTCCGTTCACGTCGTGATTGCCGATATTCTGGTGTTGTAGAAATCTGGCGTGCCACATTCCTCGCATCTTCATGGATACTCCGTGCAATCTTTCGATTTGAGGTGTTGGGACAGCAGCGATTTTTACTGGGGCAGATTTCACAGTCTGACTGACTGGCTCGATAGTTGATTGCGTCTGCCTTGGTTATTCGCGAACGTGGCTTCTTGAAGGGGCGCAAACCGTTGCGCAATGCACGCCCTTCTGGACAGCGGTATTCATCGTCTTGTGCAATCCATTGGAAATCACTGTTGGAGTATGTGCCATCTTTTCGCACAGACTTCTCCAGCACCGGCACATGCGGTTCGATTTCCTTGTCTACCAACCAGCCAAGCATCGCAGCAGAGCCATAGCTTGTGTCGCCAACAAGACGATCCGGCTTCATGTCATATTTTTCCTCAACCCGTTCAAGCATGGTCTTGGTTGCTTCTACTTCAGTCGTCTTGTTAACTGTTGATGCTTCAACATCAACGACAATGCCAGACTGAAGATCAATCAGATAATTGGTGCTGTAGGCAAAGAAGGCTGGACCGCCTGGTGCTGCTGTCCATGTCGCGGATGGATCGGTCGTGGATACATATTTTGGCGTGAATGACGGAGGGTTCGCTTCTTCAAGTGCATCAAAGTATTCTCGCACCGCACGAGTAGCATCTTCTGAGCGCATCCAGTTGGCCGCTTCTTCTCCCGGCACGCTTTGCATTCGCTGTGCATCTGCCTTAATGACGCTGGCGTCAGTCGCAAAGCCTTCACCACCCACAAGCCCTTCGGAAATGCAACGCTGCAGTACCGTTTCAAACAAATGCCGAAACATTCCGCTCTCACGAAAGCGCCCGTGGCGGTTCTTGGAAAAGCTAGAATGATTCGGAACAGGATCTTCTAGACCAAGTCTGCAAAACCAGCGGTATGCCAGATTCAGGTGGACCTCTTCGCACAAGCGACGTTCGGAACGAATGCCAAAGCAATACCCAATAATCAGCATTCTGATCATCAACTCAGGGTCTATTGATGGTCTGCCGGTATGACTATAAAAATCAGAAAGGTGCTGGCGCAGACTGCTTAGGTCTAGATAGCGATCAATGCCGCGCAAAAGGTGATTTTGTGGAACGTGGTCTTCTAAATTGAATGAGTAAAACAGCTTGTCTTGAGAGTGATCCTGACATCCCATCATCTCGACTTCTCCGACTGAATGTAATGTAATAATTTTAACTATTACACCCCAATTTCAGCAGAGTTTTTCAACACAATACGCGTGAAGAAGTCGAAATGAAACGTATCAATTATCCCAAATTTATGGTTCACAAGTCAGAACACACAAAATTTATTCGTGAAGTTGAAGAACTGAAAAGAACCTTCGACAGCGGGGCAAACATTAATGCGGTTCAGGTCGGCAAAATGCTTAGTGATTGGCTGCGCAATCATATCAAGACGGTAGATGTGGAACTCTCTGCTGCCTTGCAGCAAGCAAAATGAATGTTCTGGCAACAAGGAATCGCCTTTCACAAAGGTGTCTGGCTTTGTTGGGCGCATGAACGATCATGCTAGCCTGTGAGTCATCCATATAGGTGCTCCACTAAAATCAGGTCAGAGACAAAGCCAGCCCATCCATCGCAATACCGCCAAAGGCCGTCTGCCAGAGCTGGCCCGGTGCAACATCGAGAGATTCCGTCCAGGAACCGGTCGTAATGATTTCACCCGCTTGCAGCGGCGGGAAGAGGGATTGCTGTGCCAGCATCTGGTGCAGGTGCCAGAGCGCATGCAGTGGGCTGTTCAGAATGTCACTGCCGAACCCTGCTGTACGCAAGATTTCATCGCAGGAAAGCGAAACGCTGACGCCCATCATCATGGTAGAAAGGTGTTGCTTGCTGACGGAAGAGACCGTGCGCGGCTCGCCGATAATCAGTGCGCCATGCAGGCCAAACGCGGCAATTGCATCGGTGGTGGCGAAGTGCCAGTTTGGGAACGGACAGACGGTAATTTCCATGCCGTGCGCCATCCATTCAATGCAGTCGGCCAACTCATCCATCGTGCAATCGGTGCGCGGTGTTTTTCCAAGCTGAAAGATGATTTCCGGACCGATTCGCGGTTGTTGCAGACCTTTTAAGCTATAAGTGGCGCTATCTTCTTCGGCATAAATGACGGTGCTGTCGAAAAGAGTGGTCCAGATCGGTGCGCGCACGATTGGCGCATGTTCGCCTGCTTGCCAGACCGTTTGATTGACAAAGCCAACTTTGCGCCCGACCGGTTTTTCGCCTTCGGCAATGCGTATGTCGTGGATACGCTTCGCAATTTCATAAGCCTGATCCGTGCTCAGTACTTGCTCGCGGGACAACGATGCCAGGGGCCGCTGCTTGGCGCGTGCCTCCAACAGCTGATGCGCAAAGCGGTTGATTTGATTGGACATTAACATGGCAAATTCCAGTTAAGGTGCGTTTGTAACTTTTGCATTCTTACCGCTTAACTTTACGCGTGCCTGCATAAACGGTCTTGCGCTTACGCAATAATTTATGCAGTTTGATTGCTGACATTATTGTGATTTGCCCACATGATCCTTGGCGAATTGCCAGGCAATCCGCCCTGAACGCGATCCACGCTGCAAAGCCCAGCGCAAGGCCTCGGGGTGTGCAGGCCGGATTTTTTCGGGCGGGCACCCGAAGGCGCGCAACCAGTGAGAAACGGCAAGCAGATATTCGTCCTGGTTGAAGGGGTAAAAAGAGAGCCAGATGCCGAAGCGCTCGGAAAGGGCGGTTTTTTCTTCCACTGTTTCGCCGGGGTGGAGGTCGCCATTTTCATTGCGTGTATAGCTTCGGTTATCTGCAAGGCGCTCCGGCAGCAAGTGTCGCCGGTTTGATGTGGCATAGACCAGCACGTTGTTTGAGGTGGTGGCAACGCTGCCGTCCAGCGCTACTTTGAGCGCTTTGTAGCCTGTTTCGCCTTCCTCGAAAGACAAGTCATCGCAAAAAATAATGAAACGCTCCGGTCGTTCGGCGACAAGGTCAATAATATCCATCAGGTCGGCTAGATCGGATTTATCCACTTCAATCAGCCGTAAGCCTTCCGGCGAAAAACGATTCAAGCAGGCCTTGATCAGCGAGGATTTTCCCGTGCCGCGCGCACCGGTCAGCAATACATTGTTGGCAGGCCTGCCAGTGATGAATTGTCGGGTGTTTTGTTCCAGCACTTCTTTTTGGCGATCAACATTGAGCAGGTCATCAAAGCGGACGGCCGAGCGGTGGGAGATGGGTTGAAGGTAACCCGCACGTTCCTTGCCGCTGCGCTTGCGCCAGCGAAAGGCAGGTGAAGCATGCCAGTCCACAGAAGGGTGTGACGGTGGAAGGATGGCTTCCAGCCGCACCATCAGCCTTTCAGCGCGAGCCAGAAATTTTTCCAGAGAGTCCATGCGGGTCTTGATAAAGCGAGGCGTTTTGCACAAGGCAAAACGCGGCGCTACGATCGGTAATCTGCGTTGATGGTGACGTAGTCGTGCGAGAGGTCGCATGTCCAGATTGTTGCGGATTCCTCTCCTCTGCCAAGCGTGACGCGCACCGTGATCTCACTCTGGTCCATTACCCGTTGTCCGTCTTCTTCGCGGTAGTTCGGGTCGCGTTGTCCTTGTCTGGCAACCTGCACGTCATTGAGATACAAATTCAGCTGCCTGGTGTCAAGGTCATCAATGCCAGCATAACCGATAGCAGCCAGAATGCGACCCAGGTTTGGATCTGAGGCGTAAAAGGCGGTTTTTACCAGAGGAGACTGCGCAATCGCGTAAGCAACCTGACGGCACTCTTCAAGACTTTTGCCTTGTTCAACATGGATGGTGATGAATTTGGTGGCACCTTCGCCATCGCGCACAATCATTTGCGCAAGTTCCTGGGCGACTTCAATGACAGATTCCGAGAGCGCTGCAAACTCTTCGGTTTCAACGGTTTTTTCAGATGAGATACTCAGATTCGACATACCGTTTGCCATGAGTATGAACGAATCATTGGTGGAGGTGTCGCCATCAACTGTGATGCAATTAAAGGATTTGTTAGCGGCTTCAAGTGCCAAATGCTCAAGTGCTGGCTGAGGGACGTTTGCATCTATGGCAATGAAACCCAGCATGGTTGCCATGTTGGGTTTTATCATGCCGGAGCCCTTGCTGATGCCGGTGATTCTGACTTTTTTGCCGCGAATTGAAGTCACGCGGGATGAAATCTTGGGCTGTGTGTCGGTGGTCAGAATCGCTTCTGCCGCGTTCAGCCAATTTTCTTCTTTCAGGTCTGCGACAGCGGTGGGCAGTGCCGACAGGATGCGGCCTACCGGAAGCGGCTCCAAAATGACGCCGGTTGAAAAAGGCAATATTTGTGATGGTGCGCACTCCAGCAAGTCTGCCAGGACGGCGCAGGTTTCGTTGGCATCAATCAGCCCCTGATCGCCTGTGCCGGCATTTGCATTGCCCGTGTTGACGACCAGCGCGCGAATAGGCAATCGGGTTTCGTGCACGCTTTTAAGATGTGCCTTGCAAATTTGCACTGGTGCTGCACTGAAGCGGTTCTGGGTGAATACGCCTGCCACTGTCGCGGTAAACGGCAATTTGATAACCAGCAAATCCTTGCGACCAGGCGTACGGATATTGGCTTCGGCAATGCCGAGTTCAACACCTGCAATCGGATTGATCTCTGACGCAGAAAGAAGAGGAAGATTGACAGCCATTCTTTGATTTTATAAAAAATTAACTTTAATAACACGCCCAACATTGTAATCGTTTCACCAAAAAAGAAAGGGTGGAATATCTGCCCTTTCTTTAAAGCGTTGTTTTATTTCAACTTGCCGTGACATTGCTTGAATTTTTTGCCGCTCCCGCAGGGGCAAGGTTCATTACGGCCAACCTTGCGTTCTGCGTTAACAAAAGGTTGCTGCTTGGCTTCCTCATCGCCGGCGTTCGGGTTGAACAAATCTTCCGGCGATGCATCCGGATCCAGTTCAGCGTGCTGATAATGGATATTGGTAATGGCCGATTGCGCCATTTTCGCTTCGGCAGCCTCGACTTCTTCCCGAGACTGGACGCGCACCAGCATGATGATTTGCGTGACTTCATGCTTGATGGATTCCAGCATCTGACCTAGCAGGTCAAAGGCCTCGCGCTTATACTCCTGTTTCGGATTTTTCTGGCCATAGCTGCGCAGGTGGATGCCTTGGCGCAAATGATCGAGCGCTGCCAGATGTTCGCGCCAGTGCGAGTCCAGGCTTTGCAGCATCACGCTACGCTCGAAACTCTGGAAGGCTTCCTTGCCGACCAGTTCAACCTTGCCCTGGTAGACTTCTTCTGCGGTCTGCAGGACACGTTCTAGCAGGTCGTCATCAGTCAGGCGGTCATCTTTTTCCAGCATTTCTTTTAGTGGCACATGGAGTCGCCATTCACCAGCCAGCTCCGCTTCGAGCGCGGGGACATCCCACTGATCTTCCACGGAACCTTCCGGAATGTACATGCGAAAGAGATCCGTAAAGACGCCACGGCGCAGGGAATCCATTAATTCTGAAATGTCTTCGGATTCCAGCAGTTCATTGCGTTGGTCGTAAATGACGTGTCGCTGCTCGTTAGAGACATCGTCATATTCCAGCAATTGCTTGCGGATATCAAAGTTGTGCGATTCGACCTTGCGCTGCGCGGATTCGATCGAACGCGTGACCATGCGCGCTTCAATGGGTTCGCCTTCCGGCATTTTGAGCTTGTCCATGATTGCGCGGATGCGGTCGCCAGCAAAGATGCGCAGCAGGGAATCTTCCAGTGACATGTAGAAACGGGATGATCCCGGATCACCCTGACGGCCGCTACGGCCTCGCAGCTGGTTGTCGATCCGGCGGGATTCATGACGTTCCGTGCCAACAATGTGCAAGCCACCAGCGGAAACGACATGGTCATGCAGGGATTGCCATTCGTCACGCAGTTGTTGCGCTTTTTCCTGTTTTTCAGCGTCGCTGAGCTTGTCGTCGGCATTGATGAACTGGATTTGCTTCTCGACATTGCCGCCGAGCACGATATCCGTGCCGCGCCCGGCCATATTGGTCGCGATGGTGATCATTTTCGGCCGGCCAGCTTGCGCCACGATTTCCGCTTCGCGCGCGTGCTGTTTCGCGTTCAGGACGTTGTGCGGCAGGTCGGCCTTTGTCAGCAGTTCGGACAACAGTTCGGAGTTTTCAATCGAAGTTGTGCCAACCAGCACCGGTTGGCCGCGCTCATAGCAATCCCGAATGTCGGCAATGATCGCGTTGTATTTTTCCTGATCTGTCTTGTAAACCTGATCTTGCCGGTCACCGCGCTGGTTGGGGCGGTTGTGCGGAATAACCACCGTTTCCAGCCCGTAGATTTCCTGGAATTCGTAGGCCTCGGTATCCGCTGTACCGGTCATGCCAGACAGTTTTTCGTACATGCGGAAATAGTTCTGAAAAGTGATTGACGCCAACGTCTGGTTTTCGTTCTGGATCTTGACGCCTTCCTTGGCTTCAATGGCTTGATGCAGGCCGTCCGACCAGCGGCGTCCCGTCATCAGGCGTCCGGTGAACTCATCCACGATGACAACTTCGTTGTCTTGCACGACATAATGCTGATTCTTGTGAAACAAGGTGTTGGCGCGCAGGGCGGCATACAGGTGGTGGATCAGGCTGATATTGGTCGCGTCATAAAGAGAGGCACCCTCCGGCAGCAGACCAATTTCAGTGAGGATCTGCTCGGCTTTCTCGAAGCCGGCTTCGGTTAGCAAGACCTGATGCGTTTTTTCATCCTTGGTGTAGTCGCCCGGCACTTCAATCTTGCCTTTGCCGTCCGGCGTTTCTTCGCCAATCTGCTCGGTGAGCATCGCTGGCACCTGCATCATTTTGTGATACAGATCGGTGTTGTCCTCAGCCTGACCGGAAATGATCAGCGGCGTTCGGGCTTCGTCAATCAGAATGGAGTCGACCTCGTCGACAATCGCATAGTTTAGGCCGCGTTGTGTTCGCTCTTCAAGCTCATACACCATGTTATCGCGCAGGTAATCGAAGCCGAATTCGTTGTTGGTGCCATAAGTGATGTCAGCCGCATAGGCCGCCTGCTTTTCATCATGCTCCATTTGCGTCAGATTGACGCCTGTCGTCAGGCCAAGCCAGCCGTAAAGCTGTCCCATCCACTCCGAGTCGCGTTTTGCCAGATAATCGTTCACGGTAATGACGTGTACGCCCTTGCCCGTCAGAGCATTTAAATAGGCAGGTAGCGTGGCGACTAGCGTCTTGCCTTCTCCGGTGCCCATCTCGGAAATCTTGCCTTGATGCAGCGTGATGCCACCGATCAACTGGACATCAAAGGGGCGCATTTTCAGAACGCGTTTGCTGGCCTCACGGCACACCGCGAAGGCTTCCGGCAACAGGTGGTCGAGGCTTTCGCCGTTTGCCAGGCGCTCCTTGAAGGCTGGCGTCATGGCCTTCAAGTCCTCGTCGGACATTTTTTCGAATTTAGGTTCCAGCGCATTGATGGTGCGGACGGTGTTGCCGTATTGCTTGAGTAGTCGTTGATTGCGGCTACCGAAGAGCTTGGTCAGGAATGACATACGTGAATGTGTGAGTTTCGCAGGTGATAAAACGGGCTTGTACTAGAGAGTGGTGCCTAAATCCCTCAGTGCAAGGCCGGGAATGTAAATAAACGCTTAAACTTTCATGGAAACGCTGAAGTACATTCAGCGTTTCGCCAACAAGCATTCTATCATGCAGGATTGCCGTGACACGGCTATTACACCTGGAGGCAGAAAGTGAGTGGCGTGGGATGAGGGCGCTCGCTTTCTGTCATCCCATCACCGGGTCGTAGAGCGCAGCACGCACAGCAAGCAATCCCGTGATTTTTGTTCTTGGCATAATAGGGACACCGATTAGTCGGCCTGAGTCAAGCAAGCGTATGGTATAAGCTCTGAACATGAATTATGAATTTCGCACCCCCATTTTTGCAAACAGCCGTGCGGCAGAAAACGCGGTCGAGGCCTTGCGCGCGGATGAAAAGATGGCGCGCCTGATGCCGAACGCAATGCGGCTGACCGAGTTGCGCAAGGATTGTACGACTATCCTGCCTAAGGTGTTTGAGGTTTGCGAGGTTCAGCGTTACGAGTCGGGGCAATTGATATTGTCTGTGCCCAATGCGGCGCTGGTGACGCGCCTGAAGCAGCAGGTGCCGAAATTGCAGGAGGCATTGCAGCAGCGTGGCTGGCAGGTTGAGAAGGTGCGCTTGAAGGTGCAGATGCAGCAAAAGCCAGCGTCCAAATACGTCGCTAATAAGCCGCCTTTGCCGCAACCGGCCAAGGCGGCGTTGTCAGAACTGGTGGGGTCGCTGGAAAAAACGTCGCAAAATGCAGCTCTGGAAGAGGCGCTGCAGCGGATGCTCAAACGGCATGCTTAATCAAGTTGAACGGCGATCATGCATCGCTCTTGCAATCGTGCCGGCATCCACATATTCCAGTTCGGCACCCACGGGAACGCCACGTGCCAGGCGGCTGACCTTCAATCCGCGCGCCTTGAGCATTTCGCTGATGTAGTGCGCGGTGGCTTCGCCTTCATTAGTGAAATTGGTTGCCAAAATGACTTCGCTGACAGCGCCGTCCGTGGCGCGTGAGATCAATTTCTCCAGATGGATTTCCTTGGGGCCGATGCCATCGAGCGGTGACAGACTACCCATGAGTACGAAATACAGGCCCTTGAAGGTGAGTGTTTGTTCAATCATCAATTGATCGGCGGGCGTTTCAGTGACGCACAACAGGGTGGCGTCGCGCCGTTCATCCAGACACATCGGACAAATTTCATCCTCTGTAAAGGTGTTGCATCTGGTGCAGTGCCGGATTTTTTCGGCAGCCTGGCAAAGTGCCTCGCCGAGTTGCATTGCGCCGGTGCGGTCATATTGAAGCAAGTGATACGCAATGCGCTGCGCCGACTTTGGTCCGATGCCGGGTTGGATGCGCAACGCTTCCGTTAATCGCGCCAGACTGGAAGGTGTTTTCACAATGCGGCTGCCTGAAAATTAGAATGGCATCTGGAAGCCGGGAGGCATGGACAGTCCGGCGGTCAGGCTTGCCATTTTTTCCTGCGAGGTTGCTTCGGCTTTGCGAACGGCATCGTTGATCGCTGCCGTGACCAGGTCTTCCAGCATTTCCTTGTCATCGCCCATCAGCGCAGGGTCAATGGAAACGCGTGAAACGTAATATTTGCAGGTCATCAGCACAGTGACCATGCCTGCACCAGACTGACCCTCGACAATGGTTTTTGCCAATTCTTCCTGCGCCTGATTCATTTTGTCCTGCATGGCTTGGGCTTGCTTCATCAGCCCGGCGAGTTGGTTTTTCATTCTGGATTTTCTCCGTCAAGTGAATGGGTGAAATCGGGATTGTAAGGTGAATTGTGGCCGTTACGCGGGTTTGATGGAGCCCGGAACGATCGTCGCATCAAATTCACGCATCAAGGCTTGAATGAAAGGGTCGTTCTGGATAACTTGCTCCGCTTCGCGTTGGCGCTCCGCTTGTTTATCGAGCGCTACCTGGTTGGCCGTCTGTTCGACTTGCCCTACTTTAGTGGTGATATTGGTTTTTATACCAAAATGTGCAGTCAGCATGGCGGTCAGGCGTTCCACATTGGCAGCCGTGCAGAGCATATCGATCGGGGAGCGCAGCCTGATCTGGACACCCGCGTTGCCTTGTTCCCATGAGATCAACTCAGTTTGCTGGGCAAGCTGTTGTGCGGCGCCTCGCAATGGAAGGGCGGCGGCAAGTGTTGGCCAGTCACCGTCCCAGGTAATTTTTTCGGCTTTGGCATCGACGGGACTTTCCGGTATCGGTTCGGCGGGTTTTACTTCTTCTGCCGGCGTCGGCGTTATGACTGGCGGGGGTTCAGGGCTTTTTTTTTCAGCCGCTGTTTCGTTCGCACCGCTTTTTGCCTTGTCCAGCGCGGCTTGCAGGGCGGCCTTGCCTGGTGAAGGCGATTGTTTACGGGCCAGTGTGGGTGCCATCACAGGTTCGTGCCTGGGCGCCGGCGCGGGCTTCGTTGTCGGAGGTGGCGTACTGGCGCCAGTTTCCTCTGGCTGGAAAGCGAGCATGCGCAATAGCGTCATGGTAAAGCCGGCATAGTCGTCCGGTGCCAGATTGAGGTCGTTGCGGCCATGAATGGCAATCTGATAAAAAAGCTGCACTTCGTTCGGGTCGAAGGTTTGCGCAAGGCGCATGATATCGCCGCGCTCGGGCAAGTCGTCCGGCAGGGCATTGGGTACGGTTTGCGCTAGTGCGATGCGGTGCAGCAGGGTGCCAAGGTCTTGAAGCGCGGCGCTGTATGACAGGCTGCGTTGTGTCATTTCATCGGCGATGTTCATGAGTTGGGCGCCGTCTTTTTCCGCCAGTGCATTCAGCAGATTGATCAGGTAGTCCTGATCCAGCGTGCCGAGCATGCTCCGCACCGTCTCCTGGGTAACCTTGCCGCCTGCGTAGGCAATGGCCTGGTCGGTGAGTGACAGCGCATCGCGCATTGATCCGCGCGCACCTTGCGCCAGCAAGCGCAAGGCCGAGGTTTCGAATTCGACTGTTTCCTGTTGCAGTACATTTTCCAGATGACTGATGATTTGTGGCGGTGGCATCTGTTTCAGGTTGAATTGCAGGCAGCGTGACAAGACCGTGACCGGGATTTTTTGCGGGTCAGTCGTCGCCAGAATGAACTTCACGTATTCAGGCGGCTCTTCCAGCGTCTTGAGCATCGCGTTGAACGCGTGATTGGTCAGCATGTGTACCTCGTCGATCATGTAGACCTTGAAGCGCGCATTCGATGGGGCGTATACGGCCTGCTCCAGCAATTGCTGCATATCGTCGACGCCGCGGTTTGAAGCTGCATCCAGTTCAATGTAGTCCACGAAGCGGTCGGCATCGATGGCGGTGCAGGCGTTGCAGACGCCACACGGCTTTGCGGTGATGCCAGTTTCGCAATTCAGTGATTTTGCGAGAATGCGCGCCAGGGTAGTTTTGCCGACGCCGCGCGTGCCGGTGAGCAGGTAGGCGTGATGCAGGCGTTGTGTTTGGAGCGCGTGCGTCAGCGCGCGCACGACATGCTCTTGCCCGACGAGGGTGTCAAAGCTTTTCGGGCGGTATTTGCGGGCGAGGACGACGTAAGACATAAGGACAATTTTACCTTAGGAAACGCTTCGGAAGCGCTGAATAAATGGCTGTGCGACCGATCTGCTTTGTTGTGCGATGCCGGTGTAAATGGGAATTGGTGAATTCGTCATTCCGGCGCAGGCCGGAATCCAGCGACGCGTTAGTGAATAGTAAGTGCGTTATTGTTGAGAGTAGGGCAAAGTCACTGGATTCTGACTTTCTTCAGAATGACATTCTAAGACCCGGTTTACATCGGATATTTTTCGTACTCTTCCCGAAATTCGGCCGCCAGGTCAGCATAACTACGAATTGTGAATTCTTCGCAATCCAGCAGCATCGCAAAGGCATAGGCGTGGCGCTCGTTCAACCACCAGTCGTATTGCGCCAGTGCGTCGCAGAAGGCATTGAAATCGCTTTCGCTGGCAAAAACGCAGGCTTTCAGGCTTTCTCGCGTCGTAAAAAAATGGGCTTCGACGGCAAGCGTGATGCAGTCAAGCACATATTGTGTCTGCGTGCCGCGCCCAAAGGCGGCAATGGCTTCCTGAAACCGGATCGGCTCAAAGGTTTTGGTAAACGCCTGCCAGCCGCCGAACTGAACGCAGTCGGCGTAAATTTCCATCTTGATCCGGGTGCGATTGACTTGCTGCGGGAAGATTTTGGCCATGATGTCCTGACGGTGGGGCAGAAATGACAAGGCGAGCCTTGTCTGCGGCACTTGAGGATTTTGGACGTGGCTGCTTCGTTCCCGACCTGACCAGGTTATCCAAGCCACAATGCGCAGGGGCCCGCGCTGAACATTTTACCGCAAAGGCAGGACGCGGTTGGAATTATTTATATTCCCAGCGCCTGCCAGATACTATCGACCCGCGCTTTTACCACGTCGCTCATCGCAATGCGCCGACCCCATTCCCGGCTGGTTTCGCCGGGCCACTTGTTAGTCGCGTCCAACCCCATTTTGCTGCCGAGACCGCTTGTCGGGGAAGCAAAGTCCAGATAATCAATTGGCGTGTTTTCGACGATGGTGGTGTCGCGTGCCGGGTCAACGCGTGTGGTCATCGCCCAGATGACCTCCTGCCAGTTGCGGATGTCGATATCCTCGTCGACCACGACAATGAATTTGGTGTACATGAACTGGCGCAGGAAACTCCAGACGCCGAACATTACGCGCTGCGCATGTCCTGGGTAGGCTTTCCGGATCTGCACGATGGCCATGCGGTAGCTACACCCTTCCGGCGGCAGATAGAAATCGGTGATTTCGCCAAACTGCTGTTGCAGCAGCGGGATGAAGACTTCGTTGAGCGCTTCGGCAAGCGTGGACGGTTCATCCGGCGGTTTGCCCGTGTAGGTCGAGTGGTAGATCGCATTCTTGCGCTGGGTGATGCGATCAATCGTGAACACGGGAAACCAGTCCTGCTCGTTGTAATAACCGGTGTGATCGCCATACGGCCCTTCCAGTGCATGCTCGTAGCCGCTTGGATGTGCTTCATCCGGTCGAATATGGCCCTCCAGCACGATTTCTGCTGTTGCAGGCACACGCAATGAACTGCCTAGTGTCTGTGTGACTTCGGTGCGACCACCGCGCAGTAATCCGGCGAACTGATACTCGGAAAGTGTATCGGGGACTGGGGTCACCGCGCCGAGTATGGTTGCCGGGTCGGCACCGAGCGCAACGGCAACGGGGAAAGGTTGGCCTTTGTTTGCGATGGCGTGGTCACGGAAATCCAGCGCGCCGCCACGATGGGGTAACCAGCGCATGATGACTTTGTTGTGCGCCAGCACCTGTTGTCGATAAATGCCCAGATTTTGTCGTGCCTTGTGCGGCCCTTGCGTGATGGTTAGTCCCCAGGTGATGAGCGGCGCGACGTCGTCTGGCCAGCAGTGCTGAATTGGTAGCTTGGCCAAATCGACATCGTTCCCTTCCCAGACAATTTCCTGGCAGTGTGCGCCCTTGATGGTTTTTGGTTGCATGTCCCACAATGCTTTGGCGAGGGTTTTGATTTCCGGCAGCGCCTTGAGGCCTTGTGGTGCTTGCGGCGATTTGAGGTTGGCCAGCAGTTGCCCTAGCTTGCGCAGTTCTGTTGTATCATTCGCGCCCATTCCTAAAGCAACTCGTTTTTTGGTGCCAAACAGGTTGGCGAGTACCGGCATGGTATGCCCGGAGACCTGCTCAAACAAAAGTGCTGGACCGCCGCTCCGGAGGGCACGGTCACAAATTTCCGTTATTTCAAGTTTGGGAGAGACAGCCAGGGAGACGGTTTTCAATTCTCCAATCTGTTTTAATTGGGCAACAAAATCCCTGAGATCGCGGTATTTCATTTTTTATTTAGCAGGGGCGTCAGACACGATTTTGCATTTAACGGTATGATTTTGTTGAAAATCAATAGCCGGTACAAATATTAAACTCAGTATTTCTACCAAGAACTTGATGTTTTCAAATGGAAGTGTAACGCGCCTAAAGCCTGAGAGGTGTGTGACGTTACAGCGAAAGATGCTTTTTTGTAGCGTTAGCGTCGTCATGTGATTTGCACGAGTTGACTGAGGGTGCAGGGAATGGCCGGCGGCTTGGGTACATGAGAATATTGGAATAAGGTAAATTTGCAGATGTTTCAGACAGTTTTTAATTCTGTCATTAGACGGCTCAAAAGCAGTGATCCACTCGTGATGATGCATAACGCTGTCACGATTTTGGGCGCACTCGCCATTTGCGTGCTGACTGTCATGTTTTTTAAGCCAGAAGCGGCAAGCGGCTATGCCGCTTTGTCTCCGTTTGGTGATCGCGTGGAATATAAACGGATGCCGACCGAAGTTGACAGGCTTTCGAGTCTGGTTGTGGGGCCATTGGGTGATGTTGATAAACATCCGGTTGCTTATGAGCTATCAGAGCATAGTCGCGCACAGCAAAAAACGTGGGTGATAACGTGGCTGTCGCGCCGCTTTCATGTGGCACCCAAGGCAATTGACATGATAGTTTCGACCGCCTATGAAACGGCGCATGAACTGAAGCTGGATCCACTTTTAATTTTGGCTGTTATTTCTATCGAGTCGAGATTCAATCCGGTTGCACAAAGTCCAGTAGGTGCGCAGGGTTTGATGCAGGTTATGACCAATGTGCATCGTGATAAGTTCGAGGATCATGGTGGCGACGTAGCAGCCTTGAATCCAGTGGCGAATATCAAGGTCGGCTCCCAAATTCTGAAAAACTACGTCCAGCGTGATGGATCGGTGGCGCTAGGTTTGAAGCGTTATGTTGGCGCGGCAAACCTTGATACAGATGATGGTTATGGCGCCAAGGTGCTGGCAGAGTATGCAAAATTGCAGGCGGTAGCGAGTGGCAAGCGGGTGCGTGCGATTGCGGTCGCCGCTAAGCCAGCGCCGCAAAAAATGGAAGCTGAGGTCGACGCGGTTGATGCCGTTGAAAAATCGGAAGCACCAACAGTAGCGCAAGAGCATGTTCTACCTGTTCAGCAGCAGGATAAACTGGTTGCGCTGTCGGATGATCAAAAGACCTGAGGGCGCGCCAGCGTAGTTACTGCTTACGTTCCGCGGAGACTTCTTCCTGGCGCAGTTTTAAGGCCAGTTTGTCGAGCACACCGTTGACATATTTGTGCCCATCAATTCCACCGAAGGATTTTGTCAGCTCAACAGCTTCGTTGATGACTACCCGGTAGGGCACCTCTGGCATGTGCGCCAATTCATATGTGCCGAGCAGTAGAACGGCATGTTCGATAGGTGACAGTTCTTCGACGGGGCGGTCAACGAGTGGCGAAAAGTTGGTGCGTAAATCATTTGCGTTGCGAATGGTGTTGCTTAAGAGCGCGTCAAAATGTGCGGCATCCGCCTTGTCAAAACCGTGCGCTTCACGAAGATGTTCGCTAATTTTTGTGGTGCTTTCCCGGCTTAGGAGCCATTGGTAAACGCCCTGCAACGCAAATTCGCGCGCGCGGTGCCGGGGCGAACGGTTTTTGCTGGGGTTCGCGTGGGGGAGTTTTGTTGCCATGGTGTTGCCTGATCCAATTATTTAGAGTTCACCATCTTCGGTCTCTTCGCCATCAAACGCGAGCTCTTCTTCCAGCGACATGATCAGGTTGGCCATTTCAACGGCCATGCGCGCGGCTTCTGTTCCTTTTTCAACCATGCGCACTTCCGCTTGCTCTTCGTTTTCCGTTGTGAGTACGCCGTTAGCAACAGGAATGCTGAAGTTCTGCCCAACGCGAGATATGCCCGCAGCGGATTCATTGGCAACCAGGTCGAAGTGGTAGGTCTCGCCGCGAACAACGGCACCAATGGCGATCAACGCATCGAACTGCTGACTTTCGGCCATTTTCAAAAGCGCAAGTGGGATTTCAAGCGCGCCGGGAACCGTGACGTGCAGTACGTCACCGTCGTCAACGCCCAGGCGTTTTAACTCAGACAAACACGCAGACAACAAACCAAGACAAATATCTTCGTTGAAGCGAGATTGAACGATGCCGATACGCAGGCCTTCTCCGTCCAAATCAATGGGGTATGTTCCGACGGTCATGTTTACCTCCGTGTGAGTTGACAATAAATTTTACTGACTGGGTTGTTCGTGAAACCCTACCACATCCAGGTCAAATCCTGTCATGGACGGCATTTTTCTTGGGTTAGCTAACAGTTTCATTTTACGCACACCAACGCTTTTAAGTATTTGCGCGCCAATGCCGTAGGTGCGCAAATCGCGGCTCGCAAGTTTTGATTTTGCTTCCGGGTTCTGTGTATCCAGAGCAGAAAAAGTTCTAAAGATTTCGTCGGGTGTTTCTTCGCAATTGAGAAACAGCACAACGCCGCTATCGGACGCCTTGATTTCCGCCATGGCGGTCGGAACGCTCCAAGAGTGCAGTGATTCTTGTGTTTCCAGCAGGTCGAGGATGGAGACCGGCTGATGCACGCGTACTAGCGTCACGTTTTCAGGGTCAATATCGCCGTGTACCAGCGCCAGGTGGGCGCCACCGCTTGGCTTGTCGCGAAAGGCAATGGCATTGAATGAGCCTTGAAACGTCTGAATGGTTCGCTCCGAGACGCGTTCAATAATGCTTTCATTGCGACTGCGGTAGTGAATCAGGTCAGCGATGGTGCCAATCTTCAACGCGTGTTTTTTGGCAAACGCAATCAGGTCTGGCAGGCGAGCCATTGAACCATCATCATTCATGATTTCGCAAATCACGGATGAGGGTGTCAGGCCAGCCATCTGAGGCAGGTCACAGCCTGCTTCTGTGTGACCGGCGCGAATCAGTACGCCGCCTTCGCGGGCCATGATCGGGAAAATATGACCAGGTTGCACAATGTCTTCAGGCACGGCGTCTTTGGCAACCGCTGCCTGGATAGTTTTTGCGCGATCATGTGCGGATATCCCCGTCGTGACACCTTCCGCGGCTTCAATCGAGGAGGTAAAGGCAGTGCTGAACTGGCTGTTGTTGTCGCTGGACATTTGTTTCAGGCCAAGCTGTTTGCAGCGCGCTTCTGTCAGGGTCAGGCAGACGAGGCCGCGCGCGTACGTGACCATGAAATTAATGGCTTCCGGAGTGACAAAGTCTGCGGCCAGCACCAAGTCGCCTTCGTTTTCGCGGTCTTCTTCATCAACGAGAATAACCATGCGTCCGGCACTGAGTTCGGAAATAATTTCAGATATGGGGGAGATGCTCATGTTCAACTTTGAAATACTGTCTATCGGCGCATTCTAACCTGAATGCAGGACGCATCACGCATTATTAATAGGGAGTGAGCGTGCCGTACGGTTTAATTGGCGCATAAGACCCTGTTGCGCCCGGAATTTTTGGCGCGATAAAGCGCCTCGTCAGCACGCGCGAGCAAATCTTGGGCTATCGACTCAGTCGTTTGATTTTCCGGGCCGGCTTTCATTTCGGCTGCACCGATGGATACGGTGACCTTGCAACTGCGCTCGTTGCGAACTTGAAAGGGCTGCCCCATGATGCGTGCGCGGATGCGCTCTGCGACATGCTTCGCGCCTGCGGTGTGCGTATTAATTAGCAGCACAACAAACTCTTCGCCGCCAAAGCGCGCGATAGAATCAGAGAGGCGTAGTTCGGACTTGATTCGTGTGGCAACGCCACAAAGAACCGCATCGCCTTCCTGGTGGCCCAGCAGGTCGTTAATGCGCTTGAAATGATCAATATCGATATACAGGCAGGCCAGCGGGTAGGACTGTCGCTGAGAGCGCACGACTTCTTCGCGCAGACGCAGTTCAAAGTGGCGGCGATTGCTGACACGCGTTAGCGGGTCGGTCAGGCTGAGGTATTTGAGACGCTCGTTGTTGATGACATTTTCCAGACAGATGGCAATGATCGTCGCTTGTTCTTCTATGAAGTCGGTTGCAACGCCCTGAATAAAGCGTTCAGGGTCCGCGCTGCCAAAGCCTAGGTAACCAACCAGTCGTTTGTGACGGAGGAGCGGCAAAATGGCGACGCTTGCCGGGGTGGGCTGGTGGTCTGGAAACAGTATTTGGTGTTCTTCTGCATTAAAGCGCTCTAGCCGGGGTGCGCGCCACTTGGCATGTGAAAAATCGCTCTCGCTCAGATTGGATAACAAAAGCCAGGGAAAGGCGCGCGCCTGTATTTTCAAATCAGTCATGATGCGACGGATGTCAAACGCATCTTCCGTCAGGAGTAGTGTGACCACATCTAGAGATGACGATTCTTTCAGATCCTGGAAAATCAGTTGCAGTAATTCGGTCAGGCTGTCGGCGCCAATCAGCTTCAAATTGAGGTGGTGATGCCGTTGGAGAATCAACTGGTTATCATGCGCTTGATCAAGTAGCGATTGCAGTGAGGCGCGTAGCTGCTCGTTCTCTGACTGGAGCGAGCTGGCGTCTGGCGTCGACTGCAATGGCGGTGATTTTCGCGACAAGATCATGACCGTGTAACTTAGACGTTGAACAGAAAGTTCAGCACATCCCCATCTTTGACAACATATTCCTTACCTTCTGCGCGCATTTTTCCTGCTTCCTTGGCCCCTTGTTCGCCTTTGTGTTGCATGAAATCCTCATAAGAAATAGTCTGCGCACGAATGAAGCCGCGCTCAAAGTCTGTGTGGATGACGCCTGCAGCTTTGGGCGCTGTGTCGCCGGCGCGTATGGTCCAGGCGCGCACTTCCTTTACGCCCGCAGTAAAATAGGTTTGCAGGCCAAGCAGGCTATATCCCGCGCGAATAAGGCGGTTCAGTCCGGGTTCGGCCATGCCCATGTCGGACAAGAAAGCATCCCGATCTTCTTCATCCAAGTCGGCAATCTCAGATTCGATTGCGGCACAGATCGCAACAATTGGCGCATTTTGGGCTTGCGCATATTCAGTCAATTTGTCGAGGAGCGGGTTGTCTGTGAATCCATCTTCAGAAACGTTTGCCACATACATAGCTGGCTTTGCCGTGATGAGATGCAATGAGTGTAGGAGAATCGACTGCTCCTCATCCAGATTCATGGTTCGCACAGGCTTGCCCTCATCAAGGTGTTGTTGCACCTGTTCGAGCAGCGCGACCAGTTTTGCGGATGTTTTATCACCAGTTTGCGCTTTCCGCGACTCGCGCTGAATGACGCGCTCGACGGTTCCCAGGTCGGCTAGCGCCAGTTCGGTTTCAATGACTTGTATATCGCTGACAGGGTCAATTTTGCCGGCAACGTGCACGACGTTGTCATTCTCAAAACAACGGACAACGTTCACGATTGCGTCTGTTTCGCGAATATGGGCCAGGAACTGGTTACCCAAGCCTTCGCCTTTCGAAGCACCAGCAACAAGCCCTGCAATATCAACAAATTCAACTACAGCGGGGAGAACGCGCTGCGGCTTAACAATCGTCGCAAGATTTTCCAGGCGAGGATCGGGCACTTCAACGATGCCAACATTTGGTTCGATTGTGCAAAAAGGATAATTCTCTGCAGGGATGCCCGCTTTGGTGAGGGCGTTAAATAGAGTGGAC